>JOAZ01000018.1 GCA_000720535.1 Streptomyces halstedii
AGCCATCCGCCCCGCGAACACCCCCGACCCACCCAACAACTCCGCAGCCATCCCCACCCACTGCGAACCCTGACCCGGAAACACCAACACCGCACGACCCGACGACACCCCGTCGCCCCGCACCAGCCCCGGCACCGACCGGCCCTCGGCCAGGGCTTTCACGCCGTCGATCAGCCGGTCCGGGCCGGTTCCCACGACCACGGCCCGCCGCTCGAAGGCGGTACGCGTGAGGGCGAGCGCGCGGCCGGTGTCGGCGGCCCGCAGGGGTCCGGGGCCGGCGCTCAGGTGTGCCAGCAGCCGGGCCGCCTGGTCGCGCAGCGCCTCGTCGGTACGTGCCGACAGCACCCAGGGCAGCGGGTACGCATCGCCGGGGGCAGGTTCGGCCACCGGTTCGGCTTCCTCCGCCGGGGCCTGTTCCAGGATCAGATGGACGTTGGTGCCGCTGACGCCGAAGGCGGACACCCCGGCCCGGCGCGGGCGCCCCGTGTCGTCCCAGGCGCGGGCCTCGGAGAGGACTTCCACGGCTCCCGACGCCCAGTCCACCATGGGCGTCGGCCGGTCCGCGTGCAGGGTTCTGGGCAGTTCGCCGTGCCCGATCGCCAGCACCATCTTGATGACGCCGCCGACTCCGGCCGCCGCCGAGGTGTGGCCGATGTTCGACTTCAACGAGCCCAGCCGCAAAGGCCGTTCGGTGGGCCGCCCCTGGCCGTACGTGGCCAGCAGGGCCTGGGCCTCGATGGGGTCGCCGAGGGTGGTACCGGTGCCGTGCGCCTCCACCACGTCCACCTCGGACGCCGTCACCCCCGCGTCCGCGAGCGCCGCCCGGATCACCCGCTGCTGCGACGGACCGCTGGGCGCCGTCAGGCCGTTGCTCGCACCGTCCTGGTTCGTGGCCGAACCGCGGACGACGGCCAGCACCGGATGTCCGTTGCGGCGGGCGTCCGACAGCCGCTCCAGCAGGAGGACGCCGGCACCCTCGGACCAGCCGGTTCCGTCCGCGTCGGCCCCGAACGCCTTGCAGCGGCCGTCGGCCGCCAGCGCGCGCTGGCGGCTGAACGCCACGAACGCGTCGGGGGTCGCCATCACCGACACCCCACCCGCCAGGGCCAGCGTGCAGTCACCCGCCCGCAGGGCCCTGATCGCCAGGTGCAGGGCCACCAGGGAGGAGGAGCAGGCGGTGTCCACGGTCACCGCGGGCCCTTCTAGGCCGAGGGTGTAGGCGATCCGGCCGGAGACCACACTGCTCGCGGTCCCGGTGTCCAGCAGGCCCTGGACGTCGGGGAGGTGGCGCGAGCCCGCGCCGTAGCCGTTGCCGATCGCCCCGAGGAAGACACCCGTTCCGGTGTGCCGCAGCGTGCGGGGGTCGATCGCGGCCCGCTCGACCGCCTCCCAGGCGGTCTCCAGCGCCAGCCGCTGCTGGGGGTCGGTCGCCAGGGCCTCGCGGGGCGAGATGCCGAAGAACTCCGCGTCGAAATCGGCCGCGTCATGGAGGAAGCCGCCGTGCCGGGTGTAGGAGGTGCCGGGGTGGTCGGGGTCCGGGTCGTAGAGGCCCTCCAGGTCCCAGCCACGGTTGACCGGCCAGGCGGAGACCGCGTCGGCTCCCCGGGAGACCAGATCCCACAGGAGCTCGGGTGTGTGGGCGCCGCCGGGATAGCGGCAGGCCATGGAGACGACGGCGATCGGTTCGTGGCGGGCCTGCTCGGCCTCGCGCAGCTGCCTCCGGGCGTCACCGAGGTCCGCGGTGGCGCGCCTGAGGTAGTCGAGCAGCTTCTTGTCGTCGGACATCAGTGCCAGCTCTCTCTCAGGCGTTGCCGAAGTCGTTGTCGAGCAGGGCGAACAGCTCGTCCGCCGTCGCCGTTTCCGTCGCCGTGGCGGTGTCGTCCACCGGTCCGGGCGGAGGTGCGTCGCCGCCCGGTGCGCCGACGCGCCGGTCCCAGCCGCGCAGCAGGTCGTTCAGCCGTTCGCCGACCCCCTCGGTGTCGGCCGCTCCCGGCGGGACGGCCGCGAGGAGCGCGGCCAGCCGGTCCAGCTCGGCCAGCAGCGGCGGGGGCGGTTCGGGCGCGGCGGACAGCTCCGCGTCCAGGTAGCCGGCGAGCGCCTCGGGCGTCGGGTGGTCGAAGACGACCGTCGGCGGGACGGTCAGCCCGGTGGCCTCGCACAGCGCGTTCCTGAACCGCACCGCGAGCATCGAGTCGAAACCGACGTCGGAGAAGGAGCGTTCCGGGCGCACCGGACCGGCCCCGGAGTGGCCGAGGACCGCGGCCGCGTGCCGGATGACCAGGTCGAGTACCGCCTGACGGCGTGCCTGCCCATCCAGCGGGGCCAGCCGGGCGGCCAGTCGTACGGCGGGGGTGCCGTCGTCGTCGCCCGCGGCCTTGGCCGTGTCCTCGGCCGGCGTTCCGGTGGCGGCCGCGGCGGCCGACCGGCCCGGTGTGGGCAGCCAGTACCGGTCGCGCTCGAAGGGGTACGTCGGCAGTGGGAGAGGAGAGGCACCGCCCGGCCCTGGGGCCCCCGTCCAGGGCGACCAGTCCACCGGGCCGCCGCCGGCCGCCCACGCCTCGGTCAGTGAGGCCAGCAGCCGGTCCCGGCCACCGTCGCCGCGCCGCAGCGTACCGACCGCCGCCACCTCCCGCCCGGCGTCCGCGGCCACCGCCTCGATCCCGGCGAGCAGCACCGGGTGCGGGCTGACCTCGACGAACAGGGTGTGACCCGCGTCCAGGAGGGTGCGGGTGGCACCGGCGAAGCCGACCGGCTCGCGCAGGTTGCGGTACCAGTAGGCGGCGTCGAGCGATTCTCCGGCGACGGGCTCGCCGGTCACCGTCGAGTAGAGGGGGACGGCCGAGGCGCGGGGGCGTATCCCGGTGAGGGCTTCGCGCAGTTCGTCCTCGATCTCGGCGACCTGGGCGGAGTGGGCCGCGTAGTCCACCGGGATCGTCTTCGCCCGTACGCCTTCCCGGTCGCAGGCCGCGAGCAGGGCGGCCAACTCCTGGGGCTCCCCGGCGACGACCACGGCTCCGGGGCCGTTCACCGCGGCCACGCACACGCGTCCGCCGGCGGGCAGCAGACTCGTGGTCCGCTCGGTGGAGGCGGCGACCGACACCATGCCGCCGCGTCCCGCCAGCCTCAGCAGCGCCCGGCTGCGCAGCGCCACCACGAGGGCCGCGTCGTCGAGCGACAGCGCTCCGGCGACGCAGGCGGCGGCGATCTCGCCCTGGCTGTGTCCGACGACCGCGTCCGGGGTGACCCCGGTGTCGCGCCAGTGCGCGGCCAGCGCGACCATCACGGCGAAGAGCACCGGCTGGACGACGTCCACGCGGTCGGGCGTCGGTGCGCCGGGCGCGCCGCGCAGCACCTCGGTCAGGGACCACTCGGTGTGCGGGGCGAGCGCCCGTTCGCAGGCGGCGACGGCGGCGGCGAACGCCTCGGAGGTGTCGAGCGCCGCCACGGCCATACCGGCCCACTGCGAGCCCTGGCCGGGGAAGACGAAGACCGTACGGCCGCCGCGCGCCCGGTCCCGCACGGCGTCGGGCGCGGGTTCTCCCGCCGCGAGGGCGTCCAGCCAGCCGAGGAGCGCGTCGCGGTCGCGGCCGGTGGCGGCCGCCCGGAAGGGCAGGGCGGGGCGGGTGGTGGCGAGCGCGCGGGCCGGTCCGGCGGCGCCCCCGTCGGGGTCGGCCCGCAGGTGCTCGCCCAGCCGGCGCGCCTGTCGACGCAGGGCCGCGGGGGTCATGGCGGAGAGCAGCCACGGAACCGTGGTCCCGGTGTCCTCGGGCGGTTCGCCGTACGTGCCTTGGGGCAGCGGGGCTTCGGCGGCGGGTGCTTCCTCCAGGACGGCGTGGGCGTTGGTGCCGCTCATGCCGAACGCGGAGACCCCGGCCCGGCGCGGCCGGTCCCCGTCCGGGGCGTCCCAGGGGCGGGCGTCCGCGAGCAGCCGGACCGCGCCGGCCGACCAGTCCACCCGGCTGGACGCCTCCTGTGCGTGCAGGGTGCCGGGGAGCACGCCGTTGCGCAGTGCGAGCACCGTTTTGATGACCCCGGCGACTCCGGCGGCGGCCTGGGTGTGCCCGATGTTGGACTTCAGCGACCCCAGCCACAGCGGGCGGTCGGCGGGCCGGTCCTGGCCGTAGGTGGCCAGGAGGGCCTGCGCCTCGATGGGGTCGCCGAGCACGGTGCCGGTTCCGTGGGCCTCGACCAGGTCGATGTCGGCGCCGGACAGTCCCGCCGTGGCGAGCGCGGTCCTGATCACCCGCTGCTGTGCGGGGCCGCTCGGGGCGGTGAGACCGTTGCTGGCACCGTCCTGGTTCACCGCGGTGCCCCGTACGA
The DNA here is from genome assembly GCA_000720535.1 of Streptomyces halstedii. GTDB lineage: Bacteria > Actinomycetota > Actinomycetes > Streptomycetales > Streptomycetaceae > Streptomyces > Streptomyces halstedii. The sequence goes on from JOAZ01000018.1 coordinate 4,321, forward strand.
GGGCGAGGACCGGATGCCCGAGGCGGTGCGCGTCGGAGAGGCGTTCCACGAGCAGGACGCCCACCCCTTCGCCCCAGCCCGTACCGTTCGCCCCTTCGGCGAAGGAGCGGCAGCGGCCGTCGGGCGACAGGCCCTGCTGTCGGCTGAACTCGACGAAGACGTCCGGGCTCGCCATCACCGCGGCACCGCCGACCAGGGCGAACGAGCAGTCACCGGCGCGCAGTGCCTGGCCGGCCAGGTGCAGTGCCACGAGCGAGGACGAGCAGGCCGTTTCCACGGTCACGGCGGGTCCGCCGAGTCCGAGGGTGTAGGCGACACGGCCGGAGGCGACGCTGGTGACCGTGCCGCTGAGGAGGTGCCCCTCGACCTCGTCGGACGGGTTCTGCGGGCCGGTGCCGTAGCCCTGGGCGGCGACGCCGACGTAGACGCCGCCCTCACTGCCGCGTACCGACGCGGGATCGAGTCCGGCCCGCTCCAGTGCCTCCCAGCTGGTTTCGAGCAGCAGTCGCTGCTGCGGGTCCATGGCCAGTGCCTCACGCGGGGAGATGCCGAAGAACTCCGCGTCGAACTCGGCCGCCCCGTCCAGGAATCCGCCGCCGGTGGTGTAGAAGGTGCCCGCGTGCTGGGGGTCCGGGTCGTAGAGGGTGTCCAGCGACCAGCCGCGGTCGGCGGGCAGCGCGGTGACCGCGTCCACTCCGTCGGCCACCAGCCGCCACAGGTCGTCGGGCGAGCGGACGCCGCCCGGGAACCGGCAGGCCATCGAGACGATCGCCAGGGGCTCGTCGGCCGCCGCGGGCCCGGCCGCGCCGCCGACGGCGGCCGCGGAGTCCACCGCGGCCGTGCCGGTCGTGCCGGTCGTGCCGTCGGCGTCCGGTTCCGTGCCGCTCAGCCCCGCGAAGAGGTGCGCGGCGAGGGTGGCTGCCGTCGGGTGGTCGAAGACGGAGGTGAGCGCGAGCGGCAGAGCGGTGGCCGCGACCAGCCGGTTGCGGAGTTCGACGGCGGTGAGCGAGTCGAAGCCGACCTCACGGAACGGGCGGTCGGCCGCGAAGCCGGCGGCCGACTCGTGGCCCAGCACGGCGGCCGCTTCGCTCCGGACCAGTTCCGTCAGCAGTTTGCGGCCCTCGGGCTCGGACAGCCGGCGCAGCCGGTGCCGCCACGACGGTTCGCCGCCCGTACCGGGTCCGGACCCGGCGGGGGCGTCCGCCGCCCGGGACTCCGGGGCGGCCGGCAGGCCGCGCAGCAGCGCGCTGTCCCTCACCGAACCGAAGGTGGGGGCGAAGCGGCTCCAGTCCAGCTCGGCGACGACCGGTTCGCCCTCGTCCAGGGCCAGCGCCAGGCCGAGCGCGGAGAGCGCCGCCTCGGGAGCCATCGGCACCAGCCCGTGGCGGCGCAGGCCGTCGCCCACGGCGCCGGCGGCCATGCCCGCGCCGGCCCAGGGGCCCCAGGCCACCGAGGTCGCCGTCAGGCCCCGGCCGCGCCTCGCCGCGGCGAGGCCGTCCAGGTAGGCGTTGGCCGCAGCGTACGCGCCCTGGCCGCCGCTGCCCCAGGTGCCCGAGATCGAGGAGAACAGCACGAAGGCGTCCAGGGCGCGGCCTTCGAACAGGGCGTCGAGGTGGGCCGCGCCGCGCGTCTTGGCCGCCGTCCGCCGGGCCAGTTCCTCCGGCGTGCAGTCCATCAGCGCGGTGTCCGAGGTGAGTCCCGCGGTGTGCACCACGCCCCGTACGGTGTCGCCCGCGTCGCGCAGCCGCTCCAGGACCCGTTCCAGCGCGGCGCGGTCGGTGACGTCGCAGGCCAGCACGGTGCTCCGGGCGCCGAGCGCCGCCAGGGCGTCGATCAGCTCGTCGGCTCCGGGGGCCTCGGGGCCCCGCCGGCTGAGGAGGACGAGGTGTTCCGCCCCGCGCTCCGCGAGCCAGCGCGCCACCTGGGCGCCGAGGCCGCCGGTGCCGCCGGTGACGAGGACCGTGCCGCGCGACGTCCACGGTGCGGGCGCGGGTGTCATGGGCTCCGGCACGGGGACGAGCCGGCGGCCCAGCGCTACCGGCGCGCGTACGGCCACCTGGTCCTCCCCGTCCCGTCCGGCCAGCACCGTGCACAGCCCGTCCAGCGCGGGCCCGTCCAGAAGGTCCGGCAGGTCGACCAGGCCGCCCCAGCGCAGCGGGTGCTCCAGTGCCGCCACCCGGCCCAGGCCCCATACCTGGGTCTGCTCGGGACGGACCTCCTCCGTGCCGTCGGCCGCCACCGCGCCACGGGTGGCGCACCACAGGGGTGCGTCGATGCCGCTGTCGCCCAGTGCCTGGAGCAGCAGCAGGGTCCCGGTCAGGCAGGCGTCGGGTGTCCGCGGGCCCGGGTGGGGTGCCTCAGCCGGGGCCAGCAGGGACAGGACGCCCTCCAAGGCACCGAACTCCGGCAGCAGCGAGGCCAGTTCAGCGCGTCCGACGGTGGCCCCGACCCGGATCACGACCACGTCGGCGCCGTGTCCGGCGAGGGCCTGTTCGCAGGCGAGCGCGGTGTCCTCGGCGCCGGGCCCGTCCGGGGTGACGAGCAGCCAGCGACCGGAGAGGCGGGGGTCCGCGGGCGCGGTGAGCGGCTCCCAGGCGATGCGGTAGCGGTGGGGGCCGGCGGGGGCGGCGGTCCCCCGGCGGCGCCAGGCGGCGGGGGCCGGGTCCAGGGCGGCCTCCGGCCAGAAGCGCCTGCGCTGGAAGGCGTACGTGGGCAGGTCGACCCGCCGCACGTCGGTGCCGCTCCAGCCCGCCGACCAGTCCACGGGTACGCCGCGCACGTGCAGCGAGGCGAGCGCGGTGCGGACCGCGTCCGGCTCGCCGCGGCCGTCGCGCAGCAGCGGCACCGTACCGGTGTCGCCAGGGCCAGGGCCAGGAGCGGGGTCGGCGCCGGGGTCGGAGAGGCAGGCGTGGAGCATGCCGGACAGCACGCCGCCCGGTCCGAGTTCGAGGTACGTCGTCGCGCCCTCGGCACGCAGCCGGCGGGCCCCTTCCAGGAAGCGCACGGTGCCCCGGACGTGGCGTACCCAGTGGTCAGGGGAGCGGAGTTCGGTGGCCGTGGCCGTACGCCCGGTCAGGTTGGAGACGATCTCGATGCCGGGCGCGTGGTAGGTCAGCGACTCGGCCACGTCCCGGAACGCGTCGAGCATCCCGTCCATCCGGGCGGAGTGGAACGCGTGGCTCACGCTCAGGCGCCGGGTCCGCCGTCCCTGGGAGCGGAACGTGCCGGCCAGGCGCCGCACCGCGTCCGCGTCACCGGACAGGACCACCGAGGCGGGCCCGTTGACGGCGGCGACGTCCACCGCGTCCGTCTCCCGCTCCGGGACGGGGTGCCCGGTGCGGTCGTCCAGCAGGGCCTGGCGCACCTCCTCCTCGGTGGCCTCCACCGCCACCATCGCCCCGCCCTCGGGCAGTTCGTCCATCAGCCGTCCCCGGGCCGCCACCAGCGCGCAGGCGTCGGGCAGGTCCAGCACGCCCGCCGCGTGGGCGGCGGCGAGTTCGCCGATCGAGTGCCCCATCAGCAGGTCGGGCCGCACACCCCAGTGCCGTACGAGCCGGAACAGCGCCGTCTCCAGGGCGAACAAGGCGGGCTGGGTGTACCGGGTGCGGTCGAGCAGGTCCGCACCGGGGGTTCCGGGATCGGCGAACAGGATGTCGCGGAGGCGGAGGTCGAGGTGCGGGTCCAAGCCGGTCAGCACCTCGTCGAGGGCGTCGGCGAACACCGGGTCGTCACGGTAGAGCTCCGCACCCGCTCCGGCCCGCTGGCTGCCCTGCCCAGGGAAGAGAAAGGCGGTCCGGCCGGAGCGTACGGCGCCGCCGGTGAGCAGCCGGCCCGCCGACGTGCCGCGCGCGAGTGCGGTGAGCGAGCGCCGGACGGCCGCCCTGTCCCGTCCCAGGACGGCGGCCCGGTGTTCGAGCGGGGCTCGTCCCGTGGCGAGCGAGTAGGCGACGTCCACCAGTTCGAGGTCCGGGTCGGCGTCGAGCCGGCTCACCAGCCGGCCGGCCTGTGCCCGCAGGGCCTCGGGTGTCCTGGCCGAGAGCAGGAGCGGCACGGGCGGGCCGGTACGGCGGGCGGTGGGGGTGGCGGTGACCGCCGCGATGGCCGTCGCGGTGGTGGCGGCGGTGTCCGAGGTGGGCACGGCCGGGGTGTCGGTCCGGTCCCGGGCATCCGTCCGATTCGGGGCGTCCGTTTGGTCCCGGGTGTCGGTCAGGTCCGGGGCGTCGGTCAGGTCCGGGGCGGGTACGACCGCGATGGCGGGAGCCTGCTCGATGATCACGTGCGCGTTGGTGCCGCTGATGCCGAACGACGACACGCCCGCCCGGCGCGGGCTCCCGGTCTCCGGCCACGGGGTGCGCGCGCTGAGCAGGCGGATACCACCGCCGGACCAGTCCACGTGGGGGTTCGGCGTCCCGGCGTGCAGGGTTCCCGGCAGTTCGCCGTGGCGGATGGCCAGCACCATCTTCATCACCCCGGCCACCCCGGCCGCCGCCTGGGTGTGCCCGATGTTCGACTTCACCGAGCCGAGCCACAGCGGACGGTCCGCCGGGCGCGCCGGTCCGTGGACGGCCTGGAGCGCCTGCGCTTCGATGGGATCGCCGAGCCTCGTGCCGGTGCCGTGGGCCTCGATCGCGTCGATCTGGTCGGCTCGAAGCGCGGCGTCGGCCAGGGCGGCGCGGATGACCTGCTGCTGGGACGGGCCGTTGGGGGCGGTGAGCCCGTTGCTGGCGCCGTCCTGGTTCACGGCGGTGCCGCTGATCAGCGCGAGTACGGGGTGGCCGTGGCGCAGGGCGTCGCTGTGGCGCTCCAGCAGAAGCACTCCGGCGCCCTCGCCCCAGCCCGTGCCGTCCGCCTCCGCCGAGAACGCCTTGCACCGTCCGTCGGCGGCGAGCCCGCGCTGACGGCTGAACTCCACGAAGAGCCGCGGGGTGCTCATCACCGTCACCCCGCCCGCGAGGGCCTGTTCGCAGTCGCCGCGCCGCAGTGCCTGCACGGCCAGGTGCAGCGCCACCAGCGACGAGGAGCACGCGGTGTCGACGGTGAGCGAGGGCCCCTGGAGGCCGAGGACGTAGGACAGCCGCCCTGACAGCACGCTGGCCGTGTTCCCGGTCAGCAGATGGCCCTCGGACACTCCCTCGGCGCCCTCCAGCAGCGCGGAGTAGTCCTGGCCGTTGGTGCCGATGTAGACGCCGACCTGCCGGTCCTTCAGCGCGGTCGGGTCCTGCCCGGCGCCCTCGACCGCCTCCCAGGCGGTTTCCAGGAGCAGCCGCTGCTGCGGGTCCATGGCCAGGGCCTCGCGCGGCGAGATGCCGAAGAACTCCGCGTCGAACTCGGGGACGTCGTGCAGGAAGCCGCCCTGCCTGCTGTACGTGGTGCCGGCGCGGTCGGGGTCCGGGTCGTACAGCCCCTCGGTGTCCCAGCCCCGGTTCGACGGCCAGTCGCCGACGGCGTCGACGCCCCGCGAGACCAGGTGCCAGAAGTCCTCGGGCCGCGCGACCCCGCCCGGGAAGCGGCAGCCCATGCCGACGACCGCGATCGACTCGCCGCTGCCGGGCTCCGCCGCCCGGCTCGCCTCGGCGCCGACGGAGCGGGCGGACCCGGCGGTGCCGCCCGCCGCGTCCGGCAGGTCCAGGTCCGCGAGCAGCCGGCCGGCCAGTGCCGACGGCGTCGGGTGGTCGAACAGGACGGCGGCGGGCAGGGCCAGTCCGGTGACGGCGGCGAGCCGGTTGCGCAGCTCGACCGCCGTCAGCGAGTCGAAGCCGAGCGCGGAGAACGCCTTTCCGGGCTGGACCGCGTCGGCGTCGAGGTGGCGCAGGACCGTCGCCGCGTGGGTGCGTACCAGTTCGGTGAGGGCCCTGACCCGGTCCTCGTGGCGCGGCAGTACGGCGATCCGCTGCCGCAGGGCGTCGGCTGAGCCGTCGCCCTCAGGGCCCGCCGGTGGTGCGGTGGTGTCGGGGAGGGTCCTTTCGGCGGCCAGGTCCGGTATCCCGTCGAGCAGGGCGGTGGACCGCAGGCCCGTGCCCGTGGTGAAGCGCCGCCAGTCGACGTCGGCGACCACGACCAGCGCGTCGTCCTCCGCGAGTGCCCGGCCGATCGCGGTGACGGCCGTCTCGGGCTCCATCACCGGCATGCCGAGGTCCCGCAGCCGCGCGGCGACGTCGTCCGCCAGCATGCCCGGCCCGGCCCAGGCTCCCCAGGCCACGGACGTGCCGGGCAGCCCGGCCGCCCGGCGGGCGGCGACGAGCGCGTCGACGGCGGCGTTGGCGGCCGCGTAGTTGCCCTGCCCGGCGTTGCCCACGACGCCCATCACCGACGAGAACACCACGAAGGCCGACAGGTCGAGACCCGCGGTGGCCTCGTGCAGGTTCCGTGCGGTGGTCAGCTTGGCGCGCAGCACCGCGGCGAGCCGCGCGGGGTCCAGCGCGTCGAGCACACCGTCGTCGAGGACGCCCGCCGCGTGGATGACCGCGGACAGCGGGTGTCGCGCGGGGATGCCGGCGAGCAGCGCCGCCAGTGCGGCCGGGTCGGCGACGTCGCAGGCCGCGAAGGCCACTTCGGCGCCCAGCGCCGTCAGTTCCGCCCGCAGCGCGTCCGCACCGGATGCGTCGGCACCGCGACGGCTGACCAGCAGCAGCCGCTCCGCGCCCTGGCCCGCGAGCCAGCGCGCCGTGTGCGAGCCGACGCCACCGGTGCCACCGGTGACGAGGACCGTACCCCGCCATCGCGGTCGTGTACGCGACCGGACGGCCGCGCCGTCCGCGCCTCCCTCACGGCCCTTCGGCGGTACGGACGGCGGGGCGGGCCGCAGTCGGCGCCCGTGGACCCCGGTGGAGCGCACCGCCACCTGTTCCTCATCGGCCACGGCTCCCGCGAGCACCGCGCACAAGCGGCGGGCGGCCCGTACGTCCAGCACCTCGGGCAGGTCGATCAGACCGCCCCGGCGATGCGGGTGCTCCAGTGCCAGCGTCCGGCCCAGGGCGGCGGACGCGGCCTGACCGACGTGTCCGGGCCGCTCCGCGCGGCCGAGGACCGCCGTTCCCTTCGTCAGCGTCCAGAGCCGGGCGTCGATGCCCGCGTCCTCCAGCGCCTGGGCCAGCGCGAGGGTCAGCGCCGGACCGCCGGGCAGGTCGGGGTGTCCGGGATGGGGGCGCTCCTCCCAGGACAGCAGGGACAGCACACCGGCGATCGGCTGCTCCCCGGCGGTCTGCGTGAGCAGAGCGGCCAGTTGTCCGCGGGTCACGCCCGGATCGGCGACGACGCACGGAAGGAGGTCGGCTCCGGCCTCACCGAGGGTGTCCAGGACGGCCGCCGTGTCGTCGCCCTCGGGACGCAGGGCGAGCCAGCGACCGGCGAGGCCGTCGGCCGGCGCGACCGGCAGGGGTGCCCAGGCGACGTGGTAGCGCCAAGAATCCGCCCTGCGTGTACGGTTCCTGACGGTACGCCAGGCTGTCAGGGCCGGCAGGACTTCGTCCAGGGCCGCACGGCCGACCCCGAGGGTTTCGGCGAGCTGGGCGGGGTCCTGTGATTCCAGATCGTCCCAGCGGTCCTCGGCGGGGGCGGCCGGGACGGCGGCGGGGGCCGTCAGCCAGTAACGCCGCCGCTGGAAGGCGTACGTCGGCAGCTCGACGCGCCGCGCCCCCGGGAACGCCCCCGACCAGTCCACCTCCAGTCCGCACTCCCACCCGCGGCCCACCGCACGCAGCACCTGCTCCGGGCCGCCTTCCTCACGCCGCAGCGTCCCCAGCACCGCGGCGTCCACACCGGCGGCCTCCACCGACTCCCCCACCGCCACGCCCAGCACCGGGTGCGGGCTGGACTCGATGAAGACGCGGTGCCCGGCCGCGAGGAGCGCGCGGGTCGCCCGCTCGAACTCGACGGTCTCCCTGAGGTTGCGGTACCAGTACCCGGCGTCCAGGGCCTTCGTGTCCAACAGACCACCGGTCACGCTCGAATAGAACGGCACCGAGCCGGAGTGCGGGGTGACGTCCTTCAGATCAGCGAGCAACTGGTCGCGGATCTCCTCCACATGCCCGGAGTGGGACGCGTAGTCGACGTCGATACGACGGGCCCGGACGCCCTCACCGGTGAGTTCTTCGAGGAGCCCGGCAACCGCGTCCGCGTCACCTGAAACCACCGTCGACGACGGGCCGTTCACCGCGGCGACCGACAGACGGCCACCCCAGGCACCCAGCCGCTCACGCACCACGTCACAGGGCAAGGGCACCGACGCCATGCCACCCCGGCCCGCCAACGCCCCCACCGCACGAGAACGCAAGGCCACCACACGGGCCCCGTCGTCCAGGCCCAGGCCACCCGCCACACACGCGGCGGCGACCTCGCCCTGCGAATGACCCACCACCGCGTCCGGGACGACGCCGAACGACCGCCACACCTCCGCCAGCGACACCATCACCGCCCACAGCGCCGGCTGCACCACATCGACCCGTCGCAACAAGCGCTCCGAACCCAGCGCCTCCGCCAACGACCAGTCCACGTAAGGGGAAAGAGCCCGCTCGCACTCCGCCATGCGCTCCGCGAACACTCCCGGAGCACCCAGCAGCCCCACGGCCATGCCCGCCCACTGCGAACCCTGCCCCGGGAACACCAGCACCGAACGACCCGACACACCGGAGCCGGTCACCGGCTCAGGCGCCGGACGCCCTTCCGCCAGCGCCTTCAGCCCACCCAGCAACTCACTCCGGTCCCCGCCCACCACCACCGCACGGTGCTCGAAGGACGCACGCCCCGTCGCCAGCGAACAGCCCACGTCCGCCACATCGAGCCCGGGCTCCGCCACCACCCGCGCCGCCAACGCCCCCGCCTGCGCCCGCAGCGCCTCCGCACTGCGCGCCGACACCGGCCACACCACCGCCCCCGGACGCCGGTCACCCTCCCCCGGCCCGGCCGGGGCGGACTCCACGATGACGTGGGCGTTGGTCCCGCTGATACCGAAGGACGACACGCCCGCCCGGCGCGGACGGCCCGTGTCCTCCCACGCGCGGGCCTCCGTCAGCAACCGTCCGGCCCCCGCCGACCAGTCCACCTCCGGCGTCGGACCGTCCACGTGCAGCGTCTTCGGCATCACCCCGTGCCGCATCGCCAGCACCGACTTGATGACACCGCCCACACCCGCCGCGGCCTGGGCGTGGCCGATGTTGGACTTCAGCGAGCCGATCCACACCGGACGGTCCACCGGCCGGTCCTGCCCGTACGTCGCCAGCAGCGCCTGCGCCTCGATCGGGTCACCCAGCCTGGTCCCCGTACCGTGCGCCTCCACCACATCCACGTCCGACGCCACCAACCCCGCGTCCGCCAACGCCGCACGGATCACCCGCTGCTGCGACGGACCACTCGGCGCCGTCAGACCGTTGCTCGCACCGTCCTGGTTCGTTGCCGAACCCCGCACCACCGCCAGCACCGGATGCCCAAGACGCCGCGCGTCCGACAACCGCTCCAGCAGCAGCATCCCCACGCCCTCAGCCAGGCCGAAGCCGTCGGCGGCTGCCGCGAAGGACTTGCAGCGGCCGTCCGGGGCCAGACCGCCCTGACGGCTGAACTCCACGAGCATGCCGACCGTGGACATCACGGTCGCGCCGCCGGCCAGCGCCAGCGAGCACTCGCCCGACCGCAGCGCCCGTACCGCGAGGTGCAGGGCCACCAGCGAGGACGAGCACGCCGTGTCCACGGTGACCGCCGCTCCCTCCAGACCGAGGGTGTAGGCCAGTCGACCGGATGCGACGCTTCCGGTGTTGCCGGTCAGCAGGTGGCCGCCCTCGTCGGCGCCCTGTTCGAGAGGGGGCCCGTAGTCCATGGCCATCGCCCCGACGTAGACGCCCGTCGGGGTCCGCCGCAGGGTGACGGGGTCGATCCCGGCCCGCTCCAGCACCTCCCAGGCCGTCTCCAGCAGCAGCCGCTGCTGCGGGTCCATCGCCGCCGCCTCGCGCGGCGAGATACCGAAGAACTCCGCGTCGAAATCGGCCGCACCGGCGAGCGAACCCGCCTCCCGCTGGTAGTACCGGCCCGGCGTCCCGGGTGCGGGGTCGTACCGTCCGGTGTCCCAGCCTCGGTCGGCGGGCAGCGCGGAGACGGCGTCGGCGCCTGCCGACACCAGCTCCCAGAGTTCGTCGGGGCTGCCGACACCGCCGGGATAGCGGCAGCCCATCCCGACGATCACCACGGGGTCGTCGTCCTCGGCCCGCCGCACCGGCCCGTCCGCGTCCGTGTTCCTGTCGGGCCGGTCGCCGCTGATCTCGGCGCAGAGGTACGCGGTCAGGGCCACCGGGGTCGGGCAGTCGAAGACGGCCGTCGCCGGGATGCGCAGCGCCGTCGCCGCGCTCAGCCGGTTGCGCAGCTCCACGGCGGTGACGGAGTCGAATCCCAGGTCGAGGAAGGCCAGGTCGGCGGGGACGGGGTCGGACCGCCCGGTCAGCACGGCGATCTCCTCGGCCACCAGTCGTGCCAGCGCGGCACGCCGCTCCGGTACGTCCATTCCGGCCAGCTCCGCACGGAACGCGGTGCCGGCGTCCCGGTCACCGCCCGCGCCGTCCGGTTCGTTCGCGTCCGCCGGGCCGGCCTGCGCGAGCGCCGCCAGGACATCCGCCGGCAGGTCGCGCACCCGGGCGTGCTCCGGGGCGACCGGCGCTTCCCGTTGCGGGGTGACACCGCGCACGTACAGGTCGCCGAGCGAGGTCAGGAACCGGCCCGGACCGTCCTGGTCGCGGCGCAGCGTCCCGAGGACGGCGGCCCGCGCGCCGTGTTCCGCCACGCAGTCCGTGAGGGCGGAGGTCAGCACGGTGTGCGGGCTGACCTCCAGCAGGACGCCGTACCCGTCCCGCAGCAAGGCCCCGGTCGCCTGGTGGAACCTGACCGTGTCGCGCAGGTTGCGGCACCAGTAGTCGGCGTCCAGCACCGGGACGTCCAGCCGTCCGCCGGTCAGCCCGGAGTAGTAGGGCAGTTGCGGTGTACGGGGCCGGATCGGTGCGAGGCCGGCCCTCATCCGGGGGGTGATCGTGTCGATGTGAGGGGAATGGGCGGCCAGGCCCACGGCGATCCGGCGTGCGTGTACCGCGTCCGCGGCCAGGTCGGCGAGGAGTTCGGCCGCGGCGTCACGGTCGCCGGAGACGATGACGGACCGCGGGCCGTTGTGCGCGGCGACGACGAGGCGGCCCTCCCAGCGGCGCAGCCGCGGCTCGACCTCGTCGGCGGGGGCCATGACGGAGACCATGTCGCCCTGCCCGGCCAGGGTCGCCTGGGCCTGGCTCCACAGGGCCACCACCCGCGCGGAGTCGTCCAGGGACAGCGCGCCGGAGACCGCGGCGGCGGTGACCTCGCCGACGCTGTGCCCGAGTACGGCGGCCGGTTCCACGCCGTGGGAGCGCCACAGCTCGGCCAGCGACACGGTCACGGCGAACAGCAGGGGCTGCACCACGTCGGCCCGGTCCCCGGCGGGTGCGCCCGGCGCGTCCGGGTCGCGGAGCACGTCGATGGGCGACCAGTCGACGAAGGGTTCCAGGGCCTGCGCGCACGCGTCCATCCGGTCGCGGAACACCGTGAAGGTGTCCAGCAGGTCCACCGCCATCCGGGGCCATTGCGCGCCCTGTCCGGGGAACACGAAGGCGACCCGGCGGCCGGCCCCGGCGGCGCCCTCCACCAGGCCGGGCATGCTCCTGCCGTCGGCGAGCGCGTCCAGCCGCCGCAGGAATCCGTCACGGCCGTCCGCCACCAGTGCCGCCCGCCGGCTCCCCTCGGAAGCGGTGCGCGCGAGGGCGAACGCGATGTCCTGGGGGCTCCAGTCATCACGACCGGCCAGGTACGCGTGCAGGCCGCGCGCGCCGGCCGCGAGCGAGTCCTTGCCGCTGCCGGCCAGTGTCCACAGCAGCGGTGCTTCCGTACCGTCGGGGTGCGCCATCGTGTCTTCGGACTCCTTCACGGCGAGCAGGACCATCAGTCACCGGACCGTGGCGGGGCGCGCCCGCTCCCACGGGTCGCGCGTCGGCCGGGACGCCTTCGTCATGCCCGGCGTGTACCGCCACCGGACCTGCGACGTCGATCTTGCCCACGTCGCATAGCGGCCCGATATCGCAGGCCGCGACACGACGCGGGTACGGGGAACGGGCGGGGCGCGGAGCAGCGGAAGAGCCGCGCGCGCCCCGTGGGGCGGGTCAGCCGTCCGCGCCGGGGAGCCGGTGCGGGCCCGGAGCCCGCGCCACCCCGAGTTCCCGCCAGATCCCGTCCAGTGCCGCGACGAACTCCTCGACCTCCGCGGGCTCGTGGACGGCGCCGGGTGCGCTCCTGAGGATCTCCTGGCCCTCGCGCACGCTCGGCGCGTTGATCGCCTGTACGTAGATGCCATGGCGTGCCAGCAGCAGGGCGGAGATCCGCCGGGCGAGCGCGTCGTCCCCGACGAAGACCGAGACGATGTGGGATCCGTCGGAGACGAAGGGGATGCCGTGTTCCCTGAGCAGCCGGTGCGTCAGTCGCGCGTTCTCGCGGAGCCGGTCGCGTTCCTCGTCCGAGGTGCGCAGGTGCCGGACCGCGGCGAGCGCGCCCGCCACGACCGCCGGCGGCAGGGCGGTGGTGAAGATGAAGGAGCGGGAGAGGCCGCGCACGGCGTCGACCAGTTCGGCGGGACCGGCGATGTATCCGCCGGTGGTGCCGAATCCCTTGGCGAGCGTTCCCATGATGACGGTGAACTCGTCCGCGATGCCCAGGCTCGCGGCGATACCGGCTCCCTCCGGCCCGTACATCCCGACCGCGTGAACCTCGTCGAGGAACGTCATCGCACCGTGCTCGCGGGCGATCCGGGCAATTTCGGCGAGCGGGGCGACATCACCCGCCATCGAGTAGACCGACTCCATGACGATCATCTTCGGACGGTCAGGATCGGTGGCGGATATCAGCTCTTCCAGATGCACCATGTCGTTGTGGCGGAAAATGCGTTTCTCGGCGCCGCTGTGGCGGAGTCCGTCGATGATCGAGGCGTGGTTCATCTCGTCGGAGAAGACGACGCAGTTCCCCAGCCGGCCGGCGAGGACCGTGAGGGCTCCGTCGTTGGCGGTGTATCCGGAGGTGAAGAGAAGGGCGTCCGCCTTGCCGTGCAGATCCGCCAGTTCCTTTTCCAGCAGCACGTGGTAGTGGTTGGTCCCGCCGATGTTCCGGGAGCCGCCCGAGCCCGCGCCGTACTCGTCGAGGGCTTCGCGGGTCGCCGCCAGAACCAGCGGGTGCTGACCCATTCCCAGGTAGTCGTTGCTGCACCACACGCTGATCTCGGAGGTGACCCCGTCCCGCAGGCTCCGGGCCGCCGGAAATTTCCCGGCGAGCCGGCCGATCTCAAGAAACTCCCGTTTCGCCTCCGGTGACCCACCTTTCCCCATATGCCGCGAGAAGAGCTCCAGGTAATGGTTCATGACGACCCTTTTCTCCGAAGACCAAGCCGATGCGGGGGCCGAACCGGTAGACGGCATTGTCTCAGAGCGGAATATCACTTCGATGGCGCGGCCTGCGACAATTCGATGTCTCCCGCGCATCCGTTTCTTCAATTCAGAATCCTGGTACACCTGATTTGCGTGTTGTAGGCTCTGCGGAAATTCCTCGACACGGCACCACTGGAGTTTCCTATGCCGTCGAACGAAACGTATGTCAGCCAGATCCTTCAGGTGATCGCCGCGGAACCGGAGAAAGTTCTCCTGTCCTGGCGCGACGAGACGCTCACCGCGGCGGAGCTGACCACCCTGGTCCGGTCAGCCGCGCAGGCCCTGCACCAGCACGCCGGCGGGGTCGACGGCGGGGCCGTGGTCGCCGTCCTGACCGTCACCAACACCGGCCCGACCCTGGTCCTGCGGTACGCCGCGAATCTGGCCGGGGCCACGGTGGTCCATCTGCACACCACCAACGCGGTCGATCCGGCGGACCACCTGGCCGCCGGCGCCAAGCTCAAGATCCTCCGGGAGACCGGTGCGACGTACCTGGCCGTCGACGCGGAGAACGTCACGGCCGCCCGTGAGCTGCGCGAGCGGCTGGGCACTCCGCTCACCCTCGTCGCCCTCGGCGACCTGGGCCCCGATGTCCTGGACCTGACGGCCGGGGACCCGGACGCGCTGGACCCGGCCGCCATAGAGATCGGACCCGACCGGCCCGCGGTGGTGACCTACACGAGCGGGACGACCGGTGAGCCGAAGGGCATCGCCTTCGACTTCCGGGCCCGCAACGGTTTCATATCCGCCGGACTCCAGATGGGCTGGCGGTCGGTCTACCTGGCCTGCCTTCCGCTGAGCCACTCCAGCGGCGCCACGGCCGACGACTCACTCGCGTCCGGCGGCTCGGTGGTCCTGCGGGACGGCTTCGACCCGGGTGACGTGCTGCGCTGCGTAGAACGGCACGGGATCACGCGGATGCTGCTCTCCCCTCCCCAGCTGTACCTGCTCATGGACCATCCGGAGGTGGGCTCGACCGACCTGTCCCGCCTCCAGATGGTCACGTACGTGGGCTCCCCCGCGTCCCCCGAGCGCCTGGGCGAGGCGGTCAAGGTCTTCGGCGAGGTGCTGATCCAGGTGTACGCCACCAGTGAGGCGGGCTTCGTCAGCATGCTCTCGCCCGCCGAGCACCACGAACCCCGGCTGCGGGCCACGGTCGGCCGGCCGATGCCCGGCTGGGTGCGGATCACCGATCCGGACGACCACCGCGACCTGCCGCCCGGCGAGACCGGCGAGGTCTGCGTACGGTCGCCGTTCACGATGAGTGAGTACGTGGCCGAGCCCGAACTCACCGCTCGGACCGTGCGGGACGGCTGGGTGCACACCGGTGACCTCGGCTTCGTCGACGACGACGGCTACCTTCACCTGCGCGGCCGGATCGGCGAGGTCATCAAGACCAATGGCATCAAGATCCATCCGGTGACCGTGGAGAACGCCTTCCTCGCCCATCCCGACGTCGTGCAGGCCGCCGTCTTCTGCGTCCGGGACCGGGACAGGATCGAGCACCTGCACGCCGCCGTGGTGCCGCGGGAGGCGGGCACGGCCGACCCCGGCGGACTGGCCGAACACATCCGGGCCGCCCTCTCGCCCAAGCACGTCCCCGCGCGGATCCACGTCCGCCGCGCTCTGCCCCTCACCGGCGTCGGCAAACCGGACAAGGCGCGGCTGGCCGCGGAAGCGAGCGGGTGAACCCCCATGGCCCTCTCCGTGGCGTCCATACTGGCCGAATCCGCGCTACGGCGACCGGAGCACCCGGCGGTCGTGTCCGGTACGCGGAAGATCACCTACCGCGAACTGTGGGACGAGGCGCGGAGGTACGCGGCGGCGCTCCGCGCGCGGGGCATCGGTCCCGACGACAAGGTGGCGCTGCTGCTGCCCAGCACACCGCACTTCCCGGCGGCCTACTTCGGTGTGCTCGCGCTCGGCGCGATCGCGGTGCCGGTCCACGCCCTGCTCCGGGCGGACGAGATCGCGTACGTCCTGAAGGACTCCGGGGCGGCGGCGCTGATCTGCGCCGCCCCGCTCCTGGCCGAGGGCGGCAGGGCGGCGGAGACGGCCGGCACGCCCGTGCTCACCGTCATGGAAGAAGAAGGGGACGAGGAGGAGTGGCGCACCCACGCGCCACGGCTGGACGTGCTCGCGGCGCGGAGCACCCCGATCGACCGTCAGGTGCCGCGCGCCCCCGAGGACATCGCGGTGATCCTCTACACCTCCGGCACCACCGGCCGGCCCAAGGGCGCCCTGCTCACCCATCTCAACGTGGTGATGAACGTCGACACGACCATGCTGTCGCCGTTCGACTTCACCGCGGACGACGTCCTGCTCGGCTGTCTGCCCCTGTTCCACAGCTTCGGTCAGATCTGCGGCATGAACACCTGCTTCCGGGCGGGGGCGACCCTGGTGCTGATGCCCCGGTTCGACGGGCCGGGCGCGCTGGACCTCATGGTGCGGGAGGGCTGCACGCTGTTCATGGGGGTCCCGACGATGTACACGGCACTCCTCGACGCGGCCCGCGCCGACCCGCGCAGGCCCGCGCTCGACCGCGCGTTCTCCGGCGGCGCCGCGCTGCCGGTGGCGGTCCTGGACGCGTTCCGGGAGACGTTCGGCTGCCCGGTCCTCGAAGGGTACGGGCTGACCGAGACGTCTCCGGTGGTGGCGTACAACCAGAAGGCGTGGCCGCTCAGACCCGGCACAGTGGGCCGGCCGATCTGGGGCGTCGAGGTCGAGATCGCCAGAGCCGACGTGGAGGGCAGGATCGAGCTGGTGCCCGTCGGCGAGACGGGGGAGATCGTCATCCGGGGGCACAACGTGATGGCCGGCTACCTGAACCGGCCGGAGGCGACCGCCGAGGCCGTCGTGGACGGCTGGTTCCGCTCGGGTGACCTCGGCGTCAAGGACGACGAGGGCTATCTGTCCGTCGTCGACCGCAAGAAGGACGTGGTGCTGCGCGCCGGGTACAACGTCTACCCGCGCGAGGTGGAGGACGTCCTGGCCCGCCACCCGGCGATCGCCCAGGCAGCCGTCGTCGGGCTCCCCCACCCCGTGCACGGCGAGGAGGTGTGCGCGGTGGTGAGGGCCCGCCCGGGCACGGCGCCGGGCCCGCCCCTCGGCGCCGAGATCGTCGCCTGGAGCAGGGAACGGATGGCGCCGTACAAGTACCCGCGCCGGGTGGAGTTCGTGGACGCCTTCCCCCTCGGCCCCAGCGGCAAGGTACTCAAACGGGAGCTGGTCGCCCGGCTGAGCGCCGCGGATCCGGACCGGCCGCGGGACGGCGCGCCGCGCCCGCGCTGAGCGCGGTCCGGAGCGGCCGGACTCCCCGGCGGGGACGGGCATCGGCGCACGACAGCTCGTACGGGGCCACGTGCGGCCTGCCGTTCCGTGCCGAGGCGCAGGTCGAAGCCGAACCTCCATGTCAGGTCAGGCCGGACCCGAAGCCGAAGCACGGACCGGCTGGGCGGCACGATCTACCGACACCTGATGGGCCTTGAGCCCTGATGTTGGACACAGGAGACACGGGATCCCGAGGATCTGAGAACGGACATCTCGTGGTCATGAAGCACTGCCCGCAGGTGTTCAGGGCGGACGCGGTCGCGCTGTATCAGTCGCGGCCCGAGGCGACGGCCCGGCAGGTCGCTGCCGATCTGGGCATCAACCCGGAAACCCTGCGGAACTGGGTCCGGGCGGCCGGCGCGAGCCGGCCACGGGGACGCCGTGCTGAGACACCCGCCGAGCCGCCCACGCCGCTGGGAGGCGGAGAACGCCGCGCTGCGCGAGAAGGTCCGTGAGCTGGAGGAAGAACGCGAGATCCTGCGGAAGGCCACGAAGTGTTTCGCCGGGGAGACGCGCTGGTGAACCGCTTCCAGTTCGTGGCCGACCACCAGCGCCGACACGGCGTGAAGCGGCTGTGCGCCATCCCTGGCATCGCCGATCGAGCTTCTACTGCCGGCGCAAGACAGCAGCCGTGAGAGCGGCCCGCCAGGCAGCCCACGCGAAGCTCGCTGCCGGATACGCACGCGTCATCGGGCCTCGGACGGCACTTACGGCGTTCCCAGGATCACCGCCGAACTCCGGGAGACCGGCGAGGTGGTGAACCACAAGCGCGTCGCCCGGATCATGCAGACGATCGGGCCGGCCGGGCTCCGCCTGCGCCGCAGACACCGCACCACTGTCCCCGACCCGGCCGCGGCGAAGGCCCCGGACCTGATCGGCTGCGACCTCTCCACGGGGCCGAATCAGCTGTGGGCGGCCGACATGTCCTACGTCCGCACCTGGACGCACCTGGACGCACCCTGGACGCACCTGGAGATGGCACTGTGGCGGCGCCGGATCAAGCTGGATTCCGGCCTCATTCATCGCAACGACCGCAGGGCGCAATACCTATCCATTCGGTATACCGCCGGCTCGCCCTGACCGCGCAGGGATGAGCAGCTCGCCGGGTTTCAGGTGCCTCAGCGGCTGGAGCGCCGGTCCGCTCCTTCGAAGACGACGAGGTAGTCAATCCCGGCCTCTCCCAGGCGCCCCGGTGTGAATGTGCTCACCGCTTTCAACAGGGACCGATCGACCCCTTACATTTTATTGAATGGACAACTTGGAGCCGCGAGATGGCCCCTACCGCGATCAGCCATTGAGGGACAATCTCAGGCCAATGCCTCACAAGGTGCTTCACGGCGGTCTCCGGCCTGCGTTAGCTTCGCTGTGAACCGTGATCAAACAGCCTGAGAGGCTTCGCAGGGAAGGATAACGGTGTACTGCAAGAAACCAATCCACCGCCTGATCGCAGTGTCATCGACGGGTGGCCGAGGGCAGGGGGCCGCAAGAATGCCGCCTGCAACAAGCCGGGCCGGAAGCCCGTACTGTGCATTAATAACAGTCAGCTGACCTTCGAAACCGGACACCGGCGGCGTGGACTTCCACTCCGCCGCCGGACCGGTGATACCGGAAACCGCCTCCAGGTGGTGGCCTGCGGGTAGAGGCTTGTTCCGCCAGTTCCTGGCTCGTGAACGTCCATGAGCGCCAGATCAGCGAGTGGGTCGGTCAGCCGGAGTACCCTGAGGAGGTCTCACTCAGCGGTATCGGGAGCCGTTCTGATACACGCACCGTCGAGGACACCGACCTTCCCGAGCGGGCCGTCAAGGCGGACATTCCCCTTTCGACCACGTCGTCGCGGGCACCCCGTTTCCGCAGGTGAGCACAAAAGGACGGGCAAAACAACCGTCACCACCGAGTCCGCCGATCCGAAGAGATCCGACTCCCTGCCCCTTCCACGTACTCCACCGAGGAAACCCGGTGCGGCGACGCGACGCCAGCCTTCCAGGCTCGTCATTCTGGTGCCGATGCCCGCATCGGCCTGCGGCTCGCCAACTACTCGACACTTCCCTCTCCACCTGACCTGCCAGCAGGCCTCAGATGTTTTTCGCGATTCAACCAGAGAACACAGCACTTCTTCTTCCGCGCGCTGGAGGGGCCAATGGATGACAAAGTGATCACCGTCCTCGTCGTCGACGACCAGACGCTGCTCAGGGAGGCGCTGTGCGACGTGCTCGCCGCCCAGTCGGACATCAAGGTGGTCGGCGGCTTCGCCAATGGGGAGGCGGCCGTGCACATGGCCGGCGAGCTGCGCCCCCAGGTGATCCTTCTGGACGGGGCGGAGCCGTACGGAGTCGTCTCCGGTGTCGAGGCCATGCACCGTGTGTCGCCGCGTTCCCAGTGCATCGTCCTGACCTCGTTCCAGGATCCGACGCTCATCCAACAGGTGCTGCACATGCGCGCGAGCGGGTTCCTGACCAAGAATTTACGACGTGCTGAGGTGCTCGCCGCGATCCGCAGTGTGACCAGTCATCCGGGGCAAATATTCATGTCCGTGCCGAAGGAAAGCGTGCCGGCCCTGCTGAATACCTCCACGGTACAACTCTCCGCCCGCGAGCTGCAGGTGATGGAGAACGTGGCGCGCGGGCTGAGTAACAGTCAGATTGCCACTCGGCTCACCATCACCGAAGCCACCGTGAAACGCCATTTGAGCAATGTCTTCGAAAAACTGGGCGCGGTTTCCCGGATCGATGCCGTGAACAAGGCGAAATCCATGCTGATCCTCAGATTCTCCCGGAAAACCGGTCCGTACCTACGGCCGGAGGTCCGTCTTGAGATGTAGGCCGGGATCTCAAGCCGCCGGATCGCGCCCCGTGACAGCCCCCGCCGGGGCGCGATCCGGCGGTCTCAGACACGTTTGAGCATGTGAAGGATGTACTCGTCCCGGTTGAGCGGGTTGGGGCCCTCGGGTCGCGGTCGCACGGGCGGTTGTCCGGCAGCGGGCCGGTAGCCCCGGTGCTCGGCCAGGAACACCCCCTCTCCCCCGGTCAGTCCGGGAACCCGCTGGTGGAAGTCGTGCACGAGCCTGGTCGGCATCGTGCCCTCCAGCCGGAAGATGTCCCTTTCGGCCGTGGGCACGCCGGGAGTCGCGCCCGACTCCGCGAGTTTCGCCAGCACCAGGCTGAGCCGGGCGGCGGGAACCTCCAGTTCGAAGGAGCTGACCGGCTCGTGCACCTGGGTTCCGGCCTGTCGGAGCGCGTCCATCAGGACCAGCGGTGTGGCCTCGCGGAAGTCGTCGGCCGCGCTGACCGGACTGGCGAAACCGGTACGGGTCAGGGTGACGGCGCAGTCGGTCACCTGCCAGCCGAACAGACCGTGCCGCAGTGTGGTGTGCACCGTCTCCTCGATGGCCTTGTGGAAGGCCAGGGGCAGCGAGCCCAGTTCCACCGCCAGACGGAATGTGATGCCCGCGTCCGGCTCGGCCGGTCCGACGTGCAGACCCACGGTCGCCCAGAAGTAGTTGTGCATGCGCGTGTCCAACTCGATCAACGCCTCGCCCGTCCCCACGGGCTTCTCGATGCAGACCGTGCGGGTGGGGTCGAAGCGGACCCGTACGCCGAAGGACTCCGCGAGCGTGCTGACGAGGATCTCCTTCTGCACCTCTCCGTACAGGCGTACCACGGCGCCGGCCGCGTTCTCCTCGTCCCGCCGCAGGTCGATCGAGGGGTCCTGCTCGTCCAGCATGCGCAGCGCGGCGTGCAGCCGCCCGGCGTCCGCCGGACGCTCCGGTCGGATGACGGTCTCCAGGCTGGGCGGTGCGAAGAAGTTCCGCGGCGGAGGTCCGTCGAGGTGCCCGGCCCGGTCACCGACCCGTACGTCCTTCAGCCCCCGGGCCTGCGCGATGTCCCCGGCGGTCGCCCGGGTATCGCTGGTGGCCGACCCGCGCTCGAAGACCCGCAGGGCGGTGATCCGCCCTGCGTGCTCGGTGACCCGGCCGGTGTGGTCGACGCGGTGCAGCGTCACCGAGTCGCGGGTTCCCAGCGTGCCGGAGATCAGCCGCAGGTACGCGACGGTCTCGCCGCGCACTCCGCGGTCCACCTTGAACACGGTGGCTCGCAGCGGGGCGTCCTGCGAGCCGTGCACGGATGGCAGCAACTCCCGGATACCGCACACCAGGTGGTCCAGGCCCTCGCCGGTCAGCGCTGACCCGAGAAACACCGGGTGCACCAGGCCACGGGCGGTCTGGGAGGCCAGTTCCTCCGCGTAGTCCCTCTCGGTCAGTACGCGCTCCTCGTCCAGGTAGGCGGTGAGGAAGGCGTCGTTGCGGTCTGCCAGCAGCTCACCGACCCGGACGGCGAACTCCGGGTCCGTGTCCGGGCCGAGCGCGGTCGCGCGGGCCTGTGGCGTGCCGGCGTCCGCCGCGGCGGACAGCGCCACCGCGGCGGGGGTCAGCCGGTCGCGGATCTCCCGCAGCACACCGTCGGGGCGCGCGCCGTTCCTGTCGATCTTGTTGACGAAGACCAGCGTGGGGATGTCCAGCCTGCGCAGGGTCCGCATCAGGATGCGGGTCTGCGGCTGGACACCCTCGACGGCCGAAACCACCAGAACGGCACCGTCGAGTACCCTGAGCGCCCGCTCGACCTCGGAGATGAAGTCGGCGTGACCCGGGGTGTCGATGAGGTTCACCTTGAGATCGTCCAGGACGAACGTGGCCACGGCGGACCGGATGGTGATGCCACGCTGCCGCTCAAGCCCCATCGAGTCGGTCTGCGTGGTGCCGGCGTCCACACTGCCGACCTCGTCGATCACTCCGGTGCGGTGCAGCAGGCGCTCGGTGAGGCTGGTCTTGCCGGCGTCAACGTGGGCCAGGATGCCCAGATTCAGCTTGTTCATGGAGGGGGTTCGGATTCCTCTGCGTCACGATACGGACCTTTCCTGTGGGACTCGTGGTCGCCTGCCGCATGGTTCCGCCCTCTCCGACGTCGCTCTGATCCAACCCAATGGGGGCATACCCCAGGGGCTTGATCACGGTAGCAAAGGCCGCCGTAGCGAGTCAGAACTTGGCGGCGACTATCAGCCAGTCGCCGAGGAGGCTGTCGATGCGCTCCGCCTGCCGGACCCGGAAGCCGGCCTCCTCGATCTCCGCGCGGTACTCCTCGACGCCGCTGGACGAGCTGTCGCCGCGGATCAGACCGTGGTTGAGCCGTTGGAGCACGTCGTGCACAGTCGTGGTGGCTGAATCCGTCATCAGGTCGTAGACCACCAGCGCGCCGCCGGAGGGCAGCGCCTCGTGAATGCGCGCGAGGAGCTCGCACCGCTGCGGTGCGGGCCAGTCGGGCAGGACGTGCCCAGTGACCACGGCGTCCGCGGACGGCAGCGGGTCGGTCAGGAAGTCGCCGCCGTGGAAGCGGACGCGGCTTTCCAGACCGCGCTCACGGATCAACTGGTCGGCCAGCGGGGCCAGCGTGGGAAGGTCGAACACGGTCCCGCGCAAGTGCGGATGGGCAAGGGCCACCCGCGTCGCCAGATTGCCCCGGGCACCGCCGATGTCGACGAAGGACTCGTACCCGCTCCAGTCGACGCGGCGCGCCAGTTCCTCGGCCGTGAAGGAGCTGAAAGTGTCGAAGTGCGCCATGACCTGACGGGCCCGGTCCGGGTCCTCGTAGTGCTTGGGGTACGCCTCGGGTCCGTGCGCCTCGGCGCCGGAACCCGCGTTGCCTTCCTGGAGCGCCGTCGTCAGCCCGGCCCACACATGGTAGTGCTTGCGGGCGTGCTGGAGGATGGTGCCGCCCAGGTATTCGGAGGCGTTGGACACCAGGAACGACTGGGCTGCCGGGGAGTTGCGGTAGCGGTCGCCGTCTGTCTCCAGCAACTCCAGCGCGACGAGCGCGTCGAGGAACTCCTTGGCCAGCGGATGGACGATCCGCAGCCGGTCCTTCACCTCCCCAGCAGTCGCGGGCCCGTCGGCGAGCAGGTCGAAAACACCCAGCTCCACGGCGCTGTGCAAGGCCTTCGCTTGGTGATACGCGGTGGTCAGGTGCAGCAGTGCGCGGGCCTGGGTCACAGGTGCGAGCGGTGCGGTGGTCATGGAACTCCTAGGACGGTGAGGGTGCTGGGGCAGTGAAGAGAAAGCCGGTCGCCGCACAAGGAGGGCCGAACACCTCACGTGGCGGGCCGGGCGCCTCACACGGCGGGCGGCCCGAACCAGGTGCGCAGGGCGTTGGTGAGCCCGTCCGTACCCGTCTTCGGGGTTCCGGCCCAGCAGATGTAGCCGTCGGGCCGGATGAGCAGTGCGGCCAGCCCGTCGACCGCGGAGCCGGGCTCCGCGACGCCCTCGGCCGTGACCAGGTCCACCCGGTCTTTCCACGCCGCAGCTTCGTCGCCGGACACCTTGTGGGCGTCGAGCGTCAGCAGCACGCCGCGCGCAGCGTGGAAATACGTACTCAGCCGACGGGCGCCGTCCTCGGTTGCGAGCGGCAGGTCCGGAACGCGGCGTCCCAGCAGCGGGTGCTCGCCCGGCATGGGGTAACGCACATCCAGCGCCGAGATGAGGCCTGCCAGGTGGCGGTTGGTCTCCGGAACGCGCAGCAGCTCGATCATCAGCTCCCGCAGCCCTTCGAAACGCGGGTCCGGGTCGATCAGCACCGCCTGCGCGCGGGTGTTGCGCAGCACGCTCGCGGCGATCGGGCGGCGCTCGGCCTCGTAGGTGTCCAGCAGCTCCGGCGGAGCCGTGTCCGCGACAGTCGCGCCCAGCTTCCAGCCCAGGTTCACCGCGTCCTGGAATCCCAGGTTGAGGCCCTGCCCGCCCGCGGGCAGGTGGATGTGGCAGGCGTCGCCCGCCAGCAGGACCCGACCGTCGCGGTACCGCTCGGCCTGGCGCGAGGTGTCGGTGAGCCGAGAGAGCCAGCGCACGTCGTGCATCCCGAAGTCGCTGCCGGCCACCTCGGTGAGCGCGGCTCGCACGTCCTCCTCGGTGACCGGCGCCCGGCGGTCGGCGTAGGGCCGGTCGAAGAAGGCAAGCGTGGCCCGGAAGACGCCCGGCTCCAGCGGGAAGGCGGCGAACCAGGCACGCAGGTCGTGCCGCATGACGCCGTACGGTCGCATCGGGCCCATGCCCTCCCCGTGCGGCAGCTCCTCGCGGAACCGGGCGTCCGCGATCACCGCGAACATGTGCGGGTCCTGCCCGGGGAAGTCGATGCCCAGCAGCTTGCGAACGGTGCTGCTGCCGCCGTCACACCCGACCAGATAGGCGCACTCGACCTCGTACGGTCCCTCGGGGCCGGAGACGGAGACGGTCACGCCGTCGGCATCCTGCTCCAGCGACGTCAGCGCGTGCCCGCGGCGCAGCTCGGCCCCCAGCTCCAAGGCCCGCCCGGTCAGCAGCTCCTCGGTGCGCACCTGTGGGACGAACAGCGCGTACGGGTGCCGGGTGTCGATGGACGAGAAGTCCAGCGGGACTCCGAGGCTGGCGAAGTTTCCGCCGCGCAGCTTCGGCGCATCGGCCTGGAACGCCTCGCCCAGCCCGCGCATGTCCAGCAGCTCGACGGTGCGCGCGTGCACACCCAGGGCCTTGGAGAAGCCGACCGGCTCCGCCAGACGTTCCAGCACCAGGGTCCTGGCACCGGCCAGGCGCAGTTCGCAGGCGAGCATCAGTCCAGTCGGTCCGGCGCCGACCACCACCACGTCGTACCGCATACACGCTCCTTCGGATCAGTGGGTTGACGCCCGGCATGCTGGCCGCGCGCCTTCAAGGCGCCGTCCAGCCGGAGTCCGGAGCGGGAGGCTCGAAGTGCGCTCGAAGCGGGCTTCGTAGCGTGTCCGCGACCCTACGGACACCGAGGACGCTCTATGCCGTTCACCCAGAAGGAAGTCACCTACCTGCGGACACAGGGCTACGGCCGTCTGGCGACGGTCGGCGCCCACGGGGAACCCCACAACGTGCCCGTCTCGTTCGAGATCGACGAAGAGCACGGCACCATCGAGATCACCGGCCGGGACATGGGCCGCAGTCGCAAGTTCCGGAACGTGGCGAAGAACGACAAGATCGCCTTCGTTGTGGACGACGTGCCGTGCCGCGATCCGGAAGTGGTCCGTGCCGTGGTCATCCACGGCACGGCCCAGGCGCTGTCCACCGGCGGCAGAAGGCGCCGGCCGCACTGCTCCGACGAGATGATCCGCATCCATCCCCGGCGCATTGTCACCTGGGGCATCGAAGGGGACCTGTCCACCGGGGTCCACACACGCGACGTCACAGCCGGGAACGGAGGGCGGCGATGAGGGAATTGCCCGACTTCCCGTGGGACGTGCTCCTGCCCTACAAGCGGCGGGCCGCAGCCCACCCCGACGGGCTGGTCAACCTGGCCCTGGGCGAACCGGTCGACGCCACGCCCGACGTGGTGCGCGATGCCCTCGCGGCGGCGGCCGTCGCGCCCGGATACCCGCCCACAGAGGGGATGCCCGCGCTCCGCGAAGCGGCCGCCGCCTGGCTGCGCCGCAGTCTGGGCGTGACGGTGGATCCTTCGGCGATACTGCCCGCGGTCGGCAGCAAGGAGCTGATCGCCTGGCTCCCGGCGATGCTGGGCGCGGGCCCGGGCGACACGGTGGCCTTTCCCCGACTGGCGTTCCCCACCTTCGACGTCAGCGCGCGCCTGGCCGGCGCGGCGGGCCGGCCGGTGGACTCACCGCTGGAGCTCGGGCGCGAGCCGGTGAAGGTGGTCTGGCTCAACTCGCCGTCCAACCCCGAGGGCCGGGTGCTGTCCGTACCTGGGTTGCGCGAGATCGTGGCCTGGGCGCGGGACCGGGGCGTCGTCCTCGTCAACGACGAGTGCTACATCGAGTACGGGTGGGACCTGCGGCCGGTGTCGCTGCTGGACCCGGCGGTGTGCGGCGACAGCCACGAAGGGCTGCTGACGGTGCACTCGCTCTCCAAACGGTCAAACCTCGCGGGCTACCGCGCCGGCATCTGCTCCGGCGACCCGGCCCTGGTCGCCCGCCTCCTCCACGTACGCAAACACGCCGGGCACGTGGTCCCGGCGCCCGTGCAGGCGGCCATGGTGGCCGCCCTGGAGGACGACGACCACGTGCGGCGGCAGCGAGAGCGGTACGCGTACCGGCGGCGCGTATTGCGCACCGCCCTGGAGGGATCGGGGTTCCGCGTCGAGCACTCCGAAGGCGGGCTGTTCCTGTGGGCGACCTGGGGTGAACCGTGCTGGTCCGCCGTGCAGAAGCTGGCCGATCTCGGCATCCTCGTCGCGCCCGGTGCCTTCTACGGCGAGGCCGGTGAGCAGCACGTGCGGATCGCGTTCACGGCGACCGACGAACGCATCGCCGCGGCCACCACCCGGCTGGCATGACGGCGCACACTACGGCTGCCGCGGCGCAGGCCACAAGGGGGCCCCGGCCGGTGGCGCTGCTGCTGCCCGGTCAGGGGGCCCAGTACCGGCGGATGGCGGCGGGGCTGTACGCGGCCGAGCCGGTCTTCGCCGAGGCGGTGGACGAAGTGCTGGGCGCGATGGGAGCGGAGGGCGACCGCATGCACGCCGACTGGCTGGACGAGCGGCCGGGCCTGCCGGTGGACCACGTACTGCGGGCCCAGCCACTGCTCTTCGCCGTGGACCACGCGTTCGGTCGGCTGGTGACGAGCTGGGGCATCCGCCCGACGGCGCTGCTGGGCCACAGCATCGGTGAGATGGCGGCAGCCACACTCGCCGGGGTGTTCTCGGTGCGCGACGCCGCGCGGGTGGTGCTGGACCGGGTGACGCGGCTGACGGCCGCGCCCCCGGGCGGCATGCTGGCGGTGGCGGAGTCCGCCGCGTCGCTGGAGCCCTTCCTGGGCGGCGGTGTGGTGGTCGCCGCCGTCAACGCACCGCGGCAGACCGTGCTCGGGGGACCGGAGGACGCACTGCGCGCCGTGGAGGAGACACTGCGGGCCTGTGGCGTCACCGCCCGGAGGGTGCCGGCGCTCAGCCCGTTCCACAGCCCGGTGATCGCCCCGTACGCCAGGGGCGCCGAGGCGGTGCTCACCGCGGTGGAACGCCGGCCGCCGCGGACCGTGGTGCACTCCTGCTACACGGCGGCGCCACTGACGGCGCAACAGGTCGCCGATCCCGCGTACTGGGCCGCGCACCCGGTGAACCAGGTGCGCTTCTGGCCGGCTCTGGACGGGCTACTGGCACCCGGCGAGCTGGTGGTGGTCGAGGCGGGGCCCGGCCGTACGCTGTCGAGCCTGGCCCTACGGCACCCTTCCGTACGCCGCGGGGGTTCCAAGGTCGTCGCGCTGTCACCGAAACGCGTGGGCGGGCCGGAGGAGGAACGGGCGGCGCTGGCGAAAGCGCGGGACACCCTGCGGGCCGAGGGGTACGACGTTCCCTGATCCGGCGGGCACGGCTGTGACCACTGCGGCATGCCGACGAGCGCCCCGGGACACTTCCCGGGGCGCCCGTCTCCACTGTCCGTACTCACTCCTCCACAACCGCCACCGCACGCGTCCACCCGGCTCCCGCTCCCGCGATCTTGAACGGGAGGCAGGACACCAGGAACCCGTCCGGTCCCGGCAGCGCGCCGAGATTGTTCAGCCGCTCGATCTGGCAGTACTCCCGCTCCCGCCCCACGAAGTGGGCGGGCCACAGCACACCGCGGTCGCCTGTACGCCGATATTCCTTGATCATGTGCCCGAACGGCGCGTCGAGACTGAAGGCGTCAGTCCCGATGACCCGGACTCCGAAGTCGAGCAGCAAGTGTGTCGCCGCGGCGTCCAGACCGGCGAACTCGGTGAAGTACTCCGGCTTTCCGGCCCGCTGGTCCGCACCCGTGTGCAGCAGCACGATGTCGTACGGACGCGGGTCGCGGCCCGCCTCGTCGAGGGCCCGCCGTATCCGGTCGGCGCCGACGGCGCCCACCGGCTCGTCGGTGAGGTCGAGTTTGAGGCCCGGACGCAGGAACCAGTCCAGCGGCAGTTGGTCGATGTGCCGCGGTGTGCCGTAGCGCGCCCGGGACCCGTAGTGCGACGGGGCGTCGACGTGGGTGCCGGTGTGGGTGGTCAGCCGCAGGGTGTCGAGGGACAGCAGCTCGCCGTCCGGGAGGTCGGCCGGGTCGAAGTCGATGCCGTAGTGGCGTCGCATCCCCTCGGCCATGTGCCGGCCGCCCTCGGCCGGGGTGAGTACTTCATGTTCGACCGGGTCGGCCTCCCACTGGCCGGCGTCCACAGTCGTCGACAGATCGATGATACGCATGTCGGTCCCTTCCGGACGTCTACAGCAGGCTGGCCCCGCCGTCCACGGTGAGCACCTGTCCGTGTAGACCGCCGGCCTCGGGACGGCACAGCAACGCCACCACGCCGGCCACTTCTTCGGCGGTGGCCGGCCGGCCCGCCGGGGTCCGCCGCAACAGGCCTTCCAGCGCTTGGGCGGGTACGGGATCGGATCCGCAGTCGGCCACCTTGCCCGCGGCCACCGCGTTGACGGCCACGCCCTTCCCGGCGAGTTCCACCGCCAGATACCGGACCAGGGCCTCCAGGGCCGCCTTGGCCATGCCCAGACCCGCGTAGCCGGGAACGACCGTCCGGGCGCCGATGCTGGAGACGGCGACGACGCGGCCGGTGCCCGGAGTCATCAGGGCGCCCAGGCGCGCCGCCCCGTACAGCAGCGGCCCCACCGCCACGGCACCGTCGCCCAGGTACTTGCCGATATGCGGGGACGCGGTCGGAGCCGGGTGGAAGGAGCCGGCGGCGTGCACCAGGACGTCCAGCCGGCCGTGGGTACCCCGGATCGCCTCCAGCAACCGCACCGCACCGGCGGGGCGGCCGATGTCCGCGCGCATCAGCCGTACCGTGCCGCCTTCCTCGGACAGTCGCCGCTCGGCGGCCAGTGCGCCGTCCTCGTCGTGTGCGTAGTTGAGAAGTACCTCGCTGCCCGCCGCGCTCAGTTTGCGGGCGACGGCCAGGCCGATGCCGCGAGTGCCGCCCGTGACCAGTGCCACCGAACCGCTTGCCACCGGTGCGCCGTTGATCGCTGTCATACGTGTGTCCTCCTTGGTCATTCGGGGTCCGGGAACAGATGCAGTGCCTCAAGCCGGGCGACCAGGGCTGCGGCGCCGAATCGTCGCTCCTTCGCGGCCAGATAGCCGTCCGGCCTGATCAGCGCCCAGCCGCCAGGAGGGACTCCGAGGGTCTGCCGCAGTGCGCCGTCGGGGTCGGCGAGGGTGGGGCCGGCCTGGCTCTCGTGGGGGACGACGGTGCGTACCTGTACGGTCCGGCCGTACCGCAGCGCCGGCACTGCGGCTCCTTCATCAGCGAACAGCAGCAGCAGCCACCGGGGATCGGTGAGCGCCTGCCGCAGCGCCCGGTGTCCGGGGTGGCGTGCTGCGTCCTGTTCCGTGCACGCGACCAGGTGTCCGGGGCGCACCCCTGCCGTGCCGTCGGCTGTGCCGTACGTCAGCGGGCTGTCTGCGTAGTGCAGGGCGAGACCGGACATTCCCGCCATGATCCGGTGCTCGACGTGCCGTTTGAGTGGTCGCGCCGCCCTGAGGACGGACAGACCCAGGGGCATGGCCACCGGCGCCACGACATTGCGCAACGCCACCAGGGCCGTGGCCGTACGGGTGGAGGACAGCAACCTGCCGCCCACCGGTATGCGTTCGGCGGCGTAGGTGTCCAGCAACTCTTCCCGAGCGTGTCCGCGCACCACGTCCGCCAGCTTCCACGCCAGGTTGTAGGCGTCCTGCATGCCGGTGTTCATGCCCTGGCCGGAGGCCGGGCTGTGGACGTGCGCCGCGTCTCCGGCCACGAAACAGCGGCCGGAGCGCATGGCGGTGATCATGCGTTGCTGGACGCGGAAGACGGAGATCCAGGTCGGCTCCGAGACCGCCACCTGGTGCCCGAGGCCGCGCACCAGGGACCCGGCGAGCCTGCGCCGCACCGGCTCCGGGTCGGTTCCCTGACCGGCGTACCCGGTATCCACCGCGCGCCATTTGCCCGCGTCCGGGAACGGCACCAGCAGCACGGTGCCGGAACCGGTATGCACCAGGTGGTTGCTGTCGCGGGACAACTCGGCGTCCAGCACCACGTCCGCGTTGAGCCAGGTCTGCGTCGCGTCACCGACCAGCCGCAGTCCCAGCCGCTCGCGTACGGTGCTGCGTGAGCCGTCCGCACCCACCAGCCAGGGGACGGTGATCTGTTCGGAGCGGCCGTCACGGCGAAGCTCGGCGTTGACCAGGTCCCCGGCGGGCGCACAGTCGGCCAGTTCCACGCCCCACTCGATCGCGCCCCCCAGGGCGGCCAGGCGCTCGCGCAGGATCTCCTCCGTACCGACCTGGTCGAGCATCAGGCTGAACGGGTAGGCCGTGGGCAGCTTGCCGTAGTTGGTGTCGAAGCGAATCAGTTCCCGGCCGCGCGCATGCACGGTGAAGTGGATGACCGGCCGGCCCCGGGCCACCAGGGCGTCGGCCAGTCCCATCTGGTGGCACGCCTCCAGGGTGCGCGGATGCACGGCCAGCGCCCGGCTGGTGGTCGCCGGGCCGGCCGCCCGGTCGATCACTCGTACGCGTACGCGCCGGCGGATCAGCTCGTGCGCCAGGGTCAGGCCGACAGGCCCGGCGCCGACGATCAACACCTCCGGGCCGTCCGCCTCAGGCGGCATCCGGGGCCTCCGCGAAGCGCCTGGCGAGCGCCAGGGTGGCCGCGCTGTTGCCGCCGACAGCCGCGCGCACCCGGGCCCGCGCGTCGGCCACCGTGGCATCCGCGCCGAGGACGCCGGGGATGGCGGATTCGTTGATCCTTATCGTGTGCTGGGAGGTGACGAGCAGCCCGTCCCCGGTGTCCCGTATCGACCACTCGCCGGTGTGCAGGGTCATCAATGGCGGACAGCCGATTTGCTTGTAGACGATCCGTCGCTCGCCGGGGAAGCAGACCCGCACCGACTCCGTCGTGTGCTCCGAGCCGTCGTTCGTGCGGGTGACCATGGTCATCACCTGAGCACCGTCGAACGGCTCGGTCAGGTCGAGCCGGGACACGTGCGGCAGTCGGTCGGGCCACTTTCCCGCCTCCGCGAGGAACGCGTACACCGCTTCGGCGGGACCGTGCACCGTCTCGGAGTCCTTGAACGAGAACAGCAGCTCCGTGTCGGACTCCGGGCGCTCGACCAGCGCCTTGACGTTCGCCAGTTCGGTACGGCTGTTACGGTCGGTTGCGGTGGTGATCCATTCCACGTCTTCCGGACGGTCGTCCACCGCAGCGAATGTATGGTGCAGCGTCAGCTCGCAGCGCCCGCCCGGCCGCTCCCGGAGGACCCATTCACCGCTCATCGCGGCCACCGGAGGCGAGCACACCTCCTGCCGGAACCGGACGCGCAGCCCCCCGGAGTCCAAGGTGCGGTGCGACGTCCAGTGCTTGACCTCGCCGTTGGCGGTGGCCCAGATCCGCAGCCGCTCGCTACGGGCGTCCAGCTCCGTGCGCTCGACGTGGACGGTCGGGGTGAAGTACCGGGGCCACTCGGCGGCGTCCCGGATCAGGGAGTACACCCGGTTGGCCGGGGCGTCGATCTCCGTGCCGTGCACGGCACGGTGGGATGTGGGTGTGGGCATGCGTCATCGCTTCCTCTCTGTGGTTCGGGCAGATGGCTTCGGAGCAGAGGGGGACGGATGGGCCGGTGGTACGGACGCGACGGGGCGGGAGGTCAGTAAATGCCGAGCCCGCCACAGACGTTGACGGCCTGAGCGGTGACGGAGCCGGCGTCCTCGCCCACCAGGTGGCCGACGAGGGCGGCCACCTCCTCGGGAGTGGAGTAGCGCCCCAGCGGGATCTTGTCGTTGAAGCGGGACAGCACGTCCTCCTCCGTGGTGTCCCAGGTCGCCGCGTATGCCTGCCGTACGCGTACGGCCATCGGCGTCTCCACGTAACCCGGGCACACGGCGTTGACGGTGACCCCCGTGGGCGCCAGTTCCTTGGCCAGCGCCTTGGTGAAGCCGATCAGGCCCGCCTTCGATGCCGAGTAGGGGGCGCCCAGCGGAACGCCCTGCTTGCCGCCGGTGGAGGCGATGCTGACGATCCGCCCGGCGGTGGCGGCCCGCTCCAGCCCGCCGGTGGTCAGGGCCTCACGGGTGACCAGAAAGGCGCCGTTGAGGTTGGTGTCGATCACGTCGTACCAGAGCTCGTCGGGGATGCGCGCGGTCACTCCGCCGCCGTTGCGCCCCGCGTTGTTCACCAGGACGCCCAGCGACCCGAACCGGTCGACCGCGGAGCGCACCACCCGCTCCACCGACTCCCGGGACCGCACGTCCCCCTCGCATCCGGCCACCTCCAGCCCCTGGTCGCGGAGTTCCTTGACCACGGCGTCGACGTTCTCGCGGCTGCGCGCGCACAGGAACACTCGCAGCCCGCGGGCGGCGAGCGTCTTCACCACGGCGAGCCCGATGCCGCTGGTGCCGCCCGTCACCAGGGCGGTCCTGGGCGTGGCACTGGTAGTCATGGCCTTGTCCTCCGGCGTTGTGGTCTGCGGTGGGCGCGCTCGCGCGGCGCCGACCGGCGGCACGGCTCGTCCGTCCCGTACGCCCCAGCCTGCAAGGACCCGCTAGAGGCTGGGCCGACCGGGGTTGGGGCCGTCTCCGTGCGGCCCGGAGGGACGATCACAGCCCAACCACGGCTCTAAGAACGGTCGAAGACCGGCTGCCACGCTTACTCCGAGCGGCCACCCCAGCCCGGCCGCCGGAGAGGAGAGCCGTATGACCGCCCCGGAACAGCCGCCGGGTGTCCCCGTGGACCCCGTGCTCTACCAGGAGATCCAGCACTTCTACGGACGCCAGATGCGCTACCTGGACGAGGCGCGGGTCGAGGAGTGGGCAGGCACCTTCACCGAGGACGGCGTCTTCGTCGCCAACGCCCACCCCGAGCCGTCCGTCGGGCGGGCCGCCATCGCCGCCGGGGCCCGCAAGGCTGCGGCCCTGCTGGCCGAGCAGGGCGTCCAGCGCCGCCACTGGCTCGGCATGCTGGAGGCCGACGTCTGTGACGACGGTACCGTCCGAGCCCATACCTATGCCTTGATCCTCAGCACGCCGCGCGGCTGCCGGGCCACGGTGCACCTGAGCACGAGCTGCGACGACGTGCTTGTACGGGAGGACGGCCGGCTCCGCGTGCGGCACCGCGAGGTACGCCGGGACGACCTGCGGGCCGAGTAGTGCAGCCCGACCCACGAGCGAGGAAGGAGCCGTGCCCATGGCTGAGCGCCACCCCGGCGGCCCGCAGGACAGTACCTTCGAGGGACCGCCGCTCGACGTACTCGCGCAGCTCACGGGCGGCCCCCGCATCGACGACTTGCTGTCCCGGGCGGCCCGGAGAGCCCCCGGACGGCTCGCGCTGAGCGGCCCCTTCGGGACCCTGACCTACGCGGCCTTGGAGGAGCGGGCGACGCGGTGCGCCGCCGCGCTGCGCGAACTGGCCCCTGAGCCTGGTGCGGTGGTGGGCATCGCCGCCGTACTGGACACGTCGTTCGCCGTGGCATACTTCGGCGCCTCCCGGGCCCAGCACGTCAGCGCGATGTTCAACCCGTTGCTGCGCGAGGAGCGCCTGACGCACGTGCTGCGCTCCGCCGAAGCCCAGACCGTGATCGTCCCGCCGGAGATGTACGGGCGGATCCAGGCCGTACGGGGGGACCTGCCGGCGCTGCGGACCGTGGTGCTCACCCATCGCGAGGCGGGGTTCCGGGAGGCCACGGCGGACGTGCCCGTGCTGGACGAACTGATCGACGCCGCCCGCGTCACGGCACCGTGCGCCGACCGCGACCGCGACCGCGACTCCGAGACCGTGGCCAACCTCCAGTTCACCAGCGGCACCACAGGGGCCCCAAAGACCGTCATGCTCACCCACCGCAACCTGACGGTGAACGCGGCCCAGACCGCGTACGCCCACCGTCTCAGCCCCGAGTCAGTGCTGCTCAACACCCTGCCGTCGTTCCATCTGATGCACCTGAACATCGCGGTGACCGTCGGCGCCACCCACCTGCTGCGGCCCGGGGACGACACCGTGCTCGCGCTGCGTGAGGGAGCCCGCCACGGCACGACACACTTCTACAGTCTGCCGGTACGACTGGCCCGGCTCGCGGCGGACGACCGGCTGCCGGAGCTGTCCGTGCCCACCCTGCAGGCCGTGCTCTCCGGAGGATCGGCCCTGACCGCCCGGATCGCCGCCTTCCTGGGAGGGCACTTCGGCGTCCCGGTCGTCCAGGGGTACGGGCTGGCCGAGACCGCACCGTCCACGCACTTCGACGACCTGGGCAACCCGGCGGCCGGTTCCTCGGGCAGGCCCGTGCCCGGCACCGCCTGCCGGATCGTGGACCCTCGGACCCAGGCGGTCCTCCCGGTAGGCGTCCGCGGCGAGATCCAGGTCAAGGGACCCCAACTGATGAAGGGGTACCTCGGCGGGCCGCAGGAGGAGCCAGTGGGTCCGGACGGCTGGTTCTCCACCGGCGACATCGGCGAGACGGACGCGGAGGGACGGCTGTTCGTGATCGACCGGGTCAAGGATGTCTTCAAGTGCGACAACTGGCTGGTCTCGCCCCTGGAGATCGAAAACGTGCTGGCCCGCTGCCCCGGGGTGACGGACTGCGCGGTCTTCGAGCACCCGGACGAGTACAGCGGCGCCGTCGCACACGCCCTGGTGGTCCTGGCGGACGAGGGCGCGGACCGCGATGCGGTCACCCGCTTCGTCAACGATCAACTCCCCTACTACCAGCACATCAAGTACCTCGACGTCGTACCGCACATTCCGCGCTCACCCACCGGGAAGATCCAGCGTCGGGACCTGCGGGAGCAGACCCTCGGCGCATCCACCAGCACACCCTGAGCGCGACCTACCACACGAAGGGCACCTCCACCATGTTCACCTTCATCAACCGGTTCACGGTCCGGGGCGACACCACCGAGTTCGAGAAGCGGATCGGGCAGATCACCGGCCATATGTCGCGGCAGCCCGGCTTCCACTCGCACCGCCTGCTCCGTTCCGCCAAGGACTCCCAGGTCTACGTCGAGATCGCCGAGTGGGACGACGCCGAGTCGCACGGCCGCGCGCTGCGCACCGAGGGGTTCCAGCGGGCCGTGCGCGAGGTCCAGGAGCTCGCGAGCGCCGATCCGGCTCCCTTCGTCCCGGTCACCGAGGCCGGCTGACGGCACGACCGACGGACCGACCTCGCCAACAGACGCAGAAAGGCAGTCAACCGTGATCAGCACCTCTCCCACGGCGCTTCCGCCGGCCGTCATGCGGCTGCGTGAACTCGCCCTGAGCGCCGCCTGCGCTGCGGCCGTTCGCGCTGCGGCGAGTCTGGGCGTCGCGGACGCCCTCG
Organism: Streptomyces halstedii; assembly: GCA_000720535.1. GTDB lineage: Bacteria > Actinomycetota > Actinomycetes > Streptomycetales > Streptomycetaceae > Streptomyces > Streptomyces halstedii. Next base: position 39,422 of record JOAZ01000018.1, read on the forward strand.
GGGACGAACCCACGGACGCCGGCACGCTCGCGAAGGCGGTGGGGGCCGACCCCGGCGCGCTGGAGCGCCTGCTGCGTGCCCTGGCCTCGTACGGCGTCTTCACCGAACTCCCGGACGGCCGTTTCTCGCACACCGATGCCTCCCGGTTATTGCGCGAGGACGCCCCGCGCGGCCTGCGCTACTCGGCGCTGTGGGCGACCGAGCCCTGGACCTGGGCGCTGTGGCCGTACCTGGCGGACGCGGTGCGCGGCGGCCGGGAGAAGTTCACCGGGCTGTACGGCAACGAGTTCTTCGACTGGCTGCATACCGCCGGGGCCCGCGAGTCGGCCCAGGTGTTCGACAAAGCCATGACCCAGTCCAGCGTGCTGTCCGCCCGTGCCATCACCGAGGTGCTCGATCTGAGCGGCGTCGGCGCCATGGTGGACATCGCCGGGGGCCAGGGCATGGTGCTCGCCAGCCTGATGGAGAAGTACCCGGCGCTGCGCGGCACCCTCTTCGACCTGCCGAAGGTCGTCGCCGACGCCGACCCGCGGCTGCGCGAGGGCGGCGTACTCGCCGAACGGGCCACGCTGGTGGCCGGTGACTGCCGTCAGTCGGTACCGGAGGGCGCCGACCTGTACCTGCTGAAGAACATCCTGGAGTGGGACGACGAGAGCACGGTGCGGACCCTGCGCAACGTCGCCAGGGCGGCCCCCGCCGGGGCGCGCGTCGTGGTGGTGGAGAACCTGGTCGACGGCAGTCCCGAAACCCGGTTCACCACCGCCATGGACCTTATGCTGCTGCTCAACGTCGGCGGCAAGAAGCACACCGAGGCGGGGCTGAGAGCGCTGGTGGAGCAGGCGGGACTCCGGCTCGAAGAGGTCCGCCCCGTCAACTCCTACCTGCACATGTTTGTGAGCAAGGTCCCCGAGTAAGCGCCGTCGGCGCGATGAGACCCCCGGCCCTGAACACTCGGCCGGGGGTCTTCTGGTCTGGGTGTCAGAGGGTCTCGGGCTCCCCTTCCTGGAACAGGTCGGCGCGGATCCGCAGGGCCTGGTCGCCGTACGCGATGCGCCGCAGGAGGGAGCGGTAGACCGGGGTGCGCGAGACCAGCATCGCCGCTTTCGGGCGAACGACCGCCGAAACGCGTCCGGTCGACAGCATCATCCGGCTCTGCATCACCTGGACACGGGTCGCCAGCTCGGTCTCCGGGCGGCGCCGTGCCGCGACCCCGCTCAGGGTGCGCCCGCTCAGATCCCGGCGCCGCAGACCCTCGCACAGGACCGGGTGCGCGGCGACCGCGTCCTGGACGGCGAGGTTGATGCCCTGGGCACCGATCGGGCTATGGGTGTGCGCGCTGTCGCCGATGAGGAGCAGCCCATCGCCCGCCCACCGCCGGGCGGAGCCGGCGAACACGTCCAGCAAGGACACGTCCTTGAAGCTTCGCACCTGTTGGCCCACTGCGTCCGCGTACTCGGGCACGGCCGCCTGGATGCTCGCCTTGACATGCCCGAACCCTCGCTCGGCCAGCGTCTGGTAGCCCTTGTGCGGCAGCGTCCAGCCGAGCTGTACACAGTCGGGGAAGGAGGTGTAGGCCAGTACCGGGTTCCCGCCGGCCCGGAAGATGCGTACCGTGCGCGTGGCGGGCGCGGTAAGCCTGCACCACAGCACGTCCTGGTCGAACAGGTCGATCCGGTCGTACGGAATGCCGGCCAGCCTTCGGACCGCCGAGTACCGCCCGTCCGCGCCGACGACGCAGTCCGCGCGCACCACGAGCCCGTCCGACCCGCCGCCGCACACCACACCTCGCACCACGCCGCCCTCCACCACCAGTCCGTTGACTTTGGTGCCGGTCAGGCAGGTGAAGCGCGAGTGGGCCCGGCAGCGCTCCAGCAGGTCGGTCAGCAGGTGCTGCTGCGGCAGGCTGAGCAGGCAGTTGTACGGGCCGGGCAGCCGCCGGTAGTCCCCGTTGATCAGGACCCTGCCGCGTTCCTCCAGTCGGAAGCCGTCGTGGTCGTGGCAGCCGCGATGCCGGGCACCCTTCAGGACGCCGAGCGCGTCGAGCAGCGCTTGCCCACCGGGCTGGAGGATCTCCCCCCGGTAGGCGCGCTCCAGTGAGCGGCTGCGCTCGACCAGCGTCACCCGCGCCCCCGAGCGCAGCATCAGCAGCGCCAGGGTCAGCCCGGCCGGGCCGCCTCCGACGACGCACACATCCGAGTGCGCGTCGTCGGCCGTCGGCCGGGCGCGGCCGGTCACAGCTCCAGGCTGACGCCGTACTCGGCCAGCCAGGTGTTCATCCACAGCACCAGCTCCAGACTCCCCCGGTCGTACGGTTGGCTGACGGCGCCGACCGGGCGTCGCAGCAGGTCGCGCGCCCGCTCAAGATCCAGCAGTTCGCGGACCGGCGCACTGTTGTCGGCGAGCAGCGCGGCCAGTTCGTCGCGCAGCAGCTGCTCGTAGACCGGGTCCTGCGTGGCGGGGTAGGGCGTCTTGACCCGGCTGAGCACCGACTCGGGCAGCAGGTCGCGCACCGCGGCCCGCAGGAGGCTCTTCTCCCGCCCGTCGAAGGACTTCATGGCCCACGGCACGTTGAAGACATAGTCGACCAGCCGGTGATCGCAGAACGGCACCCGCACCTCCAGACCGGTCGCCATGCTCATCCGGTCCTTGCGGTCCAGCAGGGTCTGCACGAAGCGGGTGAGGTTGAGGTAGGTCACCAGGCGCAGCTCCGCCTCCCGCCCGTCCTCGCCGGGCAGTGCGGGGACCTCTTTGCGTGCCTCCGCGTACCGGTCGCTCCGGTAGCCCGGCAGATCGAGCTTGTTCAGCAGCTTGCGGTCGAACAGGCCCCGGCCGCCGAAGTACCGGGCCGAGCCGGGGGTCAGCCATGGAAACGTACCGGCGTCGACGGCCGCCGACCGGTGGAACCACCGGTAGCCGCCGAAGAGTTCGTCCGCCGCCTCGCCCGACAGCGCCACTGTGCAGTGCTGCCGCACCTGCCGGAAGAACAGGTACAGCGACGGCCACATGTCGCCCCAGAAGGCCGGGGGCGTGTCGGTGGCTCCCAGAACGGCGGCGCGCACTGCGGGAGCCGCGAGATCAGCGCTGTCCAGCAGGACTTCTGTGTGGTCCGCCGCCACGTGCCGGACCATCTCCTGGACGTACGGCGCGTCCGTGTTGCCCCGTACGGCATCCGGCTGGAACCGGCTGCCCGCGCCGGAGAAGTCCACCGAGAACGTACGGACCGGACCACCGCCCGCTCGCGCGGCCAGCGCTGTCACCGCCGACGAGTCCAGCCCGCCCGAGAGCAGGGTGCACAGCGGCACGTCGGAGACCAGTTGCCTGCGCACCGTGTCCGTCAGCAGGCCGCGCACCGTGGTGATGGTGGTCTCCAAGTCGTCGGTGTGCTCCCGTGCCTGGAGCGTCCAGTACCGTCGGCGGGTGACGCCGACGTGCCCGACGGTGACCACCTCACCGGGCAGCACCTCGCGCATTCCCGAGAAGACGGCTTGGCCGGGGGTCTTCACCATGTCCAGCACCTCGCACAGCCCCTCGGCCGTCACCCGGCGCCGCAGTGACGGGTGCGCGAGTACGGCTTTCGGCTCGGAGCCGAACAGCACACCGGTCGGGGTGGGGTGGTAGTAGAGCGGTTTGACACCCATCCGGTCACGGACCAGCAGCAGTTCCTGCCGGCCCTGGTCCCAAACGGCGAAGGCGTACATGCCGTTGATCCGGTCCACGAGGTCCCGGCCCCACCGGGCATAGCCGTGCAGCACCACCTCGGTGTCGCACCGGGTACGGAAGCGGTGCCCGCTGGACTCCAGCTCCGCCCGCAACTCACGGAAGTTGTAGATCTCCCCGCTGAACGTGATGACCTGGCTCGTGCCGTCCGGCATCGTGCTGTACATCGGCTGCCGCCCGTGCGCCGGGTCGATGACCGCCAGCCTGCGGTGGCCGAGCGCCGCGTGGCCGCCGGCCCACAGGCCCGCGTCGTCCGGTCCCCGGCAGGCCATGGTGTCCGTCATGGCCCAGGCCGTCGTCCGCTCCTGCGCCAGATCGCGTTCGAAGTCGATCCAGCCGGCGATTCCGCACATCGGCCGATCCTCACTTGTCCCGCGCGGCGCCGCCGCCCGCAGACGCGGACGCGCCGGTGAGAGCCGCGTTGGTCATCTCGAGCAGAGCACGTGGCGTGGTGGCCTTCTCCACCGCGCCGTCCCCGAGCCGGATCCCGTGGTCCCGCTCGATGCGCCCCACGGTGTTCAGCAGCGCCAGCGAGTCGTAGCCGAGAGCATCGAAGGGGACGTCCTCGACGTCCCCTCCCAGGTCGACCGATTCCTCCTCGCCCGCGCACTCACGCAGCAGGACGAGCAGGTCGGAAAGTGTGAGCAGGGTCATGACATTCCTTTCTTTCGGGGTATCGAGGGAGCCGCAGAGGACGGGCCGGCGCGGTGTCGGCCCACCCGGGTGCGGCGGGAACGGCGCTCAGTCCCGGCCGCGCACCACCATCGCGGAGTTGAACCCGCCGCGACCGCGGGCGAGGACCAGCGCGTGCCGCAGGCGTGCGGGCCGGGGACCACCGACCACCAGGTCCAACGCGTCCCGGGCATCGCCGCCGTCCACGTGCACCGTCGGGGGTATGACCTGATCACGCAGCGACAGCAGCGCCGCCGCCAGGTCCAGGGAGGCGCCGCCGGCCAACAGGCGTCCCGTCATCGTCTTCGGCGCCGTCACCGGCACCCCGCACGGGCCGAACTCGGCGGCCAGTGCCTGCGTCTCCGCCGCGTCGAGCGCCGGGATGCCCATCGCGTCGGCAAAAACCACGTCCACGTCCGCCGGACCGATCCCAGCATCGTCCAGCGCCAGCCGTAGTGCTCTGCGCAGCCCCGGTTCCCGGCCCGATCCCGGACGGGGGTCGAAGGTGGACGCGCATCCGGCAATTTGCCCGTAGATCCGCGGGGCAGCGCGCTCCGCGGCGGCCCGGGGATCCTCCAGGACCAGCAGCGCCCCGCCCTCGCCCGGCACGTATCCGGAGGCGTCTGGGGAGAAGGGCAGGTACGCGCGGCGCGGATCGGTCCGGGTGGTCAGCCCGCCGGAGCGCGTCATGCACAGCCAGCCCCAAGGGCACAGTGAACCGTCCACACCGCCGGTGAGCATCAGCGGCGTCCCGTCCCGTATGTGGCGCCGCGCCTTGGCCACCGCGTCCAGCCCGCCGGCCTGCTCGGCCACCAGCGCGCCGCTGGGGCCCCGCATGCCATGCCGGATCGAAATCTGACCGGAGTTGACCGGATAGAACCAGGCGAAGGACTGGTACGCGCTGACGTGGGCGCCGCCCTTGCTCCACAGGGCTTCCAGCTCCCGCTGGCCGAAGTCGAAGCCGCCCGCCGACGCGGCGGTGACCACCCCGGCCGCGAAGTCGGGCATCGTCCGCGGATCCGTGCCCGCGTCGTCCAGCGCCTCCTGTGCCGCGGCCAGGGCGAGCCTGGTCATCAGGTCGGTCTGCGGCAGGAGCCGGTTCGGCAGCCGCGCCGGGTCGAAGTCCGTGATCTCCCCGGCCAGCGAGGAGGTGTAACCGGACGGGTCGAACCGGGTGATCCGGCCGATCCCGCTGTCGCCGCGCAGCGTCGCGGCCCAATATCTTTCGGTTCCCAGTCCGATGGGCGTCACCACGCCGAGGCCGGTGACCACCGGCCGGAGGCTTCCGCCGGGACGGCCGGTGCCGGTCTCGGGGGTGCGGCCTAGCTCGGCGGTCACTGCCGCCTTCCCGGTTCGGTGAGTACGACCGCGCTCTGGAAGCCGCCGAACCCGCTGGCAACCGAGACCACGGTGGACACCGCCGCCTCCCTGGCGACCAGCGGCACATAGTCCAGATCGCAGTCCGGGTCCGGCTGCCGCAGGTTGGCGGTGGGCGGGATCACCCCGTGCTCGATGGCCAGGGCGCTGGCCGCGACCTCCAGCGCGCAGATGGCCCCCAGTGAGTGGCCGATCATCGATTTGACGGAGCTGATCGGAACGGAGTACGCGTGCGGTCCCAGGCTCCGCTTGAACGCCGCCGTCTCATGAAGGTCGTTCTGCTTGGTCGCCGAGCCGTGGGCGTTGACGTAGTCCACCTCCGACGGGTCCAGCCGCGCGGTGTCGAGCGCACGGCTCACCGCCTCGGCCAGCTCCCGCCCGTCAGGTCGGAGCCCGGTCATGCTGTAGGCGTTGCACCGTCCGGCGTACCCGGCGACCTCCGCGTACGCGCGGGCCCCCCGGCGCCTGGCGTGGGCGTACTCCTCCAGGACGAAGAACGCCGCCCCCTCGCCCAGCACGAAGCCGTCGCGGGTGCGGTCGAACGGTCGGGACGCGGTCTCCGGCTCGTCGTTGCGCGGCGTGGTGGCCTTGATCGCGTCGAAGCACGCCACCGTGATGGGGGAAATGGCGGCGTCGGACGCCCCGGCCACCATCACGTCGGCCGCGCCGTCGCGGACCAGGTCCGCCGCGTGGGTGAGCACGTCGATGCCCGAGGTGCAGCCGGCCGAAACCACCCCGGCCGGACCCTCCGCCTTGGCCAGCCAGGCTATCTCGGCCGCCATCGACGAGGGCACGAAGTAGTCGTACAGGTACGGCACCCCATGGGCGTCGTCCACCTGCCACAGCCGGCCCTCGTCGCTGACCACCGCGTACTCGCGGTCCAGACTCCTCGTCATGCCGCAAGCGGTGCCCGCCATGACGCCGGTTCGCAGCGGGTCGGCCTCGCCCGTCACACCGCTGTCCGCCAGCGCCTCCTTCGCGGCCACGTACGCGAACTGCGTGGTGCGGTCCCACGCGCGGACCTGCCGCTGGCTCAGCCCCTCCGCGGCCGGATCGAAGTCGCATTCGGCCGCCACCCGGGAGCGGAAGGGGGAAGCGTCGAAGGACGAGATCAGGCGGGTGGCGGTACGTCCGGCGGTGAGCATCTCCCAGAACGGTTTGGTGCCTACGTCTCCCGGAGCCACCACCCCGATCCCGGTGATGACGACGCGTCGCGCGTCATGAAATTTGGACACTGAGTCTCCTCTGCCGTCGTCGCGCCACGGGGGCGGCACGAACGCGTCGAGACACAGCGTGACCGTCGGAGTTCAAGGTTGTTTGGAGGCGGATTCGACGCCCGGCCACTTCCGCTGCGAGGCCCGGACCGCTCCCGGGGACGAGCCGGGCGCGCGCGGGCAGCGTCGCGCCGCCGGGTCCGGCAGCTGGGCAAGGGTCGCCGGACGCACCGCCGAGGGCTTGGCGGCAGTTGCTCAGGCGTGATGCCGTCCGGTCCTGAACTCCGTCGCCGGATGGGCGTCCAGTCTCTCCCGCAGCCGGCGCAGCACCGCGATCGCGACGTGCATGTCTTCGACCGGGATGTCCTCGGCCAGGTACCCCAGCCACTGCCGCTCCAAGGGCCGGAGGTCGTCCAGCGCCTGTCGGCCGCGTGCGGTGAGCTCGACCAGCGGGCTGCGCTGGTCATGCGGGTTGGGCCGGGTCGTGACAATGCCTTCGGCCTTCAGCCGCTCGACGGTCTGCTGGACCGCCTGCCGCCGTAGCCCCCGTTCCCGGGCCAGGCGGGCGACCGTTGAGGGACCGCTGAGCAGCAGCCCGGCCACCTGCCAGCGTGCCGAGGTCAGTCCCACGTGGGCGGTGAGGCTGTCGCCTTCGCGGAGGAGGCGGCCGTTGACCGCGAACACCTCGACGGTCACCTCGATCAAGGCATCCAGGTCAGGCGCTGAGGAATCCATGGCCACAGCGTATGTCCTCGGTCCGGAACGACAAGAGCTTGTCAAATATTGGGTCGGTGATTACGCTCGGCACCCAACGTCCGTACAGATGGTGAACGGCGTGTCCGTACGGGGCCGGAACCGCCGGCCTGGGAAGTGAGGAACCGTGTCATCCGCACATCCGGGCCCGACTGGCGCGGCGGAGCCGACAGGCGGGGCATTCACGCATCGGCAGATCCTGACGGCCATGTCCGGGCTGCTGCTGGCGGTGTTCCTCGCGGCGCTGGACCAGACGGTCATCGCCACCGCGATGCGTACCATCGCGGACGACCTCCAGGGCCAGACCGAGCAGGCATGGGCGACGACGGGCTATCTCATCGCCTCCGTCCTGGCGATGCCGTTCTACGGCAAGCTGTCCGACGTCCACGGGCGCAAGCCGATGTACCTGATCTCCATCGTGGTGTTCATCGCCGGCTCGGTGCTGTGCGGAACAGCCGGTTCGATGGGGGAACTGGCCCTCTTCCGGGCGCTCCAGGGGCTGGGCGGCGGCGGGCTGATGTCCCTGCCCACCGCGGTGGTCGCCGACCTGGCCCCGGTGCGTGAGCGCGGCCGTTACTTTGCCTTCCTTCAGATGGCGTGGGTGGTGGCCAGCATCGTCGGCCCGCTGGCGGGCGGCTTCTTCGCGGAGGCGGGCGAGGTGTTCGGCGTCGACGGCTGGCGCTGGGTGTTCCTGCTCAACGTGCCACTGGGCCTGCTGGCCCTGGTCACCGTGCGCAAGGCCCTGAACCTGCCACACGAACGGCGCGAGAACCGCTTGGACGTGCTGGGCGCGGCGGCACTGGCGCTGTTCCTGGTGCCCCTGCTGATCGTGGCCGAGCAGGGCCGAGTCTGGGGCTGGGACTCGCCGTCCTCCCTCCTCCTCTTCGCGCTGGGCGCTGCCGGGCTGGCGATCTTCATCCCCGTCGAGATGCGGCGTGGCCACGAGGCCATCCTGCCGCTGGGGCTTTTCCGACGCGGTGGCATCGCGTTGACCTCGGCGATCAACTTCACGATCGGCGTCGGCATCTTCGGTACGGTCACCACCCTGCCGCTGTTCCTCCAGATGGTGCAGGGGCGGACCCCGACCCAGGCCGGGCTGGTGGTCATTCCGTTCATGCTGGGCACCATCGCCTCCCAGGTGGTCTCCGGCAAGCTCATCGCGTCTTCAGGGCGGTTCAAGAAGCTGGCCGTCGTCGGCCTGGGCTCAATGGGCGGAGCGTTGCTGACCATGGCCGGCGCCGACACGGCGACCCCGATGTGGGTCATCGTCCTCATCGTCCTCTGGCTCGGCGTTGGCATCGGCCTGTCCCAGACCGTGATCACCCTGGCCATGCAAAACGCGGCCCCCAAAAGCCAGTTGGGCGTGGCGAACGGTGCCTCCGGCCTGTGCCGGCAGATCGGCGGCTCCACCGGCATCGCGGTCCTGTTCTCCATCATGTTCGCGGTGGCGCTAGGCCGCCTCGCCGACCTGCTCCACACCCCGCGCTTCGAGCGCCTCATGACAGACCCCGCGATCACTGGCAACCCCGCCAACCACCGCTTCCTGAACATGGCCGAGTCGGGCCAGGGCGCGGGGATCAACCTCGATGACACGTCCTTGCTGAACGGCCTCGACGCCCGGCTGCTACAGCCGGTGACGGAGTCCTTCGCCCATGGCTTCCACGTGATGTTCATCGCCGGCGGCACGGTACTGCTGGCGGGATTCGTGATGACCTGGTTCCTGCGCGAACTCCAGGAGGAGGCGGCACCGGAGGAGGGGCGGCAGGCGGAGGGCGGTGTCGCGGCGAAGAACGGGCCGCTGCCCGCGTCGGACGCCTGACCGTACGGGAGAGGGGCTATGCGGCCCGTACGGCACGTTTCGGTGCACCCGACTACCGCAGCGGAACTGCCACTTCCCGCGACTCGGCCGCCCCTGACAGGGTGGCCTGCCACCAAGGTTGTAGTTTGCCCTTCCGGTTTCCGCTGCCGGGCTTCACTTCCGTTGCCTTCGCTTGGCCCCCGGTTCCACCGCCGTTAGCGTCTGGACCCGTTCGGCCGGCCGTGCAACCACAGATTCAGCGGAGGCGGAAAAGACCATGGACTTCAAGGCACTTGGCCCCATACAGGTCGTCAACGACCGACTGGCCTACACCCCCAGCGCTCCGAAAGTGAAGCAGGTGCTCGCCCTGCTCGTGATGCGGGCCAACCAGATCGTCAGTCTGGAGTCCATTCTCGACGAACTATGGGGCGAGGCCCTGCCACGCACCGCGGTCACCACGGCGCAGACCTACATCTACCAGCTGCGCAAGGACTTCATAGAGAAGATGGGAGTGGATCCGAAGGAGCGCCTCATTGTCACCGCGCCGCCCGGCTACCTGCTGCACACTCCCGAGGCCTCGCTCGACACCCACCACTTCGTACGCCTGGCCGACCAGGTCCAGGCCTGCCACGCCGCTCACGACGCCGATGGCACGATCCGCTGGGCCGAGGAGGCACTGGCCCTGTGGCGTGGCATCCCCCTCGCCGACGTACCCTGCGGCCGGACGCTGCGGGACTACGTCAGCAACCTCGGCGAACGACGCGTCTGCATCCACAAACTCCGCATCCAGGCCGCCATGGACCTCGGCAGGTACGGGGAGCTGATCACTGACCTGCGCTCCCTGGTAATGGAGCACCCGTACGACGAGTGGTTCCACGCCCAACTCATGCTGGCCCTCGGCAAGGCCGGCCGCCGCGGCGAGGCCCTCCACGTCTATCACAAGGTCCGCCGCCTCCTCCGCGAAGAACTGGGCCTCGACCCGTCGCAGGACCTGCAACGCGTCCAGGAGGAGGTGCTCAAGTCGGCGTCTTGAGGGTGCCACGGCCGAAGCCGCCCGTCCGCCTGGCTGCCCTGCCACACCCTGTCGTCCCTCCGCCGGGCCCCGGGCGTGCCGCGCCCGCAGCCTTCGAGGCGGGGAATTCGGCTTGGCCGCGCTCTCGTCGGTGCGGGATAACGAGGCGGTGCCCCGGTAGCCGCCGTCCGCGATGACGGTGGTGTTGCCGACGGCATCCTTGGCGCCGGACAATTCCCCGCTTCCGGCCTCATCTCAGCCGAAGCGACGAGGCTAGAATCGTGCCGCGACAAGGAGTACCCCAGGGCCATCCGTATCAACGCAGGTCAGCGCACCCGTCCTCGTGGCTTCAGCGCCACCGGCGGGAGTTGGGGAGCGGACAGCCGGCCTCCGTCATAGCCCTCCACCTCACCGAACCGGGCGCTGGTCATCCAGTCCGCGCGCGCCTGCGCGATCTCCTCGTGGGACCGCCCGACGAAGTTCCACCACATCTCACACAGCTTCGACGATTTCGCGGGTCAGACGCATCTAAGAGGTCATCTCATTTGGCCCGGTTAGGGTGTCCTCCGGGTCGACTCACACGGCATCGCTGCAAGTCGACCCGTGAAGGGACGGAGTAGGGACATGATTGACAGTGATGGCCTCGCTGGCCTGATCCGCTTGTTGCCGCCCCCGGCCAGAGCAGGGGCAACGGTGCACTGGGAGGCTGTGCAAACGGCCTGGAGACTCGTGTTCCCGCCAGACTTCAAGGCGTTCCTCGCGCAGTACGGGGATGGCCTGTCGGATCTGGATCTCAGTGTGTTGGTTCCTTCGACCGTCACTCCGGACACCTGTGACGAACCGGGAGCTCCGAAAGGCGGCATGGGGTTCATCACCGCAGACGCTCGAGCTACGTGGATGGACACCAATCCCAACGACAACGATGCAGCAGTCGGGGACCTGGTGGTCTGGGGAGCGGATGGTAGCGGTGACCTGTACTGCTGGCTTACCCAAGGTGCACCGGAGGACTGGCCAGTGGTCCTCTTCAGCCACGGCGACGACACCTGGACGCGCTTCGACTGCGGCATGACGCAGTTCCTTTACAGGATGTTGAGCGCAGACGGCGGGGCCAAGGCCATGCAAGACTCTGCTCTGTGGGGCGCGGGCTTGCACGGGCGCTGAAGTTGCCTGGGCTGGCTCATCTGGTGAGTCGGCGATAGCAGATGAGGGTGCGGGCGATGCGGGTGAAGGCGAGGAAGTGGTCGGCCTTGCGTTCGTAGCGTCGGTGGAGGCGGCGGCAGCCGCGAGCCAGGCCATGGTGCGTTCGACGGTCCAGCGGTGGCGGCCCAGCCGTTGGGAGGACTCGACTCCCTTGCGGGCGATGCGGTGGGTGATGCCGCGTTCGCGTAACCATCGCCGCAGGTGGGCGTAGTCGTGGCCCTTGTCTGCGTGGAGTTTGCCGGGCTTGCGTCGTCGGCGGCCGCGGTGCGAGCGGATCGGTGGGATGGCCTTCACGAGCGGCATGAGGGTCTGGCTGTCGTGCAGGTTGGCCGCGGAAATGCCGATGGATATGGGCAGACCTGATCGTTCCGTGATCAGGTGGGTTTTCGAGCCGTACTTGCCTCGGTCGCCAGGATTCGGACCTGTCCGGTCCCCCTTTTCAGGGCCCGCATGTTCACCGAGTCGATCGCGCAACGCGACCAGTCCAGCTCGCCACGGGCACCGAGTTCGTCGAGGACCAGACGGTGCGGCTTGGCCCACACCCTGGCCTTCGACCACTCCGAGAACCGGCGGTGGGCGGTCGCTCCGGACGGGCCGAACGACGCCGAAGGCAGCTGCTGCCAGGTACAACCCGACGTGGCCACGAAGACGATCGCCGCCAGCACTTCCGGTCACCGTGCCGACGCGCCGACCACCACCCTGCGGCCGCGACGGCGCCTCCGGCACCACCCGCTGGAACAACTCCCACAACTCGTCCGGCACCACCCGCTCAACGATCCCCGCCATGACTCACAGAGTACCGAGTCGCCCAAATGAGATGGATTCTAAAGCAGTACCGGGCCATAGCCACCCGCTACGACAAAACCCGCGAATCATACGAAGCGGCACTCACCATCGCGTCACTCCTGATGTGGATATGCCCCTATGAAGACACGCCCTAATGGTCCGGCCGCGCTGGGACCATGTCTTGGCGTGTGACGGCGTCATGGAGAAGCCGGTTCGTCCTCGAAGAACCAGCCAGGCTCCACGAGCCGCCGCTGGTCTTCCGCGCGGGGCCACCTCCTTGACCCACCCGGCCACCGCGTCGTCATCGCCCTCTACGGCACGACGGGCCGGAACCTGGCAGGACCAGCCGTTACGCACCAACAACTTACGTACGCCCTGGATCGTGTACGTGAGGTGAAAGCGCCGTCCGATCACCGTCTTCACACGGCTCAGAGTCCAGCGCTGGTCCTCCCAGCCATGCGCGGCCGGCCCCTTGGCCAGCTCCGCCTCCAGCTGAGCAAACTGCTTCTCGCTCAGTCTCGGCAGCGATGCAGGCCCCTGCGACCGCAGGGATCGTGGGCCGCCCTCGGCCCACGCCTGACGCCATCTCCGCACCGACCGGACGCTGCCCCGCAGATCCCTGGCGATCGCTGAACTGCCCTCGCCCAGGGCAAACCGCTGTCGGAGAAGGCACTCTGCTCGGTATAGAAGGCGGCGGTAGCCGGTGCGAGGCGAGCGGATGGCATGGGCGGGACCCCCAGAAGGCTTCGGCCACATGTTCGACTGCTGGGCCGGTGCACCTCACCGTGTCAAAATCTCCCCGTAATCGTCCAGGCGCCTTGTGCTGACGACTGGACCGGGGTACGCCACCCACGCCAGACGACTCAACTCGCTTCCCGCACTGCACCGTAGGTGACCTCACCCCGGCAATGTGAGCATGTGGTTCCGCCGGCGAAGGTCACTGTGAAGCCTGCGGCTACCGAGGATGTGCCCGGCGGGAGGAGACCGGAGGGGTGGGAGGTCCGGCACATGCTGGCCCGCGCCCTGTCGAATCTTCACCGCTTCAGCGGCCAGTCCGCCCGTGCGATCGCCCTACGTGCCGAGCTCTCGCCGTCCTACGTCTACCGGCTGACGGCGGGCGATCGGCCCCCATCCTGGAAGACGGTCCGCAACTACGTTCTCGCGTGCGACGGCGAACCGAACGACCTGGTCGATCTATGGAACGCGGCCGACGGCCAGGAACAGATACTGCCGGACGGTGCTGGCTTCGACGAGGTGCTCGCCCGTTTCCAGGGAGCCGTGCGCGGTCTGCACCTGGCTGAGGCGCGCCCGAATCCGGAAGCGTTTGTCCACGCGCTGCCCGACGTCGCGAAGCACGAGATCTCGATCATGAAGTCGCTTCTGTCCACGCCCCCGGCCCGCCGGTCAGGGACGCTGAGCTGGACAGCTACCAAGGCGCTGACCGTTGCGCTCCACGGAGACAGCGACCGTATCCGCCAGCACTGGAACGCCCTTCGGGCAGCAGCACCCCGATCACGCCTTCTCACCAGGCCTTTGGATAATCCGGGCCCCGGTCCAGCCCTCTACCACAGCCGGGCACCACGGAGCCCTTGCTCCCGCCGCGGCCTTCCACGCCCGTGTACAGGAGAACCCGTTGTCCATGACCAATGCGCCCGACCCCGCACCACCGTCCCCAGAGCCTCGCCCTCCGTCCTCCTTGTGGATCGTCTTCGCGCTGACCGCGGTCTCCTTGGTCCTCGTGATGGCGATCGCCGCCGCGACGATGTACCTGACCTGGCAGCACCCCGGCCTCGCGACTCCCGTCACCACCGCGGGAAGCGTGGTCGGCGGCTGCGTCGCGATCGTCGGCCTCATCGTGGCCATTGCCAGGCGATAGCCGGAAGACCCTGGGTCTCCGGCCGACTCAGCGAGGCTTACGCCTCTCCCCTCGTAGGCCATTGCCCTACGAGGGCAGGCTTCTCACTCAACCGCCGTGCCCCAGGGGGTAGGTGTGCTCGATGTACCGCAGACGCGCTGCGCCGGCTACGAGAAAGATCGGTGGTGGTGCCAGCCACCAGTAGCTGAGGTTCCGCCGTCGTACGGGAACCAGAGTGAGCAGTGCGATGATGATGCTGAGGGTGATCACCAGTTCTGATGCGAACCCGATTCCTGTCAGGGTGTGGTCGTCCCAGGTTCCTTGGGGCTGAGTCATCAGTGCGGCGTAGGCGATGTAGGCGTTGAGCAGGTTCGCGAGGATGAGGAGCACTCCCCAGGGTCCTCGCCCCGCGCCGGTCACTTCAGGGCACTCCTCGCCTGGTCCAGGTTCTTTCGGCCCCGCCTTCATCCACACCGGCCTGGAGGCCGCCCTCGAACCCGCCGTGCGGGCCGACCTGGACGCCCAGCACCCGGCGGGGCGCATGGGCGACCCGGAGAAGGTCGCGAGGGCGGCCGTGTTCCTCGCCGGTGACGGCGCCTCCTTCATCAACGGCGCCTACGTCCCCGTGGACGGGGGCTTCCTCACCTGGTAGCCCCCGCGGCCCGCGCCGGTGCAGCCGGTGCGGCGCGGTGCCGGGCGCGGTCCCCGCCGGGGCACCGCGCCGTTCGGCCGGTCCGGGCGGGGCTCTCCCGCCGGCGGGGACCGCGCGGCGCGGAGCAGCGCCCCGCCCGCCGCCGGACCGCGTTCGCCCGCGAGGCCGGAGCGGAACAGCGAGGCGCCCCGGATCGGCGTCAGGAACGCCCGCGCCCAGGCCCGGCGCTCCTGCCCGGACAGGTGCGGCGGCCCGTTCGGCCGGACGGGCCGCGGGCTTCTCCCGGTATCCCGCGCGCAACGAGCGGACGGCCCACGCCACCGCCTCGTCGCGGGCGGCCGGGGCCCGGGCCGTTTCCCCGCTCCTCCGGTCAGGAATCGGGCAGCGTGACGCCGTGACACTGCGTCAACATCTACTTAACGCCAAACCCTGGCCAAAAACACGCACCCATGTATAACCTCTGTCACACATCACTGACATGTCAGTGATGTTCCAAGGTTCGCGCGGCAGTGCACGGCGTGGACTCGCGCTGCTCTTCGTACTCCGAAGCCATCCTCCACAGAGGTCGCACATGAAGAAGTCACCGAGAATCAGCGGCGGCGTGGCCATCGCCACTGCCCTCGTCGCGCTCACCGCCTGCTCCGGCGGGAACGGAGCGGGCGGTGAGAACCGGGCGAAGCCGTTCGGGGACTGCGAGGTCACCGAGAATCCCCCGGTCCACGAGATGAAGACGAGGAAGGACGGCGAGCTGACCGTCTCCGCCTCGCTGCCCTTCCCCGCGGGATACCGGGGCAACACGCTGGATTCCATCGACGGCGGCTACATGTACTGCCTCGACGCGGAGATAGCCAACCGGGCGGGCCTGAAGAAGATCACCCTGGTCAACGCCTCCTTCGAGGCGCTGGTGACGGCCAAGACGTCGAACTTCGACTTCGCGGTGTGGGACATCCTGGTCACCCCGGAGCGCCGCAGGGCCGTCGACTTCGCCAGCCCGTACAACACCTACGAGACCGGTGTCCTCACCAAGACCGGTTCCGGGATCTCCCGGTCCGACATCAAGAACGCGACCGTCGGCGTGCTGGCGGGGTCGCTCCAGCTGAAGTTCGCCGAGGACACCCTGAAGCCCGGGAAGGTGCGGGTGTTCAACTCCAACGACGACCTCTTCAACTCCGTGCTCTCCGGCCAGATCGACGCCGCCCTGAACGACACCGCGACGGTGATGCCGCGTGCCGCCAAGTCGGACGGGAAGCTGGAGGTCGTCGGAAGGTACCCGGTCGGTGGCGACGTCGCGCCGCTGTTCCCGAAGGGGTCGCCGAACATGGCGGCGGTGAACGCGATCCTCGCCGACATGGAGAAGGACGGCACCCTCAAGGCGATCATGGACAAGTGGCTCAACCCGATCCTCGGCGGCGACCCGAACGCGCTCCCCGACTGGAGTGCCTGAGCATGAGCGCGGCAACCCTCGACGAGGGCACCGCCGACGGGTCCGCGCCCGGCGCGGAGGGCTCCGCCCCGGCCCGTCCACTGCGGACCTCGGGATACCTCGGCGCGGCCGCGGTCCTCGCCCTGCTGACCGTCGTCCTGTGCTACCAGTTCGCCGGGACCCTGCTGACCGGACCGGCGCCCAGGATCCTGGCCGGAGCCGTCCTGCCGGTGCTCGTCCTGGGCGGGCCGCTGCTGCTGGCCCACCAGCGCAACCGGCTCTCGGAGGAGGAGTGGGAGGCCGGGCGCCACACCGAGTCGCGGGTCGCG
Organism: Streptomyces halstedii; assembly: GCA_000720535.1. GTDB lineage: Bacteria > Actinomycetota > Actinomycetes > Streptomycetales > Streptomycetaceae > Streptomyces > Streptomyces halstedii. The sequence continues at coordinate 56,210 of JOAZ01000018.1, forward strand.
GCCGCCCGGTCCAGGAACGCCTCGGTGTCCTCCCTGGGCCTGACGGGCTTCGTCGCCGTCGTGGCGGTCGCCGGGCTGCTCGTCTTCACCAACGACGGCGCGGTCCAGAAGACCTTCTTCAACATGTCGTTCATGACCCGGAGCCTGGGGGACGTCTTCGGGGCCCTCCTCATCAACATCCAGATCGCCGTCGGCGCCCAGCTCCTCGCCATGACCTTCGGCCTGGTCCTCGCCGTGGCGCGGCTCCTGCCCGGGAAGGGCTTCTGGCCGGTCCGGGTGCTGGCCATCGCGTACATCGACGTGTTCCGCGGCATCCCGTCGGTGGTGCTGATCTACCTGGTCTGCTTCGGACTGCCCCTGACCGAGGTGCCGGTGCTCAGCGAGGGCGACCCGGTCGTCTACGCCATCATCGCCCTGGCGCTCACCTACAGCGCGTACAACGCCGAGCTGTACCGCGCCGGCATCGAGTCCATCAACCCGGGGCAGACCTCCGCGGCGCTCTCCATGGGCCTCTCACAGCCGGACGTGCTCAGATTCGTCATCCTGCCGCAGATGTCGCGGAACATCGCCGCGCCCATGCTGAGCCAGTTCATCGGGCTGCAGAAGGACACGGCGCTGGTCATCGTCGTCGGCATCATCGACGCCTTCAGCCAGGCGAAGATCTACTCCGCCAACGACTTCAACCTGTCCGCGGTGACCGCCGTGTGCTTCGTCTTCGTCCTCGTGACCATCCCGCAGACCCGCTTCGTCGACTACCTGCTGGCGCGCTCCGGCACAAAGCTGAAGAGAGTCTGACATGACGACAACCGCACATGTGGCCCTGGAAGAGGTCACGAAGCAGTACGGCGCCACCACGGTCCTCGACCGCGTCGACCTCTCGGTGGAGCGGAACGAGGTCGTCACCCTCATCGGCGCGTCCGGGTCCGGGAAGTCGACGCTCCTGCGCTGCGTCAACGGACTCGAACCGATCCAGGGCGGAAGGATCTCGCTCAACGGGGACGTCGTTTCCGGCGACGGGGTCGACCTGGTCAGGCTGCGCCGCCGGGTCGGCATCGTGTTCCAGAGCTTCAACCTCTTCCCGCACATAACCGTCCTGCGCAACTGCACCCTCACCCCCGTCCGCGCCAAGATCGCCACGAAGGCACGGGCCGAGGCCGACGCGCGCGTCATGCTCGAACGCGTGGGCCTCGGGGACAAGGCGGACGCCTATCCCGAGCAGCTCTCGGGCGGACAGCAGCAGCGGGTGGCGATCGCGCGGGCGATGCTGATGCGTCCGGAAGTGCTGCTGCTGGACGAGATCACCTCGGCCCTGGACCCGGAGCTGGTGATCGAGGTGCTCAACCTCGTCCGCGAACTGGCGGACGACGGCATCACGATGATGATGACTACCCACGAACTGCCCTTCGCCCGGGAGATCTCGTCCAAGCTCTGCTTCCTGCACAAGGGGAACATCCTGGAGCAGGGCCCGCCCGAGCAGATCTTCAACGAGCCGCGCAGCCCCGAACTGAAGAACTTCCTGCGCCGCATCCACGAGGCGGGACGGAACTGAGGGACCGCCCACCGGCCCCTCTCGCCCGCCGCGCCGCACCCCTGCGGCCACCGGGCCTCTTTCACACGAAAACCCTATTGACAACGGGAGTTGACGATGCCTCAGCCCTACGACGTGAAGAACTTCTTCAAGTACCTCGGCTACCCCGGCGGCGACCAGCCGTACTGGTCGAAGGACCTGCGGACCCTCTCCGTCTACTGCCGGGGGGACGCCGCAAACCTCGCCGCCCTGCTGGAGCCCACACCATTCGAGCCGGCCGACGACCGGTTCGTCGTGCAGATAGCGGACTTCGGCAACGCCACCCCGGGCGCCTTCTACGACTCCGGGATCGTCATCCCGGTCCGCTACAAGGGCACCACGGCAGTGACCTACTTCTTCGAGTTCGAGGACCAGCCCTGGAGCGTGGCCTTCGGCCGCGAGGTGTGGGGCTACCCCAAGCAGTACGCCGAGATCGAGCTGACCGACGACGAGGACGGCGCCCGCGGCACGGTCACCCGCGCCGGGTCCCAGATCTTCCGCATCGCCATGTCGGCCCGGGAGGGCCACTCCGCCGACGCCTGGTCGGACATGCGCCTGTACCCGCACCTCCAGGTCCACGCGCTCCCGGAGGCGAACGGGCCCGGGTTCAAGACCTTCGAGATCATCTCCCGTGACACCTCGAAGGACTTCGTCCTGCGGCACAAGTCGTTCGGCCCGGCCGAGGTCGACCTCTCCCCGGCCCTCTCCGTCAACGGCGTCGTGCTGAAACTGGTGGAGGTCCTCGGCGGCGAGTACTCCGTCGGCGACTACGCCTGCACCGTCGAGAACGGCATCTCAACCGTCATCGACGACCTGCTCGCGGACCCCGCGGCAGGGGACACCCGGGCCGCGGCCACCCCGTAGCCTACTCCCAGTCAACCGCCCACGGCGCCAACGGCCCTGCCGTTGGCTCCCCCCCCCCCAGAGAGGTCGTCCGGTGTGTTCCGTGAAGGTCGTCGGCGATTCAGCGGCCGACGGTGAGACGTCCCCGCCGAGCCTGCTCAGCACCTCGGCCTACAACGCCCTGTGCTCACGCCTGGTGCGCTGCGAGATCATGCCCGGGGAACGGCTCAGCGAGCCGGAGCTGCGCAGCGGGCTCGGCCTGGGGGCCTCCCCCGTCCGCGAGGCGATCAGACGGCTCGCCTTCGAACGTCTCGTGGTGGTGTACCCCCGCAGCGGCACCTACGCCACCGACATCGCCCTGAAGAACTCCCGCTCCGTGACCGAGCTGAGGCTCGAACTCGAGTCGCTCGCCGCGGTCCTGGCCTGCCGCCGCGGATCGGACGCGGAGAAGCAGCGCCTGCTGGCACTCGCCGAACGGCAGGCGGAAACCACCAACCTCCAGGAGTGCATCGACCTGGACGCCGCGTTCCACCGCGCGATGTACGCGATGACCCGCAACGTGCATCTCGCGGCCACCGCCGAGATCCACTTCAACCTCGCGCTGCGCCAGTGGTACTTCTGCTCGAAGGTCGTCACCTCCCCCGGCGGCACCGCGGTCGACCACCGCCCGCTGGCCGGGGCCATCGTCCGGCAGGACACCGGGGCCGCCGCCGAGCACATCCGCGAACACGTCCTGCACGACTCCCAGAAGGTCGTGCGGATCCTCACCGACTACGGACTGTAGGCACCGCCGCCCCGCGTGGCCCCACCCGAGGAGTACCGTTCCATGCTGGCCGATCACGCCGCCGCCTCGCCCGCCGGCCCGCCCGGCCTCTTCTCCCTGGCCGGCCGGACCGCCCTGGTCACCGGCGCCGGCGGCGGCCTGGGCCGTGCCCAGTGCGAGGCCCTGGGCACGGCGGGCGCCCGGATCATCGCCTCCGACCTCGACCCGGCCGCCGCCGAGGAGACCCGCGCGTACCTCGCACGACGGTCGGTCGACTGCGCGGCCCTGGAACTCGACGCCACGAGCACGAGCGCCGTCGAGGCCGCCTTCGACGCCTTGGAGGCGTCCGGGGACCTCCCGGACGTCCTGGTGAACAACGCGGGCGTCTCCCTGCGCAACAGCGCGCTGGAGGCCACCCCCGAGGAGTTCGACACCACCCTCGCCGTCAATCTGCGGGCCACCTACTTCACCGCGCAGCGCGCGGCACGCGCCATGCGGGAACGCGGGGGCGGCCGGATCATCAACCTCGCCTCCATCGGCGGCCTCGTGGTCGACGGCGAGCGCTCCTCGGTCTACGGCGCGTCCAAGGCCGCCGTCGTCCAGGTCACCAAGAACATGGCCTACGAATGGGGCCGATACGGCATCAGGGTCAACGCCATCGCCCCCGGCTACATGCGCACCGCCATGACCACGGACCTCCTGCCCGACCGGGCCGAGGAGGACCGGCTCGTCGCCACCCACATCCCGCTCGGGCGCATCGGCGAACCCGGCGACCTCGCGGGCGCGGTGGTCTTCCTGGCCTCGGACGCCTCCGCGTACGTGACCGGCCACACGCTCACGGTCGACGGCGGCTGGGTGGTGTCGCTCTGACTTCCGCTCCACCGCCCTGGAGGGCGGGGATTCCTGCCACGGTCGGCTGACCGTCTCGGTGGGTTCCTGCTTCACCGCGCTGTGCCGGGACGAGTCCCGGTCCTCACCACGCTCCGCAGACACGGCCGGTCCGGGCGCCTTCGCGACGGCAGCGGCACGCGGCCGGTGACGGCCGCTCCCCCGCCGGCCGGGTGTCCCGGCGGCGGGGGGAGGCACGCGCGGCCGCCGGGAGGCCCGGGGCGCGGATACGCCTCAGCCCAGGCGGCGCGTCCTGCGGACCGCCACGGCGGCCGCCGATCCGACCGCGACCAGCAGGGCCCCGGTTGCGGCCAGCAGCCAGTTGTCCGAGCCCGCTCCGGTGCTCGCGAGCGACCCGTCGGAAGCGGTCTGGTCCGGGCCGGACCCGTCCTGACCGCCGGAGCCGTCGGAACCGCCGGAGCCGCCGGGGGCGGACGGCAGGCCCGGGGAGGCAGTGGGCTGCGGGCTCGTCGGGGTGTCCGACGGCGTCGGGGAACCGCTCGGGTCGGGCCCCTGCGACGGGTCCGGGGAACCGGTCGGCTCCGGCGTGGATCCCTCGTCGCAGCCGGGCAGGTCGCCCTCGAAGGGGTAGGCGTGCAGTTCCTGGCCGCCCGACTGGGCCTCCGACGTGTGGGTCAGTGAACCGGCCGTGTAGAAGCGGCCGTTGGTGCCGCTCATCGAGAGCGTCGTCATGCTCGACGGGTCGCCGACCAGCACGCTGCCCTGGAACTGGGCGGCCCCCCTCAGCCGGATCTCGGTGGCGTCCGGGAAGTTCCACATCAGGCGCTCGCGCAGCCCCGTCTGAGGCAGGGCGTCCATCAGCGTGCTGATGGCGCGGCTCGCGCCGTAGATGTTGACGAGGACCGTCGCGCCCTGCGGGATATTCTCGAACCTGATGTCCTGCGCGCCGCCCTGGGCGTTCGCCAGGTCGGCGTCCAGGGAGAAGACCTGGAGGGCGGAGGTGCCGTCGCCCGTGAAGACCCTCTCGTGGCCCGCGTCCTCCACCGTCCCGGTGGCCGGGCGCCGGTGGTCCTTTCCGTCGTCGTAGGCGTAGCACTGGCTGGCCAGGGTGAGCCGGCCGCGCAGGGCGGTGTACGGCGCCACCGCGCCGGCGTCCCGGACCGGGTCCGGGGACACCGTGCCGCTCAGGTTCCGCCCGTACTTCACCACGCCGTGGCTGGTGCCCTCCTCGGCGAGCAGCCGTTCGCCGCTCGCCACGGTCAGGTCCCGGCCCACGGTGAGGTAGTCGGAGCCGTCGGGCGGCGGCACCCGGGAGCCGACGCCCGCGACGCCGACGTTGTAGATCTGCGAGACGCCCGCGCGCTTGTCCATGTCGAAGTCGCCAAGGACGACGGCCTTGCCCTCGGCCTCGGCGGCGGCCTCCCGTACCAGGAAGTCCCCGCCGACGAAAATGTTGACGTTGCCGTCGTGGTGGGTGACGGGGCCGTTGTTCAGGCCCGGCCAGTCGGTGGGGCAGTCGCTCCCCAGGCAGGGGCCGAGCCCTCCGGGCAGCGGAGCGGCCGCGGCCGCGGGCGCCAGCGCGCCGGTCATCGCCACCGCCGCGGTCACGGCCACCGCGACGCGCACGGTTCTTCCGCCACCGCGTCTCAGCTTATATATCCTCATACGGGTTAATATGCAGCACATCTCACAGGAAGTCACCTCGCCGGGGTGATAGTGATGCGAAGCACCATGAAGCGGCTGAGTCCTGCCGACTCCGCGTATTCGCTTTGACCTGCACATTTTTGACGAGCCGTCGGGCGCCGCGGGTGGTGCGCGGAGTGGCACCGGCCGGGGCCTCCAACAAAGTGATGACCCGGGCGGCGGGGTCCCTCCGTTCCGTGGTGGACCCGCACGGGAGTCCCCCGCCGGGGCGGGTGGCCGTCCGGGGGCCTCCGCGGCCTGACGCACCGCCCGCGTGGGCGTGGGCGGGGCGTCAGGCGGCGGCCGGTCTGTCCAAGGAGTGGACGGTGACCGGGCCGCCGAAGAGGGTGCCCTCGCGCAGGGGGGTGAAGCCGAGCCGTTCCGCCACCCGGACCGAGGCGGTGTTCCCGGGGCGGATCATGGAGGTGAGGCGGTCCGTGTCCAGGGTCGCGAATCCCCAGTCCAGACAGGCGCGGGCCGCCTCGGTCGCGTAACCGTGGCCCCACGCCCCGGGCTCAGCGTCCAGCCGAGTTCCACCTCGTCGAAGTCCGCCCAGTGGTTCGGCCCGGTCAGTCCGATGAACTCTCCACTGGACCTCAGCTCCACGGCGCACAGCCCGTGGCCCCGCTGCGCCCACTGCCGCTACACGGCGGCCAGCCGCTCCAGCGCCCGTTCGCGCGAGTAGGCACCGACGAACCGGTTCACTCGCTCATCGGCGTGAAGCGCGACGAACGCGTCGACGTCGTCGGTCCGGAGGGGCCGCAGTGAGAGCCGTTCGGTCTCGATCGCCCCGCCAGCCTATCCGCGGGGGGCCTCCGGCCGGAGGGCGTACGGGGACGGCCGGGGTGCCGCGCGGTTCGCCGGCGGGCGGTGCCGGGCGCGGGAGCGGGGCCCGCCGCGAGCAGGGTGCCGTCCCGCCGGGAGAGGGGGCGCGCCGCCGGACACGGAGCCGACCGCGCACGAGTAGCGCGGTCCCCGCTCGCGCGACCCGCACGAGGCGGAGGAAGGACCCGTCCAAAGAGGGGAGCCCCGGGGCCGCCCGTGCACGGGTACGGACCGAGGACGCGGGCTGCCCGTGCACCGGCGCGGACCGAGGACGGCGGCCGGTGCCGCGTTCCCGCCCCGGCAGGCCCCCCTCCGGGCGGCCCTTCCCGCCCGGGTCCTGGGCGGGAAGGGCCGCCCGGAGGGCCGGGCCCGTGCCGTCGGCCGTGCCGTCCGGTGGACGGGGTCCCGGGACGCCCCTGTCCGCCAGTCCCGGCGTGCCGCGCCCGGGCGCGCGGCAGGGGCCGGAACGAGTTGCGACGTTTGTCGAATGACTGCCCGTACGTCGCTCAATAGCATGACGACTCCCCATCAACGAGGAATACGAGGGACGTTCCCATGGCAGCACATTCGTCACAGGAGACGCGCGCTCTGGCCATGGGAGTCCTGGCCGAGGATCTGCAGTGCTCGGTGACCGTGGCGTGCCGTCTGCGGCAGCGGGGGCTTGAGCCGGTGATCGTCCGCGATCCCTCGACGGCGGTGGACGGTGCCGACGCCGTCGTCGTCGACCTCGACCTCCACCACGCGGGCCACGCGGCCATGGCGCTGATCGAGGAGTGGACGAACTGGCTGGATTCGCGGGGGTGTTCGCGGCTGGAGGTCAAGCTCAACGCGGAACTGCGCGGCTCCCCCGACGCCCTGGTCGCCGGGATCGAGGGGTGTCACGGCGGGAACGGCATCCTGCTGGTGGTCCCCGCCTATCCGACGGCCGGCCGGGTGTGTGTGGACGGGCGGCTGCTGGCCCCGATGCCGGCGGGCAACGGTCTCGACGTCGATGTGCGCACCGCGGTGCGGATCGAGGACGCCGAAGTCGTGGGCCTGTCGGTGCTGAACCGAGGCGCGGAGGCGGTCACCGACCACGTCCGCGCGGCCCTGGCGCGCGGTACGCGCCGGTTCGTGCTGGACGGCACGGTCGAGACGCATCTCGGGGCCGCGGCGCAGGTCGCCTCGCGGCTGCACGAGGAGGGGCACCGGGTGGCCACGGCCAGTACCGGCGGGTGGCTGCGGTTCTATCCCGACCTCGGCCGGGACGGGTTCGTCGTGGTCGTCACCCCGGCCAACCACGAGACCGACCGGGCCCAGTTGCGGCGGCTCGCCGCCGCCTACGGGACCCGGGCGCTGATGACCACCGCGGCGGAGGCTCTGCGGTGGGGGCCGGTCGCGGCGCGGCAGGTCCTCGCCTCGCACCGGGTCCTCGCCCTGCACGAGACGGACCGGGACGATCCCGACCGCTGGGTCGTCGCCGAGCAGCTCGCGCGGGCGGTGCGGGGGCTGCTGGACGTCGCCTCCCAGGGGGACAACCGGTGCCTGGGGGCCGTCGTCAGCGGTGGCCTGACCACGACGGCGCTCGTGCGGGAGCTGGGGGGCACGAGTCTGAGCGCCGGGCTGGAGCTGGAACCGCTCTGCCCGACGGCCCGTGTCGCCGGGGGCGCGTTCGACGGGCTGCGCCTGCTGAGCAAGGCCAGCGGCACGGGCTCGGAGGAGACCCTCCTGCGCATGACCCGCCAGATCCTCGGCACCTGACGCACCCGCCCTTCCCTGCTCCCATATTTCCGTTCCCCGTTCCCCCGTTCTCTGTTCCCGATTCCTGCTTTCCGTTTTCCGCTCTCCCGTGAAAGGACGTCATCCCATGACCGTCGCGGAAGCCGGGCGCACCGCGCTCGTCCTCATCGACCTGCAGGGCTCCAACGCCGACCATTCGGTGCATCCGCACACCACGGACACCGTCCTGGAGCGCTGCGTCCGCCTGATCGAGGCGGCGCGGCGGGCCGGGAGCACCGTCGTGCACGTGCGGACGAGTTTCCTGCCCGACGAGTCCGACTCCCTCGGCGGGCGGCTGCTCACCGACATCGAGCGCCCCGCGCGCCCGGTGCGGCGGCCCGGGTGGGACCACTTCCTGCCCGGCATCGAGCCGCTGCCGACGGAGCCGGTGATCATCAAGCGGAGCTGGAACGCCTTCCACGGCTCCGACCTCGACCTGCAGTTGCGCCGCCGCGGGACCGACACCGTGGTGATGGCGGGCATCTCCACCGGCTTCGGGGTCGAGGGCACCGCCCGCGCGGCGTTCGACCACGCCTACAACGTGGTCTTCGTGCCGGAGGCGATGTCGGCCTACACCGCCGAGCAGCACGAGCACGCGGTGCGGGTCATCTTCCCGCAGCTCGGCCGGGTCCGTTCGCTGGACGAGGTCGTGGAAGGCCTCGTCCCCGCCGCCACCGCCGCGTCCTGAGAACCGTGCGAAAGGATCAGCGATGGACGAGTTCCTGAGTTACCGGGCCCTGGACCAAAGGGAGCGGCTGCGGCTGCCCGGCGGCAAGCGGGTGGCGGTGAACGTGGTGATGAACATCGAGCACTACGAGTACCTGCCGCCGGAGAACCCGCACCGCGACTACTTCTACCGGGTGCCCGCGAAGCCGGACAATGTCGGCTACTCCTTCCGGGACTTCGGCAACCGCGCCGGTTTCCGGCGCATGCTCCCGGTCCTGGACGACTCCCCCGTACAGGTCACCTGCTCGCTCAACTGCGAGGTGCTGCGCCTGTATCCGGAGATCTGCGACGCGATGACCGAGCGTGGCTGGAGCTTCATGAGCCACGGCACCTACAACAGCCGGCTCCTGTTCGGCGAGTCGGAGAGCGCGGAGCGGGAGTTCTACGACTACACGGTCTCCACCGTGCGGGAGCTCACCGGGTACCGCATGCGCGGCATGCTGGGCCCGTCGTTCAGCGCCACCCCCGCCACCTACCGCCTGATGGCGGAGGCCGGAATGACCTACACGACCGACTGGTTCGTCGACGACCAGCCGTTCCGGCTGGACGGCCCGCTCGGCGGCGGCCTGGTCGGAGTGCCCTACTCCCGTGAGGTCAACGACGCCCTGCTGTTCCCGGGCTCGCCGATGTACGGCCTGGACAGCGACTACTTCGCGGCGATCGTGCGGTCGCAGTACGAGGTGCTGTCCGAGGAGGCGCAGCGGCACGACACCGCGTATGTGATGACCGTCGCGCTGCACCCCCTCTACATGGGCATCCCGCACCGGATCGGCCACCTGGCGCAGATGTTCGGTCACCTGGCCGAGCAGGACGACATCTGGTGGACCACGCCGGAGCGGATCGCCGCCCACGTCGATGAGATCGGATGGTGTTGACCATGCAGCTTGTCAGGCCGCTGCACGAGACCGACGGCGGGCCCCGGCCCGCCGCCAACCGGGGCTGGCCCGGCGGCGCGAAGCTGGGCGTGGTGGTGCTGATGCACCTCGACCACGTGCCCGCCCTTCCCGGCCCGGACGCCGGCATCCCGCCGTCGAGCGTGGCGCTGCGGGGCCCGTACCCGCGGATCATGGACGTGCACACCACGTCGCAGCACGAGTACGGGCTGCGGGTGGGGGCCTTCCGGATCCTCGACCTGCTGGACGAGTTGCGGATACCGGTGAGCGTGGCGGTCGACGCCCACAGCGCCCGGCACCGCCCGCGGCTGATGGAGCGGATCGGTGAGTCGGCTGCGGAGTTCGTCGCCCACGGGGTCGACGGGATCAGCATCCTGCACGACGGGATGGACCGCGAGGAGCAGCGTGCCCATCTCGCCGAGTCGGTCGGCGCGGTGAAGGAGTTCTGCGGGGTCCGCCCGACGGGCTGGAGCGGGCTGGACTACGCGCAGTCGACGACGGCCCTGGAGGACCTGGCGGCGCTGGGGATCCGGTGGACGGCGGACTGGCCCAACGACGAGGTGCCCAATGTCCTGGCCACCGCGCGGGGGGACGTGCTGAACATCCCGGTGTCGATCCACCTCGACGACGTCTTCTCCCATCTCAAGCGCGGCATCCCGATCGAGAAGTGGGCCGACAACATCGTGTCGTCGGCGCGGGTGCTGCTGGCGGAGGACGCCCTGCGGAACCGGACGCTGGTGCTGGGGCTCCATCCGTGGCTGATCGCCCAGCCGTTCCGATTCGCACATCTGCGCGAGGTGCTGCGGACGCTGCGCGGGCTGGACGGGCTGTGGTGGGCGCGCGGCGCGGACGTGGCCGCGCACCTGGACGGGGAGAGGGAGGAGCGATGAATCTGAACCTGCTCGCGCGGGAGCTGGGCGCCTCGGTGGTGGACTGCTCGGACGAGTTCTTCGGGGCCGCCGACGCGCTGCTGCTGGCCGCCGATCCGCAGCGGCCGGGCACCTACGGGCTGCGCGGCGCGGACGTCGACGGCTGGGAGAGCCGCCGGCACAATCCGGCGGACCACGACTGGGTGGTCGTGCGGGCCGCGCACCCGGGCCGGGTGGACGAGATCGTGCTGGAGACCACAGGGTTCCGTTTCAACGCGCCGCAGCACATCGGCGTCGACGTCGCCGACGCTCCGGACGGGCCCTGGCGGGAGATCCTGTCCGGGGCCGTGGTCGAGCCGAACTGCGTGAACACCTATCCGGTGGCCGATCCCGGGGGCTCGGCCGCGTTCGTGCGGCTGCGCATGTATCCCGACGGCGGGGTGGCGCGGCTGCGCGCGCACGGGGTCGTCGATGTGGAGCGCAGTGTCCCGCCGGCGGGCATCCGCCTGTCGGACGTGCGGCTGGGGTGCCGGGTGCGGGCCTCGGAGGGCTCTTTCGGCAGCCCCTGGGCGGTGATCTCGCACGCGGTGCCCACGAGCACCCACGACGGGTGGGAGACCCCCCGGCGCTCCCGTGCCGACCGGCACTTCGTGGAGCTGTCGTGGCCCGACGCGGTGCGGCTGCACGCGCTCGAGGTGGTCGCCTCGCCGTTTCGGGGCAACTGCGCGGCCCAAATCGCCGTCGAGGCGCCCGACGGGCCGGCCTGGCGGGAGGCGGGGGTCTTCGACATCACCCCGGGGGCGACCTCGCCGGTCCGGTTCGCCTCCCCCCTCACCGGCCGGCGCGTGCGGGTGCGCGCGCTGCCGGACGGCGGATTCTCCCGGCTCTGGTTCTACGGTGACCGGCTTTCCCTCGCACAGACCCACGTTCAGGAGGAACAATGAGGTTCAGACAGACCGGGGTCGCCGCTCTGGCCGGCATGATGCTGCTCGCGTCGTGCTCATGGGGCTCGGGCGGGGCCAAGGACGACGGGGCGGGCACGGGCGGCGCGAAGGGATCGAAGACCCTCGTCTTCGGTGCCGCGGGCGCTCCCTCCCTCTTCGACCCGTTCTACACCTCGGACGGCGAGACCGCCCGGGTGAACAACCAGATGTACGAGGGCCTGCTGAGCCTGGTGCCCGGCACGGCGGACCCGGGTCCGGGCCTGGCCGTCAAGTGGGAGCAGAGCAAGGACGGCAAACGCTGGACGTTCACGCTGCGCGAGGGCGTCTCCTTCCACGACGGCACGAAGTTCGACGCCGCGGCGGTCTGCGCGAACTTCGAGCGCTGGTACCGCCAGCCCGAGGTCGCGCGCACCTCGGCGGTCAGCCACACCTGGGTCAACGACTTCGGCGGCTTCGAGGGCGACACCACGCCGTCGCTGTACTCCGGGTGCGAGACCGGGGGCGACCTGACGGTGGTCCTGCGCCTGAACGCGCCCAGCTCGAAATTCCCGATGATCCTGGCGCACGGCACCTACGCGCTGTCCAGCCCGGCGGCGATGGAGAAGTACGACGCCAACGACGTCAAGGCCAGCGGCGAGGGCTTCACCTTCCCCGCGTACGGGCGGCTGCACCCGACGGGGACCGGGCCGTTCAAGTTCGTCTCCTACGACGACTCGACGGGCACCGTCAAGCTCGCCCGCAACGACGGCTACTGGGGGGACAAGCCGAAGATCGGCGGGATCGAGTTCCGCACCATCCCCGACGAGACCGCGCGCCGCCAGGAGCTGGAGGCCGGGGCGATCCACGCCTACGACCTGCCCGCCCCCCGCGACTGGAAGAGCCTGCGGGACAACGGCTTCCAGGTGATCGCCCGGCCGCCGTTCAACGTGATGTACCTCGGGCTGAACGCCAAGACCGTGCCCGCGCTGAAGGACCTGCGGGTCCGCCAGGCGATCGCCTGGGCGGTCAACAAGAAGCAGATCGTCGAGACGCTGCTGCCCGAGGGCTCGGAGACGGTCTCGCAGTTCGTCCCGCGCTCCGTCGAGGGCTACAACAAGGACGTCGAGGGGTATCCGTACAATCCCGGCAAGGCCCGCGAACTGCTCGCCGAGGCCGGCCATCCCAAGCTGAAGATCCAGCTCTGGTACCCCACCGAGGTGACCCGGCCGTACATGCCGGAGCCGAAACGTTTCTTCGATCTGATCAAGGCCGACCTGGAAGCCGTCGGGATCCAGGTGGAGCCGGTCGCCAAACCCTGGGCGGGCGGCTACCTCAGCGGCCGCGAGGCCGGCGAGGCGCCCGTCTACCTGCTCGGCACCACCGGCCACTACAACAGCGCGCAGAACTTCCTGGGGATCCTGTTCGGGGCGGTGGACAACGCCTTCGCCACCGGACTGCTCGGCTTCGGACAGCAGCTCGTCGACGACCTCGACGCCGCGGACCGCGAGGCCGACCCCAAGAAGCGGACCTCGAAGTACCTGGAACTCAACCGCAGGATGTCCGAGGACTGGCTGCCGTCGATCCCGATCGCCAGCAGTCCCTCGGCCCTAGTTCTCAGCAGCCGAGTGCACGGTGTCGTCGCCAGCCCGGTTGGCGGCGAGCCGCTGGCCACCGCCACCTTCGGCGAGTAGCCCCACTCCGATGTGGGGCGTACGCCCCGGCGTACGCCCCACACCGATTGGACAGACATGTACAGATTCATCCTTCGAAGGACGGTCCAGGCGGGCGCGACGTTCCTGGCGCTGACGGCGATCCTCTTCGTCTGGCTTCGGAGCCTTCCCGGCGGGCCGCTGGACGCGCTGCTCGGTGAGAACGCCAGTCCGCAGGACCGTGCGAAGCTCGTCGAGTCCCTCGGCCTGGACGAACCGATCTGGACGCAGTACGTCCGCTACCTCGGGCGGTTCTGGAACGGCGACCTCGGGGTGTCGACCGGCGTGTGGCGAGGTGCGCCGGTGACCGAGGTGCTCCTCACCCGGGCCCCGGCCACGGTCGAACTCGCCCTGTGCGCCCTGGTCATCGGCACGGTCCTCGGTGTCTCGGTGGGCTACTGGGCCGCGACGCGGCGCGGTGTGTTCGACTTCGCCTTCCTCAGCCTCTCCGTGCTGGGGCTGGCCGTGCCGGTGTTCTTCACCGCGTTCGTCCTCAAGTACGTCTTCGCGGTCCGGGCCGGCTGGCTGCCCCCGTCGGGCAGGGCCGACCTCCAGGGGGTGATCCCCACACCGACCGGGCTGACGCTGTTCGACTCGCTGCTCGCCGGGGACGGGGCCGCCCTGCTGGAGAGCGTGCGGTACCTGACGCTGCCCACGGTCGCGCTGTCGATCATCCCGTTCGCCGTGATCTTCCGCCTGACCCGGGCCTCCGTCGCCGAGACGCTCCAGCAGGACTTCGTGCGCACCGCGACGGCCAAGGGCCTGCGGAACCGGACGATCGCCGGGCGCCACGTGCTGCGCAACTCCCTGCTCCCGGTGATCACCGTGATCGGCCTGCAGGCCGGCGGGCTGTTCGCCGGGGCGGTCCTCACCGAGACCGTCTTCAACTACCGGGGGCTCGGGCAGTCGATGGCACTGGCCTTCACCACCCGCGACTACGCCGTGCTCCAGGCGCTGATCATGGCCGTCGCGGTGCTCTACCTGTTCGTGAACATCGTCGTCGACATCACCAACGCGCTGTGCGACCCGAGAGTGAGGATGCAATGACGTCGGCCCGAGGAGGGGACGCGCCGGCCGCCGGGGCGCGGGCGGTGCCGGCCGGGCGCTCGTCCACGCGGACCCTGCAGCGGCTGCTGCGCCAGCCGGCCTTCGTGGTCGGGGCGGTGATCACCTGCGTCTTCGTCGTCCTGGCGGTGGCCGCCCCGCTGCTGGCACCGCACGACCCGGGCGCGCCGCTGCTGCTGGACCAGGTGCGGGCGCAGGCCAACCCGGTGCCCGGCCCGCAGGACGGCTTCCCGCTGGGCGCCGACCCCGCCGGGCGGGACCTTCTGTCCCGGCTGCTGGTGGGGGCCCGCCAGACACTGATTGTGGGGGTCCTGGCGACCCTGGGCGGGCTGCTGGGCGGGGCCGCCCTCGGCCTCCTGGCCGGGGTGTTCGCCGGGAAGACCGACACCCTGGTGATGCGGGTGGTCGACGTGATGCTCGCGATCCCCTCGCTGCTGATGGCCTTCTCCATCGCGGCGCTGTTCGCGCGGCCCAACGAGTGGACGCTCATCGTCGCCATCGCCATCGTGCAGATACCCGTCTTCGCCCGCCTCATGCGCGGCTCGATGCTGGTGCAGCGCGGCACCGACCACGTGCTCGCCGCCCGCGCCCTGGGGGTGCGGCCCTCAGCGGTCGTCTTCCGCCACATGGTGCCCAACGCCATGGGCCCGGTGATCGTCCAGGGAACGCTGAGCCTGGCCGTGTCCATCCTGGACGCCGCGGCCCTGTCGTTCCTGGGGCTGGGCAACCCCGACGACGCCAGCCCGGAGTGGGGCCAGATGCTCGGCGGCGCGCAGCAGTACTTCAACTCCTATCCCCATCTCGCGATCTACCCCGCGCTGTGCATCATCGTCGTGGCCCTCGGCTTCACGCTCGCCGGCGAGTCGCTCCGCGAGACCCTCGACCCGCGGACGCGGAGGTAGCGGTGACGAACCCAGGCACACACACGGCCCCTTCCCCGGGCGGGGGCAAGCTCCTGTCGGTGGAGGACCTCTCCGTCACCTTCACCCGGCCCGGGGCCGAGCCGTTCACCGCGGTCGACAGGGTGAGCTTCGACGTGGCGCCCGGCGAGGTCGTCGGCCTGGTCGGCGAGTCCGGCTGCGGCAAGTCGGTCACCTCGCTGGCCGTCATGGGACTGCTGCCCCGGCGCGGGACACAGGTGCGGGGACGGGCCGTGTTCGACGGCACCGACCTGCTCACGCTGTCGGACGGGGCGCTGCGCGACCGGCGCGGCGCCGACCTCGCGATGATCTTCCAGGACCCGCTGTCCTCCCTCAACCCGGTGGTGCCGCTGGGCACCCAGGTCGCGGAGGTGATCCGGCGCCACCGGCGCACCGGCCGGGCGCAGGCGCTGCGCCGCGCGCAGGAGATGCTCGAACGGGTCGGCATCCCCGACCCGGGCCGCCGCATGCGCGAGTACCCGCACCAGGTGTCCGGCGGCATGCGCCAGCGGGTGCTGATCGCGACGGCCCTGGCCTGCGAGCCGCGGCTGCTGATCGCCGACGAGCCGACCACGGCCCTGGACGTGACCATCCAGGCGCAGATCCTCGCCCTGCTGAAGGAACTGGTCGTCGGCTCGGGCACCTCACTGATCATGATCACGCACGATCTGGGCGTGGTCGCGGGCCTGTGCGACTCGGTCAACGTGCTCTACGGCGGGCGGATCGTCGAACGGGCCGACCGCTACGACCTGTTCGACGGGCCCCGCCACCCCTACACCGGGGGCCTGCTGGCGTCCGTGCCGAGGCTGGACGGCGGGCAGCGGCGCCTGCACTCGATCCCCGGCTCCGTCGCGGACAACATCCCCTGGTCGCAGGGGTGCGCCTTCGCGCCGCGCTGCGCCGCCGCCACCGGGCTGTGCCGACGGGAGAGCCCGGTGTGGTCGGGGGAGGCCGGGCACCGGCTGCGCTGCCACCACCCCCTCCCGGCGGCGACGGCCGCACCGACGACCGGACCGAAGGAGCAGGCCCCATGACGGCACAGACCCCCCGAGCCCACCCGGACCCGTCCGGGGAACCGCTCCTGGAGGTGCGCGGGCTGAAGGTCCACTTCCCGATCCGCCGCGGTGTCCTGTTCAGCCGCGCGGTCGGGCACGTGCACGCGGTGGACGGCGTCGATCTGCGAATCCGCCGGGGCGAGACCTACGGACTGGTCGGGGAGTCCGGCTGCGGCAAGTCCACCTTCGGCAGGGCCGTGCTCCAGCTCACCCCCGTAACCGCCGGGGCGATCTTCTTCGGCGGGACGGACCTGCGCACCCTGCGCGGCGAAGCGCTCCGGCGGCAGCGGCGGCACCTGCAGATGGTGTTCCAGGACCCGCTGGGGAGCCTGGACCCGCGCCAGAGCGTGGAGCAGATGTTCCGCGAGGGCATGCGGGCCCACCGGCTGGCCGGGGAGGGCACCCCGGCACGGCTGCACGAACTGCTGGATTCGGTGGGCCTGCCGCGGACCGCGCTGGGCAAGTACCCGCACGAGTTCTCCGGGGGCCAGCGCCAGCGGATCGGCATCGCGCGGGCCCTGTCCGTCGAACCGCAGCTGATCGTCGCCGACGAACCGGTCAGCGCGCTGGACGTGTCCGTGCAGGCCCAGGTGATCAACCTGCTGGAGGACGTCCAGGAGCGGTTCGGGCTGACCTATCTGATCATCGCTCACGACCTCGCCGTGATCCGGCACGTCAGCGACCGGATCGGGGTGATGTACCTGGGCGGGCTCGTCGAGGAGGCCCCGTCCCTGGAGCTGTTCGACGGACCGCTGCACCCCTACACCCGCGCGCTGCTGTCCGCGGTGCCGCACCCCGACCCGCGCCAGGAGGACGGCCGGGAGCAGATCCTGCTGCACGGCGACCTCCCCAGCCCGGAGAACCCGCCGCCGGGCTGCCGCTTCAGCACCCGCTGCCCGTGGAAGCAGCCCTCGCGCTGCGACAGCGAGCGGCCCGCGCTGCGGACGGTCGAGGTGCCCGGGGCGGGCCCGGGGCACCGGGTGGCCTGCCACTGGGCCGAGCAGATCCACGCGGGCGGGATACGGCCCGCCGCCCCGTCCGCGGGGGCCGCGGGGAACGGGGGCTGAGGATGGCGTCAGCGGTGCGGGGCTCTCCCCGCGGACGGGAGGAGCCACGGTGAACGGACTCCTGGCCCAGCACCTCCAGGAACTGGTGCAGTCGCTGGCCGCGTCGCTGGACGTCCCGGTGGAGCTGACCGACCTCCATCTGCACCGCGTCGCCCGGTCCGTCCCGAACGCCTCCCCGGACGACGTCCACGCCGAGCCGGTCTCACCGCGCCATCTCGGGCTGAGCACCCGCGCGGTGACCCGGATCTCCGTGCCGGTGTACATCGGCGGCAGTGTGGAGCTGGGAATACCGTCGACGCTCGTGCTCCCGGTCAGCTCGCCGGGGTCGGCGCCGTCGCTGCTGCTCTGGATCACCTGTGCGCGGGGGCCGCTGTCCTCCGAGCGGGTGGAGAGCGTGAGCCGGATCGCCGAGGCGAGCGTGCACGCGCTGGAGGGTGCCGGGCTGCTCGTCCCGCCGGAGTGGGCCGACGACCACGTCGGGCGGGCCTTCGCGACGGGGGACCTGGAGACGCTGGACGTGCTGCTGGGCCGGGCGATCCGCGAGGGCCGGCTCCAGCACGACGACTCCTTCGTCTGCCTCGCCCTGTCCATGCCCGCCGCGATCGACGCCCGGTCGGCCGCCCCCGCGACGCGGGGGCGCCTGGCGGCGCTGACCAACCGGTTCGCCGAGGCCCATCCGCGCAAGCGGTGCCTGATCGCGTTCAGCGGGTCGGTCAGTTTCGCGCTCCTCGCGCCGTATCCGCGCGACGTGCACGACGCGCTGCCCGAACTCCTGGCGACGAAGGCCGCGGACCTCGTCTTCCGGTCACGGCCCCAGGGGGTGGACGTGCCGTGGCTGGTCGCGGCCAGCACCGTGGTCTCGGGCCGGGCCAGCGCGGCCGTGTGGCAGGCGCGGCAGAGCCTGGACCTGGGCGACAGCCTGGGCTGGAAGCACCAGGTGATCCGCTGGGACAGCACCGGGCACATGTCGGGGCTCGCGGCGGTCCCCACCAACATCCTGGCGCACCACTTCGTCAGCCCGCCGCTGAGGTGGCTGCTGGAGGACGAGTCGGCCGCCGCGCTCGTCGAGACGCTCCGGGCGTACCTGACGACGGCGGGCAACGTGAAGCAGGTCGCGGCCGACCTGTATCTGCACCGGGCGACGGTATACCACCGGATCAGGAAGGTCGAGGAGCGCCTGGGCATCGACCTGTTCAGCGGCGGCGGGCGGCTGGAGGCGCACGCGGGGCTGCTCGCGGCGGACATCGTGGCGAGCCGGCTGGCCGTCGGGGACCGCGGCGGCACCCGCCGATGAGGCGGTGGCGGGCAGCATGGCAGCCGCGGCCAGGACGAGCAGCGCGGTGTAGGCCCGGGCGTGGGCGCGGTCGGTGATCCGCACAGGGCGGCGGCGCAGGACGGCGATCACCGGCAGACCGCCGAGGAGCAGCGCGGTGGCGGCGCGGAGGTCGACGAGGCCCACCAGGTGGGGGTGCGCGGCGGCGGTGGGGGCGGCCGCGAGCAGAAGGAGCAGGGGGGTGGCGCCGCGGAGCGCGAGGAGGGTCCGCCGTGGTGTGACGGCTGTCGCGAAGCCCGCGTTGACCACCATGACCAGGGCGTTCAAGGCCTTCGACATCACCTTCGACGGCCGACTCTCCGCAGCCCGACAGTAACCCTCAACAACCCGGGATACACCGCTCGTTTGGCTCTGTCACGTAATCGGTGGCAGCGCTGTGTGGTGATCAGTGGAGCAGAATTCGCTGGCGGAGCAGGGGGAACCCGGCTCGGCCGTGCATCTGCCTCGTGATCTTCTTGGTTCGCGTGTTGACGCCCTCGGTGCGGCCGTTGTGGTAGGGGGTGGTGAGTCCGGCGTCGACGGCGGCATGGTCGAGCTCAAGACCGTTCGTGAAGGAGTGCGGATGGGGCAGGTCGGCGGCGCGAACTCCCTCGATCCAGTCGGTGAGCTTTGAGTCGTTGCCCTCGGCCGGGGTCAGCAGCTGCGTGAACTCGCCCGTCAGGCACGCGAGTTCGGCGGTCCGGGGGGGGGACAAGCCTTTGTGAGCTCCCGCAGTAGTGCGGCGTCCTTGTCACGCAGGTTCTCGGGGCGGGTGAAGAGGAGGCGGGCGAAGCGCTGCCGGGTGGTGACGGGCCGGTCGCCCTCGGCACGGCCCTGGGTGATGTAGCGGACCAGGAGGTTCGCGTTCCCGGTGTAACCCAGCTCCTTTGTCTCCCGCAGGAGGTGAGTGATGGGCGCAGCGGGATCTTCGCTTCGACATCGGCGCAGGTAGTCGCGGCAGGGGTCGACGAGCGTGGGCCGGTACCGAGGCGCGCGGCGCTCGGTGGTGGGCTCCTTCTTGCGGGCGTGCCGCTTGACGGTGTTCAGTGCTACGTCGAGGCGGCGGGAGCATTCGAGCAGGCCGACGCCCTTGTCGAGCAGGTTGTGGACCTGCTGCCAGCGCTCGCGGGGCGTCTGCTCACGTACGCCGCCGTGTCGGGCGGGGGTTCACGGCGGTGACCCAGCAGGCGGCGTGGGAGCGGACTTCGGCCAGGGCCTTGCCGCACAGGTTGGACCAGAGGTGCCACCTGCCGCTGACCCACACCGCTTCGGGCAGGGCCTGGCGGATCGCCTCGCCGTAGGAGACGGAGCCGTCGCGGCAGACGTATACGGCCCCTGGGTGCTCGCGCAGCCATGCGGTCAGGGTCTGAGTGGTGCGGTCGGGCAGGACATCGATCCGCTCACCGGTCCCGGCATCGATGATCACGGCGGCGTAGCGGTGCCGGCGCTTGAGGCATTCGGCCCTCCAACAGGTCTACGAGAGATGCAAGGCCCGGACCAGGTGGTCCGGGCCTTCGCCATGCCACCGGGAAATCCCCTCCCGGCCACTGCTGTCCACGGGCTCCCCGACGGCCCCAGGGGGTGAAGAAGCCGCTCGCGAACCAGGCCGAGACGTAAGCACCCGCGACCTGTCACGGTCCCGCCCGAATCAACGAACTCCCGTTGGAGGACATTCCCATGAGCACCCACCAGGCACCCGGGGCAGTGAACGAGCCGACCGGGCCTACGCTGGTAGGAACACCACCCTGGGCCCGGGTCGAGACCCCACAGGGACGCGCTCACGCAGAGAGCCGCAGCAGGACCGCCGACCGCGCGGCGCACACCCCCGCGGACGACACCACGCAGGTGTCCGCTGTCCTCGATCCCTCTGCTCAAAGGAGCAGCATCATGACCCGGGACAACGTTCCCAACGGCACTCAGCCGCCCCTTGACGAAGCTCCCGAGCGTTCTGACCCAGTCAGGCGGGTCGGCGAGGAACTCTTCCGTCAGACGGGCCAGAGCCGTCCGCGCAGTGCCCGGGGCCGCACCCTGGGCAACACCTCGGACTATCGCGGCGGGTACACCGGCGCCGATGGCCGCTGCCGAACGGGGGGCGTCGGGTCCGCCGGCTGGACCGGTACGGCACCGGACGGCGGCTGGGCGTGAGCCGGGCTCTGTGGGATTGATAGCCGGAGGCCGGGCAGGGGTGTCCTGCCCGGCCTCTCCATCGGTCCGACCCCGATGCGGGGTGAATGGCGGAGGCGGTGCGTTTCTCCTTGACCTGAGCTGAGGTCAAGGGGTGGCAGCCTCGGGGATCGTCCCGTCGCTGTCGTCCACTCCACTCGGTGGGCTCCACCGCACCGGGTGCGCGCCATCGGGTCCACTCAGTGGCCGGCCTCTCGGCCGCGGTGCGGTCCAGGTTGTTGTGGGCGGTGCGCCTGCCGGTCGTCCGGGCGCACCGGGTGCGGCGTCGCGGTGCCCGGCGTCGAGGAACCGGCCGATCATGCGGGCGGCCAGTTCCGGCTTGGTGGCGAAGACGGTATCCTCGCCCAGGCCTGCGGCCCGGCAGCGGTCCGGGCCGCACGTCCAGGAGCGCGGGATGTACAGCTCACGGCCCACCGCGGCGTATCCCCGCTCGCCCGCGTAGACGAGGTAGACCGCGACCTGGGAGTTCTCGATCCTGCCCGCGGTGCCGGTGTACTGGCGTTGGACGGCGACGGTGTGGGTGCCTTTCTTCAGGTCCCCGGTCTCGTCGACGACCAGCACCGCGGCCTCGTCGTGGAGGTGCTCGACGACGTATGCGCGCACGTCGTCGCGGACGGCATCGGCATCCCAGGAAGCCCGGCCGAGTAGATGCTGCATGCCGTCCGGACTCGCCTCCCCGGCCCACTCGGCAATGCTCCAGCAGTTCTTGCGCGGCAGGTCCGACAGCAGCCCCAGCACCAAGTCCCGCACCCGGCGCCGGGGTTCAACCCGCGCGAACCGGCCCGCTATCCGGGCCATCAGGCCCTCGAATGCCTCCTGCCAGCGGGCAGGGTCTACGCTGTGGCCCGCGGCCACCGCCTGATCTTCGTTTGTCGACACAACTAACGATGATCAACGGTGGCCGTCTCCGTCTCTACGCCATCCAGCAGTACAGGCGGTGGTCCCGCCCGCCGATGCCGCGAGCCAACCGGGCCAGATCACTCAGAATCTTGGTCGCGATCTCCTGGTCAAGCGCCTCACCATCCGCCGCCCGCTCCTGAACCCACAGCCGACTGACGTTGACAAGCCGGGACTGGTTGGCAGCGGCAAGAGCGTCCTGAAGGACTTGGGAAACGGCGAAGACCACGGGGCCCTCCCAGCCGTCGGAGCCAGCGACGGCTTCGGGCTCATCAGCGGTAACCAGTTCGTCAAAGCTCCGACCAGTGAAGATGCCCTCCCACTCGATCAGCGCCTCTTCAGCATCGAAGTTGCCGTACACCAGGGAACGCGATCACCAGCGGCAACAGCGCGAGCAGCGAACCGAGCACCGTCAGGGAGTAGTGGTCGGGGTTGATGGGGGCGGCCGCGTACCAGCTGTGCAGGCCGAGGCTGAGCGGACACAGCGACTTGTCGGACAGCATCACCAGAGCAGGAAGAAGTTGTTCCAGATCGCCGCGAGCTGGAACAGGAGGATCGTCACATACCCGGAGGCGATCATCCTGAGCCCGACCGAGAGGAAGCTCCGCAGTTCGTTCGGTCGACTCAGCCCACGAGCGCCCTGGAGAGGGGTTCCCGGCCGGCCCGACTCGCCTCTCAACAAGCGGCCTCACTGGGCGCGGCAGGTCCTCAGGTAGCTGAGGAACGATATTTGCAGCCCGGTCACGTGCGTTTCGTGCATGAGCGCACTGGTGACGGAGCCGCCCCGTGAGGTGAGGCGGTGGAGGAATGTGGCCACGTTCTTGGAGAGATTCTGGTAGACGGCCAGGTCTCCGAGGATCTCTCGGTCGTTGAAGGTCACGTGGAGCTTGGTGGCGGGCTGGGTGTCACCCATGGCTTCAAGGAGGGCGAAGACCTGGCTGTCGGAGTTGAGGACGCCGGGGCTGCCCGCGCCGATGCTCTCGAAGAAGGTGCTTTTGGTGAGCCAGGCGTAGAGGCTGAAGAGTCCGCCGTAGGAGTAGCCGAAGAGGCCGTGACCGCTTGGAGCGGTGCTGTAGTCGCGTTCGATCCTCGGGTGCAGGTCGTCGGTGATGAAGTCCAGGAACATGTCGGCGCGGCTGTCGCCCAGTTCGGCGAGGTAGGCGTCGGCTTGCCCGCGAGTCATCACACCTGATTCCACCCCCGTCTCCACCGCGTCGATGTACTCCTTCGCGATGGGTTCGCCGGGGGGCACGAGGTCGCGGTTGCGCAGTTCTTCCCAGCGCTCCGCTTCCTTCCCCGCGTATCCGACGCTGACTTGGACGTAGGGCTGAATCGGCTGCAGCGGGTCCAGCTGCGTGACGATGAGTGGGGCGGTCATCCCCACGGTCCAGTTGCCGTCGAGGACGTACACGACAGGTGCTTGCGCCGCGGCAGGATCGTAGTTCGGTGGCGTGGTGACCCAAATGCCGTAGTCGTGCCCACCGCTGGAGCGCATCACGAAGTAGTCAGTGTGGGCCAGACAGCCCTGCCACATAGTGCTCATCTGAAGTCCTTCACGATCTGGCCGACCTGGTCGACGAGGACGGCGTTGGTGAGGCCGGGGCGCGGTTCCCGGCCTTCGAGGGTTGCGATTCCACAGAATGAGGACTGACTTCACGCCCGTGCCGGAAGCATCGGGCCGCGTGATGCCGTTGTCGGCGGTGACATCGACGCCGCACGGCTGCTGCCCGAGCAGACCCCAAGGCCGCTCCTCCGCACCGCAAGCTGACCGCGACCATGTGCGAAACAGCGCCAGGCCGCCTATCATTTTTATCCAATGGATAAACTGTAGGAGTGATCCTGTCAACTTCAGAACCCAAGGGCGGCGCGCGCGAGCGGCTCCTGACGCGACTCCTCGACGCCTTCGGCGAAGCCCCTCCCCCGCCGGAGATGTCGCTCCGGGAGATCGCCGCCCGGGCCGAGACCACCCACGCCCTGCTGCGTTACCACTTCGGGTCCCTCCCCGGCGTCCTGGCAGCAATGCTCAAGGCGCAGCGAACCCGGGACAACGAGGCGCTTCTGCAAGCCGCGGAGCAGGGCGCCTTCGACGACTTCGTCGCGGCGATCTGGCGCACCTACAGCCGGCCGGAACATCTGTCGCGCGCCCGCGCCTTCTTCTACGTCGCGGGACTGGCCGCATACAGCCCAGAGGACTTCCATGAGTTCGTGGAGTCACTGGGCGACCTTGCCCTGACGCTGTCCTCACTCGCGGAACGCGAAGGGCTCAGTACGCAGGAAGCGCGGGATGTGGCCACGGTCACCATCGCCGCGCTCCGCGGCCTCCTCCTGCAGGAGATTTTGACTCCCGGAACCCCGCCGGAGGACGCGATCGCCTTGATCCTCCGCGTCAGGCGGTGAGGACACTCGGCCTTCAGCGAGTCAGGACGCCCGCAATGTCCTGACGCGCCGGACGTCAAGCGGTCTCATCAACGCCTGAACACCGACTACCCCGCAGTTCAGGCCGACGATCAACCCGAACACCGTCGGGGGCACTGCGGCCTTTGCCGACCAGGTGCGCCATAACCGAGCTTCGACACAACTCAACCGTGCCCCGGCCTGCGCGCTCCAACGCCAACGAGACGACGATCCGCCCAACAGGATGGACTGATATATCGAAGCGCGATATATGCTTGATGTATGACACGGCAGAATGCGCCCCTGACGGAACCGCAATACTTCATCCTTGCTGCGCTCATGGACGGACCGTTGCACGGCTACGGCATCATCAAGGCTGCCGAGCGGGCCACCGACAGGCGGCTCCGGATCCCCGTCGGCACCCTCTACGGCGCGTTGGAGCGGATGGAGCGGGCCGGGCTGGTGGCCACCGACCATGAGGAGATCGTGGACGGGCGGGCCCGACGCCACTACCGGCTCACCGAGGACGGCGCCGCGACGCTCAGCCGGGAGGCGCTGCGAATGCAGCAAGCGGCGGCCGTCGTCATCGGACACTCGCGGGATGTCGGAGTGGCGCCGGCATGAACCGACTGCTGCTGGCGGCCTATCCCAAGACCTACCGTTCCCGGAGAGGAGAGGAGTTGCTGGCCTGCCTGGCCGAGGCGTATCCCGGCCGCTCCTGGCCCCCGCCGCGGGAGGTCGTCGCTTTGGCGCGTGCCGGGGTGCAGACCCGCGCCCGTGCCGTCGTCGAGGACACGACCCGGCCGTGGTGGTTGGACGGGTTTCATCTGACCGCTCTTGTCCTTGCCGCGCTGGCGCTGGTGCCGTACCTGCAAGATGTGTGGCACTGGGCACTGCACATCGATCCCGGCCGGCACGCCATCGCGTTCGACTTCTCCGGCTGGTACCCGTGGGCGCAAGGGCCCGAAACGCGGACACGGCTTTTGCCCTACGGGCTGCTTCCGCTGATCTGCCTGATCGCCCTGCTACGCGGAAGGCCGTGGATCGCGCTGCCGGCCGCGGCAGCGATGATCTACGCCGGTGCCACGTTCAACAGCAGTACGCTCTTCGGCGGCGAGGGCAAGGCAGGTCTCGGCTACTACGGACTGGGCACCCCGATAACCGCCCATGACCTGGTGCTGTCGGGGATGCTGTGCATCGTGTGCGCCGCACTGGCGGCCTGCCGTCCCGGCCGGCTGCGGTGCCGCTCCTACTGCTGGCTGGTGCCCGTCGTGCTTGCCATGTTCGTAGCCGGCAGCCTGCACGTCATCTCCGTCAGTCCGACCTTCCAACGCGGACTTTTCGCCCTGGAACTCACCGCGCTGATCGCGGCGTGGGTGGCGACGACCGCCACCGGGGACTACCGGTGGCTGATCCCTGTCGCGGCGTTCACGTTCGTCCGCACGCAGGCGATCGTCGCCGAGCCGAACGGGTTCATGCGGTCTCTGCCGGACATGGTCGTCCTCCTCCTCCTGGTCGCGCCCCTCCCGATTCTGGCGATCACCGCCCAGCGTCAGCGGAGCCAAGCCCTCTTCGAATAGGAACAGAACCCCTGACGGCTCGACGGAGCCCGCCCGCCCACCACAAGCCGAAGGACCTTCGGGGCCGAACCGCCGCCGACAAGCACGGACCGACAAAGAGAGAACCATGACACAGCAAGACCGCTCGCCCCTGTCCACGCAACCGGACACTTCTGGCCCGATACCAGGAGCCACACCCGAACCAGGGTCTGAGCGGACGACACGGCCATGGATCTCAGCTTTGCTGTGCCTCGTCGGAGTATTGGCGGTCTACTTGATCGCGGTCTGCAACCCGTTCGGACAACGGGCGGAGAATGCCCTCTTCACCGAGGGCGTCGGAGCCGGCCCGGCATGGATCTATGACTGGTCCGGGCAGGCTTACGGTTCGCTGGCTCTGCCCCCGCTGAACCAGAGCGCCACGCCGACCTTGATCGTGGGCGTGGCAGCCGTCGCGGCCATCACTCTGATCCGAAGGAACTGGTGGCAAGGGTGCGCGGCGGCCGGAGTCGTCACGGTCACACTCGCGGCCACACAGGCCGGCAAGATGTTCCTTCCCCGCCCCGACCTGATCGGCGCGCATGTCAGCCTCGTCGATCCGAGCTTCCCCAGCGGGCATGTGGGCATCGCCGCCGCGCTCTCCCTCGCTTTCGCCCTCATCGCTTCTCCGCGCGTTCGCCCCTACGTGCTGGCGACCGGCACACTGTGGGTCGCCGTCACCGGTGGCGCCGTCCTGGCCACGTACCATCACCGACCCAGCGATGTACTGGGGAGCACTCTGCTGGCCTGTGCCTGTTACAGACTCGCGACTCGGTTGCTGCCACCTGTGGTCGGCGCACCCGACGTCATACGGTCCCCTCGTGCACTGCCTGCCACCGCACTGGCACTGGCAGCGGCAGGCGCGCTCGTCGCCGGCGCGCGCGACGACTCCGGCACACAATCACTGATCTTCGCGGTAACGGCCTTCCTGTGCGCGGCCCTGCTCTGGCTCACCGCGGCGGACGGCTGCTCGTCGGCGCGTACGAGACACGCCTGCCCGGCCCATAGGCGCCGTGAAGGGTGATCAGGCGGACGCCGTGGCGCTCCGCTCACCCTTCAGCCGGTGATGCCGATGAGCGCTTGCCTGGCGCGGTGGCACGGCCCTGGTTTGCCGCTGGGTCGCGGGAAGGACCGATCGCGCTGCCGCACTGGCTCCTCCGCCTGCGTATCCGTTGGGAGATCCGCAACGATATTCACCACGCGTTCGCCACTCTCGGCTGTGCCGTCATCCGTTGGCGACGCCATCTTCGACGGACACACCCGAGGTATGCGTCAAACCGCACGGTTTGAGTGTCGCTCTCAGTCCGGGCGAGGGAACATGCGCTCGACGGCTGCCACCAGTGCGGCGCGGCGGGCGGCGATGGAGGGGCTACGGCCTGGTCTGCGGCAGCGGCGGCGATTTCGGGCTGACCTGCCCAGGTCATGGCGATCTGGTTGATCAGGGCGAGGACGTCGACCGGTTCCCAGGCCGGGTCGAGAAACCCGGTGCGCTGAGCGTCGCGGAGTTGGTCGAGCTTGCCGGCGATGGGGATGTCCATGGCCTACGGCCCCTCGAACGACGAGGACGGCATCTCCACCATCCACCGCGCCCACGAACTCGGAGTCGACTTCTTCGACACCGCCGAGGTGTACGGCCAAGGCACCGGCAGCAACGAGACGCTGCTCGGTAGCGCAGTCAAGGACTTCCGCGACGAGGTCATCCTGGCTACCAAGTTCGGCTTCGACATGACCAGCAAGACGCTGGGGAGCAGTGTCAACAGCCGCCCCGAGAACATCCGCGAGGTCGCCGAAAACAGCCTGCGCTACCTCCAGACCGACTCCCTCGACCTCTTCTACCAGCACATCTCCGACCCCCACGTACCGGCCGAGGAGGTCGCTGGCACTGTCGGTGACCTGATCACCGAGGGCAAGGTGCAGTACTTCGGCCTGAGTAACGTCGGCCCGCAGTACATCCGCCGCGCCCACACCGTCACCCCGGTCACAGCCCTTCAGTATGAGTACTCGGTCTTCGAACGCGAGGTAGAGGACGAGATCCTGCCGGTCCTGCGGGAGTTGGGGATCGGCCTGGTGCCGTACTCGCCGCTCGGCCGCGGCTTTCTCTCCGGCGTGGTCAAGCCCGCCGACGAGTATCCCGAGGGCGACATGCGCCGCTGGGACGAGCGCTGGCAGGGCGAGAACTACGCCTACAACCTGAACGCCGCCGAGCAGCTCCGAAAGCTCGCCGCCGCCAAGGGCATCACCCCCGCCCAGCTCGCTCTGGCCTGGCTGCTCACCCAGGGCGAGGACGTCGCCCCCATCCCGGGCACCCGCAGCGCCGCACGTCTGGAGGAGAACGTCGGTGCCACCGACGTAGAACTCACCGAGACCGACCTGGCCCGCATCCGAGAAGTCCTCCCCCAAGGCTCCGCAGGCAGCCGCTACCCGGCCTCGATCATGGCTGGCTACCGCACCGCCTGACAGCCCGTCCACCAAGTTCGGCGGTCCCGGGCAAGCGGCGGCGAGCAACTGCGGCATGCCCTCCCAGGCGGACTGGAGCAGTACTGGCCCGCCGGGCAGGTCCAGCCCGGCGGGCGGCGCTGCCCGGCCCGCGCGGCAGGAAAGGGAAAGGCGGAGGGGAATCGGGGGCCCGGGGCACAGCTCCGAGCCCCCGATTCTCGATGCTGCGACGGTGCTCGCGCACAGCGTGCGCATCGTGGCGAGTGAAGTCGCCGGCGACACAGATCAGGCGGGGGCGCTCCACAGGACCTGGGCTGCGGTCGGCACTCCGAGCCTGTCGCGGACCAGGCTGTCGAAGGCGCTCCGGTGCCGGGTGAGCCACGACAGGTAGCAGAGGCCCTGGTTGATCACGCCGACATCCGTGCCGCGCTTGTACTCGACATTACCGACTGCAGGAGCTCGGATACCGGCTCTGAACTGCGACGATTCATCGCCGAGAGTGCTAGGCGTGCATGCCGAGGTATGCCTATCCGTGGCAGACACGGCCGGAGGATCATCCTGCGTGTTTGCCGCTGAATCGGGTCGTCTGTGGCGCTTATTCATAGCTGCGGCTCCGGGGGCGAGTTGGGCCGTAGGAAGCGTTGGAGAATCAGGCGCAGGGTAGGGAGCTGGTCGGCCGGGCTGAAGGATGGGTCGGTGGCGGCGCTGGTGTAGAGAGCGGCGATAAGAGCCATGACCCATGCTGCGGTGTCGTCCGGGTCCAGGGCGGGGTCGATCTGGCCTGCTGCGGCTGCGTTCCGCAACAGCGTGGTGACGGTGGACCGCTCCTCGTCGTTGTCACGACTCAGCAGCACTTCGAGATCGGGGTCGCGGTATGCCTGGATCATCGCCTCCATGACAAGGGCGGGGACCAGCGGCTCTATGGCAGGGACGGTGAGAAGGTCCACGGTGTCGAGAAGGGCGGCCCACGGGTCGTCGGCGGCGCGGGCGGCGGAGAGACGCTCCGCCTTGGTGGCGTTGTCGTCCTCGTCCTCGAAAACGGCGTGGAAGATCGCGCGCTTGTTGGGGAAGTAGTGGAACAGGTTGCCCGCGCTCATGCCGGCGGCCTTGCAGATCTCTGCCGTGGTGGTGCGCTCGAATCCTCTGGCGGCGAAGAGCTCGGCTGCCGTGTTGACGATGTGCTGACGCCGTGCCCGGTGTCTGGCCGGATCGACTGTCCTCATCGTGGTCCCCTTCTGGTCGGTTCTCGGCTCCTCCGACCCTTCAGGCTAATAATAGACCGAGTACTCGGTCTATTATTTACGGAGACAGCAGGAGCAAGGGGGAACATGAGCATGCGCAAGAGACTTGAGCGAAGCCCGCGAGGTGACCGGCTCACCGTGCTCGGCCAGTCGGCGTGGGGCGCCGTGTGCGTCTATTTCGTTTTCGTGTTGGCAGGGGCGGGTCTCGGGTGGCTGGTCGGCCTCCTGGCCGACTGGCTTGTGACGCTTCCCCGTGTACCGCTGCAGGGACCGGCCGAGCTCGTTGCGTCAGTCCCCGTTCCGTGGCTGCCCGCCGCGGGTTCGGTGGCAGGGCTGACCCTCGGACTTGTTGCCCAGCACGAGCAGTTGGTGATTCGCCTGTCGGATGAGCGCGCTGTGCTCACGAGCAAGGGGCGTGCGCAGGAGTTCTCGCGCGACGCCGTCGCCGCGGTGTTCCGGGACGGCAAGCAACTCGTCCTGCTCGGCCACGACAGTGGCGAGCTCACTCGGCAAGAGTGCGACCTGGACGTCGGCCGCGTTGCCGACGCCTTCACCGAGCACGGCTACGTGTGGGCGGACGCCGATCCGTACAAGGACAAGTTCCGCCGCTGGGTCCCTGATACTCCGGGTCTCCCGGAGGGTGCGAACGCCCTCCTCAAGGCCCGCCAGGAGTCGTTGGAAAGTAAGAGTCCCTCCGACGACGACGTTCGGGAGCTCCGTGAGGAACTGGCCCGTCTCGGCGTCGTCGTGAGGAACGAGAAGCGACGTCAGTACTGGAGGACGTTCCGGAACGCAGGTCCGGCCGTGCAATGAATGGCAGTGAGGCTGGCTGGACTGTGTCCTCCGGGGAAGCCGAAGCTGGTGTCACGGCGTGCGTGCGTCATCGGATTCCGGAAGTCTGCCAGAGTCAACCGAGCGGGTCGGCGAGTCGGGCTTCGAGGTCGGTGATGCGCCGGTCCTGGAAGCGGAGGTTGGAGCGGGCCGCCTGGAGGCGCTCATCGAGGGTGCGGTTGTCGGTCGTCAGCCGGCGGACCCGCTGTTTGAGGGTGGTGTTCCCCGTGGTAATCCGCTGGATGGTTTCTTCGGTCCGCTCGGCCTCCAAGTCGCGGATCTGACCGGAGAGTTCACCGATACGGGTGCGCTGGTTGAGGATTTCCGCGTGGGCGGCCTTGAGGGCGTCCTCTGCGTTCAGTGTGCGTTCGCGACAGGTCGCCTCGTGCTCGTCGTCCTGCTCGGCGTGCATCCGGACGCGGCGTTCACCGACCTTGGCCATCGCCGAGGCGATGACGGCTCGGGCCTCGGGGTTGTCGTAGAGGAAGGTGCGTGAGACGTCCGCGCGGCGGGCGACGGCGGCGACGCTGACCTGCACCTTCTCACGCCGCAATCGAGCGACGGCGTCGTGAACGCGCCGAAGGGCGGCACCGGTCTTCTGGCGACGGGCCGCCAGGGCCGCGGCCGTGCGCGGTGCGGGGGCGGTGGTCATGCGACGTCCTGTCCGGGGTCGGTGCCCTCGGCTGAGCACGTATCGCTGTACTCGCTCTTCTCCTCGACGCCGGCGAGGTCGGCGGCCCGGAAGGTGGTGGACCACACGCGGTGGAAGTAGTCCTGGGGTTTACCCAGGTCCAGGGCGAGGGCGTCGTCGAGGAGGCCGAGGCCGGCCAGGGCTTTCTCCAGGCCGTCGATGGCGCGGGCAGTGGGCTCGAAGTAACGGTGGAGGTAGTCGGCGGTTGTGTCGTCGGGGGCGCGCTCGGCCAGCAGTCGCCACTGCTCGCGCTTGCGCCGCCAGTAGAGGAGGTCGGCGCCCGAGAGGACGAACTTGTCGCAGTTGTGACAGTCGAGGTTGAAGGGGCAGGCGCCGCCGTTGACGACGGGCTGGAAGGTGCAGAATCCACCCTCGGCGGGGGTGCTGCGGCGAGAGAGGTCGATGGCCAGGGCCTGGGCCTGCTCGTGGGTGAGCGGGGTGGTGTCGCTGGTGAGGAGTTCGCCGGGACGCATGGTGCCGGGGCCGGCGACCCATACGTGCTGGAGGACGTTGTCCAGGTCCGACTGGGTCAGGTGGACGTAGTGCTCGGCCATGCGGTCGGAGATGTGGCCGAGGTAGCGGCGGATGTGGGTCAGGGTCGCGCCGCAGCAGCCGGGTGGCCAGCGTGTGCCGGGCCTCGGTGGGCGACGTGGTGCCCACCGAGGTCGAGGTCGGTGAGCCAGCTACGGAAGCCGGTGTGGAACCAAGTGTAGGACAGCGCGCGGCGGCCGTCGGGGTTGAGGATGTCGGTGGGGAACAGCGCCAGGTGGGCGCGCTCGGCAGCGGTGGGCGGGCAGCCGGCGTGCCGGTCGGCGAAGTGGGCCAGGGTCTTGCGGCGGCGTTCTTCGAGTCGGTCCAGGAGATGGTCGGGGATACGGCCAACGCAGTCCAGCCGGAGCTGGATGACCTCGCTGGCGCGCCGGCCGGTGACGATGATGGTCTCCCACATGTCCCGCAGGCCCCGGTCGTGCGGGTCGTAGCCGACGGCAAGCTGCCGCAGGTTGGCCTCGTCCGCAAGCACCCGCGACTTCGTCGGGGAAGGGGTTACGGCTACGGGGCGTGCCCGGGCCTCCGACCGGCATCGCGGCGATGAAGGCGCGGTCCAGGCCGATTCTCTCGGCGCTGCCGCTGTCCAGCGCGCTGCGTAGAAGAGACCCGCCATAGTTGAACACCATCCGGCGCGAGTTCTCGGTGACCTTCGCCCTTTTGCCGTCCAGGCGTGCCTGTCCGCGGAAGGCCAGGCCGAGGCGTTCGCGGTTGCGCAGGTCCGCGACGAAGCGGCGAATGCGCTCGCCGCGCAGCATGGTGGGGTCGTGGCCGCCGCCGGGCGCCTCGGCCTCCAAGAACGCGGACGGTTCGGCGCCGGCGCGGCGCACGAAGTCCACCGGCTGGGCGCGGCGCGGGCAGGTGGGCGAGCGCAGCACGTCGGCGATGTGATCCCACAGGAGGTCGCGCAGCCATCACAGGGTGATGCAGGTGAGGTCGACGTAGCTGGAGCGGTGGGGGAAGCGCACCCCGAAGTGCTCGGTCTCGATGTAGCCGGCGTCCCGGGTGTCGGAGGGGGTGAAATAGATCTTCCGCAGGGCCTGTTGTATCTCCTGGACCATGCGCTGGTGGTAGGCGCGGCGGAAGACGGACGCATCTAGGCCGGCCAAAGACGCCACGTCGCGGCGCTGGCACTCGTCCGCGAGCGACTGCACCCACGTCAGATGCCACACGGCGACGGGCTGCAGGCCGTGGACATACATGCCCCACTGCAACTCGGCCCGCAGCAGGGGCCGCAGCCCGCGCAGGTTGACCGTTCCGGTGCGGTGGACCGGCAGTTGTGCGCGGCACCAGGCGCGGAAGGCAACCTGGTCCTCGCAGGTCACCGGGACAGGGCGATCACGGCGCTCGTAGGTGGCGAAGAAGTTCTTCGGCGTCTTCGCCCCGCCCGGGCGCCCGGCCCGGATGTAGCCGCGCTCGTGCGCGCCGCACAACCCCAGCGGCGAGGCTGCCAGCTCGTCGCACACGTCCGCGCGGCACTCACCGTAGCCCGGCAGCCGACGGCTGGTCGGTCAGCCATCGCTCGAACTCCGCCTCGCCCCCGCCGGGGTGCCGCTTCAGGTGGCCAAGCCACCGGTTGCGGAAGCACAACACCAACTGCAGGCTGAACGCCGGCCGCTGCGGGCAGATCCGGCACATCATCGCCTCCGGCATCTCCGTGGCCGGCAGCGGCTCCGCCGCCCGCAGAAACTGAGCCCGGCTCATCCCGCGCGCCTCCGCCTCCTGCCACCGCTCGGCGTGAACCGAGCACATCGCGTAGCGCCGCCAGCGGGGCCGCGCAGTCGACGACCGTGCAGCTCCACGGATAGACCGGGTGCGTCGGCGGGATCTTCAGCACCCCGCCGCGCAGCACCGGGTCGAACTCGGGCCCGTTGATCAGCGTGGTGAGCACCTCCAGCCGGCTCGTCCCGTGCGGGCATCCTGCTGCGGCAGCAGCGACGGCGCCGTCACTTCGTCTCACCCCAGACCGTGCGCAGAGCGGCATGGAAGACCGGGTCGTGGACATCGACGTGGCCGTAGACCTCATCCACCATCGCCGCCGACGTCCAGCCGCCGGCGTCCCGGGCGATGAGCAGGTTGCCGTCGGCGGCGTCGAAACCGCGGACGTGAACGAGTGCCGGAAGGCATGGGGGCTTCACCAGCCCGAGCCTGGCGCGCCTCCCGGCCTGGCCGAGCATCCGCCGGGCCCCGACCGGCGCCCACGGTTGTCCGGTAGCGGCGCCGTGCAGCTGCACCAGGAGCATGCCGTGCCCGGCGCCGCGCGGGTGCTCGGTGGTGACGTACTCGAAGTAGGTGTGCACCATCGCCGGACTGACCCGCTTGATCAGCCCGCCTGTAACGATGCCGTGCTCGACCCGCCAAGGGCGCTTGCTCTTGGCCTCAGCCCGGTTCGGATTACCGGGCCGGTGGCAGACGTGCAGGTGAGGGGCCCGGCACTCGCCGCAGGCCGCGTTCTCCCGCAGATGCAGGTCGACCAGATGCAGCCCGCACAGCTCACCGATCCTCAAGCCCCCTTCGGTGCCAGCGGGTTGGTGGGCAGCGACGACTACACATGCCCGAGGAACGAACGGCGCCGGTCCACCCGCGACGGCAGCCGCGACTTGTCGAGCTTCTTGCCGAGTTCGCCGTTGATGCCGAGGGAGGACTGGTGCAGGTAGAAGCCCTTCAGGCAAGCCGCCGCGGTCGACAGCGCGGACCGGCCGTATGGGCGCTTCCCGACCCGCCACGGCTCGCCGAGCGGCATGCGGACCTCGACGCCGACTATACCCATGTACCTTTCCAGATCCCGCAGTTGGACTGCGGCGAAGGCCAGGCACTCGCGCTCCAGCCACCACAAGTGGTCCACCAGCAGATACGCGTACGTCCTCTGCGTTCCCGAACCTCATGAAGACGCAGGAACCGGTCCGCCTCCGCATAGACCGTCCCCTCGGGCCACACGATCGTCCACGACCGCCGCCCGTCCTTCCGCTCGATCTGCTGGACCCTCAAGTCCCCGACCACCACGTGTCGTGCCACTTGTCCTCCGTACCGACTCCAGAACATGACAGACGTCCCGGACACGGTCGGTAAACAAGCCAGGGACGTGCTGGTCACAGTCCCAGACGGACATCACGGGCAGGACTACCTGCGGTCGGTAACTCAACGATGACCGGCGCACCGTTCTCGTCAATCCCGAGCGAGTCGATCCGCCCGCCGTCAACGCAGTCGATCACATACTCGCTCACCAGGAACCGCACCCCCAGCATCGTCTCCTTGTGCGCCTCGATAAGGCTCTGCACATCCGCCTCGACGTCAGCAAGACGCGACGTGACCTCAGCCACTCCGCCTTTCGTCGTGTGGAACAGCTTCACCCGACACCTCCCCTCCTCGGTTCGGAGATCATCAACGCCGAGCCGGTGTCCGTTGTCCCTCATTGCTGCATGGGGGCGGCGAATCTACGTGGGCAGTGAAGGAAGGAGGTGATCGGGCTGGGTCCGGTCTGTGCAACTTGACTTTGCACTGCCCGTCCGCGGCTGCGGGGATCGCGTCTTCCGAGCGCCACGGGCGGTTGGGGGCGCTGAAGACTACCCCCGCCATGTGTCATGGGGCAGTTGTCTGCCGTCAACAACGTTCGTGATCAATACACCTAGGCGTCCAGGTCCGCATCTGCGGCCGGGGTCGTGTCGTATGACGCAGGCACCGGCCCTGACAGGCTCGGCGCTTCGCCCCGCCCCCGGAGGCGGGGGGGGAGCGTTCAGGTCCGCCCTGCCGCTTGGGCGGCGGCGACGACGAAGGAGGCGACCAGGCGACGGCGGTCGTCCTGTGCCCACGCGAGCACGAGTTCGTTGTTGGGCGCGTCGGTGACGGGCCGGTACACGAGGTCGGGGTGCAGGGGCTGCGCGAGCGAGCGGGGCAGTATCGCGATGGTGCGCCCCAGTTTGATCATCTGTAGGGCTTCGGCCAGATCCGTGACCTCGGGGCCCGGTTCGGTTTCGGGTGCTCCGGTCCAGCGCACGCCCTTCCAGCGGGGCAGTGTTTCCCGGGCGAGGTCGGCCATCGTGACCTGCGCCCGTGAGGCGAGGCGGTGGGGCGGCGGCAGGATCGCCACCCGCCCCTCGATCTTCAGGGTCTCGTGGTCCAGGCCGGTCATGTCGTCGAACGGCACGTACAGCAGCGCCAGGTCGGCGCGGCCGTCGCGGACGTAATCGGCCCGGTCGGTGGCGCCGCCGAAGACGATGTCCACCTGGCGGGCGTCGGGCTGGCCGGCGTAGGCGGCCAGGATGGCGGACAGCAGGTTCGCGTCGCCGCCGGGCTTGATCACCAGGCGCAGCTGGCTCTGCTGGTCGCCGGCCCGGCGGGCCTTCTCGGCGGCTGCGTCGACCGCGTTGAGCGCGTGCCGGCCGTGGTGCAGGAGGGCTTCACCGGCGGGGGTGAGACGAACGCTTCGGCTGGATCGCTCCAGCAGTTTCACTCCGAGGCGGGCCTCCAGGCGCCGCACCGATTTGGACAGGGCCGGCTGCGCGATGGCCAGGCGGGCGGCCGCGTGGCCGAAGTGCAGTTCCTCGGCGACGGCGACGAAGTACTCCAGCTCGCGCGTTTCCAGATCGGGCATACCCGCAAGCCTACTCCTCAACCTATTCCTCCATGGCATCGATCGAAAACGTATAGCTCTTGGACGTGCCCGGAAAGTGCCTGTTCACTGCAGTCATGATTCACCACACGATGATCGTTTCGTTCGACAATCCGATTCCCGCTAGTGAGCTGGACCAGTATCTGAAGGAGTTCGAGGAGCTCATGATGGGCTCCGGTCTGGTCGAGTCGGTCGCGGCCCGGCACCACATTCGCGTCCCGGGTGACGACCATGCTCCGGTGGCGGTGGCCTCCGCGATCGTGCAGCTGCGCCTGGCCGACCTCGACGCCCTGAACGCCACGTTCAAGATGCCCGGGGCACTCGACCTCATCAAGCGCTGGCAGGCCCGTCACCCGTACAAGGCGATCTGGGTCAACCACGAGCCGCTGGCATGAGCAGCTACTCGGGCACAGCCGGTCTGGTGATCGGCGCCGGCAGCGGAATCGGGCGCACTGCCGCGCTCGATTTCGCCCGGCGTGGCGCCGCGGTCGCCGTCCTGGACCTGGACCGTGCCCGCGAGACCGTGAAGCTGATGGCCGGGGAGGGCGGTCGGGCCGAGGCCGTCGCCGTCGACATCGGCGACGAGGCGTCCGTCCGGCAGGCGGTGGCCCGGGTCATGGACGCGTTCGGCGGGCTCGACTTCGCGGTCGACAACGCCGGAATCCCCTCACACAACCGGGTCCTCACCGACATGACGCTCCAGGAGTGGGAGCACGTGCTGCGGGTCAACGTGATCGGCACCTGGCTGTGCATGAAGTATGAACTGCCCGCCTTGCAGCGGCGGGGCGGCGGGGCGGCGGGGCGGCGGGGCGATCGTCAACGTCGCCTCCAACGGCGGCCTGTACGCCATTCCCGCAGCGCCGGCGTACGTGGCCAGCAAGCACGGTGTTGTCGGTCTGTCCAAGGTGGCCGTCGGCTACGGCCCGGACAACATCCGGGTCAGCGCACTGTGCCCCGCGCTGACGAAGACAGCCATGTTCGACGGCGTAGTCGCACGGGCCGGCACGCAGATGGTCGCCCAGCAGCAGATGGTCGCCCAGCAGGAGGCCGTCACCCCGCCGCGCAGGCTGGCGGAGTCCGAAGAGGTCGCCGCCGCCGCGGTGTGGCTGTGCTCGCCGGAGGCCACCTACGTCACCACGAACTGGGCCACCTGATCTTGCACGGCGACACCAATCCGGGGGACATTACTCAACGCGCGCAGTCATCGCAAAGACGTCGGCTTCCGACGGCAGATTCGAACTTGAGCCTGCTCAAGCAGAGTCAGACTCGCGCCTTGCGCTCATCCGCTCGGCGCCAGGCTTCTGCTCTGCTCGCGCAAGGCACTCACTCAACCTGCCCTTTGGCAGCGCCTCCTGCGGCATGACGTCCCGTGCCGCCAGGCCGTAGCAGCGTCACTTCCTGGGGAGAATCTGGGGAGTATCGACGGTCCTGGGAAGCGCCTGGGGAGAATCGACCGCGTAACGCAGCACGATCGCGAAAGACGCTGAAAGACTTATCCGCGCAGGTCAGGGGCGGGTACAGCCGCATCGATGCAGATCAGCGCCACCAGGTAGACGACTTCATGACATACGTGCCCAGGTCGTCGGCCTCGACGATCCCGGGAAGTGACCCGCCCTCCCGCAGGGGTGTGACATAGCGGGTCGCTACGACTTCTTCCAACACTTTCCCAGGCCACCTATCTCTTCAGCCTTACAATCCACGGACGACCTCTCCGGGGCGTAGAGGCAAAAATCACCGGTCAACGGCGCTGGGGAGAATCTGGGGAGTTTCGGCTGGCGAGCCGGTCTCCCCGCTCCCCAAGCAGACCGTCGATGGTGCCGCGCCCCTTGCTACCAGCTTCCGGCATGAAGTGAGCATAGTAACCGAGGGTGATCGCCGGCGAGGAGTGTCCGAGCCACCGAGCCAGGGTCACGACGGACTCTCCGGCTTCCAACATGATCGAGGCGTAGGTGTGCCGAAGCACGTGGAAACCGTCCTTCGGGGCCGCCGCCCACTGCCAGGCTTTCGCCCCCTCGGCACGTGGCGGGATGACTCCCGCCTTGGCCAAGGCGGGCTTCCAGGTATAGGTGTTCCATGTGTTCACCGCCACGGCGTTGCCGAAGCGCGTGGTGAGCAGCAGGGAGAACTTCTCCCCCTCCCCCTCCGGCTTCCCCCACGGCAGCTCTACCTCTACCGGCGGGAACGCTTCGATGTGACGCTTGAGTTCCTCGGCTACCGAGGGGGGCAGATCCACCGTGCGGATCTTCTTCCCCTTCGGCAGGGCGAAGTAGAGCCTTCCGTGAATCGCCTGCACTTGGCGCCGAACGTGAAGCATGCCGCGTACATAGTCGACGTCCTCAGGACTCAGCCCGAACACCTCGCCCTGGCGGAGCCCGCACCCCAGGCCGACCACGACAGCGATCCTGTTCCGCTCGTTGATGGCATCGCGGACCCGCAGTGCCGTAGCCATCGACCACGCGTCGCGCCGCTCCCGCGGCGACTTGGGCCACCGCACAGATTTCGCGTGCATAGGGTTGCGCACGAGGCGCTTGTCGTCGACGGCCGCTTCCAGAATGGAGGAAAGCTCGGACAGGATGCCGCGCTGGTAGTCAACCGACAAGACTGTCGACTCCAGCTTGGTTATGAACGCCCGCAGATCCGTTGCGGCGATACTCCTGAGCGGAAGCTGACCCAGGTACGGGACGATATGGAGACGCGTTCTACGCTCCTGACCGTCCTTGGTTTTCGGAGCACCGCCTCGCCCCGGTGCCCAGTGCGTCGCGATGTAGTCGGCCAGCGTGATGGACCCGTCACGCGGGTCTACGAACTCACCTCGCTCCTCGTCCGTAGCGGCGCGGCGAAGCCACGCCTTGGCGTCCTCCAGCACGTCAAAGGATCGGTCTCGCACCCCAGGCACGCCGGCGACCTTGTACCGCTTGCCCTTACCGTAGCGAGCGGTCTTCTCCCTTCTCCCGGTGACCGGATCCTTCTTCTTTTTGAGCCAACGATCCTCGATATAGCCGGCCAACTTTGTTTCCTTTCAGGAGGGAGCGAAACGGCTCGCGACAACCTTCGAGGCATCAAGCACCGGGGTTACGTCGCAGCGGAGGTGTACTCAGCGGACTCAGAGCAGGGTTGGAGCGGGAGTCTGCGCTTTCCTGCTCATCGACCCAGGCGTCGAGAGCTGTCCGCCGATACATGACCCGGCCACGGGGGCCCAAGCGGAAGCTCGGCGGCCCTTGCCGTCGGTGCCGCCAGACATAAAGCGTGTGCGGTGAAATGCCGAGGTACGCGGCAGCGTCCTTGACGCTGAGGAAGCAGGTCCGTACAGCGCTCGTGGGTTCGGGCACGGCCGGGGGGTCGAGCAATGGTCGTGTAGGCATGGAGCACTTCCTGTGAGGGACGAAGCAAAGCGGGCCCCGGAGGCCCATGTCCGCTACGACTCCACCGCCAAGCACAGTCGGAGGCGAACACCTGAATAGTCCTGACCATCGCCGGTTTGGCTAACCGGTGATCGTCGGCTATGTTGCGCGCGCTGTGTCGGTTGAGATCGGCAGGAGCTCGGGGCAGCCTCGGTCATGAATCCATCCGGTACGAGCGCAGAGCCAGGGCCACGCCGTCCGCGACGAGCACCAGCAGACCGCCATCTACGAGGCGGTCAGATTTCGCGCCGCGAGGCGCTGAGAAATACCCGTTGCCCGGCCACATCCCTATTCGCGACCCCAGAGTGCGTCGCAATATGGGCGAGAATTGCGACGTCGTGGCATTAGCTTCGCTACAGCAGGTCCTCACCGAATAGGCCAGCCGAACAGACGCACACACAGAGTCCGGTAGAGTCCGCTTATCGGATAGCATAATCAGGCAGACAGACCCCCTAAGCAGCGCCAGAACGAGAGTCTCGCATGGTTGGAATTTCGGTCTTTCCGAGCCTTACTCGTCGAGCACCCCTCCTCTGACCTGGTATTTTCCGAGACGTTGTACGTTGACATGAATCCGCCCGAGGTTCCAGTCTTTTGCAATTGAATGTCGTCTGCCGTGAGCGAATGCCCGCAGCGGGGAGCCGCCCGCTTTGGGCACGATAAGAGATTTCCCGCAAACGGGCACCGGAGGGGTCATGGCCTGTATTCTCCGGTCGCTGTCCCCAAGTGCTGTGGTGTGGGAACCGGAAGGGTTGGTCCAGGGCGGGCCGGAAAGAGGCGCTGGGGCCTCGGGAAAATCCCGCGCCCGCGTCTGCGGGTGCTACATGATGACGGGCATGCACCTTCGTGACGAAGAGATATGGCGGGCGATCGACCAGGGCCTCCGGCCGATCGACTGGGCGGCGTGGTTCGGTAGCCCGGAGGGCGCCGACTACCTCACGGCCGCCGGTCATGCCGTGACCGAACGCGCGGTGGCCGGCCTCACCGCCTTCTTCGACAGCCGCTGGCTGCCCAGGGCCGTGAGTCCTTCCTCTGCCTCGGGTCGGACCGGCGACGCTTTCGTGGGTCTGGGCAGGTCCTCCCCGGTGTTGCAGTTCACGAGCGGAGCCGCGCCAGGAGCATGGGTGGAGGCGGTGAGGTGGTGGGCCGCGTACGCCTACCTGGAGAAGGTCCGGGTACGCGGACTGGCCACGGTCAAGCGGGATGCCCGCCAGGACGTCACTCTGTCTCGTTTCTTGCACACCCAAACGCAGGCCCGGCTCGCACTCATGGGAGCGGCCCGAGGGCTCCCTGTCGAGTTGGAGCCAGCGAAGGACAGCGGTGGCCCCGGTGACGTCCGCATCGACCGCGTCTTCATCGAGGTCGTCACCTTCGCCGAGGACCAGAAGTTCAAGGACTACGAGCGCTTCCGGAACGACTGCCGGATGCACCTCTTCGCCCTCGACAGGGGGCGTGAGATCCACTGGGAAGGCAACTTCCCTGAACACCTCAACGGCGACGACTTCGAGAGCTGGAAGAGGCGGGCCGCGGAGGCCGCTCAGCGGTGTGCGGAATCAGGGGACTCGATCGACGTACTCAGCAACGCCGGAAGGCGGCTGACCGTCCACCCCGGCAAGGCGCCCCTGGGCACCATCCTGTCTGGGGACACCGTGGAGAGCGACCAGGGCAGGAGGCTCCTGGGCAAGGTGCGCGGCAAGTGCGTCAAGACGACGGGAGCGGGCACGGCGTGGATTTGGGTCGAGGACCACAGCGGCCTCTTCCACTTCCCGACGCCCTTCGCCGAGATGTCGCTCGCCGCCAAGACCGATGCGCTCGCAGACCTGCTGGGGCCTCTGCTGGCGGAGTACGTCCACGTCGCCGGGATCGTCGTCTCGAACGGCGCCCGGCGATGCTTCCCACTTCCGCCGAACGAGGATGCGCTTCGCCCCGCCGCGCAGGGCTTCCGCCGGGGCCTGCCTCTCGACCGGGTTCGCGAAACGATCGTGATCCCCAGGAGGATCCTTCTGCCTGAACAGACCGCCCTGATTGCCAGGATGTGCGACGCCGAAGCTGATTCGCTCGACTGGGCTCTGGGGGAACTCGGTGTGCCTGGGGGCGTAGCGTCGCTGGTGGCCAGCTCTTCGACGCCGCGGCGAGTCTCCCCGCTGTGGACACCGTGAGCCGGCCGAGCTGGTAGGGCGGCGCGTAGTTCGGCCTCGGCAGCGATCCTCTACTCACGGTCACGACGCCGTCGCGGAAGGAACTCATCCCAAGCCCCCTGGGGCGACCCGCGTCGGCGTCCCGCCCTCTCTAGGGAGTCTGGGCCTGGTCGATGAGGCGGAGGAGGCTGGCGGTGTGGGTGAGGTCCGGCAGTACGTGCTGTGCTCCTGCGTCGCGTAGTTGCTGGTCGGTGGTGGTACCTGAGGCGACCGCGACGACCCTGGCACCGCCTTCCAGGCCGGTGCGCACATCTTCCAGCGAGTCACCAACGATCACCGTGTTGTCGCGACTGAACCGGCCCCCATGCTTCGCGGCTGCTCGGTCTTGTGCGAAACGCACGAGAGCCGGACGGTGGGGGTCGTCGGACGCGTAGCCGCCGATGGTGGTGTCGACGTAGCCCACGAGGCCCAGCTCCGACAGCTTGGTCTCGGCGCTGCCCCGCAGATTGCCGGTGACGACGGTCGGGATCAGGTGCTCCGCTTGCTGGACCGCGGCGAGCGCGTCCACAGCTCCAGGCATGATGACACCCTCGGTGGCCAGCAGCTCCCGGTGGCCGGCGAGACGGTCGGGAAGCTCGGCAATGATGCTGGCCGCCAGCGTCTCCACGCTCTGCTCGGGAACACGGTTGACGCGCAGAAGTTCGCGGACGGCCAGGGGCATGGTGACCCCGGTACCACGGGCGGGCAGAGCTGTCGGAGGGCGGCCGACGACGCTGGTGAACGTCTCTTTGTAGACGCGCCGGTCGATGTCACCGGTGTAGACGAGGGTACGGTCAATATCCCAAAGGACCAGGATCATGCGGCGCGTTCTTCCATGATGGCCCGACCGCGGTCGACGAGTTCCAGGGCGGGTGCCGCCGAGGAGTAGCGGCGGGCTTCGGCGAGCATCGAGGCGAGATTGTCGTCCAGGCGCGCAGATCGGACGCCATCAACGAGAGTAAGGACTTCGTGTCCGGTGGCAGATCCGGCGTCGACGTCGCCGGCGCGCATCTGGGCGGTGGCGGCGCGGGAGAGGAACTGCGCGCGTGTGCGGATCTCGTCCGGACTGAAGGCATTGCGGGCGCCGGCAAACGCCTCGGCAGCCTGCTCGGGACAGCCGAGGTCAAGCAAGCAGCTGCCGGTCTGGCCCATGACCTCACCAGGGTTGATCCAGTACAGCCAGTGCGGGTCGTCCTCTCCGCGCCCGCGGGCGCACAGGACCTGTGCCTCTTCCAGCGCGATGTGGGCCAGGCGGTCTTCGCGCAGGCGCGCGTGCCCGCGGGCCTGGCGGGTGAGGAGCATGGCATGCAGGGCTGGAGCGTCCTGGTCTGCGATGACCTGGCGGGCGGTGCGCGCGGCGGTGACCGCTTCACGGGGGTCGCCGGCGGAGTAGCCGTGGATAGCGAGGAAGGACAGAGCCCCGGCCCGTAGCCTGCTGTCGCCGCTGGCATGGGCAGCCCGCAGGGCGCCGAGGAGGAGGTTGTGGGCGACGGTGTGGGCGCCGCTGTCGAAGTGGTACCAGCCGGTCTGGATTGCAGTGTCCGCAGTCACCGATGCGAGGCGCCGACCCGTCGCCTCGTTGAAGTCACCTTCCTTCAGGAGCCGAAGGAGGACCTTGAGGTGCGCTGTAGCGGCTCGGGCCAGGTTGCCGCTGCCGTGGCTGGCGTCGGCCTGGCGCAGGGCGTCAGTGGTGGACTGCAGGCTGGTGAGGAGTTGGCCAGAGACGCTGATTCCGTTCCGGGCGGTGGCGGCGACGGCCTCAGGAGGGGCGATGGCTGCTTGCAAGATGTACTGCGTGAGACCGGCCCCGCCCAGGCCGGCGATCACGCTGCGACGGTTCAATCCGTTCATGGCTCCTCCGACGGCTGCTTCAAGTGACGTCACCATACGAGCCGCAGTCCACGGCAGAGCCGGGTCGATGGCCTCGACGAGTCGCTGTGAGTCGGCCTGTGC
Organism: Streptomyces halstedii; assembly: GCA_000720535.1. Taxonomy (GTDB): domain Bacteria; phylum Actinomycetota; class Actinomycetes; order Streptomycetales; family Streptomycetaceae; genus Streptomyces; species Streptomyces halstedii. The sequence continues at coordinate 99,989 of JOAZ01000018.1, forward strand.
GAAGGGAACGAGGAGTAGCGGGCGCAGGTCAGAGGGAAGCCCCAGTCCGGTCAGGACATCGATGATCGTGTCCCGCCCGTTGACCTGTTTGAGGCCGCGCTCCAGGTCCGAGATGAAGCCCTGGGTCAGTCCGGTCAGCTCCCGTACGGCCTTCTGCGAAAGCCCGGAACGGCGCCGGACCAGACCTAAGACCGCCCCGAAATCCCAGGCGGCAAGGGCCCGATGTACCTGCTCGTCGCGCCATGCCCGGTCCGGGATGGTCGGTGACGCATCGGCTCGGGCGCAGGTGGAGCAGCGCGTATCCGGGTTGTACCGGCTGAGCGGCTGCCCGCACCGCCCGCACGCGCGCCCTGGTCTCCCCGACATGTCCACCTCGGCTCTTCCTGTCACGATCCAGCTCGCCCCAGCCGTGATACCAGGCTAGGTGGAGATCGATATCGCTGCAGCGATATCGCTGCAGCGATGCCCTCGAAGCCGACACGCATCCAGACTCGTGGCACTGCACCAGCCGTCAGCCGTCGAACTGCGCTGGTGACAGGCCGTTTTGATCTGCCGGTCCCGAGAGGAGATGCCCCGATGGGAACAGGATGTCTGGCTCCGCCCCCGTTGCGTGGCACCCGTCTTCGGCTATGCGGCGATCTCGACGCGGAGCTGCCTAAGGGCGTGGGTGGCGGCGTCATGGGTGTCGGGCAGCGCGCTGGCGGTGGTCCTCTGGACGCGCTGGAGCTGATGAGGAAGACGCTGGGCCTGAGCCTCGCGAACAGCCGAGGCCAGAAGCTGAGTAGCGCCGTGGCTGTCGCCGGCAAGGAGGCGGACGCGGCCAGTGGTGATGAGTTCGATGACACGCCACTGGGGTGCGACCGCGATGGTCGGGGCGGGCGGGGCGGACTCGGCATGCCGTATCGCGTCGCGAGTGCGGCCCGTGGAAACGAGGCCCCGAAGGCGGATCTCGTAGAGGGCGCTGGGATTGACGAGGCTGGTGTGCTGGACCCTGTCGAGGAGCTGGTGGGCCTCGCGGACGGTGTGGTCAAACAAGGCCGCGTTGCCGAGGGCGCCAGCGGCACGTGCCAGGAGCGGCAGCACCGCGGCTCGCTGCTCGGCGTCTGCAGCAGTGGCTGCCGCCTGGGTGAGCCGGTCGACAGCGGCACCGAGCAGGCCCGCCTTGCGCAGCTCGTTGCCGTGCATACGCAGGGCGGTGGTGGTCAGGGCCCGGTCGTCGAAGGCGCGGACGACATCCAGGCTCTTGGCGGTCCAGTGAGCGGCCGTGGCCAGCCGTTCCTCGGGCAGCACGTTACCCAGGGCCGTTCCGAGACTCAGCCAGGCATCTGCGAGGAGTCGCAGGACATCGCGTTCGGTGCTTCCGCCCCGGGCGCGGGCTTCCAGCCGAGCGACGAGCGGCCACAGTTCGGCAACGGCCTCGGCCGCATGCCCGCATTGGCGGGCGACCTCGGCGAGCCGCACGGTGGAAGCACCGAACTGGACCATGGCCCGGTGGTCGGTATCGGCAGGGTCGGTGACGCCCAAGACGTGCGCGGGCAGAGCGAGCCGCTCAGCGACGTGACGCAGGCTCCCGACATCATTCAGTTGCCGTTTACCCAGTTCAAGCGCGGAGACGTACGTCTTGTCATAGCCCAGAAGGTCACCGGTCTGCAGCTGGCTGATGCCGTGGACGCGCCGGTAGTACTTCAAGATCGAAGCCAGATTGCGGGTGGCGAGGACGGCCTGGGCCTCCGGCGTTGCCCAGCGCCAGGAGACCAGCCTCGCCGACCGACGCATGGCCGACCCGGAAGCGGAGGTGGTGATGTCCATGGCGGTTTACCTTCCAGGGTGGGCGTACCAAGCTGCGACCGAGTGCTTGTAGCCCTCGGGCATGGTCAGGCCAGCAATCTCGTGCTGGTGGAACAGCCCGATCTCCTTGTGCTCGTGGCTCAGAACCGGCACATGGTCGGGGGTCAGGACCGTGCAGCCGTAGGTAACGATCAGGACCCGACGGCCGGGGATCGGCTCGTAGATCCAGGTACCGCCGTCGAGCAGAGGGCCGGCCTTGACCGTCCAGCCGCTTTCCTCGAGCAACTCCCGTTCCAAAGTGGCGTTGAGGCTTTCGTCAGCCGGTGCCGATCCGTGGCCTTCAGGTCCGATCTCCAGTCGGCCTCCCGGCAGTTCCCACTCACCTCGCTCATTGCGCAGCAGGAGCACTCGCGCCTGGGAGTCGAGGGCAACGCCCTTGACGGATACCGGCCACAGCGACGGTTTGTACACGGGCTGTCCCTGAAATGTGAGGGCGGGCATGTCCCTCGGAACGTAGCACTCGCTCGCAGAGCGAAGCCCGGCTTGCCACCTTTGTCCGGATCGACAGTCTGTCGCTTTACGCCGACCGCCACTCGTCCGGAGGCTGGACGTCCAGCCCGATTTCAGAGGAGCACGTCGATGACGCCCCCTTCGCTCACCCTGTTCGAGGCACACGCCGCGCCCCTCGCCACCGGTTTCGGCCAGATCACCACCGTGATGGAACTCGTGCGAACGCGGGGTATCGCCACCGTCGAGGGCCTGGACACGCGGACGAAGGTCCTCTCGTTCGCCCGGCAGGTGATGACGCTGGTATCGCACCGCGACAGCGACCCGGACGCGCTGACCACCATCCGCGACAGAGGCGCCTCCACTCAGCGGCCTGGGCTGGCGGGGCTGGGTACCGGGGAACTCCTCGCTCATACCGAACGCTCCAGCCTCCCCAGCCCGCCCCGTCTGATGCTGCTGGTCTGCCAGCAGCCCGCGGACTCCGGCGGAGACGTGCTCCTGACCGATGGTCGGGCCCTCCACACCTTCCTCCTCGAACGCGCACCTCAGGCCCTGGAGATGATGACGCTTCCCGGTACGGCCTTCTACGGCGACGGCGGCGGACACCCCTCCCAGATCTTCACTCGCCACCGAGGCGAGCGGATCACCATCCGCCTACGCCAAGACGCCCTCGCCGCATTCAGCCCCCTTCTCCAGCCGCACCTGGCCCACCTGCGCACCGCGATCGAGACCGTCCAGCAGCGCATCACCCTTAACGCCGGCCAGGGCTACATCATCGATAACAGCCGCTGGCTCCATGCCCGCACCGGCTTCCGCGGCGACCGTGTGTGCCTGCGCGCCCTGGGCAGCCCCAGGACTCCGATACCCCCCGGCTTCCCCGTCATGGACCCCAGGGCTGACGCCGTGCCGGATGGCCTACCCGGGACCTTCCTCCCGTCGGCGCCCGTCGGCCGGACGCTGCTGTGAACTCCTGCGTACAACACGACTTCGCCGCAGGCGCACTCCCCGACGGCCTTACTCAGCCCAAATCCGCCCGGATGAGCGAGACGTGGCCTTCGGCCTCGCACTAGCCGGCCGAAAAACACCACCGCTCCCGGGTGGTGACGGAATTTAGCCGCCCTTGTCGGGCCAAGAGAGGGAGCTGATGAACGTGCAATCCCCCGACGCCGCTCGTCAGCGCCCGGAGAAAACCATTGAGGTTCCGGTTCACAGGTCCGCCAAGGCCACCCCCAACGCCCTTGTCGCGATCATGCCAATCCCACGTCACATGCGTGAGTTCGAGGTTGTAGCGGTGTACCCGGCTGAAGCGGCAGCGGTCACCCGGGGGCGCCACCAACTTCACCGCTTGATGGTTCATACGGGGCTGTCGGCCATCGCGGACGCGGTGATTCTGGGAGCCCATGAGCTGATGGCGAATGCGGTTACCCACGGTTGCCGTGGCGAGGCCGCAAAGGCATTCACGGTGAAGGTGATCCACTCCGGCGGACGCATTCGGGTCGAAGTACAGGATCCCTCCAGCAGGCGCCCGTGCCAGCGCCCTCCGAGCGAGGAGCGTGAGGGCGGCCGGGGCCTCTTTCTCGTAGACGCGTTGGCGGCCAGCTGGGGAGTCGAGCGTGGCCCGGGCCAAGGAAAGACGGTCTGGATGGAGCTGGACGTCCCCACCACGGCGTGTGTCGTCCTGCCGGTTCCGCCGGGGGAGTCCTGATGCTGGTCGCCAGTCGCACCATAGAGACGATGACACGGTTGGCGGGCTCGCTTCGCCAGTCCGTGGCGGACGACGAGGAGCGTCTGTTCGATGCCATCGACGCGGAGATGCTCCTGCGCCTGGTGAAGCCCTGGCTGCCTGCCGCCAAGAACCAGCTGGGCGCTGCGAGTTCTTCTTCGAACGAGGAGCGCTGGCGGAGCCTCATCGGCGCGGTGAAAGCCGGCGCCGAGGCCGACTACAGCGATGTGGCCGCGGTGGCGCGTGGTCTGCCGCGCGCCCTGATGGAGTCGTCCCGGTCGGGGCCGAATGTGCGGGAGATCGAGACGATCCACCACGAGGTCTGCACCGTGGGGTTCGACCCGGAGCGCAACACCTTCACCCAGTCCTACGGCTCGAAGGAACTGGACGCTGTCACGCTGCTGATCCCCCTGGTCGGCTTCCTTCCGCCCGACGACCCGCGCGTCATCGGCACCGTGGACGCGGTACGCCGGGAGCTGTCCACGTCGGACGGGCTCGTGCGCCGGTACCCGACGATCGGCAACCACGCCGGGGTGGACGGACTGAAGGGCGATGAGGGCACCTTCATCCTCTGCTCCTTCTGGCTCGTGGATGCCCTGGCCCTGACCGGCCGCCTGGATGAGGCCCGCGCCCTGTTCGAACGTCTCCTCGCGCTGCGCAACGACCTGGGACTCCTCGCCGAGGAGTACGACCCCGTCCAGCAGCGCCAGCTCGGGAACTTCCCGCAGGCGTTCAGCCACATGGGCCTGATCCAGAGCGCCCGGCTCCTTCATCAGCTGTCCACGCAGTCTTCCCCTCACGGAGGCGCGGTCGCGGTTCCGGCGCCCCGTTCCCTCTCACGCGGGCCGCGACAGACCTGCAAGGCCCTGACGTCGCAGCACGCCTAGCCGCCCTTCCCCACCGACGAGGATTCCCATGTCTGACAGCGCGTTCCCGACACGGCCAGCCGCGACCGGCCACCGCCGACGGCGGTCGCCACGGACCGATGCCTTCACGGTGCACTGCGTCCGTCGTGCCGTGGTGCTGCCCCTGCTGCTTCTTGCGGCGCTGCTGGGTGCCGCCTTCGCCGTCTGGTCGACGGCCGCGGTGGCTCTCGGCTGGCTCCTGGTCGGCCTGGCCTGCGGGCTGACCGGCGTCGCGCTGGTAGCGGCCCGTGGAGTACGAACGGCCGCTGGTGCTGTGCAGGCGGCCGTAGAGGAACGACGGGCTGCGGAGCTGACCGCGGTCGCAGTGGTTGCGGCGGCCGTCGAGAAGTCGGTGCAGTGGTCAGCAGACGAGCTGTGCCGAGGGGCACGACCGCCGCTGCCGGACATGCCGACACCGCAGTCGGCCAGTCCGAACGCCGGGGTCGAAAAGGTGTTGAGTGCACTCCAGGTGCACGCTGTCGCCTCGCTGATACGCGTGCACGACGAGTCCCAGTCCATGGTGCTTCTCGAAGTGCTGCGCCGCCTGGCCATGCGGGAGCACGCCCTGGTCGGGAAGGCTCTGGAGGCACTCAGTCAGCTGGAGATGCTGACCGACGACCCGGAGCTGCTGTCGAAGATCTTCGAGATCGATCACCTCGTGACGCGGATGCGGCGTCAGGTGGAGAGCACAGCAGTGCTGGGCGGGCAGTCCCTGCGCAGCGTGCGTCGGCCGGTTCCCGTCACGACCACGCTGCGCGGTGCGATCTCCGAAGTGGTGCAGTACCCGCGCGTGGTGGTCGCGGCCGGTTCCGTGGGCGGTGAGCTGGGTCTTCCCGGACATGTGGGTCCGGACCTGACGCACCTGTTGGCCGAGTTGATCGAGAACGCCTGCGAGTGCTCCGATCCGGTGACGAAGGTGACTGTGCGGGCGCAGCGGGTGCCGAACGGGCTGGCGGTCGAGGTCGAGGACCGGGCCATCCCCATGCATCCTCAGACGCGCGCACAGATGAACCGTCTACTCAAGGCCCCCGACGAGGTCGACGTCAGCGGCCAGGTACGAGCCGGACAGCTCGGCTTGCTGGTCGCCGCGAAGATCGCCCAGTCGCATGGGCTGTCCGTTCTCCTGCAGGAGAACGCGACGGGAGGCACCACGGCCCTGGTCATCATTCCGGCACGGCTCCTCGTAGCGATTCCCCCCGTCGGTGACGCGGGCGCTCGCCGCCGGGAGGCACGCCCCTCCACTCCACCGCCCCGGCAGGCTGCCGCACCGACGGCCGCCCCCTCGGCAGGCCAGGTCCAGCACCCAATCGCCGTGGGCGCGCCAGGAGCGGGAGAGGCAGGTCACTCTGCTCCCGCCCCCGGCCTTCCCCGGCGTACGCGGCAGGCCGGTGCGTTCCCTCCACCACGTGAGCGGGAGCAAGCCCCTGCGGCTGCGGCGACGCCAGGGCTCGCAGCCGCCTTCCGCACCGGCATCGAGGCTGGCGGGGCCGCCGGTTCTCCTCCCGCTTCGGCAGAGCACCCCAGGCCCTAACCGTCACCCGTTCCCTCCGCGTTCCCGGTGGCCCGGACATGTCCGCCGGCCCTTCCCTCTTCTGGAGCGATCCCCATGAGCACCCACCCTGAGATGACCAACGTGACCGGCGTCGCGCCCACATCCGAGGCGACGCCGAGCCATCAGCGGGAGGACATGGCCTGGCTGCTGAGGCAGTTCGCCGCCGACGTTCCGGGCGTCACGCACGCCGTCCTGCTGTCGCGGGACGGGCTGCGGCTGCTGGACAGCGAAGTCGACAAGGACTGGGCGGACGAACTGTCGGCCGCGCTCAGCGGAGTGGCCTCCCTCGCGGCGAACATCACCGGCCCCAGCCACCAGAAGAGGCCGGCCCGGCAGGTCATCGTTGAGCGCGACGACTGCCTGTTCTTCGTCCAGAGCGCCGGGCGCAGCGTGGCCTTCGAAGGCCACCCCGGCAACGAACGCGGTGAAGTGGACACCGTCCTCGCCGTCATCGCCACCACGGACGCTGGCGCCGGCGCCGTCGGGTTCGAGATGGGGCGCCTGGTGGCGAAGTTCGCCCGCTACATGCAGATCCCCGTCCGCGTCGGCACGAGTGATGAGGTCCGGTGAGCGCTCGCGGCGATGCGGCCGAGGATTCGACGTTCGTGCGGACCTACACGCTGACGCGCGGTCGTACCAGGCCGCGACACCAGCTGGGCCTGGACACCGTGCTGGACGCCGGGCACGGACGGCCCGGGCCGGGCCAGGCCGAGGAATGCGCAGAGATCCTCTCCCTGTGCCGGGAGCACCGGCGTTCGGTGACAGAGCTGGCGGGACGGCTCGGCCGCCCCGTCACCGCCGTCAAGATCCTCGTCTCGGACCTCCTGGACGCCGACGCCCTCGTCGTCCCCGTCACCGCCCCCTACGCCGCGTCCGGCACAGACGCGGATGCACGTCCCTCCACACAACTGCTGGCGGCCCTCTCTACGGCCCTGAAAAGGAAGTGGCCCGATGCCATCGCCTACCCCGAAGCCGGATGACCCGGCCGTGGGCGTGCGGACTCCGTCGCACTCGCATGCCGGTGCACCGACCGTGCTGAAGATCGTCATCGCAGGGGGCTTCGGCGCGGGCAAGACCACCGCTGTGGGCGCGGTCAGCGAGATCACGCCGCTGAGCACGGAGGAATACCTGACCGAGGCGAGTGCGAACGTGGACAGCCTGGAGGGCGTCGAGGCCAAGCAGACCACCACGGTCGCCTTCGACTTCGGCCGCCTCAGCCTGCCCGACGCTCCGGTGCCTCTGGAGCTGTTCCTGTTCGGCACGCCTGGCCAGGACCGGTTCGTCGACCTCTGGTACGACCTCTCCCGCGGAGCCGTCGGCGCGGTTGTCCTGGTCGACACCCGCCGCCTGGAAAGCAGCTTCACCCCCGTCAGCTTCTTCGAAGACATCGGCCTGCCCTTCGTCGTCGCCGTGAACCACTTCGACGGAGCCCACCGCTACCACCCCGAACAGGTCCGCGCCGCCCTCGAACTCCCCACCTCCGTACCGGTGGTCACCTGCGACGCCCGCAATCCGAGCCACATCGCCGGCGTCCTGCTGACCCTTGTCGGCCACGCGGTGAAGTACGCACCGGCAGGCCCCAATCACCTCACACCTACTACCACCCTCCAGGACGCCTGATGTCATATCAGCCCAACGACCCCCACCTCGTACCTCAGACCGCCCAGCCCTCGCTTTTCTTGCCGCAACGCGGCATGCGCAACGGCGCTCAAGGGCTGTCCATCCCGACCGGCGCCCCCGTCACCGGCCCGCAGCACCAGCAGACGAGCGAACTGGCGCAGCAGTACGAGCTGCTGGAGCGCCTGGGCGTGTCCACCGCTGCCAGCCAGGACTTCGACGAGCTGGCCCGCGACATGGCCCAGCAGGCCGGGTTCCTGTACGGGTTCGTCAACCTGTTCCTGGAGGAGCAGACCTTCATCGGACTGCACCAGCCGCCCGCGGACAGCGGATACGTCATCGTCGGCCGCACCATGAGCCACGACCACGGCTGGTGCCCGGAGGTCGTGGCCCGCAAGAAGGCCCTCCCGCTGCACGACGTGCACGCCAGCCCGCGCTTCAGCGGCAACCACGTGGTCGACGCGGTCGGGATCCGCTCCTACTTCGGCGCCCCGCTCATCCACGACAGCGGCACCGTGCTGGGCACCGTCTGCGTCATCGACCCCGAAAGGCGGCCCCTGAGCGAAGCCCGACGGCTCAGAGACATCGTCATCAGCACCGGCGCCCAGGTGATGGACCACATCGCCCCCGCGCCCGTCCGCTAAGGCCGCTCCACCGCCCCCACCCGGGAGCCGCTAGCGATCCCCGGCCGCTCCACCGCGCGAACTTCACCCAGGGACAGGGAGACGACCATGCCCGCCACACCCACCACACCCCCGGCGCTGCGCCCCTATCTCACCGCCCGCCACGAACTGCTGTGGAACGAGGCGGACGCCTTCGCGGCCGAGCACATCGCGCCGCGCGCCGTACGGATGGAAGCCGCTCCGGGCAGGGTGGAGCGCAAGGTCGCCGATCTGATGGCAGCACGGGGCTGGTTCGCCGTCACCGTCCCGTCCGCCTTCGGCGGCCTGGGCGCCGGCCACGTGGCCAAGACGGTCCTGCTCCACCGCATCGGCTGCGTCTCGGCGGCTGCCGCGGCCATCCTGCAGGCCACCCTGATCCCCGTCGGCGCCCTGTTGCACTTCGCCACCTATGAGCAGAAGAGCCGCTGGCTGCCGGGGGTGGCGGACGGTTCACTGCTCCTGTCGATCGCGGTGACCGAACCGACTGCCGGCGGGCACATCGGCGGCATCGAGACCACCGCCGAGCGCGCCGGTGATCACTGGGTGATCACCGGCAGCAAGGTACACATCGGCAACAGCCATCTCGCGGGCGCCCACCTCGTGCTCGCCCGGACCGCCGAGGCGGGCCTGCGTACTTCTCAGGCGTTGACCGCGTTCATGGTCGAATCCGACCGCCATGGGCTCTCCGTCCCTGCCCACCGTCCCGGCCTCGGCCTGCACGGCTTCTCCGCCGGCCGCCTAGACCTCGATCACGTCCGCGTCCCCGTCGACAACGTGATCGGACAGATCGGCCAGGGGTTGAGCGTTGCCCAGAGCAGCAGCATTCTGTATGGGCGCCCCAACCTGGCCGCTGTCAGCCTGGGCATCCACGAGGCTGTCGCGGCCACCACGACTTCCTACCTCAAGGCCCGGCCCCGCTACCAGGGCTCCCTGTCTGATCTGTCGGTCCTGAGGGACCGCGTCGGCGACGTGGAGGCCCGCCTGCGCGCGGCACGCATTCTGGCCTACCAGTCCGTGCATCTCCTCGACCAGGGCCTGTCCTGTGATGCCGATCTGATCAACGCAAAGTACCTGGGCCACCAGTGGGCCATGACGTCCGCCCAGGACGCCATGGAGCTGCACGGCGCCCACGCCCTCGACCGCGAGTACGTCCTCCAGCGCCTGTGGCGCGATATCCAGCACACCCACCCGCCGGCAGGAACGGGTGAAGTCCAGCGAATACGTCTGGCCGACGCCGCTTTCGACGAGGACGACATCCAGTGGTCCGAGCGCCTCGCGGCCGAGACCGCCTGGGCGCAGCCCGACCCCACCGCCGCATGAACCCCCGTGCGCGGCACCCCGTGAATCCCGACCGCCGTGCACGGGCCCGTGCCGCCGGCCCCCGTCCCCCGCGGGGACCGGCGGGACCCAGTCCCCTGAACGCCTTTCCAGACGAGAAAGAGACACCCGTGACCGCGCCCACATCACTCCACCAGCGCACCCCTCGGTTATCAGCCGTGTACGAGATGCGGACTCTGTGCACGGACGCCGAGCGGGACGAGGCCGCGGCGCTCGTCCAGGACCGTCAGAGCTGGCTCACCATGCGCAGCCTGCCGGTGCCCGCCCGTGCCGATGTCCCAGCCCTGTTCCGCAAACCGCAGGCGAAGCCGGCCGGACTGTTCGAGGACGGTGTGCTGCTGGCCTGCATGATTCCGCAGCGAGCGCCTGACCTCGGATGGGGTTCGGGCCCGTGTCTCTTTCTGAGCTGCAGCCACACCCTGCCCGAGCGCTCCGACGACACCATTCTGCTGATCACCCTGTGGGCTTCCGACTTCGCCGCACGACTCGACCTGCCGCTCGTGCGCGCCGAGGCCCTGGCCCGCCAGCCCCTCGGCGTTGATCCGATCGCCCCCTTTCTTCTCCGACTCACCGACATGGGCTGGGACGTGCGCGGATCGGGCACGGGGCAGCACGAGGAGCGCGTCGCTCGCCTCGAACTCATCGCCGAGCGACGTTCTGGACTGAGTGCGCTCATATCCTGCCGGGTCCACGAACCGCAGTCTTCCGCAGACAGCCGGAACGTCGCGTGACGGCCGCCGAACCTCTGCGGCCGGACCTCGCCCGCGAACTCATTGACCGAGCCACAAAGGCGGCAGCGCGCAGAGCCAAGCGCCTGCGCAACCAACTCGACGCCGTCCAACTCGGCCAAGACCGTCATGCCGACCACGCCGATACCAAGGTCCTGCGCCGCGTCCTGGCCGAACACGACTGGCCCGGCCACCGCCTCGTCGGTACCGAAGCGGCACGCGCCGCCTGGAGCTTGGCTCTTCACGCCGACGACGACGCCGATCTTCAACGGGCGGCCACCACCCTGCTGGAGCGCGCAGTCCAGGACGGCGACGCGCGCGTCCAGCACTGGGCCCACCTTTACGACCGCACCCTGGTCAACAGCGGTCGCCCCCAGGAGTTCGGGACTCAACAGGTTTTTGCACCGGCAGGTGTTGAGCTGTGCCCGGTGCGCGCGCCCGATTCCTTGGACCAGCGAAGGGCATCCATCGGGCTGTCACCGATCGCCACGGGCTTGGAGAAGGTGCGTCGTCGGTGCGCCCAGGATCATCCGGTCGACGACTCCTCGACCGTCGTGCTCGCGGCGATCGCATGACCCAGCGAGCCCCGCCCACTTCACCCATCCGCCGCACGCCCCGATCCCCCTCATACGAAAAGGACCGTTTCGTGATGAAGCTCACCACCAGCGTCCTCGCTGCTGGCACCGCAGTCTCCTTGGCGACCATCGTGGTCGGAGCCGCCCGGCTCCGGCAGGACGCGAGGCACCAGGCCGAACGAAACGAGGCGCTCCTCGCGGGCAACCAGCTGGCGTGGCTGGCGCAGGTATCCACCAATCATGACCTCGCTGAGATCTGGAAGCCCGAGGACATGGAGACCGAGGAGTACATGCGGCTCATGTCGTCCAACCGGCTCCTCTGCATGCTCAGCCTGCGCGACCGCCTCGGCTTCGTCCCGAAGGGGCACCTGCCCTTCCACGCCGAGTGGATCATGAAAAGCGACGTCAGCCGCCGGTACTGGAAGCACTTCGGTGACCTCCGCGCTCAAGAGGCCGAGGGCAACGAGCGGGCCGAGCACTTCACCCGGGTACTGAGCCACGCCGCCAAGAACACCCCCCTGGCGCAGCCCGCAGCGGTCTGACAGCACCGCATCCCGATCCCAGACCCCACGGACCAGGCAACTTCGCCAGCCTGCTCGTCCGGCACTAGACCCCGAGGCCCGACCGGGCCCCGGCATCCCGTACCACCCACTCCAAGGAGGCATGCATGACCGCCATCCAGACCGAAAAGCCGACCGCCCCCGCCCCGGCGGACCTCGTGAAGACCGACGACGACCCGTTCGGGCTCGACATCACCTTCATCGAGGGCACGCCGGCGACCGAGACGGTCCTGATGTGCAGCACCGGCGACACCTGCGGCAGCTCCTGCCCCAGCGCCTGCACCACTTCGTAAGCCGGATCACCCCGGCAACGCGGTCCGGACGGGGGTTCTACCCGTCCGGCCCGCCCCGCCCGCCACGCCAGAAGACGAGGAGAGCCCTGATGACACGGCATCGGCCCAGACTGTACGAGGCCACGGGGCAGACCATGCTACGCGCCGCGGCCCACACCACCGAGCCCGCCATGCCGCCCTGGCCGACGGCCACGGCGCCCGCGACGGAGTGGCGCGCGTGGCTGAGCACGGTGTGGTCCGACGCCGACTTCCGCCGGACCGTGTCGCAGGCGAGCCCTCACCTCGCCGAGCAGGTACAGGCCATCATCGACGGCCGCACGCCGAAGGCGCGCCGGATGCGCCGCGCGGCACTGTCCACCGCCCGTTACGCGATCCGCTACGCACGCCGCTCCACCCCCTACGGCCTGTTCGCCGGCGTCGCCCCGCTCGCCTTCGACCAGACCACGTCCGTCCGCATCGGCGACGAGCACCAGGCCGTGCCCCGACCCGAGCCAGCCGGGCTCGAGGAAGTCCTCAGCGCCCGGGAGAGCGACGCCGCGTGCATGGCCGACACCGAGCTCTGCGTCAACACCCTGATCTATCAGCGCGACCGGCACATCCATGTGCCCTCGGAGGGAGATGCGGAGTTCCGCCTCGCTCTGAGCCCCGCACTGCGTCTCATCCTCGACCTGGCCCGATCGCCCATCGGATACCGCCAGTTGTCCGACAAGCTGGCTGCGGAGTTCCCCGCTGCGAGCGACACCGCGCGTGACCGGCTGCTCGGTGAACTGCTGCGGGTGCGGCTGCTGCGCTCTTCGCTGCGCGCACCCGCCACCGTCGCCGACCCCACCGACGTCTTGCCGCCCGAGGCACGCGCTCAGGCAGCCGGCCTGCGGACGGCGTGCGACCTGCGGCTGGATGCCGACGTACATCTGCCCGAGCAGGTACGGATCGAAGCGGAGACCGCTGCGACCGTACTGGCCCGCCTGGTCACCCATCCGAACGGGACACCGGCCTGGCGCCGGTGGATCGAGCGGTTTACCGAGCGCTACGGCGAGAACACGGCGGTATCGGTGGACGTGGCCACGGACCCTGACCGGGGCGTGGGCTTACCGGCAGGGTTCGTCAAGGCGAGCGAACCCCCTTGGCCGATGTCCCGGCGTGACCGCCTGCTGCTGGAGCTGGCCAGCATCGCTACCGCCGAAGGCAGCCGCACCGTCGCGGTGACCGGGGCGATGATCGAGGAACTGGAAGCAGCGGCCGACGACAAGCCTCACGGCCTGGCGCCCCACCTCGAACTGGCCGCGCAGGTCCACGCCGCCTCCGTCACGGCCCTGGACCGGGGCGACTTCAGGCTGCGTGTCCTGACCGTCTCTCGCTCGGCCGGATCGATGACCGGCCGGTTCTGGCATCTTTTCCCTGGCACCGAGGCGACGTACGCGAACCTGCCGACAGTAGATCCGCAGGCGGAACTCGTGCAGCTCTCGTTCCACGCCGGCCGGGTGCCGGCCGACCTGCTCACCCGCGCGCCGCAGGCCCTGCCCCGGGTCGTGAGCGTCGGCGAATTCCGCCGTCCCGCCCCGCACGTCCTCTTCCCCCGCGACCTCTCGGTCACCGTCACCGACGGCCGCCCTCAACTGGTGGAGTCCGCGACGGGCAAGCCGCTGGAGCTGCTGGCCCCCACTGCCATCAATTTCCTGTGGCACAACTACACGCCGCCGATGGCCCGCTTCCTCGGTGAGATCAGCCGGGCGACCTCCCCGCAGGTGACCTGGTTCGACTGGGGAGCGGCCTGGGCCCTGCCCTTCACTCCCGCCCTCACCTACCGGCGCACCATCCTCACCGATGCCCGGTGGAAGATCAGCAGCCGTACGTTGCCCGCCCGCACCGCCCCGCTCCAGCAGTGGGCGGACCAACTCCATTCCTGGCGTAATCGGTTTCGGGTGCCGGAGCGGGTGCTGCTCACGGAGGACGATCAGCATCTGCCCCTCGACCTCACCCGCGCCCTCGACTTGGACCTCCTGCGCGCGCACCTGGACGCCAGTCCCTTCGGCATCGCCACCCTGCATGAGGCGCCCCCGCCGGACGCGGACGGGTGGATCGGCGGCCGGGCCCACAGCATCGTCGTCCCCCTAGCCAGGCACTCATGACCAGGACCACCGCGCCCCGTACGCAGGACCTGTCCGAGGGCGCCCTGGGGATGGCTCTGCTCGACATCGAGCGCCATGACACGTCCATCGCCCGCCGCCACCTCACCCAGGCCACCGCACGCGGGGTCAGCACCGGAAGTAACGCCAGCCTTTTCCACGGCGCCCCGGCATTGGAGTTCGTCCTGGCTCGCGCCAACGGGGCCGGCGACGATGTCCGCGCGGCCGTCGACCGCGTCGTGGATGCCCGGCTCGCCGCCGCCCGCCGCCGTCAGGCGGCCGGCGTGCTGCCCCACCTCGCCGAATGGGACCTCATCCGCGGCCTGACCGGACTTGCCGCCCTCCTGCTGTCCCGGAAACCGCCCGCTCCCCGGCTGCCCGATGTGCTCGCCTGCCTCGTCGCGCTCGCCGGCCCCGCCCGCAGTGACGGCCGGATGCTGCCCGGGTGGTGGTCGGCGGTGGGCCCGAACGGGAAGGAGATGGCCGGCGGGCACGGCAACAACGGCTTGGCCCACGGCGTCGCCGGGCCCCTGGCCGTGCTCTCCCTCGCCCTGCGTGCCGGCGTCAGCGTTCCCGGCCAAGATGAAGCCGTTGGCACGTTCGCAACGTGGCTCGACCGGCACGGCGTCCACTACTGGTCTACCGCAGCGCACCTGGACGCCAACGAGCCGGCCGCGCCGGAGCCGGCCCGCCAGTCCTGGTGCTATGGCCAGCCCGGCATCGCCCGCGCCCAGCAGCTCGCCGCGCTCGCCCTCGGCGACCCGGCCCGCCGCCGGGTGGCCGAGGACACCGTTGCGGCCATCCTGACCGACCCGCTGCGGCTCGCCCGCATCACCGACTCCACGCTCTGCCACGGCTGGGCCGGCCTACTGACGCTCACCCGCGCGGTCGCCGCCGACAGTCCTTCGCCCGATCGCTTCGCCCCGATTATCCAGGACCTGCACCGGCGGCTGACCGCCGACTGGGAGCACCTGCCCAAACCCGGCTTCATGGAAGGCCGCGCTGGAGCCCAACTCGCTCTGCATGCCACCGATACCACCGGCTGGAGCCGCGCCCTCCTGCTCACCTGATTCCCAAACCTTCCACCTTGCAAGGAGTTTCCTACTTATGACCTTCGACGATGAGAATCTGCCGATTCCCCCGGCCACATCCTGGTGGCACGCATCCGTGGCCTTCCCCGATCCACATGTGGACGCCGCTCGGGCCCTGGCGACCGCGCTGGCCAAGCACCGCTTTCACTTCCTGCGCAAGGACGCCGGCGTGCGCCTGCGCACCGAACAACCCACCACCGGTCTGCTGGACAAGCTCGTCGCCGACCACGCGATCACCGGCTGGACCGGCGGGACGTACGAGCCGGAGACTCATGCCTTCGGCGGCCCCGAGGGTATGGCGGTTGCGCACGAGTTGTTCTGCGCCGACAGCCCGGCCGCGCTCGCCGAGACCGGTACTCCCGGCGCCCGCGAGCGCAGCGTGATGCTGCTGTCCGCCATGATCCGCGCGGCCGGGCTGGACCCGTTCGAAGCCGGAGATGTCTACGCCCAGTGGGCCGCCCTGCGACCCCCCGTCGCCCCGCCCCAGGGGCCTGCCCTGGAGAAGGCCGTCTGCGCTATGCGGCGGCTGATGAACGCGGACGCGGCTCTGCGCCCCGACGCGGAAGCGGGCTGGGCCGAGCGCGTCGCCGCGTTCGAGGACACCGGCCGTCACCTGCGCCGGCTCGCCGCCGACGGCCGACTGATACGCGGAGTCCGGGGCGTCATCACCCATCACGCGATCTTCGCGTTCAACCGCGCGGGCGTACCTGCCGACGCGCAGGCCGCCACCGCGTGGCTCGGCCGTCACGTCGCCTTCTCCACCGGAGAAGGAGCCGACGTGCCTACCCGCAGGTCCGTATCCGCGGACCTTAGCCTCCCTCGAATGGAGACCACCTTGACACCCGTAACCGACCCCAGCCAGCTGCGCGAAGCCCTCGCTGCCAGGCTCGTCGACGGCGGCCACCTGCGCAGCAAGGCCGTCATCAACGCCTTCCGCACGACCGACCGGAACGCCTTCCTGCCCGGCGTCGATCTGGAGAGCGCGTACAAGGAGGACGCCGTCCCGATCAAGCACGACGAGCGCGGGGAGATGATCTCCTGCATCTCCGCGCCGTCCATCGTCGCCACCCAGCTCGAACAGCTCGGCGCCCAGCCCGGCCACAGGGTCCTGGAAGCCGGAGCCGCCACCGGCTACAACGCCGCGCTCCTCGGCAAGATCGTCTATCCCGGCGGGCAGGTGTGGACCCTCGACGTCGACCAGGACCTCGTCGCCGACGCGAGTAGGCACCTCGTCGAGGTAGGTGTCGACAACGCCACCGCGGTGATGGCCGACGGGGCGGCCGGCCTGCCTGAGCACGCCCCCTACGACCGGATCATCTTCACTGTCGGCGCCGGCGACGTCCCCGTGAAGATCCTCGACCAGCTCGCCCCCGCCGGACGTCTCGTCCTGCCGATGCGCATCCGCGGCAGCATCTCCCGCTCCTTCGCCTTCGAACGCGACGGGGAGACGTGGAAGACCGTCTCCTGCGAGATGGCCACCTTCATCCCTCTGCGCAAGGGCGTGTGCGACGACGTGTACACGCTGGTGCCGATGGACGGCGAGGGCAACGTGCGCCTAGAGACGTTCAGCGAGCAGGACGTCGACCGCGACGCCCTGCGCACCGTCCTCGACGAGCAGCAGACCAAGATCTACACCGGGGTGAAGTTCCGCCAGGGCTCCGCTTGGGAGTGGCTGTACCTGTACCTGGCCTGTGTGCTGCCCAACGGCCTGTCCCGCCTGCCCGGCCAGCGCCCCGGGTTCACCCCACACTTCGGGTGGGGCTCCATGGCCGCCCTCGACGGCGGATCGCTCGCGTACCTGACCATCCGGGAGGACGAGGACGAGAAGGGCCGCTACTGGGAGGTCGGCGTGATCGGCCACGGTGAGGCGGGTGCCGGCCTCGCCGAGCACGTCGTGGACGAGATCCGCGCCTGGGACGCGACAGGGGGCAACGACGCCCCCGCACCGGGCTTCCGGATGGCCACCGCCGACTCCCGCGACCTGCTGACGGCGGGCGACCCGCGCTTCGTCGTCGACAAGCCCTACAGCCGACTGGTCGTCGACTGGGCGCGCAAGGGCTGAGCCGATGATCCCCGCGATAGCCAGCCGCATCCCTCTGGTCCTCCGGACCAAGGCGCCCGCGCTCCCCTTGGACGAGCGCATCAACCACCTCGCCGGGCTGACCGTCGCACCCGCAGGTGCGAGCCACCACGACCTGGTGGCCCGCACCTGCGGGGTCCTCAACTACGCCGCGCTCATCATCTCCGACGTCGGCCTGCCCGACCTGGCCACCGACCTGTGCTGGCGCCAGCACCAAATCTTCGCCGACGCCGGACGCCTCAACGGACGGATCGCGGTCATGTCGCTGATGCCACTCGTCAACCTCTCCCGGATGCGGATTCGCGCTGGTCAAGGGGAAGCCGCCTACGACCTACTGGTCGGTCTCAACCAGGCCGCGCGGCACCGGGAGAAGACCGAAGTCGACGGCCGCAGCGTCGACCTCTCGGCTCTGACCGACACGGACGAGGACCACCGCGCGGTGTGCCAGGAGCTGTACATCACCCTGCTCGTGGACGGCGCCCGCGCCCTCGCCCGCATCGGACGGTGGACCGAAGCCGCGGACGCCATGGCTCAGCACCGCGGCATCGGCAACCGGCTCCTCGACGGCCGCCAGATCAAGATCATGGCCTTGATGGAGCAGGGCCTGGACGAGCAGGCCCGCGCCCTGATCGACACCACCCAGCCCACCGAACCGTGGGAGGAAGCCGTCGCCCTCCTCCTGCACGCCCATTGTCAGCCCGCAGACGTCCCCGTGCCTGCACCCGACCTCGACCGCACCCTGGAAGAGGCCCTCCAACTCCTTGACCTCCCCGATCCGCCGACCGCCGCTTTCCAGACCCGGGTGGGCCTGTCAGCCCTGGAACTCGACCGCACCGGACGCCATACCGCACGCATCCTCGACTGCCTCGTCGGCGTCGCCCGACTCGACGCCTACGCCGCACGGGAAGCGCTGCACCACCCACTCGCCGCGTCCGCCCTGGACGACCGCGCGACAGACGAACTTCACGCAGTGATCACCATGGCGGGACTGGAATCCGGAGTCCTCTCCGCCTGCCACCACGAGGCACTGACGAGCACGGTCCACTACGCCGAGACAGAGTTGGAGAACCTGCTGCAGGCTGCACACGATGCCGGCGCCTGTGCAACACCGGAGTCCGCCCGATGACAAAGAAGTCCACGCACCCCGTGGAGTTGGAGACCGTCCTCAGCCTTCTCCTCCGGAACCAGATCAGCACCGGTGACTGGCCCGCAGGCACCGCCCTGCCCCTGCGTCTCCTCGCAGAGCGCTACTCGACGGACAGGCGCACCATGCGGCGGGTCCTTGACGCACTGGCCGCGGACAGCCTCGTCGAACGGAGCAGCCGCGGATGGCTGTCCATCGGCATGACGAAGGCGCTCTCCCCGCCGCCGTCGTCGGCGGACACATCACCCGCCAGACGCGCCGCGGCCGGCTCGCCCCTAGGTGTACCGGACAGCGTGGCAGCGAAGGCCCGGCGGATTGAGGGCATTCTGCGCCGTCGCCTGGAGGCAGGGGAGTACCCCCCTGGTTCCCATTTCCCCAGACAGGCCGACCTCTGCGCCGAGTTCTCCACGTCACAGACACCGGTCTCCATGGCCGTGCGGGCCCTCGCCGAAAACGGCCTGCTGGTCATGGGAACCGGGGGGCGGCCAACGGCGGTCGTCACCCCGTTGCCCGGCACGCCGCAGGCGCCTTTGCCGCTCCTGACGGGCGGTGAGCAGGACGCCGCCCACCGGTTGCGCACGTATATACATCTGCACAAATGGCGGCGGGGGGACCTCTATCAAGCCAACTCGGTCGCGGGCTTGGTGCCCGGCATCCCGGTGTACATGGATCTGCGGAATGTCCTTGTGCATCTGCGGGAGGAGAACCTGGTCGAGTACCAGCCTCCGCTCGGATGGCGTCTCAACGTCGCGGGCACGGGGTGGGAACTCCCGGCCGGATGCCCTCTCTTCTTCTACATCGACCGCGAACTGCGAGACCGGTTCCGCGCAGGCCGTTACGTAGAGGGCACCCGCCTCTCCGTGCGGCACCTCGCCTACGGATTCAGCGCGCCGCAGAGCCAACTCCGCCGAATTCTGCGGACGCTGGTCAGCGACGGACTTCTGCAGGCCGTGGACGCCGGCCACGTCGCCACCGGCCGGACCGAACGCGAGCCACCCGCCCCACCGCCCCGCATCCACATCCCGGGGCCGCGACTGGCGCTGCCCAAGCCCTTCGAAAGCCGCGCGCAGCCTAGCGCCATGACGAGGACATCCCCGCAGTGAGGCGGGTCGACCCGGTCCACCCATCCACCCCACAAGCGCAGTAATTAACCAGTGAGCGAGCGAGTATCCAATGACCGTCACCGTGGACAAGTTGCCCCTGAGCCCGGTTCAGTTGAGGGCCATCACACTGCTGGCTGACGGCCTCGTGGACAAGGAGATAGCCGCCAACCTTCGGATGCCCCAGACCAAGCTGCGGCGGATCGTGCTGGAGGCCCGCAACGCCGTAGGCGTGGGCACCAACAGGGCCTTGGTGCACAGACTCCTGCAGGTCGGGCTGATCTCGCCCAGTGGCGCCCAGCGCGTGGACCCGGACGTCCTGACCCCGCTGCAGCGCAATGTGTGGCGGCTGCTTCCCATCGACGAGACGCAGTACTACCTGCCCGCCGTCATCGCCACCCGGCTCGGTCTGACCGCCGGGACGATCAGACCGGTGCTGGCTGCCATCAAGCGGCTAGCTGGGGTTGAGCTGCCGGCCTGCGTACGCATTGGGTACGAACTGGGCATCCTCGCCGACGACGACGAACTCGTCGTCCACCTGCCGATCACCCGCCGGAAACAGGTCCCGGTCCGTAGTACCTCGGCCCTCACGCCCCTCCCCGCTGCCACCCGCACACCACGACCCGCCCTGTTCGATCTTCTCCCCCGCGAGCTGGCCACCCTCAGCCCGGACCACACCGCGGTCCCGCCGGAGGCGCGGGTCCTGACCCTGCGCCTGCACGACGCCCGTGACCTCCTCGCCCGCATCGCCCCCACAGATGTAGGTCCCGCGATCATCGACCCGTACGCAAGGTGCGTCCGTCTCTTCCTCGCCCCCTCGACAGTCGGTGACGGCCGCCCGCAGTGCGGCAGCCTCGCCCGCCCCGACTACAAACCTCCACTGCCGCGGACCTCCGCCCCCTCCGGCGATACCGCCCACTGGCTACTCCCGCCCTACCTGGCGCCATGGGACTACCGCCTGCTCGCACCCGTGCTCGGCGACCTCAACACGTCACCAGCTCGACCCGCCTGCCCCGCCTCGGAGCGCGCACCAGGGCGGGGCAGGCCGTCGCCTCGCCTCAACGCCGTCGAGTGACCAGTGCGAAGGAGCCCACCTACCTGATCAAGCCCCCCTGATCCCTGCCATTCGCCACTCGCCACTCGCCACCCAGGAGGCAACCGTGCACGCCGAGGACACCAACACCCGGGCTTGGCAGATCTATGGCCAGCGCCAACTCGCCCGCGCCTACACTCCTCCCGTACCCGACCGGCTCAGCTGGACGTCCTGGGAAGGTATTGGACCGGGAGCCGAGGTCCTCGGTGACGTCACCGGCCGCCGTGTCCTGGACATCGGCTCCGGGGCTGGCCACCACGCCGTCCACCTCGCCCAGGCACACGGAGCGCGTGTCACTGGCATCGAGTTGTCCGCGACGCAGTACGAACGCGCCGTCGGCGCCCACGCGGGCGTGGACGGCGCAGAGTTCGTCCAAGCCGACGTGACCGAGTACCTGGCCAGAACCGAGCCGTTCGACGCCGCGTACGCGATCGGAACCCTGGCCTTCATCGACCCACACCGCTCGCTGCCGGCACTGCGCGACGGCCTGCTTCCTGGCGCCCCACTGATCCTTTCGCTCCTGCACACCGACCTGCACGGCTGCGGTCCGTCCACCGAGGTCGCGCCCCGCGACCAGGTGATCCTGCTGCGCGACGACCCGCCCCTGCCGACGCAAATGTGGGTCCTGGCACCGCAACTGTGGGAGGACCTGCTCACCGAGTACGGCTTCCGCGTCGAGGCCATCGAACTGTTCCCGCACCACGACGAGAGCGCCTCGGTCATCCAGCAGCTCATCCGTGCCCGACGCCTTCCCGACCGGCCGGCGCGAGCCTCCAGCCGACCCCGCAGCACCCAAGCCCCGGCCGCCCACGCGGCAGTCGGCGTCGGAGCCATCCTGCTCAGCGAGCAGGGCATCCTGCTGGGCCGACACCACCGGGGCACCCTCGAACTGCCCGGCGGGAGCGTGGAGGCCCTTGGTGAATCCTTCGAGGACGCGGTCGTCCGAGAACTTGCCGAGGAAACCGGTCTGGTCGCTCGCACCGGCGACGTGGAACTGCTTGGCACGCTCGTCGATCAGGTCGAAGGCATCCTGCGGGTCACCGTCGGCGCGCTCGTCCACGCCTGGCAGGGGCAGCCGGTCACACAGCCGGACGAGAACGTCGGCGACTGGGCGTGGTATCCGCTCGAACACCTCCCCGACGGACTGTTCGTGTGCAGCGCCCAGATCCTCACGGCCTGGCGTCCCGACCTGCCCATCGACCATCCGCTGGCGCACTTCACCGCCTTCGCCCCTGCCAGTAGGCGCCGCTGACACGACAGCCGCGCGCCCGGTGCCCTCCTGCGACACGACATCGGTGCCGCACCCCCGGTAGTCACACACCGCTCAACTTCAAGCTGGAGTTCTTCATGCCGCATCTCTCCACGCGCCGGTCCATGCTCTCGGACGGCGCAGTCGGCGCCGCCCGACTGCGCGATCTGGAGCAAGCTGCCCTGCGCCACGGAGTCCCCGTCGAGGACGTGCTATTAATCGCCGTCAACCTGTACGGAATCACCTCCGACCACGACCGGCACCGGGCCCGGGTCAACCTCCGGCTCGTACGACGCCGCGACACTGCCTGGCAGATCATCGTCCCGCTGAACCAGCCGGCCAGCCCGTTCCGGCTCCGCGGCGACGAGCTGTCGCTGAACGGCTCGGTAGTCGCGCACGTCGAGCGCATCGACGCCGACGAGGCCGTCGGCGGGTACTTCCGCAACGACGGCCGGGCCGCGACCCTCAACCCCAACGCCCGAAGCCGGTGCGTCGGGTGCGGCTGGTGCCCGAACACCCTGGAAGCCGCCGCCGATCCGAGAATGCAGGAGGACCAGGGGCTCGATGACCTCCTACTGGCCCTTGGGGAGCAGCACCCACGTCGCAAACTGGCCGAGTTGGAAGAAGTCACCGTCTCCACCGGCTGCTTCGAGCGCGAGGGCGCCGCCGTCGCGCACCTGACCGCCCTGCGCCCCGCCCTGGAGCGTGCCGGCGTCACGGCCCGGATCGGCTTCCTCACCTCCGTGCTGCGCAGCAACGAGGCGTTCGAGATCATCGCGTCGCAGGTGTCGCCGTTCGTGCTCCGGCTGACGGCTGAGCACTTCACCCGGCGCGAGGCCCTCATGAAGGCCACCAAGGCCGACCTGCAGCCGGAGCAGATGCCGGACCTGCTGGCACGGGCGCGTAAAGCGGGGCTGGACACCTCGTACACGTACATCGTCGGCCTCGACCCGATGGAAGACCTTACCCGCGGTGTGAGCGAGCTGGTCGACGAGGTCACCGCGTTCCCGAACATCCAGGTCTTCCAGGCACACAACCTGATCATGCAGGGGATGCGGACGCCAGGCGCGGAGAGCCTGGAGTACTACCTGCAGGCGCGCACGGCGATCGAGCGGGCCATGGCGCCGACCGGGCTGCGGCCGGTGGGCTGGGAGTGCTACCGGCCGCTGTGGTACTTCACCTACGCGGGAGAGGACCTCGTCGATGGGCTTCGCTGACCCGGTCATCGACCGGGTGAGAGTCGAGCGCCTCGACGAGAAGGTGGCGGGCCCGTGGGAGACCGGCGACAGCCAGTTCGCGGTGGCGGTCGAGTCCGGCGGGGTGGCCGGAGTGTTCGCTCCGGTCGACGAGTTGCCCGCCGCCTTGGTAGCCACCCGGCTCGGGCAGAGCGCTCTGCACCACCCGGTGGTAGACCACAACGGTCTGCTGCGCAAACTCCTGGGCGAACTCGGTCCGCACGCGGCGGGGCTCGGACGCTGGGCGGTCGGGGCGCTGGACTGCGCGGTATGGGACCTGCACGGGCACCTCGCCAGCCTCCCGGTCGCGGCCCTGCTCAGCGACCGTCCCGCAGGACAGGTGCCGGTCTACGCCTCCTGGCTCTCCCTGGACCTGACCGCGGCTTCGGCCGTCGAGTCGGTCAAGACCACCGCTGGCCAGGGGTTCGCCTTCACCAAATGGGCGCTGCGCGAGGCAGAAGCCGGCGAACTGGCACTGCTGGCCGAACGGGCTGCGCAGTGGGCGGGGCAGAGCGTGGCGGTCGACGCCCTGGGCACGTGGGGCTCCACCCGATCCAGGGAAGTTGCACGGCGGCTCACCCCGGAAGCCGTGCGCTGGGTGGAGGACCCACTCCCGCGGACCGATCTGGCCGCTTACACGCTTCTGCGCAGGCAAACGAAAGGTCTACCGGTCGCGATGGGCGAGCGGCTGTCCTGCCTGGAGGAGGCCGCAGTCCTGCTGAGGCGATGCCGTCCGGAGGCGTTCACGTTCGACGCGGTGTGGTGCGGCGGCATCACCGAAGCGCGGGACTGGCTGGGTGTCGCTCACGATGCCGGGGTGCCCGTCCATCTGCACGGGCGGGCGTTCCTTCCCGCCGTGCACCTGGCCGCAGCCTTCCCTCACGCGGCGGGCGCGGTGGAGTACCAGGTGGTGTGGGAGCCACGCCGGCAGCGCACGCTGCGCGGCACGCTCCGGCCGGAGGGCGGGTATGTGGCCCTACCCGACCGGCCCGGTCTCGGGATGGAGGTGCGCCGGTAATGCCGAGGCACACAGGTGCGTTAATGGTCCGCGGACGACTGGAGCGGCGCGAAGGAACCGTCCTGCTCGTCGTGGACGAGCGGCTGAGCGGACACGACACTTTCCTGTCGACAACTCTTCGCCTCGACCAGCCGGTGCGCCTGCCCGACCTCCCTGTCCGGATCCTTACATTCGACGACGTCACCGTCCTGGCACCCCTCGTCTCCGTCCTGCCCCAGTCGCAGGACGGCGAGGAGTGGGGCGGTACCTTGCTGATCCCGCACGGCACCCGCCCGCCAGCGATCCCCGACGACCTCGCCCAGGCCGCTGCCAAGGCCGGGGTCGACACCAGCAGCTGGTCGCCGGCCGAAGCCCGCCACCTGCTGACCTTCCTTAGCGAAGCTGGTTCCGGGCCAGTGCGCACCGAGCGGATCGGCCTGATCATCGCGGCTCTGGCGGGTCTGTCGTGAACGCAAGTGGGGTGCGGCTGGTGAGCCTCGATGTCGGATACACCCTGGGCGAGCCGTCAGGGACAACGCTGACGCAGCGCCTGGTGGAGCTGTCCCCGCTCCCGGCCCGTGAGGCGAAGCAGGTCGCCCAGCGGATCCTGCACGCCCTGGACCCGCGCCGTGATGCGGCGGGGCCGCAGACGGTGTGCGCCGCTCTGGGTCTCGCGCCGTCTGCCTTCCCCCACGACCACCACCCGCCTCACTTCACTCTGTGGCCCGGCGCGGTGGTGGCGGTGGCACGAATCGCCCGCATCGTGCCAGTGGTCACCCTGTCGAACGTGAGCCACTGGGACGAGCGGGAGACCGACGTCGCCGCCCTTCTCGCCCCCCACCTCCGGGCCCACCACCCCTCGTGGCAGCTCGGGTTCACCAAGCCCGACCCACGCGCTGTGCAGACTGTTGCCTCGCTGCACGACCGTGATCCCGCGGAGGTGCTGCACGTAGGCGACAGCCTCGACTACGACGTGCGCGGCGCCCTCGCCGCCGGAGCCCAAGCTCTGTGGATCACCCCGCGCCCGCCGTCGGCCGAAGCCCTCCGGCTGCTGGCCGAGCACCCCGGGCGGGTCACGGTCGTGCCCGACCTCGCCCGCGCGGTCGGGCACATCGAGCAAACCGTCCTTCCGTCACCCCACACGATCAGGAGCACCACCCCGTGAGCCAGTTCGACACCACCGCCCCGTTCTACGCCGCCTACCGGCCCGGCATCCCGAAGGATGCCGTCGAGCTGCTCGCGCGGCGGGTGGCCGGCAAGGGGCACCCGGTCCTGCTCGACCTCGGGTCCGGCACCGGACAGGTCCCCCTCGCCCTGGCCGGGACGGTGACAGAGATCGACGTCGTCGAGCAGGACGCCGGCATGCTCGCCGAGGCAGACAAGGCGCTCGCCGGGCTGCCGGTCACCGTCCGCCTGCACAACGCCTCGGCCGAGCAGTTCACCCCGCGCTCCTCCACCCGGGCCGATCTCGTCACGGTCTGCCGCGCGTTCCACTGGATGGACCAGGAGGTGGTGTTGTCGCGTCTGGAGGGCATGACCGCGCCGGACGCGACCGTCGCGGTCATGGGCGACGGCAGCCTGTGGACCGCACGCACCGAGTGGACCGACGCCCTGCGGGACCTGATCCAGGAGTACCTGGGCGAGAAGCGTCGAGCCGGAGTGGGCAAGAAGTACGAGGCGCACGACCGGCCATACAGCGAGATCCTCGCCGAGTCCGCCTTCGGCCAGGTCGAGGAGCACACCATCGCCGTCGAGCGAGAGTGGACCACCGACACCGTGATCGGCTACCTGTACTCGACTTCCTTCGCCGCCCGGCCGCTGTTCGGCGAGCGAGTCGAGGACTTCGAGCGCCGTGCCCGAGCTCTGCTCGACAAGCACACCGCCGCAGGCGGGCTGATCGAGCACGCCTCCTTCCAGGTCGTCCTCGGCCAGCGCGGCTAACCCGCTCCTCCCTCTACGCCGGGGCGGCCCACTCCCCGCCCCGGCTGTCCCGTCCCTCCGGAAGGAGAACCACCATGCCCCGACCTCAGACGTGGAGCGACTACGAGCGGCGCCGGTTCCTCGACGACGGCGTCCTCATACGCCGTGGCCTGGTCCACGGCGAAGTCCTGTCCCGGGCCCGTGACCTCGTCAGCGGCTGGTTAGCCGAGGCGTACGACCCCGCGCGGCTCACCGCCTACACCGAACGCAGCTTCGCCCCCGAGCTGGAGGAGCACCCCGGCCTCCTCGCCGTCTACCAGCACAGCGGCCTGGCGGAGCTGGCCGGAGATCTTCTGCGGCCTGCGAGGACCGCCCCGGTCACGCGGGCGCAGATCCAGATCCGGCTTCCGCACGGCGCGCAGCAGCCGGTGAAGCGGATGCACGTCGATGGCGTCTCCTGCCCCCACCTAGAACCCCGCGACCTGCGCACGTTCACCTTCATCGTCGGCGTCGTCCTGGACGGCAGCGCCACTGCGGACGCGGGCGCTCTGCACTACGTGCCCGGCGGGCACCACCAGATGGCCCGGTTTTTCGCCACGGACTGGGCTCTGGGTCAGCCGGCCCAGACCCCCGACGACATCGACGCCCAGGACGGCACCGCCTTCACGGCCGAGCCCGGCGACGTGGTCGTGATGCACCACCTCGTCCCGCACCGGGTCGGCATCAACACCAGCAGCACCCCGAGGGTGATGGCGTACTTCCGCGTCCACCACGCCCAGCACACCGACCTTGCCCTGCGTGCCCTGTCGGACCCGTGGCTGGAGTACCCGGCGCTCGCCGACCTCACCCGCCCCGGCACCGCGTGAGAAAGGGAGAGCACCGTGGACGTCCTCATGCTCGACCAGCTCCCCGACGCTGCCCGGCTCCTGGCCGCCGGGCAGATGGTTGCCGTACCCACCTCGCGCTGGTACATGCTGTGTGCCCGCGCCGCCGACCCCGCCGCCACGAACGCGATCTCCCGCGCCAAGCAGCGCCCGAGCACCAAGCCGCTGCTGCTCCTGCTCGACTCCCCGGCCACAGCCGAGGCCCTGTTCGACCTGAGCAATGACGCCTGCCTGCTGGTCGACGGTCTGTGGCCGGGAGACCTCGCGCTGCGCCTTCCGTGGAAGCCGGGCATCGAGACCATCGCGGTGACCGGGTCCCCGGCACTCGTCGGATGTCCGGACGGGTACCTGGGCCGCCTCGTCGCCCTGGTCGGCGAACCACTGGCCGCCGCCGTGTGCAGCATCTCCACTCCCGCCGCCGGCGAGACGGACCACCCGGCGCTCAGCGCCGCCCAGGTCACGGCCTTCGACCGGGTCACCGGGGCCGGGATCGCTGCGGTCGTCGACGGCGGGATCTGCCCGCACGGCCGGCACATGACCATCGTCGACTGCCCCGCGGGCACCGCAGCCCGCCTGGAGCGGGAAGGCACCGTCCACGCCCGCGCTGTCGAAGCCGCCCTCACTCCGGCCGGAGGATCACATGTGGGCTGACCTCGCCCGCCGTTCGAACCGCCTGGTGCCCGACGTGTCAGTGGCCGCCGTCGCCGACGCCCTCGACTACCTCTGTCTCGCCCAGCTCTACCTACGCGACAACCCGCTCCTAGCCCGGCCCCTGGCCCCGGCCGACATCAAACCGCGACCGGCCGGCCACTGGGGGGTGTGCCCGCCCGTCAACCGGATGCTCGCCACCCTGGGCCCGCTCCAGGCGGCCGTCCCCGATGGCTACGAGCTGCACGTCCTGCACGGCGCCGGTCACGCCGGTCCCTCCGCCCTCGCCCACGCCTACCTCACCGGCCGGCTCGGCCGCGTCCATCCCGATCTGTCCCAAGGCGAGGCCGGGCTAGGCGAACTCGTCGCGGGCTTCCCCCGGGCCGACATCGGTGGGGAGATCACCCCGATGATCCCCGGCCACCTGCACACCGGAGGTCAGCTCGGGCCCGCCCTCGCGATCGGGCAGGGCACCGTCCTCGACGCCGCCCACCGGCTGTCGGTGGTCCTGATCGGCGACGGAGAGTGCGAGACCGGAACGACCGCCGCCTCCTGGCTCGCCACCCGCGCCCTGCACGGTACGGGCGACCACGGCACCGTCCTTCCCGTCGTCCTGCTCAACAGGATGCGCATGGGCGGGCCGAGTCTACTGTCCACCCTGAGCCGCACCGAACTCACCGCCTATTTCACCGGCCTCGGCCACCGGCCCGTCTACAGCGACGGCCTCGACATCGGCCAGCTCCGCCAGGCAGTGACCGAAGCCCTCGGCGCTGCCCAGCCCCTGGGCATTCCAGGGCCCTCCAGCGTCCTTGTGCTCACCCTGGTCAAGGGCCACGGCGCCCCCGCCCACCTCGCCGGTACCCAGGCGGTCCACAAGACGCCGCTGCGCGACCCGGCCGAAGTGCCCGCCGAGTTCGACGCGCTCGCCGACTGGCTGGCCTCCTACCAGCCCGCCCAGCTCCTGACCCCCAGCGGTCGGCCCCGGCCGCACCTACTGCCCGCGCTCCCCCTACCCCGGCCCGAACCCGCCGGCGTCCCGGCGCCGCGCGGGTGCGTCGCCGCCTCCACCCAGGTCGCCGCCCAGGCCGCCGGGCGCCCGTTCGCGCAGGTAGTCCCCGAGGTACTGCGAGCCCGCGCCGAGCAGGGAGCGTTCCGCTTGTTCAGCCCCGACGAGCTGGCCTCCAACCGCCTCGACCTCACCGACGAACACGGACGCCCGGCGCCGTGGGCGGTGGAAGTCCTCAGCGAGGAGCTGTGCCACGCCTGGGCCCAGGGCTACACGGAGACCGGCCGGCACGCGCTCGTCGCCACCTACGAGGCGTTCGCGCCAATCACCCTCAGCCTCATCCAGCAGCAGCTCAAGCACCGGGCGGTGCGCCAGCACGCCGGGCTCGCCCCGCTGCCCAGCCTGGTCTACTTCCTGACCAGCCTGGGCTGGCACAACACCCTCACCCACCAGAACCCCAGCCTCACCACGGCACTTCTGGCCAGCGGCGACCCCACGCTCCACGTCCTCACCCCCGCCGACCCCGCGCGTACCGCCGCCGGCCTCACCTTCGCCCTGCGCAAGCTCGACCGGTGCACGATCGTCGTCGCCGGCAAGCACACTGCCGTCCAGCACCCGCTGGAGACCGTCGAAGAGGAATTGCGGCACGGGATCGCGATCTGGCCTCACCTGACCCACCCCGGCGGCGGCGAGCCCGACCTGATCCTCGCCTCCGCCGGCGACCTGCCCGCCGAGGCCCTGACCACCCTCGCCCGGCGACTGCGCGCCGACCGCCCCGGCCTGCGCCTTCGGTACGTCCATGTCCACGACCTCACGGCCCTAGCCGAAGACGGCACCCGCCCCCTGGCCCTCGCCCCGGACGCGTTCGCCCTGCATTTCGGCACCCGAGCGCCGATCGTCCTGGCCACCAGCGGGCACTCCGCCGACATCCACGTTCTCCTCGGCCGCCGCCACCCCGGCCCCCGGCTCACCGTCCTCGGCTACCGCGACCCCGGCCGTCCCGTCTCCCAGGAACACCTCCGCCGACTCTGCGGCCTCGACGACGCCGGCCTGTGGCAGCTCTCCACCACCCTCGCCGACACCCTGAAGGAGATACCGGTATGAGCACCCCGCTCCCGCCTGTCGCCCCGGACGCCGACACCACCGACGCCTTCGAGCGCGACGGGTACGCGATCATCCGCAATGCGATTACCCCGGATCTACGCGACCGGCTCCTGACCGCAGCCGAGAAGCTGCTGACCAGCGACATCACCCAGGGCCGTGACCAAGGAGGGGACGGCAAGCGCGGATTCCGCGGATGCCTCAACCTGGACCCCGCCTTCCTCCCGCTCCTCGCCAACCCGAACGTCCTGCCCACTGTTGTCCAGCTCCTCAGTCCGAACATCCACCTGCTGTCCGCCCACCTCATCGCCCTGCCCAGCGGCCCGCCCCGCACCATCCGCATCCCCGAGCGCCACGGCTGGCACCGCGACATGTACGGCGTCACCGCGGACCTCGGCTTCCCGAGCACCCCCCGGATGGCAATCAAGGCCGCCCACTACCTCACCCCCATCACCCCTGACTGCGGCCTGACCATGTTCCTTCCCGGCAGCCACCGCCTCACCGAAGAGCCCGTCGTCCCCGCCGGCGCCATCGACCCGCCCGGCGCCATCACCCCCGACATCACCGGCACCGACGCGGTCCTCTTCGAGAACCGGACCTGGCACACCGGAGGGATCAACCTCTCCGGTCTGCCCCGCATCGCTCTGATGCTCCAGTACGGATACCGCTGGCTCCACCCCGTCGACGACCCCGCGACCGACCTCCGGAAGGACCCTGCCCTCGCCCCGATCGAGCAGCAGCTCCTGGGCCTGCCCGACCGCCACCTGGACGGATCTCTTGCCAAGGGCAGGGGAGCCGCCCCCATCCGCTCCTGGTGGGAGAGCGCGCCATGGACTCCCAGGTCGGCCCAGCGCTGCTATGTCGAGCGTTCGAGGTAATAATCTGCGTCGACCTCTCCGATCCCCTTTGCGGGGCACGCCCTTCGACGTCACCCGTCTACGGCACGCGTGTCCTCTGACAGGTGATCTTGCCCGATTGACAGGTGAGTGTGACCGCCGGTTTGTCTCCCTGGCGGTTCTCTACAAGGGCGAGTAGGTCCGGTACTTCCCCTGCAGGGAGGAAGCCGCCGCGTCGGCCACGTCAGCGCGGGGACCGGCTGCGCATCCCCGGAGGAACTCCGTGACGCGGGGGCCCGGCCATCCTGCCGCGGCGGCAGCGGCCCAGAAGCGGAGGCCGTCGTGGGCGTCCAGAGGATCGAGGAAGTCGAGGACGTGGTCGATCGTGGCCGCGTCCAGGACGAGTCGCTGCATGGCGACGGCGCGCAGGGCGCCGTCTGCGAGCATCGGGGTGCCGGCCTCCAGGCACCAGCGCAGGGAGCGGGCCGCTTCGTCCGGTGTGCTCAACCGGACGACGGTGTCGCCGAGCGCCGTGTACACCATGGTCGCCTCGAAGGGCCGCTGGGCGAGTTCCCGGATCAGTCCGAGGGCGGGCCGGTGGCCGCACGCCCCAAGGGCCATGACCAGCTGGTACTGGGTCTCCCACGTGCGGATGTCGCTGACCTCCCACCGGAGTGCCTCCAGCAGCGACGGGCCCGCGGCGGGATCGGCAAGCCGCCGCAGGCGCAGGGCAGCGGAACGCCGCTTGGGTGAAAGCCGATGGCCGAGCTGCCCCACGGCTTCGTCCAAGGTCAGTGCCATCTTGAATCCCGTCCGGTCGATTCCGTGCCTGCGAAGCCTAGGCGTTCGCGCCGACAGGGCGGTTCGCGGTTTCACAGCGCCGAGCGGCCCTGCCACCGGTCAAGATCGCGTGGCAGAAACCCCCCGTCCGTCAAGATCACCTGTCAATCGGTCAAGGTCACCTGTCAGAGGTCAACGCGCGCCTTCGCCTCCAACAGCCGCGCCACCACCCCGTAAACTCGAACACGTGTCCGAAGATACCTCGCGCCTCGACCTGCTCCGCTTCCTGGAACGCATCCAGGAGCGGGACCTCGCACGCACCCGCCAATGGATCATCGAGGAACAGCAGCGCTTGGCCGAGATCGCCGCCCGCCAGCCACCGCCCCCGCCGCCGGACTGGCTCGTCGAGCAGGGCATCGGTGTGGGCAGACCGATCGTGGCCGTACACCAAGGCGGGTGTCGCATGGCCGGGAAGCGCACCGCACCCATCCCCCGTGGTGAGGCGCTGCGCCTGCTCGGCGAGGACACCGGGCGGGCGTGTCAGCAATGTCGGCCGGACACGGAGCTCGGGGTGCTGTGACTGCGAGCCCGGTGCACGCTGGGGGGATGGAGCAGCACCCGCCGATCGTCGTGCACCGGCCGTCGCCCACGGGCGGGCGGCGGGTGACCGCGCGCGGGCAAATCCTCGGCCTTGCACACTCGGACCACGATTTGGTGGTCTTCCTCGCCGATGCCGGGCTCCAGGACCCGGACATGCTGCTCGATAACCCGGCCTGGGTGGAGTGGCGGGGCGGTCGGGCTCACGAGTGGGGCGCGGCATGACGCCCTTCCCTAACCTCGCGCTTTCACGGAGTGGGCTGTCTAAGTGGCGATCAGGACAGCAGAAAGTGCCTCTGACCAGCGAGAATGAGGATTGTCTAGGCCCTTGTTCCCGCCCCCGTCGGAGGCACTTTCCAGGTGAAGAAGCGTATCGGGTCGTACCCGCGTGTCCGCGCTGAGGGCGGCGGTCGCGGGGTGGTCTCGCAGGCGGGGGCCGTGCTGCTGGTGGAGACGGTCCGCAAGTCCGGTCTGGACCAGGCGATATCGACGGCACTGGCGCCCTGGCGGAAGTCTCGGACGGTGCACGATCCCGGCAAGACGGTGCTGGATCTCGCGCTCGCGGTCGCGCTCGGCGGCGACTGCCTCGCCGATACCGCCATGCTGCGGGCCGAGCCCGGCGTGTTCGGGCCGGTGGCCTCAGATCCGACGGTCTCCCGGCTGATCGGCACCCTCGCCGCCGGCCAGAACCGTGCGCTGACCGCGATCCGCCGGGCCCGCGCTCACGTCCGCGAACACGTCTGGCAGTTGGCCGGCGACAAGGCGCCGGACGCCGACGGGCAGGTGACCGTGGACCTGGACGGTGTCCTGGTGATCTCCCACTCCGACAAGCAGGACGCGGCCGCCACCTGGAAGAAGACCTACGGGCACCACCCGCTGATGGCATTCGTCGACCACGGCACCGGCGGGTCCGGCGAGCCGGTGGCCGCTGTCCTGCGGCCCGGAAACGCAGGCAGTAACACCGCCACCGACCACATCACCACTACTCAACTGGCCCTGGCCCAGCTACCGAAGACCTACCGGCGAGGCCGGCGGACACTCATCCGCACCGACTCCGGCGGCGGTACCCACGAGTTCGTGGCCTGGCTTGCCCAGCGCGGCCGGTGGCTTTCGTACTCGGTCGGCATGACCATCACCGACGCCATCCACCAAGCAGTACTGAAGGTCCCGGCCCCGGCCTGGACGCCGGCCGTCGAGCCCGGCGGCGACATCCGTGACGGCGCCTGGGTCGCCGAGATCGCCGGTGACGTGCTGAACGGCTGGCCGAAGGGGATGCGGCTGATCGTACGGAAGGAACGGCCACACCCCGGAGCCCAGTTGCGGATCACCGACGCCGACGGCCTGCGGATCACCTGCTTCGCCACCAACACGGCGAACCTTTCGATCGCCGCACTCGAACTGCGGCACCGCCAACGCGCGCGGGCCGAGGACCGCATCCGGGCCGCCCGCGCCACCGGACTGCGCAACCTGCCCCTGCACGACACCGCGCAGAACCAGATCTGGCTGGAGCTCGTTCAGATCGCCCTCGACCTGCTCGCATGGATGTCCATGCTCGCCCTGACCGGCGAAACCCGCAGGTGGGAACCCCGCCGCCTGAGGCTCCGCCTCTTCTCCGCCGCCGCGCAGATCGTCACGACCGCCCGCCGCCGGCACCTGAGGTTCGCACGCCACTGGCCCTGGACCGACGTGATCACCAAAGCCCTGGCACGGCTCGCCGCCCTCCCGAACCCCGGCTGACCAGCCTTTTCCCGTTCCTGCGAGCAGCACTACACCGACCGGAGCCGTGGAACCCGGCGCCCACCCGACGCGACAGTCGGGCCATCGGCCTGGACGCCAGCACCCCGAACAACCGAATCAGCCCGCCGAAGAAACGACGGACCGTCACGAAAGATCGAGGCTAAGCGCCGAGTGCGCCACGTCTACCTGACCGACACCAAGATCACCGAACCGGTACCCCGAAAGCAATCATCGCGAAGCCTGGGACGCGGACGGGCCTTCCCGGTCACAGCGTCAGCGGCCCGGCGCTGCCGAATGCAGCGAAAAGCTCGCGACATCGGGATGCCGTACATCCAGGGGCCTGGGCAAGACGATCACTCTTTTGCGGGTTAAGCAGGGCGGGGAGGCCATCCGTCCGAGCGCGGTGCCGCTACACATAATGCCACCCGGTGATCATCCCGTACATTATATGAACATGGAGAGAGCGCACCGAACCCCCATAGGGGAAATAGCTGAGAAGCTGTATCAGCAGCCGGCGGCGGCTGACTACGAGAAGGCCCCGATCCTACTGGAAGAGCCGTCCAGCACCCCGTTGTCGGCCGAGAATCGCGCCAGTCGGGTTCGGGCAGCACTGAACGCCATCGAAGATCGACTGGGCCCTGCCACCCAATACGGGGGCAGCGGCAGAGGCCCCAGTGTCCGCTGGAAGTCTGCGAACGGAACTCTCGTTTTGGATCAAGGTTCGGGCGGGCTGCAACTCTCCATCCACATAAGCGACGAACTTGACCGCCGAGAGGTCACGATCTTCCGCCAGGGAGTGGGCACATCCCCCCACCAGGTAGCGACATACGATGATCTCCCTTACCTGTGGCAGCTGAACCGCACCGAATCGGGCGCAGCCGAAATTTCGGCTGCGCAGACCCCTCCCGCATCCGACTGGCCGCTGCTGGAGCAATCCGTGAGATCGCTACTGGCGGCCCTGTCAGATCAGCTGCCGGCCCAGCTCGGCGCGGCCGGGGTGGGGTTCAACTTCGTCAATCACGCCGATGGAGACCGCACCCTCGGCGTCTTGTGCAGCCCAGATGACGAGCTGATGGCCCTCCTCGACACAACCGACTCGCCGGACCAAGGGAGCCCAGGTCACGCCGAGTACGAGAGTGGCATGCTGAGTCGCGGCTGGCACTCCTGGATCCCAGTGGCCCGGTGGTGGGAGGCGAGCTTTCCTCTCGGGGTTGAGGGCGCCTCGGCGTTGGCCGCGCTCGTCGTCGGCGAGCTGCGGCACCGCAGTGCTGGCCCTATCGATCTCGGCTTGTCGGATCTCAGCGTGAACGAGGTCCTGGACGCGGGCGGCCTGGGTCCGGAACTTGGTCAGCTATTTTTGCCAGGTCTGGGCATCAACTACTGAGCAGCAGCCCGGGGGCCGTCGCATTCGTTCGGGAGGTGACGGCAGGTCAACCAATGGGCTCCGAGGCGCGTTTGAATGGATGTGCGGGTCGATACCCGGCATCACACTCCGGCCGGCCGCTCCTTAGCTCGGTGATGCACTGTCAGGTTCATTAGCAGCCAAGGAGCTTCGTTTACTCGTAACTGCGGCACCACTCAAACCGTAGAGATAGAGGGCACCTTACGATTACGACCTGAGTAAGCCTTCAGTGTGAGCCTATAGGGAGTCGCAGGTCCTGAATCCATGAAGCTCAGGAACGAAACTCACCAACCAGACCATTCGGTCACGGCGCTCCCCGAGTTCTGAAACTCTGTGATTCACGCCACATGAAAGCAACTCGGACCTGGCGATCTCCCCCCGTAGGCGAGATCACCGCGGGGCACGCGGTGACCTAAATCCCCCGCTACCAATCAGAGTTAGGCGCACGCAGTGATCCCTCGCCATGTCCGGGTAAATCTATGTCGAGGCATGCACCCGACAAACGGACGCCTAGCAGCCCGCTTAAGGTCATCGCACGGGGAGGCCCGTCTTCCCGATGACTCGCCTCTCGCTCGCAGCAAGGTGCCCCTCGCGCCGGACTGCGTGGCGAAAGGCCACCCAGGAAGGGGCTGTAATGGTTTCGTCGCGCGCGCTGTTCTCGGGCAGCGAGATGCGCAAGTTGCGACGGCACTGCGAAGCGAAGCTCCGTGACTTGCCCCTCCCAAGTGATGCCTTCGGCGTGGGTCCCCTGGTGGCAAACATGGAGGCTGCCACCGGCCGCAGGATCCGCCTTGTGGAGGTGGACGACGCGGAATCTGATCGTCGCACTGCATGTGGCCTGCGGGTTCGAGGACGAAACGCCACGTACATACTTTTTCGGCGACGCCCGACCCCCCATCAAACTGAGCACACGATTTTTCACGAGCTCGCCCATGAGTGGCTCGACCACCGCTCCAGCCTCTCCCCCCAAGAGGTTCTTCGCAGCATCCCTGCTGCCGTCTGGGAGCAGATCGTCGCCGATCTAGGGCCGGATGTGGTGATCCAAGCCCGGTCCCGCTACGGCACAGCCGAGGAGAGGGAGGCGGAGCTGTCAGCCAGCCTCATCAAGCTCAAGCTCCAGCGGCGCGCAGAGGTCGGGCAGGACCCGATGAGCCTCTTGGAATCCAGCCTCTCCCATCCCGTGGCGGCGCCGCGCCACGCCCGCACCGCCTGAGGTCGGCACCGATGCTCGATATCTTCACCTACATCGGAGCGACGGTCATGACGGTGATGGCCCTGTGGCGGCTGCCGGCGCTTCGCTACGACGAGCCGGAAAGACGAGCCCTCTGGGCGTGCAGCGCTGGCTTCGCCGCCGCTCTGTGGTGCCGCGTTCCTGCCGTAAAGCGCGCCTTGGACGCACCGATCACTGACCTGTATGTGCTGGTGAAGTACCTCACCTCGATTGTGGCCATCCTCGCTGTGCTGCGGTACATCACGGCGATCTACGGCAAGCCGGCAGGTGCAGCCACACCCCGATACGTGAGGACCTCGCGACGCATCAACCGCATCGCGCACGCCTGCGCACTCAGCGCGGTCGTCACAATGATCGTGCTCTTCTTCACCGCGGTGGACCGGAGCCGGGCGAGCGTCGAGTTCGCCACCGACCACGCGGGACAGTGGGGCGCCGCCACCTTCATCAGCATCCTGTACGTATACCTGGCCTCTGCCACGGCAACCTGCGCCTTCCAATGGGCTCGCGCCGCTCGCCGTGCGGAAACTCGGCTTCTACGCTCAGGACTCGCGCTGATGGCCCTCGCCACAACCCTGTACACGGTCTACTCGCTGTTCCGGATAGCCACCGTCTGGGCGCCGACGAGCGCCGGCGCTCCGACCATGCGAGTCGTCACCGACAGCAGCAATCTCACGATCGCCCTCCTCTGGGCCGCGGGAGCGAGCATCCCTTCCGCGAAAGCCCTCTCAGCGCGCTGGATGACCTGGCGCGCCCTACAGAGGCTGTACCCGCTGCGGCGTGACCTGATGGACGCCTTCCCTGACATCCCGTTTCAACCGTCGGCATCCCGCCTGCGGGAGCAGACTCGGACCTCCCCGTCGCTCGATCTCAGGCTCGATCGGTGGACACAGGAAATAGCGGACGCGGTCGAGCAACTGCAGCATCACGCAACCCCCACCCTTCTGCACAGAGCAGAGGACATGGCTGCTGAGCACTCGGACCCAGAGCCGGCAGCAGAGGCGTACTGGATCAAGGCCGCCTTGCACAACGCACGTTCGGGCACTCGCTTCCAGCGCCCGGTAAGAGGTCTTCGGGACAAACCTCTCTCGGACAGCCACGCTGAGGCGCACTGGCTCGCTCGCGTACAGTCCGCCTATTCAACCATCTCGAACGAGCAGCTCAAGTCCCTATCCGCCCTGGACTGAGCCCCGAAGAACACCGCTTCAACGACCACGCCGCCCGTTAGCCAGGCCCACGAGGGACTCGAAGGGCATCGGTCAACGCGACTCATCCTCGTCGAGCAGCTTGTTGAGAACGGCCAGGAATGCCGGGGATACGCCTCTCTCGCCGCCTCGCGCAGCGAGCGCCACGTCGTGCTGCGCCGCCAGGAAGCGGATGTCTTCCAGTACGCGCTGCTGCGCCGACTGTCCGTCGTGGAAGACCATGGGCGAGACATCGAAGTACAGGCCGAGCGCCTCGAAGGCGACGGTCCGGGCACCGTCTTCGAAGATGTCCTGTGCACGGGCGCCGCTGAGGAGTGCGTCCACCTGCTCGGCCTTGAGAACCTCCGCACTGACCTTCGAGTTGACTGCGGCGGCCAGTTCCGCAGCCGTGGGGCGGCGTTCAGGGAATGCACCTTGCATGAGCCCGGAGAGCGTGTCGGCCAACTGCGGGCTGGAGGGTTCAGCTGGCTCTTGCGCAGCTGCGATCTCGCCGAACGATCTGCGTTGGGCCGCCTTCAGCTCCTCGACCGTCACTCCGTAGAGCGCAGCCAGCGCGGGGAGCGACGTCTCATCGAGCTTCCGTACGCCGCGCTCTGCCGCCCCCAGACGGAATCGACTGACGGCTTCGGTCACCTCGGCCGCATGGCTCTGGGAATACCCCGCATCACATCGGAGATCGACCAGGTCGGGATCTCCATTTCGCGGGAACAGGGTGTCGATGTCTACGCCCAGCGCCCGTGCGATAGCCGGCAGCTTCTCGGCAGGCGGGATCGACTTGCCACTCTCCCAGCGGGCTACAGGCTCGTGTGACCCCACGCCGGCCTCCCGACCAAGCACTTTTTGGTGCATGTCGACTGCCCGCCGCCTGGCTCTGAGGCGTCGGCCGTCGAATCGGCGCGGAGGCATCGATTGCTCCAAAGGTGCAGGTAGCGGGGTAGAGGGGCGGCTTCATCGGGCTCTTGCAACAACAATCTACATGAAGTAGGTTCTCGTCGCACGGACTCCTGCGACCCGGAACCGGAGTTCGATCATCCGTTTGTGATCACGCTGCACTCCGCCGTGTGCTCCGTGTCGATGGCCCCTGCCTCGGAGAGTTCGTCATGATCCATTGCCTCGCTCCAGCAGCCTGGCAACTTCTACAGGGTTTAAGAACCATCTATGGACCTTGACGCGGAGCCGCGCGTATGTTCGTCGTCCCCCGCAGGGCAGACCCCCTGCACAGACGAGCACAGGAGCGTTGACGTGCACAAACTCCGGTCCTCATAGGTCCTCAACACAGCGACGGCGTCCGAGAGCTGCAACTCCCGGACGCCGGACGCCTAACGGCTGTACCGCCCCTGCAAGGGCGGAGATCGCCACCATCACCACGCTGATCCCTTCCACGGGGCGTCTCAGCGTGGCAATACCAGAGGAGATTCTTACATGCGCTCCGCCCTGCGCAAAAGTCCCTTCCGCTTGGCATGCGCGGCAGCCATATCCGCCTCGACGCCTCCGCGCTCCGAGCCGGACGACACCTCGACAGCTCCGGCAAGCCACCGGCACCGCTCCATCTCCAGGAGTGGCCGATGAGCAGCGAAGCCCGCGAGTGGGTCTGGGAACACAGCTCAAGCCGGGGGGCCGCGCGCCTGGTCCTGCTGTCGATCGCCGACCGAGTGGCCGACGACCAGTGTATCTCCTGGGCCTCGCTGTCCAGCTTGGCCAAACGCACCCGCGCCTCGGTCTCCACGGTGCGCGATGCCATCGAGCGCCTGATCCTCGCCGACGAGCTGGAACAGCTCGACGATCTCGTCGGCCCGCAGCGCAGCACCGTCTACCGCCTGCCCCTCGCGGCCGAGGCCGCAATACAGGCACGGCGAGAGCAGCAGGAGGACGGCGGCGAAGCGGTGGTGTCCGACGAGCCCGCCGCGCCGGCGAAGCTCCGCCTCTCCGCCCTCCGGCGGTACGGAATCCGTCTGCGTGAGGTGCCGGATTCCCCCGCGAGGGTCCGGAATCCGGCAGTACCGGAAACCGGCAGGTCGCGACGGAAACCGGCACCCCGTCGTACCGGCTACCGGCACAGCGATGTACCGGCTACCGGCACACAGAACCGTAGTGAACCTGATTTGAACCGGAGGTACAGCAGTAGTGGTGCTGCCGTCACCTCGGCTGCCGAGTGGCAGGTCGACCCCGCCACCCACACCTGGACCCGCCAGCAGGGACACCTCGACCGCCTCGGCGAGCAGGGCCTCCAAGTCGCCGACGCGAAATGGCGTGCCCACCGAACCGGCTACAAGCCGAGATCGGCAGACGCCTGGGCCGCCGACTGGCGGTCCTGGATCGCCCGAGAGCACGCCCCTGGCCGCCCGAACCTCCACGCCATGGCCGGCAGCAAGGCCAGCGCCGCGCCGGGCGGGATGACGCGGGCCGAGGCACACACCGCCGCCCTTCTCGCCGCCCTCGACGAGCCGACCGGAACGGAGGGCTGACCATGGAACGCCGCGAAACCGCCGCCCTGCTGGCCTACATCGGCCGACTCGACCCCCGCACCATCCGCACCGACCAAGGCGAAGCACGCGACCAGCTCGACCAGTGGCACGAGCTGCTCGGCGACGACAACGAGGACGTGCCGATGATCACCCGGCACGGCTGGGACGCCCGCATCGCCGCGCGTCAGCACATCCGCACCTCGCCGTACCAGATCCTGCCCGCGGACATCGTCCGTCCCTGGGAAAGCTACCGGCGCAACCGGCTGGCCCGGCACTCCGACCCCACGCCGTCCGTCGACCCGGACGACCAAGCCGCCTGGACCGCCGAACTGATCGGCACCCGACGCGCCGTCGCAGCCGGCACCGAGCAGCCCGCCCAGGCCCGGGCGATCACTACCGGTCGCCACGCGGTCAACCGGAAGCTGGAGGCGAGGCTCCGGGAGATCGGCTCCTGCATACCGCCCGCCGCCCGAGCTGCCCTCGCGCCTTACCGGCCCTCCCGAGCGGCACGAGAGGCAGCCGTCGCGCAGGGTCTGCCAGACGCCCTGAGTGTCCGGTGCGCGTGGTGCCTGGCCCAGCCGGGCGAACCGTGCCGCCGGCGGAGGATCGGCCCCGACGGCGGTGCCCGTGGCACCGCCCCGTGCTCAACGCACCCCAGCCGTCTCGACCTCGCCACCGCCCAGCAGGCCGAGCAGGTCCAGCAGCCCGCCGTGGCCTGACCTGCGCGCAGGCCAGCATCCCGTCCGGTGCACCGCCCTCCCCACACCACCGTCCCGCCCCGGCTGCGGCGCACGCTCTCACGCCGCGGCCGGCCCCTGACGCCGCGTCCGCCCTCGACGACTCCTGCGGCCGACGCGGCAGCACATCGGAGATCCTCTTGCGCCACATCACCACCCACGACGCGCCGGCCACCGGCCTGCGCGGCCTCGGAGACACCAGCTGGCACACCCGTGGAGCCTGCTACGGCCTGGACGTCGAGGACGCCGAGGCGGTCTTCTTCCCCGGCCCCCGGGACCACGAAGAGATCGCGGAGGCAAAGGAACTGTGCGGCTGGTGCCCCGTACGCCGCGACTGCCTCGACTTCGCCCTGGAACACAGCCTCAAGGACGGCGTCTGGGGCGGTCTCACCGAGGCCGAGCGGCGTCCCCTGCACGACGGTCTGGCCCAGCGCCTCGACTACCGAAGAGTGACGGCCTTCTTCCGGGGACGCGACGTTCATCTCACCGAGACCGAGCGGCAGGTCGTCATCGACCACGCCTACGTACGTGGCTGGACTCCGTACCGGCTCGCCGCCGCCCTACAGATCAGCCGCAAGCACGCCCGTGACCTGCTCCGACTGTCCGCCAACAAGGTCCTGGACCGCGACCGCACCTACGGCGTGCCACGGTCCAAGAAGAAGCGCAAGAAGATCGCTCCGACCACGGCTGCGCCCGCGCCCATCAAGCCCGGCACTCGTCCTGCGGCACCGCCGGCCTCGGCGTCCGCCCCTCTCGGAAAGGCCGCATGACCTCCCCCTCTACACACCCCGCCGTCGCGCCCATCGGGTTGTGGGACCGGCTCGCCATCGTGGTCCTCGGCCTCGCCGGATGCGCCCTGAGCTACGACGCACTGCAGCAGATGGCCGTCGCGATCCACATCCGCGGATACCTGACCTATCTCTTCCCCCTCGTGGTCGATGGCTTCATCGCCTACGGGGTACGCGCCCTTCTGGTCCTCTCCGAGGCTCCGCTGCGTGCCCGGCTCTATGTCTGGATGCTCTTCGGTACGGCCACCGCGGCAAGCATCTGGGCCAACTCCCTGCACGCGGTCCGCCTCAACCAGCAGACCGCTCACACCACCGGCCTGCGCCTGGGCGACACAGTCGTCGCCATCCTGTCCACCCTCGCCCCGCTCGCCCTGGCCGGCGCGGTCCACCTGTACATCCTCATCACCCGCCACCGCCCGGGCACCGGATACACGGGGGCAACTGCAGCGGCGGAATCCGGAGAACAGAGCACGGACCAAGGGCCCGCCTCCGCCCCACCGGCGGACTGGACCCGCCCTGCGGACCGTCCAGGAGGCGGTGCGGACCACGGGCGCGGACCAGCACCGGAG
The DNA here is from genome assembly GCA_000720535.1 of Streptomyces halstedii. Classification (GTDB taxonomy): domain Bacteria; phylum Actinomycetota; class Actinomycetes; order Streptomycetales; family Streptomycetaceae; genus Streptomyces; species Streptomyces halstedii. The sequence continues at coordinate 142,255 of JOAZ01000018.1, forward strand.
GGTGGTCCAGCGAGCGTGGACCACCCCGACCCGCCCGGTCAGGGCCCCCTATGGACCACGGACCATGACACCGGGTCCGTCCCGGCGGACCACGAGGATCCGGCTGGGGACCACCGGAGCGACTCGGCCTCGGAGCAGGCAGCCAGCCAGGACGCGGCGGCTGGGGACCAAAAGACCGGTGATGGTCCGCACGGCATCGAAAACTATGGGCGGACCGGGAAAACCCCAGGTCAATCCACTCATAGCTCCCATGGCCCGGTGGAGCACGACCGAGCGGACCATGGGCGTGGACCGGCCCAGGATCTTGACCCGGCGTGCAGGGACCAGGTTGCCCCGGCAGACCAGATGCCGGACCGCGAGCACCCTCGGACCGCGGACCGGCTCGCCGGGCCCGCCGCCACGGACCAAGACGCCCCGACCCTCGCGGACCAGCCCGGGGACGGTCCGGCGGACCAGGACGAGGACGATTCCTCAGCTGGACCGCAGGGGGCTCCGACCACGGACCACGAAACCTCGCCCGAGCCGCGGACCACGTCTGCGGACCAGAACGACGAGGTCCCGTGGGAGGTGAAGGTCGAGGTGGCCCGCAAGGCGGCTCTGGAGTCGGGTCGTATGACGCGGCGGGTCATACGACCGCATCTTCGGCGCGCCAACATCACCATCAGCAACGAGGGCTTCCGCAAGCTCCAGGCTCAGTTGTACGCAGATCCTGGGCTCGCGCACCTGCCCCGAGACACGAGGAGGTCGCGATGAAGACCTGCCGCCGGTTCAGCACCGTCCGCGCGGAGTACGAGCGCGAGATCCGGTACATGGTCGCTCACTCCGAGCGGTACGCGGGCAAACCAGCAGCGAAGTCCAGCGCGAAGCAGGCGACCTCGGCGAAGCAGCGGATGGCCCGGGCGCTCAGCAGCCACGTCGGGCGCTGCCCCGAGTGCGGCTGAGCTGAAAAAAGGCCAGTTCATCACCCCTATCCGTTCAGGTGGCCTTGCTCTGTGCCGGGCCACCGCCCCTCTCCGGGAGACGCGCCGTGATCCCTCGCTCATCCGAGCCAACCGCCGCCGAGGCCAGCGCCTGGGCGGATGTCCTGGTCCGTCGGCGGCTCCTGTACGCCGCAGTTCTCACGCTTACGGGCCATTGGCTTGTCCAGGACCTGCCCGACGGGCCCGTCCGCGTCCTCTGCGGACCGGCCGACATCGTCGCGCTGGCCGGGGCCGTCCAGCACCGCGCCGACTCCACGAGGTCCGAAACCCGATGACGAACGCACCTCGGAACAGCACCACCCCGGAACCGGATCACGACTCCAAGTCGGTCTCAGGGCGAGCAAGTTATCGCAAGAGCATTGCTCCCGCCGGGAGCAATGCTCTTGCGTCCCCTGCCCCTGGGGCGGCGGGAGCGGATCGGCACCGGGGGGCGCCAATCCGTGAGGATGCGACCGAGGGCGGCTCGCATCCTGGGAAGCAGGACGAACACAGCTGCCACAGTGCGCACTGCACGCACACCGCCCCTTCGAAGCCGCATGTGCAGCAGCGTGAACGCCTGCGTGACGAGAACAAACGCATACGCCAGCCCAGCTGCCGCATGAACGACGACGAGTACCAACTCCTCACCCGCGCAGCCGCCGTGTGCAACATGAGCGTCGCCAGTTTCCTCGCCCACGCCGCTCTTAAAGCCGCCGGCGACCTCGACCGTACGGCGGCGGAAATCGCCGCCCAACGAGAAGTCCACAACGAGCTCTTCGCTTTGCGCCGGCACCTCGGCCACATCGGCAACAACGTCAACCAGGTAGCCAAGGCGACCAACTCTGGTGCCGACGTCCCGTACGCCGAAGTCGTACTCGGCGCCGTCCAGCGCGCCACCCAGCGCGTGGACGCCTTCATCCAGCACTACCTCAACACCGAAACCCGAGCCGGATGATCCCGCGCGTCCACAAGCGAGGCTCGAACACGTTCGGCCTGCTCAACTACCTCTACGGCAAAGGGACCCATGAGGAGCATGTCGACCCGCATCTCGTCGCGGCCTGGGACAGTTTCGCTCCCGACCCCGGTCGCGATCCGCAGGCCACGAAGCGGGATCTGCAGCAGCTCTTGGACCAGCCCGTCCAGGCACTCGCGGAGTCGCGCCGCCCGGCGAAGCACGTCTGGCACCTTTCGGTCCGGGCCGCACCGGATGACCCGGTTCTCTCCGACGAGCAATGGGGCGAGATCGCCCGACGCATGGTCGCCGCGACCGGCATCGCACCGGCCGCCGACGAGGCGGGATGCCGCTGGGCAGCCGTGCGCCACGCCGACGACCACATCCACATCATCGCCACACTCGTCCGCGAGGACGGCCGGCGCCCGCGCCTCAACAACGACGCCAAGCGGTCGCAGGCCGAAGCCCGCTTGATCGAAGCCGAGTACGGGCTCAAGCAGCTCAGCACCGGGGATGGGACCGCAGCGCAGCGCCCAACCAGCGCCGAGCGCCACAAGGCCCACCGACAGGGCCGCGAGCGCACCGCGCGCGAAGAACTGCGCGAGAGCGTACGTCGATCAGTGACCGGCGCCAGAAGCGAAGAGGAGTTCTTCGACCGCCTCGCCGCTGCCGGCCTGCTGATCCGCAAGCGCGAGGCGCCATCCGGCGACCTGCTCGGCTACAAGGTGGCCCTGCCGGATGACCGCAACAAAAACGGTGAGCCCGTGTTCTACCCCGGCGCGCGCCTCGCCCCGGATCTGTCCCTGCCGCGCATCCGGGAGCGCTGGTCCGCCGACTCCGACAAGACGGGGTCGCCAGATTCTCCCGGCAGTGCATCGTCCAACAGCCCTTCTGCCGCGCGTCGCCGGACGGCCACGGCTGCGTGGGTGGCAATCGGGGTCGTCGAGGACGGTGACGACGCAGTCGCTGCTGCGTACATCGCCGCAACCGGCGAGGTCCTGGACGCCCTCGCGAAAACGTCCGCCGCCTACACCCGCAGCGAACTACGCGATGCTGCCAACGCGTTCGAGCGGGCCTCGCGCTCCCACATACGCGCTGTACGCGGGCACGACCGGGCCTTGCGGCAGGCTGCCCGCGACCTCGTCCACGGAGGCCCGGCCCTCGGCCGGGGCGAGGACGGCGCCAGCACCGCGATGGTGATCGACATGCTGTTCTTCCTCGTCACGGCCGCCACCCACTGGCATGCGAGGAAGGGCCATGCCCAGCAAGCCGAAGCCGCTAGCCGGGCCGCCGAGCACCTGCGCAACGCCTACCGGCCCGCCGCCGCTCAGCCACTCGGTGTGCTCCACCAGCGCGGCCGACGCCTGAGCCAGCCGGTACTCCAACGACAGACGGCGCTTCTGCGCGAAACGCTGCCGAGCCTGGCCGAGAAGATTCTCGCCGAGCCCGGTTGGTACGCCCTGGCCGCGACCATCGCGGAAGCCGACGCCGCCGGCCACGACCCGGCAGCACTCCTGTCCGACGTCGTGGAGAGCCGAGAACTGGGCACTGCGGACTCGGTCAGTGACGTCCTGGTGTGGCGACTGCGGCGGCGAGCGGATCTACCGGCCGACGCTACGGGGATACCGAAGAACCGCACGGTAAAAAATCCGGCGAAGGTGCGTCCGGCAACGGCCCGAGCCACCACCTCTGGTCGCCGTTTCGGTGAAGAGGCACCCGGCCACACGCGATGAGCCCCCGCCGCCGGTGCAACTGCGCCTCAGAGGAACTCGTGGACGCCGCGCAATGTCGTGCGCAGCTTCGCCTGGGTGGGCCGGCTGTCGAGCCGGACGTCGAGTGCGCCGGCAAGTGAGGTGCCGTCGCGGAGGCCCTTCGGCAGTCGGGAAGCATCGAGGCCGTCCCGCTCAGCAATCAGCACACCCAGGCCGTGACGACTCACGGCATCGGTACCCGCAAGGTGGTGCATGCCGCGGGCGTCGGTGAAGGCCAGTTCCAGCAGGGCGGCGGCAAGGTCACCGACATGCACGGGGCAGCGGATGTCGTCGGTGAACAGGGCTCCGGATCGGGAGCCGGTCGCGAGGTCGTGCACGAGGCATACATGCTCGGACTGGAGGCCCCCGATGATCAGAGAGGTACGGACGATGACGGCGTCCGGAGCCAGAAACCGGATGCCGGTCTCCGCCGCGGCCTTCGCTGCGCCGTACGGGGTGACGGGATCGGGACAACAAGATTCGTCGTAGTGGACTAGGTGTATTGATCACGGTTCATGGGGCGGGGGGATCTCACAGACGAGCAGTGGGCAGTGCTGGAGCCGTTGTTGTACTGGCCGGTTGGCGGATCGGCGAAGGACGATCCGGTCCGATTCGATTCGACGAGTAGACGTGTGGTGCCCACTGGTTGTCCGAGCCGTGGGTGACACCGGCCTCCTGCCACACGCTGCTCCGGCACGTCGGCGGAAAGCGAGTACCGATCACGACGTCAAATACGTGCCGTGGTTGATTTTTCGTTTTCACAGCCGTGGCACCGATAGGCTCATTACGGGCATTGGGGGCTGTCCCGCCGTAAACATATTGTGATTAGAGCCACACTTGCGTGTCGCGAATCGTCAGACTCGGCGACCTGTCAGGTCCCGCGTCGGTCACGCAAGAAATTTATCGGTCGTATTCGCTCGAACCGACTACCCTGCGTTCCGCTCAGGGGCAAGCTTCGCGTTGCGTCATCCGTTTTCACGAGATTCCCGTGTGGTGGGCCCTCTGGGACGCGGTAGCTTTTGGTGTCACCACGAAAGCGGGAGCCCCGAATTCCCCTCGGGACCCCCGCACGTGGTGAGCCCAGTCAGATCTCCATAGAGCTCGTAACACGATCATGGTCGGGTGTTCGTGAGGCGTCGGTAGCAGATGAGGCTGCAGGCGAGGGAGACGAAGGCGTCGTGGAGTTCGGTGCGGC
>JOAZ01000019.1 GCA_000720535.1 Streptomyces halstedii
CCTACGAGGACTTCGACCCCGACACCGCCGCCCAGCGCTCCATGGCCTTCGAAGCCCTCGACCAACTCGCCATGGACCACCTCCTCAACGTCCGCTGACCCGGCCGCCGTATCCGACGGCGGCACGGATCCCCGCCCTCCCGGACCGCGGACGACGGCCCGGGAGGGCGGCCGTCCCGGGCCGCGAGGGGCGGCCGTCCCGGCCCCCGGCACGGCGGATCCCCGGCACGGCGGATCCCCGGAACGGCCCCCGCCGGACGAGGGCTCAGATGCCCGTCGGCTCTGGGCGGACGAGGGCTCAGGCGTCCGCCGGTTCCGGGCGGGCGTACGCCGCCGGGTCCGCCAGCACGTCCTGTACCACCAGGGCCGCCGCGCCCCGCGCCGCGTCACCCGCCACGGACGAGGCGCGCAGCCTGCCACCGCCCGGGGACCAGAGGCCGGAGACCACGCGGCCCGTCAGCTCCGCGTCGACGGGCGGGGACAGCCACGGCATCAGGCACCGGTATATCCCGCCCAGCACCACCGCGTCCGGGTCGAAGAGGTTGACCGCACCGGACAGCACCCGCCCCAGCATCCGGCCCGCCTCGGCCACGGCCGCGACGGACCGGGCGTCCCCGGCCCGGGTACGCCGTTCCAGCTCCATCACCCCGGCCGCACCGCCGCCGGACTCCTCGACACCGGCCGCCCGCAGCAACGCGGTCTGGCCGGCGTACTGCTCCAGGCAGCCGCGTGAACCGCACCGGCACTCCGGTCCGTCCGGGTCCACCACCACGTGCCCGATCTCCCCGGCGAACCCGTGGGCCCCGCGCAGCAGTTCGCCGTCGAGCACCAGCGCGCCACCGACGCCGATCTCACCGGTCAGATAGAGGAAGCTGCGGACCGCGTCGAGCCCGCCGAACCACAGCTCGGCCAGCGCCGCGAGGTTCGCCTCGTTCTCCGAGCGCACCGGCAGGGGGGCCGCGCCGGGCCACAGTCCGGTGAGCGCCTGAGCGAACAGCTCTTCGGCGGGCACCTGGTTCCAGCCCAGGTTCGGTGCCTGGCGCACCGCGCCTCCCGAGACGAGTCCGGGCAGCGCGAGCGCGGCCCCGACCGGATGAAGGCCCTGCTCCCGGGCCGAGTCCAGGGCGCGGGCGGCGATCCCGGCGGCCCGGCCCAGCACCTCCCCGGGCGGGGCGCCCCGGTTGTCCAGGTGCTCGGTCTGCCGGACCCGTCCGGTGCCGGCCAGATCCACCACGCACACCGACACGTAGTCGATGTTGATCTCCACGCCGAGCCCCGCCGGGCCGGTCCGGGCCACCTTCAGGGCGGTGCCGGGCCGTCCGGCCTGACCGCTGAACGTCTTGCCGGACTCGGTGAGGAAGCCGCTGTCGAGCAACTGCTCGACGAGCGAAGACACGGCGGCCCGGGTGAGGCCGACCCGCGCCGAGACCCCGGCCCGGGTGGCCTCGGCGCTCTCGCCCTCGTCGCGTACCGCCCGCAGCACGAGGCTGAGGTTGTGACGCCGCACGGTGTCCTTGTCCGCCTTGGGCCCCAGCGGCAGGAGGTAGCTCTTCATGTCGTCGCCGAGCCTATGGGATGCCAGGCCGCCCGGACCATGCGGTCCACTCACCGCCCGGACCCTGCGGTCCACGACGCCCGGACCACGCGGTCCACGTGCCGTCCCGGACCGGACCGGACCGGGGCGGGACGGCACGCGCCCCGCCCCGGACCGCCGTGCTACGGCCGCGCGCCCCGGGCCTTCAGCATGTCGGCCATCAGCGAGATCTCCGAGTCCTGGGCCCGGGCCATGCCCGCCGCCAGGTTCCTGATCTCGTCCGTCCCGGCCGACGCGGCCGCCGCCCGCGCCATGTCCGCGCCCGCCCGGTGATGGACCGTCATCAGCCGCAGGAAGCGGATCTCGGCGTCACCGCCCTCGGCCGCGCGCAACGCGTCCAGTTCGGTGTCGGTCGCCATCCCCGGCATCAGCGAGCCGTCGTCCGCGGTGACGGGATGGCCCATCCACTCCATCGGCGCCCGCTCCGAGATCTTCGGCCGGCCCCATGACTCCAGCCAGCCCAGCATCATGCCCCGCTGGTTGGCCTGGGTGTTGACGATGTCGTACGCGAGCCGTCGTACGTCCTCGTCCTTCGTGCGGTCCCGCACGAGGAACGCCATCTCCACCGCCTGCTGATGGTGGACCGACATGTCCCGGGCGAACCCCACGTCCGCCGAGTCCTCCGCGGGAGCGGTGGCCGACGCCCCGGAGCCCGCGGACGGGGACGCCGACGAAGGCCGAACGACCATCAGCAGCACCAGACCCGCGGCCACCAGGAACACCAGGGCCCCCGCCGTCACCAGCGGGCGGGGGAGACGTACGGCCGGGCTCATCCCGCGACCCCGCCGCCGCACGCGGCACCGGGCTCGGGTGTCTGCGGGCCCTGTACGTACTTCGTGAAGAACTGGGCGACACGGGCGTCCGTGGCGCTCTCCACCGTGACCTGCTTGCCCCAGGCGCTCAGCACCAGCGGGTCCTTCTGGTCGGCCACCGGACTCATCAGGGAGTAGGGCGTCCTCCCGACGCGCTCGGCCAGCGCCTTGACGTCGGCGTCGTCCGCCTTGTCGTTGTACGTGACCCAGACGGCGCCGTGTTCGAGGGAGTGGACGGCGTTCTCGTTCGGTATCGCCTTGGTGTAGACGTCGGCGTCGCAGTTCATCCAGACCGGGTTGTGGTCACCGCCGACGGGAGGGTTCATCGGATAGTCGACGGCCGTCTCCACATGGTCCTGGCCGAGGTCGTCCCAGGTCCGCTCCCCGGTGACGGGGGACGTCCTGGCCTGCTCCTCGGCCCGGTCCCGCTCGTCGGCGGCCGACATCAGATAGCCGCCTCCGGCGACGAGACCGGCGAGCACGACGACGGCGGCGGTGATGGTGACGACACGGCCGCGCCGCTCACGGGCCCGCTCCTTGCGGCGGGCCTCCTCAAGCTTGGCGCGGCGCGCGGCGGCATTGCTGTTCTGGTTCTTGGCGGAAGCCATGGGGGTCCTCGGGTTCGGCGCGACGCGCGCGTGCCGCGTCGCGCCGTCCATGAAGGCGCGCGCGGGACACACGGTGCGTCGGCAGGGGAAGGGGGCCGTACGGAAGGCCGCCCCGGCGCGCACGCGCGGACGGGAGCGGCCCGGCCTCTAAACCCGCTGGACCTGTAGACGGAGACGGTCGACGGCGCCCGCGCCGTCGTGGGAGGGACCGCGGATGCCCGTCGCGCCCGGGAGCGGGGCCTCCGGGGCGGTGATCGTCGTCGTACACGTGAGCGGGGCCGGAGCGGTGGGCCCCGGCAGCACGGCCGTCGCCGAACGGTCCGTCGCGCCGTGGCAGGAGCTTGCCGCCCCGCGCTCACCGGGGGCGTCGGCCGTGACGGCGGCGGCGGTCGGGGACGCGGTGTGCGCACGGACGGCGGCGGCCTCGTGGTGCGTCGCCGGAACACCGGTGGGGGAGCAGCAGAAGAACATGGCGACCAGCGCCAGCAGCCACCCCAGCACGGCGGTTCGCGGGACGGCCGTGCCGCCCCGTCTCCGGTCTCCGCGCTCACTCGGTCTGCTCATCGGCACCATCGTACGATGCGTGAAACTTCAAGAGTGTCCACGGGTGGGCAGGATAGTGTGCCCCGGTGACGACGCAATCGAACGTACCTGCGGGCTGGCATCCGGACCCCCATGGCGCACCCCAGTTGCTGCGCTACTGGGACGGCTCGCGGTGGACCGAGCACACGCACCCGGCCCAGGGCCAGGCCGCTCCCGCCCAGGGCACGGCTCCCGCCCAGGCCCCCGTGCCGCCGCACCCCGCGGCGCCCCAGCGGTCGGCGTCCTTCCCACAGCCGGCCCCGCACCAGGTGCCCCCTCAGCAGGCCCCGCAGGCCCAGCGGCAGGACGGTCCCGTCAGCTCCGGCTCACTGTTCGACCAGCCGGTCCTGATCGTGAACCAGAAGGCCAAGCTGATCGAGGTCACGAACGAGTACCGCGTCTTCGACCAGCACGGCGCCACGGTCGGCTCGGTCGTCCAGGTCGGCCAGAGCGCCCTGCGCAAGGTGCTCCGGTTCGTCTCCAGCATCGACCAGTACCTGACGCACCGGCTGGAGATCCGCGACGCCCACGGCCGGCCGCAACTGGTCCTGACCCGGCCCGCGAAGTTCATCAAGTCCCGGGTCGTCGTGGAGCGCCCCGACGGGACGCCCGTGGGTGAGATCGTCCAGCAGAACGCCATCGGCAAGATCAACTTCGCCATGACCGCCGAGGGCCGGCAGATCGGCGCGATCAAGGCGGAGAACTGGCGCGCCTGGAACTTCGCCGTCGTCGACCACAACGACGCGGAGGTCGCCCGGATCACCAAGACCTGGGAAGGCCTGGCGAAGACGATGTTCACCACGGCCGACAACTACGTACTCCAGATCCACTACCAGCTGCCCGAACCGCTGCTCAGCCTCGTCGTGGCGACGGCCCTCACGGTGGACACCGCCCTCAAGCAGGACGCCCGCGGCCTCGGCTGACCCGCCGCGCGTCCGTCCGGCCCCCGAACCGGGCGCCTACGGCGTGTGGATGCCGAAGGGTGCCCCCTGCGGATCGCGGAGTACGGCGACCCAGGGCCCGCCCGGTACGGGTGTCGGCGGGACGATCTGGTCCCCGCCCGCACCCAGCGCCGTGGCGGCGGCCGCCTCGACGTCGGTGACCGAGAAGTAGGGCAGCCACCCCGGAGGGGTCGTCGGCCCCTCGGACAGCTCGTCGTCGTGGATCTCCTTCAGACCGCCGAACTCGGCGCCGTCCACGCCCCAGTGGGTGTACCGGTCCGTGGCGTCCACCGTCCAGCCGAACACCTCCGGGTAGAAGGCCAGCGCGCTCTCGGGCCGGTCGGTGCGCAGCTCCGCCCAGCTCAGCGCGCCCGGAGCGTTGAACCGCCCCGCGCCCGCGAAGTCCCGGGCCTGCCAGAGCGAGAAGACCGCCCCGGAAGGGTCGGCGGCCACCGCGAACCTGCCCTGGTCGAACACGTCCACCGGCTCCGTCACGAGCGTGCCGCCCGCCGCCCGCACCGCCTCGACCGCACGGTCCGTGTCCGTCACCGCGAAGGAGACCGTCCAGCCTGGCCGTCCGCCGGGCTGGTACACGGGGCTGAGCGCGGCCACGGGGTCCTCTCCCCGTCGCGCCACCGTGTAGCCGCCCGCCTCGGGGCGCGGGTCGGTCAGGGACCGCCAGCCGAACAGCGCGGCGTAGAAGGTCTTGGAGGCGGTCACGTCCGAGGTGCTCAGCTCGACCCAGCAGGGGCCGCCGGGTACCGGTTCCGTGAGCTTCATGCCGTTTCCTCCCGAGGCGGGTGACAAGGCGTGTTCCAGGGCTGTTGTGCAGCACGCTATGACCGGCCGGGGGTGGCGGCGACCCGAGGGGGCGCGGCGAGGGTCCGGGGAGAGGCCGAGATTCTTCGCTAGTGTTTTATGGGTGTAATACCTGTTAACGTGTATGAGTGAGTGATACAGCCGTGCGATCCCGGAAGACGTCCGCCCCCAGACTGCCGCTGACCGGTACCCTCCGCCTGAAGAGCCCGGCGGAGACCTGGTACAAGCCCGCGCTGAGCGTGGTCGTCGCCTCCGCGGTGCCGAATCTGCTGCTGTACTCCCTCGGCCGGCTCGACCTCGTGATGTACACGATGGCCGGCTCGCTCTGCGCGCTGTACGGCCACAACCTGCCGTATGCGCGCCGGGCCCACACCGTGGTCCGTGTCGTCCTCGGCATGGTCGCGGGCCTCGCGGTCGCCCTGGTGACCGCCTCGCTCACCGACTCCGTCGCCGTGCTGATCGCCGTCGGCGCGATCCTGGCGGCCGTGCAGAAGACCTTCTGCGACGCCACCCGCATCGGGCCGCCCGGCCATGTGATCTTCAGCTTCGTGAGCTCGGCGGCGCTCTTCGCCCCGCAGGAACTCGGGCAGGTACCCGGGCACCTCGGCCTCGCCCTCGCCGCGGGCGCCTTCGCCTGGCTGGTCACCGTCGGGCCCGCGCTGCGGCGCAGGGAGGGACCCGAGCGCCGCGCCACCGCCCGCGCCCTCGACGCCGCCGCGGCCTACGCGGCCGACCCCGGGGACCGCACCCGCCAGGCGGTGGCGGCCGCCGTGCAGGCCGCCTGGCAGTCGCTGCTCGCCGCGGGACGGCCGACCCCCGTACGCCAGGCACTCGAACGCCTCGTCGTCCACGCCGAGCGGGCCCTCGCCACCACCTCCGCCGGACCGTCCGGGGCCGCCGGACCGTCCGGCGGGGCCGACCCCGCGGAACTGGCCCGGTGGGCCGCGCGGACCCGGGGCACGGGCCCTGTCCCCACACCACCGCCGGCTCCCGGCACCGTGGAACAGCTCTTCGGTATCGACGCGGAGCGCTCCAGGCAGCGCAACCGGCGCGGACGGCGGGAGGCGAGGGCGAGGTTCCTGAAGGCCCTGGCCCCCGGCTCCCCGGTCCTGCCGGTCGCCTACCGCACCCTGATCGGCTGCGCGCTGGCCGGATACGTCTCGTACGCCCTGGGGGTCGGCCGCCCCTACTGGGCGATCGTCACCGCCGCCGCCGTGTACCAGCCCAACACCACCCAGTCCTGGAGCCGGGCCCTCCAGCGCGTCTTCGGCAACCTCGTCGGCGTGCTCGTCTTCGCCGCCGTCATCCCGGTGGCCCGGCTGAGCCCGCTCGCCCTCGTACTGTGCGTGCTCTGCTTCAACTTCGCCGCCGAGGCCCTGATCACCCGCAACTACTGGCTCGGTTCCGTCGCCGTCACCCCGATGGCCCTGCTCGTCGTGGAATTCGCGGGCGCCCACCCCGCCTGGGAACTCATCAGCGACCGCGCCCTGGACACCCTCGTCGGTGCCGCGGCCGGGCTGCTCGCGGTGTTCGCCGTACCCAACCGGCGGGCCGGGGGGCGCGTCGAGAACGCCCTCACCGCGACGGCGGAGGCCCGCGCCGGGGCCGAACGCGTCCTGGCCGGTCCGGCCGCCGACGCCCTCGCGCTCGAAGCGGCCCGCAGGCGGCTGACCTCGTCCCTCGTCGAACTGCGCGACGCGAGCGACATCGCGGCGGGGGAGTGGTGGCAGCGCGCCCTGCCCGAGGAGGACATGCTCGCCGCCGAGCAGGCGGGACACCGTACGCTCGCGGCTACAGCACAGCGGCAGGGGCTGATCACCCTGCCCCCGGCGAACGGAGCGGTGTGACCGACGACATCGTGGCAGCGGTGGTACGGCAGTGGCATGCCGTCAACCCGGAACTGGACACCGGACCGATGGAACTCATCGGCCGCATCAACCGCTGCGCGGCCCTCCTCCAGCAGGCGGAGGACGCGCCCCTGCGCGCGGCCGGGCTGACCCGGGGGGAGTTCGACCTGCTCGGCGCGATGCGGCGCAACGACCGCGAGCTGACCCCCGGCGAGCTGGCCCGGGAGACCTTCTCGTCCGGTGCCGCCGTCACCAAGCGGCTCCGCTCCCTCCAGGACGGCGGACTGATCGCCCGTCGCAGCGACGCCCGGGACCGCAGGGTCGCCCATGTGGGCCTCACCGAGGAGGGCCGCGCCCTGGTGGACCGGCTGCTCCCCGAGCAACTGGCGTACGAGCGCTCCGTGCTCTCCGGCCTCGACGAACGGAGCCGCGAAGGCCTCAGCGACCAGCTCAGCGAACTCCTGGTGCAACTGGAGGGCCGACTCGGCGGAGCCCGCCGCTGAACCCGGGCCCTTGTGCCGGGCCCGGCCCCGGGCATCGCCGTGGCCCCGGCCCCCCGTCTCTCACCGGCGCACCGGGCACGGCCCCCTCTCGCCCGGCCTACCGCACGCCCGGCCCCGGTCCCGGCCCCGGCCCCGGCCCCGGCAGGGACGCCGACCGCCGTAGCTGCCCGGCGCGTTCGGCCAGGGCCGCGTCACCGCCCCGGTCGGCCGGTGCCGAAGCGCTCAGGGCCAGCCGGTCCCGGCGGCCCGGTCCCGCCAGCGGCACCGCGACCGCGTGCAGACCCGGTACCGACTCGCCCCGGTCGAAGGCCCGGCCCAGCTCGCGGACCTCCGCCAGCTCGGCCAGCAGGGCGGCCCGGGACCTCAGGGTGCGGGAGGTCGCCGCGGGCAGCTCCTCCCGCGGATACAGCGCGCGGACCTGCTCGGCGGTCAGCCGGGAGAGCAGCACCTTGCCGGCGGCGGTCGCGTGCGCGGGGCGCACCCGGTCCGTCTCCAGGCTCACCCGCACGGGCTGCCCGGACTCGCGGCCGTCGGTGACGAGGACACGGTCCTCCACCAGCGCCACGCTCTCCACGGTCTCCCCGGTCCGCCGTACCGCGTCGTCCAGGACCGCGCCCCACCGCGCCCGGAGCGCCGCGCCGAGTCCCGCCGGGCGGCCCAGGCGCAGCAGTTCGGGTCCGGTCTCGTATCCCCGCCCCGAGGGGTCGCGCACGGCGAACCCCCGCCCCTCCAGTGTGCTGAGGACCCGGTGCGCCGTGGACCGGCCGACGCCCAGCAGGGCGGCGGCCCCGCTGACCGTGACGGTGTCGTGGACGAGGAAGAGCCGCATCAGCCGCAGGCCGGTGTCCAGGGACTCGATCGTGTAGTTCCGCGCCCCCGCCGTCGCGCCTCCCGCCGCCTCGCCCGCCGCCTCTGCCGTCGGCTCTGTCGTCGCTCCTGCCGTCGACGACTCGTACGTCTGTCCGTCGCTCACGGTTCCGCTCCTTTCGATCCCATTCGATCGCATGTGCGTTTGTCCTGCTCTCCGGTGCACAAGAATTCGCACCTCCCTACGGGATTCGATCAGGTGAGGGGCCCACTTCCGCTCCGACCTGGAAACCTGCCCGTCGAGGCACGGGCGGCGCATCGGCGCATTGTCCCGCAGGGAGGGACGGCGCGGTCTGCTTTCTGCCGATTCCGGAATCCCTCACTCCCCGCACACGCGTCACAACGGTGGGTGTGAAAACTGGCGAGCGTACTACCGCGAAGGTGCTCGCGCAGGGGGTTGGGCGAATGTGCCGAGGTGCTGTTCTCATCTGGTTAGGCTCACGCGCAGTGAAGTCGAGTTGAGATGAATTCGCGCGCTTGTTCATGGCTGTCCGCACAAGTGCGTATACCTCCCGAATCAACCGCCAGAGGGTTTAGATGGTTCGTGCTGAATCACCGCCGACAAAAAGAGACATCCCTGTCGTCCGTGCCGCCCTGCTGCCCGTCCTCCTGATGGGCGGTGCCACCGCGGCCGGCGCGGTGCCGGTCACCGGGGCCACCCGGGCGGCGGTCGTCTGGTGCGGTGCGGTCGCCACCGTCGTGGTCGCCACGCTCGCCGTCGCACTCCACCGCCGACGCCGCGCGATGCGCCTCCAGCGCGCCGAGTACGAACAGCGCATCGCCTTCCTGGAACACCGCGTCGCCGCGTACGACCAGGAGACCGTGCGGCTCACCAAGGAACTCCTGCCCAACGCCATCCGGCGGCTGCGCGCGAGCAACTCCCCCCAGGAGGTGATGCGCGACGTCGTCGACGCGGACGAGACCTACCGCAACCTGCCCAAGGCCCAACGCGCCCTGGTGCTCCAGGTCCTCGACATCGTCGACAACGAGGAGGCCATGCGCGACTCCGCGCAGCGCGCCTTCGTCAGCGTCGCCCGCCGCGTCCAGGCCATCGTCAGCCGGCAGGCCAGTGAGCTGCGGGAGATGGAGGACCACCACGGGCGCAACCCCGAGGTCTTCGACGACCTGCTCCGCATCGACCACGGCACCGCCCTCATCGGCCGGCTCGCCGACTCCATCGCCGTGCTGGGCGGCGCCCGGCCCAGCCGCCAATGGCCCAAGCCCGTACCGCTGTTCAGCGTGCTGCGCGGCGCGATGTCCCGGATCCTCGAATACCAGCGCGTCGACCTGCACTCGATCGCCAAGGTCGCCATCGTCGGCACCGCGGTCGAGCCGCTCATCCACGCCTGCGCCGAACTCCTCGACAACGCGACCCGCTACTCGCCGCCCCAGACCCGGGTGCACGTCACCGCGGTCGAGGTGCAGACCGGCATCGCCATCGAGATCGAGGACGGCGGCGTCAGCCTCAGCGAGGAGGCCCGCGCCCGGGCCGAGAACATGCTCGCCCAGGCCCGGGCCGGCATCAACATGAACGACCTCGGAGAGTCGCCGCGCCTCGGCATGGCCGTCGTCGGCCGGCTCTCCCGCATGTACCAACTCCAGGTGTCCCTGCGGCAGTCCGCGTACGGCGGGGTCCGCGCCGTACTCATCGTGCCGCGCGACATGATCACCACCGGCCCCGCCCCGGGCATCGCCCACGGCATCGGCGCCACCTCGCGTCCGCAGAGCTCGCTCGACATGTCGCAGATGCAGCACGTCGTCCCGCCGCGCGGCAAGCGAAAGCCGCGCCCCGTCGCGACCGGCCCCGTGCCCCCGGTGACCGCCCCCGTGCCCCCGCCCGCGCCCGCGCCGGCCGCGTCCGCCGCGTCCGGCACACGGCCCGCCGCCTCGTCCTCCCCCCTGGACGACGACGAGGTCGTGGTGACCGAGTGGACCGAGGGAGGGCTCCCGCAGCGCCGCAGCCGCGGCCGCGCCCCCCTCGGCTCGCACAACCTCCCGCACCAGGCCGCCCCGGCCGCCGAAACCCCCGGCACCTGGGGCGGGAACCACGGACACGGCACCGGACGCCCCGGCGGCGGTGACACCCCACCCGGCCTCTGGCTGGAGGCGTTCACGCAGGCGGTCAACGGTGTGCCCAAGGAGCCGCGCAGCGGCGAAGACTCTGACGACGCGTGGGACAAGGGAGACCAGAAGTGATCCAGCAGCGCGGAAACATGGACTGGATGCTGAAGGAACTGGCCGACGACGTACCGAGCATCCACCAGATCGTGGTGCTCTCCGCCGACGGTCTGCGCATCGCCCGGCACGGCGGCGACCCCGACGTCGCCGACCGCCTCGCCGCCGCCTGCGCCGGGCTGCAGAGCCTGGCCGCGGCCGTCGCCACCGAGATCCCCTACAGCGACGGACTGATGAAGCTCGTCGTCATCGAGGTCACCGGCGGGTTCTTCTACCTGATGGCCGCCGGCACCGGCGCCTACCTCGCGGTCCTGGCCGGCGAGACGGTGGACGCCGGACTGGTCGGTGCCCGTATGCGCGACATGGTCGTCCGCATCGGCGCGCACCTGACGAGTCCTCCCCGGCACGACGGGCAGGCCGGATGAGTGCGCCCCGACGAGAACGCCGCAAGGCCGACCCGGCGCTGAGCGACCCGGAACGGCTCTACGTGATCACCGGAGACACGGACGGCGAGAGGGCGGCGCTCGACCTCGTCACCATGGTCGTGTCGCAGGCGGAGCCCTCGCCCACCGTCCAGCCCGAACAGGCCGCGATCCTGCGGCTGTGCAGGGCACCGCTGTCGGTGGCCGAGATCTCGGCCTACCTCAGTCTCCCCTTCAGCGTGGTCACCTCACTCCTGACAGAACTCCTGGCGACCGAACTCATCGAGTCGCGCGCGCCGATCGTCCGCGCCGCGCTACCCGACCGGTCCCTCCTCGAAGCGGTGATGCATGGACTTCAGAAGCTCTGACACGATCACGGGCCCCCGCAGCGAGGACGTCCTCCCCACCACGGCCACCGCCGCGGTGAAGGTCGTCATCGTCGGGGGGTTCGGGGTCGGCAAGACCACCATGGTCGGCTCGGTGAGCGAGATCCGGCCCCTGACGACCGAAGAGACCATGACGCAGGCCGGGGTCGGCGTCGACGACAACGTGGGGGTGGAGAGCAAGACCGCCACCACCGTCGCCATGGACTTCGGCCGGATCAGCCTCAGCGAGGAACTGATCCTCTACCTGTTCGGCACCCCCGGCCAGGAACGCTTCTGGTTCCTGTGGAACGGCCTGTTCGAAGGCGCGCTCGGAGCCGTCGTCCTCATCGACACCCGGCGGCTCCAGGTCAGCTTCGACGTCATCGGACGGCTGGAGGAACGCGGAGTCCCCTTCGTCGTCGCCGTCAACACCTTCCCCGACGCCCCCCACCACCCGGTCGAGGCCCTCCGCAACGCCCTCGACCTGCCCGACGAGGTCCCCATCATCGACTGCGACGCGCGGCTGCGAGCCTCCAGCCGCGACGTGCTGCTGACCCTGATGCGCTACCTGCACAGCCTCGCCGTGCCGCTCACCTGACGAGGTGCGCGTACGCCCGCGATCCCGCCGCGACCGGCCACGCGCACCCGTCCGATCCCCTGTTCCCCGGAAAGCCCGATCCCAGGAGCCCCTGTGACAACCCCCTTCCACCACGAACCCGGGTCCCTCCCGGGCCCCGTGCCGCCCCCCGGGTGCCCGGCCCACTCCATGGGCGCCGGGCCGGGAGGACTGCGCCGGTACTACGGGCCCGAGGCCGAGAACGACCCCGCCGGCCTGTACGCGAAGCTGCGCGCCGAGCACGGGTCCGTGGCCCCGGTACTGCTGCACGGCGACGTCCCCGCCTGGCTCGTCCTCGGCCACAGCGAGAACCTCCACCTGACCCGTACGCCCTCGCAGTTCTCCCGCGACTCCCGGCGCTGGCGCGCCCTCCAGGACGGCAGCGTCGCCCCGGACCACCCGCTCGCGCCGATCTTCACCTGGCAGCCGGTCTGCGCCTTCGCCGACGGCGACGCCCACGAACGGCTCCGGGGCGCCGTCACGGACAGCATGGAGCGGATCGACACCCGCGGCGTACGCCGGCACGTCAACCGTTTCAGCAACCGTCTCGTCAACGACTTCTGCGAGAAGGGCGACGCCGAACTGGTCTCCCAGTTCGCGGAGCACCTGCCCATGATGGTGGTGTGCGCGGTCTTCGGGATGCCCGAGGAGTACAACGACCGGATGGTCCAGGCCGCCCGCGACATGATCCGGGGCACCCAGACCGCCGTGGAGAGCAACGCCTACGTCGTCGCCGCCCTGACCCGGCTGGTCGAACGGCGGCGCGCCGCCCCCGAGGAGGACCTCGCCGGCTGGCTCGTCTCCCACCCCGCCGGGCTGACCGACGTGGAGGTCGCGGAACACCTGCGGCTCATCCTCGTCGCCGCGTACGAGTCGACCGCCAACCTGATCGCCAACGTCCTGCGGATGGTATTGACCGACCCCCGCTTCCGCGCCCGGCTCAGCGGCGGTCACATGACGGTCCCGGAGGCGGTGGAGCAGACCCTCTGGGACGAACCGCCGTTCACCGCCGTGTTCGGGCGCTGGGCGGTCGGTGACACCGAGCTCGGCGGCCAGCAGATCAAGGCGGGGGACGCGCTCCTCGTCGGGATCGCGGCGGCCAACACCGACCCGGCCGTACGCCCCGACCTCACCGCCGGCATGGAGGGCAACCGCGCCCATCTGGCCTTCAGCGGCGGCCCGCACGAATGCCCCGGCCAGGACATCGGCCGGGCCATCGCGGACGTGGGCGTCGACGCCCTGCTGATGCGCCTGCCCGACCTGGAACTCGCCGTGGACGAGAGCGAACTGAGCTGGGTCGGCAACATCATGTCCCGCCATCTCGTGGACCTGCCGGTGACGTTCGCCCCCAGCCCGCAGCAGGAGATCGACGCCGACCCGCTGACCTCCATCGCGGCCCGGCAGCGCGCCCGGACCGACTGGGAGGTCTCCTCCCCGGCCGTCCCCCGCGGCACCGGTGCCACCCAGGCCGGTCCGCAGCCCGCCCACGCCCCCGCCGGGGTGCGGATCGCCTCCCCGGTGCCACCCGAGGCCCCGGACGCGTCCCCCGAACTCCCCGCCCAGCGCGGCGGCCCCACCACGATCTGGCAGTCCGTCGCACGCTGGTGGAGCGGTCGCTGACGCACGCGTGGTGTCCCGGACCGTCCCGGGACACGACGCCACGGCCCCCGGCCCGCCCCGGCGCACGGCGCGCGGCCCGTACCATCGAGCAGCGTGAAGCTGACAATTCTTGGCGGTGGCGGATTCCGGGTGCCTCTCGTGTACGGGGCACTGCTCGGTGATCACGCCGAGGGCCGCGTCTCCCGGGTCACCCTGTACGACACGGACGCGGACCGGCTCACCGCCGTCGCCCGGGTCCTCGGCGAGCAGGCGCGGGGGGTGGCCGACGCGCCCGCCGTCGTGGCCACCGGCGACCTCGACGAGGCCCTGCGCGGCGCGGACTTCGTCTTCTCCGCGATCCGGGTCGGCGGCCTCGAAGGCCGGGCGGCGGACGAGCGCGTCGCTCTCGGCCTGGGCGTCCTCGGCCAGGAGACGGTCGGTGCCGGAGGCATCGCGTACGGGCTGCGCACCGTGCCCGTCGCCGTCGCGCTGGCCCGGCGCATCGCCCGGCTCGCCCCGGACGCCTGGGTCATCAACTTCACCAACCCGGCCGGACTGGTCACCGAGGCCATGTCCCGCCACCTCGGTGACCGCGTCATCGGCATCTGCGATTCCCCCGTCGGCCTCGGCCGGCGGATCGCCCGGGTCCTGGGGGCCGACCCCGCGCGCGCCCGGATCGACTACGTCGGCCTCAACCACCTCGGCTGGGTCCGCGCCCTGCGCGTGGACGGACGCGACGAACTCCCGCGGCTGCTGGCCGACCCCGCGCTCCTCGGCTCCTTCGAGGAAGGCCGGCTCTTCGGCGCCGACTGGCTGCGCTCCCTCGGCGCGATCCCCAACGAGTACCTGCACTACTACTACTTCAACCGGGAAGCGGTCCGGGCCTACCAGAACGCCGAGCGGACCCGGGGCGCGTTCCTGCGCGACCAGCAGGAGGGGTTCTACGCCCGGATGAGGGACCCGGCGGCCCCCGCGCTCGCCACCTGGGACCGCACCCGGGCCGAACGCGAGGCCACCTACATGGCGGAGAGCCGGGACGCGGCCGGCGCGGGGGAGCGCGAGGAGAGCGATCTGGAGTCCGGCGGCTACGAACAGGTCGCCCTCGCCCTGATGCGGGCCGTCGCCCGCGACGAGCGCACCTCGCTGATCCTGAACGTCCGCAACCGGGGCACCCTCTCCGTGCTAGACGCGGAGGCGGTCGTCGAGGTGCCCTGCCTGGTGGACGCCAACGGCGCCCACCCCGTGGCGGTCGACCCGCTGCCCTACCACGCGGTCGGGCTGGTCACCGCGGTGAAGGCGGTGGAGCGCGCCGCGCTGGAGGCCGCCGAGAGCGGTTCGAGGTCGGCGGCCGTGCGGGCCTTCGCCCTGCACCCGCTGGTCGACTCGGTCACGGTGGCCCGCGACCTGGTCGAGGGCTACCTGGAGGTCCATCCGGGGCTCGCCTACCTCGACCGGCCGTGAACCCCGGGGGCGGCGCCGGGCGTCAGGGCGCGGGCACGGCCTTCGGCCGCCCCGGGGCCGCCCAGGACGGCGCCACCCCGGTGACCTGGCACACCATCAGGTAGAGCGGGATCGGCGGGGTGTACGGCGTACGGCTGTCCGGCGCGTGGATCAGCCGGGGCCGCCCGCCCGGCACACAGGCCCCGGTGACGTACGAGACCTGCTCCGGCCAGTCCAGATCCAGGTCCGAGCCCGACGGGACGATCCACCACCACTGGTCCGCGTCGGCGAACACGCACCCGGCGCGCGGCAGATGGGACATCAGCCGGAATCCGTACCGCGCGGGAACCCCCACCGCGTCACAGCCCAGGCTCGCCGACAGCGCGGGCGGCAGGGGCAGCCTGACCCGCCCCGGGGCGCCCGGCTCCACCACGGAGCGTGAGCGGCGCGCTCCCAGCAGATGAGCCAGTGTGTGCCTCAGCATGCCCCCTCCGAGCCGGTCGGCAGCCGCGCCCACACCACGCGCCCGGAGCCGTCGGCCGCCTCGTGCGCGCCCCAGGCCGTGCTCAGCGAGTCGACCAGCAGCAGACCGCGGCCGTGCTCGTCCTCGGAGGCGGGCGACAGCCGGGGTCCGTCGGGCTGGTGGCCCTGGTCGGTGACGGAGACAAGCAAACGGGCTCCGGAGTATTCGAGTTCGCAGACGACACGCGCGCTGGCCGTGTGCACCACCGCGTTGGTGACCAGTTCGGAGACGATCAGGACCGCCGCGTCCATGGTGTCCTGGCCGACCCGCCACGCCGTCAGCCGGGCCCGGGTCAGCCGCCGCGCGCCCGCCACGGACTCCGGGTGCGCCGACAGCGCGAAGCGGTCACGGAGCGCTTCCCTCCGGGGGCCGAGATCCACGAGCCGGGGGATGAGCGCACTGCCAGGTGCCACGACCGATTCCTCACAGTGGGGGCTGAGCCACGCTTCGGACCGTCATGGAACACGAGCGGTCGCGACTACGTGAACTGGTTCACTCGCCAACTCTCCCCCTGACGAGAACACTTGGCAAGAGGCACTCTGAAAAATTCAGAGTGGCAGTGTCCTTGTGGTGGTCGCGCATGGCACACTGCTGGCACACAGCGCATCGGGAGGTCTGAAGTGAGCGAACCGCGGTCCGCCCCGACCGTGGGCCAGGTCGTTCTCGGCAAGCGCCTGCAGGACCTGCGGGAACGCGTCGGCCTGAGCCGCGACCAGGCCGCCAAGGTGCTCCGCGTCGCTTCCGGGACGATACGGAGGATGGAGACCGCCGAGGTCGGGCTCAAGATCCCCTATGTGCAGCTCCTGCTGAAGGCCTACGGAATCGCCGACGACGAGGTGGACGCCTTCGTCGACCTCGCCGAGGAGGCCAACAAGCCGGGCTGGTGGCAGCGCTTCCACGACGTCCTGCCCGACTGGTTCAGCATGTACGTCAGCCTGGAGGGCGCGGCCGCGCTCCTGCGCACGTACGAACCGCATTTCGTGCCGGGGCTCCTGCAGACCGAGGAGTACGCGCGCTGCGTCCTGCGCACCGGAGCGGTCGGCCAGACCCGTCCCGAGGACATCGAGCGCCACGTGGCGCTGCGGATGGAGCGGCAGTCGCTGCTGACCAAGGACGAGGCGCCCAAGCTGTGGGTGGTCATGGACGAGACGGTCCTGCGCCGGCCCGTGGGCGGCCCGAGCGTCATGCGGGCCCAGATCGACCGGCTCCTCGAAGCGACGGACCTGCCGCACGTGACGCTCCAGATAGCGGAGTTCGCCACCGGCCACCACCCCGGTACGTACGGCCCGTTCGTCCTCTTCCGGTTCGCCGTCCCCGAACTGCCGGACATGGTCTACAGCGAGTACCTGACCGGTGCCGTCTACTTCGACGCGCGCTCCGAGGTGGCTTCCTACCTTGAGGTCATGGACCGCATGGCGGCTCAGGCCGCAACTGCACAACGCACGAAGGAGATCCTGAGGGATTTCCGCAAGGAGCTGTGATGAACCACATATACAACGGCATGCCGGCCGGCGACCTGGGCACCGAGGGCTGGTACAAGCCGTGGAGCGGTGGCAACGGGGGCAACTGCATCGAGGCCATGAAGCTGGCGGACGGCAGGGTGGCGGTGCGCCAGTCCGCCGATCCCGACGGCCCAGCTCTCATCTACTCCAACGGAGAGATCGCTGCCTTCATCCAAGGCGCCAAGGCAGGGCAGGCCGACTTCCTGCTCACCTGACATGGGCGACCGGTTTCCCGGCGGCCACGCCCTTGGTACCTAGAGTACCCCAACGACTACGTAGAGACCCCGCCCCGGAGGAAATTCCGTGGCGGGGTTCGTCGTGTGTGCCGGACGGCCGGCTCCGGGGCCGGAAGTGCCAGGTCGGCCGGAAGCCTGTTCGGGAGCCCGTGCGGACCGGGCATGGAATATGCTCACCCCATGCCTACCGTGTCCGTTTTGTCGGCCTCTCTGATCCCCGCCGGGGTCGAGGAAGTGACGCGGTACCTCGACCTGGCCGGTGTCTGCTCGTGCGCGCTGCTCGGCGGTGCGGTGGCCCGCGCGGCGGGCCTCGACCTCTTCGGCTTCCTGGTGGTCGGCGTCATCTCCGGCCTGGGCGGCGGAATGATCCGGGACGTGCTGCTCCAGCACGGCACTCCGGTGGCGCTGACCGACTACACCTATCTGACGGTCGCCTTCGCCGGGGCCGCGGTCGCCTTCTTCATCCCGTTCGGGGAACAGTCCTGGAACCGGCTGTTCGTCGTTCTCGACGCCGCCGTGATCGGGTTCTGGGCGGTGGCGGGCGCCAACAAGACCCTGGCGGTCGGACTGGGCTGGCTCCCGGCCGTCCTGCTCGGCACCGTGACCGCCGTCGGCGGCGGAGCCCTGCGGGACGTCGTCCTCGGCCGTGTGCCCGCGGTGTTCGGCGGCAACGGCCTGTACGCCACGGTCGCCCTCGCGGTCGCCGCGGTCACGGTGCTCTGCGCCTACCTCGGCGTCCCCCTGGCCGGGGTCTGCCTCGGCGTCGGCCTGGCCCTGGTCTTCCGGCTCAGCGCCGTGCGCCACGACTGGAACCTGCCCACCGGCCTGGACTGGCGGCCCCACTCCGCGCTGGCCTCGCTGACGCGGCGCCGCCTCGGTCCCGGTGCCCGCCGCCGCTCGCGCGAGGAGGAACGATGAGTGAGCGCGCCCGCACCGTGCTGGCCGGGCTGGACGGCATCCGTACCGAGCTGGAAGACCTCTACGAGGATCTGCACCGCCACCCCGAACTCGGTCTCCAGGAGCACCGCACGGCCGGGAAGGCAGCCGACGCCCTGCGGGGATTCGGCTACGAGGTCACCGACGGCATCGGAGGGACCGGGGTGGTCGCCGTCCTGGCCAACGGCGAGGGCCCGGTCGTCATGGCCCGCGCCGACATGGACGCCCTTCCGGTACGCGAACGCACCGGTCTGCCGTACGCCTCCACCGTCACCGTGACCGACGAGGACGGCACCGAGCGGCCGGTGGCGCACGCGTGCGGCCACGATGTGCACGTGACCTGTCTGATCGGCTGCGCCCAGCTGATGTCCCGGGCCAGGGACGCCTGGAAGGGGACCTTCGTGGCGCTCTTCCAGCCCTCGGAGGAGAACGGCGACGGTGCAGAGGCCATGATCGACGACGGCCTGACGTCCAAGGCACCCCGGCCCGACGTGGTGCTCGCCCAGCACGTCCTGCCCTACCCGGCCGGGTATGTCGGCACCCGGACCGGATCGTTCCTCTCGGCCGCGGACAGCCTGCGCGTCACCCTCCACGGCCGCGGGGCGCACGGGTCCATGCCCCAGTCCGCCGTGGACCCCGTCGTGCTGGCCGCGATGATCGTCGTACGCCTGCAGACCATCGTCTCCCGGGAGCTGGCGGCCACCACCCCCGCCGTCGTCACGGTCGGCAGCGTCCACGCGGGCACCGGCCCCAACGTCATCCCCGACAGCGCCGTCATCCAGCTCAACGTCCGCACCTACGACGACGCCTCACGCACCCAGGTCCTCGACGCCGTCGAGCGGATCGTCAAGGCCGAGTGCCAGGCGTCCCGGTCGCCGGAGGAACCCCGGATCGAGAGGATCAGCTCCTTCCCGCCCACGGTCAACGACGAGGCCCCGACCCGGCGGGTCGCCGAGGCGTTCGCCGCGTACTTCGGCGATGCCGCCCACACCATCGACCCGCAGACGGCCAGCGAGGACATGAGCGAGATCCCCAGGGCGTTCGGCGCGCCGTTCACGTACTGGGGCATCGGCGGCATCGACCCGGACCTGTACGCCGCGGCCGCCGAGAAGGGCACCCTCGCCCAGGACGTCCCGGTCAACCACAGCTCCGCCTTCGCCCCCGTCGTCCAGCCGACCCTGGACACCGGTGTCAGCGCCCTGACCGTCGCGGCGCTCGCCTGGCTCGGCGCGTGACGGCGGGCCGGGCACACTCGCCCGGCCCGGCGCCGGGCACCGGCCACGGAACGGGGGCCCGCGTGAGAGGCGGTCCGTCCCGCCCCTCCGCACGGGCCCCCGGCCCTCACACGCGCCCCGCGCCCGCTCTCCGGTCACCCGGTCCGCGCGCCCGCGTGCCTCGTCCCTGTCCGCGTTACGGGACGAGCTTCAGCAGCTTGTTCGGGGAGCCGGTTCCGACGCCCGTCAGGACGTTGGAGGTCGCGCCGTTCACCAGGGCGGTGGCCACCGCGGCGGGGGAGGCGCCCGGGTGGTTCGTCAGGTAGACCGCGGCGGCACCGGAGACGTGCGGGGCGGCGAAGGAGGTGCCGCTGCCGGTGTAGGTCGCGGTGTCCGAGGTGTTCCAGCCGGCCGTGATGTCGGAGCCCGGGGCGAAGATGTCCACGACCGGGCCGTAGTTGGAGTAGCTGGCCCTGGCGTCGGTCCGGGTGGTCGCGCCGACCGTGATCGCGGTCTCCACCCGGGCGGGCGAGTAACCGGACGCGGGCGCACCCGAGTTGCCGGCCGCGATGGAGTAGGTCACCCCCGAGGCGATCGACCGGCGCACGGCGTCGTCCAGCGCGGTGCTGGGGCCGCCGCCCAGGGACACGTTCGCGACGGAGGACGCCACGTGGTTGGCCGTGATCCAGTCCACGCCCGCGATGACACCGGCGGTGGTGCCGGAGCCGTTGTTGTCGAGGACGCGCACCGCGACGATCTTCGCCTTCTTCGCCACCCCGTAGGTGGTCCCGGCGACGGTGGTGGCCACATGGGTCCCGTGGCCGGCGCCGTCCTGGGCGACGGCGTCGTTGTCCACGAAGTCGTAGCCGTAGGAGGCGCGGCCGCCGAACTGCTGGTGGCTGATGCGCACCCCGGTGTCGAGGACGTAGACGGTCGTGCCGCCGCCCGCCGTGTCCGGGTAGGTGTACGTGCCGTTCAGCGGAAGGTTCGCCTGGTCGATCCGGTCCAGGCCCCAGGGCGCGTCGGTCTGGGTGGCCGTCGCGTGGACCTTCTGGTCCTGTTCGACGGAGGCGACCGCGGGGTCGGCGGCGAGACGCCTGGCCTCGGTGCCGCTGAGCGTCGCGGCGTAGCCGTTCAGCGCCGAGGTGTAGGTACGGGTGATCCGCCCCCCGTGGTCGGCTATGAGCCGCTTGCCCTCGGCCGTGGAGGCCGTGAACCCGGACGTCTGCTTCAGCGTGACGATGTAGCTTCCGGGGACGGCCTCCGCCGCTCCGGCGTGCAGGACCCTGCCCTCGGGCGAGGACGCCTGGGCGGGTAAGGCGGCACCCGCCCCGATCGCCAGGGCCAGGATCGTGGCGGAGGCGATCGCCAGGGCGGTCTTCCGCTTGGTGGTGCGCGTCGCTGTCATCGGGGGTCCTCCTCGAACGGTGGCGCGCCGGGGGTTCCGGTGCGCCGTACGGGGTTCGGCGTACGGGGTTCGTGCGCCGCTGACGACGATGGAGCCGCGCGTCCGGGCGGAGCAAGCGGATACGGCGCACTGTCATGCGCGCGCCATAGTGCTGACGGGGGGCCACCTCCTCGTCACACGGGGCAACACGGCCTTCGCGCGGGCCACATGTCCCGCCCACACGGCCGGCCGGTCCCGTCGCGCCTCACGGGCGGCCCCGGCGGCGGCCCGCGCCGTACCACGGGCACCCGGCCGGCTGGCCCCGCCCGCGCCGTCCCACGGGCACCGGCCGGCTGGCCCCGCCCCCGGGGGACAATGAACCCATGTCACGACGCAGCTCCCGTCCGCGCGGGTCGGCCCCCGCCCCCGCCGCGCCCCGCCGGATCACACCGGATTCCCCCTGCCCCTGCGGTCTGCCGGCCACCTGTGCCGCGTGCTGCGGCCGACTCCTCACGGGCGTGACGGCCGCGCCGACCTGCGAGGCGCTGATGCGCTCGCGCTACACGGCCTTCGTCCTCCGGGACGTCCCCCACCTGCTGCGCACCTGGCACCCGGACACCCGCCCGGCCTCGCTCGACCTGGACCCCGCCCAGCGCTGGACGGGCCTGGACATCCTGGACACGACGGACGGCAGCGCCTTCCACACCACCGGCACGGTCACCTTCCGCGCCCACTTCACCGCCGGAGGCCGCGCCGGCTCGCTCCACGAGAGGAGCCGGTTCGTCCGCCACGAGGGAGCGTGGGTGTACGCGACCGCGGACTTCGCCGACTGAAATCCGGTGTACGCCCGTACCGCCCGGCCCGTAGGCTCCGCGCATGAGCGAGGACACGGCCGAGCCGGACACCGAACGCATCCCCTGCCGGCACGGCCGCGGTATCGCCCTCGCTCCGCTGGAGATCGGGGACGCCGAGCTGATCCAGCGCTGGCGTTCCGACCCGGTGGCCGCCCACGAGACGGGCGTCTGGCCCGGTTCGCTGTACGAGCTGCGTGAGCGCGTCGAGCGCCACCTGGACGACACCGGACGCGACGACTTCCTGGTCCTCCTCCCGGACGGCACACCGATCGGCCTCATCGCCCTGTACGACCAGCAGTTGGCGGAGGGCACCGCGGAGGCGTACCTGATGCTGGCCGCCGGGCACCGCGGCCGGGGCCACGGGGTGGCCGCCCTCGACGCGCTCACCGATCTGGCCTTCGGCGAGCTGCCGCTGGAGCGGGTCGAGGCGTTCACCCACACCGACAACGCGGCGGCGCACTCCGTGCTCGCCAGGGCCGGTTTCGTACCGGAGGGCGTACGCCGCTCGTCCTGCATGCACCGGGGGCGCCGCTACGACAACGCGGTCTTCGCCCTCCTGCGCCCGGAGTGGGAGGGCCTGGACCGCCCGCGTTCCTGGGAGCTGTGAGCCGGGGCGCGCCGGAGGGGCACGTCGGAGGGGCACGTCGGTCCGGGACCCGCCAGGCGGACGCCTCAGACCGGGGCGGTCACCCGCGCGGTCGACGGGGACAACTCCTGCGCCAGGTCCTCCGCGAGCAGCCGTTTCGCGATCACGTCGACGGCCGCCCGCAGCTGCCGGTCGTCGGGCCGCGCACCGTCCTTCGCCAGCCGCTCGTTGAGCCAGTGCGCCCAGGCGGCGGAGATCGTCGCCGCCTCGCGCCGGCCCGCCGCCGTATGGGTGAACAGACGGCCGTCCCCGGTCAGATAGCCCTCCTCGATCATCCGGTCGAAGACGGGGACCAGTACCTCGGGCGGGAGCCGGTGCCGGGTGGCGATCAGGCGGAGCCCCGCGTGGCCCACCATCCGGGTGAAGAGGTCCACCTGCATCACGGCCCAGGCGCCCGCCATGTCGAGACGGGTGTCGGAGTCCGCGACGATCCGCCGGGCCGTACCGGGGCCGGCGTCGCGCAGGATCCTGGCCACCGAGAACTCCAGGACCCGCGCGGGGTCCCCGGCGGTCGGCTGGGCGAAGCCCTCGCCCATGTCGGTCGAGCCCGCCCGCGCGGAGTCGCGGAGCTTGACCTGCTTCAGGAAGAGCGAGACGACGAATCCGAGCAGCGCCACCGGCACGGTCCACAGGAAGACCGTGTGGAGGGTGTCCGCGTACGCCTGGGCCAGCGGCGCGGTCTGCGCGGCGGGCAGCGCGTGCACCGCCTGGGGGCTCTCCGAGGCCCCCGGGAGCGTGGCGGGATCGCCGCCCGCCCGGACGGCCCGCTCGATGCCCTGGGTGAGGTTCGGCCGCAGCGCGTTGGCGTAGATCGTCCCGAACACCGCCGTCCCGAACGAGCTGCCCAGGGTACGGAAGAACGTGACGCCCGACGTCGCCGTCCCCAGGTCCGAGTAGTCCACGGTGTTCTGTACGGCGATCGTCAGCACCTGCATCGACAGGCCGATGCCGATGCCCAGCACCAGCATGAACAGCGACTCCCGCCAGACCCCGCTGTCCGGGCCCATCCGCGACAGCAGGAACAGGCCGGCCGCCATCACCAGCGAGCCGGCGACCGGGAAGAGGCGGTAGTGCCCGGTCTTGCTCACCACGTTGCCGCTGAAGACCGACGCGGCCAGCAGGCCGACGACCAGGGGCAGCGTCCGCACCCCCGACAGCGTCGCCGAGTCCCCGTCCACGTACTGGAGATACGTCGGCAGATAGATCATCGCGCCGAGCATCGCGAAGCCCACGATGAAGCTCAGGATGGAGCAGACCGCGAACACCGGGTTGCGGAACAGCCGCATCGGCAGCATCGGTTCCCTCGCCCGCAGTTCCACCACGCAGAACAGCGCCAGTGCCACGAGACCGCCGGCGAACAGGCCGATGATGACCGGCGAGCCCCAGGCGTACTCGTTGCCGCCCCAGCTCGTTCCCAGGATCAGCGCGCTGGCGCCCACCGCGACCAGCGCGATGCCGAGGTAGTCGATGACCGGCCGCCCGGCGGCCCGGACGGAGGGGATGGTGCGGGCCGCCGCGATGACCACCACGATCGCGATCGGCACATTGACGTAGAACGCCCAGCGCCAGGTCAGATGGTCCGTGAACAGCCCGCCCAGCAGCGGGCCGACCACGGTGGCCACGCCGAAGACCGCGCCGATCGCCCCCTGGTACTTCCCCCGGTCGCGCAGCGGGATCACGTCGGCGATCAGCGCCATCGAGGTCACCATGAGCCCGCCCGCGCCGATGCCCTGCACCCCCCGCCAGATGATCAGCAGCAGCATGTTCGACGCGAGACCGCACAGGAACGAGCCGGTGATGAAGATGACCGCCGAGATCTGGAAGATCAGCTTCCGCCCGAACAGGTCGCCGAACTTGCCGACCAGGACCGTGGAGACGGTCTCCGCCAGCAGATACGCGGTGACCACCCAGGACATGTGCTCCGCGCCGCCGAGGTCCGACACGATCGTGGGCAGGGCCGTCCCGACGATCGTCTGGTCCAGGGCGGCGAGCAGGATCCCCAGCACGATGGTCGCGAAGACGATGTTGCGGCGGCGGGGGTCGAGCACGGGTGGCGCGGTGGCACTCTGCGGGGCGGGAGCGGTCTCGCTGGCAGTGGTCACCCTCGCACCCTCACACCGGGCCCGGCCCCACGCATGCGGTGAGGTCCGGACGTGTCAGTCCAACAGCTCCCGCACCGCGGCCCCCATCCGGGTCACGAACGCGTCCCTGGCCTCCGGGCCGACCCGGTCCAGCGAGAGGTACGGATTGAGGTCCTCCAGCTCGACGAGCACCAGCGCGCCGTCGGCCGTCCGGCAGGCGTCCACCCGCTGGATGCCGTGCCGGAGCGGGTTCCACTCCACGAAGCTCCGGGCGAACTCCAGGTCGGCCGCGCTCGCGGCGTACGGCTCCAGCACCCAGCGCCGGTCCGGGTCCGGGGCGTACAGGGCGTACTGGAAGTCCCGGTCCACGTAGTAGAAGGACAGCTCGTGGCGGAAGTCGACGCGCGGCTGGACCAGCAGTGTGCCCTCCTCCTCGGCGGACAGCGTCGGCGTACGGACGAAGCGCAGCCCCACCGAGTCCGCGCCGAGCTTCGGCTTGACGACGTAGGCGGAGGCGGGCGGGAGCAGGGGCAGGTCGGCCGCCCGGTCCACGGTCGGGATCACGGGGAAGCCGGCCCGGCTCAGATCGACGAGGTACTGCTTCCCGGCCATGTCCCCGCCTCCGTCCAGGCTGTTGTAGACCCGGGTGCCCCGCTCCCGCGCCCGGGTACGGAACGCGTCGTAGGCCTCCTGGTGGTGGAGCACCGGGCCGGTGTTGCGGACGACCACGGCGTCGAACCGGTCCGAGAGCGCCGCCGCGTCCTTCGGGTGGCAGAGGGCCAGGTCGAACTCCTCACGGAGCCGGGACGTCAGGAAGACGTCCTCGTCGCCGTACCGGCGGCCCCGCGCCTCGTAGGCGAGATCGGTGACGAACAGGACGGACGGGCGCGAGACGCCGGACGCGGTGTCCATGATGTACCCCCACGGGTGAGGCGGGACCGGCACGCCGGTCAATGGCAGGTGTGGCGCCGCCCGTTGACATGACACGGGAGTCCCCGTGTGTCCGGCACCGCCACCGCACGGCATTGTCCCGCCCGCCCCCGCGGCCCACGTCCGCGGGGTGTGCGTACTCCTACGGGCGGGGGCAGGCGATCGCCTCGACCGCGTCCAGGGCCAGGTGCCAGGGGAAGGCCTGGGGGTCGCCCTGTCTCGGCGGGTGCGCGTCGTACCCGTCCGGGCCGTCCAGGAACGCCACGTTCTGCGCCCGCAGGTCCGCGATGCTGCGGGCCACGGCCGGCTGGGCTCCCTGGGCGCGGTTGAAGTACGGCATGGCGGCCACCGGCACTCCCAGGTGCACGCCTTCGGACACCAGCCCCAGCGCGAGGGTGTCCGCGATCCCGGCCCCCCACTTGTTGAGACTCGTGCAGCTGAGCGGAGCGACGAGCATGGCGTCGGCCTTCGGTAACGCGTCCTTCTCGCCGGGGAGTTTGTACCGCGAGCGCACCGGATGCCCGGTGAGCGCCTCCAGTTCGGCCAGCCGCGGCTGCCACCAGCGGGCCGCCGACGGGGTGAGGACGAGGCAGGTGTCCCACTCCCGTGAACGGGCCTGCCGCACCCCCTCGTCGAGGTACTCGGCGGGTCCGGCGGCGCAGGCTATGAGATACAGGACGCGTGTCATGCCTGGAGTCCACATCGTACGGCGAGCGTACGCAACTCCCCACCGGGCAGCGGCAACGAGCCGAGGACGTCCTTCACCAGGTTCACGGTGCCCGGCCTGCCCCGGAACTCCTCCGGAGCCAGCCGGGCCGCCTCGACCAGGGAGGCCGCGGCGGCGTCCTTGCGGCGGGTCAGGAGCTGGGCGCGGGCCGTCGTGACGAGGTGGCCCGCCCGCCGTTCGTTCGTCAGGCCCCGTACGTCCGCCTCGTCCATGGCCTCCGCCGCCGCGAGCGCCGACCAGCCGTCCTCGAAGCGGGTCAGCACGTCCACGCGGTGCAGAGTCACGTTCGTCGGACCGAAGTTGGTCCAGTCCGCGTTGAGGTCACCGCCCTGCCGGACGGCGACCTCGGCGGCCCGGTCGATGTGCTCGACGGCATCCCGGACCCTGGCGGTGGTGCGCTCCGCCGAGGACGCCGAGACCGCCGCGCTGAGGTGGAGTATGCCGAGGGTGGCCAGACCGGACGGCCCGGCGGACAGCAGCGCGGTGCGCAGACGCAGGGCCGCCTCCGTGGCCACGTCCACCGCCGCGCCCGCCTGGTCCTGGTTCGCCAGGGACCTCGCGACACGGCGGGACGCGGCGCCGATGGCGACCGGGTCGCCCGAGAGCTCCGCCGCCGCCAGCGCCCGGTCCGCGACGACGGCGGCCTGGGGCGCGGTCGCCTGCCCGTACTTGTGGAGGAACGACGTGGCCAGCTGGAGCACCCGGGAGTGCACCACATGCGCTTCCCGGGCCTCCGCACCGGCCCGCGCCGCCACCTGCCCGGCACCGATGACCAACGCGGGCAGGTCCCGCCCGAGCGCCCCGTAATGGCAGGCCTGGAACGCCTCGCAGCAGTAGACGAGGCGCCTCCTGAGGACGTCGAGGGGCGGTGGCTCGCCGTCCTCGCGGCGACCGGGGTAGAGGACGGCGACGACGCCGGCGGCCTCCGGGGGCGGGCCGTTCGGCACCGGTGCGGCCGGTGGGGTGTCGGTCAAGAGCTGCTCCAGGGGGATACGCAGGACCTCGGCCGCCCGCGTCAGCACCGACAGGCGCGGGTCCTGTTGGCGTTGCCCGCCCTCCAGGTCCTGCACCCACCTGCGGGTCTGCCCCACCAACCGGCCGAAGTCGGCCTGGGTGAGGCCGCGGCGCTCGCGCCAGTAGGCGATGCGGCGGCCGATGCGCCCAGTCTCCATGCGGAACCCCCGAACAGGGCACGCACTCTGCGTGCCTGTGCTCGTTGTACCGCGCCGTACGGTGCCGTCACAGGAGATCACCGGAGAGCGGGGGCCGTTATGACCGTGAGGGGTTTACCGCCGGTCAGCGAGTTGACGGAGGAGCAGCAGCGGGGCTGGGTCTGCGTCTGGTGCGGCGCGCCTCTTCGCACGGGCACCGCGCGGGATCTCGGCGAGCAGCGGCACGTGCCGAGGGAGGGCGTGGCGTACTCGTGGTTCCCCCGGGCCTGCCCGGACAGGACCGCCTGCGCCGCGCGGGAGGCCGCCCGGTGACGCGCTGTGCGGGCGACGGGTACGGCCGTGTCCTCCCCGCCGGGGACGGTGCGCGGGCCCGCCCGGGGCCGACGGCGGCGGCCACGGGCGGCCACGGCACGCGGGTACGGGCACGCGGTACGGGCCGTGTCCGCTCGGCGCCCGTGTCCGTGTCCGGCGTCAGCGGATGTGGCGGCCCGAGATCGCGCGGGCGATGACCAGGCGCTGGATCTCGCTGGTGCCCTCGAAGATGGTGTAGATCTTGGCGTCCCGGTACATCCGTTCCACCGGGTGCTCCCTGCTGTACCCGGCGCCGCCGAGGATCTGGACGGCCTTCTCCGTCGCCGCCACGGCGAGTTCGCCCGCGCGGAGTTTGGACATGGAGCCCTGTCCGGCGTCGAAGGTCCGGTCGTTGCGGGCCATCCAGGCGGCCTGCCAGATGAGCAGGCGTACGGCCTCGATCTCGGTACGGAGGTCGGCCAGGGCGAAGGCGATCGACTGGTTCTCGATGATCGGGCGGCCGAACGCCTCGCGCCCGCCGGCGTACTCCAGGGCGTACTCGTACGCGGCGCGCGCGATGCCGAGGGCCTGGGCGCCGACGGTGGGGCGGCTGACCTCGAAGGTCGCCATCGCGGCCTGCCCCTGGGCGTTGGTGCCCTCGCGGGCGCGGGCGAGCCGGGCGTCCAGCTTCTCCTTGCCGCCGAGCAGGCAGTGGCCGGGCACGCGTACGCCGTCCAGGAAGACGTCGGCCGTGTGCGAGGCGCGCAGGCCGAGCTTCTTGACGGTGCGGCCCGCGGTCAGCCCCCTGGTGCCGGGCGGCACGACGAACGCGGCCTGCCCGCGCGCCCCGAGCGCGGGATCGACGGAGGCGACGACCACATGGACCTCGGCGATCCCGCCGTTGGTGATCCAGGCCTTCTGGCCGGAGAGCACCCATTCGTCCCTGGCCTCGTCGTAACGGGCCCTGGTGGTCATCGCGGACACGTCGGATCCGGCCTGCGGTTCGGAGACGCAGAACGCGGCGACCTTCGGGTCGTCCTCGTCGCCGAAGCACTGCGGAACCCACTCGGCGAGCTGGTCGGGGGTGCCGGAGGCGAAGATCCCGGCGACGGCGAGCGAGGTGCCGAAGAGGGCCATGCCGATCCCGGCGTCCCCCCAGAACAGCTCCTCGTTGGCGATCTGGAGCGAGAGGCCGCTGGGGTCCCCGTACATGTCGGCCAATGATTCGAAGCCGTAGAGGCCGATCCGGGCGGCTTCCCGGATGACGGGCCAGGGGGTCTCCTCGCGGGCGTCCCACTCGGCCGCCGCCGGGCGTACCACCTGGGCGGCGAAGCCGTGCACCCAGTTGCGCAGGTCCTGCTGTTCCTCGGTCAGGGCGAGGGAGAAGTAGCTCACGGGCTCAGGCCTTCGGGATGTCGAAGTAGCGGGTGAGCCCGGACGCCAGGCCGACGTCGCCGGCCACCTTCAGCTTGCGCATCATGAACATCGTCACCGGATTGCCGTTGCCGGACACCAGCTTGAGGAAGTCCGCGTCGGCCATCACCAGCGTCGTGCGGGGCTCGGCCTCGGAGCGGCCCTCGGTCACCGCGCAGGTGCCGTCCGCGACGAGGGTCTCGTAGACCAGCTCCTCGGAGCCGGTGATCTTCCAGCGGATCAGGGCGTTCAGCCGTCCCGCCGCCTCGGGCCGGAACTGCTGCCGCATCCGGCCGAACACCGCCCCGAGCACCCGGGCGCGCAGCTCGCCGCGCATGACCTCGGCGAGCTCCCGGCCCGACAGGCCCTTGACGATCCGGGCGAACTCCTCGGGGGAGACCGCGGCGAAGTCGAGCCCGGCCAGTTCGTCGGTGAGGCTGCCTCTGCTGTCGTCGGGCACGCCAACTCCTTACTCGCAAGTAAACTTACTTTTGAGTAAGGTAAGCGGGGCGCCCCTCCGGCGCAAGCGTCACCGCACGCCTCCCGGACGCACCGGCAGGGCGGGGTGGTGGGCGGCCAGCACCTTGTTCGCCCGCGCCAGCTCGGACAGGGCCTGCTCGCGGTCGGCCTGGTCCTCCGCGCAGAGCCGGGGGCCCCGGAACCGCAGGACCTCCCGCGCGGCGCAGTCGGCCTCGAACTCCGCCTGGAGGATGTGCGGCGGGATGCAGGCGCCGATCAGGGCGGCGACCCGGTCCGGGATCGGCACGGGGACGAGGAGGTGGGCGGTGGTCATGGGTGGTTCCCTCTCGGATGGTCGGCCAGGAGGCGGTGCTCCGGACGGCCGGTCGGCCGCCCGCCCCTCCTTGTGTACGGGACGCAGTTCCGGGTTTCTCCTCGGATACGTCTCCGTGTCGCAACCGTTTGGGACTGACCGTCTATTTCGCTTTACCAGGGGGTAAGTTGACTCTTCACGCCATCTGTGATGACCCGTCAGGGAAGCGGCTGGGTGGTCCGGGCGCGAAGCCGCTGGGCGCGCAGCACCGCCTCGGTGGAGAACCGTGCCTCCGGGTCGGTCAGCTGGGTGCCGAAGATGGCCTCCAGGCCGCGCATCCGGTAGCGGACCGTCTGGGGGTGGACGTCCAGCAGTTCGCCCATCTGCGCGGCGGTGCCCCGGGTCTCCAGCCACACGCGCAGGGTCTCCAGCAGCCGTTCGCGCCGGGTGGCACTGACGGCGGACACCGGCGCGAGCTCGCGCTCGGCGAGCCGGTCGAGGAGAGCCGGGTCGCTGAGCAGCCACAACGTGGTGAGGTGGTCCTCGCAAGCGACGACGGGCAGATCCTCCACGATCCCCGAGTCGATGAGCTCCACCACCCGCCGCGCCCAGCGGATCGAGTCCGCCGCGTCCGCGGTCGGCACGGTCAGGCCGATCACCGCGCGGGTGGCGGTCAGCGCGCGGTCCAGTGCCTCGCGGCGCGCCTCGTCCAGCGGTCCGGGAATGAGCAGATGCGGCTGCGGATCACCGAGGTCCACCAGCGCGTCGCGGGGCAGGTCGGCCGGGTCCACCCCCACCGGGGCGCGTACCGCGACCAGAGTGACCCGCTCGGGCAGCGCCCAGCCGGTCTGCTCGCACAGCTCGGCTATCGCGGTACGGGGCACCGGCCGCCCGGCCAGGACGAGGTGCAGCAGCCGCCGGCGCATGGCCTCGCTCTGCTGGTCGGACTGGGCCTGCACCTCCAGGTATCCCTCGCGGGAGAGTGATTCCAGCTCGTCGACGTAGGCGAACAGCGCGTCGGCGAAGCTGAGCATCAGGGCGGGCGAGAAGTGGTAGCTCCGGCCCACCTTCTTCGCCCGTCGCAGCGCGATCCGCGCGCCCAGCCGGTAGGCGCCCTGGAGGGCGTCCATGGAGCGGCCCTCGTAGGCCTCGAAGCGGCCGA
The DNA here is from genome assembly GCA_000720535.1 of Streptomyces halstedii. Classification (GTDB taxonomy): domain Bacteria; phylum Actinomycetota; class Actinomycetes; order Streptomycetales; family Streptomycetaceae; genus Streptomyces; species Streptomyces halstedii. Next base: position 31,036 of record JOAZ01000019.1, read on the forward strand.
ATCTTCGGCACATGTCGTCGCGTAAGACCGTGGGGGACGAGGGTTCGGCGACCAGGTCGACGAACGACGAGAGGCTCTGCTCCACCCCCATCCGGATGGACTTGCCGTTGGGGCCGTTCAGCAGGCGCGCGTACTCGGGGTAGGCGCGCGTCACTTCCATGCCTATCTCTTTGATCAGGCTCGGCAGTTCCGGCCGCATGATCGCGGCGAATTCCTGGGGGAGTGGCCCCAGCGGATCTCCGATGTCCAGCGGCTGAATGACTCTCGGCATGACCGTCCCCTCGCTCTCCGGTGCCCGGCGTGGGTGAGGCAGTCGGGGGAAAGCGCTCCCACGGGCCGACAGGTGTATACCAACAACGGCGCCGAAGATAGACCAAGTCGGGCGGCGTGCCCACCACTTGGACAAGATCGAAATGCAGGGGGCACACACTTCGGTCTCGTTGTGGGGCTCCGGTGCAGGTCGGGCGCGACTGCTCACTTCCGGACAATGTTTTCGGCCGTCCGCTCGCCCGCCGGCCCGTGGGCAACCCTGGGGGGCGACATGCGTCGGGACATCCCGGTCGGGTGGTGGTCCCGCCGGCGTGGCCGGTGTATTCGGCCGCCGTGATCGCCGGACGGGTTCCCCTCGGACTCCGGATCCCGCCGGAACGCGCACCTCTTGACAAAGAATCCGGGGCCGCTGCTCACCCGCGTATCAAATCGAGCGGGCCGAAAAGATCTTCGGGCGGCGGGATTGTGCCGTTGTGTTTCCCGCGAGTAACATCACGGCTCATCCAATTCGGACAGGGAATTCCCCCGAATTACTCGCCCGGAGATTTCGCGTTCGGCACCAACCACGCACCGCACACATCGGACCGCCGGCGCCGCAGATCCTCGCGCACAGGCGTGTCGATGGGAATCCACCACATTCACGCAGGGGGCCGCCTTTTCCGCGGCAGCCAAGAGGGGACGACATGAGATCCGTTTCGACCAGGACGCGGGTGGCGACGCTGGCCGCCGTCACCGCGTTCGGCGCGCTCTTCTCCACCGGCACGGCGGCCGCGGCCACCCAGCTGAACGGCCACTGGGCGCCGTTCGACCGCTGTCCCGTGGACGCCCCGGCCATGCTGGCGGCGGACGGCGTCGGCACCACCGCCACGTGCATCTCCTCGGGTTCGGCCGGCGGCTCCATCAAGCTGGGCAACACGGTGGTGACGACGGGGAAGACCGACCTCCAGCTCGGGGTGCTCCAGCGCGCCGACGGCACGACGAGCCTGGTCGCCCCCGCCGGGGGCGCGCTGGTCGCCGACTCCGCGACCGTGCCCGGCGGCCTGCTCGGTCTGATGTGCCCGAGCAGCGTCCCGGTCGTCTCCGCCGTCTGCCGGCAGATCACCGACGCCGACCTCAACAAGATCACCGCCACCATCGAACCGGCCGGTGCGCCCCGCGACTTCAACATGGGGGCGGCCTTCACCACCGACGTACCGATCCTCACCCTGCCGGTCCGCATCCATCTCAAGAACCCGCTCCTCGGCGACTCGTGCTACATCGGCACCACCGCCAAGCCCGTCCTGCTCCAGCCGAAGAACATCACGGCACCCTCGCTCTCCCTCCAGCAGTTCGCGGCCGACGGGACACCCGGTGACACGGGTGAGATGGGGCGCTACACCTTCTCCGGCGCGAACCAGGCCGACACCGCGTTCGCCGTCCCCGGGGCCAGCGGCTGCGGTCTCGGCCTGCTGGACTGGGCGGTGAACCTCAAGACCGGTCTGCCGTCCGCCGCCGGCGGAAACGCCGTCACGCTGGACGACACCTCGACGTACTTCGCCAGCCCGTACGACCCGGCCTCCCTCGCCCCGAACGAGGGCAGGGAGCTGGCGCGGTTCTGGCACTCCGCGGTGAAGTGAACCGGTGGCACGCCAGGGCCGCCCTCGGCGTGAGGAGCGCTCCCGTGGCGCACTCCTTTCTCCACCGCACCACCGTCCGCAATCCGGAACAGATCGAGAAAAACTCTGTTCCACCCCTTCTCGACTCGAATACGGCCCAGTAAGGTACTGAGCGGTAGCCGTCGAGTCGTACGCGGATCGGCGCCGGACGGAATGTGAATTCGAATTCTCGGCCACCGTGCTGCGGCAAGCCGCACCTGTGGGTCATCGAATTCCTCCGTGTTCAGTTCTGGAAACCCTCGGACGCCGAGGGTGCACTTCCCTCACAAGAACCCGTGCCGGACACCTGTGCGCTCTTCCCGGGCGTATACGGACCGGCCTGTTTCCCCTACGGGACAGGAGAAGTTCCATGCTCAAGAAGACGAGTGTTCTGACCGCGGTCGGCGCTGCCGCCGCCGCCGTCGCCCTGGCCGCGCCCTCCGCGATGGCCGGACCCACCGCGGCCTGGACCGTCACGCCGACCGGCGCGTTCACCGGGACCGCCGGCGAGACGGCCCTCACCGACAACATCGGCAACCAGATCAAGTGCGCGACCGCCTCGGCCAGTGGCAACGCGCCCACCTCGCCCACCGCCGGTCCGCAGCTCGCCTCCATCACCGCGGCGGCGTTCAACGCGCCGTGCGTCGGCCCGTTCAGCAGCACCTGGACGATCAGCACCACCACGCCCTGGACGCTCAACGGCACCTCGTACGCGGCCGGCGGCACCAACGGGACCGGCGTGACCACCGGGAACATCGGGAGCATCTCCGCCACCGTCTCGGGCACCAGCGTGCTGGGGGCCTGCACCTTCAAGGTGACCGGGTCGGTGAACGCCAAGTACAACAACCCGTCGTCCGGGGGCTCCAACGGCACGCTGGACGTCGCGCCCGCCGCGACGAGCCCGCTGCTGCTGACCATCGGCAGCAAGACGGGACCGGGCTGCGGCATCGTCGGCGCGACAGCGACCTTCAAGGGCACCTACAGCATCAAGCACAGCTCCGGGGTGTCGCCCGTCATCAAGTACAGCTGACGACACGGTCGGGCCACGCGCCCGCCCCCGCGTACGGACGGCGCGGTCACTCCCGGGTGACCGCGCCGTCCCCGATCCCCACTCGTCCGCTGACAAGCGCGGGCACGCCGTTTGTCATCCTGTGCCAAGAATCCGGCGTGCCGCGTGAAGACGGCGGTTCCCGCACGTCGTCCGCTTCCCAAGGGATGGGGCCGCGCGTACCGTACCGCCGAGTAGGCCGGACGGGGCGCTGGATCCGGCGGCCGTGCGGCCGACCCCACGCCACATTCCCGAAGGGTATGGAGACATGGCAGCCCATGTGCGCCGGACGGCCCGCCGTTCGTCGAGATTCGCCGCAGGCGGCCTGCTGATCGCGGCGGCGACGTTCCTTCCCGGCGCCGCGTCGGCCGCCGACGCCCAGGAGGTGGAGGTCCCCCTCGACTACACCTGCCAGTTTCCGTCCGGCGGCTACGCGCTGACGGCCGTGCTCTCCGGGCGCGTGCCGGCCGACGCCACCGCCGGTGTGCCGTTCGAGCCGGGGGAGATCGCACTCGACCTCGACGTGCCCCGTCCTGTCCTGGAGGAGCTGGCCGGACTCGGCGGGGCCTCCGTGTCCGCGCGCGCGGACCTCTCGGTGCTGCACCGCTCCGGCGAGGACTCCGCCACGGCCGCCTGGAACGGCCTTGAGGCTCCGGCCCAGGAGATCACCGGCCAGGACGAGGTGACACTGCGCGCGTCGGGTGACGTACCCACGGCCACGTTCGGGGCACCGGGCACGGCCACGCTGTCGGCCTCGGACCTGAAGCTCACGCTGAGCCCGCTCCGGGCGGACGGCTCGCCCGCCGCGCCCGCCGCGACCGAGGCAGAGTGCCGGCTCGACGAGGGCGCCGACGGCACACTCGCCACCGTGGCCGTCGGCGGCGGGGAGACGGACCGGCCGTCCGAACCCGCCGAACCGTCCGGGCCCGCGGAGCCGGCCCCCTCCGGGACCCCGGACGCCGAGCGGGAGTTGCCCCCCGACCTGCGGAGGCAACTGGACGCGGCACGCCAGGAGGCGGCCGCCGACGCCGACCCGGACAGCCCCGAGCCGTGCCCGTACCCGCCCTTCGAACTGCCCACGCCGGCCGACACCTTCGTGGCCGGGTACTCCAACGTCGCGAAGATGGACGGCGCGGCCCTGCTGGGCCCCGCGCGCCTCGACGTCACGCTGATGAAGAAGTACATCGCGGACCCCTGCACCAACACCTTCACGTCGCTGAGCGAGGCCGACTTCGAGTACGAGGGGCGACGCCAGATGCCCCCCGCCCAGGCCACCTTCCTCACCTACGGCTTCATGCCGACCACCGCGACCATGGAGCTCGTCCAGGTCGGGCCGCCCGCGGACATCGTGTCGGTCAGCGTCAACAGCGACCCGGCCATACCGGAGTACACGACGGTCACGGCCTACCTGGACATCAGGATCAAGGACGTCCGGGTGAACGGGGTGCCCCTCGACGTCGGGACCGGCTGCCACACCGTCAAACCGGTCAAACAGGTCCTCCACGCGTTCGGTACGAGCAACCCGCCCTCGGGCTACACCGTCAACCGCGGCGGGACCATGGACGGCGAGACCTACGTCCCGGCGTTCACCGGCTGCGGTGTGGACGAGGACCTGTCACCCATGCTGACGGCGGCCATCTCCGGCGGCGGGAACTACATCAAGATCACCCAGGCGCCGCTCTGCGTCTTCAACGACACGGAGAGCCCGGACTGCCCGGCGAAAAAGCCCGTCCCGGAACGCTGACGCGGTCCCGGAACGCCGACGCCGGGCCGGCACCGTCCCGGCTGGCGCGCCCGTACGCGGCTGTCCCGCCTCCCGCCGGTGCGCCCCGCACAGCGGTGTCCGGAATCCGGCGGGCGTGCCCCGTACACCGCTGTCCGGAATTCGAGGGTGCGGCGCACGAAGGATTCACGCCACTCGCACGCGGTGACAACTTCCGTGCCGCGCTCTTCCGTGTACGGGAGCGCCGTTCCTCACTTCCGGACAGTGTTCTCGGGCCGTGTACTCATCCGGCCACAAAAAACGGCCATGTGTCATCCGGTGCGCAGAATTTTGTGTGAGCGGTATTGCGCAGTCAGGTTACTCGACCGTAGCGTCCCGGTTGAGCAGATCGGAAACGCGTCCGAGCCTGCTCCGCAGACGTACGGGAGATTCCGGTCGCGCCCCCCTGAGCCGGTATTTCTCCGGGAGTTCCCGCCGTCCCGGCCCCCCTCCGGCGGGACGGCGCCCCCACGGCCGGGGAACCGCGGAACGGTCCGCCGGTCCGTGGTCCGCCGACCCGCACCAGGACCACTTGCGCAGTCTGCGACAAACCCGCCCGCCGGGTTTGTCATTCGGTGACAAGTGATCCACCCAAAGATCGAAGTCCGACGATTTTCGCTGTTCAACGGCTTGTCCTGGCGGATTCGGCGGACATACCGTGCGCCTCCCGGTGCATGAGTGACGAGCCGCCGTTGGATTCACCGGAGCCGGAGCGCTGACAGATGACGCCGTTCACCACCCTTTCGAAGGAGGGCCGATGGGAATCGAAGTAGTCGTCGAAGGCCTGACGAAATCCTTCGGCAAGCAGAACATCTGGCAGGACGTCAGCCTCACGCTGCCGGCCGGTGAGGTCAGTGTCATGCTCGGCCCTTCCGGTACCGGTAAGACCGTGTTCCTGAAATCCGTCATCGGACTGCTGAAGCCGGAAAAGGGACGCGTCCTCGTCAACGGCGTCGACATGGTCAACAGCCCCGAGAAGGACATCATGGAGGCCCGGAAACTCTTCGGGCTCATGTTCCAGGACGGCGCGCTCTTCGGTTCGATGTCGCTCTTCGACAACATCGCCTTCCCCTTGCGTGAACACACCCGCAAGAAGGAATCCGAGATCCGCCGCATCGTCATGGAGCGGATCGACATCGTCGGTCTGATCGGAGCCGAGGAGAAACTGCCCGGCGAGATATCCGGCGGTATGCGCAAGCGGGCCGGTCTCGCCCGTGCCCTCGTCCTGGATCCGCAGATCATCCTCTGCGACGAGCCGGACTCCGGCCTCGACCCGGTCCGCACCGCCTACCTCTCGCAACTCCTCATCGACCTCAACGCGCAGATCGACGCGACGATGCTCATCGTCACCCACAACCTCGACATCGCGGCCACGGTCCCCGACAACATGGGCATGCTGTTCTGCCGCAACCTGGTCACCTTCGGCCCGCGCGAGGTCCTGCTCACCAGCGACACCCCGGTGGTCTCCCAGTTCCTCTCGGGGCGCAGACAGGGCCCGATCGGGATGTCCGAGGAGAAGGACGCCGCCACCCTCGCCGCGGAGCGGACCGTCGCCCAGGGACACGTGCCCGCCGGTCCCCGCACGGTCGTACCGCAACTGGAGCCCTCGCCCGGACTGCCCGTGCGCCAGGGCGCGCTGCGCCGCAGGGAGCGGGTCCACGCCATGATGGGCCAGCTGCCGGAAGCCGCCCGCGCGGCCATCAGGAACAGCTACACGCCCACCCCGGGCGGTGGTCGCCCGTGACCGCACCCCTCCCGGTGCGGCCGCCCGAGCCGCCCGTCACCGGCACGCCGGCCACCGGCACACCGGCCCCCAAGGAGGAGCACCGGCGCCCGTCCATGCTGCTGGCGCCGCTGCGCCAGACCGGCCAGCTCTTCGCGCTGGCGCTGGCCGTGGCCCGAGCCATCTTCCGACGGCCTTTCCAGGTACGGGAGTTCATCGAGCAGTTCTGGTTCGTCGCCAGCGTCACCATCCTGCCGGCCGCCCTGGTCTCCATCCCGTTCGGCGCGGTCATCGCCCTCCAGGTCGGTTCGCTCACCGAACAGCTCGGCGCCCAGTCCTTCACCGGCGGCGCCAGCGTCCTGGCCGTCATCCAGCAGGCCAGCCCGCTCATCGTGGCGCTGCTGATCGCCGGTGCGGCGGGCTCCGCGATCTGCGCCGACCTCGGCTCCCGCAAGATCCGCGAGGAGCTGGACGCCATGGAGGTCATGGGCGTCTCACCGGTCCAGCGGCTCGTCGTCCCGCGCGTGCTGGCCACCATGTCCGTCGCCGTCCTGCTCAACGGACTGGTCTCCGTCGTCGGCACCCTCGGCGGCTACTTCTTCAACGTGATCATGCAGGGCGGCACCCCCGGCGCCTACCTCGCCAGCTTCTCCGCCCTCGCCCAGCTGCCCGACCTGTACATCGGCGAACTCAAGGCGCTGATCTTCGGGTTCATCGCGGGCATCGTCGCCGCCTACCGGGGCCTGCACCCGCGCGGCGGCCCGAAGGGTGTCGGCGACGCGGTCAACCAGTCCGTCGTCATCACCTTCATGCTGCTGTTCGCGGTCAACATGGTCCTGACGGCGATCTACCTCCAGATCGTCCCCCCGAAGGGGGGCTGAGCGATGTCGGTGCTCGGCTGGCTGGACCGCTCCGGCGAACAGCTCACCTTCTACGTACGCGCCCTGGTCTGGATCCCGAGGACCCTGCACCGCTACCTCAGGGAGGTCCAACGCCTCCTCGCCGAGGTCGCGTTCGGCAGCGGCGGACTCGGCGTCATCGGCGGCACCATCGGCGTGATGATCGCCATGACCCTGGCCACCGGCACGGTCGTCGGCCTCCAGGGGTACGCCGCCCTCGACCAGATCGGCACCTCCGCCCTCACCGGCTTCATCTCCGCCTACTTCAACACCCGCGAGATCGCCCCGCTCGTCGCCGGCCTCGCCCTCTCCGCCACCGTCGGCGCGGGCTTCACCGCCCAGCTCGGCGCGATGCGGATCAACGAGGAGGTCGACGCGCTCGAAGCGATGGGCGTGCGGTCGATGCCCTACCTCGTCACCACCCGCATCATCGCCGGTGTCGTCGCGATCATCCCGCTGTACGCCATCGGGCTGCTCTCCTCCTACCTCGCCTCCCGGTACGTCACGGTCCTGTTCAACGGGCAGTCCGCGGGCACCTACGACCACTACTTCAATCTCTTCCTCTCCCCACAGGACGTGCTGCTGTCGGTGCTCAAGGTGCTGATCTTCAGCGTGCTGGTGATCCTCGCCCACTGCTACTACGGCTTCCACACCACCGGCGGCCCCGCCGGGGTCGGGGTGGCCGTGGGCCGGTCGGTGCGCAACGCCATCGTGCTCATCAGCGTCACCGACTTCTTCCTCTCGCTCGCCATCTGGGGCGCGACGACAACGGTGAAGGTGGCCGGCTGATGCTCTCCCCCCAGGCGCGGACGGTGCGCCGCAGAGTCGCGGGCGTGTCCTTCGTGCTCGTGCCCGCCCTGCTCATCTGGCTCTCGGTCTCCGTCTACCAGAAGAAGTTCACCGACGACGCCACCGTGACCGTACGCACCGGAAGCGTCGGCAACGAGATGCACGACAACGCCGACGTGAAGCTGCGCGGCGTCGTCGTCGGACAGGTGCGCCGCATCCAGGCCGACGGGGACGGGGCACGTCTCACCCTCGCCATCCGGCCGGACCGGCTCGGGCGGATCCCGGAGGACGTCACCGCGCAGATGCTGCCGACCACCCTCTTCGGGGAACGGTTCGTCGCCCTCGTGCCACCGGCCGTGCCCTCCGCGCGGACCCTGAAGGCGGGCTCGGAGATCCCGCAGGACCGTTCCAGCAACGCCATCGAGCTGGAAGAGGTCCTCGACAACGTCCTGCCGATGCTCACCGCCGTCAAACCGGACAAGCTGGCCGCCACCCTGGGCGCCGTCTCCCAGGCGCTCGAAGGACGCGGCGACAAGCTCGGGGACACCCTGCTCACCCTGGACGCGCACCTGAAGGAGTTCAACCCCCAACTCCCCACGCTCAACGAGGACATCAAGGAACTCGTCAAGGTGAGCCACCTTTACGCGGACGCCGCCCCCGACGTGCTGGACGCGCTCACCGACTTCACCACGACCAGCGGCACGATCGCCGAGCAGCAGGCCGAGCTCGCGGACCTCTACGGCTCCACCACCGCCTCCGCGAGGGACGTCACGGCCTTCCTGCGGAAGAACAAGGACAACCTCATCCACCTCTCCGCCGCCGGCCGGCCGACCCTGGAACTCCTCGCCGAGTACTCCGACGCCTTCCCCTGCACCCTGCGCACCATGGCCGGATTCGTCCCCGCCATGGACAAGGCGCTCGGCAAGGGCACCGACCGGCCCGGACTCCACGTCAACGTCAAGGCCGTGGAGTCGAAGGGCGCGTACGTGGCGGGCAAGGACACCCCGGTCTACGGCGCGACCGGCGGCCCGCACTGCTACGCGGTGCCGTACACCGGCGCCACCGTCCCGACCGCGGACGCCCGTACCGCCGCCGCCCCCGCCCAGGGGGACGCCGCCGGCCCGGAGACAGCGGGACCGACGGCCACCGACACCTCCCTCGGCATGCCCAACTCCCCCCAGGAGAGCGTCCTGGTCAACGAACTCGTCGCCCCCTCACTGAAAGTCCAGCCGCGGTCCCTGCCCGACTGGAGCAGCGTGCTCATCGGTCCGGCCTTCCGCGGTGCGGAGGTGAAGCTCAAGTGAAGCGCCGCTCCCTCACGGGACCCGTCGTGAAGTCCCTCGTCTTCGTCGTGGTCACCGCCCTCGCCACCACCGTCCTGGCCCTGTCCATCGCGGACACGGGGGTCGGTGACACCACCTCGTACAAGGCGAGGTTCACCGACGCCACCGGGCTCGTCGTCGGGGACAGCGTCCGGATCGCGGGCGTCAAGGTCGGCCAGGTGGAGTCCATCGAGGTCGCGGACAAGCGGCTGGCCGAGGTCGGTTTCGCCGTACGCAGGGGCCGCGAGCTGCCCGCCTCGGTGACCGCGTCGATCAAGTACCTCAACATGGTCGGCCAGCGCTACATCGACCTCGGCCAGGGCGCCGGGCCGGTCGGTGAGAGCTTCGGCCCGGGGGCGACGATCCCGCTCGACCGCACCACGCCCGCGCTCGACCTCACCCAGCTCTTCAACGGCTTCCAGCCGCTCTTCGAAGGGCTTTCCCCGCCGGACGTCAACCAGCTCGCCGGCTCCATCGTGCAGGTCCTCCAGGGCGAGGGCGGCACCGTCGACAGCATCCTCTCCCACGTCGGATCGCTGACCGGCACCGTCGCCGCGAAGGACAAGGTGATCGGTGAGGTGATCAAGAACCTCAACACGGTCCTCAAGACCGTCAACGACCGCGAGAAGGGCTTCGACGACCTGGTCGTCACCCTCCAGGAACTCGTCACCGGGTTCGCCGGAGACCGTGAACCGCTCGGTGACGCGGTCACCGCGATGGGCGCGCTCACCACCGTCACGGCCGACCTCCTCGAAGACGGCCGCGAGCCCCTCAAGAAGGACATCGCCCAGCTCGGCCGCCTGACCGGGCAACTGGACAAGAACGCGCCGACCATCGAGAGCTTCCTGCGCACGACGCCCGCCAAGATGGAGGCCATCACCCGCCTCACCTCCTACGGGTCGTGGCTCAACCTCTACCTCTGCGAGGCCAAGGTCGGCGGCGTGAGCACCGACGACGGCAGCGCCCCGCCCACGGGCATCACCATCGGCCAGTCGAGGTGCCAGGCATGAGCATCAAGCCCGTACGGGAACGCAACCCGGTCGCCGTCGGTGTCGTGGGACTCGTCGTCCTGGCCCTCGTCGGCCTCGCCGCCTACCGCGCCGACACCCTGCCGTTCATCGGCCGGGGCACCACCTACAGCGCCGACTTCACCGAGTCCGCCGGCCTCGGCACCGGCGACGAGGTGCGGATCGCCGGAGTGAAGGTCGGGGAGGTCACCGGCGTCTCGCTCGACGGCGCCAAGGTGAAGGTCGACTTCAAGGTGAGGGACGCCTGGATCGGCGACTCCTCCACGGTCGGCATCGCCATCAAGACGCTCCTGGGCGACAAGTACCTGGCCGTCGACCCGCTCGGCAACGCCCCGCAGAACCCCGGCAGCCGCATCACGGCGAGCCGCACCACCTCCCCGTACGACGTCACCCAGGCGTTCAACGGGCTCGGCGAGACCATCGAGGAGATCGACACCGCCCAGCTCGCCCAGAGTTTCGAGACGATCTCCCAGACCTTCAAGGACTCACCGCCCGACGTGCGCAGCGCCGCCGAAGGACTCTCCGCGCTGTCGAAGACCGTCTCCGAGCGCGACGCCCAGCTGGCCACCCTGCTGTCGGGCAGCAAACAGCTCAGCAGGACGCTCGCCACCAAGAAGAGCAGTTTCGAGACCCTGCTGGAGGACGGCAACCTGCTCCTCGGCGAGATCCAGGCCCGCCGTGACTCCATCCACCTGCTGCTGACCGGCACCCGCGACCTCGGCACCCAGCTCACCGGCCTGGTCGCGGAGAACGACAAGCAGCTGAAGCCCACCCTCGACTCGCTCGGCCGGGTCACCACCGTCCTGGTGAAGAACCGCGAGAGCCTCGACAAGGTGCTCTCCCTGGCCGGCTCCTACAACCGGCTCGTCGGCAACACCCTCGGCAACGGCCGCTGGTTCGACAACTACGTCTGCGGTGTCATCCCGAAGAACTACCTGCCCGCCGGCACGCCCCCGAAGAACGACTGCATGCCGCCGAAGCAAGGGGGCCGCTGACATGAGACGCACCCGCGTCATCGGAATCGGAGCCGGACTGGCCGTGGTGGCCGTCGCCGTCGCCTCGGGCGTGGCGGCCCTGGACCAGGAGGGCACGACGACCGTCACCGCCTACTTCGACCAGGCCACCGGGGTGTACGCCGGATCGGACCTGCGGATCCTCGGCGTGAAGGTCGGCACCGTCGCGTCGGTGGAACCGCGCGGCAAGGAGGTCCGGATCACCCTGAGGCTCGACAAGGGCGTCCGGGTCCCCGAGGACGCGCACGCCGTCGTCGTCGCCCCCAGCCTCGTCGCCGACCGGTACGTCCAGCTCGCCCCCGCCTACACCGGCGGGGCGCGGCTGGAGGCCGGTGCCGTACTGCCCGCCGCGAAGAACGCCACCCCCGTCGAGGTCGACCAGCTGTACGAGTCGATCACCGAACTCTCCACCGCGCTGGGCCCGGACGGCGCCAACGCGGACGGGGCGCTCTCCAGGCTCCTGGAGACCGGGTCCGCGAACCTCAAGGGCAACGGGGAGGCCATCGGCGACTCCATCGAGCAGTTCGGCAAGGCCACCAAGACCCTCGACAAGAGCAGCGGCAACCTCTTCGACACGCTGTCCTACCTCCAGACCTTCACCACCATGCTGAAGGAGAACGACGGCGACGTACGGGCCGCCGAACAGCAGCTCAACTCCGTCACCGGCTTCCTCGCCGACGACAAGGAGAACCTCAGCGCGGCCCTGAAGGAACTGGGCACCGCGCTCGGCCAGGTCAAGGACTTCGTCGAGAAGAACCGGGGCGCCCTCAAGAAGAACGTGGACCTCCTGGTGCCGCTCACCCAGACCCTGGTCGACCAGCGCGCCTCGCTGGCCGAGTCCCTCGACACGCTGCCGCTCACGGCGGGCAACGTACTCAACGCCTACGACCCCGCGAACCGCACCCTCAACGGGCGCACCAACCTCAACGAACTGTCCATGGGCGGCCCGCTCCTCGACCCCGAGCCGAACGCCACCGGGCTGGACGGGCTGGCCCCGGTGGACGCCGCCCGGCAGAAGGCGCTGCCCGCGCTGCCGCTGCCAGCCGTCGGAACCGTGTACGGCACCCCGGAGAGGGCCGGGAGCACCAGGAGCGGTACGGCCGAGACCAAGAAGGAGGGGGACCGATGAGCGCCCCGCGCAGACCCGGAGCCCGCGCCACCGCGGGCATCGCCGCCCTGGTCGCCGCCGGCGCCGCCCTCGCGCTCGTCGCCACCACCGTCGACCTGCCCTCCTTCACCGGTATCGACCAACTGCCGCTGCCCGGCGGCGCCGACCTCGGTGACCACCCGTACGAGATCACCGCCGAGTTCGCCGACGTCCTCAGCCTGGCCCCGCAGTCCTCCGTCAAGGTCAACGACGTCGCCGTCGGACGGGTCACCAAGATCTCCCTCACCCCCGGCAGTTGGACCGCCCAGGTCACCATGCGCGTCAACGGGAAGATCCGGATGCCCGCCAACACCTACGCCCACCTCGAACAGTCCAGCCTGCTCGGCGAGAAGTACGTCCAGCTCTCGCCGCCCGCCGACGGCACCGCCCAGGGCTCCCTCACCGACGGCGACCGCATCCCGCTGGTGCGCACCAACCGCAACCCGGAGGTCGAAGAGGTCTTCGGCGCCCTGTCGATGCTCCTCAACGGAGGCGGGGTCAACCAGTTGAAGACCATCACCACGGAGCTCAACAAGGCACTGGCCGGACAGGAACCCGAGATCCGCTCGATGCTGAACCGGGTGGACACGCTCGTCACCGACCTGGACGACCACAAGGAGGACATCACCGACGCGCTCGACGGCGTCAACCGGCTCGCCGCGACCCTCGCCACCCGCAAACAGGAGGTCGGCACCGTGCTCACCGGCCTCAGCCCCGGACTGAAGGTCCTGGAGAAGCAGCGCGGCTCGCTCCTGACCATGCTGCGCTCGCTCGACACGCTCTCCACCGTCGCCGTCGACACGGTCAACCGCAGCAAGGCGGACATGATCGCGGACCTGAAGGCACTCGCCCCCACCCTCACCGCGCTCGCCGACTCCGGCGACGACCTCCCCGACTCCCTCCAGGTGCTGCTCACCTACCCCTTCACGGACGAGGTGCTGCGCGGGGTGAAGGGCGACTACCTCAACGTCTACCTGGACGTCACGGCCATGCCCGGGACCCGGATCATCCCCGCGCTCACCCCCGGCCCTCCCACCCCCACCTTCCCCGGGTCCCAGCAGAACTCCACGACGGCACTGCCCCTGCCGCTCCCATCGGTCGCCTCGTCCGGCACGGAGGGCACCCGCTGATGATCACCCTCGCCACCCGGCTCAAGAACCTCGCCTTCCTCGTCATCGCGGTGCTCGTCCTCGGCTACCTCGGCGTCCGCTACGCCGACCTCGGGCACTACGTCGGCCTGCGCGACTACTACACCGTCAAGGTGCGACTCCCGCAGACCGGCGGCCTGTTCACCCACTCCGACGTCACCTACCGGGGTGTCTCCGTCGGCCGGGTCGGCCCCATCGAACTCACCGACGACGGCGTCGAGGCCGAACTGCGCATCCAGAACGACGCGCCGCGCATCCCGGACAGCCTGCACGCCGTCGTGGCCAGCCTCTCCGCCGTCGGCGAGCAGTACATCGATCTGCGGCCCACCCGCGCGGACGGCCCGTTCCTGGGGAACGGCTCGGTCGTCGAGCAGGCCGACACCACCATCCCGGCGCCCGTCACCGACGTCCTCACCAGCGTCAACGACCTCACCGCCTCCGTCGACGCCGAAGCCCTGCGCACCGTCGTGGACGAGTTCGGCGCCGCGTTCGAAGGGCGGGGCGACGACCTCCAGGTGCTGCTCGACACCAGCAGCAGATTCGTGGAAGCCGCCGACGAGGCGTTGCCGACGACGACCAAGCTGATGGCGGACGGGGAACGCGTCCTGCGGACCCAGGCCGAACAGGGCGAGGCCCTGAAGGGGTTCGCCACCGGAGCCGAGCAACTCGCCGCCGCACTCAAGGGATCCGACACCGACCTGCGCCGGCTGATCGCCGCCGCGCCCGGCGCCACCGCCCAGATCAGCGGACTGCTGCGCGACGTGGAACCGGGCTTCGGCGTCGTCGTCGCCAATCTCCTCACCACCTCGGAGGTGGCCGTCACCCGCCAACGCGGCTTGGAGGAACTCCTCGTCAAGGTACCCGCCGTCGCGGCGGCGGGCGCGAGCGTCATCGACGAGGACGGGGCCGCGCGGTTCGGGATGTCCGTCACCTTCTTCGAACCGCTGCCGTGCACCTCCGGCTACGGCGGCACCACCTACCGCACCGGCACCGACCTCTCCGCCGCCCCCGCCGTCAACACCGCGGCCCGCTGCGCCTCCGGCCCCGGCACCGGGATCAACGTCCGCGGCAGCGCCAACGCCCCCAAGGGGGGGCCGCTGCCCCAACCGGCCGAACCCGGCTCGCTGTTCGCCGGAACCGGCGGAACCGGGCTGCCGGGTGCCCTCGGCGCCACCGGGGAGACCGGACGGACGGCGGACGGCATGGCCGGCCTGCTGGGCCTGGGAGGCGGAGAGTGAACGCCCGTACGAAGAACCTCGGCGGACGGGCCGTGCTGCTCGTGGCCGTGCTGGTCTGCGCCCTCGGCGGCTGGTCCTACGCCCAGGCGCGTGGCGACGACACCCTGGCGTACGCCAAGAGCCGGGACGCCGCGCTCGCCGACGGCACCCGGCACCTCGCCCGGCTGAACACCCTGGACGGAACCAGCGCCCGGAGCGTGGAGTCCGGGCTCACCGCCTGGCTCGACGCCTCCACGGGGCCGCTGCGCGACCGGCTGGAGGGCACCCGCGCGAAGGACACGGCCGCGCTCACCGAGTCCGGCGCGACGGCACGCGGCAAGGTCACCGACGCCGCGCTCACCGCCCTCGACGACCGGGCGGGTACGGCGGCGCTGATCGCCACCGTGGACGTCGAGGTCACCCCGCGCACGGGCCAGGCCGGTACCGAACGCAAACGCTTCGAGGCGTCCCTGGCCCGTACCGGGGACGGCTGGAAGATCACGGCACTGGACGCGCTACCGGTCGGGAGCGGCGCATGAAGCGGACTGCGGGAACGACGGTCACGGACACCTCGCCGGACCCGGAGACCGAAGAGGTCCCGAAGACGGAGGAGTCCAGGGAGTCCAAGGAGTCCAGGAAGTCCAAGGAGCCCAGGAAGCCCAGCGAGTCCGAGGAGTCCAAGGAGTCCGAGGAGTCCGAGGAGCCCGGCGGGCACGAGGAACCCCACGGGGACGGGGAGAACGCCGGGAACGGGCAGCCGGAGGAGGCCGCCGGGACGACGGGGGCATCCCCCCGGCGCACCCCCTGGCTCCGCGTCCTCGCCGGGGTCCTGACCGTCGCCCTGCTGGCGACCGGCGCCACGCTCTTCGTCAAGGGCCAGCGGCTCCGCGACACCCCGGCCACCTCGAACCACGCGCTGACCGACACCGAGGCCACCGACCGGGTCACCGGCGAGGTCGGCAGCGCGCTGAGCAAGGTCTTCTCGTACGGTCCGCGGTCCACCGCCGCCACCAAGGAGACGGCGAAGCGGGTACTGGCCGGCAAGGCGCTCCAGCAGTACGCGGCGCTGTACGGCCAGGTCGAGAAGCAGGCGGCCGACCAGAAGCTCACGCTCACCACGCAGGTGGTACACGCCGGGGTCACCCGGCTCGGTACCGGCAGCGCCCATCTCCTCGTCTTCCTCGACCAGGTGTACGAGCGCGAGGGAAAGGCCGCCACCACGGCGGCGGCCCAGCTCTCCGTGACCGCGGAACTGCGCGGCGGACGCTGGGTCGTCGTCGAGATCACGTCCAGGTAGGGGAGAGGCACCGATGGCACGGGTACGGACGACGGGGAATCCACCGCTGGTGGCCGCGGTGGTGCTGGCGGTCGTGGCGGCCGGCGCGGCCGGCTGGGGCGGCTGGTCGCGGTACGACGCGGCGCACGACGACGCGGCGGCCTACGCCCAGGCCCGCGACGACGCGCTGGCCGCGGGGGAGCAGGCGGTACAGAACATGAACACGCTCGACCACGCGCGGCTGGAGCAGGGCCTCGACACCTGGGAGGACTCCACCACCGGCGATCTGCACCAGCAGCTCGTCGACGGGCGGGAGGCGTTCGTCAAGCAGATCGAGGCGGCGAAGACCGTCAGCACCGCCAAGATCCTGTCGGGCGCGGTGACCGAGCTGGACGACCGGGCCGGCAGGGCGGGGGTGATGGTGGCGCTGCGGGTCACCGTGACCGCGCCGGAGGGCGAACCCGCGGTGAAGGAGAGCCGGATGCTCGGCCGGCTCACCCGCACCTCCGAGGGGTGGAAGCTCAGCGCCCTGGGCCAGGCACCCGTCGGCAACACCGCCGGCTGACAACCGCCCGTGCCCCGCCACCGCAGACCCCGAGAGGACCACTGACATGTCGACGACCCGACACCTCGTGAACCGCCGCCGCCGGCTGGCGGTCGTGGCGGCGACGGCCGCACCGCCGCGAGGAACCGCCGGACCCGGTCCCGCGACCGCTTCGGACCCCGAAGCGGCCGAACCGCGCACGCCGTCCGAGGCGGAGGCGGCGGCGGAGACCGGGACGAAGGCGAAGACCGAGACCGAGGCGGGGGCAGGGGCAGCGGCCCGGGAAGACGCGGGCGCCGAGGGCGACGACGCCGGGGACGCCGACTCCGACGCCGACGACGCGCCGTCCGCCGCGCTCCGCTCCAGGCGGCCCCGCCCGCACGTCCGCCTCCCCGCCGTCCTCTGCGCGGCCACGGTCCTCCTCGGTGCCTTCGCCGCCTGGGCGTTCACCTCGGCCGCGTCCCTGCGCGACGACCCCACCCGGCAGAACACGGCCCTCACCGACATCAGCCGGACCAGCGAGGTCAAGGGCCAGATCACCGAGGCCGTCGGCGCGGTCTTCTCCTACACCTACGCCTCGCCCGAGAAGTCGGAGAAGGCGGCACGGACGTATCTGACGGGCAAGGCGGTCCAGCAGCACCAGGACATGCTCGCCGAGGTACGCGCCCAGGCGCCGAAGCAGAAGCTCGTGCTCACCACGACCGTCACCGAGAGCGGCGTCGAGCTGCTCGACGGCGACCGGGCCCGGCTGCTGGTCTTCGCCGACCAGAGCAACACCCGCACCGGCAAGGACGAGGAGACGACGTACGCGGCGGCCATGTTCGCCGTGGACGCGGTCCGCCGGGGGGACACCTGGCGGATCGCGGCCATCGACACGTTCACCCGATGACCAGGGAGAGGGAGGACCTATGAGGTTCAACGGAACCGTGCGCCGCGGTCTGTGCGGTACCGCCACCGCGGTCGCGGCCATGGCCGCGCTCACCGCGTCCCAGGCACCCGGGCTCACCGGCGGTGTCGGGGCGGACATGAAGAACGTGGCGGCGGACGACGTCGTGTGGACCGAGGTGCCCAACGACGACAGCTACCACACCGAGCTGCCGCCCCTCACCACGCCCGTACCGCCCAAGGCCGCCACCGGCAAGGGCGGCACGACCCTCCCGGCCGCCGCCACCCGGAGCTGGGCGGAGGCGGGCATCCCGAGCACGGTCCTGGCCGCCTACCGCTCGGCGCGGACCTCTCTCGGCCGTACCGACCCCGGCTGCCGTCTGCCCTGGCAACTGCTCGCGGCGATCGGCAAGGTGGAGTCCGGCCACGCCGCGGGCGGCCGGGTCGACGCCCGGGGCACCACGCTCACCCCGATCCTCGGCCCGGTGCTCGACGGCGCGGGCTTCGCCCGCATCCCCGACACCGACGGCGGCCGGTACGACGGCGACACCGTGTACGACCGGGCCGTCGGCCCCATGCAGTTCATCCCCTCCACCTGGGCGCACTGGGGTGCCGACGGCAACGGCGACGGGCGCGCGGACCCGGACAACGTCTACGACGCGGCCCTCGCCGCCGGCCACTACCTCTGCGCCGGACCCCGCGACCTGTCGGTGCGCGCCGACCTCGACCGGGCGGTCCTCAGCTACAACCACTCGGACACGTATCTGCGTACGGTCCTGTCGTGGCTGGAGTTCTACCGAGGGGGCACCCACCCGGTCGCCGACGGAAGCGGGGTGATCCCCAGCAGCCCCGGTGCCGGCGGCCCGCACGCCCCCAAGGCGCCCGTCGGCGGCCCCGGCAGCCCGAGCGCCCCCGGCAAGGGCGGCGGCGGCATCGTGATCGGCCCCCAGCCCAGCGGCACCCCGCGTCCCTCCACCTCGCCCACCCCCGGTCCGTCCGCCTCACCCGACCCGGGCGGCTCGCCCACCCCCACCGACCCCGGTCCGAGCCCCGATCCCACCGACAGCGGCACCCCGGACCCGACGACCACCCCCGACCCCACCACCACGCCCGGCCCGACCACCACACCCGACCCGGACCCCGGCACCACGGGCCCCACCACCACACCCGATCCCGACCCCGGCACCCCGGACCCCGGCTGCCCGGAGCCCACCACCGCCCCCGACCCGGCCGCCCCCTCCGACGAGCCCTGCGCCGCCCCCACGCCCGCCGCCTGACGGCTCACCCGGGGCCCAGCACCTCGGACAGGTCGTACCGCACTACCTCCTCCAGTTGCGCGTAGGTGCAACCGGAGGGGGCGCGGTCCGGCCGCCACCGCCTGAACCGGGCGGTGTGGCGGAAGCGGCCGCCCTCCATGTGGTCGTACGCCACCTCGCAGACCCGCTCCGGGGCGATCGCCACCCAGGACATGTCCTTCTTCCCGGACCAGCGGCTCGGCGCGCCCGGCAGCCGCGCGCCCTCGTGCGCCGCCGCGTCCGCCCAGGCCGCCCACGGGTGCCCGGCGGGATCGATCCGCAGCGGTTCCAGCTCCTCCACGAGTTCGGCGCGCCGTTTCATCGGGAACGCCGCGCTCACCCCGACGTGCTGGAGCGCGCCCCGCGCGTCGTACAGGCCGAGCAGCAGCGAGCCGACCACCGGGCCGCTCTTGTGGAAGCGGTAGCCCGCCACCACGCAGTCCGCCGTCCGCTCGTGCTTGATCTTGTACATCGCCCGGTCGCCGGGGCGGTAGAGGAGGTCCAGCGGCTTGGCCACCACCCCGTCGAGCCCGGCGCCCTCGTAACGCTCGAACCACCGACGGGCCAGGGCCTCGTCCGTGGTGGCGGGCGCCAGATGCACCGGGGCCGACGCCTCGGCCATGGCTCGCTCCAGTACCGCCCGCCGCTCCGTCAGCGGCCGTCCGGTCAGCACGTCGTCGCCGAGTGCCAGGACGTCGAAGACGACCAGGGACGCCGGGGTCCGTGCGGCCAGCGTCCGCACCCGGGAGTCGGCCGGGTGGATGCGCTCGCTCAGCCGGTCGAAGTCCAGCCGCCCGTCGTACGCCACCACGATCTCGCCGTCCACGACGCAGCGCGGCGGCAGGTTCTCCCGCACCGCCTCGACCACCTCGGGGAAGTAGCGGGTGAGGGGCTTCCCGGTCCGGCTGCCGAGCACCACCTCCTCGCCGTCCCGGTGCACGACCGCCCGGAACCCGTCCCACTTCGCCTCGTACTGCATACCGGGCGGAATCGCGGACACGGGCCTGGCGAGCATCGGTTTCACGGGAGGCATCACCGGCAGATCCATGGCCCGATTCTGGACCGGCGCGCCGGGCCTGTCTCCCGATATGCGGCATATGTGGGCCCCGCCTACGGTGTCCGACATGGGAGCAGGAGCAGCGATGGAACTGGACGTGGACGGACGAGCCGTACGGCTGTCCAACCCGGACAAGGTGTACTTCCCGGATATGGGCTACACCAAGAAGGACGTGGCCGACTACTTCCTGGCCGTCGGGCCCGGCATCCTCCGCGCCCTGCGGGAGCGCCCGACCACCCTCCAGCGGTTCGTGGACGGGGTCGGGGGCGAGTTCTTCTACCAGAAGCGCGCGCCGAAGAACCTCCCCGACTGGACGCCCACCGCCCGCATCGAGTTCCCCAGCGGCCGGCACGCCGACGAGATGTGCCCCACCGAGCTGGGCGCCGTCCTGTGGGCGGCCAACCTCGGCACCCTGACCTTCCATCCCTGGCCGGTCCGCAGGGCCGACACCGACCACCCCGACGAGCTGCGTCTCGACCTCGACCCGCAGCCCGGCACGGACTACGCCGACGCGGTGCGCGCCGCCCGCGAACTGCGCGCCGTCCTGGACGACCACGGGCTGCGCGGCTGGCCCAAGACGTCCGGCGGACGCGGCATCCACGTCTTCGTCCCCCTGGTGCCCGAGTGGACCTTCACGCAGGTCCGGCGGGCCGCCATCGCCGCCGGGCGCGAGCTGGAGCGCCGGATGCCGGACCGGGTGACCACCGCCTGGTGGAAGGAGGAGCGCGGCGAACGGATCTTCGTGGACTACAACCAGACGGCCCGCGACCGCACCATCGCCTCCGCCTACTCCGTACGCCCCTTCCCGCACGCCCCCGTCTCCGCGCCGCTGCGCTGGGACGAGCTCGACGACGCCGAGCCCCGCGACTTCGACATCCGGACGATGCCGGGGCGGTACGCGGAGGTGGGCGACCTGCACGCCGACATGGACGAGCACGCCTTCCGGCTCGACACCCTGCTGGAGCTCGCCCGGCGCGACGAGCGTGAACACGAGCTCGGCGACCTGCCCTACCCCCCGGACCACCCCAAGATGCCGGGCGAGCCCAAGCGCGTCCAGCCCAGCCGCGCCAGGAACGACGACAGCGGGGCGGCATGAGCGAGGAGCCTGCCGAGGACCCCGCCAAGGAACGTGCCGAGGAGCCCGCCGAGGAGCCCGCCAGGGGCCCCGACGAGGACCCGGCCCGGGAGCCCGCCGAACGCCACGCCGACGGGCAGCGGGCCCACGGGGCGCACGGCAGGCCGCCGACCCGGCGCGAGAAGTGGGAGACGTACAAGAAGTCCCCCTACGTCCCGGCCGTGGTCCTCCTCTTCATCCTGGCCGCCGCGGCCGGGCTCTTCGCGGGCTCGTACACCTACGCCATGGCCAACCCCACCCCGCACCGGATCCCGGCCGCCGTCGTCGAAGGTCCCAGGACGCCCTACGCCGAGCCGTTCGTCGCGGGGATGGAGAAGGCGCTCGACGCCTCCCTCGAACTCCACCGCTACCCGGACCGCGCGCGGGCACGGGCGGCGTTGGAGGAGCAGAAGGTCTTCGTCATCCTGCGCGGCGACGGCGGCGACGGCGTGGTGATGGAACTGGCCGCGGCCTCCGGGGCCACCGTCGCCCAACTCCTCGGCGAGACCGGGGTGAAGGTCGCCCGCCAGATCGGCGCCCCCCTGACCGTCACGGACGTCAAGCCGCTCCAGAAGGGCGACCCGCGCGGCCTCGCCCTGTTCTACATCTCGCTCGCCGCCGTCATCATCGGCTTCGTCGGCGCGATCCAGCTCAGCGTGCACGCCCGCGCGCTGCTCCCGCTGGAGCGGATCCTGTTCACCCTGGCCTACGCCCTGCTCGGCGGGTTCGCCATCGCGGCCGTCGTGGACTGGGGGCTCGGCGCGCTCCATCTGCCGTTCGTCCAGTCCTGGCTGATCCTGGCGTTCACGATGTTCACCTCCGGCATGGTCTTCACCATGTTCAACACCCTCATCGGCCGCTGGGCGATGATCCCGACCTGGGGCGTCATGGTGCTGCTCGGCAACCCCTCCTCCGGCGGCGCGGTGTCCTGGCCGCTGCTGCCCTCGCTGCTCGGGCACATCGGCCGCTGGCTGCCGCCGGGTGCCTCGGTCAACGCCCAGCACACGGCGGTCTACTACCAGGGGCACCAGTACGTCTTCCCCTATCTGGTGCTGGGGGTCTGGTCGCTGGTCTCCTGCACGGTCTTCTGGGTGTGGCGCCACCGGCACCCCGGAGGCCGTGACCACATGCCGGAGCATGCGGCCACGGCCTCCTGACTGCTTGGGGTCACAGTTCCCTGACGCGGATGTCCCGGTAGGAGATCACGTCCGACGTGCTGTGGACCTGGAGCCCGATGTAACCGGAGGCGTAGCGCCTGCCGTCGGTGCCCGGGTCGTCGCCGCGCGGCGGCTCGAAGGCCTGACCGCCCTTGTTGTCGAACTCGTTGATCAGGACACCGTTGCGGTAGACCTCGTAGTGCTGGTCCACGACCCGGATCTCGTAGTCGTTCCAGGTGCCCTTGGGGGTGACCCCGGCGCCGCCGAGGCCCACCCGGTCGAAGCCGTAGACCGACCCCGTCTTGTACATGTCGCCGTCCGGCCGGTCGTTGACCTGGATCTCATGGCCGTACTTGATGGCGACCCACTCCGGGCTCGGCTCCTCCGGGTGGTCGTGGACGTACGGGAAGCGGACGAAGACCCCGCCGTTGGCGTTGCCGGTGCCGGGGGCGTCGTCCCGCCACTGGAGCTTCAGCGAGAAGTCCCCGTACTGACGGGCCGGGAACCACAGCATGCCCATGCCGTCCACGGTGGTCGAGCTGGTGATCGAGCCCTCCTCCTCGTTCAGGGAGAACCGCCCGCCGCCGACCTGTTCCCACGTGGCGAGGGAGCCGGCCGTGCCGTCGAAGAGCTTGCGGTAGCCCTCGTCCTGGCCCGGCTTGCCGATGCCGGACTGCTTGGCCGCCTGGTAGATCTTCTTGTGCTCGCGCTTGTCGATGACCCCGTCGGCGAGCAGCTTGTCCAGGACGGTGTCGACGTGCTTGAGGAACAGGGCGTGCGAGGACCAGTCCTTCTCGTCCTCGATCAGCTCGTTGACGGTGCAGCGGTTGCCGGTGAGCCGGTTGGGCACCCCGGTGTCGACGGTGCCGACGATCACCGTGCGGCGCTCGTCGAACTCCGGGCAGTTGGGCGCCGGGACGCCGCCGCTGGTGGCGACGGTGAAGGACGCCCGCCTGGCCTCGGAGGTGTTGCCCGCCTTGTCCGTCGCCCGGTGGGCGACGGTGTGGTGGCCGACCCGGTCGACGATCACCGGCGTGGTGTACGCCAGGTACGGGCCGCCGTCCAGGGAGTACTCGATCCTGTCCACCCCGGAGTCGTCGTCGGTCGCGGTGACGGTGGCCTTGGCGCTGGTGATGTAGGCGCCGTCCGAGTTCTTGTCACCGGTGACCTTCAGCGAGGTCTCCGGCGGCGTCTTGTCCCGCGACGGGGGCTCGACGACGGTGAACTCCACCGCCTTCTCGGCCGCCGCGTTGCCGGCCCGGTCGGTGGCCCGGTAGCGGACGGTGTGGACGCCCACCTCGTGCACCATCACCGGCGCGGTGTACGGCTGCCAGACGCCGTCCTCCCCGAGGGCGTACTCGATGGAGTTGACCCCTGAGCCGGTGTCGGACGCGGTCACGGTGACCGTCGCCATGCCCAGGTAGGCCCCCGCGTCGTCCTGTTCGCCCGAGACGGTCGCCGAGGTCTCCGGCGGGGTCTCGTCGTCGGTGGGCGGCGCGGCGACCGCGAAGGCCACGGACTTCTCCTCCGCCGCGTTTCCGGCCTTGTCGGTGGCCCGGTAGCGGAGCGTGTGCGTGCCGACCTCGTCCACCACGACGGGCGCGGTGTACGGCTGCCACTCGCCGTCCTCCCCGAGGGCGTACTCGACGGTGTCCACGCCCGAACCGGCGTCGGTCGCCGCCACGGTGACGGTCGCCTGGCCGATGTACGCGCCGTCGGCGTCCTGGTCGCCGTCCACCGTCGCCGAGGTCTCGGGGGCGGTGGTGTCCTCACCGCCGCCGCCGTCCTCGGTGACGGTCAGGACGCCCTGCATGGCGAGGTGGCCGGGGATCGTGCAGTGGTAGAAGTACCTGCCCGGTGTCAGGGTGACCTCGACGCTGTGCCTGCCGCCCTCGCTGTCACCGGGGTTGGCCAGGATGTTGACCTGGACGTCGTTGTTGTACTCCGGGTCCGAGACGCTGAAGGTCAGCGTGTGCGGCATGCTCGTGGTGTTGCCGGTGGCCTCGCTGTTCTCGAAGACGAGGGTCGCGGCGCCGGCCACCGCCGTGGTGGGAGCCGTCAGATAGCGGTCGATGGCATCGCCCGCCGTCCACGTGAGGACCTGCTCGGCCGCCTTCGCGGAGCCGCCCTTTCCGTACGCGGCCGTCGAGGTGAGACCGAGGACCATCAGGAACGAGCCGAGCAGGGCGAGCCACCACCGGGCGGGCCCGTAGCGCCGACGCGCGAGGAGTGAAGGGTGTCTCACTGCGCTTCCGCCTTCCTGGCCAGGTCGGCGGCGGCCGGGGTCGGGCCGCCGCCCGTGTAGGTCACGCGCCACAGCGCGGACTTGGAGTCGGAGGTGAAGAAGCCGCGCCCGTAGTCCTGGACGTAGAGCGAACCGTCCGGGGCGAACTTCCAGTCCATCAGGTTGCGGATGCCGTCCGCGCCCACCGGGATGATCTTCCGCAGCGACTCGGCGTGCACGGGCAGACCGCCCTTGCCGGCCGTCTTCGGATCGGTGAGCACCGCGTGGCGCGGCTGGGTGTCGTCGTAGAAGTCGCCGACGAACCACTTGCCGTCCCAGTACGCGGGCCACTTGGCGGTGCTGTCGCTGTCCGCGTCGTAGCGGTAGACAGGGCCGTTCATGGTGGCCTGGCCGCCGCCCTTGAGCCAGGGCAGCAGTTCCTTCTGCTCGTCCGTCTTGTAGCTCGGGACGCCGTTCGCGTCCCGCGGGTAGTCCACGCCGCCGCCCTGGGGCGAGTACCAGATGGTGTTGCCGGTCACCGGCGGGAGCTTGACCAGGCCGTCGTTGTTCGGCGACTCGTTCCTCGGCGCGTCGCAGTCGTACCAGCCCAGCGGCTTCTTCGGGTCGGGCAGGTTGCGGTCGCGGTAGGGCTGCTTGTTGCCCATGCAGTACGGCCAGCCCTGGTTGCCGGCCTGGGTGATCGCGGCGAACGTGTCGTACTTGGCGGGCCCCCAGGTGGTGCTGGGCTCGCCGGCGTCCGGGCCGACCCAGCCCGCGTACAGGGTGTCCGTCGCCGGGTCCACGGAGATCCGGGCCGGGTTGCGCACGCCCATCACGTAGATCTCGCCGCGGGTCTTGCCGCCGCCCTCGTCCGGCTCCTCGCCGGTGAAGAGGTTGCCCTTCGGGAGGGTGTAGGTGCCGTCGTCCTCGGGGTGGATCCGCAGGATCTTGCCGTTGAGGTTGTTGGTGTTGCCCGCGGTGCGACGGGCGTCCGAGAAGGACACGCCCTTGAAGTTCGGCTCCGGGTTGTTTCCGGAGTAACCGTCGCTGAACTGGGACGAGTTGTTGTCACCGGTGGCGATGTAGAGGTTGCCCTTGGAGTCCCAGGCCATGCCGCCGCCCGCGTGGCAGCAGCTGTGGATCTGGACCGGCCAGTCCAGCAGCACCTTCTCGGAGGCCAGGTCCAGCTTGTCCGTGGCGCGGTCGAGGGTGAAGCGGGAGACCTGACGCACCGCCATGTGCGTGTCACGGTTGATCCGGGAGTGCGGTGTGTAGTGCAGGTACACCCAGCCGTTGGTGGCGAAGTCCGGGTCCAGCTCGATGCCGAGCAGGCCCTCCTCCACCTTGACCAGCTCGTCGCCGCCGCCCTTGTTGCCGAAGACGTCCAGCGTGCCGACGAGGGTCGACTTCTTCGTCGTGGGGTCGTAGACGTGGATCTCGCCCTTGCCCCGGCCGATGTCCGGGTCGTTCCAGTCGGTGACCACGGGGACACTGCTGTCCGTGCCGCCGCGCCCGATGGAGAAGACCCGCCCGTCGTCCGCGGTCACCAGGCCGTGCGGCTCCCCGATCTGGTCGTTCTGCCCCGGCTGGTTGGGCTGGGTGAGGCGTTCGGCCGTGTAGTTGGAGTCGATGGTGGCCTTGCAGTCGGCCTGTGAGGTACGGCTCGTCCAGGCCAGGGCGCCGCGCAGGTGGTCGCGGAAGTCGGTCTCGGCGAAGCTCGCGGCCGTACCGCCCATGGCCGTGTAGAAGGACCGGCCGCCGTCGTAGTCACGGCACCAGGAGACCGGGTGGTCCCAGCCGTTGGCACTCTTCCCCGGGCTGTAGGTGAGTTCGCGGACCCGGGCCACGGTGTGCACGTCCCCGGACGGGTTCTCCTTCCAGTTCAGCCAGGTGTCGGGGCGCTTCCACTCCAGCGGCAGGTTCTTCGTCGCCGGGTGGAGCCGGTCGCCGACCTCCACCGTGGCGCGCTGGACGGCCGTCGGGCTGTCCGCCGCCGGACGCGCCCCCACCAGACCGGTGAACCAGTCGGAGTACGGCTCGGTGCGCGCCGCGTCGTGGATCCCGAGGAAGCCGCCACCGGCCTCCATGTACGCCTCCAGGCCCGCCTCCTGCTCCGGGTCCAGGACGTCACCGCCGCCGGTGAGGAAGACGACCGCGTTGAACGTGCCGAGCCTCTTGCCGTTGGTGAAGACCGCCGGGTCGTCCGTGGCGACGGTCTTGAAACGTCCCTCGGCCGGGCCGCTGAGCCCGATCTTCTCGATGGCGGCGATGCCCGCGTCCACGGTGGGCGGTTCCTCGCCCGCCGAGGCGTGGAAGACGAGCACCTTCACGTTCTCCCCGCCCGGCGGCGTGGGCAGGGACAACGTTGTCGCCACCCGTTCCTTCAGCCCGGGGTCCGGATACGGCCTGGCGCTGGCGGCGTTGCCGCCCAGCAGGGACGCGGTCAGTGCTCCTACGGCCACGGCCGATGCGAGGCCGCGTCGTGATCTGGACCTGTGATGCGGTGTGCGCTGCATGTGGTCACCCACCCCTCCTTGGTCGCTTCCTTGCGTCACGGCGCCTTCGTACTCACTGCGACAGCGCTCGAAGCTAGACCTCTTTTCGTGGCGCGCCAATAGGTACGGCAGCAATCCGACGAACTTTGTCCTGAGTGTGGATAAACGAAGATCACCCGGTTACGGTGTGGGCCGTCCCGAGCAAGGCCCGTCAGTTTCCGTAGCACAGTGGGGAGTTCGACCATGGACCGAAGGACCTTCAACCGGCGGATGCTGGTGGGCGGCGGTGTGGCGGCGGCGACCGGGGTGACATCGATGTCGCTCGGCGCGGTCCAGGCCACCGACGCCCAGGCCGCCGTGGCCGACCCGCCGAAGACCGCGCCCGCGGGCGGTGCGGTACGCCATCTCAAGCTGTACGCAGAGAAACTGGCGGGCGGTCAGCTCGGCTACGGCCTGGAGAAGGGCAAGGCGTCGGTCCCCGGACCCCTCATCGAGATCAACGAGGGCGACACGCTCCACATCGAGTTCGAGAACCTCACGGACGGCGACGTGAGCCTCCACGTCCACGGGGTGGACTTCGACATCGCCAGCGACGGCACCCGGATGAACCGGAGTCACGTCGAGCCGGGCGGCACCCGCACCTACACCTGGCGCACCCACGCCCCCGGCCGCCGGAAGGACGGCACCTGGCAGGCGGGCAGCGCCGGCTACTGGCACTACCACGACCACGTCGTCGGCACCGACCACGGCACCGGCGGCATCCGCCAGGGGCTCTACGGTCCCCTCGTCGTCCGGCGCAAGGGGGACGTCCTGCCGGACCGGACGATCACCATCGTCTTCAACGACATGACCATCAACAACAAGCCCGCCGACGCGAGTCCGGACTTCAAGGCGACGGTCGGCGACCGGGTCGAGGTGGTGATGATCACGCACGGCGAGTACTACCACACCTTCCACATCCACGGGCACCGCTGGGCGGACAACCGCACCGGGCTGCTCACCGGCCCCGACGACCCCAGCCGGGTGATCGACACCAAGATCTGCGGACCGGCCGACTCCTTCGGCTTCCAGATCATCGCGGGTGAGCACGTGGGAGCCGGCGCGTGGATGTACCACTGCCATGTACAGAGCCATTCGGACATGGGCATGGCCGGGCTGCTGCTGGTCGCCAAGCCGGACGGCACGGTCCCCGGCTACGACCCGTCGCACCACGCGGCCGGCGCCGCGGGCTCGCACGCCCACTGAAGCGGCCCTCAGCGCTCCCGGGCGCCCGCGGCCAGGTGGGAGCGCCGGGCCTCCCGGTCGAAGATGCCCAGCATGTCGGCCGGGCCGCCGAAGGCGCCCACCGCGTGCGGCAGCATCGTCGGGAACTCCGCCGCCTGCCCGGCCTCCACCCGCAGTCTGCGGTCCCCCAGCAGCAGCACGACCGTGCCGGAGAGCACGGTGAACCACTCCCGTCCCGGATGGGCCTTGAGGGCCGAGGGGCCCTCCGGGGGCGGGCCGGTCAGCCGCATCCGGGCCACCGTGACGCCCGGCTCAAGGCGCGGGGTCCACAGGGTCATTCCACGCGCCTGGTCGTGGACGGGCTGGGAGACGACATCGTCCGAGGCCGTCTCGACCAGCTGGTCCAGCGAGGTGCCCAGGGCGCGGGCGATCGCCGTGAGCTGGTCGAGCGCGATCCTGCGGTGCCCCGTCTCGATCCGGCTGAGCGTGGAGGCGCTGAGGTGGCACCGGGCGGCCAGATCGTCGAGCGACCAGCCGTGGGCGGCGCGCAGGGCCCGGACGCGTTTGCGTACGAGGCTGTCGAGACCGCCGGTTTCTTGCGTCATGAGCAAGAGCATATGCGCTGCCCGCAAAGCCCTCGTACGGTCGGTCGCATGGCACCTTCCTCCTCGCACCCGCACCCGGCCGCTTCGCACGAGCCCGCTCCGCACCCGGCCGCTCCTCACGCGCCCGCTCCGCACGCGGCCGACCCCCATGGCACCGGCCACCATCGTCACGGTCACGCCGCCCCGGACGGGGCCGGTCCGCGGGACGGCCTCGCCCGGCTCCTCGACCTCGACGCGGAGCTGTTCGCCCCGTACCGGGCCGGGGTGCTGGACCGGCTCGCGCACCTGGCGGGCGACGGGGTCTCCCGGATCACCGACCTGGGCGCGGGCACCGGCACCGGCACGTTCGCCCTGCTGGAAAGGTTCCCCGGCGCGCGGGTGACCGCGGTGGACACCTCCCCGGACATGCTGGCCCTGCTCACCGCCGCCGCCCGCGAGCGGGGACTCGACGGCCGGCTGGCCACCCTGGAGGCGGACGTCACCGAGGGCCTGCCCGGTCCCGCCGGCGCCGACCTCGTCTGGGCGTCGGCCGCCCTGCACCACTTCGGGGAACCCGCCGCCGCCCTCGCCGGCATCCGCGCGGCGCTGCGCCCCGGCGGGCTGCTGGCCGTCGCCGAGATGGACGGGATGCCGCGCTTCCTGCCCGAGGACGTCGTACCGGACCGGCCGGGTCTGGAGGGCCGCCTCCGCGCGGCGCTGGACGCGCTGCACGCCGAGCGGGTCCCGCACCTCGGTGACGACTGGGGCGCCCATCTGACCGCGGCCGGCTTCACCGTCGAACTGGAGCACGCCGAGGACCTGGAGCTGCGCGCCCCGCTGCCCGAGGGCGCCGGCCTGTACGCCTACCTCGTACTCGCCCGCGTCCGGGAGACCCTCGACGGGCGCGTCGCCGGTGAGGACCTGGCGGCGCTCGACGCCCTCGTCGGGGGAGGGCCGGACGACGTGCGCCACCGCGACGACCTCGTCGTACGCTCCCGGCGCGAGCTGTGGGTGGCCCGCCGCCCCGGGGACACCGCCTGAGCGCACGCGGGGGCGGTGGCCGCGAAGCGCGCGGGAGCCGCCCCCCGCGCGAACTGCGGGGGCCGGTGGCCGGTGCGAAACTCGGAGAAAGGGACAGACACGCCTATGAACAGCGCGCGCGGCGCGGGTGAACGCGGCTCGCGGACCGCTCGCCGAAGGAGCACATCATGCGCGACCCATCCTTCGTGACCGGCGCTCCCAACTGGACCGACCTGGGCACCCCCGACGTCGAGGCGGCCACGGACTTCTACCACGGCCTCCTCGGCTGGGAACTGGTACGCGGTGGCCCCGAGACCGGTGGCTACGGCATGTACCAGCTGGGGGGCAAGACGGTCGCCGGTGTCATGACCGTGACCGAGGAGCAGGGGAAGCCCGCCTGGTCGGTCTACTTCCAGACCCCGGACGCGGACGCCACGGCCAGGACGGTCGAGCAGGCCGGCGGCACCGCGGCCTTCCCGCCGATGGACGTCATGGACTACGGGCGGATGGGCGGCTTCACGGACAACGCGGGGGCGTACTTCGGGGTGTGGCAGCCGGGGACGAACACCGGACTCGGCGTGATCATGGAGCCGGGTTCGCTGATCTGGTCCGAGCTGTACACCCCGGACGTGCCCGCGGCCGCCGCGTTCTTCCAGACGGTCTTCGGCTGGCAGACCGAGTCGATGGAGTTCTCCGACGGCTCCTACACCATGGTCCGGCCGGCGGGGAGCGAGGGAGCCGACTCCACCTTCGGCGGGCTCGTGGCCCTCGGCTCCGTACCGGAGCGGGCGGCGGTCGGTCCGCACTGGCTGCCGTACTTCCACGTCGAGGACTGCGACAAGGCGGCGGCCGACGTCGAACGGCTCGGCGGCACCGTCACGATCCCCGCCACGGACATCCCGGACGTCGGCCGGGTCGCCACCTTCGCCGACCCGGCGGGAGCGGCGTTCGCGGTGATCAAGCCCGCGCCGATGGAGGGGAGCTGACAGCGCGGAGTCGGCGGCGCGGGACCGGTCGTCGACTCCACGCCGACCGCGCGGCGTCGACGGCGCGGGACGGGTCGTTGAGGGGCTGTTGATCGCCTGTTTATCGGCGGGGGGCACCGTGAGCCCCATGCCGATCAACACCGTGACCGAAGACCCGCTCGCCTGGCAGGAGTCCGCGCTCTGCGCGCAGGCCGGGCCCGAGTTCTTCTTCCCGGCGCCGGGCAGCTCGACCCGTGAGGCCAAGCAGCTGTGCGGCGCCTGCGAGGGCAGGATGGCCTGCCTGGAGTACGCGCTCACCCACGACGAGCGGTTCGGCGTCTGGGGAGGGCTCTCGGAGAAGGAGCGGGAGCGGCTGCGCAGAAGCGGATCCCGGGGCTGACCGGGCGGCCCCGTCACGGGATGCGGAAGCTCTCCCCGTACATCTTCCACACCAGCGGGGTGCGCAGCTCCAGGTTGCCCTCGCGGAGGAACACCCGCTGGGCGGTGTCGATGCGGGTGGTGTCGCGCTGGACGGTGCGGGCCTTGATCGCCGCGCGGCCCGCGTCGAGGAACGCGTCGAGGTACGCCCTCTCGTCGCCGCCCTCCGCGGCGGTGTCCGCCTGCCGCATCGCCGTGTCGCGGATGCCGTAGAAGCCGTTCGGCTCCAGGCCGGGTCCGTGCAGCACCATGGCGTCGTAGTAGATGAACTGCCCCAGGGTGCCCAGCCCGTCCATCTTCGCCAGCCGGACGGCCGGCTCGAAGTACAGCCGGTCCCGCGTCGCGTCCTGCGCCTCGCGGAAGGCGCCGTCCTCGGCGGCCTCGCGCCAGGCGGCCGTGAAGCCGGGGTCCAGCCCCTTGTGGGAGTCGCCGCCGTCCACCTTCCGCAGCGCCGGGAGGAACGCGGCGAGCGGATTGTCCGGATGCTCTCGGGTGTACTCCTCGACCAGTTGCAGCATGTCGTTCGTGCCGGAGCAGAAGCCGACGATCCCGGCCGTGTAGCCGTTGCCGTCGCCCACGTCCTCGATCGCGCCGTACCGGCTCCGCCAGTCCAGGGTGGAGGCGTCCGCGCTGGACACCAGCCGGGAGGCGATCTCCTTCGTCTCGGGTGCGGCGAGGCCCGGCGGAAGGGCGTCGATCTCCTCGGCGTGTTCCTCCGCCTGCTCCACCGCCTCCGGCGTCGGCTCCGGGTCCGGTCCGGTCTTCGCCGGGCGGGCGGACTGCGGGACGAGCTCGGGCGGCTCGGAACCACCGCCGCTGAAGATGATCGAAACGGCGATGACTATCGGCGCACCGAAGAGAGCAAGACGCGTCACTGGCTTCACCGGCACAGGGTACGTTCCGCACACCTGTCGGGTCAGTCCGCCGGTCCGCCGGTCCGCCGGTCCGCCGGGCCTCCGGGCCTCAGCGCGAAGGCGGCGGCGCACGCGCGCCGCCGCCTCACCGCGCGGGGGAGTGGTCAGGCCTGGGCGCGGGCGGCCATGCGGGCCTTGCGGGCGGCCAGCTTCTCGTCGAACTTCGATGCCTCGGTGTCGAGTCCGCCCATGTACAGGCCGAGTTCGTCCTGCGCCTTGAGGCCCTCCGGGCCGAGGCCGTCGATGTCGAGGACCTTGAGGTAGCGCAGCACGGGCTGGATCACGTCGTCGTGGTGGATCCGCATGTTGTAGATCTCGCCGATCGCCATCTGCGCGGCGGCCCGCTCGAAGCCGGGCATCCCGTGGCCGGGCATCCGGAAGTTGACGACGACGTCGCGTACGGCCTGCATGGTGAGGTCCGGGGCGAGCTCGAAGGCCGCGCCGAGCAGGTTCCGGTAGAAGACCATGTGCAGGTTCTCGTCGGTCGCGATGCGGGCCAGCATCCGGTCGCACACCGGGTCGCCGGACTGGTGGCCGGTGTTGCGGTGCGAGACGCGGGTGGCGAGCTCCTGGAAGGCGACGTACGCCACGGAGTGCAGCATGGAGTGGCGGTTGTCGGACTCGAAGCCCTCCGCCATGTGCGCCATGCGGAACTGTTCGAGCTTGTCCGGGTCCACGGCGCGCGAGGTGAGCAGGTAGTCGCGCATCACGATGCCGTGGCGGCCCTCCTCGGCCGTCCAGCGGTGCACCCAGGTGCCCCAGGCGCCGTCGCGGCCGAAGAGCGAGGCGATCTCGTGGTGGTAGCTGGGGAGGTTGTCCTCGGTCAGGAGGTTCACCACGAGGGCGATCTTGCCGATGTCGGTGACCTTGGACTGGTCGGCGGCCCATGCCTCGCCGTCCTCGAACTGGCCGGGGAAGTTGCGGCCGTCGGAGAACGGAACGTACTCGTGGGGCATCCAGTCCTTGGCGACCTTGAGGTGCCGGTTGAGCTCCTTCTCGACCACCTCTTCCAGCGCGTAGAGCAGTTGGGCGTCGGTCCACGCCTTCGGACTGCCGAGGTGGGGAGAGGTGAGCGTCACGGGGTACTCCTGGGGACGGGAGAATTTACCTACGGCTACGTAGGTTACGTGACCGTAGGTTAAGGCGGCGGTAAGCTCATAGCCAAGCCCGGACCTCGATGTGCCCGATTGCGTACCGTTATCTATGCAGGTGGGACGTGTCATCGGCGGTTCTGTTCCGGTCCGGCGGAGAACGGTGCGACCGGGCCGTGCGGCCCGCGACCGGCGCTCCCGGCGCCCCTCGCGGGGCGTGCGGGGACACGTCGGGAGGGGCCTGGACCCGTGCGCGCGGGAGGCGGGAGGAGGGTGCAGGGCGGCGGGGAGTGACCACCCGCGGCCGGTCGTGCCGGGGTGGCGGAGAGGGGCGCGGGACGACCCGGAACAGGGTGTGCGGGGCTCAGCCGGCCCCGCCCAGCAGGTCCGTCAGATCGCGGTCCAGATCCAGGAAGCGGAATTCGTGGCCCACCGGCACCAGCGCGTGGGCGCGCTCCAGGAAGCGGCGCAGTTCGGCGGTGCGCACGTGCACCATGGCGATGCCCTCGGCGGCGTGGAACTCCAGCACGGTGCGGTCGTAGCCGAAGGGCCGCACCCGTACGTCACCCGCCCCGGCCGGGTGGTCCATGCCGGTGGCCAGCAGTTCGCGGGAGAACTCCCAGGAGACCTCGGTGCCTTCGAGGGTCGCCGGACCGGGGAACGCCATGCGGACGGCGAAGGGGTCCCGGCGGTCGTAGTGCAAGGTGGCGGGCAGGGTCTCCATCCGTGGAGCGGACGCCACCATGCGGGCCTGCACGGACTGCTCGATAACGCTGGACAAGGCCTGCTCCCTCTCTCGTCGGACGAACGGATCCCGGCATGGGAGTAGACGACGGAACGCCCCCATCCGTGCACCGCTGCGGGGCGTGAGCTGTGTCACCGCCCGGCTTCCCCCAGAGCCCCTGCCCCGTTTCGGCCGCCGCACCCTGGACGGTCCGCGTGCGCCGCCGAAGTCCCCTGCGGGCGCGGGGAGCGGCACGCGGCGGCCCGTACACTGACCGCATCATGACGACCTTCCCGATGCCCGCGGACGAGGCCGAAGCCCGTGCCGTACAGGACGCGTTGCGTGCGCGGGTGGTGCTCGACGAGAGCGGTCCGCCGCCCGGCGCCGGACGGGTCACCGGGGTGGACGTCGCCTACGACGAGGAGCGGGACGTCGTCGTCGCGGCGGCCGTGGTGCTGGACGCGGCCACGCTCGACGTGGTCGCCGAGTCCACCGCGCGCGGCCGGGTGAGCTTCCCGTACGTCCCCGGGCTGCTGGCCTTCCGGGAGATCCCCACCGTGCTCGCCGCGCTGGAGAGGCTGCCCGTCGGGCCGGGGCTCGTCGTCTGCGACGGCTACGGGCTGGCCCACCCGCGCCGGTTCGGCCTCGCCAGCCACCTCGGGGTGCTCACCGGACTGCCCGTCATCGGCGTCGCGAAGAACCCCTTCACCTTCCATTACGAGCAACCGGGTCCCCGTCGGGGCGACTTCAGCCCGCTCCTGGACGGGGAGGAGGAGGTGGGACGGGCGTTGCGCACCCAGGACGGCACCAAGCCCGTCTTCGTCTCCGTGGGGCACCGCACGACTCTGGACAACGCCTGCGCCCACACCCTCGCGCTGGCCCGCGACTTCCGTCAGCCGGAGACCACCCGCAGGGCCGACGCCCTGTGCCGGTCCGCGCTGCGGGAGGCCGTCACCTGAGTACGCGGGCCCGGCCGCGATTGTTGCCGACTGGGGACACGACCGGATGTTGTTCGTCGAACATCGGGGGCAGGCTGGTACACATGATCGACCAGAACACGCCTCGCATGAGCACCGGAACCGTACGCCTCTCCCAGCGTGGTGTCGCCGTGGGCATGACCCTCGGCGTCGTCGCGGGAGCCGCCTGGACCGTCTCCATGGTCTGCACCCTCGCCTCCTGGATGCTCTGACCCCGCCTCTGCGGACGGGGCCCCGCCCGGACCGTGCCCCGCCCGGACCGTGCCCCGCCCGGACCGTGCCCCGCCCCGGTCAGCGCGCCGCCGCGACCCGGAACCCGATGCCGGCCGACCGCAGCCGTTCCAGCAGCGCGTCGCCCATGGCCACGGCCGTGGTGACCTGCCCCGATGTCGCGGGCAGCTCGTCCAGGGCCAGGCACAGCGCGGACTGCGCCAGCATCTTCGCCGTCTCGTCGTAGCCCGGGTCGCCGCCCGAGACCTCCGTGAGGACCCGCCGGCCGCCGCCCTCCCCGATGAAGCGGACCGTGAACCAACTGCGGCGCCTGCGCTCCTCGTCCGGTCCGGACCCCGGTGCGTAACGGCTCGTCAGCCAGTCCCGTACCGCGGGTACCTGGGCGGCCCCGGCCAGCACACCGAGCGCCGCGGTGCCCCCGAGTGCCACCGGCAGGTGCTTCACCGAGGCGAAGTGCCGGTAGCGGAAGTCGGGGCCGTAACGTTCCAGCGCACGGGCCGAGCGCTCCACCACCCGGGGGTCGAGGGTCGGCAGCGGCAGCGCCCAGGTGCCGGTCGAGGCGCTGAAGTGCGGGGAGCCCTGCGGTGCGCGGGCCCGGCGGCCGACCAGGCGGGGCTCGTGCAGCCGGCGTTCCCGCGCGGCCCGCGCCGTCTGCCGGCCGCGCCCCAGGGCCGCCAGCGCCGAGGCGAACGTACCGCCGGAGAAGACCGCGCCGGCGCGGACGAAGCCGTCCACGGTCGGCGGCACCCCCTCGGGCAGCCGCCGGACGGTGAAGTAGACGCCGAGGTCGTGCGGCACGGAGTCGAAGCCGCAGGCGTGCACGAGCCGGGCGCCCGTCTCCCGGGCCCGGGTGTCGTGCCGCAGATACATCCGGTCGACGAACTCCGGCTCACCGGTCAGGTCGGCGTAGTCCGTCCCCGCGTCCGCGCAGGCGGCGACCAGCTTCTCGCCGTAGCGGATGTACGGTCCCACCGTCGAGGCCACCACGTGCGTGGACGCCGCGAGTTCGCCCAGCGCCTCCGCGTCGTCCGCGTCCGCCGTGAGCAGCGGCAGGTCGGCGCACCGGGGATCGGTCAGGGCCAGCCGTTCCCGCAGCCGCTCCAGCCTGGGCAGGCTGCGGCCGGCCAGGGCCCAGCGGCAGCCGTCCGGCGCGTGCGCCGCCAGATACGCGGCGGTGAGCGATCCCACGAACCCCGTCGCCCCGAAGAGGACGATGTCCCAAGGGCGTTCTGTCCCGTGCTGCCTGTTCATGGAATGCCTCCGCTGGGGCGCCGGCGCCGATGTGAGCAGCCAGAGGCTAGCGGAGCCGTGCGTGGCGTCGCGGGGCCGGGCGGTGTCCGGTACGAGAGGATCCGAAGGAACTAAGCGCTTGCTCGCCCGAAAGGGTTGTGCGGAACGGAGTCCGTTCTTAGCATCATCGA
This sequence comes from Streptomyces halstedii, assembly GCA_000720535.1. Lineage (GTDB taxonomy): Bacteria > Actinomycetota > Actinomycetes > Streptomycetales > Streptomycetaceae > Streptomyces > Streptomyces halstedii. The sequence goes on from JOAZ01000019.1 coordinate 67,672, forward strand.
TGTTACATCAGTTGTGTCACACCGCTGGGGGCTTGATGACAACGACAGGGCGCGGTCCGGACGGCCCGCTGGCCGGGGTGCGCGTCGTCGAACTGGCGGGCATCGGGCCCGGACCGTTCGCCGCGATGCTGCTGGCCGACCTCGGCGCCGACGTGGTGCGCGTGGACCGCCCGGACGCCTCGGCGCTCGTCCTCGATCCGGCGTACGACCTCACCAACCGCAACAAGCGCTCCGTCCGCGTCGACCTCAAGAGCCAGGACGGCGCCGGACACGTCCTCGACCTGGCCGAACGCGCCGACATCCTCATCGAGGGCTACCGGCCGGGCGTGGCCGAGCGGCTGGGCGTGGGCCCGGACGCCTGCCTGGAGCGCAATCCCCGGCTGGTGTACGGGAGGATGACCGGCTGGGGCCAGGACGGTCCGCTCGCCGACCGGGCGGGCCACGACGTCGGGTACATCGCCCTCAGCGGCACCCTCTCCATGATCGGCGACCCCGGCGGACCGCCCGCGCTCCCCGCCAACCTGGTCGGCGACTACGCGGGCGGCTCGCTCTACCTGGTCGTCGGCGTGCTCGCCGCCCTGCGTCACGCCCGTACGCCCGACGGCACCGGACAGGTCGTGGACGCGGCCGTGGTGGACGGCTCCGCCCACCTCGCCACGATGATCCACGGCATGCTGGCGGCCGGCGTCTGGCAGGACCGGCGCGGCTCCAACCTCCTGGACGGCGGCTGCCCCTTCTACGGCTGCTACGAGACGTCCGACGGCCGGTACATGGCGGTCGGGCCGCTCGAACAGCGCTTCTACGAGCAGTTCACCACCCTGCTGGGCATCGAGGAGGAGACCGCCTCCGCCCGCGACGACCTCGGCCGCTGGCCCGAACTGCGCGCCGCGGTCGCCGCACGGTTCCGCACCCGCAGCCGCACCGAGTGGACCGAGGTCTTCGAGGGGACGGACGCCTGCGTGGCCCCCGTCCTCTCGCTCCGCGAGGCGCCCGGCCACCCGCACCTCGCCGCCCGCGCCACCTACGTGGAGCACGGCGGCCTCACCCAGCCCGCGCCCGCGCCGCGGTTCTCCGCGACGCCCACCGCGGTGCGCCGCCCGCCCGCCCGGCCCGGAGCGGACACCGAGGAGGTCGCGGCGGACTGGGACGTACCCGGGCTGCGGACCGCCGAGGAGTCCGCGGGCTGATGTCCCCCTCCGCACCGGGGCTCCGCCCCGCCCCCTCCACCGACCGTCTCCAGGGAGTCCGAAGTGCAGCGGCAGATCTTCACCGAAGAGCACGACGCGTTCCGCGCGACCGTCCGCGCCTTCCTGGACAAGGAGGTCCTCCCGTACTACGAGCAGTGGGAGAAGGACGGCATCGTCTCCCGTGACGCCTGGCTGGCGGCGGGCCGTCAGGGGCTGCTCGGCCTCGCCGTGCCCGAGGAGTACGGGGGCGGCGGCACCACCGACTTCCGCTACAGCGCGGTGCTGGCCGAGGAGTTCACCCGGGCCGGTGTCCCCGGCTTCGCCGTCGGCCTGCACAACGACATCATCGGCCCCTATCTGACCTCGCTCGCCACCGAGGAGCAGAAGCGCCGCTGGCTGCCCGGATTCTGCTCCGGCGAGACCGTCACCGCCATCGCCATGACGGAACCCGGCGCCGGTTCCGACCTCCAGGCCATCCGTACCACCGCCGAGGACAAGGGCGACCACTGGCTGCTCAACGGGTCCAAGACCTTCATCTCCAACGGCATCCTCGCCGACCTGGTGATCGTCGTCGCCAGGACCACCCCCGAGGGCGGGGCCAAGGGCCTCTCACTGATCGTCGTCGAGCGCGGAGCCGAGGGCTTCGAGCGCGGCCGCAACCTCGACAAGATCGGCCAGAAGTCCCAGGACACCGCCGAACTCTTCTTCCACGACGTGCGCGTCCCCAAGGAGAACCTCCTCGGCGAGCGCGACGGCGCCTTCCTCCACCTGATGACCAACCTGGCCCAGGAACGCGTCGCCATAGCGGTCGCCGGGATCGCCGCCGCCGAACACCTCCTGGAGATCACCACCCGCTACGTCAAGGAGCGCGAGGCCTTCGGACGGCCGCTCGCCAAGCTCCAGCACATCCGGTTCGAGATCGCGGAGATGGCCACCGAGTGCGCCGTCACCCGCACCTTCCTGGACCGGTGCGTCGTCGACCACACGGAGGGGACCCTCGACGCCGTACACGCCTCGATGGCCAAGTGGTGGGCCACCGAACTCCAGAAGCGTGTCGCCGACCGCTGCCTCCAACTGCACGGCGGATACGGCTACATGGCCGAGTACCCGGTGGCCAGGGCCTTCACGGACGGCCGCGTCCAGACCATCTACGGCGGAACGACCGAGATCATGAAGGAGATCATCGGCCGTTCGCTGCTCGCCTGACCCCCTCCGGCCGTCGCCCGGACCGCCGACAACTCCCCGCGCATCCCTCCCGAAAGGCTGCTGACTTGAGCACCGAAGCGTACGTGTACGACGCGATCCGCACCCCGCGCGGCCGCGGCAAGGCCGACGGGGCCCTGCACGGGACCAAGCCGATCGACCTCGTCGTCGGCCTCATCCACGAGATCCGGCGCCGCTTCCCGGACCTGGACCCCGCCGCGATCGACGACATCGTCCTCGGCGTCGTCAGCCCGCTCGGCGACCAGGGCTCCGACATCGCCCGGATCGCCGCGATCGCCGCGGGACTTCCGGACTCCGTCGCCGGTGTCCAGGAGAACCGCTTCTGTGCCTCCGGCCTGGAAGCCGTCAACCTGGCGGCCGCCAAGGTCCGTTCCGGTTGGGAGGACTTGGTCCTGGCCGGGGGCGTCGAGTCGATGTCCCGGGTGCCGATGGGCTCCGACGGCGGCGCCTGGGCCATGGACCCGATGACCAGCTTCCAGACCGGCTTCGCCCCCCAGGGCATCGGCGCCGACCTCATCGCCACCATCGAGGGCTTCAGCCGCCGCGACGTCGACGAGTACGCCGCCCTCTCCCAGGAGCGCGCCGCCGTCGCCTGGAAGGAAGGGCGCTTCGCCCGCTCGGTCGTCCCCGTCGAGGACCGCAACGGGCTGCTCGTCCTCGACCGCGACGAGCACATGCGCCCCGGCACCACCGCCGACTCGCTCGCCGCGCTGAAGCCCTCCTTCGCCACCATCGGCGAGATGGGCGGCTTCGACGCCGTCGCCCTCCAGAAGTACCACTGGGTCGAGAAGATCGACCACGTCCACCACGCGGGCAACTCCTCCGGCATCGTGGACGGCGCGGCCCTCGTCGCGATCGGCTCGAAGGAGGCCGGCGAACGGTACGGCCTCACCCCGCGCGCCCGGATCGTCTCCGCCGCCGTCTCCGGCTCCGAGCCCACCATCATGCTGACCGGCCCCGCCCCCGCCACCCGCAAGGCGCTCGCCAAGGCCGGGCTCACCATCGACGACATCGACCTCGTCGAGATCAACGAGGCCTTCGCCGGTGTCGTCCTGCGCTTCGTCCGGGACATGGGACTCTCCCTCGACAAGGTCAACGTCAACGGCGGCGCCATCGCGCTCGGCCACCCCCTCGGCGCGACTGGCGCGATGATCCTCGGCACCCTCGTCGACGAACTGGAGCGGCGGGACCGGCGCTACGGCCTCGCCACCCTCTGCGTCGGCGGCGGCATGGGCGTCGCCACCGTCGTCGAGCGTCTCTGACCGTCCCCGGCCCCTTTCTTACGGAGTGGAACACCCATGACCGAGAGCACGACCATCCGCTGGGAACAGGACGAGACCGGCATCGTCACCCTCGTCCTGGACGACCCCGACCAGTCCGCCAACACGATGAACCAGGCGTTCAAGGACTCCCTCGCCGCCGTCGCCGACCGCGCCGAGGCCGAGAAGGACTCCATCCGGGGCATCGTCTACACCTCCGCCAAGAAGACCTTCTTCGCGGGCGGCGACCTCAAGGAAATGATCAAGGCCGGCCCCGAGGACGCCCAGGCCGCCTTCGACACCGGTACGGCCATCAAGCGCTCGCTGCGCCGCATCGAGACCCTCGGCAAACCGGTCGTGGCGGCGATCAACGGCGCCGCGCTCGGCGGGGGTTACGAGATCGCCCTCGCCGCCCACCACCGCGTCGCCCTGGACGCCCCCGGCTCCCGCATCGGCCTGCCCGAGGTCACCCTCGGCCTGCTGCCCGCGGGCGGCGGCGTCACCCGCACCGTACGCCTCATGGGCATCACCGACGCCCTGCTCAAGGTCCTGCTCCAGGGCACCCAGTACACCCCCGCGCGGGCCCTGGAACACGGCCTGGTCCACGAGACCGCCGCCACCCACGAGGAGATGCTCGCCAAGGCGCGCGCCTTCATCGACGCCCACCCCGAGTCGCACCAGCCCTGGGACGTCAAGGGCTACCGCATCCCCGGCGGCACCCCCTCCCACCCGAAGTTCGCGGCGAACCTGCCGGCCTTCCCCGCCAACCTGAAGAAGCAGCTGGCCGGCGCGCCCATGCCCGCGCCCCGCAACATCATGGCCGCGGCGGTCGAGGGCTCCCAGGTGGACTTCGAGACCGCGCAGACCATCGAGGCCCGCTACTTCACCGAGCTGGTCACCGGCCAGGTCGCGAAGAACATGATCCAGGCCTTCTTCTTCGACCTCCAGGCCGTCAACTCCGGCGCCAGCCGCCCCCAGGGCGTCGAGGAGCGCCAGGTCCGCAGGGTCGCCGTCCTCGGCGCCGGGATGATGGGCGCGGGCATCGCCTACTCCTGCGCCCGCGCCGGACTCGACGTCGTCCTCAAGGACGTCTCCGCCGAGGCCGCCGCCAAGGGCAAGGCCTACAGCGAGAAGCTGCTGGCCAAGGCGCTCTCCCGGGGCCGTACGACCGAGGCGGAGCGCGACGCGCTGCTCGCCCGCATCACCCCGACCGGTGACGCGGCCGACCTCGCGGGCTGCGACGCGGTCATCGAGGCGGTCTTCGAGGACACCACGCTCAAGCACAAGGTGTTCCAGGAGATCCAGGACGTCGTCGAGCCCGACGCGCTGCTCTGCTCCAACACCTCCACGCTCCCCATCACCGTGCTCGCCGAGGGCGTGGAGCGGCCCGCCGACTTCATCGGGCTGCACTTCTTCTCCCCGGTCGACAAGATGCCCCTGGTGGAGATCATCAAGGGCGAGCGGACCGGCGACGAGGCGCTGGCCCGCGCCTTCGACCTGGTGCGGCGGATCAGGAAGACCCCGATCGTGGTCAACGACTCCCGGGGCTTCTTCACCTCCCGCGTCATCGGCCACTTCATCAACGAGGGCGTCGCCATGGTCGGCGAGGGCATCGAGCCCGCCTCGGTCGAGCAGGCGGCGGCCCAGGCCGGCTACCCGGCCAAGGTCCTCTCCCTGATGGACGAGCTGACGCTCACCCTCCCGCGCAGGATCCGCGACGAGACCCGGCGGGCGATCGAGGAGGCGGGCGGCACCTGGCCGGCGCACCCGGCCGACGCGGTCATCGACCGGATGGTCGACGAGTTCGGGCGGCCCGGCCGCAGTGGGGGAGCGGGCTTCTACGAGTACGGAGAGGACGGCGGGCGGGGCCTCCTGTGGCCGGGGCTGCGCGAGCACTTCACGAAGCCCGGGGCGGAGATCCCGTTCGAGGACATGCGGGAGCGGATGCTCTTCTCCGAGGCGCTGGACAGCGTCCGCTGCCTGGAGGAGGGCGTCCTGACGACGGTCGCCGACGCCAACATCGGCTCCGTGATGGGCATCGGCTTCCCGCCGTGGACCGGCGGCGTGCTCCAGTACATCAACGGCTACGAGGGCGGTCTGCCCGGCTTCGTGGCCCGCGCCCGCCAGCTCGCGGAGCGCTACGGGGACCGCTTCCTGCCGTCGCCGCTGCTGCTGGAGAAGGCGGAGAAGGGCGAGACCTTCCACGACTGACGTACGGCTGACGTGCGACTGAAGTACGACTGACGCGCCGGTCCGCGGGCCGTGTTCACTCCGTGGTGAACGCGGCCCGCAACTCCTCCTTGAGCGACCGCTGGAAGGCGGTCAGCAGGGCCTGGAGCACCATCGGCTGCATATGGGCCGACAGCGACTTCATCGCCTTCACGTGCTCCGGGTCCGACTCCCGCTCCCGGTACGGACCCCACACCTCGTCCCGGAACAGCCGGGTCAGCTCGTGCGCGGCCGAGCGGGTGTGCTCCAGCAGCACCGTGCGCGCGGCCAGGATCGTCTCGTGGGCGATCGGTACGTCCAACAGCTCCGCCCCGAGCCGCAACAGCCCCACGTCGACCCGGTACGCGCCCGCGTCGGCGTCGGCCGGGCGCTCCAGGACGCCCATGGCCGCCAGCCGGTCCACGTCCGCCTCCGTGAGCGCCCGCCCCGCGCGCCGCTCCAGCTCCGCCCGGCCCATGTCCTCCGCCGCGTCCGGCGCCCAGGACGCCACCAGCGCCCGGTGGATGGCCAGATCGTGGGCGCTCAGGTCGGGCGGCAACTGCTCCAGGTACCGTTCGATGGCGGAGAGCGTCATGCCCTGGCGCTGGAGCTCCTCGATCAGCGCGAGGCGCGAGAGGTGGGCCGGGCCGTAGTGTCCGACCCTGCGCGGACCGATGACCGGGGGCGGCAGCAGGCCCCGGGTGCCGTAGAAGCGGACGGTGCGGACGGTGACACCCGCGCGGGCCGCGAGTTCGTCCACGGTGAGCGTCGGCTCCTCGGTCCCGGTGGCCATGACTGCTCCTTGTCGCGGACGGCCCGTCCGTCCGGGCCTTGCGTCGATCAGGTGCAACAGTATTGCTGTCTCACCACCGTTGTGAAAGTGCCCGGCCGCTACGGACGCCAACGACGGCGCGGGGTGGTCCGCTCGTAGGGCTGCGGGTCGGGGTAGGTCAGGAGTTCCAGCGTGCTTCCCCAGGGTGTCCGCAGATAGGCGAACCGGTTCCGCTCTCCCTCTTCCGGTCCCGGCAGCGGGTGGGGCCGGCCGAGCAGGACCGCGCCCGCCCGTACGCAGTCCTCGACGGCCCCGTCGAGGTCCTCGACGTACAGGGCGATGTGCTGCCATCCGAAGTCGCACGGCAGCGCCGGCGGCTCCTGACGCGGCCCGTCGAACTCGAACAGCTCGATGCCGGGCCCCCGGGGGAGCGCCAGCATGCGGACCGCCCGCTGCTCCGTGCCCTTCGGCACCCCGAGCCGCTCCTCGGTCTCCAGGCCGCCCCTGGGGCCGTCCGCGCGCCTCAGGGTGTCGTACAGCACCTCGGCCCCGAGCGCCCGGACCAGGAAGAGCGTCGCGCTCTCCAGGTCGGGGACGGTGACACCCACATGATCGATCCCTCGTACGCTCATACCCTCACCTTGCCCGGGAGCCCCGGCCGCTGCCCGCCGACGCGCCCTCCCCGTGGCCCGGGGGCCCGTGAACCCGGCAACGGACCGGTTGTCGGTGGCGGCCCGTACGGTGAGGGCATGACGGGGATCACGTACGTACGGGGAGACGCCACCGCGCCACGAGGCGAGGGCGTCAAGCTGATCGTCCACTGCTGCAACGACGCGGGCGGCTGGGGCAGGGGCTTCGTCCTCGCCCTCTCCCGCCGCTGGCCGGAGCCGGAGGCGGCCTACCGCCGCTGGTACCGCGAGCGCGCGGACAACGACTTCGGCCTCGGGGCCGTGCGGTTCGTCCAGGTGGAGCCGTACGTCTGGGTGGCGAACCTGGTGGGCCAGCGGGGCATACGCACCGGCCGCGCGGGGACCCCGGTGCGTTACGAGGCGCTGGAGGCGGGCCTGCGCCAGGTGGCCGTGCGGGCGGCCGGGCTGGACGCCTCCGTCCACATGCCGCGCATCGGCTGCGGGCTGGCCGGCGGCTCCTGGGACCGCGTCGAGCCCCTGGTGGCCGGCGAGCTGGTGAACCGGGGCCTCGCGGTGACGGTGTACGACCACGGGTAGCACCCCTGGACGGACCCCACCCCCCGCCTCGCCGCGCGACCGCCGGACCGCGCCCGCGACCGCCGCCGGACCGGGGAGGCCCGCAGCCCGCAAGCGCCCCCGAGCCCCGGGGTGTCCGGACCTGCGTTACAGAGTGACGCTTCGGGTGTCTGTGTTCCGGCGGGCCTGTGGTTGAGTGGAGCGCGTCACGGCGTACGGGGAGGGCTCATGGAGGCACAGGACACCGAGGAAGCCCTGCTGGCCGGCGCGCTCGGGCAGTCGCCGCCCTCCGACGCGCTGAGCGAACAGATCCTCGACGCGGCCCGCGAGCAGTTCATGACCTTCGGGCTGCGCCGCTCGACCGTGGACGACGTGGCCAAACGCGCCAAGGTCTCCCGGGTCACCGTGTACCGCCGGATCGGCAACAAGGACAGCCTGGTGTCGGCCTGCCTGCTGCGCGAGTACCGCCGCTTCGTCGGGGACGTGGACGAGGCGGTCGCCGCCCTGCCCACCACGGAGGACCGCCTGGTCGAGGGCTTCGTGGCCGTGCTCAGGCACATCCGCGAACACCCCCTGGTGGGCGGGCTGCTGCGGCTGGAGCCGGAGATCATGCTGCCCTTCCTCACCCTGGAGAGCGGCCCCGCCTTCCTCGCCATGCGCGGGTATCTGGCCGACCGGCTGCGCGACGCCCAGCGCGCCGACGGACGGCCGGAGACGGACCCGACACCGGTGGCCGAGCTCATGGTGCGGATCACCGTCTCCTTCCTCCTCAACCCGGTGAGCTGCTTCGCGCTCGACGACGACGAGCGGGTGCGCGCCTTCGCCCGCCGCTATCTGCTGCCGCTGCTCGGCCCCCGCTGACCGAGTCCCGCGCGCCGTCCCCGCTCAGGGCCGCTCCATGGGCAGGGGTTCCAGCGGGCGGCTCCTGGCCCAGTGCGGCCCCAGGTCGTCGAGGTGGTAGCCGAAGGGGTAGCTGCGCGGCCGGGGCCTGGACGGCAGCCACCGGGGCCGGGCCGGCAGCAGGCCGACGCCGTGCGACCGGGCGCGCACCAGCCGCTCCGCGGTGGCCCGGACCCAGCGCGGCCGCGGCGGGAACCCCAGCGCCCTCAGCAGCGGCTCGTCCAGCAGGGCCAGCGAGACCCAGGCCACCACAGGGCGCAGCGGCGCCGGGTACCAGCGGGCCATGACCCGGAAGGTGGCGGTGGCCACCCGCCGGTTCGCCGGGTCGTAGGCGAACATCGCGCGCTCGTAGGAGTCCAGCAGTTCCTCGAACCCCTCGTACGTCTCCGGGGCGCCCGCTATCCCCATCAGGGCCGCCGTCCTGCGCGCCGCCTCCGCCATGGCCCGTACCTCCTGCGGGCACAGGGGGCGCCAGCCGAACCGGTCGATCCACCGCTTGGGCCCGACGACGGTGGTGGCCAGGACGTAGAGGTAGTCCTCGTTGGGGATGCGGTACCTGGCGTGGATCCGGTTGAGGCGGCGGGCCGCCTCGCGGGCCCGCTCCGACTCGAAGCCCTCCGCCGTCATCTCGTACCCGAACAGGACGGTGTCGTCGTAGCGCTTCTGCCCGTTGCGCTCGAACTCCTGGGTGCGGTCCAGGAGTACGGAGATCCGGGGCACCCCGTAGTCGCGCAGGAAGGCGACGCCGAGGCCCTGCCGGAAATCCCAGGGGAACTCGTACCGCGACATCAGCCGGAGGATCTCGGCGCAGTCCCGCGCGGGATCCATCCGCCGGATCTCGCGTAAACGGCTGTAACGGCCCATCTCTGCGACCTCCTGAAGCTCGGGTGCTGGGGCCCTCCCGGGCGCGGTTCCCGTCCCCCGCGCGGCGTGTGACGGCCCACTCCCGCCCTGGAGAGTCAAAGTTACAAATACTATTGACTTGTTTCACCGGGGCGTCAACACCCCCGCTCCGGAACACCGGCCCGCCGCCCGTGCCGCCGGCGCCGCATACTGGCAGGTGCCCGGCCCGGGACCCGCCCCGGGCAGCCGCCGACCCCCGGGGAGCACCTGGATGACCAGCGCGGACACCGGAGCGGCCGAGCCCGTGCCACCCCCGCCCGGCGGGGTGCTGTGGAGCCTGGCCGGAGATATCAGGGCGCTGCTCATGCTGCCCGCCGCGCTCACCCTCCAGGTGGCCCACCCGGCCGTCGGCGCGGGCGTGGACGAGTACTCGGTCTTCCGCACCGACCCCTGGGGGCGCGGCGAACGCTCCCTGCGTTCCCTCCAGCTCTGGGTGTACGGAGGAGAGGCGGGCGTCGAAGAGGGCCGCCGGCTGCGCACCCTGCACCGCTCCATCCAGGGCACCGACACCCGGGGCCGCCCCTACCACGCGCTCGCGCCCGCTAACTACGCCTGGGTGCACGCCACCGGCTTCCCCGTCTACCGGCACGCCACGCGCTATCTGGTCCGGCCGCTCACCGAGGCGCAGGAGCGGGCGCTGTACCGGGAGTGGCTCCAGGTCGGCCGGGTACTCGGCATCCACGACCGGGACATGCCACAGACGATCGAGGAGTTCTGGCCGTACTACCACGCCGTGCTCGCCGAGGAGATCGAGCGGACCGTCGTCGTGGAGGACCTGGTCGCCACCGACCGCCCCGTACCGCCGCCGGACCGGGGGCCGCTGGTCGCGCGCCTCCTGCTCCGGGCGCTGTGGCCGGTGCTGCTGCCGCCGCTCGCGCGGTTCCGCCGGTTCATCACGATCGGGCTGATGCCGCCGGACGCCCGCGAGGCGATCGGTCTCGAATGGAGCGCCGCCCAGGAACGACGGCTGCGGAGGTTCTGCGGGCTGGTGCGCCGGGTCGTGCCCGTCCTGCCCGAACGGCTGCGTTATCTGCCGCTCGCCCGGCGGGCGCGGGCGGCCTGGCGCGCGGAGCGCGGGGCCCGGGGCGTCAGGCCGACGCGCGCCGGATCAGTTCGGTCGGGGTGACCACCGAGGCGGGCCACTCCCCGGCGCCGTGGTCCAGCCGCTCCATCAGCAGCCGCACCATGAGCCGCCCCATGCCCTCCACGTCCTGACGGACCGTCGTCAACGGCGGGTCGGTGGCCTCGGCGACCGAGGCCATGTCGTCGAAGCCGACCAGTGCCACCTCCTCGGGCACCCGCAGCCCCCTCGCGCGCAGCACCCGCAGGGCACCCGAGGCCATCAGGTCGTTCGCCACGAAGACCGCGTCCAGGTCCGGGCGGACCTCCAGCAGCCGTTCCATCGCCCGAGCGCCACCGTCCGCCGTGAAGTCGCCGTCCACGGTCAGCGCCGGATCGGCGTCCGGCAGCACGTCGCGGTAGCCGTCGATCCGGTCGAGCGCCGACGTCTGGTCGCGCGGGCCCGCTATGTGCGCGACGCGCCGCCGGCCAAGTGACACCAGATGACGTACGGCCTCCCGGGCGCCGCCCCGGTTGTCGCAGTCGACGTACGGCACCGGCGTCCCGGCGCCGTCCCCCTCCGGAGGCCGCTCAGGCCGTCCGCCGTAGACCGTCGGCACCCGGAACCGGCGGATGATCGCGGGCAGTTCGTCGTCCGTGTGCAGGGAGAAGGCCAGGACGCCGTCCACATGCCCGCCCGCCAGATAGCGGGTGACCCGGTCGAAGTCGCCCCTGCCCTCCACCAGCAGCAGGACCAGTTGCGCGTCGTGCGCGTTCAACTCGCGGCTGATCCCGCGGATCTGGCGGGAGAAGAAGGGGTCGGAGAAGATCCGGAACTCGGGTTCGTCGATGATCACGGCCACCGCGCCGTTGCGCCGGGTGACCAGGGTCCGGGCCGCGTGGTTCGGGATGTAACCCAGCTCGTCGACCGCCTTGCGCACCTGGTCCACCAGTGGCTGGCGCACCCCGGCACCGCCGTTGACGACCCGGGACACCGTCGCCCGGGACACACCGGCGTGGGCGGCGACCGCCTCCAGGGTGGGCCGGACGTCACGCTGCGGTTGGGGGGTCGGGTCGGGCAAGGGACGCTCCTCGGACGCGCGTGCCCGATCGGGCACGGCCGAACCGGCGGGTTCAGCACAACGGGCGGGTTCAGCACGAACGCCCGCCAGCCTAACCGCCCGGGCGGCCGCGCCGGGCGGACGTGCGGCGCCGCGGACGCAGATCGCCGCGCCCGCGCACCGGCACGGACGCACGGCGCCACGGACGCGTGTCCCGCACGGCAGACCGTGCCGTGGCGGTCCGCGGATGCCGGGAGATGTACGCCGTGTGTGGTACTGCCTACAAGGGGCGATATCAGCGCATCACACGAAAGGTGCCGTTTGTGTCACATGATGAGCAGGGAACCGGCGGCCGGGAGTACCTTCCGGTCACCGCCGATCTGCCCGCCGAGCCGGTCCGGGGCCGTCCCACGACCGACCGGGTGGTCTTCGGCGTCGCGGCGGGCCTCACCCTCGCCTTCGTGATCTGGGGCTCCACGGCCACCGAATCGCTGGAGAACGCCTCCCACACACTGCTCGACGGCCTCATCCACAACGGCGGCTGGGGCTTCATGCTGGCCGCTTCCGGCTTCGTGGTCTTCGCCCTCTGGCTCGCGGTCAGCCGCTACGGGAAGATCTCGCTCGGCCAGGAGGGCGAGGAGCCCGAATTCCGCACGGTCTCCTGGGTCGCGATGATGTTCAGCGCCGGCATGGGCATCGGCCTGATGTTCTACGGGGTGAGCGAGCCGCTGTCCCACTTCCGCAAGCCACCCCCCGGCACGCATCCCGCCGACGACGCCGAGGCGATGCAGACGGCGATGGCGACCACCCTCTTCCACTGGACGCTCCATCCGTGGGCGATCTACGCGGTCGTCGGACTCGCCATCGCCTACAGCACCTACCGGAGGCGCCGACGGCAGACCATCAGCGCGGTCTTCGAGCCGCTCATCGGATCCCGGCACGCCCACGGGGGCGTCGGCCGGGTCATCGACATCCTGGCCATCTTCGCGACCCTCTTCGGCTCCGCGGCCTCGCTGGGGCTCGGCGCGCTCCAGATCGGCAGCGGCTTCCACGAACTCAACTGGATGGAGAAGACCGGCACGGGCCTGCTGGTCGCGATCATCGCCGTCCTCACGGCCGCCTTCGTCGCCTCCGCCGTGTCCGGAGTCGAGCGGGGCATCCAGTGGCTGTCCAACATCAACATGGTGCTCGCCCTGATCCTGGCGGCCTTCGTCTTCGTCGTCGGCCCCACCATCATCGTGCTCGACCTCATCCCCACCTCGATCGCCGCGTACTTCGGCGACCTGCCGCAGCTCGCCGGGCGTACCGAGGCGACCGGACAGGGCGAGGTGGCCGAATGGCTCGCCGGCTGGACGGTCTTCTACTGGGCCTGGTGGATCTCCTGGACCCCCTTCGTCGGCATGTTCATCGCCAGGATCAGCCGTGGCCGGACGATCCGTCAGTTCGTCGGCGGTGTGATCCTGGTGCCCAGCACGGTGAGCCTGATCTGGTTCGCCGTGTTCGGCGGCACCGCGATCAGACTGGACGAGGCGGGCCGGCTCAAGGGGGTCGGCGCCACCCAGGAGGCACAGCTCTTCGGGGTCCTCCAGCAGTTCCCGGCCGCGACGCTGATGAGCATCCTCGTCATGGTCCTGGTCGGCATCTTCTTCGTCTCCGGCGCCGACGCGGCCTCGGTCGTGATGGGCACGCTCTCCCAGAAGGGCGTGCTCGAACCCGCCCGCTGGGTCGTGATCTTCTGGGGCGTGGTCACCGGCGCGGTGGCGGCGGTCATGCTGCTCATCGGCAACGGCGAGGGCGACGCGCTGGCGGGCCTCCAGAACCTGACGATCCTGGTGGCCGCGCCGTTCACCGTCGTGATGGTCGGTATGTGCGTCTCCCTGATGCGGGACCTGCGGCACGACCCCCTGATCGTCCGCAGGGAGTTCGGCGTGGAGGCCGTCGAGTCGGCAGTGATCCAGGGGCACGCCAAGTACGACGGCGACTTCGAGATCCGGATCGGCCCCGGCGCCGAGGAGGTCACCTACGACGAACGGCACCAGCCCCGGCCGCCCGCCTGAGAAGGCGCCCCGGCACGGCGCCCCCGCCGGGCTCCGCTCAGCCCACCAGAGAGGCCGCGGCCCGCGCACAGCCCCACGCCACCGTGACCCCGGCCCCGCCGTGCCCGTAGTTGTGCACCAGCAGGCCGCCGCCCGGCAGCTCCTCGGCCTCGATCCGCACGCCGCCGTCCCGGGACGGCCGCAGCCCCACCCGGTGGGCGGTCACCCGGGCGCCCGCGATCTCCGGCCGCACCCGCGCACACCGCGCCACGATCGCCTCGGCCGTCCCCGGATCGGGCTCCGTACGCCAGTCGTCCGCCTCCGCCGTGCCGCCCAGCACCAGGCCGCCCGGCTGCGGGAAGAAGTACGTCGTCGCGCTCGACGCCGGATCCGCCTCGGCGAACCACTCCCGGACACCCGGGTTCTCCACCACGACCAACTGGCCCCGCACCGGCCGCACCCCCGGGTCCGGGACCAGCTCACGGGCGCCCAGGCCCGTGCAGTTGACCACCACCGGGGCCTCGGCGGCGGCCTCCCCGAAGTCGCGGACCGTACGCCGCTCCAGCCCCCCGCCCGCCGCCGCCAGCCGCCGCTCCAGCCACGCCAGATGCACCGGCATGTCGATCAGGGGCAACCTCACCCGCAGCCCCCGTGCCCCCTCCGACGCCCCCGCCAGACCGTCCGCCCACGGCCCCAGCGACGCGAGGCGTACCCCCGCGTGCGTCCCGGCGACCATCCGCACGCCGGTCTCCACCGGGGAGGCGGCCAGTTCCCCGTACACCCGCAGCGTCTCCAGCGACCAGTCGCCGGCCCGCGCCCCGGGCTCGATCCGGTACGGCCACCACAGCGCCCCGGCCACCGCCGAGGTGGTGCCCGACGCCGGGTCCCGGGACCACACCCGCACCCGCCGGCCGCGCTCCGCCAGCACCAGCGCGGTGGTCAGCCCGCTGACCCCGCCACCCACCACGACCACGTCCGCCGTTCCGCCCATCGCGCCCACTCCCGTCGCCGTTCTCCGCCTCGTCCGCCGGGCCCGGCGGCCCGGCACGGGCCCGCTCAGGGCCGACCCGCCGGTTCGCTAGGATCGCATCCTGATGACTGCCACCCTCGTCGCCAAGGACCTCGCCGCCGGGCACGGCGACCGCACCCTCTTCACCGGCCTCGATCTCGTCGTCGCCCCCGGCGACGTGATCGGGCTCGTCGGGGCCAACGGAGCCGGTAAATCCTCCCTGCTCCGCCTCCTGGCCGGGCTCGACCGGCCCGAGGAGGGCGAACTGCGGCTCTCCCCGCCCGGCGCCACCGTCGGACACCTCCCCCAGGAGCCCGAGCGCCGCGCGGGCGAATCCGTACGGGAGTTCCTCGCCCGCCGTACCGGGGTCGCCGACGCCCAGCGGGCGATGGACGCCGCGACCCAGGCCCTGGTCGACCAGGCGCCCGGCGCGGACGACGCCTACGCCGAGAGCCTGGAGCGCTGGCTCGCCCTCGGCGGTGCCGACCTCGACGAGCGCGCCGAGGACGTCGCCGCCGAACTCGGTCTGACCGTCGGCCTCGACTCCGCGATGACCGCCCTCTCCGGCGGTCAGGCCGCCCGCGCGGGGCTGGCCTCGCTGCTGCTGTCACGCTACGACGTCTTCCTGCTCGACGAGCCCACCAACGACCTCGACCTGGACGGCCTGGAACGCCTCGAACGCTTCGTCTCCGGACTGCGGGCCGGCACCGTCGTCGTCAGCCACGACCGCGAGTTCCTCATGCGCACGGTCACCGAGGTGCTCGAACTCGACCTCGCGCAGCAGCAGGTCACCCTCTACGGCGGCGGGTACGCCTCCTACCTGGAGGAGCGCGAACGCGCCCGCGCCCACGCCCGCGAGGAGTTCGAGGAGTACGCGGACCGGCGCTCCGCCCTGGAAGGCCGCGCCCAGACACAGCGAGGCTGGATGGAGAAGGGCGTCAGGAACGCCCGCCGCAAGGCCACCGACAACGACAAGATGGGCCGCAAGTTCCGCAGCGAGACCAGCGAGAAGCAGGCCGCCAAGGCCAAGCAGACGCTGCGCATGATCGAGCGGCTGGAGGTCGTCGAGGAACCCCGCAAGGAATGGGAGCTGCGGATGGAGATCGCCTCCGCCCCCCGCTCCGGCTCCGTCGTCGCCACGCTCCGCGACGCGTCCGTCGTCCGCGGCGACTTCACCTTCGGCCCCGCCACCCTCCAGATCGACTGGGCGGACCGGGTCGCCGTCACCGGCGCCAACGGCTCGGGCAAGTCCACCCTGCTCGCCGCGCTGCTCGGCCGTCTGCCGCTGGACTCCGGCCACGCCTCGCTCGGCTCGGGCGTCGTGGTCGGGGAGGTCGACCAGGCGCGGAAGCTCTTCCACGGTACGGAGAGCCTGCTGGACGCCTTCTGCGCGGCGGTCCCGGACACCGAACCCGCCGAGGTCCGCACCCTGCTCGCCAAGTTCGGGCTGCGCGCGGCCCATGTGCTGCGCCCCGCCACCACCCTCTCGCCGGGTGAGCGCACCCGTGCCGCCCTCGCGCTCCTCCAGGGCCGGGGCGTCAACCTGCTGGTGCTGGACGAACCGACCAACCACCTGGACCTGCCGGCGATCGAACAGCTGGAGTCGGCGCTCGAT
This sequence comes from Streptomyces halstedii, assembly GCA_000720535.1. Classification (GTDB taxonomy): domain Bacteria; phylum Actinomycetota; class Actinomycetes; order Streptomycetales; family Streptomycetaceae; genus Streptomyces; species Streptomyces halstedii. The sequence goes on from JOAZ01000019.1 coordinate 84,110, forward strand.
TCGTACACCGGCACGCTGCTGCTGGTGACGCACGACCGCCGGATGCTCGAAGCCGTCCGCACCACCCGCCGCCTGGAGGTCGCCGGCGGCACGGTCGTCGAGGCCGGCTGACACGGCGGGCCCGCCCTCCCGGTACGGCGGAGGGCGGGCCCGGCACCGGTGTCCTCAGCGCTTGCGGCCGCCCTGGTCAGGGCCCGTCAGCCCCGCGCGGCGGAGCGCGTCCGCCATCGCGCTGTTGGCCGGCGCGGGCGACGGACGCGAGGAGCCACCGCCCCGCCGGTCACGGCCCTGGCCGCCGCCACCCTGACGGCCGCCCTGCCGCTGCGGCTGCCCGGCCTGCCCCTGCCCGGACCGGCCGCCACCCTGCCCGGACTGCCCCTGGCCCGACCGCGCCTGGTCCTGCCGGCCCTGGCCGCCCTGACGCTGCCGCGGGGGACGCTCGCCGCCGCGCTCACGCTTCGGGCCCTGGCCGCCGCCCGCCGCCGACGCCTCGTCGTCCAGCCGCAGCGTCAGCGAGATCCGCTTGCGCGGGATGTCCACCTCCATGACCTTCACCTTGACGACGTCGCCCGGCTTCACCACGTCGCGCGGATCCTTCACGAACGTCCGCGCCATCGCCGACACATGCACCAGACCGTCCTGGTGGACACCGACGTCCACGAACGCGCCGAACGCCGCGACGTTCGTGACGACGCCCTCCAGCACCATGTCCGGAGCCAGGTCCCCGATCTTCTCGACACCCTCCCGGAAGGTGGCGGTCCGGAACGCCGGACGCGGGTCCCGCCCCGGCTTCTCCAGCTCCTTGAGGATGTCCGTGACCGTGGGCAGGCCGAACTTCTCGTCCACGAAGTCGTCCGGACGCAGGGAGCGCAGGACGTCCGTGTTGCCGATCAGCGAGGCGACGTCGCCGCCCGTCCGTTTCACCATCGTCCGCACCACCGGATACGCCTCCGGGTGCACGCTGGAGGCGTCCAGCGGGTCACCGCCCCGGATCCGCAGGAAGCCCGCGCACTGCTCGTACGCCTTCGGGCCGAGGCGCGCCACGTCCTTCAGCGTCCGGCGGGAGGGGAACGGGCCGTTGGTGTCACGGTGCGCCACGATGTTCTCGGCGAGCGTCGAGCCGATGCCCGACACCCGCGAGAGCAGCGGCGCCGACGCCGTGTTCACGTCGACCCCGACGCCGTTCACACAGTCCTCGACCACCGCGTCCAGCGAACGCGACAGCTTCACCTCCGACAGGTCGTGCTGGTACTGGCCGACGCCGATCGACTTCGGGTCGATCTTCACCAGCTCGGCCAACGGGTCCTGGAGCCGCCGGGCGATCGACACGGCACCGCGCAACGACACGTCCATGTCGGGCAGTTCCTGCGAGGCGAAGGCCGACGCCGAATACACGGACGCGCCCGCCTCCGACACCATCACCTTGGTGAGCTTCAGCTCCGGGTGGCGCTCGCACAGCTCACCGGCCAGCTTGTCCGTCTCCCGGGACGCCGTGCCGTTGCCGATGGCGATCAGCTCCACCCGGTGCTCCCTGGCCAGCCGCTCCAGGGTGGCCAGGGACTGCTCCCACTTGTTGGCCGGCACATGCGGGTGGATGACGTCGGTGGCGACGACCTTCCCGGTGGCGTCCACCACGGCGACCTTCACGCCCGTACGGAAACCGGGGTCGAGCCCCAGCGTCGCCCGGGTACCGGCCGGAGCCGCGAGCAGCAGGTCCCGCAGGTTCGACGCGAAGACCCGGACCGCCTCATCCTCCGCCGCCGTCCGCAGCCGGAGCCGCAGATCGATGCCGAGGTGCACCAGGATCCGGGTGCGCCAGGCCCACCGCACCGTGTCACCGAGCCACGTGTCACCGGGCCGGCCGCGGTCCGCCACACCGAAACGGCGGGCGATCATGTTCTCGTAGACCGAGGGGCCGGTCCGCTCGGCGCTCTCCCCGTCCTCGGGCGACAGGACCAGGTCGAGCACGTCCTCCTTCTCGCCCCGGAGCATCGCCAGCACCCGGTGCGAGGGCAGCGCGGTGAACGGCTCCGCGAAGTCGAAGTAGTCCGCGAACTTCGCGCCCGCCTCCTCCTTGCCCTCGCGCACCTTCGACACGGCCCGGCCGTGCGACCACATGCGTTCGCGCAGCTCACCGGTCAGATCGGCGTCCTCCGAGAACCGCTCGGTCAGGATCGCGCGGGCGCCGTCCAGCGCCGCCTGGGGGTCGGCCACGCCCTTGTCCGCGTCGACGAACGCGGCCGCCGCGGCGAGCGGGTCCTGGGAGGGGTCGCCGAGCAGCCCGTCCGCCAGCGGTTCCAGACCGGCCTCGCGCGCGATCTGCGCCTTCGTCCGGCGCTTGGGTTTGAAGGGCAGATAGATGTCTTCGAGCCGCGCCTTGGTGTCGGCCGCCCGGATCCGCGCCTCCAGCTCCTCGTCGAGCTTGCCCTGTTCGCGTACGGAGTCGAGCACCGCCGTACGACGGTCCTCCAGCTCCCGCAGGTACCGCAGCCGTTCCTCAAGCGTGCGCAACTGCGCGTCGTCGAGCATCTCGGTCGCTTCCTTGCGGTAGCGCGCGATGAACGGCACGGTCGACCCGCCGTCGAGCAGCTCGACCGCCGCCCTCACCTGACGCTCCTGTACGCCGAGTTCCTCGGCGATCCTGCCTTCGATGGACGTCGTCACGGTTTTCCCGACTCGCCTTCTCGTACTGGCTGTGCTGGCTGTGCCACGGGGGTGGTCCACACCCGGGTGGTCCCCTTCGCCTGCATTGTGCCGGGTCGCCGGGTGCCGTGTCGCGCGACCTCCTCGAACGCGGCCCGCGGATCCGCGGACCGCGAACGCCTCACGGACCGGTCAGCCCTTCCCCACCAGGTCGTCAGGGAACGCCCCCGCGGCCGCGGCCGTGAACAGGAAGCCGCGCCCCAGCTCCGTCAGCCGCTCCACCCCCGCCGCTCCCAGGTGCTCGTACGGCGCCGCGTCCATCCGGTCCGTGGCCTCCTCCAGCTCCGCCCTGAGCGCCGTGCCGGCGTCCGTCAGCTCACCCGCCCCGTCGAGCATCCCGCGCCCGCGCAGCCGTTCCACCGCGGCGTCCCAGTCGGCGCGCTGCCAGCCCCGGGTGGCCAGGACCCACCGGGGCGCCATGCCCTTGCCCGTCGCGGTGTGACTGACCAGGGCCTCGACCGGATCGAGTCCGGCCGCGAGCAACGCGGCGAGGTGGGCGTCGCCGCGGTGCTCGCGCAGGAGCGACGCCGCGTGCCAGTACGCCAGGTGCGGCGCCTCGGGCACCGGCTGGTCGGCGTGCCCGGCGTACAGCGGCTTGGCGTGCCGGGCGCATCCCTCGGCGGCACGCAGGGCGAGGTGGGCGGCCTCGGCCATCTCCGGGGAGGCGACGACCTCCTCGCCGAGCACCCGGCGCAGCGTGGCGTCGGCGGCGCGCAGCCGTGCGCCGACCGCGGCCGGGGGTGTCACGACCGACCACACGGCCGGCACATGACGGGACACCAGCTCGTGGTTGAAGTTGTAGAAGGCGGCGGTGACCGTGCCGGGCCCGACCGCGCCCAACACGGCGGCGCGGGCCGCGAAGTAGACGGCGGTGGGGTCGTCGAGGCCCAGTTCCCCGAACTCCTTGCCGAGGTCGGGGGAGAAGTAGACGCAGGAGTGCAGCGGGTTGAGCGCGTTGTGGCAGCGCCGGCCGGCGCGCGGCGGAAGAGAAGGCATGGCTGCACGTTACCGACTGGTCGGTACGCTCCGTAACCCCGGGGCGGGCACGACCTGCCTCCGCCGGACCGCCCCCACGGCCGCAGGACCGCCCCCACGGCCGCAGGACCGCCCCCACGGCCGGCGGCCCGGCCGCCTGGTCGAGGAGGCCCGCTCCGGGAGCCGCTTCATCCTGAGGTGACCGGGCTCCCGGGTGCGTCCTCGTCCTGGCCCGTCGTGAAGGTGAAGCGGGGCGCCCGGCGCTCGATGAAGGCGGCGACGCCCTCGGCGGTGTCGCCGCTGCCGCGCGCCCGCGCCTCCCAGTACGCGTCCCGGTCGGTCCGTCCGTCGGCGAACTCCTTCGCCGCGGCCTGGGTCAGCTGCGAGCGCGACGCCAGCACCCGCGCGAAGTCCCGTACCCGCTCCTCCAGCCCGTCCGCCGGCAGCACCTCGTCCACCAGCCCGGTGCGCAGGGCGCGTTCGGCGGCGACCAGCTCGCCGGAGAACAGCAGGAACTTCGCCGTCGCCGGGCCGACCAGTGTCACCAGCCGCCGGGTCGACGAGGCGGGGTAGACGATCCCGAGCTTGGCCGGGGTGACGCCGAACGACGCCTCCTGATCGGCGAACCGCAGGTCGCACGCGACCGCGAGCTGGCACCCGCCGCCCACGCAGTAGCCGCGCACCGCGGCCAGCGTCGGCCGGGGGAAGGCGGCCAGCGCCTCCTCGGCGCGTACGGCGGCCTCCTGCGCGCGGCCCGCGGGGTCCTGGAGCGAGGTGATGTCCGCACCGGCGCAGAAGGTCCCGCCCGCCCCGGTGAGCACGAGGACGCGCACGGCGGGGTCGGCGGACAGCGCGTCCAGCAGGCCGGGCAGCGCCGCCCACATGTCCGCGGTCATCGCGTTCCGCTTGGCGGGGTTGCTGATGACGACGGTGGCGACGCCGTCCGCCACCTCGTGCTCCAGCCGGGGCCCGGCCGCCGTGCCGCGTTGCGCCTGTCGCCTGAGGTCCATGCGCCGGATGCTATCGGCAGGCGTCGGCCCCGTGATCACGAAGGGTCAAGAAGGGGCGCGAAGCGGACAGGACGGTGCGGAGCCGGCGAGGACCCGTACGGAGCCGCCGAAGGCCCGTGAGGAGCTGTCGACGACCGGGCCCGTGACCGAGGGCGGCCTGCACGTCACGGACCAGATGGATCCCGAACATGGCGGAAAGTGGTTCGCTGCCGGACAACTCCGAACGCATTCCTTCGCGTTGCTGTCATGAGTGGGCACTTGTAGTCAGCCGCTGAGTCAGGGCCGCGTCGTTCCCGACACTCATTACTCGAAAGTCAGTGACAGGCGAAGTCAGTGACAGGCGAGCCGAGAGCGGGTGCCGGTCGATGGAGAGCCGCGAAACAGTACCGGCCCACCCCGTGCCGTTCACCGGGGTGTGGCGCTTCACCGCGCCCGCCGTCGACGCCTCGGTGCCACAGGCCCGGCGCGCCGTGCGGGACCTGCTGGAGCGGCAGCGGGTCCCCGCCGGGGACGACCTCCTGCACGGACTGCTGCTGATCGTCTCGGAACTCGTCACCAACGCGGTCAGGCACGCGGCCGTGCTGTCACCGGAACTGGCCGTGGAGGTGGCCGTCGGGGCGGAGTGGATCAGGGTCTCCGTCGAGGACGGCCACCCCTACCGCCCCACCGCCCTGGTCACCGACCACGCGCAGACGGGCGGCCGGGGGCTGCTGCTGGTCCGCGAGATCACCGCGGAGGCGGGGGGCACCTGCGACGTGGCGCACACGGCGGGCGGCGGCAAGATCATCTGGGCGGCGATGCCGCTCGGCACCGTGCCCTGACCGGTCCCCGCCCGCCGCCGCCTCACCAGCCGGCCGACGGACCGGTCAGCTCCCTGATCGCGGGCCGCGCCGCGTCCAGCACCGTCATGAACCACGCCGAGAACGGCGCGGCGGCGTGGCGCCCGGCCAGCTCCTCCGCGGTCACGAACGCGGTCTCGCCCACCTCGTCCGCGTCCGGCCGCACCCGCTCCTGCACCATCCCGACGAAGAGGTGGTTGAACTCCTGCTCCACCAGCCCGGAGGCCGGGTCCGGGTGGTTGTAGCGGACCGTGCCCGCCGCCGCGAGCAGCGAGGGCGACACCCCCAGCTCCTCGTACGTACGCCGGGCGGCGGCCGCGAAGGGCGCCTCGCCCGGGTAGGGGTGACCGCAGCACGTGTTCGACCACACGCCGGGGGAGTGGTACTTGCCGAGTGCCCGGCGTTGCAGCAGCAGCCGTCCCTGCTCGTCGAAGAGGAAGACGGAGAACGCCCGGTGCAACTGGCCGGGGGCCTGGTGGGCCGCGAGCTTCTCCGCGGTGCCGATGGTGGTGCCGCTCTCGTCGACCAGTTCGAGCATGATCGCTTCTGCTGTGCCGTTCGACGAGCTGTGCGTCGCGGTGGCTGGTGTGGTCGGCATACCCATCCTTCGCTTTGGTTACCGGCCTCGTGCGCCGGACCCCTGGAGTCCGGTCAAGTCTGCCGTACAAAAGCCGCTTGTCCGCACTGCGGGTGCGGGCATGTCCGTCCCGCCGGACCGGGCGGCGCGGCGGGACGGACACCACCCGGCCCCCGACGGCGGGGCGGCCTGGTCCGCGTACCGGCACCGGCACCCCGGGGACCAGCGCCCTCACCGCCGTGACCGGCGTCCGGGAGCCGGACCGGGGCGGGCCTGGACGCCGTGGCGGAGCCGGACGGCGGACGGCGGCCCGGTACCGGAACGAGTGACGCCCGGCGGTCAGTGGCAGAGCTTGGCCTCGTGCGCGGCGTGCCCGCTCGGCTCCAGCTGGAAGGTGCAGTGCTCCACGTCGAAGTGGTCGCCCAGGCAGCCCTGGAGGTCGTGCAGCAGCTTCTCGTGCCCGATCGAGTCCAGCACCTCCTGGTGCACCACCACGTGGGCGGAGAGGACCGGCATCCCCGAGGTGATCGTCCAGGCGTGCAGGTCGTGGACGTCCAGCACCCCGGGCAGGGCCGTGATGTGGGCCCGGACCTCCGCCACGTCGACGCCCTTCGGGGCCGACTCCAGCAGCACGTCGAGCGTCTCGCGCAGCAGCTTGACCGTACGCGGCACGATCATCAGGCCGATCAGGAGCGAGGCGATCGGGTCGGCGGCCTGCCAGCCGGTCGCCATGATGACGCCGGCCGCCACCAGCACGGTCACCGAGCCGAGGGTGTCCGCGAGGACCTCCAGATAGGCGCCCCGCACATTGAGGCTGTCCCGCTGCCCGCGTACGAGCAGGGAGAGCGAGACCATGTTGGCGACCAGGCCGACCGCGGCGAAGGCCAGGGCCAGCCCGCCCCGGGTGTCGGCCGGGGTGATGAAGCGTTCCACGGCCTCGAAGACCAGGTAGCCGCCGACCCCGAGCAGCAGCAGACAGTTGGCCAGCGCCGCCAGGATCTCGGCGCGGGCGAACCCGAAGGTGCGGTTGGGGCCCGCCGGGCGGTTGGCGAAGTGGATCGCCAGCAGCGCCATGCCCAGGCCCAGCGCGTCGGTCGCCATGTGGGCCGCGTCCGCGATCAGCGCCAGGGAGTCGGCGAGCAGCCCGCCGACGATCTCCATCACCATGACGCCGAGCGTGATGACCAGCGCGACCCGGAGGCGCCCCCGGTACGCGGCCGCCGCCGTCCCCGTCGGCGGCGGCCCCGTGTGCGTGTGCCCGTGGTCGTGACCAGCCCCCATGAGTACGCCTCCCGAGCGCGTGTACGCGGTCGGGCGCCCACCGCCCGACGCGGCCAGTGAACTACGGGGAGGGGGTATCCGGCAACACGGCACTGAACACCGTTGTCATGTGCCCTGACCTGCGCAAATGTTCGCAGGTCCACGCGGTGCGGGCCCGGTCGTCAGCGTGTTCGGGCGTCCGGGTGGCGCAGGCACCAGCCCTCCCAGGCCGACTCGACCATGTCCCGCACGCCGAGCCGCGCCGTCCACCCCAGCTCCCGTGTCATCCGCTCCGCCGACGCCACGGCGCGGGCCGCGTCACCGGGGCGGCGCGGCCCGGTCTCGGGCTCGACGGGCCGGCCGGTGACCTCGCCCACCAGCGTCGCCAGCTCGCGCACGGACACGCCCTCGCCACGGCCGATGTTCACCGTCAGGTCCTCGCCGGCCCCCCGTGAGGCGAGGCTCCCGGCCACCGCGAGGTGCGCGTCGGCGAGGTCGGCGACATGGATGTAGTCGCGGACACAGGTGCCGTCCGGGGTCGGGTAGTCGTCACCGAAGATCCGCGGTGCCTGCCCGCGGGTGAGCCGGTCGAAGAACATCGGCACGACGTTGTGGACCCCGGTGTCCGACAGCCGGGGCTCGGCCGCCCCCGCCACGTTGAAGTACCGCAGGCACGCCGTGGTCAGACCGTGTGCCCGGCCCGTCGCCCGCACCAGCCACTCCCCGGCGAGCTTGGTCTCGCCGTAGGGGTTGATGGGGACGCACGGGGTCAGCTCCGTGATCCGCTCGACGTCGGGGACGCCGTACACCGCCGCCGACGACGAGAAGAGGAAGCGCCGCACCCCGGCCGCGACCACCGCCTCCAGGAGGACGGTGAGCCCGCCCACGTTCTCCCGGTAGTACAGCAGCGGGTCCTCCACGGACTCGCCGACCTGCTTCTTCGCCGCGAGGTGCACCACCCCCGTGACACCGTGCCCGGCCAGCACCCGGTCCAGCAGCCCGCGGTCCGCCGCCGAGCCCCGGACCAGGGTGACGCCCTCGTCCAGCCGCCCCGCGTCGCCCGTGGAGACGTCGTCGAGGACGACGACCCGCTCCCCGGCCCCCGCCATGGCCCTCGCCACGTGCGCCCCGATGTATCCCGCCCCGCCTGTGATCAGCCATGTCATGGGCGTCAGCTTAGGCTTTCGCCCCCGATGCCCAGGATCGCCCCGGGCGCGGGGCCCCGGGGGAGGGCGCGGTTTGTGGGACGGGGCGGTGATCCACGATGATGATCGCGAACGCGCCGCAGGATGGCCGCTTCACTCGAACAAGGATGGCCACTTCACCCGAACGAAGCACAAACGGGCGGTGAACTCGGTCTTCCGTTCATCCGATAGCCTCAGCCGACGAGCCGCCGGCCCCCGCCTCGGGGCCGCACAGTCGCGCGCCGTTCCCGTCACCGCCAAGGAGTGAGTTCGTCTGTCGACCGCCATCCTCACCGGTGCACCGGTACCCGGATCGTCGCTCGCGGACGATCTGCGGTCCCTCGGCTTCGACGTGACCGCAGCCGCCGACGCCACCCAGGCCGCCGAGCTGCTCGCCACCGTCCCCACCGACCAGCGCGTCGCCCTGGTGGATCCCCGCTTCATCGGCCACCTCCACGCCCTCAGGCTCGGACTGACCGACCCCCGCTTCGACGCCGCCGCCGTCCCCGGCGCCCTCACCGCACAGCCCGCGGCCCGCGGCGCGCTGCTCCGCGCCCTGCGCCGGACCGTGGCCGCCGTCGGCGCCGGCAGCCCCGTGGCGCCCCCCGGAGCCGGAGAAGTGGCCGCCACCGAGGACCGCACGGTCCCCGGCCGGCTGGCCACGGCCCTGGACGCCGAGGGCGTCCGCGTACAGCGTCCCGAGCTCGGATCGCTCACCGCCGCGGTGCCCGCCGGCCCCGAGGAGCGGGTCGCCGCACGGACCTCCGTCGCCGCCGTCGACGACGAGGCGGTCCGGCTGCGCAGCGCGGTCAAGGCCCACGACGGCTTCTTCACCACCTTCTTCATCAGCCCCTACTCCCGCTACATCGCGCGCTGGTGCGCCCGCCGGGGCCTCACCCCCAACCAGGTCACCACCGCCTCGCTGATCACCGCCCTGATCGCGGCGGGCAGCGCGGCGACCGGCACCCGCGGCGGTTACGTCGCGGCCGGGGTGCTGCTGCTCCTGTCGTTCGTCCTGGACTGCACCGACGGGCAGCTCGCCCGCTACTCGCTCCAGTACTCGACGATGGGCGCCTGGCTGGACGCCACCTTCGACCGGGCCAAGGAGTACGCCTACTACGCGGGCCTCGCCCTCGGCGCCGCGCGCGGCGGCGACGACGTATGGGTCCTCGCGCTGGGGGCGATGGTCCTCCAGGCCTGCCGCCACGTCGTGGACTTCTCCTTCAACGAGGCCAACCACGACGCGGTCTCCAACACCAGCCCCACCGCCGCCCTCTCCGACCGGCTCGACAGCGTCGGCTGGACCGTCTGGGCGCGCCGGATGATAGTCCTGCCCATCGGTGAACGCTGGGCCATGATCGCCGTGCTGACCGCGCTCACCACGCCCCGGATCGTCTTCTACGCCCTGCTGGTGGGCTGCGCGCTGGCCGCCTGCTACACCACGGCGGGCCGGCTGCTCCGCTCGCTGACCCGCAAGGCCCGGCGTACCGACCGCGCCATGCGGGCCCTGGCCGACCTCGCCGACTCCGGACCCCTCGCCCAGGCGGTCGCCGCGGTGCTCAGGCGCCCCGGCGGCGGCTTCACCGCCCCGCTGCTGGCTCTCCTCGCCGCGGTGCTGATGGTCGCGGCGGCCCTCTTCGCGCCCTTCGGCGGATGGCTCACCGTCGGCGCCGCCGTGCTGTACGCCGTCCTCGGCGGCCTCGCGGTCTCCCGTCCGCTGGGCGGCGCGCTCGACTGGCTCGTACCGCCCGCCTTCCGGGCAGCGGAGTACTGCGTGATCCTGGTGCTCGCCGCCCGCAGCGACAGCCCGCACGCGGTTCCGGCGGCGTTCGGGCTGGTCTCGGCCGTCGCCTACCATCACTACGACACGGTCTACCGCATCCGAGGCGGTACCGGTGCGCCGCCGCGGTGGCTGGTGCGCGCCGTCGGCGGTCACGAGGGCCGGACCCTCGTCGTGGCGCTGCTCGCCGCCCTGCTCACCACCGGCTCAGATTTCACCACGGCGCTCACCGTGCTCGCGGTCGCCGTGGCTCTCGTGGTGCTCGTGGAGTCCATCCGCTTCTGGGTGTCCTCCTCGGCCCCCGCCGTACACGACGAAGGAGAACTCGCATGATCGGCCTCGTACTGGCAGCAGGTGCCGGACGCCGTCTGCGTCCCTATACGGACACACTGCCCAAGGCCCTGGTGCCCGTGGACGGGGAGAAGACGGTCCTGGACCTGACGCTGGCGAACTTCGCCGAGGTCGGTCTCACCGAGGTCGCGGTCGTCGTCGGCTACCGAAAGGAGGCGGTCTACGCCCGCAAGGCCGAGTTCGAGGCCACGTACGGCGTGAAGCTGACGCTCATCGACAACGACAAGGCCGAGGAGTGGAACAACGCCTACTCCCTGTGGTGCGCCCGTGACGTCCTCAAGCAGGGCGTCATCCTCGCCAACGGCGACACCGTGCACCCGGTCTCCGTCGAGCGGACCCTCCTGGGCGCGCGCGGCGAGGGCCGGAAGATCATCCTCGCCCTGGACACCGTGAAGAACCTCGCCGACGAGGAGATGAAGGTCGTCACCGAGGACGGCCGGGGCGTGCGGCGCATCACCAAGCTGATGGACCCCGCCACCGCGACCGGCGAGTACATCGGCGTGACGCTGATAGAGCCGGAGGCGGCCGAGGAGCTCGCCGACGCGCTGAAGACCACCTTCGAGCGGGACCCCGACCTGTACTACGAGGACGGCTACCAGGAGCTCGTCGACCGCGGCTTCACCGTGGACGTCGCGCCCATCGGCGAGGTCACCTGGGTCGAGATCGACAACCACGACGACCTGGCCCGCGGCAGGGAGATCGCGTGCCGGTACTGACCCGCCTCATCCCCTCGCCGGTCGTCGTGGACATCCGGCCCGGCGCCCTGGACGATCTGGCCGGCCTCCTGGCCGACCAGCGGATCTCCGCCTCCGGAAAGCTCGCCGTCGCGATCAGCGAGGGGTCGGGACGCGTGCTGCGCGAACGGCTCGCCCCGGCGCTGGCGGGCGCCGACTGGTACCCGGTCGGCAACGGCACGATAGACGCCGCGGTGCGGCTCGCCGACGGCATCAAGGGCAACCGGTACGACGCCGTCGTCGGCCTCGGCGGCGGCAAGATCATCGACGTGGCGAAGTACGCCGCGGCGCGCGTGGGCCTGCCCATGGTCGCCGTCGCGACGAACCTCTCCCACGACGGCCTCTGCTCCCCGGTCGCGACCCTGGACAACGACAACGGACGCGGCTCCTACGGCGTCCCCACCCCGATCGCCGTGGTCATCGACCTCGACGTGATCCGGGAGGCCCCCGCCCGCTACGTGCGCTCCGGCATCGGCGACGCGGTGTCCAACATCTCCTGCGTCGCCGACTGGGAACTCGCCCACGAGGTGCGCGGCGAGGACATCGACGGGCTCGCGGCCGCCATGGCCCGGCAGGCCGGCGAGGCCGTGCTGCGCCATCCCGGAGGGGTGGGTGACGACGCCTTCCTCAAGGTGCTGGCCGAGGGACTGGTCCTGACCGGCATCTCGATGTCGATCGCCGGAGACTCCCGTCCCGCCTCCGGCGGCTGCCACGAGATCAACCACGCCTTCGACCTGCTGTACCCGAAGCGGGCCGCCAGCCACGGCGAACAGGTCAGCCTCGGCGCCTGCTTCGCCATGCACCTGCGGGGTGCCCGCGAGGAGTCGCGGCACATGGCGTCCGTCCTGCGCGGGCACGGGCTGCCCGTCCTGGCCGAAGAGATCGGCTTCAGCGCCGACGAGTTCGTCCGGGCCGTGGAGTACGCCCCGCAGACGCGCCCGGGACGTTTCACGATCCTGGAACACCTCAACCTGTCCACCGACCAGATCAGGGACGCGTACGCCGACTATGCACAAGCCATCCATAGCTGAACTCCGGCCGGTCGTGCACCCGGCGGGCGTGAAGGACCGGCGCAGCGGGGAGCACTGGGCGGGCCGTCTCTACATGCGCGAGATCTCGCTGCGCATCGACCGGCACCTGGTGAACACCAGGATCACGCCCAACCAGCTGACCTATGTGATGACCGTCGCGGGTGTGCTCGCCGCGCCCGCGCTGCTGGTCCCCGGGATCTGGGGGGCCCTGCTCGGCGTGCTCATGGTCCAGCTCTACCTGCTGCTCGACTGCGTCGACGGCGAGGTGGCCCGCTGGAAGAAGCAGTTCTCCCTGGGCGGGGTCTACCTGGACCGGGTCGGCGCCTACCTGTGCGACGCGGCCGTGCTGGTCGGCCTCGGGCTGCGCGCCGCCGACCTGTGGGGCAGCGGCCGCGTCGACTGGCTGTGGGCGTTCCTGGGCACGCTCGCCGCGCTCGGCGCGATCCTGATCAAGGCCGAGACCGACCTGGTCGGCGTCGCGCGCCACCAGGGCGGGCTGCCGCCGGTCAAGGAGGCCGCCTCCGAGCCCCGCTCCTCCGGCATGGCGTTCGCCCGCCGGGCCGCCGGGGCGCTCAAGTTCCACCGGCTGATCCTCGGCGTCGAGGCCTCGCTGGTCGTCCTGGCCGCCGCCGTCGTGGACGTGGTCAGGGACGACCTCTTCTTCACCCGTCTCGCGGTCGCGGTGCTGGCAGGGATCGCCCTTCTCCAGACCGTCCTGCACCTCGTCTCGATCCTGGCGTCCAGCAGGCTGAAGTGAGCTCCTCCATGAAACTCGGCGCGGTCATCATCACCATGGGCAACCGCCCCGAGGAACTGCGCGCCCTCCTCGATTCGGTCGCCCGGCAGGACGGCGACCGGATCGAGGTGGTCGTCGTCGGCAACGGCGCCCCGGTCCCCGGCGTCCCCGAGGGCGTACGGACGGTGGAGCTGCCCGAGAACCTGGGCATCCCGGGCGGCCGCAACGTCGGTATCGAGGCCTTCGGCCCGTCCGGCTCGGACGTGGACGGGCTGCTCTTCCTCGACGACGACGGGCTCCTGCCGAACACCGACACCGCCGAGCTGTGCCGGCAGGCGTTCGGCGCGGACCCGGAGCTCGGCATCATCACCTTCCGCATCGCCGACCCGGACACCGGGGTCACCCAGCGCCGGCACGTGCCGCGGCTGCGGGCCTCCGACCCGATGCGCTCGTCGAGGGTGACGACCTTCCTCGGCGGGGCCAACGCGGTCCGTACCCAGGTGCTCGCCGAGGTCGGGGGGCTCCCCGGTGACTTCTTCTACGCGCACGAGGAGACCGACCTCGCCTGGCGGGCCCTCGACGCCGGCTGGATGATCGACTACCGCGCGGACATGGTCCTCAACCACCCCACCACCGCGCCCTCCCGGCACGCGGTCTACCACCGCATGGTGGCCCGCAACCGGGTCTGGCTCGCCCGCCGGAACCTGCCCGCGCCGCTGGTGCCCCTCTACGTCGGGGTCTGGCTGCTGCTCACGCTGGTGCGCAGGCCCTCGGCGCCGGCTCTGAAGGCGTGGTTCGGGGGCTTCCGGGAGGGCTGGACCAAGCCCTGCGGGCCGCGGCGTCCCATGAGGTGGCGTACGGTGTGGCGGCTGACCAGACTGGGCCGACCACCCGTGATCTGAGAGGCTTTCCTCTGAGAACATGAGCCGTAGACATATGTACGGGGACCCCTGTCCGCCCTGGCCGCGCCCGCTCGCGCCGCGCACTGTGAAGACGAGAGTTCTGACTTGTGAGTGACACGACCCAAGACGGCGGGCTCGCCCTGAGCGCCCCACCGTCCGCCGACGACGGGCTGAGCGCGTCCCAGCTGGCCGCCAAGTACGGCCTGGCCGTGAGCGGTGCCAGGCCCGGACTCGTCGCGTACGTCCGGCAGCTCTGGGGCCGCCGGCACTTCATCCTGGCCTTCTCCCGGGCCAAGCTGACGGCGCAGTACAGCCAGGCGAAGCTCGGCCAGGTGTGGCAGGTGGTCACACCGCTGCTGAACGCCCTGGTCTACTTCCTGATCTTCGGCCTGATCCTGGGCACCCGGAGGGGGATGACCCAGGAGGTCTTCATCCCCTTCCTGGTGACCGGCGTCTTCGTCTTCACCTTCACCCAGAGCTCGGTCATGGCGGGGGTGAAGTCGATCTCCGGCAACATCGGCCTGGTCCGCGCCCTGCACTTCCCGCGCGCCTCCCTGCCGATCTCGTTCTCGCTCCAGCAGCTCCAGCAGCTGATGTTCTCGATGATCGTGCTGCTGGCGGTCGCGGTCGGCTTCGGCAGCTATCCGGCGCTGTCCTGGCTGCTGGTCCTGCCCGCGCTGGCCATGCAGTTCCTGTTCAACAGCGGACTCGCGCTGATCATGGCGCGGCTGGGCAGCAAGACCCCGGACCTCGCCCAGCTGATGCCGTTCATCATGCGGACCTGGATGTACGCCTCGGGCGTCATGTACTCCATCCCCGTGATGCTGGCGGACAAGCCGCGGTGGATCGCGGACGTGCTCCAGTACAACCCGGCGGCCATCTACATGGACCTGGTCCGCTTCGCCCTGATCGACGGCTACGGCTCGGAGAACCTGCCGGACCACGTGTGGGCCGTCGCGCTCGCCTGGGCGGTCGTGGTGGGCGTCGTGGGCTTCGTGTACTTCTGGAAGGCAGAGGAACGGTACGGCCGTGGCTGAGGAATCGTCCAAGGGACACATCCCGACCGTGATCGCCGACGACGTGCACATCGTGTACCGGGTCAACGGCACGGGCGGCGGCAAGGGCAGCGCCACCGCGGCGCTGAGCCGGATCCTGCGCCGGGGCAAGGGGGAGCCGCGCGGCGTACGCAAGGTGCACGCGGTGCGCGGGGTCTCCTTCACCGCCTACCGGGGCCAGGCGATCGGCCTCATCGGCACCAACGGCTCCGGCAAGTCCACCCTGCTGCGGGCCATCGCCGGACTCCTGCCGCCCGAGAGCGGCAAGGTGTACACCGACGGCCAGCCGTCCCTGCTGGGCGTCAACGCCGCCCTGATGAGTGACCTGACCGGTGAGCGCAACGTCGTGCTGGGCGGTCTCGCGATGGGCATGAGCCGCGAGGAGATCCGCTCCCGCTACCAGAAGATCGTCGACTTCTCCGGGATCAACGAGAAGGGCGACTTCATCACGCTGCCCATGCGGACGTACTCCTCCGGCATGGCGGCCCGGCTGCGCTTCTCCATCGCGGCGGCCAAGAACCACGACGTCCTCATGATCGACGAGGCGCTGGCCACCGGCGACCGCAAGTTCCGGGTGCGCTCCGAGGAGCGGATCCGCGAGCTGCGCAAGGAGGCGGGCACGGTCTTCCTCGTCAGCCACAACAACAAGACGATCCGGGACACCTGCGACCGGGTGCTGTGGCTGGAGAAGGGCGAGCTCCTGATGGACGGCTCCACCGACGAGGTGCTCAAGGCCTACGAGCGGGAGACCGGCAAGTAGTGTCCACGTGTCCGTGGCCCCCGCCGGAGAACCCCCCGGCGGGGGCCACGGCGTGTGGCCCCGGATACGGCGGATGCGGCAGGGGCCCCTGGGACATCTCCTTCCGGCGGATGACGCCAATCGCGGTCGTTACGGGGAAGGTTGGCGGGGCGGGCGGCGTTGTACCGGGACGCGCTGCACCCCGGCGCCCCGGTGCGAGTTGTACAACGTAAGCTGTACCGGTGCTGATTCGCGGCCGTTTCGTGGTGATACGCCCCGGTGTATCGATCGTCTCCGTCCGTCGCACAGGAGAGTGTGAGCGGCGTGTCCGAAAAGGGATGTTTTGGGTCGGCAGTGTAGAACGGGAGATATGACGGCAATGATGGGAAATCTCCAGCTCCGACGTGGTTTCGCCGTCCCCGCGTCGGGCGGTACGCAGTGACCCGTACCCCGAAGGCGTACACCGACGCCGCCGCGACCGGCACCCTCGACAAGGCCGCCGACGAGAACTTCCCCGTCGCCCCCTTCTTCCTGCCGCAGGCCTGGCGCGACGACCTCATGGCCGTGTACGGCTTCGCCCGCCTGGTCGACGACATCGGCGACGGCGACCTCGCGCCCGGCGGCGCCGACGCCCGCCACCTCGGCGTGGACGCCGGAGGCGACGAGGACCGGCTCGCCCTGCTCGACGCGTTCGAGGCCGACCTGCACCGCGTCTTCGCGACCACCGGCGACGGCCCGCGCCACCCCCTGCTGCGCGCACTGCGCCCCACCGTGCGGCGCTGCGCGCTCACCCCCGACCCCTTCCTCGGGCTCGTCGAGGCCAACCGGCAGGACCAGAAGGTCCGCCGCTACGCCACCTACGAGGAGCTCCTGGCCTACTGCGAGCTGTCCGCCAACCCCGTCGGCCGCCTCGTCCTCCAGATCACCGGCACCGCCAGCCCCGAGCGCGTCCGCCGCTCCGACGCCGTGTGCACCGCCCTGCAGATCGTCGAGCACCTCCAGGACGTCGCCGAGGACCTCGCCCGGGACCGGATCTACCTGCCCGCCGAGGACATGGCCCGCTTCCACGTCGGCGAGGACGACCTCGCCCTGCCCAGCGCGGGAGCCTCGCTGCGCGCTCTGATCGCCTTCGAGGCGCAGCGCGCCCACGAGCTGCTGGACGAGGGCACCGCGCTGGTGGGCAGCGTCCACGGCAGACTCAGACTGCTGCTCGCGGGATTCGTCGGCGGGGGCCGGGCCGCCCTCGGCGCCGTCTCGGCCGCCGGTTTCGACGTACTGCCCGGACCGCCCAAGCCCACCGCGCCCCGACTGCTGCGCGACGTGGGAGCAGTCCTGCGAAGAGCGCACAGAGAGAGGTGAGCCGGACCGTGGAGGGACAGACGACGTACATGTCGGCACCGGTACAGGCCGCGTACAGCTACTGCGAGGCGGTCACCGGACAGCAGGCCCGCAACTTCGCGTACGGCATCAGGCTCCTGCCGTACGAGAAGCGGCAGGCCATGTCGGCGTTGTACGCCTTCTCCCGTCGGGTCGACGACATCGGCGACGGGGTACTGGAGCCAGAGACCAAGCGGTCCCGGCTGGAGGGCACCCGCGAACTGCTCGACCGGATCCGGCACGGCGCCGTCGACGAGGACGACACCGACCCGGTGGCCGTCGCGCTCGCCGACGCGGCCCGCCGGTTCGCGCTGCCGCTCGGCGGTCTCGACGAGCTCATCGACGGCGTCCTGATGGACGTGCGCGGCGAGCACTACGAGACCTGGGACGACCTGAAGACCTACTGCCGGTGCGTGGCGGGCGCCATCGGGCGGCTGAGCCTCGGCGTCTTCGGGACGGCGCCGGGCGTACCGGGCGCCGACCGCGCCGCCGAGTACGCCGACACCCTCGGCCTCGCCCTCCAGCTCACCAACATCCTGCGCGACGTCAGGGAGGACGCGGGCAACGGCCGCACCTACCTGCCCGCCGACGACCTCGCCAAGTTCGGCTGCTCCGCGGGCTTCCACCGGGCCACCCCGCCCCCCGGCTCCGACTTCGCCGGGCTGGTGCACTTCGAGGTCCGGCGGGCCCGCGCCCTGTTCGCCGAGGGCTACCGGCTGCTGCCCATGCTCGACCGGCGCAGCGGAGCCTGCGTGGCCGCGATGGCCGGCATCTACCGCCGCCTCCTCGACCGCATCGAGCGCGATCCCGAGGCCGTCCTGCGCGGACGGGTCTCGCTGCCCGGCCACGAGAAGGCCTACGTGGCGGTCCGCGGGCTCTCGGGTCTCGACGCGCGTCACATCTCGCGCCGTACGACCAGGGGGCGGAGCCGATGACGGGGCGTATCCTCCTGCCGGACGGCGGGGCGGAGCGGGCAACCCCGCGCCCGGCCCGTGCGTCCCTGACCGCGACGACACTGCGAAAGGGAGACGGATGAACGGCCGGACCCCGCACCCCTCCAGGGCGGTGGTCGTCGGCGGCGGACTCGCCGGAGTCACCGGCGCCCTCCGCCTCGCCGACGCCGGTGTCCGGGTGACCCTGCTCGAAGGACGCCCCCGGCTGGGCGGGCTGGCCTTCTCCTTCCGCCGCGGCGACCTCTCCGTGGACAACGGGCAGCACGTCTACCTGCGTTGCTGCACCGCCTACCGGTGGTTCCTGGACCGGATCGAGGGCACCGCCCTCGCCCCGTTGCAGAGCCGTCTCGACGTGCCCGTCCTGGACGTCGGGCGTTCCGCCGGACCCCGGCTCGGCCGGCTGCGCCGCGGCGGGCTGCCCGTACCGCTGCACCTGGCCGGCGGGCTCGCCGCCTACCCGCACCTCTCGCTCGCCGAGAAGGCGGGCGTCGCCCGCGCCGCCCTGGCCCTGGGCCGCCTGGACCCCGCCGACCCGGCCCTCGACGGCATCGACTTCGCGACCTGGCTGCGCCGCCACGGCCAGTCCGACCGCACCCTCGCGGCCCTCTGGGACCTCGTCGGCGTCGCCACGCTCAACGCCAGGGCACCGGACGCCTCCATGGCGCTCGCCGCCATGGTCTTCAAGACGGGACTGCTCTCCGACCCGGGCGCCGCCGACATCGGCTGGGCCGCCGTGCCGCTCGGCGACCTCCACGACACGCTCGCCCGCAAGGCCCTCGAATCCGCCGGAGTGGACGTCCGGGTGCGCAGCCGGGCCACCGGTCTGACCCGCACCGAGGACGGCCGCTGGGCGGTCGAGACCGACGGCGAGCGCTTCGAGGCGGACAACGTCGTCCTCGCCGTCCCGCAGGGCCAGGCCCACGCGCTGCTGCCCGAGGGGGCCCTGGAGAACCCGGGCCGGCTGCTGGAGCTGACCGACTCGCCCATCCTGAACGTCCACGTGATCTACGACCGCAAGGTGCTGCGCAGGCCGTTCTTCGCCGCGCTCGGCTCGCCCGTCCAGTGGGTCTTCGACCGCACCGCCTCCTCCGGGCTCCAGGGCGCGGGCCAGTATCTCGCGGTCTCCCAGTCCGCGGCGCAGGACGAGATCGACCTGCCGGTCGCCGAACTGCGCGCCCGCTATCTGCCCGAACTGGAGCGGCTCCTTCCGGCCGCCCGGGGTGCGGGGATCCGGGACTTCTTCGTCACCCGCGAGCGCACGGCGACCTTCGCGCCCGCTCCCGGGGTGGGACGCCTGAGGCCGGGCGCGCACACCCGGGCCCCCGGGCTCCACCTCGCCGGCGCGTGGACCGCCACCGGCTGGCCCGCCACGATGGAGGGTGCCGTCCGCAGCGGGTTCACCGCCGCGGACGCCGCGCTCCAGGTGCTCGGCAGGCCCCACCGACATCCGCTGCAGGAGGCGGCATGAGCAGTACCACCGGAACAAGAGGAGAGTCTGTGACCCCGGCGAACCCGGCTTTCGACACCGTGGCGGACACCACGGACGTCACCGCGCTTCTGGAGCGCGGAAGGGCCCTGTCAGCGCCGGTACTGCGAGCCGCGGTGGACCGGCTGGCGCCGCCCATGGACACCGTCGCCGCCTACCACTTCGGCTGGATCGACGCACAGGGCCGCCCCGCCGACGGCGACGGCGGCAAGGCCGTACGGCCGGCGCTCGCACTGCTGTCCGCCGAGGCGGCCGGCGCTCAGGCGGAGGCCGGGATCCCCGGCGCGGTCGCCGTCGAACTCGTGCACAACTTCTCGCTGCTGCACGACGACCTGATGGACGGCGACGAACAGCGCCGCCACCGCGACACCGTATGGAAGGTGCACGGGCCGGCCCAGGCGATCCTGGTCGGCGACGCCCTGTTCGCCCTGGCCAACGAGGTCCTGCTGGAGCTCGGCACCGCCGAGGCCGGCCGGGCGGCCCGCCGGCTGACCACCGCCACCCGCAAGCTCATCGACGGGCAGGCCCAGGACATCTCCTACGAGCACCGCGAGCGGGTCACCGTCGAGGAGTGCCTGGAGATGGAGGGCAACAAGACGGGCGCCCTGCTCGCCTGCGCGGTCTCCATCGGCGCCGTGCTCGGCGGCGCGAACGACCGCACCGCCGACATCCTGGAGGCGTACGGCTACCACCTCGGCCTCGCCTTCCAGGCCGTCGACGACCTGCTGGGCATCTGGGGCGACCCGGAGTCCACGGGCAAGCAGACCTGGAGCGATCTGCGCCAGCGCAAGAAGTCCCTGCCGGTCGTCGCCGCGCTGGCCGCGGGCGGACCGGCCTCCGAGCGTCTGGGCGAACTGCTCGCCGCCGACGCCAAGAGCAGTGACTTCGACAGCTTCTCCGAAGAGGAGTTCGCCGCCCGAGCGGCACTCATCGAGGAGGCGGGCGGCCGTGAGTGGACCGCCCAGGAAGCGCGTCGTCAGCACGCGGTGGCCATCGAGGCCCTGCACGGTGTCGACATGCCGGAAAGGGTGCGGACGCAGCTCACTGCGCTCGCCGACTTCGTCGTCGTACGAAAGAGATGATGACCATTCAGATATGACGCGTCGCCGGCGGGCGCCCACCGAGGGCGCCCGCCGACGGAGACCCCAGCACAGCAGAGGACCAACTGCACGAAGGGGAAGCCATGACAGCGACGACCGACGGAAGCACCGGGGCCGCGAACCTTCGCGCGGTCACGTTCGGCGATCCGATCGAACCGACTACCGACACGGACGATGTCCTCGCCGCCGCGCGAAGGGCCGCGGGGCGCTCGGTGGAGCACCTCCTCGGCAGGCAGGACGAACAAGGCTGGTGGAAGGGAGACCTCGCCACCAACGTCACCATGGACGCCGAGGACCTGCTGCTCCGTCAGTTCCTGGGGATCCAGGACCCGGAGACCGTCCAGGCGGCGGCCCGCTTCATCCGGGGCGAGCAACTCGGCGACGGCACCTGGAACACCTTCCACGGCGGACCGCCCGACATCTCCGCCACCATCGAGGCGTACGTCGCACTCCGGCTGGCCGGAGACCTGCCGGACGACCCGCACATGCTCAGGGCGGCCGGCTGGGTCAGGGAGCAGGGCGGCATCGCGGCCTCACGGGTCTTCACCCGCATCTGGCTGGCTCTCTTCGGCTGGTGGAAGTGGGAGGACCTGCCCGAACTGCCGCCCGAGCTGATGTTCTTCCCCTCGTGGGTCCCGCTCAACATCTACGACTTCGGCTGCTGGGCCCGCCAGACCATCGTGCCGCTCACCATCGTCTCCGCGAAGCGGCCCGTGCGCCCCGCTCCGTTCGCGCTCGACGAACTGCACACCGACCCGGAGCACCCCGCCCCGCCCCGGCCGCTCGCCCCCGCGGCGAGCTGGGACGGCGTCTTCCAGCGGCTCGACAAGGCGCTGCACGCGTACCACAAGGTCGCCCCGCGCCGGCTGCGCCGCATCGCCATGAACGCGGCGGCCCGCTGGATCATCGAGCGGCAGGAGAACGACGGCTGCTGGGGCGGCATCCAGCCGCCCGCGGTGTACTCGGTCATCGCACTCCATCTGCTCGGCTACGACCTCGAACACCCGGTGATGCGGGCCGGTATCGCCTCGCTCGACCGCTTCACCGTCTGGCGCGAGGACGGCTCCCGCATGGTCGAAGCCTGCCAGTCCCCGGTCTGGGACACCTGCCTGGCCACCATCGCGCTCGCCGACGCCGGTGTGCCCCCGGACCACCCGGCCCTGGTGAGGGCGGCGGACTGGATGCTCGGCGAGGAGATCGTACGGCCCGGGGACTGGTCCGTACGCCGCCCTCAACTGGCGCCGGGGGGTTGGGCGTTCGAGTTCCACAACGACAACTATCCGGACATCGACGACACCGCCGAGGTCGTGCTCGCCCTGCGCCGGGTCCGCCACCCGGACCAGCCGCTGGTGGACGCCGCCATCGAGCGCGGGGTCCGCTGGAACCTCGGCATGCAGTCCCGTGACGGGGCGTGGGG
Organism: Streptomyces halstedii; assembly: GCA_000720535.1. GTDB lineage: Bacteria > Actinomycetota > Actinomycetes > Streptomycetales > Streptomycetaceae > Streptomyces > Streptomyces halstedii. Next base: position 106,319 of record JOAZ01000019.1, read on the forward strand.
CGCCTTCGACGCGGACAACACGAGCCCCTTCCCCAACCGCCTGCCGTTCTGCGACTTCGGCGAGGTCATCGACCCGCCGTCCGCCGACGTCACCGGGCACGTGGTGGAGATGCTCGCCGTCGAGGGCCTGGCCACCGACCCGCGTACCCGCCGGGGCATCCAGTGGCTCCTCGACGAACAGGAGGCGAGCGGAGCCTGGTTCGGCCGATGGGGCGTCAACTACATCTACGGGACCGGCTCCGTGGTACCCGCGCTGATCGCCGCCGGACTTCCCGCGTCCCACTCCTCCGTCCGACGGGCCGTCAGCTGGCTGGAGTCCGTCCAGAACGACGACGGTGGCTGGGGCGAGGACCTGCGGTCCTACCGGGAGGAGAAGTGGATCGGCCACGGCGCCTCGACCGCCTCCCAGACCGCCTGGGCGCTGCTCGCGCTGCTGGCCGCCGGGGAGCGGGAGAGCAGGGTGGTGGAGCGGGGCGTCACCTGGCTGGCCGAGACCCAGCAGGCCGACGGGTCCTGGGACGAGCCGTACTTCACCGGGACCGGCTTCCCCTGGGACTTCTCCATCAACTACCACCTCTACCGGCAGGTGTTCCCGCTCACCGCGCTGGGACGCTATGTGCACGGCGAGCCCTTCGCCACCGCCGGTACGGGCACGGCACCCGGCAGGGAGGCCTGACCCGATGGCTGATCCCCGAAGGCCGCCGGCCGCTCCGCCCCTGGTGATCGCCTGCGCCCTGGGCATCGAGCTGCTGGCCCTGCGCACCGGGCGGGCGGGCGGCGCCTCGGGCCCCACGACGGTCGTACGGACCGGCATGGGGCCCAAGGCCGCCGAGACGGCCGTCCGGCGCGCGCTCGGCCGGGACGGAACCGGGGACGCGGCCGTCATGGCCTCCGGCTTCTGCGCCGGCCTCGGCCCCGGGATGCACCCCGGGGACATCGTCGTCGCCGAGGAGACCCGGGACCACAGCGGCACCACCCCCTGCACGGGCACCGGCGCGCTGGTGGACGCCCTGGTCAGGGCGGTGCCCGGACGCACCGTCCACACCGGTCCGCTGACCGGCTCCGACCACGTCGTCCGGGGAACCGAACGCGCCGGCCTCAGGGCGACCGGCGCCATCGCGGTGGACATGGAGTCCGCCGCCACGCTTCGTACCGCCGTACGGACAGGACCGCGCCCCGTTGCGGCCGTACGGGTGGTCGTGGACGCTCCAGAGCATGAGCTCGTCCGCATCGGCACGGTCCGCGGTGGAATATCGGCATTCCGCGTTCTCCGTGCTGTCCTTCCGGCTTTTCACGAATGGCACCGATCTTTGCTGCTCCCCAGGAGGTGAGCCCAGATGGCCATGCCGCTCCGTCAGTCCATCAAGGTTGCGACGTATCTCGTCGAACAGAAGCTCCGCAAGCGGGACAAGTTCCCGTTGATCGTCGAGCTGGAGCCCTTGTTCGCCTGCAATCTGGCGTGCGAGGGCTGTGGGAAGATCCAGCACCCGGCCGGTGTGCTCAAGCAGCGCATGCCGGTCGCGCAGGCGGTCGGGGCGGTGCTCGAATCAGGTGCCCCGATGGTGTCCATCGCCGGCGGCGAACCCCTGATGCACCCTCAGATCGATGAGATCGTGCGCCAGTTGGTGGCCAAGAAGAAATACGTCTTCCTCTGCACCAACGCCATGCTCATGCGTAAGAAGCTGGAGAAGTTCACCCCCTCGCCCTACTTCGCCTTCGCGGTGCACATCGACGGACTGCGGGAGCGGCACGACGAGTCCGTCGCCAAGGAAGGCGTCTTCGACGAGGCGGTGGCGGCGATGAAGGAGGCCAAGCGGCGCGGCTTCCGGGTCACCACCAACTCCACCTTCTTCAACACCGACACCCCGCAGACCGTCATCGAGGTCCTCAACTACCTCAACGACGAGCTGAAGGTCGACGAGATGATGATCTCGCCCGCCTACGCCTACGAGAAGGCGCCCGACCAGGAGCACTTCCTGGGCGTCGAGCAGACCCGCGAGCTCTTCAAGAAGGCCTTCGCGGGCGGCAACCGGGCCCGCTGGCGGCTCAACCACTCGCCGCTCTTCCTGGACTTCCTGGAGGGCAAGGCCGACTTCCCGTGCACGGCCTGGGCGATCCCCAACTACTCCCTCTTCGGGTGGCAGCGGCCCTGCTACCTGATGAGCGACGGGTACGTCCCGACGTACCGGCAGCTCATCGAGGAGACCGACTGGGAGAAGTACGGCCGGGGCAAGGACCCGCGCTGCGCCAACTGCATGGCGCACTGCGGCTACGAGCCCACCGCCGTCCTCGCCACGACGGCGTCCCTCAAGGAGTCGCTGCGGGCGATGCGGGAGACGATCGCCCCGAGCTGACGGCCGGGAGGACGCGCGGGGAGGGTGCGCCCTCCCCGCGCGGTGTGACGCCGGTGTACGGGCGGCCGCGCGGGCCCGGCTCCGGTGGGGGCGCCGCCGCGCGGGCCGAGGCGGCCTGCACGGCCGAGGACAGTGGGGGAGCGGACCATGCCGAAGGAGAGCGGGGAATGAAGGACAACCGGCCGGGGGGCTTCGACCTGGCGAAACTCCTGGCGGAGCGTGGCGACGAGAGGTATGAGCTGCACGCCCGGTACCTCAACCACCAACTGCCGCGGATGCTCCGCACCATCGGCTTCGACCGGGTCTACGAGCGGGCCCAGGGCGCCTACTTCTGGGACGCGGACGGGAACGACTACCTCGACATGCTGGCCGGGTTCGGGGTGATGGGACTCGGCCGGCACCACCCCGTCGTACGCCAGGCCCTGCACGACGTCCTGGACGCCTCGCTGGCCGACCTCACCCGTTTCGACTGCCAGCCGCTGCCGGGGCTCCTGGCCGAGAGACTGCTCGCGCACAGCCCGCACCTGGACCGGGTGTTCTTCGGGAACAGCGGCACCGAGGCGGTCGAGACGGCGCTGAAGTTCGCCAGGTACGCCACCGGGAAGCCGAGGATCCTCTACTGCGACCACGCCTTCCACGGACTGACGACCGGTTCCCTCTCGGTCAACGGCGAGGACGGCTTCCGGGACGGGTTCGCCCCCCTGCTGCCCGACACCGCGATCGCGCTGGGCGACCTCGACGCGCTGCGGCGCGAACTCGGCCGCGGAGACGTGGCCGCGCTGATCGTGGAACCCGTCCAGGGCAAGGGTGTCCACGCGGCACCGCCCGGCTTCCTGCGGGAGGCCCAGGAACTGCTGCACCGGCACAAGGCGCTGCTCATCGCCGACGAGGTGCAGACCGGCCTCGGCCGCACCGGCGACTTCTACGCGTACCAGCACGAGGAGGGCGTCGAGCCCGATCTGGTCTGCGTGGCCAAGGCGCTCTCCGGCGGGTACGTCCCGGTCGGCGCGACCCTCGGCAAGGAGTCGGTCTTCAAGCGCGTCTACTCCTCCATGGACCGCGTCCTCGTCCACTCGGCCAGCTTCGGTTCGAACGCCCAGGCCATGGCCGCGGGGCTCGCGGTGCTCGCGGTGATGGAGGACGAGGAGACCGTCGCCAACGCCCGCCGCACCGGGGACCTGCTGCGCGAACGGCTCGCCGGGCTCGTGGACCGCTACGAGCTGCTGCACGAGGTGCGCGGCCGGGGGCTGATGATCGGCATCGAGTTCGGCCGGCCCTCGTCGCTGAAGCTGCGGAGCCGCTGGGCGATGCTCCAGGCCGCCCGCAAGGGGCTGTTCGCGCAGATGGTCGTCGTACCGCTGTTGCGGAAGCACCGGATCCTGACCCAGGTCTCCGGCGACCACCTGGAAGTGATCAAGCTGATTCCGCCCCTGGTCATCGGTGAGCCGGAGGTGGAGCGGTTCGTCACGGCCTTCACGGCCGTCATGGACGACGCGCACAGCGGGGGCGGACTGATGTGGGACTTCGGCCGGACCTTGGTGAAGCAGGCCGTCGCCAACCGCTGAACGGGGCGTGGGGCTGTCGGAGAGGCGCTGTCGGAGAGGCCGGCCGCCGTAGGGAAGGCCGGTCGATGTCGGGAAGGCCGGTCGATGTCCGGGCGGTGGCTCGGCGAGGATTCTTGCCTCTCAGGTAAGGAATTTGCCTGAGAGGAAAGATCCTGGCTCAATGGGGGGTATGAACCACCCTGAAGGAGCGGTGACCGACGAGGTGCCGGGCGTCGCGCCCCGCCTGCGGGACCTGCGCCGTGACCGGGGCCTCACCCTGGAGACGGCCGCCCGCCGGGCAGGACTCTCGCCGGCGCACCTCTCCCGGCTGGAGACGGGCCGCAGGCAGCCCTCGCTGCCGATGCTGCTGGGCCTCGCCCGGATCTACGGTACGACGGTCTCCGCGCTCCTCGGTGAGGTGCCACCCGAACGGGACGCGATCGTCCGCGGCGGTCCCCTCGGCGTGAGCGAGGCGGACGGGTGGCGCTACCGGCAGGCGGGCGGGCCGGGGCGCGCGATGCAAGCCCTGCGCGTGCGTGTGCCGTACGGCACGGAGGGCGACCTCGTGCGGGTCCATCCCGGCGAGGAATGGCTGTACGTCCTGGAAGGCCGTCTCAGGGTCGCCCTGGGGGAGACGCTGCACGATCTCGACCCCGGGGACAGCGCGCACTTCGACTCGCTGACCCCGCACCGGATCGCCTCGCTCGACCGGTCCGGCGCCCAGCTGCTCTTCGTCCACACGCTGCTGCAGAGCTCCGCCGCCGAGCTGTGCCTGGGCAACGGGATCCATCGGCTCTGAAGCCGCCCCCGCCGCCCCGCGCGCTCCCCGCCGGGCTCCCCCTCCACCTCCTTCGCCATCCTCCTTCGTCATCCTCCGGCCCGTGCGGGCGGAAGAGAGGACTGTCATGTCCGATTCCGAGAACTACGACCCGCTGACTCCGTACCGGCCGGACAAGAAGGAGACGCAGGAGCGGCGGATGCCGCGCGGCGTCGTCATCCGGCTCTTCGCCTACCTGGTGGCCGGACACGTCATCGCCGCCTTCCTCTACCTCCTGTTCACCGTCGCCGGGGAAGGCTGACGCGCTGACGGGGCCGCCGGGGCCGACGGGGGACGGGCGGACGGCCGGTCCGGTGGGAACGCCGGACGGGCCGCGGTCGCTCGGGCGGTACCGGCGCGTTCCGTGTCCCGGTCGGCCGTCCGCCCCGCGTCCGGCCGACCGTGCGCCCTGCCCGTGCCCTGAGGCCTCAGCCTGGGGGCCGCGTCTCCGGGGTCCGGGCTCCTGAGGCCGGTGGCCCCGGGTGTGTGGTCAGGCGTCCTCGGTCAGGCGCTCGCGCAGCTTCTCGCGGGTTTCGGGGGCGAGGCGCAGCCCCTCGGTCAGATAGCGGTCCGTGCCGCCCCAGCTCTCCTCGATCGTGGTGAAGGCCGCGGCGAGGTACTCGGCACGCGCGCCGAAGAGCGGGTTGAGCAGCTCCATCACCTCGTCCGACATACCGGCCGCCGAGGTGTCGCTGCGCTGCACCTTGTAGCGGCGGTGCGCGTCGTTGGACTTGAGGTAGTCGGCCTCGATGGCCTCCCTCCCGACGCCGACGGCGAGCAGCGCGACCGCGATCGAGAGCCCGGCGCGGTCCTTCCCCGCGGCGCAGTGCATCAGCGCGGGCACGCTGTCCTCGGCCAGTGCGTGCAGCACCCGGCTGTGCTCGGCGGTGCGGTCGGTGATGATCGACCGGTAGGAGGCGATCATGCGCTCCGTCCCCTTGCCGCCCGCCAGGATCGAACGCAGCTGCTCGATGTTCCCGTCGCGCACCAGCCGCCAGAACTCGGCGCCGTCCGCCGGGTCGGAGAGCGGAATGCTGACATTCCGGACGCCGGGCAGCTCTACGTCGTATCCGTCGAGCCGGTGGTCGGCCGCGTTGCGGAAGTCGAAGACGGTGTGCAGGCCGAGGCCGGACAGGAACGCGGTGTCGGCCTCGGAGGCGTGGGCCAGGTGGCCGCTGCGGTAGAGGCGCCCGAATCGCACCCTGCGGCCGTCCAGGGTGGGGAGCCCGCCCACGTCACGGAAGTTGCGGACACCGGTCAGCTCGATGTCGGTCGACGGAACCTCTGGCAGCTGCGTCACAAGCACTCCTGGGGTGTCGGGTGTCGGCGCCGCTCGCCGACGAGAGCACGCTGGCGACCCTACGACATGGGTTCATCAGGCAATCGTTTCGGTCGCCCGGCGAGGGGCGACGGTGAAGTCGTGTCCGTATTGGAGCATTTGAAACAACATGCCCCACTTGCCGGGGAGATGGTGGCGGCCAGGTGAGCGGGATCATATCCGTGACGGTGTGTGGCGGAGATCGTGGCGGCCATTCCGTACGTCGTGCGGAAAGCCAAGATCCGTAATCCACGGAGTGTGACGGGAATTCCGGCACGGAATTGAATGATGGATTCCGGAGTACGGCCGGTGGCTTGTTCCCGGCCTCCCGGCTCGCTTACGGTCACCGTCAATCCGGACGGAACGCCTAATCCTGCCGCCGCCCGGAATCCGCACCGACCCACGTGTGGCAGGAGCGGGGGAACCAGGTAAGTCGCCGACCGGAGTCATCCGGAACGGCTCGGGGTCAAGTCGCGTCCCACGCGGCCGGGCATCTCCAGTCCGAACCCGACAGCTCACCTCGCAGGCGCCGGAGAGGAAATCCCCATGCCCGCAAAGGGTAAGCACCGCCGTACGACGTCCGGTCCGATCGCCCGCGGCGTCCTCGCCGCGGGAGCCGGCGGCGCCGTCCTGGCCCTTCCGCTGTTCGGCGCCACCGGCGCCCACGCGGCGGAGCAGTCCGCGCCGACCGCCGAGTCCGCGACCACCGCGACCGGCGCGTCCACCGCCCCGGCCGCCAAGAAGACGAGCGCCCCGAAGACCTACTCCGTGGTCTCCGGCGACTACCTGTCGAAGATCGCGGCCGACCAGAAGATCAAGGGCGGCTGGCAGAAGCTGTACCAGGACAACAAGGACGTCGTCGGCGACAACCCGAGCCTGATCTTCCCGGGCATGAAGCTGACCCTCGGCGCCAAGGCGTCCGGCGCGGCCACCCAGACCGCTCCGTCCGAAGCCGCTCCCTCGAAGGCCGCCCCTTCGAAGTCCACCGAGTCCGAGGCCGCCCCGAAGGCTTCGGTCCCGGCTCAGAACACGGCCGCCGAGTCGCCCGCGCCGGCCTCCGCCGCCGAGAGCGACAGCTCCGGCTGGACCACCCCCGTGGCCTCCGCCAACGTCACCACCCAGTACCGCGCCTCCGGCGCCAGCTGGTCCAGCGGTTACCACACGGGCTCCGACTTCCAGGCCGCCTCGGGCACCAGCGTCCGGGCCATCGGTCCGGGCACCGTGGTCTCGGCCGGGTGGGGCGGCGCGTACGGCAACGAGGTCGTCATCCAGCACAGCGACGGCATGTACTCCCAGTACGCCCACCTGTCCTCGCTCGGCGTCTCGGCCGGCCAGACCGTGACCGGCGGTCAGCAGATCGGCCTCTCGGGCTCCACCGGCAACTCCACCGGTCCGCACCTCCACTTCGAGGTCCGCACCGGCCCGAGCTACGGCTCGGACGTCGACCCGATCGCCTACCTGCGTTCGCACGGCGTCTCCATCTGACGCGGCCGGGCGGCCACGGCGGTTCTCCTGATACGCCCGGAGCGGAGGGGCGGTACGCGGTCGCGTACCGCCCCTCCGCTTATTCCAGCTTTACCAAAACCTGACCGGGTGGTCTTTCTCACCACCCGTCAACCCTTTATTACGGTCGCGTAGGTCACATTCAAAGGTGCAAGATATGTGCTCGTGGCAGACGATTCGAGAAACAGACAGCAAGGCAACATCGGGTCGTACGCGGCGATAGGCGACAGCTTCACCGAGGGGGTCGGCGACCCTGGCCCCGACGGGACGTTCGTCGGCTGGGCGGACCGTTTCGCGGTCCTCCTCGCGGACCAGCTCCCCGACTCCGACGGAGCGACGGGCCCGGCGGGCGAAGCGCACGGGCATTTCCGGTACGCCAATCTCGCCGTACGCGGACGCCTCCTCGACCAGATCGTCGAGGAGCAGGTCCCCCGCGCCAAGGAGCTGGCACCGGATCTGGTGAGCTTCTGCGCGGGCGGCAACGACATCATCCGGCCCGGAACCGACCCCGACGACGTGGCCGAACGCTTCGAACGGGCGGTCGCGGACCTGGCGGGCTCGGTCGGCACGGTCATGGTCACCACCGGCTTCGACACCCGGGGTGTCCCGGTCCTCCGGCACCTGCGCGGCAAGATCGCCACGTACACCGCCCATGTCCGGGCCATCGCCGACCGCTACGACTGCCCGGTGCTGGACCTGTGGTCCCTGCGCTCCGTGCAGGACCGGCGTGCCTGGGACGGCGACCGGCTGCACCTCTCGCCCGAGGGGCACACCCGGGTGGCGCTGCGGGCCGCGCAGGTCCTCGGTATCGAGGTGCCGGCCGATCCCGACCAGGCCTGGCCGCCGCGGGCACAGCGTGGAGCGCTGGAAGAGCGGCGCGACGACATCCACTGGGCGCGCGAATACCTCGTGCCGTGGATCGGCCGGAGGCTGCGCGGAGAGTCCTCCGGGGACCATGTCGAGGCCAAGCGGCCTGACCTGCTGCCCCTTTGAGGCCTCAGCCGGTGACGAGGGGGAGCGGCCGCCGGTGATGCGCCCGGCCGTCCGGCCCGTCCGGCGTGGGTGCCCACACCGGACGGGCGGGTATGCGCTCCAGCACCCCTCCGGCGAAGACGTCGTACAACGGCAGGGACTCCAGGTGCACATAGCCGATGTGGCAGTCGCACACCGCGAGCGGGCAGCCGCGCGGGCCCAGTGAGCTCCGGTAGCCGCCGTCGTAGAGATTGCCGAGCTCGGTCCGGACGAAGTGGCAGCGGCGCACCGTGCCGTCACCGTCGACCGAGATCACCGACTCACCGGTCCGGCACGGCAGTCCCGCCGAGGTGTGCGGATGCCTGCTGTAGGGGAACAGCGGGTCCAGCGCGGTCCAGCGGTCCGCCTCCGCGTCCGTGTAGGTATGGCCCTCGGCCGCGTTGACCCAGAGGTACACCTCGGGCGGCAGCGCGGCCCGGAGCCGCCGGGCCTCCTCCAGGTGGCCCTCCAGGCCCACCACCCCGACGCTGAACCGCACCCCCAGGTCCGACAGTTCCCGGCACCGGCCCAGGAACCGCTCGTACGGGGTCTGGCCCGGGTGGTACGTGCACCACAGGGCGACCTTGTCCCGGTCGGCGTCGGCCAGCCAGCCGGTGCGGCAGCTCAGGTTGGTCTGGATGGCGACCCGGCGGATGTGCGGCAGCCGCGACAGCTCGACCAGCGCCCGCCGGTACCAGGACCGTACGAGACCCTCGCCCCACGGGGTGAACAGCACCGAGAGCCGGTCGCCGGTCTGCGCGCCGGCCCAGCCGGTGAAGCGCTCCAGGGCGGCGCGGTCCGCCCGCAGTTGCTCACCGCTGTCCCGGCGCTTGGCGAACGGGCAGTACGGGCAGTCGTAGTCGCAGGACGCCAGCGGACCGCGGTACAGGACGGTCAGGTCGATGCCGTCGGCGGCGCCGGAGACGGTCGGGCCGGGGCTGGGGCCGGAGACCGTCGGGCTGGGGCTGGGGCTGGGGCTGGGGCCGGGTCCGGTGGCCGGCGGGCCGGCTTCCGGGCCGGTGGTGGGCGGGTCGGTGCTCATCCGGGTGCTCACTTCGCCTCGTACGCGGACATCGCGGCCCGTACCGCGGGGGAGAACAGCTCCGGGCCCAGCGCGTCGGAGTGCGCCAGACCTTCGGGTGACAGCCGCAGCCCGCCGGGTGCCGCGGACCCGTCCAGCCAGCCGCGCGCCGCGAAGCGCTCCAGCTCGGCGGGGAAGTCGGCGTGCGGATCCGTGCCGAACCGCTCGCGGTACCCGGCCCGGTCCATCCCCTCGGCCTGGAGCAGCGACTGCAACAGGTGGCGCCTGCGCGCCTCGTCACCGGTGACGTATCTGCCGACCTCCGCCCGGGAGAAGTCCCCGGTGGCGGTGAAGTCGTCGATGATGCCCCGGATCCCCCGCATCTCCACCGCGTAGTCGAAGGAGTAGTGCAGCGAGGAGGTGTACGAACGCGCGCCGCAGCCGAGCCCGATCATGCCGTCGGTCTGGCAGGCGTAGTCGTCGGGGCCGGCCTGCGGGGCGTCCTTGAGGCGGAACATGCGCATCGACACCTGTTCGTAGCCGTGGGCGAGCAGATGGTCGCGCCCTGCCCGGTACAACCGCAGCCGCTGCTCGTCCCAGGCCCTGTCCGGGGCGTCCGCGTCGGTCCGGTGCCGGCCCAGACCCGTCAACGGGCGTACGTAGAGGGGGTAGAGGTAGAGCTCCTCCGGGCGCCAGGCCAGGGCGGCGTCCAGCGAGAAGCGCCAGCTCTCCTCCGTCTGCCCGTCGATGCCGTAGATCAGGTCGATGTTGAGGACGGGGACACGGGCGTCGCGGATCCGGCCCAGCGCCGCCTCCACCTCCGAACGGTGCTGCGGACGGACGGCCGCCCGCGCCTCGGCGTCCACGAAGCTCTGGACACCGATGCTGACCCGGGTCGTGCCCCGGTCGGCGAGCACCGCGAGCCGGTCCGCCGTGGCGGTCGACGGGGAGGTCTCCACCGACAGCGGCACCGACCGCAGATCGGCGCCCATCCGCCTCTCCGCGATGTCGCAGAGCCGCTCCAGCTCACCCGCCGTCAGGAAGGTGGGTGTGCCGCCACCGAACGCGGCGGCCGCGAAACGCACCGGGTCCGCGTCGCCCAGCGCGTCCCGGACGGCCGTGGCCTGCCGGTCCAGGGCGTCGAGGTAGCGGGTGGTCAGCTCGTCCGGTGCGCCGATCCTGGTGAACAGGTTGCAGAAGCCGCAGCGGACCTCGCAGAACGGTATGTGCAGGTAGAGGGAGAGCGCGTCCTTGGGCTCGGACGCCCACAGCTCGCTCAGGAGCGGGCGCCCGGCGGGGTGCCCGGCGAGCGGGCGGTAGGCCGTCTTGTGCGGATAGGCGTAGACGTAACCGCGGTACGGGGTGGTGCTGGTCATCGAGATGCCCCCGGGTCGAGGAAGAAGTGTGCGTACGGCACGGTCCAGACGGCCTCGTGCCCCAGCCGGTGACCGGTGTAGCCGCCGTCCCCGTACGCCGTGCCGTGGTCGGAGCAGACGATCGCGAAACACCGGCGGCGGCTGCTCACCGCGGCGAAGAGGCGTCCGATGTGCCGGTCCACGTACTCCAGGGCGGCGGCGTGCGTCGCCCTGGAGTCGCCCGCCTCGGCGGTGGCGCCGGGCAGATGGAACCAGTTGGGCTGATGCAGGGCCGACACGTTGACGAAGAGGAACAGCCGCCGCTCCGGTGGCAGGGCGGCCACCACCCGCTCGGCGCACGCCACCTGGGCCTCGAAGGAGGTGGGGGAGGCGACGCCGAACTCCGGCTCCCAGTGACTCTCCTGGAACAGGCCCGGCAGCACCGAGCCGAGCGGGGGACGGCGGTTGAAGAAGCCGACCCCGCCGATGCACACCGTGTGGTAGCCGGCGCCGACGAGACCCGAGGGCAGATCGGGGGTCTCGTGGACGAAGGTGCCGTCCGCCGTGGACTCGCTGCCCGCGAAGCGCGCCGCGAACAGGCGCGGATGCGGACCGGGAGAGGCCGGCGTGGGCAGGAATCCGGCGAACATCGCCTGGTGCGAGGCGTAGGTGAAGCTGCCCGGAGCGTGCCTCTTCTCCCAGACGCCACCAGGGAGGTGACGGGCCAGGTGGGGGATGCGGCCGGCGGCGGCGAGCTCCTCGGCCACATCGAAACGCAGGGTGTCCAAGGTGACGAACAGCAGGTCGTGGCTGCCCACCACCGCGTTCATATCGGGGTTCGGGGCGTCCTGGACGCGGGTGACGGGGTCAGGGGGCTGAGGCGGCACGGTCGTTCCTCGCTCGGTCGTTCGTCGGCTGTTCCTCGGGGCGGCGCTCTTCCCCGGCGGCCCGCAGGACCGCGGCGACCTGCGCCGCGTAGGTGTCCAGGCCTTCCGCACCACTGCCCGGCAGGCCGGTCAGACGGGGCAGCAGATCCCCGAAGGCGTTGACCTCACCCACGGCGAAGCGTCGCCAGCCGGTCGCCGGAAGCAGGTCGACCCCCACACACAGGGTGTCCGGGAAGCACGCGGCGGCCCGCTCGCACACCGCGAGGGCTTCGGCCCAGCCGCCGCCCGCGTCCTCGACGGCCGCCCGCACCTCGTCGAGATCGCCGCGCGCCCCGCCCAGGTGCAGATTGGTCATGGGGGAGCGGCTGGTCCGTACGACGGCGTGGGTCGCCCGGCCCGCGACCACCACCACCCGGAGGTCGGCGACCCGGCCGCCGCGCACCGAGGCCTTCGGCAGCCAGCGCTCGACATGCAGCCCGTCCGGAGCGAGGGCGTCGACGACCGCCGCCACCTCGCTCTCCGTCGTGCACCGGCGCACCCGGAGCGAGTTGAAGAGGCGGCCCGCCTCGTCCCGCTCCACGGACGTCGTGGCGCGCACCCGGCCGGGGCCCGCCGTCTCCACGGCCAGCACCCCGGAGGCGGAGGAGCCGTGGGCGAGCTTCACGAACACCCGCGGCATCCGGTGGTCCGTCATCAGCCGGCGTACGTCCGCCCAGTCCCGCACCGGTGGCGCCGCCTGACCCGAGGTGGGCGACTCCGGCACGGGCACCCCGGCGGCGTCCATGACACCGTGGCAGAGGCGCTTGTCGAAGAGCACCGCGATGTCGTCCGGGTCGTCCAGCAGAACGGCCCCGGCCGAGGCGGCCGTCCGGGCCACGTCCCGCACCGCGGAGGTGAAGCGGGTGTACCAGAGGGCCGAACCCTCCACCCTGGTCGGGTCGTCCACCCCGCGCAGCAGCCGTTCGACCTCGGTGTCCTCGCCGGGCGAGTCGATACGGACCCGCTCGCCCGGAAGGAAGGCGGCCTCACCCCGTACCACCTGCCGCCAGGACACGGTGCGCGCCTCGGGCAGCCCGGCGGCCCGCACCGCGTCCTGGAAGAGGCCGACCCTGCGGTTGCCGGGATTCCCGACGACCGCGAGGCGCGGCAGCGCGCTATTCGCTGACAACGACATAACGGAACTCGTCGTCCTCGGGATCCGAGTCGTCCGCCTCGTCGAGATCGACGTGGACGTCCGCCCCGGCACACAGGTCGCGGAAGCGCGACACCAGCGGCTCGGTGAGGTAGTGGTGGTGCAGGTCCAACGAGACGAGATGGGTGAGCGGCTGGCCGTCCAGGAGGGCACGGGCGCCCGTGTCACCGAGCGTCCCCATGGACAGGGCGAGCGATTCCAGCCGGGCGACGACGGGGGCGGAGGCGACCGCCGCCGCGATCTCGTCCTGGATCTCGCTGTTGCACAGGCCCAGATGGCGCAGGCTCGGGAGGGCGGCGCCCGACAGGAGGGGGCGTATGTCCTCGACCGTGGTGTCGCCGCCGTACCCCTGGGTGCCGAGCCACAGCTCCAGCCGCTCCAGAGCGGGCAGGTCGGACGCGCCCAGCGCGCGGACGACATGGCCGGGCAGCCCGCCGGACTCGAAGCGCAGCGACTTCAGCGCCCGGTGGTTCACGGGATTCAGTCGCAGCTCCTCGTCGTCCGACATGGAGTCACCCCCGCCCCGCACGACCAGCTCCTCCAGCAGGGGGAAGGCCTCGAACACCGGGGTGATGTCGCACAGCTGGATCCACGAGACCTCGCATTCCTCACCGGTCACATCGGCGAGGAACAGGCCGCGCAGCTCCGGGAGAAGGCCCGCGTCGGAGGCGATCAGCCTCAGAGCGGGTCCGAGGGAGACGTAGTCCTCGTGCCACCAGGGGCCGATCAGCAGGGCACGGACCCGGCGCGTGTCGACCGTGCCGAGGAAGTGCCGCCAGAGCGCGGGGAATCCGCCGTCCTCGGGCGGATATTCCAGCCGCCAGGCGACGGAACCGGGCTCGGGAAGCGTGGGCGCCGGCAGGGTGTCCGGCTCCGGGAGGGTGAACACCGGCAGGCCGTGGAAGACCTCGGGATGGTCGATGTCGAGATGCTCGACGATCATGTGCTCGACGTCCTCGCGCTCGTCGTTCGTGGGTCCCGTCCGCGTCATCGCCGCATCACTCCGCGACCGTGGTGTAGCGGCCCGCGGCGCCCCGGCCGTCCCAGGGCTCACAGCGCTCGGAGAGGTCGATCCGCACGCCGTGCGGCTCCAGGGCCTCGACGACCCGGCGCTCCATCGGCTCGGTCAGGAAGTGGTGGTGCAGGTCCAGCGCCGTCAGGTGGGTGAGCGGCTGGCCTTCGAGCAGCGCGGCCGCCCCCTCGTCACCGAGTGTGCCGGAGGAGAGGTCGAGCGTCCGGAGCCGGGCGACGACCGGGGCCGAGGCGATCGCGGTCGCGATCTCGTTCTCCAACTCGCTGTTGCGCAGGCCGAGATGGTGGAGCCGGGGGAAGCGGGTGCCGGAGAGCAGCGGCGCGAGGTGGCGCAGGGACGCGTCGCCTCCGTACGCGGACACCCCGAGCCAGAGTTCGAGCCGCTCCAGCGCGGGCAGCTCGCTGTCCAGCACCCCGCGCACCACCTCCGCCGGCAGGCCGCCGCTCTCGATCGTCAGCGCCCGCAGGGACGCGTGCCGGACCGGCGGGAACACCAGGCCGCTGCCGCCACGGACACCGAGCTCGGTCAGGGCGGGGTAGGCGGTGAGGAGAGCGGTGACGTCCGACTGCTCGATCCAGGAGATCTCGGCCTCCTCCATCTCCAGGTCCCCGACGAAGACCGCCTCCAGCGAGGTGAAGCGGTCGGCGGCGGCCACGACGAGGCCGATGGGATGCGAGGAGTCCTTCTCGTACGCCTCACCCCACTGCCCGATGATCAGCGCCCGCACCCCGGCGGGGTCGACGGCTTCGAGGAACGCGTCGAACTGCTGCTCCCAGGCGTCGTCCCTCTCGTCGTCGTAGGGATCGACCCGGAGGCGCCAGGCCGCGTCCCCCGCCTCCGGCCGTACGGTCCCACCGGTCTCAAGCTGGAAATCCACGGCCGGGAGGCCGAGCAACTCGTGCAGATGTTCCACACCGGGCATGGCGCTGAGCTCCTGTTGCTGAGGACGATTGATGTCCGCAAGGTCTATCAAGCCCCACTGACAACGGCGCGGCCGGGCCGGGCCGGAGCGCGTCGGAAGGGCGTGGACGGAGGCTTCCGGGCCCGGTCCGGGGCCCGTTGTCAGACCCCCGCCGTAGCGTTCTGTTCGTGGTCGGCACAGCGGGTGCCGCCGTGGAGGGGAGACGTCTGTGTACCGGCAGGGTGACGTGCTGATCATGGCTCTGGAGGAGTCGGCGGTGCCGGCCCAGTTCCTCAAGGCGCCGGGCGAACTGCGGGACGGGCGGGGGCAGCTGGTGCTCGCACTGGGCGAGGTCACCGGGCACGCGCACGCGGTGCGGGGGCCGGGCAGGCTCCTGCGGGAGGCCGGTCCTTTCGGGCCGATGCTGCTCCATCTCCCCGAGGGCGGCCGGGTGGTGCACGAGGAGCACGCCCCCATACCCCTGCCCAAGGGGTGGTTCAGGGTGGTGCGGCAGCGGGAGTACGCGCCGGGTGCCGTCCGCATCGTCGCCGACTGACGGGGCGGGCGGTGCGGCGGCGACGGGACGGGACGGCACGGGTGACGTGCCGTGGGTGATGTGCGGTCAGCGCAGACGGATTGGGGACGGGGAACACCGATGCAGTACGTGAACGACTGGCGGGCCGTGGCGGCGGCGACGGGCGGGGCAGACCGGGGAACCGCGGAGGACGGGGTGCGGCTCGCCTACCGCCGCGCCGGACTCGCGGAACCGGAGCGGATCATCTGGGTGGACTCACCCCGGGCGGCCGTCGAGGCGGTGGAGAAGCTGACCGACGCCGGACGCTCCGTGCGCGAGGAGGTGCGCACCCGGCCGTGGGCCGAGGAGCGCCGCCGGATGTACGACGAGCTGGGACCGGCCGGCTGGTCGGCCCTGTGGTCCGCCACCGGGGCCCAGTTGTGGGAGACCACGGCCGCCCTGGCCGAGCGGATACGGGCAGGTGTGGTCGCGGACCTCGCGGACGTGCCCGAGGACGAGTCCGACGTGCGGCTCGTTCTGCTCGACGCGGTCCTCGGCCAGCACGACGCGGCCTGGCTCGCCGCCTTCGACGGCCGCGGCGACCGGCTGAACGGCCTGGCGGAGGTCGCCAGGAACGCCGGCTGGTGGTGGCCCTACGAGCGGGCCGTGGTGATCAGCGAACGGCCGGTCGCCCTCCACCGCGACGAGGCGGGACGGCTCGACCGGGGCGACGGGCCCGCGCTCGCCTACCGCGACGGCTTCGCGCTGCACGCCTGGCGGGGCATGCCCGTACCGGCCGAATTCCTCGACGGACTCGCGGATCTGACGCCCGAGCGGATACGCGCCGAGGAGAACGCCGAGCTGCGCCGCGTGATGCTGGAGTACTACGGCTACGACCGCTACCTGGCCGAATCGGACGCCGAGCCGGTGCACCGGGACGAGACCGGCGTCCTCTGGCGGATCGCGCTGGAGGGCGACGAGGACGTCGTCATGGTCGAGGTCGTCAACTCGACGCCGGAGCCGGACGGCACCCACCGCACGTACTGGCTGCGGGTGCCGCCCAGCACGAGGACGGCGAAGGACGGCGTCGCCTGGACGTTCGGGGTCGAGGGAGAGGCCTACGCCCCGCTGCGCCAGACCTGACCTGGACCACCCGGACCGCCGTGGCCGGTGGCCTGGCAGGGGCGGGGCGCGGGCAGGGGCGTGGGCAGGGAGCGGCGGGGCGTGCGCCGTGGGCCAGTGGCGGGCGGTGGCGATCCCTGGCCCCCGCCCGCCGCCGGGCGCGGTCAGGCCGTCAGGGCCGCGTGCTCGATGCCCAGTTCGTGCGCGAGTGCTTCCTCGGTCCACCGGATCATGGTGGCCCGTGAGAGAGGGCCCGCGTACGACGTCATCTGGAGGGCCAGGCCGTCCAGCAGGGCGGTCAGCCGCCAGGCCACCGAGACCGGGTCCTCGCAGCGGAACTCCCCGGCCGCCGCTCCCTCCTCGATGACCTCCGCCAGCTCGGCCTTCCACTGCTGGTCGAGATCGCCCGCGACCTCGCGCAGCGCCGGATCGCGCAGCGAGGCGGCCCAGCCCTCGATCCACAGGCGCCAGCCCTTGGCCCGCCCGGTCGGGGCGTACCAGCGGACGGCGGCCCGCAGCCGCCGCACCGCACTCGTACGGCGCGCCAGGATTCCGCGCAGATGGGCCAGATCGGCCTCGGCCGCGTAGGCGAAGGCCGAGGCGACCAATTTCTCCTTGGAGGAGAAGTGGTAGAGCACCAGGGCGTTGCTGACGCCCAGGACGGAGGCGACATCGGCGATCCTCAGCGAGGACACACCTCGCACCTCGATCTGCTCGACGGCGGCGCGCAGGAGCTCCTCACGCCGCTCCGCCACGCTCAGCCGCACTCTCGCCATCCGGCCACCCTAACCAATGCCCGGCCGCGTCACCGCCCCGCCCGTATCCGCCGGAGCGGGACCCGGACACGGAGTCCTGGATGCGGAATCCTGCGGCACGCACGGACGTTGGAGTCGGCATGACCGACAACGAATCCGCGCGCGAAGCGCTGCTCCGTCTCCTCGGCGAACACGACGGAGGGGTGCTCGTCACCCTCAAGCGCGACGG
The DNA here is from genome assembly GCA_000720535.1 of Streptomyces halstedii. Lineage (GTDB taxonomy): Bacteria > Actinomycetota > Actinomycetes > Streptomycetales > Streptomycetaceae > Streptomyces > Streptomyces halstedii. Next base: position 123,875 of record JOAZ01000019.1, read on the forward strand.
CAGGCCTCAGCTGTCCAACGTGAACCACGCCTATTACCCCGAGGAGGGAGTGATCCGGGTGTCGGTCACCGAGGGCCGGGCGAAGACGCGCAACCTGCGCAGGGACCCACGCGCGAGCTACCACGTGACCAGCGACGACCGGTGGGCGTGGACCGTCGTCGACGCCACGGCCGAGCTCGGTCCGCCCGCCGCCGACCCGCATGACGAGACGGTGGAGCAGCTGATCACGCTCTTCCGGGACGTGCAGGGCGAACACCCGGACTGGGACGACTACCGACGAGCCATGGTGCGGGACAGCAGGGTCGTCCTCACCCTGCGGATCGAGCACGTGTACGGGCAGCCGCGTGCCTGACGCGCGCCCGTACGGGGGTGGACCCCGGCGTACCGCCCACCGGGCTCCGGCGTACCGCCCGCCTCTGACGAAAACCTACCGACTGCCCCAGGAGATCTTGTGACCGGTGCCGACAAGCGGCCTTCCCTCCGAGCGAGAGTCCGCTCGCTGCGCCCCGTGGCCTTCGGCGCGGAACCGGACGGCGCGCGGATGGAGCGCATCCGCAGCTCGCCTCATTTCGCCGACGGCGTGTTCCAGAACCCGTTGGAGGCACGGACCGTCCCGTCCGGCTCCATGGCCGATTTCGCGAAGGCCTACTTCCGCAAGGAGGAGCGGGCCCGCAGGGCACCGACCGGAACCGTGCCGGTCCACGCGACCACGGTGGCCGATCTCGCCGCCCCGCCCGCCTCGGGCCTGCGTCTGACCTGGCTCGGGCACTCCAGTGTGCTCGCCGAGATCGACGGCGCTCGGGTGCTGTTCGACCCGGTCTGGGGCGAGCGCTGCTCACCGTTCTCCTTCGCGGGACCCAAGCGCCTGCACCCGGTGCCCGTACCCCTGGCCGCGCTGGGCTCCGTCGACGTCGTCGTCATCTCGCACGACCACTACGACCACCTGGACCTTCCCACGATCAGGGCCCTGGCCAAGAGCTCCACGGTCTTCGCGGTGCCGCTGGGCGTCGGCGCCCATCTGGAGTACTGGGGTGTGGCCCCCGACCGGATCCACGAACTGGACTGGAACGAGACCGCGCGGGTCGCGGGGATCGCCCTGACCGCCACCCCGGCCCGGCACTTCTGCGGGCGCGCGCTGCGTAACCAGCAGCACACCCTCTGGGCCTCCTGGGTCGCCGCAGGGCCGGAACACCGCGTCTACCACAGTGGCGACACCGGGTACTTCTCCGGCTTCCACGACATCGGCGCGGAGCACGGGCCCTTCGACGCGACCATGATCCAGATCGGCGCCTACTCCAACCACTGGCCGGACGACCGCAGACACGGCGAGCCCGACCCGGGCGCCTGGCCCGACATCCACATGACCCCCGACCAGGGGGTCCGGGCGCATCTCGACCTCCAGGGCGGCGATCCGGCCGAGGGGGTCATGCTGCCGATCCACTGGGGCACGTTCAATCTCGCGATGCACCCGTGGGCCGAGCCCGCCGAGTGGTCCATGCGCGCCATGGAGTCCGTCGGGGCGACGATGGCGGCGCCACGGCCGGGCCAGCCCTTCGAGCCCGCCGACCCCCGGCCGGTCGAGCCGTGGTGGCGAGCGGTCGCGCAGGAGCCGGCCGCGGGCTGGGGCAACTGGCCCCCGGTCCACGTACCGCTCGCCCGTCACCTCGCGCGCGGCGATCTGGTGGCGGATGCGTGACGGGCGGGGCGGCCGCCCACCACCGGGCGACCGCCGAAGGCCCGCCGGACGGCGCTGACCGGACAGCGGCGGGCGGCACCGGACCCGGCCGGACCGGCGCGGGACCAGCGGATCAGGCAGGCTCGTGCGGTCCGGGCGTTCGCAGCAGTGCCTCCAACGGCCGTACGCCTTCGCCCGTGAGGAGGGTGCGGGCCGTCGCGATCCGCTGTTCCCGCGCCGGTCCCGGACGGGTCAGGACGTCCAGGGACCGGGTCAGCGCCGCGGCGTCCGGGGCGTGGTCGGTGAGGCCGTCCGCCGCCATCCTCCTGGCGCCCTCGCGTCCGTGCCCCGGAATGGTGCGGTAGCTGACGACCGGCACCCCGACGGCCATCGCCTCCAGTGCCGTCTGGCCCGCTGCGTTGTCGACGAGCGCGTGGGACGCCGACAGGAGCCCCGGCATGTCCTCGACCCAGCCCACGGCGTGCTCGGGCGCTTCGCGCGAGGCCTCCCTGAGCAGCCGGGTGTTCCTGCCGCAGAGCACGACCGGCCGGTATCCGGCCGACGCCACCAGCCGCGCCGTTCCCGCGACGTCCGCCCCCGCCCCCCAGGCGCCCGTCGAGATCAGCACCGACGGGCGGTCCGCGGGGCCCAGGCGCCGACGCCAGTCCCGCGCCGTGGGTGCCGGGCCGTGGAACCGGGGGGCGATTAGGGCGCCGGAGGCCACCGCCGGGCGGTCGAGCGCGGTACCGACCTCACGGGCGAGCTGGGGCGTGAGACACAGATGCGTGTCGTTACCCGGATGCAGCCATTGGCGGTGGACGGCGAAATCGGTGACGACCACGGCGCTCGGGACGGTGAGCGCCCCCCGGGCGCGGAGCCGGCCGGTGAGCTGTGCGGCCAGATGGAAGACCGGCACGACCACGTCCGGTCGTAAGCGCGCGACGAGGTCCAGGAACCGGGGCTCGGCGAGGGCGGCGAGCGGGGCGCTCCCCGGCCTCGGTCCGTCACCGGTGCGGAAGAACGCCGCGTACAGCCCCGCGTAGACGGCCGGAGCATGGCAGATCACCGTTCGGTAGAACGTGCTCAGCCCACGCCCGACACCGGGCGGAAGCAGGTCGAGGACGTCGACGGTCCTCGTCAGCCCGCCGCCGGCCTCCAGACGGCGGGCCAGCTCGTCCGCCACCGCGTGATGACCCGAGCCCATGCCGGCGCTCAGGATCAGGAAACGTCCCTGTACTGCGTTCATCGGTTGCGTGCTCCCGGGCGTCGGCAGAGAGTGGATCCAACTGTGAGGTCGGTCGGCGGTGGTGGCCGGCGCATGCGATCACCTCGGACAAGGGCTCGGCGGGTCCTGGGGTACTTCCCTACCCGCCTCCTGGTGTTATGTCCCGCATGTCCGGCCTCCGGGCGGCGGGCCGTGCCGCGCAGAACGGACGCAGGGAGAGGACATGTCACGTGCACCGGGCATCGCCCACCGCGAGGCGCGCGGCGGCGAAACGGCCGGCGGCGGGAAGGGCCTGGCAGGCGTGGCGCTGGTGACGGGGGCCTCCTCCGGCATCGGGGCCGCCGTCTGCCACCGGATCGCGGCCGAGGAGGGCTGGCGGCTCCTGGCCAGCGGGCGCGACCGGGACCGGCTCGCACAGGTCGCCACCTCGACGCGCTCCATGGCCCTGCGCGCCGACCTGACGTCCCCCGACAGCGTGGAACGCCTGGTCCGTGAGGCACTGGAGGCGGCGGGCCGGATCGATCTGGTGGTGGCTTCGGCGGGGGTCGGCTGGGCGGGGCCGTTCCTCTCCATGTCCCCGGCGGCCGTCGACCGGGTCCTCGGCGTCGACCTGGCGTCCGTCGTACACCTCGTACGGCTGCTGCTGCCGCACATGGTCGCGGCGGGCCGCGGCCACATCGTGCTGGTCGGATCGGTGGCGGGAGCGACGGCCGTCCGGGGCGAGGCGGTCTACTCGGCGGCGAAGGCGGCGGTCGCCGCCTTCGCGGACGCGCTGCGCCAGGAACTCAGAGGAACGGGCGTACGGGTCACCCTGGTGGTCCCGGGTGTGGTCGACACGCCGTTCTTCGCGACCCGGGGGATGTCGTACGCGCGTTCGTGGCCCCGGCCGATGGCGCCGGAGCGGGTGGCGGACGCCGTCTGGGAGGCGGTGGTCTCCGGGCGCGACGACGTCTACGTGCCGCGCTGGCTGCGGGTGCCCGGCATGGTGCGGGCCGTGGCCCCCGGGCTCTACCGCCGACTCGCCCTCCGCTTCGGCTGACGCGCAGATGATCTCACCGGCCGTGGTGCTGGCCCTTCTGGCAGCCCTGGCCAACGGCGCCGCGTCCGTTCTGCAACGGCGGGCCGTCATGGAGCAGGCGGAGGCACAGGACCTGCCGCCGAGCCGGTGGTGGCAGGTGCGGCGGGCGGCCGCCTGGCTGGTACGTCTCCTGCGGCGGCCGTTCTGGCTGGCCGGGGCGGCGGCACTGGGGCTCTCCGCCGCGTTCCAGGCGGGGGCACTGGCGCTGGGGAGCCTGTCCGTCGTCCAGCCGCTGATGGCCACCGAACTGCTGTTCACCCTGTTGCTGGGGACGATCGTGTTCCGGCACCGTCCCGGCACGCTCACCTGGCTCTCCTTCCTCATGCTCGCGGTGGGGCTGGGCCTCTTCCTCGGCGCCGCCGGTCCGTCGACCGGTGACGCGACGGGCAAGGCGGGCACCTGGCTGCCGACCGGCGTCTGCGCCGCCGCCGCGGTGGCCGGGCTGGTCGCGCTGGGCAAGATGCTCGGCGGCGCGGTGTCCGCGGCGGTGCTCGGCATGGCGACCGCCACCTGCTTCGCCTGCACCGCGGCCCTGGTCAAAGAGGTGACCGGCCGGATCCCGGAGGGAATGACCGCCCTCCTCGCCACGGGTTACCTGTACGCCGCGTGTGCTGCCGGACTGCTGAGCCTCCTGCTGCTCCAGAGCACCCTGCGCGCCGGTTCCCTGGCCGCCTCGCAGCCGGCACTCACCCTGGGGGACGCGCTGGTGAGCGTGGGGCTGGGGAAGGTGCTCTTCGACGAGCACGTCGCCCTGGGAGCCCATCCCGTGCAGGCCGTATTCGGAGTCTGCCTGCTGGCCGCGGGCACGGTGGGCCTCTCGCTGTCCCCGGCCGTCGCGGGCGACTGGGACGCCAAGACACCGCCGAGGCGCCGTGCCCGCGGCGGCCACCGATGACGGACGACGACGAAGGCGAGAGACGATCCCGATGCACCCCGGACACCCGATCACCCTCCCGGCACTCCGCGCCTCCCTGGCCGCCACCGCCCTGGCGGCCACCGCGCACATCGTCCCGGCCGGCACCTGGCTGCCGGGACTGCGCCGGACCTTCCTGCCCGCCCTGACGGGCCTCGGCGACCCCGACCACGTGGCCCTGACGTTCGACGACGGCCCGGACCCCCGCTCCACCCCGTACTTCCTGGACGTGCTCGACGGGCTGGACACGCGTGCCACGTTCTTCGTGATGGGGGAGAGGCTGGCGGAGCACCCCGAGCTCGGCCGCGACATCGTCCGCCGCGGTCACGAACTCGCCGTGCACGGCTGGACGCACAGCCGCCCGTGGCTGCCCGCCCCCGGCCGGGACCTGCGGGAGGTCTCGGGAGCCGCCGAGGAGGTACGCCGGATCTCAGGTGTCCGCCCGCAGTGGTACCGGCCGCCCTACGGGATCCTGACCGGCGGCCGCTGGGCCGCCGCGCGGCGCTGCGGGCTGCGGCCGGTGCTGTGGTCGGCCTGGGGAAAGGACTGGACGGCCGACGCCACCCCCGAAGGCGTCCTGGAGACCGTGCGCGGCCAGCTGTACGGCGTGGGCGACACGATCCTGCTGCACGACGCCGACCTGTCGGGCTCGGACCGCTGGCGCCCGGCCCTGGCGATGCTCCCGGAACTCGTCGGCGGCCTCAGGGCGAGTGGCCTGACCGTCGGCCCGCTGGCCGACCACGGCCTCGTACCGCACGCGGGAGCGCGGAAGGCACCGGAGCCCTGGGACCGTCCGGGCCCGGCGGCGGCCGCGGCCGACGCCGCACGCGCCTGATACGTACACCAGACGGCATGTCGAGCAAGTGGTCGAACACGGCCCAAGGGGTAATCGGCAACCCGTGCGAGGTGTCATACCAGAGCGGGACGCCTGGCGGGCAAGTTCGACAACTGCGCATCAGGGCCCGGGGATTCGTGACTACCGTGTGTGGTCGGTGATCAACGGTGGGCTCCTATCGGTCGAGTCCGTGCTGCCGTTGGCCCCGGCCTGACCGACCACCGTGGGTGTCACCACACGAATGCCGATTCCTGGTGCCCCGTACCGAGGACGATGATGTCTCAACTTCGCGCACCCACCGCGCGACCGGAACGCCGAGAGGGCGGGCGGCACGGCCGCCCGGGTGGCCGTTCGCAGTCGGCCGCGGGCCGGCCGCGCGCCGGGCAGCCCGCCCCCGAGGTCCCGCTGCGCCGCCAACTGCTCCGTACGGCGGTGCTGCCCGCCGTCGCCGCCGCGCTGAGCGGGGCCGCGGCCGTGCTCTTCGCCGTCCGGGCCTCCGGGGTGCGCCCGTCCGGCAGTCTCCTGGCGGCGCTCGGCGGCTCCGGCGCCCTCGCCGTCGCGGCCGTGGCCGCGGCGTTCCTCGGTGCGCACCGCGTCTCCGCCGGCGTACTGGACCGCTCCCTCGCCCTGCGGCGCACCCAGGCCGAGCAGCAGACCGAACTGCGCGCGGTCGTGGAGCGGCTCCGCGGCGGCGAACCCGTGACGCCCCCTTGCCCGGCGCCGCCCACCGCCCCCACCGCGGACGCCTTCGACCTGCTCGCCCAGGAGATGGGCCGGGCGCACGAAGGGGCCGTCGCCGCCGTCGTCGAGGCCTCGCAGCTCTTCAGCCGCACCGGGAACGAACAGAAGGTCGAGGTGTTCGTCAACCTCGCGCGACGGCTCCAGTCCCTCGTGCACCGCGAGATCCAGATCCTGGACGAACTCGAACACGAGGTGGAGGACCCCGACCTGCTCAAGGGCCTCTTCCACGTCGACCACCTCGCCACCCGTATCCGCCGGCACGCCGAGAACCTCGCGGTACTCGGCGGAGCCGTCTCGCGGAGGCAGTGGAGCAACCCGGTCAGCATGACCGAGGTGCTCCGCTCGGCGGTCGCGGAGGTCGAGTACTACCCCCGGGTCAAGCTGGTGCCGCCCGTCGACGGGACCCTGCGCGGGCACGCCGTCGCCGACGTCATCCATCTGCTGGCCGAACTCGTCGAGAACGCCACCGTGTTCTCCGCCCCGCACACCCAGGTCCTGCTGCGCGCCCAGCGGGTGACCGCCGGGCTCGCCCTGGAGGTCGAGGACCGGGGGCTCGGCATGCCCGCCCCCGAGCAGCAGCGGATGAACACCCTGCTCGCCGACCCCGACCAGGTCAACGTCGCCCACCTTCTCCAGGACGGCCGTATCGGTCTGTTCGTCGTCGCCTCCCTGGCTCGTCGGCACGGCATCGCCGTACGACTGCAGAGCAACATCTACGGCGGCACACAGGCGGTACTCGTGCTGCCGCAGGTCCTCCTCGGCATCGACTGCGACACCCAGGAGGTGCCCGGCGCGGCGGCCGCAGGGCCCACAGGGACCACACCCCGGAACACCGGTGCCGTGCCCCGGTACCCGGACCGGGCGGTCGCTCCGCCGACCCCGCCCTCCCCGGCCGAGGCGCCGCCGTCTTCCGACCGCGCCGGTCCCGTGCTGTCGCGGCCCGCCCCCGTGCCCGCGCCGCAGTCACCGCCCTCGCCCACGGTGCAGCCGACGCTCCGTCCCGACCGGATGCCCCGGCAGACCCCGCGCGGGGAAGAGGCGCCACCGCCGCGCCACGAGCGGACCGACGCCTCGAGCCACGCCGCGCCTCCGACCGGTGCCCGGCCGGTCCCACACACCGCGCCACCGCCCGGCGCCCGGTCCGTCCCACACACCGCGCCTCCGCCCGGCGGTGACGGCCCGGCGGCTCCGCAAGGGGCTCGCGGACGCCCCCAACTGCCCCGGCGCAGCAACCAGGAGCACCTGGTCCCGCAGCTCAGGGAAGCGCCCGCGCCCCGGACGGAGGGCACCGACATCCTGCACGACCCGGGGCTGATGGCCGCCTTCCGCCGCGGGGTCGATCTCGCCGACACCCAGACACCGGAGGATCCCGAGCCCACCGGGCACGCCGCCGGGCCACAGGCACCGGGGCCCGCGGTGGCCGTCGGCGGCCGGCCGGCCGGCCACGGCCTCGCGCCCCTGCCGGTCCGTGGCCATACCGCCTCCGATTCCGGGGCGCTGCCCGACCCCGGCGACGGCGGCCCGCGGGTGACCGGTACCGGATCCGGCGGCCCGCAGATGACCGGTGCCGGTTACGGCGGCCCGGGAGCGGCCGAATCCGGCTACGGCGGCCCGCTGTCGCCCCAGGCCGGCCCACGAACCGAGAACACGTTCAAGGAGTAGATGCACCATGACGAGCGATATGCCGTCCGGTCAGGTCGCGGACCTCGACTGGCTGTTGAGCGGGCTGGTACAGCGCGTGCCCTATACACGCAGCGCCGTCCTGCTCTCGGCCGACGGCCTGGTGAAATCCGTTCACGGCATGGACGCCGACAGTGCCGACCACATGGCGGCCCTCGCCGCCGGGCTGTACTCGCTGGGCCGCAGCGCCGGTGCCCGTTTCGGGGACAACGGTGATGTGCGCCAGGTCGTGGTCGAGCTCGACTCGACGCTTCTGTTCGTTTCGACCGCCGGGTCGGGGACGTGTCTCGCCGTGCTCTCCGGCCGGGAGGCGGACGCCGCCGTGCTGGGGTACGAGATGGCCATGCTGGTCAAGAGCGTCCGGCCGTACCTGATGACACCCGTCCGGCAGACGGCCGGAGCGCCGTTCGCCCCGGGGCTGTGAGGATGCCGGCCCCGCAGGACGGGCCCCTGCTCGACGACGCGGCCGGCCGGCTCATCCGCCCGTACACCGTCAGCAACGGCCGGACCCGGCCGACCGCCGAACTCGACCTGCTCTCCCTGGTGATGGCCACGGGCATCGAGCCCGACCCTCCGCCGGGACCGGAACACGCCGTGGCCCTGGACCTGTGCGAGGGCCCGACCTCCGTGGCCGAGATCGCCGCCCATCTCCGGCTCCCCGCGGCGATCACCAAGATCATCCTGTGTGACCTGGTCGACTGCGGCGCGGTCACCGCGCACGCCCCCGCCTTCCATGACATGCCCACCGACCGATCCCTGCTGGAGGCAGTGCTCGATGGTCTACGACGACAGCTCTGACAGCACCGGAAGCTCCGGATACTTTCCCGTGGCCCTCAAGGTCCTGGTCGCGGGCGGCTTCGGCGTCGGCAAAACGACATTCGTGGGCGCCGTGAGCGAGATCGCGCCGCTGAGTACCGAGGAGTTGCTGACCCAGGTCAGTGTGGCGACCGACAACCTGGACGGCATCGAGTCCAAGACGGCCACCACGGTGGCCATGGACTTCGGCCGGATCACCCTCTCCGAGCAGCATGTGCTCTACCTGTTCGGGACGCCGGGGCAGGAGCGCTTCTGGTTCATGTGGGACGAGCTCTCCAAGGGGGCGCTGGGGGCCGTCATCCTGGCCGACACCCGGCGGCTCGCCGAATGCTTCGCCGCGGTGGACTACTTCGAACGGCGCGGCATCGGGTTCATCGTCGCGGTCAACGAGTTCGACGGCGCCTACCGCTACGAACCCGACGAGGTGCGTGCGGCACTCGACCTCGGTCCCGCGGTGCCGGTCGTCCTGTGCGACGCCCGGATCGCCAGCTCGGGTACGGGTGCGCTGGTCACCCTGGTGCAGCACCTCATCAACGCCACGGCCGAAGTCGCGGCGCCGTTCTCCGGTTTCGGGGCCCGTTCGTGACCCCTGGGGGGACGGACCGGCCGCTCCTCACCCCGGTGGACCGGGACGCGTCGGTCCGTGGCGCGCGGTTGCGCGGACTCGGCCTGGGGCGGCGGTCCGACGCCTCGTTCGAGAGTTTCGACGCCTTCGCCGACCGGGTGGCCGCGGTGACCTCGGCCCCCTACTCGATGGTCAACTTCATCGACGAGAACCGGCAGTTCTTCGCCGGGCTGCACACCCCGGCCGGAACGGGCAGCGGACACGACCTGGGCGTCGCGGCGGCGAGCAGCGGCGGTCGTCTGCGCCAACTGGCCCGGGACCACGGCTACTGCCCGCACGTCCTCGCGCGGCGCAAGGCCCTCGTGCTGGAGGACGTCTGCGACTACCCCCGGTTCGCCGGGAACCCCGTGGTCGACGGCATAGGGATCCGCTCCTACCTCGGAGCCCCGCTCATCGACGGTACGGGGGTCGCACTCGGCACGGTCTGCGCGGTGGACACCGTGCCGCGCGCCTGGGGCCGGGAAGGGCTGCACGCCATCAAGGTGCTGGCGGGGGAACTCGTCGGGTACATCGACGGGCGGGCGCCGCACCTCTGGTGACGGGGCGGGGCAGTACGGGACGGGGCAGCACGGGACGGGGTACGGCCGGACGGGGCAGGGCGGGAGCGAGGAACCGACCCGGGCGCCCGGACCCAGGCGCTCGGACTTGGGCGCCCGGTCGTCCCCGACGCCGCCCGGTTGGCCCACGACCGGTCCGTCGTCCCGAGGGCCCGGGCGGGGGTCTCGCACTCAGCGCAGCGCGAACGCGTCCGCCAGCAGGTTCAGTTGGGCCATGAGCAGGGTGCCCCCGCCGTGCCCCATCCCGGTGAAGTTCCCCGCGGCCTCCAGCCCGACCGAGCCGTGCAGCTGCGCCCATACGAGGACCGTGCCGGCCAGCGCGTACGACGGGGCGCGCAGGTCGCCGAGTACGTCGGGCGCGTACTCCGCCACCCAGGCGCCCACGCTCTCGTCCTCGGCGAGCCAGTCCGTCATCTCCACCACCAGCGCGGCCAGCCCGGCTTCCGGTGTGCCGTTCGCGAAGACCGGCAGGAACGGCCCGAGCACCGCGCGGGCCCGGCCCCGGGTGTCGTCCGGCGCGACATAGCCGGGCACGGGTGCCCCCTGGATCAACAGGTAGCGGTGCGGCTCGTCGATCGCCCAGGCGCGGTAGGCATCGGCCAGTTCCCGCAACCGCTCACGCGGACTCCGCCCACGCGCCTCGGCTTCGGCGGCCGCCTGCCCGACGGCTGCCGCCGCGTCGTCGTAGGCGTCCCTGATCAGGGCGCTCAGCAGGTCGTCCCGATTGGCGAAGTACCGGTAGAGCGCCGGACCCGAGAGCCCCATCTCCTTGGCGACGCGGGTCAGCGCCAGGGCGCCGACCCCTGACTCGGCCAGTTGTCCGAGCGCCGTCTGCTTGATCTCCGACCGGGTCTGCTCCCGATACCTGGCGCGCGGGCCCTCCTGGGCTCGGACCATCACCGGCTCCTTCATCCGTGGGTGAGGCGTGAGCGCCGCGAAGGCGGCTCACTTCCGTTACGGAGCTTAACAAGCACCCTTGCGACGGCCTCTCGCTGGAGTTATGCTCCGTAACTATTGAAATAACTCGTGTCGAAAGTGACACCGCAACACGCCAGCTGGCATCCAGTCGGCGTTCGTCGAAGGGCACCCACCATGACCGCCGCATCCACTCCCGCGTCCGCATCCACTCCTGCGTCCGCACCTGCTCCTGCGTCCTCGTCCGCCCCCGCCCTGCACGCCGTGCTCGGCGCCGGGCCGGCGGGCACCTCACTCGCTCGGGAGCTCGCGGGCCGAGGGCATGACGTCCGTCTGGTCGACCGGCAGGGGAGGGGGCCCGTGATCGACGGTGTCACCCGGTTCCCGGCCGACGTGTCCACCACGGACGGCGCCCGCACGGCCGTGGCGGGAGCAGCGGTCGTCCACCACTGTGTGAACGTCGGCTACCACCTCCAGGTGGAGGTCATGCCGCTGATCCAGAAGGCCGTGCTGGCCGCGTCCGAAGAGGCCGGCGCCCGTCTGGTCGTCCTCGACACGCTCTACCCGTACGGCGAGACGCACGGCGCCGTGATGACCGAGGACACACCCTGGAGGGCGACCACCCGCAAGGGGGTGATGCGCGCGGAGCTGGACGCGCTCTACCTCGCCGCGCACGCCCAGGGGCGCGTCCGTGTGGTCCTCGGCCGCTCCGCCGACTTCTTCGGCCCCGGCGTTCTCAACTCCACGCTCGGCGGCGCGGTTTTCCCGGCGGCGCTGACCGGCGGGGAGGTCCCGGGCTTCGGCGACATCGACCTCCCGCACAGCTACACGTACATCCGTGACGTCGCGCGCGGTCTCGCCACTCTCGCCGAGCACCCGGACGGGGACGGGCGCGTCTGGCACCTGCCGACGGCCCCGGCGCTCACCACGCGTCAGATCCTCGGCATGATCGAGGAGCGCACCGGGCGGCCCCTGGACGTCACGGTGATGAGCGAACCCCGCCCGTTCGGCCCGTTCGACGACGTCTTCATGGCGGAGTACGCCGAGATGTTCTACCAGCACACCGAGGGCCAGACGGTCGACTCCTCCGCCATACGGGAGGCGTACGGTCTCGCCCCCACCCCGCTCGCGGACGCCCTGGACGAGACGCTGGCCTGGTACCGCGGCTTTCTCGCGGCCCGCTGACGCCGCCCGCCCGGGGCGGCCTGCCCGGCCTTCTCGGCACCGGGCAGTTGCCCGCGGCAGCCGTGAGCGCTCGCGACGGGCGTCAGCCGTGCAGGAACCCGGTGATCCGCCGACGCAGTCCGTCCGGGTCCAGGCCGTGCGCCGCGACGTGCTCCTCCAGCTGCCCGTACCGGCGCAGCTCCTCACGGGACACCCCGAGGCCGAGCACCCGGTGGGGAAGGTCGACAAGGGCGTCGTTGGCCGCAGCCGTCGACGTACCGGCCAGGTAGGGCTCGACGATCACCACGTCGGCCGCAGGGCCCGCGCCTACCGCGCTCCGCAGGCCCGGGGCGTCGAAGGGGCGGACGGTGGTCGCGTAGAGCACTGTCACGTCCAGGCCCTCCGTCGCGGCGAGCGTGTTGTCGAGCGTCGGTCCGACGGCCACCACCACCCCGGCGGATCCCTGCCGCAGGGGTGTGAACCCGCCCCCGGTCACCGGGTGCGCCACACCGTTCGACTGGAGGGAGAGGCGTACGTAGACGCGGTCGTCCCCCGTGACGGCCCGCCGCAGCAGTGCCTCCGCCTCATCGGGGTGCCCGGGGACGTGCACCGTCCAGCCGTCGAGGGTGTCCAGGAGGGCGACGTCGCCCGGTGCCATGTGGGTGAACCCGCCGGCCGGCCAGTCGTAGGACGCCCCGGCGCTGACGAGTACGCCGCCCACTCCCTGGTGCCCCAGGTCCAGCTTCACCTGCTCGAACGGCCGCTCCACCAGGAAGCTGGCGAACGTGTGCACCACGGGGCGCATCCCGGTCAGTGCCATCCCGGCCCCGGCGCCGATCAGCAGTTGCTCCCTGATGCCCACATGGACCACCCGGTCGGGATGGGCCCGCGCGGCACCCTCGAAGCCATCGCGGCTGATCTCGGCGAGAACCAGGGCGAGGCGCGGGTCCTCGTCCAGCAGCCGTGTGGTGGTGGTGATGAAGCGGTCGCGCATCGTGTCCATGGGTGTCCTCCGTGTGTCCTGGGTCCTGGTCCTGGGTGGTCCTGGGTCGTTCCCGGCCTCGTGGCGGTCGGCCGCGGGGCCGGGGGCACGACGCTCAGTGCTTGGGGTCGACGCGGGCGATCACGGCGTGCGGGCGGCCGGGATGCGGGGCGGTGAAGGCGTCGTACAGCGCGTCGTGGTCCCGGCCGTCCACCGTCCGGGCCGACCAGCCGGCGGCCTCGAACCGGGCGGCGATTCCGCCCGGCCGGGAGTACGACGCGGAGGCGTTGTCGATCACCACGGTGTGCAGCTGCTCCAGGCCCGCCGGGCCGGCGTAGGCGATCGCCTCGTGGTTGCTGCCCTCGTCCAGTTCGGCGTCGCCCGTCAGCACCCAGACGCGGGGCCCGGTCAGGCCTTGGGCCCGCAGTCCCAGCACGCTTCCCACGGCGAGCGGGAGCCCGTGCCCGAGCGAGCCGCTGCCGATCTCCGCGCCCGGCACGAGCACCCGGTCCGGGTGGTGACCGAGTGGTGAGTCGTACGCCCCGAACCCGGGCAGCAACTCCTCGCCGAAGAAGCCACGCGCGGCCAGTACGGCGTAGTAGGCCATCGGGCCGTGTCCCTTGGACAGGAGGAACCGGTCGCGGTCGGGGGCGCCGGCCGTGGCGGGTGAGACCCGCAGGACCCGGTTGTAGAGCACCCACAGGGTGTCCAGCGTGGAGGTGGCCGCGGGCCCGTGCTTCTCGTCGCCCGTCATCAGGCTCATCAGCCGGTGCAGGTCGTCGTATCCGTACGCCGGTGCGTGGGTCGTGTTCGTCATGTGGCTCAGCGTTCAACATCAACCAAGGTTGAGGTCAAGCGTCAAGGGGTTCGTGACCACCCGCCCGAGTGCGGTATTGTTCTCATGCGCGTTCGGCCAGGGGAAACCCCAGGTCAGGCGGCAGCGGGACGTGGCGCAGCTTGGTAGCGCACTTGACTGGGGGTCAAGGGGTCGCAGGTTCAAATCCTGTCGTCCCGACTGGAGACAGTCGCAGATCAGTGACGATCGGGCTCGGCGGCGAGGTGGTTCGCGCAGGACCCCGAAGTGAGCCGAGAGCGCCGCCCCGGCCGCCGTGATCTTGCAGGCATCCGGGTGCGGGTGGCGCTGCGTGGTGGTCGGTGAATCGTGGCCGGCGATCCCCCGGCCTGTCAGGACCTCGTCAAGGCGGCTGTGGTGTCCGGCATCGCTGGTGGCCCTTCGGCCGTTCACACGGTCGCTTTACTGTCGGCGGGGAGGGTGGCCGACGCGCGATCACCCTCCACCGCACCTGTGGGGCGGTCAGGAATCGGAGACGTCGCCGGTGTGAGGGGTGCGGTCGTCCAGGGTGATGGTGACGAGCGGGCCGTCGTCGGGGGAGAGGGCGGCGAGGCTGTTGCCGATGCGCTGGTAGACGGCCTCGGCGAGCTCCCGGTCGCCGTCACCTTCGGTGGCGGTGTGCCGCAGGTGGGACAGGCTGATGAGGACGGCGATGAGTGACCGGCCCGAGATGTCCGCTGCGATGCGGTTCTCGCCTTGGTCGGCGATCTGCGGAGGCATACGGAAGTGGGGGTGCCCGCCGGCCCAGCCGGACAGGAGCTCCCACAGGTCGCGGTGGCACACCAGCACGGCGGAAGAGATGCCCGCCGCCTGTGTCAGTACTCTGCTGTGCTCGGGATCGGCGACGGGCCGATCCCGCCCTTCGGTGTTCGCGTCCTGCGGTTCGGCCGGGAGGCGCTCAGCGAGGCCGGTGACCTCCGCGCGCAGGGCGGCGATCTGCCCGCTCAGCTCCGCGACAGTGGAAGGCGCGCCGTCAGCCACGGGGCCAGGGAGCGCGGCAACCAGTGGCGCAAGCTCCTCGGCCACCACCTCGCGCACCACCTCGGCCACCTGTCCCCGCGTCAGAGGGGCTTCCGCCCCCTCTGTCAGCGCCTCACGCACCGCCTCGGCCACCTGCTCACGCGTCAGCGGGGCCTCCGTCTCCAGCCCGGCCCGCGGTCCGCCCTCGTCGCCAGGTGCGCCTTCGACCACGGCCCCGGTTTCGACAGCATGCGTACCCGTCGCGTCCGCGCCGTCTGCAGGGGCGGGGCCTTCCCCGGCCGATGGGATGCCGACGGTGACGCTGTCCGCCCGCTGCTCCGGCACCCCGTCCAGCAGAGACCTTCCGGCGTGCACGGTCTCGGCCGCCGCCGAGGCGTACCCGTTGCTCTCGCCGGCCGTGACCATCGCCGGAACCGGCACGGGCGCCAGTGACGCGACGCCCTGCGCGACGCTGCCCAGGGTTGTCTGCATGCCGGTCACTAGCTGTTGCAGTTGCCGCAGTTGATCGGCGGTAGCGCTGTCCTTGTCCGAGCCCTGGGTCGAGTAGGGCAACGGCAGAAGCTTCTGCGTGTCCTGGAGCGCCTTGGTCGTGCGGGCGAGCTCCTTGGCCACGGCGGTATGGGCCTCCGTGTTGGCGCTCTTCACGTCGGTGAGCCCCCGGTCGAGGGTCTCGCTCAGCGTGGTGCTGGTGTGCAGCATCGCCTGATGCAGCATAGTCAGCCCGCTGGAAGCCTCGTCGCGGTCCCCGTTGCCGTCCGCGTCGTCCCCGCCGTTCTTGCCGAAGAACACGTCACCCTCACTTTGAGTATGCATACAGTTACACGGGCAGTCTTCCGTGCGGCTGCCGCCCGCACAGTCGGTTCCGGCAGGTCCGGGGCGAATGGCCGGATTCCGCGTACTGCTGATACGCCTGTGGTTCAACTCCAGCCGGGCCCGCACGCGACCCGCACGGCCTCCCCGGCCGGTACCGCCCGGAGGGTCTGCTGTACCGGTTTCCCGGTCGCCGGGGCCGCGGGCAGGCTGATGCCGCGCCGTCCGGCCGTGCTGGGCAAACCACCGGACAAGACGACCGGAGAGATGTGTGGCACGGTTGGACAGAAGGTTCTGGAGGCCCGCCCAACTGGATGACGGGAGTCGGTCGTAGGAGCGTTGGGTCACCAGGGCTGCGACAGACGCTGTGGGAGCCTGAGGCCACGTCCTGACTGTCGGGTGCCGCGAATCGGGCCCCTTCCCGGCACGCCGCCCATTCCCGCCTTCCGGTACGAGGCAACCGCCTCGGCGCAAGGTGACTGACAGCCTCACCGCAGGAAGGGACCACACGCGTCAGGAGCGAGACGTCCGGCCCACGTCGCCCGAGCTCTCCAGGAACACATCCACACCACCGCCAGGGAAGCCGCTCACGGCGGCCACCGGGCTGGTAGTGCCCGGCCGTCGGCCGGAACGCGACTGAGCCGAAGGACGGCGTACGTCGCATCAGTGCTGTCTCGGTGGAAGGAGCACATGGTGAAGGCCGTAGTTTACAAAGAACCGTTCAAGGTCGCCGTCGAGCAGGTCGAAGACCCCCGCATCCAGGACCCCACCGATGTCCTGGTCCGCATCACCTCGACCGCGATCTGCGGTTCCGACCTCCACATGTACGAGGGCCGTACCGCCGCGAAAGCGGGGATCGTTTTCGGACACGAGAACATGGGGATCGTCGAGGAGGTCGGGCAAGGGGTTGCCAGCGTCAAGCCGGGCGACCGGGTCAGCATGCCGTTCAACGTCGCCTGCGGTTTCTGCAGGAACTGTCTGGCGGGCCGCACGGCCTTCTGCCTGACTGTCAACCCCGGCTTCGCCGGGGGCGCCTACGGCTATGTGTCCATGGGCCCGTACGGCGGCGGACAGGCAGAGTACCTGCGAGTGCCGTTCGCCGACTTCAACTGCCTGCAGTTGCCGCCCGGGACGGACCACGAGGACGACTTCGCCATGCTCGCCGACATCTTCCCCACCGGATACCACGCCGCCGAGCTGGCCCAGGTCAGCCCGGGTGAGACGGTAGTGGTGTCCGGCGCCGGACCGGTTGGACTGATGGCGGCCTACTCGGCGCTGCTGCGGGGCGCGTCAAAGGTGTTCGTCATCGACAAGGTACCGAGCCGCCTGGCGCTCGCCGAGCAGATCGGCGCCGTTCCCGTCGATTACAGCAAGGTCGACGCGGTCGAGCAGATCACCGAGCAGACACGCGGCGTCGGAGCCGACAAGGGCATCGATGCCGTCGGCTACCAGGCCACCGTGCAAGAAGGCGAGGAGCAGCCGGCGATCGTCCTCAACAGCCTCGTGAAGGCCGTCCGGGCCACCGGCATGCTCGGTGTCGTCGGCCTGTACGTACCCTCCGATCCCGGCGCTCCGAACGAGGACGCCGCACACGGCCGACTGCTGTTCAACATCGGGGAGTTCTGGGAGAAAGGGCTGCGGATGGCCACCGGCCAGGCCAACGTCAAGGCGTACAACCAGCAACTGCGCGACCTCATCATCGCCGGCCGCGCCAAGCCGAGCTTCGTCGTCTCCAAGCGGCTGCCCCTGGAGGACGCTCCGGACGCATACCAGCGGTTCGACAAGAGGGAGGACGGATACTCGAAGGTCGTGCTCAAGCCCGGCCAACGGGCTGCCTGACCGATGTAGGCAGGGCCGGTTCCGGCCCTCGACCATTTCCGGGACCGGGTCGGGGGCCGGCGTACGGCCCGCTCTCCGCACCGGCCGCCGACCGTGGTTTCGGGCCGGTGGCCGGTGCGGGGAGAGGCGGTCGGGGCTCTGCTCCGGTGTCTGCCCGGTTGTCTCATCGTCTTGGTACGGTGCCGGAACCGGAGCCGGCACGGACCGGTGATCCGGCCCCGGGCACCCGGTTCGTTCCGAGGGCGTGCCGTGGAGACGGTTCCGTTTCCGGCGCCCCGGTGGCGCTGACGAGGCTTTGGTGAGGTGCCGGACGCGGCGGGCCTGGCTGTCCGGAAGAAGGAGAGCGAGGATGACGGCGTGATCGCGATGTGTGGGCCCGCTGCGTTGCCCCTGGCGCACACCCTGGTCCAGAAGCGTGCCGAACCGCTGCTGCTGTTCGTCGAAGGCGCCGCCGGAGAGGGAAAGAGCCACCTGCTCCAGGAAGTGGCCGACCTGGCCGAGGAGGCGGAGAAGACCTGTCTGTGGTGGCGCTGCGGAACCGGCGGCGGGCCGTCGCCGGAGGACGAGCACCGGCGCACCCCGGCCCTGTGGCTGGTGGAAGACGTCCACCGGGCGGACGAGGACGAACTTCGTCGGCTGCGCCGCGTGCTGGAGGCGCTGGAGCCGGGCTCGGCGGCCGCGGTGACCTACCGTCCTGAGGAACTCCCTGTTCCCGCACTGCCGTTGGGCGGCTCGCCGATGACGTACCCGTCCCGGATGACAGTGCTCCGGTACCGGCTGGCCCCCTGGAACGAAGAACGCGTCCGCCAGGCCGCCGTGCAAGCGCTCGGTGAGGACTGGACGCCTGAGGCGCTGCGCAGGCTGTACGAGCGGACCAGGCTTGGTGGACAGGGCAGTGGCCCGGCTTGGCCAAGCGGTGCGAGGACTTCGTCGCCACGACCGCCGACATGCCGGGCATCGCCTCCGACGCGTACATCGTGCGCGGTCTGCTCGCCCTGGCCCAGGGTGACTGGGGGGAGGCGGCCTCCTGGCTGTCCCAACGCGGTACCAGCGGCACGGAAAGCCTTCCCGTGCCGCTGGCCGCGACCGCGGCCGGCGCCTTGATACGCCTCGCCCTGGCCCGCCAGGAGCTGGAAGCCGCGGCGGAACAGGCGCGTGCGGCATGGGCGGTGGTGGCCGGGAAGGGGGTGTGGTCGTGGGCCGCGGAACTCGCGCCCTGGGCCGTGGAAGCGCTGACGCGCGCGGGCGAGAGCGCCACCGCGCACGCCATGGTCCAGGACTTCGCGCGGGGCCTCGACCGGGGCGACGCGCCGGCCGCCAGGGCCGCGCTGACCTGGAGCCGTGCGGTGCTCGCCGAAACGGGAGCGCCGACTCGGGAGGGGCGGGACGGACTGCTGCGGGCCGCGGAGCTGCACCGGGAGGCCGCGGCGGCCTACGCGCGCCTGCCCCGCCCTACGCCCAGGCACTGGCGGCGGAGGGCGCCGCGCGCTGTGTGCTCGCCGCGCACACCGAAGCCGGCCCCGGCCCGGTCGCGGAGGGAGCCGACATCTCCGCGCCGGCGGGCACGGCGTCCTCCCGCGCCTCCGTCCTGTCGGCGATCACAGGGTCCTCGCGCACCTCTGTCCTGTCGGCGGTCACCGAGCTGGAATCCTGCGCCCAGCGCTTCACCGGTCTGGGCGCGGTCTGGGACGCGGCTTGGACCAGAACCCTGCTGCGCACGAGGCAGCCGGCCAAGAAGGGCCGCCCTCCCGGACGGCCCTCGCACGCCGATGAGTTGTCCCCCCCCGTGAGGCGGAGGTCGCCCAGCTCGCGGCCTCCGGTCTGACCAATCGGGAGATCGCCGCGACGCTGCATCTCTCGCCCCGCACGGTGGAGCAGCACATCGCCCGCGCCATGCGAAAGACCGGCGCGCTCTCCCGCCGTGGCCTCGCCTCCCGGCCGGGAGGCGGCTCTTCGGACAGTGAGCGCCCCTTCGTCTGTCAGGGACAGCCGTCCCGGCACGGCGAGGAGGAGCTGGGGAGCTGATACTGGTGGTATCCCGTGTCCCACTACGGCGAGTTCGCCGAGGAGCCCAACCGGCTGGTGACTTTGTGTGATCGCCAGTGGTGCACGGCTCAAGGGACCGTCCGTCTCCTTCATCGACCGTGGCCAGCGCTTCGGGCCCGCTGATAGATTCCCGCGGTGAGCGAACAACTACCCAGCGGCGGCATCGAGCTGTCACCCGACGAGATCGAAGCCCTCCACGCCAGGTGGTCATCCTGCTGGACCCCGAGTGAGGTCGCGCGGCGGCTGGCAGGGATCAGCACGCCCTGGTACGTGGCTGCGGGCTGGGCGCTGGACTTGTTCCGCGGCAGGCAGACGCGCGCTCATGGAGACATCGAGATCGCGATTCCGGCCGCGAGCTTTCCCGAGGTCCGCGACCGCTTCCCCGGACATGTCTTCGACGCGGCAGGCAGCGGCCGGATCTGGGAGGTCGCCACACCCGAGGTGCTGGCTGCCGTACATCAGACATGGCTCCGCGATCCGGTTACCGGAGACTACCTGCTCGACGTGTTCCGCGAACCGCACGACGGCGACACCTGGATCTGTCGACGCGATGAGGGGATCCGGCTCCCCTACAGCGACATCGTCCGTCACACCCAGGAAGGCATCCCCTATCTGGCGCCCGAACTGGTCCTGCTGTTCAAGGCCAAGCACGCCCGCCGAAAGGATCAAACAGACTTCGAGGCGACCGTCCCGTACCTGTCCTCGGCTCAGCGCGAGACCCTGGCCGGGCTACTCGCCCGCGTACACCCGGGACACCCCTGGACCGCGGACCTGTAGCCGACGCTCTACTGGTGAGCTCGTGTGTTCAACTGTCGCTGGTTCCCCCCCCCGGGAACCCAGCCCGCTGGAGACTTTGCGTGATCTCCTGGGGCGTACCGGCTCCAGGTTCCGCCGGTCCGGCGAAGTCGCGGCACAAGAAGCCGGAGGACGTTCGCAAGTGCTTCCATCCCTCGCCGGAGGCGTTTGCCGAGGCCACCAGCCTCTTGGTGCGCCGGGCGATGCTCGGCGCTGACCGTTGGAGATGTCAGCGGAAACGCCGGAAGAACGTGCGGACGTCGGCGGTGAACAGGCCGGGTTGTTCCATCGCGGCGAAGTGGCCGCCCCGGGGCAGTTCGGACCAGTGGACGATGTTGTGATCCCGTTCCGCGAGTCGCCGGACCGGCCGCGCGATATCGGCGGCGAAGACCGCGACGCCGGTAGGGGTGGCGGGATGGCTGGTGCGTGCCGGCTTCGAGGGGTGGGCCGCCTCCCAGTAGTGGCGGGCGGAGGATCCGGCGGTCGCAGTGAGCCAGTACAGCATCACGTTGGTCAGCAAGCGGTCGCGGCAGACCGCATCCTCCGGTACAACGGCGCTGTCCGTCCATTCCTTGAACTTCTCAACGATCCAGGCCAGTTGCCCGATCGGAGAGTCGGTCAGCGCGTAGGACAGCGTTTGAGGACGAGTCCCCTGGATCTTGGCGTACCCCGACATCTCGGGCTCCGCCTCAAGGAGCCGGTTCAGGCGGGCCCAGTCCTCGTCGGTGAGTCCGGCGGCCACGGCCGGGTCTTCCGGGGGCAGGGTCAGCAGGGTGTTCAGGTGGATGGCGACGACCTGTTCGGGGGCGAGAGCGGACAGTTCCAGGGTGATCGAATGCCCCCAGTCGCCGCCCTGCGCACCGTAGCGGCGGTAGCCCAGACGCCGCATGAGCTCGGCCCAGGCACCTGCGACTCGGGGGATGTCCCAGCCGCCCTCTTGGGTCGGCCCTGACAGGCCATAACCCGGAATGGACGGGATCACCACGTCGAAGGCGTCGGTCGGCGCACCGAGGTGGGAGCGCGGGTTGGTGAGGGGGCCGATGACGTCGAGGAACTCTACGACGGACCCCGGCCAGCCGTGGGTGATCAGCAGCGGCAGCGCGTCCGGTTCGGGAGAGCGGACGTGCAGGAAGTGGATGTCCGCGCCGTCGATCGTGGTGGTGAACTGGGGGAGCCGGTTCAACTGCGCCTCCTGCTCGCGCCAGTCGTACGTGGTGCGCCAGTAGGAGGCCAACTCCTTCAGGTACGTTGGCGGCACTCCCTGTGACCAGCCAGGAGCGGTGGGTTCGTCCGGCCACCGCGTGGCGTCCAGCCGTGCCGCCAGGTCGTCCAGGGCCGCCTGGGGAACGCTGAGTTCGAAAGGGCGGATTGCCGTCCGGGCATCGTCGTTCATGTGCTCCTCCTCATTCGGCAGGCCCGCGAGCATTCAAGCGGTTGTGACATCATCCTCGTCCCAGCCCCCACTGCCATGGGTCTCCCGCTGCTGGGCCCGCTCGTCGATCCACCGGTTGTGGGCCTCCTGGGCCGCCTCCTTGCTGTGCCCAGCCGCGGCGCCGATCTGAGACCACGACGCCCCGGCCTGACGGTGACGTGACCTTCTGGACTTGCCACTCCCTCTCCGGGGTGCGGAGCGGCCGCAGGCCGCGGAGCAGGTCGGGGAGCCGGAAGGAGTACCGGTCCAGCAGGTTGATGTGGTGCCGTAGGAACGGTGGGAGGCGGGCCACGTCCTCGTCACGGACGTCGGAACCGTCTCCACACAGCCGATTCACCGTGGCGTCCGGGTACCGGGTGTGGAACAGCACGAGGGCATTGAGGACCAGCCCCAGCGCCCCGATCTGGTCCTGTCCGAACTAGCCGAGCACAACGGAGGGTTGTCGATTCCTCGGGCTCGGGCTTCTGCGGCTCGTCGGCCGTGTCGCGGAAGCCCCTTGTGGTGTGCCGAAGTTTGATGGGTGATATCGCTGGGGCGACGCCTTGAACTGCGAGGACGAGGGCCCGCCCTGCGGCATCATTCGGAGATCACCAGCAAATCGCGGACGAGCCCGTCACCCAGGTGCCCCCTCCCGACCTCCCTGGTAGCGTGCGCCGCCATGTCATCGGAACTGGAACGCCCCCCGCGCCAAGCGGATGAACGCACTGCGCTCGTCGGCTGGCTGGACCTGCAGCGGCAGATTCTGCGCTGGAAATGCGAAGGACTGAGCGACGAGGACGCGCGCCGCCCGGTCATCCCGACCTCACCGGACATGACGATGGCCGGTCTCATCTCCCACATGCGCTGGACCGAGCACATGTGGCTGGAAGTGCTGTTCCTCGGCGGCGACAAGAAGCAGAATCCCGCATTCGACGACTCAAGCGAGAACGCCGACTGGCACACCGCCGGCCGCCCCCTCTCAGAGCTCCTCGCGGAGTACGAGGCCCAGTGCACCCGCAGCAACGCGGTCATCGCCGCGGCCGGCCTGGACGAAACCGGCCGCCACCCCGACTTCCACGACCGCAGCGCCAACCTCCGCTGGATACTGATTCACCTCGTCGAGGAGACGGGGCGACACGCAGGGCACGCGGACATCGTCCGGGAGCTACTTGACGGCACGAAGGGCTACTACTAGGCCCTGTCCGGCGGATCATGTGACCTTCTGACCGGTCGTTCGTTGGTTCGGGCATGGGTCGGGGGGATCTGACGAACCGCGAGTGGTCATCGCTGGAGCCGCATCTGCCACCTCTTGGTGGTCGGGGCGGCCGGTGGAATGACCACCGCACCGTGCTCAACGGGATCCTCTTTCGGGTCCGGAC
Source organism: Streptomyces halstedii (assembly GCA_000720535.1). GTDB lineage: Bacteria > Actinomycetota > Actinomycetes > Streptomycetales > Streptomycetaceae > Streptomyces > Streptomyces halstedii. Next base: position 147,195 of record JOAZ01000019.1, read on the forward strand.
CGGTGTCCCGTGGCGTGACCTGCCGGAACGCTATGGCTCGTGGAAGACTGTCTATGAACGGCATCGCCGCTGGTCGGCGGACGGTACCTGGGACCGGATCCTGCACGCGGTCCAGGCTGACGCCGACCTGGCCGGGCGGATCGACTGGTCGATGGTGGGCGTCGACTCGACGTCCTGCCGGGCCCATCAGCACGCGGCCGGCGCCCGCACAGTCCGTCCGCGGATCCCGAAAAAAGGACGACGCCCCGGCACCACCGCCCCGACGAGGGACTCGGACGGTCCCGGGGCGGCCTGACCTGCAAGATCCACCTCGCCGGCGAAGGCGCTTGCCGTCCCATGGCGTTCCTGCTCACGCCGGGTCAGTGGGGCGATGCCCCGCAGATGGTCGAGGTCCTGGACCGGATACGGGTTCCCCGGCCACTGGGCGGACGGCCCCGCACCCGGCCGGATCACGTCAGTGGCGACAAGGCTTACAGCTCACGCCGAAACCGCCGCTACCTGCGAAGACGCCACATCCGGCACACGATCCCGGAACCGAAGGACCAGCGGGCCAACCGCCGACGCAGAGGCAGCAGCGGTGGCAGGCCCGCCAGCTTCGACCGCGACCTCTACCGGCGCCGCAACGAGGTCGAGCGGACCATCAACCGGCTCAAGAACTCCCGCGCGGTCGCGACCCGTTACGACAAGCGGGCCTACGTCTTCCACGGCACCGTTACCGCCGCCGCGATCCGACTCTGGCTCCGCCAGTGATCCGCCGGACACGACCTAGGTGTATTGCCCCGCAGGGTTGTTGACGCGGCTGATCGGGGGTTGGCCTCCGAGTGCGGTGTGGCTGCGGTGGTGGTTGTAGGTGTGGAGGAAGT
>JOAZ01000020.1 GCA_000720535.1 Streptomyces halstedii
CCCCGCCGACAGGACATCGGCTCGGGGACGCCTCTCCCCCGGCAACGATGGCGGAGGGCCTTGGCTCACGCCCGCCGTCGCATGTGCCCGGCGACCGCTGCACGCACCCGCGCCTCCTCCTGGCCGACGTCTCCGGCCTGAAAGGTCTCGCCCCGCCCGCGTTCACGCGGTCACCGCCCGTTCCAGCCCCAGTACCTTCGGTCGATACCGGCGAGGCCCGGGAACTCCGGTGCTCGGCGCGGCGTAGGCGATAGAACCGAGCATGGACCTGATCGCTTCTGGTGTGGCCACGGCAGGCATCAAGGCCGCTGGTGGTCCGCTCGGCGCCCTGATAGGCCGCTACCGGCCCACGGGTGTCCCGCGGCTCGGCAGCAGGGAGGACCGGGCAGGCGCGTACCGGCGGATGCTGGACGCCTCGACCCCTTCCTTCGCCTCCAGCTACCAGTTCGCCAACCTGCGCCGCGAAGCCGGACGGGCCTCGTACAAGCTGCTCACGGCGCAGATGCCCGCGATGTGGGAGATCAGCAGTGACCTGATAAGTGCGCTCAACGGGGTTCGCCTGTGCGGCAGCGTCCAGGTCATCGACGCCGCCGAGAAGCTCGTCACGGCCGCCGGCGACCTGGACCTGGACGAGCGGAAGGCGGACCGCTTCCAGCTGAAGGCCGAAGCGGTGGTTGCCGCTCAGAAGACGTTCCTGGACACCTGCCGGGAAGAGCTCTCCCACAACGCCCGCTGGTAACCAGATCCTGCGCAAGCGGAAGGAGAAGCGCTTCTTCCGGCAGCTCACCGCCGGCCGACCACGCCTGTTCCCCCCTGAGCCTCCGGTCCACAGCGACTGGAGCGGGGAGCGCACCATCCGCACGGGGAGTGCTTCTGTCGGTCGTGACGGGACGTCCGACCGACGAAGGAGCGCCATACCGACCCCTCTCCCCGCCCTGCCCCCTTGAGCAGCGAGCCGAAGCGCTCGCGAAGGCCGGCCGGGTCCGCACGGAGCGCAGCGAGATGCTCACGGCGTTGAAGGCTGGGCGTCTTTCGCTTCTCGACGTCCCGGACCGTGGCGACGACACCGCCCGGCAGACACGCGCTCTTCATCTCTGCAGTCCCTTCCCGGCGTCGGCGCGGTGAAGGCCCGCCGTTATCTGGTGGACCTCGGTAGCCTTGCGGTAACGATGCCGTTCGGTTGCGAGGACGGTCGTGAACCCCGGCTGCGGGACTTGAGCACTCACTGCTGCCGCGCATCGGCGGTCGAGTTGAGAAGCAGCCCTGCCCCTCCCCGACGTGGTCGTGGTGCCACAGGACGGTCTGGTGGTGATACGCGGGTGAGGGTGGCGATCTCCGCCGTTCGGATCAGGTGTTGGGCAGGTCGACGAAGCGGTGATACTCGGGCTCGAAGCGCACAGTAGCGGTACCTGTGCCGGACCAGCCGTGCGCGGCGATGAGGTCGACTTCGCCACGTCGTTGCGGGACTGTTCCGTCGCGGTCGGGCCGGTGCAGAATCACCACCGTCGGAGCCTTGGCGACCACCTCCTCCAAGGGGCTCAGGTCTGCAAGGGGCGGAGGGTCGGTCTCGGCGAGATCATGCGCGTGGAGGTGGGCGGTCACGAGGACGGCGGCGTCGCGTTCGCGGGCGAACTGCTCCAGTGCGGCGAACGTCGCCCCTTCGGAAGGCTCCATGTGGGCGGCCGGGCCGTAGCCGTCCACGATCAGCAGGTCGAGATCGGGCTGGGCCTTCATCTGCTCCATCAGGATCGTGAAAGGCCTGCCAGACTTCGACTCGGCGCTCCACAGCAGCAGGTTCGACCGCTCCATCGCCGCACGGGCACGGTCGATGCGGGCTCGGCGGCCGGGGTTGATCGAGAGCGGGCGGTCGGTGTTCACCGAGGTGTGGGCGGCGACCAGGTTGCCCATAAGGGTGTCGGTTCCGCTCTCGAAGCTGGCGAGGGCGACCTGGTGTCCGGTCTCGTCGTTGTGGCGGGCAGCGGACAGGGCGAAGGCGGTCATGCCCGACGATGTGCGCCCGACGGCGGCGGTGACCTGTCCGCGGGGCACGGGCCCGGCGAGGGCGTCGAAGTCGGACAGGCCCGTCATGATCCCGGCGGGCCGGACGCGGTCGGTCATGTTGCTCCTTCGATGGGAGGACGGCAGCCCGGTCAGTTCTGACCGACGCCTCGATGCTGCGCATCACGCGAGGCCGGCAGGCCCCTGATCCGGTGGCTGGAGATGTTGCTGTCAACTCAGCAGGTCTGGGGCGCCGGAGCACCGGGAGCGGTGGTGGGCTCTGTGGCACCGGGGAGGGTGGCGGCCCGCTGGAGCGCCTGGCCCAGATGCCACAGGGTCACGGCCGGAAGAAGCCCGCCGAGGCGGTCCGCAGCCCTCAGGTGGCCGACCGCACCGGCCAGTTCGGCTCGGGTGGAGGAGGAGGTGACGTCGTGGAGTTTCGCTGCGGCGCCCTCCAGGAGGACGGCCAGCTCGGCCACCCCGGGGTCCTCGGGCACCTGCCCGCCCCAGTCGGTCACGGCGCGGCTGAGCTCGATGATGAGGCGGCCGCGTGCGCCGGACAGCCGTGCTGAGAGATCCCCGATGATCACAGGAGCATCCTCTCGCATGTCCGCGGCGTGAAGGGCTCGTTCGGCGAACGTACTCCTCAGCAGAGCCAACGGCACGCGCACACCACACACCGTGCGGTGATGAGGGTTCAGGGTGCCGCGCACATGCCGTCCGGTCCCTTCGCGGCCGCTCCCAGCCAGGGGGCTCGACGATGCGCGTCCGTCCAGGAGGAGGTGGGCGCGTGTGGCACCGGACCATCCGACCGCTGCGGACCATCGGGGATGAGCACCAGACGAGGCCCGGCGAACTGCCGGCCCGACGGCGAGCAGACTGCGACCGTGACTGTCAACTCTCCTACCGAGTTGTGGAGTTCACGTTCTACGCTCGGGAGGTGACGTACATGAGCTGGTCGGACCTGCTGCGGCAGGGGACGGCGGACCCCTCCTTGACCTTCGCCCGCAAGAAGTGGACCCAGCCGGGAAAATTCGTATGGGTGGCCCCCCGGAAGACGGTCACGGCCCCCACCGGGAAGGAGTACCCGCTCTGCGTCACGGTGTACTTCAAGGACGCCGACGACATCGTCGAGCCCTACCAGCCGAGCATGGACGGGATGACGGAGGCCGACGACTGGTACGTAGGGGCCTCCGGCCAGCCACCTGAGTAGCCGCCAAGCGGCGCGCGTTCGCCTGGACAGCCTGGGTCAGAGGGGTCTTCAGGGGTCCCGGAACACCGGCGTGCCGTGCCGGCTCTCACCACGGTGCGGCACCATGGTGAGACCGCCGCCACCGCCAGCCAGAAGACCGCAGCCAGACAACACGCCGCCCAGCACCTGCTGGACCAGCTCACCGAAACCACCCGCAGGATCCGCGCGCTGACCCGCCGTACGGACTGGTGGCGTCGGGGCGGGAGCGATGAACCGAGGCCGGTCACCTCAGCGGCCGTGTTGGCCGGAATCACCGCGGCCTGGTGCCGAGGCAGGGCCGCCTGCAGCACCGGGCCTCGGGCGACTCCGGCCGTACTCCTGGTCCCGTCACGGGGACCGGAATCTGACCCGCGCACTCCACATGTCGGCACGGGCTGCCGGAAAGCCTAGCTTCCGCCCGGGGGTCGGCCCGAGCGCGGGTCAGCGTCCTCGTCGCAGGGGGAGGGACCGGACCGGGTACGCAGCAGCGACGCACCGGCGACGTCAGGCTTGCCCGGGACGCATGTCGCCACCGGCAGAACGCTGACCATTCCCGCGCGGGGTCTTCGCTCCTGCCCGTGTCTTCCGCCCAGGCGACTGCGGGGGTGGTGTCAGTGCTGTTCGGCATAGTGCCCCGCATGATGATCAATGAAATCGACGGCGTGGACTGGGAGTCGATGGGCCACGCCTATGGTCCGGCAAGCGACGTTCCCGGCTGGCTGAGAGGGATGGCCTCGACGGACCCCGGTGTCCGGGACGAGGCTTTCAGCCACTTCTACAGTGCGGCGCACCATCAGGGGGATGTCTACCTCTGCACCGTGGCGAGCCTGCCGTTTCTCTTCGAGATGGCCGACAGCCCCGAGGCCCCTGACCGCGCCTCGATCATCGGGCTGCTGCTCAGCATCGGCCAGACGTGCCTGGGCATGGATCCCGAGGCGGTCTACTTCGCGCCGGACGGCACCGAGTCCAGAGCCCATGTGGATGCCTTGGCAGTGATAGGTGGGCGCGCCGAGGTCTTCGTCCGCTGGGTGAGGGACCGCGATCGGCTGGTGCGGCGGCCCGCGATCGAGGGCCTCGGACTCTTTCTCTGTGACAGCGCACGGGCGGTGGAGGTCCTGCGCAGTCTGCTTCCCGGAAGCGGCATGGTGGAGCGGCTGCTCATCGTGCGGACGGTGGCCTCGGTGGCGCTGCGGGATGCGGCCGTACACGGTGCGGCCGCCAGTTGGCTTGCGGCTCTGGCCGGTAACACGACAGAAGCACCCGAGGTCCGGCTCGCTGCTCTCGTGCACCGGGCGCGGTGCACTCCGGGGGAGATCGGCGACGCTGTTGTGCCGGCGGCGGTCGGCCTGCTCCGGGAGATCACACCGGGCGAGAGCGGCCGGGATGATGACGGGTCCTGCCGGGCCGGGGCGGAGCCGGGTGTTGCTGGGGGCTCGGCACCTGCTCCGGGCGTGCCGCCGCAGGTCGCCGCGGCGTTCGAGGATCTGGAGCGGCAGGGCCGGGTTCACGCGCCGACGACCTCTGTGCTGAGTGCCCTGCACACGCTGCTGGGCGATCGTGTGCTTGAGCGCACCGCGTTGCTCGCTGAGCAGTTGCGCAGCGCGGCCCCTGCGGTGCGCTACGACGCGATCCGCATGGCCCGGGACCTCATCGCCCAGTGGCGTGGGGATCACACCGGCCTTGTCGTGCTGCTCGCCGGGTGTCTCCTGCCCGAGGACGCGTACACCTCCGCCGCGGCGGCGGAGGCTCTCGGGTCCCTGGGGCCTGTGAGCGAACCGGCCCGGGAATCCCTCGCCTCCTACGTCGAGGCGGCCCGTGCAAAACATGGGCCGCGCGTGTGGGCAGCCCCGGAGCGGCTGGTTCGCCGCGCCCACCAGGAAGCCGTCAGGGCGCTGGCAGGCCTGGGCGATCTGCGGGCGCTGCCCAGTGTGCTGACGGCGCTGGACGAGGGCACCGATGCCTGGCGTGCCGTGCAGGTGGCCGGTCACCTGGGCGAGGCGGCCGGTGAACTCACGCCGAGGCTGTCGAAGCTCTTGGCGGAGGTGGACCTTTCGGACTCGTCGCAGTCGATGAGCGCAGGCGCTCTGGTGTCCGCCCTGAGAGAGCTGGCTGATCCGGCGGCTGCACCGGCGCTGGCCAGTGCCGTTACGGCGGCGGTGCGCCAGGAGCAGTGGGGGACGGCCGTCTCCGCCCTGAACGCACTGGCCTCCTTCGGCTCTGGTTCCGCCTTCGCTCTGGAGGTGGTTCGCCCGTTGGCCGACGTACAGGACCTTCATGTCCGGGCGGCCGCGACCGCGGCACTGTGGGCACTGGAAGGCGATGCGGCCGGCGTCGTGCCACGGCTGGTTGAGCTCCTTGACACCCACAAACAGAGCGAGGCGGTCCAGGTCCTGGGGCGGATCGGGCAGGCTGCCGCACCGGCGCTGCCCCGTCTGCGGAAGATGCTGACGGCAGGCTACGAGTGGACCCGGGTCTACGCCGCGGCCGCCCTGTGGGATATCGGCGGCGACGCTGAGGCGTCTGCCGTCGTGGAGACGCTCCTGATGGCCTGGGCGGAGAACGACGCGACGTCCAACCACGTCCTGGCCTGCCTGAACCGCATGGGACCGGCCGCCCGGCCGGCCTTGCCCCGGGTCCGCGAAGAGCTCACGCTCCTGCGTCGCAGCGGCCGCTTCCGCAGCATCTCCAACGACGAGGAACTGCTGGCCACCTGCCGCGCCATCACAGCCCGCTCTTGAGCAGACTCATGCGGACAATCCGCCAGCAGCGGGGCCTTGAGTGAAACTTAGAAGCCACAGGTCAACGGCTCTGATCCGGCCTGGTGGTGCTGGACATCACCGCGGCCGACGCGGACACCCTCCGGCTGGTGGTGGCCCTGCTGGAGGGGCGCCGGGCAACGCTTGGCCCGGCTTGGGTGCGGCGGGTGCCGGGCTGCCCTGGCGTTACGAGCCGGGTGTACGCGGACATCCGCCGCACCGGGGCGCGGGATGGGTGCGAGGTGTCGGGCTACCTGGGTGGGCGGCGTCCGGTGAGGTCCTGCCACTGGTTGCGTGCGGCCGTCATTTCGGCGAGGGCTTCTTTGCGGCGGGGGCAGGTGCGGTTGCGGTCTCTCACGTCTGCCTGGTTCTGCTCGGCGGCCTTCAGCCGGGCGGTGTCCTTGCGCGCTTCGTCCAGTTCTTCCCGCTTCCCGGCGAGTTGCTCCGCCAGGCCGGCGCGGAATGTCTTCTCTTGCGCCGCGGCCTCGTTGATCTTCATCTCGAAGTCGCGTACCTCTTCCTCGTCGAAGAGCCGGACGCTGTTCTCCGGGTCTGCTGCGGGGGCCGGGCTGTGCGGGAACTTCGCCCGGTCGCCGCCGCCGTCGGGCTTGGTCAGCTACAGCGAGTGCACCCGGTCGCCGCGTTCGAACCGGGCGCGAAGTCCGTTGAGCGGGAGCAGCCGGGCTTCCGGCGAGGCGGTGACCATGTGCTCGTACAGGACAAGGCCGCCGAGACGTCCCAGCTCCGCGCCCCGGCCGGGGTCCTGCAGGTGGGCGACCTCCCGCTCCAGCCTGCGGACCCGCTGTTCGCGCTTCTCGCGTTCCGCCTTGACGTGCCCGACTGCCTTCTTCTCCGTCTGGCGCTGGTCCTTGTCCACCGTGCTCAGTTCCTTGCGCGCCTGAGCGAGCAGGGCGCGTTCCTCGTCGTATGCCCTGTGGAAGGTGTGGGCCCATGTTCCGGGAAACAGGCTGCGTTTCCAGGCCGCCCAGCCCCCTGCCCCCAGCATCACCAGCACCAACACGCGTAAGGCTTCGACCATGTCCTCTTCCCTGTCCTGTTCGTTCACGTTCTGTCTTACCGTCACCGGCCCCTTCTCGGGCTCGGATCAGGCCGATGCGGGGCCCGCTGTACGTGGATGCGGCTGCGGCCGCCCCGGTTGGGGGAGAAAGCTTTCCCCGGCCGCTTCCGGTGTCCGGGTTCAGTGGCGGGCGCTCGGGCCGGTCGGGCCCAGGACGTGCTTCTTGGCTTCGGTGGGCGGTCTTCCCCGGTTCGGGGAGGCGGCACGGTTGGTGCGGCGGCGGGGGCGGGAGCGGGTGTCGCGTGGGTCGGCGGGGTGGGGGGGCGGCGGTGAGCAGGGTGCGGATGGTGCGGGCGAAGCCGGGGCCGGGGAGGGGTAGTTCCATGTCGGGTTCGCGGAGGTAGCCGACGGCGGTGGCGGTGGGCATGTAGGTCATGAGGCTGGTGACGGTGGCGGAGGAGGTGCGGGGGGTGGCCTGGCGGGAGAGGTGGTGCAGGACGCCGAGCATCGTGGTGGCCGAGGCGGTGTCGAGGCGTTCGCCGTAGTCGGGGGCGGGCGCGGAGGAGGGAGGGGGGTGTGGTCCATCTGGTCGTGCCAGAAGCGGGCAGTGTCCTCTTCGCCGCGGGCGAGGTGGTGGAGGTGGAGGCAGTAGGCGGCGGCGCTCTGTCCGGCGCCGACGGCGTACTGCCACCAGAAGCGGGCGGCGTCCTCGGTGTCGGCGAGTTGGAGTACGCAGGCCAGGATCAGGACGCTGCGGGGTTCGGGGAGCTGGTCGGTGAGGAAGTGGGCGACGGTGGTGGCCGGGGTGTGGGTGATCAGGGTCGCGCACAGAGCCCGCAGGTCCTGGGCCGCCGGTGGGGGGGCGCATCCGCGTGGCGGGTGTCTCCCCCGGGAGCAGCCGGATCAGGACCGGGGGCCGGCTCGCAGTCGGGGGCGGGGTGAGTGGGATGTCTGGGGGGGGACGACGCGGTCGCGGACGAGCCGGGCCTGGGACAGGAGTTCTTCCAGTGGCGTCATGACGTCGGCCCTTCGGTGTCGGGCGGGAAGATGATCTCCAGGTAGCGGACGGCCCGGCGTTCGTCGGCCCGCACAGTGGTCAGGGGGACGCCGAGGAGGCTGGAGGCTTTCTCGGCGGTGTGGCAGCACAGGTGGAGCAGCACCATGACGTCGAGCTGCGGGGCGGGGAGCTTGCTGATGGCTTTGAAGAGCGCGACGATCCGGGTCATCCGGGCGGCGTCGGCCTCCGGAGCGCTCTGGGTGTGCAGGGCGACGGCGTCGAACACGGCGGCTTCCAGCTCAGGCCGGCCGTCGCGGTGGGTGGTGCGGGGCATGACGTGGGTGCGCAGGATGGACCAGGCGAACGCGCCGGTGTCGGGGGAACGCAGGGCGGTCTCCCAGCGCAGCCACAGGGTCGCGAAGGTGTCCTGGACGGCGGCGTCGCGTGCCTGGTCGCCGAGGAAGACCTGGGCGTAGAAGCGGTAGCCGGCTTCCACGAGCTGGCACAGGGCGGCGCGTGTGCCAGGGGCGGGCGGGGCCGGGCGGTGGCCTGGGTGGTCTTCTGTGTGGAGCGGTCAATTTATTCCGGGGCCTTGGCCTCGGCGAGGCGGTGGATGCTCTCCCAGCGGGGGTAGAGGCCGACGCCGCGCAGCAGTTCGGAGAGCTTGGATGTGGCGAGATGGACCCGGTCGCCCAGGCCGCCCAGAGTGACGCCGCTGTGCAGGTACTTCTCGCGTACCGGTTCCAGCCAGGCCCGGTGGGAGCTGGTGACGGCCGGGGCGATGGGGGCCGAGCTTGCGGCCGGGCCGCACCGGCTGGCGGGGCACCGGGCCGAAGGCGGACGCTCGCGGCTCGAAGGGGGTTGTCACGGGGCGCTGCCCTCCGGTCGGGTACCGGTGTCACACGGCTTCCCGGGGCAGGTGCGGTGCGCGGGCGGGCCGCACGGGCTACCTGTTGCACCGTCAGGCCCAGCGCGGGGGCAAGCGGGGCGAGTACGGCGGCGGCCGTGGCCGCGCTCCACCCGAACACCACGATCACCGCGATGGCGGTGATCACCGTCTTTCTGGTGTCCATCACACTCCTTTGTGTCATGCCGCAGCCATCCGGAGACCGCGTGGGAAACAGGGGGCCCCTGAACGAGCGGGTGCCATGCCGCTGTTGGGGAGGCCAGCATGGACCGCCACACCACCGCTACGCCACGTGATCAAGAAATAGGGGACACTGAGGTCCTTGAGCGGATGAGCGAACAGCTCGCCGACGAGCGAGCCTCTGCCGCGCCGGCGCCCGGGCAGGTGGGTGGACGGACGGTGATGCTGATCCCGCACCGCACCTCAGGTGCGGAGATTACCCTTCCGCCGGACTACCAGCGCATTCTCGCCGTCGTGCGGCGGGCCGCCGGTCCGGTCATGGCCCGGCAGGTCGGCGACGCGCTGGGAATCGACGTCAGCGTGCGAGCCAAGCTGGAGCCGCTGCGCGGGAGGCTGGTCAGCCTCGTCGATCGCGGCTGGCTGCGCAAACTGCCCGACGGCCGGTTCACCACCCGCCTGTGACCTGAGCCTGCAGCAGCGCGGCGCGGGCGTAACCCGTCCGCCCCGGGCGGTCGTTGGAATTGTGTGACGAAAGCCAACATGCACGCCGAGGGCACCTGCTCGCTTGTCTACCAGTGCCGTCTGCCGCTGTCCACGCGCACCGTTAACCACCTCGCCGATCTGCTGCGACGTCACCTGAAGGTGATCCGGTCCAGGTGGCGGATCCTGCCGCCCGGACGGATCGCCGTGATCGTCTTGGCCGTGCTGCGCCACGACCAGCGCCTGGCCGACATGGCTGACGGGAACAACGTGTCCGAGCCACCGTCCGCCGCTGTCGGGACGAGCTGATCCCCTCCTCGCCGCGCAGGCGCCGCGCCTGGACCGCGCCCTGAAGAAGGTCGCCAGGCAGGGCGGTGAGGTGGTCCTGATCGACGAGAAGGGCCGATTGATCTGGATATCCGTCGCCCGGCCCGGCCGCACTCACGACAACACCGCCGCCCGCCAGGATCACGTCCTGACCCACCTGCGCGCCGCCGGCCTCGGCGCTCTCGCGGACCTCGGCTTCCGCGGCCTGGACAACGACGTACGCGACCCCGTGATCGTCACCGGCTTCCACGCCAGCCGCACCCACAAGCTCATCGCCGGTCAGAGGGAAGCCAACCGCGTTCTCGCCGTCGGACGGGCACCGGTCGACCACGGCTTCGCCCACCTCAAGAACTGGCGGATCCTCACCAAGCTCCGCACCGACCCCGCCCAGGCGACCCGCCTCCTGCGCGCCCTGCTCGTTCTGACGAACCTCGAAGTCAACCGCTGACGGAGGTGGGGCCGCACCGTCTGAACGTTCAAAGTCACTCAGCGGCGGTGAGCGAACGAAGGTCAGCGTCCAGCAAGCGAATCAACTCACCGACTCGTCCGCCGCCACTCGGCGCCGTGGGGAAGCGTTTGAGCACGTCAACGACGGCCGGTGTCGCACGATGCACCGCCTGCTCAAGGTGTTCGGCACCAACGCTCCGATCGTCGTCGGCGACGAGTTCGGCAGCTCTGGCCGCGTAAGCGCCAGCTCCGAGAATGTGCTTGACCTGGGTGCCCTTGGCCAGCGGATGCAGGTAGGCGGCGCCTGCCGCAGACATCGCTGCCCGAGCCGCCTCGCGCGCAGCCGTGGTGTCCGCGCTCTTGGCTGCCTTGAGTGCTGCCCAAGCTCTGTCGCGCAGAACCTTCCCTCGCTCACCACCTTGAGCGAACTCCCACGCGGCGCCGATAGCGTCTCGAGGCCGCAAGTCGTCAGGCTGATCGCCTTCGAATACCTTGAGCACCACTTCCGCGCACGCCGCAGCGAACGCGGTGACCTCACGAAGTTCTTGCTTACTCAGAGCGATCTCGCTCACTTCCCCTGGCATGACTCCATCCTCGACCATTGCGCAAGACAGCCAGGCGGCTGGGGCGGCTCCGGGCCGGCCCCATGCCGACTGGCTCCGAGCAGACCGGATCGTAGAAGGCCACCTGGCAACAGCAGGCAGGAATCGGCCAGCCGACCGCTCTGCCAGATGATCTACTCCGCAGACCGTCGCCCTCGACCAGCGTGAGCACCCCGAGAACCAGTCACACCAGCTCGCCCTCCACCACCTGCGCCCCTGCTGCCCGATCTCACCGATGAACAGTGGGCCCGGATCGACGCTGCCACGACAGCCTTTGACCTCCAGGTCTCCGAGGATCTCACAGGGGCCAACGGCACCGAGCCCCGCGAGTTCCACCTGCGGGATCGCGACCCGCTCACGCCGCCGACGCCAGAAGCTGCAGGGCAAACCACGCTGTGGGGCAGCTCGTTCGAGGCGAGCCCGATATAGCTCGCGAGAGCCAGTTTCCTGTATCGCGGGAGTGCCACCGTGAGCTGCTGAGGAACTCGCGGGCGCGTTCGTCGAGTTCGGCGGCGCATCGCAGTCCGCGGGTGCGGAAGCGGGACAGGTCGCGGCGCATGCTTCCCACGGCCTTGCGGGTCCGCCTGGACTGGACGCCGTGCATGTGGTCGATGGCCTTGCCCCAGGTGGCGCACGCCTGCTCGATGCTGCCCTCGGCGGCCTGCATCTCGGCCTGCGCTACCAGGTCCAGGGCGACGATCCGTGCGTAGGTGCCCGGCGGTCTGCTTGCCGCCCCGTACATCGCTGCGGCCCGGCGCCGGTCTCCGAGCGTCTCGAAGACCTTCGCCGACCGGCTGTGAACTGTGGCCACTGTTGGTCCCCACGACAGTGCCCAGAACGGGACGTCGTCCCCCTTGGCCGAGCTCAGGACGGTGCGGGCGCGCTCGACTTCCCGTACGGCTTCGGTCCGGTGCTCCGCCTTGGCGAGGGCGTGGGCGTGGGTGACGGCGAACAGCGCCTCGGTCTGAGTGTCGACCCGCCCGCACAGCTCATCTCGCCTGCTGCGCCGGTTGGACTGGCGGATCGACTGCGGGATCGACGCCGGAATGATGCCGGAATGACGCCAGGTCGACTGCCGGCGATTGTCGGTGGACTGCGCTCCGCAGCCTCACGCTCCTTCTGACGCCGGTGGGCCTCCTTCCGCGGCACGGCGTACAGGCGCTCGCCGTCACGGTTGTCCAAGGCCTCTCCCAGCGTCCGTCACTCATCCTCATCGCGCCCGAGCCCGCGCCGCCCCTTCCCCACGGCCCCGTCCGGATCCGCGGGGATCGGCTCCAGCTCGGTGACGACCACGGGCACCGCCTGGCAGTAGTCGACGGCCGTGATAACCGGCTCCTGTTCCCGAGTACGACTTCCCGGCCAGGTAGCGGCGGGCGGCCTCCTCCAGGCGCCGCATCCCGCTGGCTCGCCGGGCCTTCGTCCTGCCCGTGAACACGAACGCCACCGGCACATAGCCCTCGTGGCCGGTGGGGGCCGGTGTACCGCTCGCCCCACGCACCGCGTTCGCAGGGGGCATACCGGTTCCATACCGTCACCGCACCGCGGCCGAAGCCGGGGCCTCTAGCTTTCGTTGCGGCGGCGGGCAGCAGCCTGCCGCACACTGCCGGACCCGGCAGGGCTGCCCCGGCCCGGGGCGCCTTCACTGCGGTCCGAGGCGATGATTGGAGAGCACGATGACGGAGAACACCGCTCCCGAGGAGTCCCCCGAGGTCGAGGCGCACAGCGCGGCGGACGACGCCGCCCAGGCGCCCGAGCAGTTCCACGACGCGGCCGAGATCATCTGCGGCGTCTACGACAAGGAAATCCAGGTCTGAGGGTCCTGACGCTTCTTGACCGGGCCGGCCCGGCGGTTCGTCCGGCGGGCCGGCCCCGTCCCTGACGGCTCGTGGAGATGTGGACATGGTGTTGCGAATCCTTGAGGGACAGTCCGGTGTGTGGTGCCAGGACACGGGCGGCACCCTCCTGCTGCCGTTCGCCTACGCGGTGGACGGACAGCTCACCGCCGAGGGCCGCGCGGAGGTGACCCGGTCCGGCATCACCGGGCACCGGCCGCACACGAGGTACAGCCTGACCGTCGTCACCGCGACCGACTGCAACCTCGGCTGCCCCTACTGCTTCCAGAACACCGCGCCGGCCGAGCCCGGCCGGTTCGATCCGCCGCGGATCCCGCGTGCCGTGCTCGACGACGGAACCATCGAGAAGATCGCGGCCTTCACCGGCCCCCGGATGCGACGCGCCGGTATGGACCGGCTGTTCGTGCTGCTCTTCGGCGGCGAACCGCTGCTCAACCCGGCAGCCTGCCGGGCCCTCCTCACCCGGCTCGGCCGGCTCGCCCCGGTCACCGCCTCGATGGTCAGCAACGGCGTGCTGCTGACACCGGCCACGGCCCGGGACCTGAGCGCACTCGGTCTGCGCTCCGTACAGGTCACCCTGGACGGACCACGTGACCTGCACGACGGCATGCGTACCTCACGGGCCGGACGCGGCACCTTCGAGCGCATCATCGCGAACCTGGCAGCCGCCCAGGAGACGACGGACCTGCGCTTCACCCTCCGCGTCAACGCCACGGCCGACGTCCTGCCCCGTCTTGAGGAACTCGCCACCCACCTGGCAGGCCGTCTCGACGCGTCCCGCTGTGTCTTCGACGTGGCACCCGTCCTCAACTACGCGGGGCTGTACGACGCCGGGATCGACCACACCGGGGCCGAGGTCTCCGCCGTACTGCGCGGTTACGCCGCCGCCCTGGACCACGGGTTCGAGGTGGGCTGGCCCGGTGCGGGGGCCTGCGGTTTCTGCACCGAGCGCGACGGTACGACCGGTGCCGTGGTCAACGCCGACGGAACGCTGTACAGCTGCTGGGAGACCATCGGCAAACCGGGGTACGAGGTCGGCACCGTACAGACCGGATACACCGACTATCCGGACAATGTCTGGGTCAGCTGCGGGGAGTTCGCCGCGCGGGAATCCGCGACCGGCTCGGCCGTGTTCGCCGACCGGCTCGCTGTCGGACTCATGGAACTTCTGCGCGGCCGTCGCCGGGGGACGGCCGCGCAGAACGGCAGCCTCCCCGCGGGTGTGTCGTGAGAGCGCTGTTCTGCCCGCTCTCCGACCCCGGGTATCTGTATCCGGCCACCGCCGTCGCGTTGGAGACACACCGGCGCGGCCACACGGTTTCCGTCATCGCGTCCGGACCGGCCGCGCGCGCCGCCGGGCAAGCGGGCCTGACCGTCCTGGCGTCGAACGAGACGTTCGCCGTGAGCCGCTGGTTCCGCTCCGGGTACGGGCAGTACCACAGCGTACGGCAGGCGGCCCGGCAGACCCGGCCCGACGTCCTGGTGACATCGGTGCTGTGTCCGGGGGCCCTCGTGGCCGCCGAGGTGCTGGGGCTGCCCGTCGTCGTACTCGGCCTGGCCTGCCACCTGTGGCCGCATCGCGGAGCCGACGGGAACAATGACCGTGACCCCCAGGACCGGGTCTGGCGGCTCGACGGTGCCCTGGACGTCTACCGGGCGCTGCGTGCGGAACTGAACCTGCCCGGTGCGGACAAGGCGGGGCAGGACGCCCTGCTGGGTACGTCCTTCCTGCTGCGGGGCCACCCCGGACTGGAACCGCCGGGGGCGGAACTCCCCGAACGCGTACGGTATGCGGGCCCCTGCTGGTGGGAACCGCCGGCCGGTGAACGGGACCTCCTCTCCGTACGGAACCGGCTGGACCTGGTCGGCAAACCCGTCGTCTACGTCCACCTCGGCCGCGTCTTCGGTGGCGAGAGCCTCTGGCCCTGGATCCAACGGGCCTTCACCGGTGGGGAGTTCCAGGCGGTCGTCGAACTGGGCCGCAGCACCGCCGCGCCCGCCGGGCTCCCGGGCACAGCCGATGTCACCGTGGTGCGCCACCCGTGGATGTCACCGCTGCTCGAACGGGCCCGTCTGGTCGTCAGCAGCGGCACCAGCGCACCGGTACTCGGCGCGCTGCTGCACCGACGGCCCCTGCTGGTCTCACCGAACGGCGGGGAACAGCGTGTACTGGCGGCTGCCTGTCTACGCGCGGGTGTGGCCGTACCGGTCGACCGCGCGCGCGGGGGCGGCCAGTTGTCCACCGTCGCCGGTGACGACGCGCTACTCGCCCGGACAGCCCGGATGTCGGGCGAGCTCGCCGAGGGCAAGAGCGAGTCCCGAGCCGCGCAGGCCGTGGAGGAAGCCTGCCGCTGACCCGCTGAGCAGCCGAGCAGCCGAGCCGGCGGACGTCTGCCGCCCCGGCCCCCCATATCCCCGCATCCCCGGATCCCGTGTACGGAAGGGACAGTCTTATGACCACCACACCCGCACCCGCCGACGCGCCCGCTGATCACGCCGCGGTCGCCTACGACGCGACCGCGCCGTTCTACGACTCCCTCACCCGGCACGACAACTACGAGGTCTTCGCCGACCTCCTGGAAGGCCTGATCAAGCAGGCCGGACCGGCCGGCACACGACTGCTCGACGCCGGCTGCGGAACCGGGCGCAGCAGCGTTCTCTTCGCCGGCCGGGGATACCGGGTCACCGGCTTCGACATCAGTGCCTCGATGATCGGAATCGCCCGCACCCGGCACGCGGACACCGGGATCGACTTCCACGTCCACGACATACGCCGGCCGGCGCCCGGCGAGGGACCGTACGACGTCGTGCTGTGCATGAGCGACATCGTCAACTACCTCGTCGATCCGGCACACCTCGCGGAAGCGTTCGCCCGCCTGTCGGCAGCCATGGCACCCGGCGGTGTCCTAGTCTTCGACGCCAACACCGCCCTGGGCTACGACCTGATGAGGGAGCCCCACATCGTCCGCGACGACGGACTGTTCGCCGTACTCACCGGGAAGCACCTGACCTCCGGCGGCCGGTACCAACTGACGATGCACGCCTTCCGGACCGAAGCCGGTACGGACCACTGGACGCGCAGCACGGTCGAGCACCACCAGGCACACCACAGCCAGGAACGGTTCGCGAAGCTCCTGGAGGCGGCCGGTCTGCGGCTCACCGCCCGCCACGGGCTGCACATCACCGGCACCCTGTCCGACGGTGTGGACGAGTCCGCCCACACCAAGGGCCTCTACGCCGCCGTCAAACCACGGACCGCCTGACCGCGCCCAGAACACGCCGCGACGCCCCGACGCCCCGGTCTCTCGACGTCCCGAACGGGAGAGTGTGTCCCCTTGATCAACAGGAACTTCACGCTGCTGTGGACGAGCCAGGTCCTGTCCTGCACGGCCGGCGAGATGGCCGCGCTCGCCCTCCCGATGGCGATCCTGATCACGACGCACTCTCCGGTCGACGCGGGGCTGGTGGCCACGGCGATCGGTGTCGCGGAACTGATCGCCAAACTGCCCGGCGGGCTCCTCGCGGACACGATC
Source organism: Streptomyces halstedii (assembly GCA_000720535.1). GTDB lineage: Bacteria > Actinomycetota > Actinomycetes > Streptomycetales > Streptomycetaceae > Streptomyces > Streptomyces halstedii. Next base: position 16,330 of record JOAZ01000020.1, read on the forward strand.
GACCGCAGACGCCTGATGCTGTTCTGCGACGCGGCACGCGCCGCACTCGCCCTGACCCTCGCGCTCGCCCTGGCCACCGGACGGTTCAGCACCGCGCTGGCCATGGCCACCGGAGTCCTCACCGCTGTCCTGTCCACGATGTTCTCCCCGGCCGAAGGAGGGATGATCCGCCAGATCGTGCCACGCGAACGGCGCCGCGAGGCCGTCACCACCAACATCGTCCGGACCAACGTGGCCATAGCCGCAGGGCCACCCCTGGGCGGTGCCCTCCTCGGCCTCGGAGCCCCACTCGTCTTCCTCATCGACGGGGCCTCGTATCTGGCCTCCTTCGGCCTGCTCTCCAAAGTCCGGTACATCCACCCAGCCGCACCTACCGGCCCGGACACACCCCGCCGCGGACTACGGCACACGGGAAGCGAACTGACCCGCGGCATACGCTGGGTGTTCCGTCGCCGCTCACTCCTCGCCCTCATAGGCTTCGTCGCCTACCTCAACCTGCTGGGCCGCGCGGTCGAGCTGCTGGCCGCCGTCCAGTCCTCGGACTTCGGCAGCGAGCCGGTGGCCGCCGGCGTGGTGCTGACCGCCGCGGGGTGCGGGGGTATCGCGGGCGGCGTCAGCGCCGGGTGGGTGCTCAAGCGGCTGCGCCCGGCGACCGTGATCGGTGCGGTCTGCGGATCCTGGCTGCTGCTCATCCCGCTCACCGCCACCGGCCACCAGGGCCTCACGGTCGTCGCCGTCTTCGCCCTGGTCTTCGCGTTGCCGCTGATCGGCGCCCTCGTCTCGCTGTCCGTGATGCTGGACTCCCCCGCCCATCTCCAGGGCCGTATCTCCACCGCCACGACCATGCTCGCCGTGAGCATCGCCTGGATCGGCCCAGGAGCCACCGGATTCCTGATCGCGGGGCCCGGGGCGCAAACGGCCTCACTCATACTCGCCGCACCACTCGCAGTCATGCTATTTCTGCTCCTGACCAGCACCCGCCTACGAACCGCGTTCAACACCCTCAGCACCGGCGACACAAACGAACCGCCACCACTACCAACCGAAAACAAAACAACCAAAACAACCAAAACAGAAACGGAGACGATCTGAACCACCACAGCGAGCGCGCCGGCGGCGCTGCAAGCACCAGAGGCACGTAGCCCATCCTGCCCTGGGCACCGGTGGGGGCGCCGGCCTCAAGAAGGACGTCCGCCACTGCTGTGTGCCCGCGCGTCGCCGCCAGGCTGAGCGGAGTCAACTCGGCGTACTCGCCTGCCCGCTGTCGCAGATCCGCACCCACCGCAAAGAGCACACCAACGGTCTCGGCGTGCCCCGCACGCACCGCGAGATCCAGTGCGGTACGCCCAGCCCTGACCGGGGCATCCACCTCGGCACCGGCATCCAGTAGCCGCCTCACGACAGCTACGTCGCCGTCACCTGCGGCTCGTACCAGGCGATCCACCATGTCCATGCCCTGATCACGCCCTGACAGCCCGACGTCGCTGACAGTCGGCTGTGTCCTGCTGTTGGAGTCAGGAATCCGGGCTTGCTCCGCCGTCCCTGGCCGCACAGCGGCCAAAACGACACCCACCCGCCACCAGGGGACCGACCCATGGTTAACTCCCGGCACCCCGGGGGCTTTCGCTGCCCGCGCCTGCGGTTTCACACTGCCGCACGCAGGCGCGGGGCCCTTCGGCCGCTCCCCCACTGCCCACGTGCCGCTGGCCCGGCCAGCGGCACAGACCTTGCTGGAGATCCCCGCCAACGGCGGTGACTTGACAAGTAGTCAGACAGCACACAGCACCCTCCCGGCTCAGGCCGAGCAGGGTGCTGTCGTGCTCGTCACGCACACAGCCGGGGCTTCCGGCACACCGGCCGACCGGACCGGCGACGGTCAACAGTCAGTGGGTGAAGCCCCAGTCGAGAATCTTGGCAGCATCACCGAAAACCTCCTGGTCCGCGCCGACGATCGCACCGACCAAGGTCCGGTTGTCCCGCTCGGCTGCGAAGACGAGCGAATAGCCGGCCTCCGCCCCGCTGCCCGTCTTGACGCCGAGAGCACCGTCGTAGGTACTCAACAGGTCGTTGGTGGTGTTCCAGGTGTAGTACCGGATACGCCCGTTCGCCGCCGGAGCCTCCGTCTCGAACTGCTCCAGCTTCACGATGTCAGCGAAAACCGGCTTCAGCATCGCACGCTGGCCGAGCTTGGCGAGGTCCCGGGCCGTGCTGCGGTTGTCACCGTGCGAGATACCGTCGAAAGAGTCGAAATGCGTGCCGGTCAACCCCAACTGCTGGGCCTGCGCGTTCATCTGGTTCTCGAAGTCCGCGATGCGCGCCTCCTGCGTGTCCCCGTTACCGAAACTGTCGGCAAGGGCCATCGCGGCGTCCCCGCCGGACGGAATCAGCATGGCATGCAACAACTGGCGGGCCGTCAGCTTGTCACCCGTCTGGAGATCCGCGGTACTGGCCCCGTTCTCGGCGACGTAGTCCCGGTACTCCTGCTTCACCGTGATCTGCCGGTCCAGCCACTCCGGATGCTGGAGCACCACGAGCGCTGTCATGATCTTGGTGGTACTGGCCATCGAGACACTCTCGTCGGCCCTGGCCCCGGCCCACATCGCCCGCTCCTGGCTGCCGTCGCGGGCATCGAGCAGGAAAGCGTTGTCGGCGGCGACGTCAGGCGCGCTCTGGTTGCCGACCGCGGGCGCATCCTCGCCCTGGCTGTCCGCGACCTGCGTGACAGTGGAAGTCGCCGCTTCGGCGAGACCGCCGGCGGTGATCGGCAGAACAGCACCGACCAACGCCACAGTCGCGAAACGGGCTCCGGTGCGGTGAATGCGACTGGGGCGGGCATGCAAACCCATAGGGCTCCCCTTCTCCCGGCGCTGGGCGCCGGCTCGTAACGGAAATCGATGCGTACTGAACGCTACGGCCATACGAATAACCACTGTCAAGATCAACATGTCATAGCCGGGTAACAGGAACCACAGCCATGGAGATGTCGTGCAAACCCTTTGTGAAACCCATGACCCCAGCCACACACAGTCGCCCAACAACCCCGACACACCACGAAAACACGCACACACCACACCACCCGCCCAGCCGCCTTCGAGGTCCCCGAAGCCCGGCCCCGCAAGAGAACCGGGGCACACCCCACAAACTCCACACCACCTTCACCATGCCGAACGCGAGAAGCACCAGGCCCCAGGACGTTCCCGTCACTTGCACGGCCACGCACGCCCCCCATGACCGAACAGAGCCCCAGGACTACGGTGGTCCCGCGCGAGCACCGGCGGGCAAGGCCGGTACGGGCGGCGCGAGCGTGCCTGGCCACCGTGGCCTCTCATGCGCACCACGCGCTCCTCACCAGGAAAACGTGTTGTGGCTTCGGGGGGCGTGCACGACCCTGCTCGGATGGAGATTCGCCGTCTTGATCTGCGCCGTCACGACGAGACCGACGCCTGGTACCGCGCGTTGCGGGCGGCCGCCTCCGCCCACCGGGTGGCGCCCGTCGTGGTCGAGCGCGAGGCTCTGCTGACGTCACTGCGGAGCAACGACGGCAACCCGAACTGTGATCGCCGCGCGTACGGCGCGTGGTGCGGCACCCGGTGTGTCGGCACCGCGCTGCTCGTGTTGCCGCGCCACGACAACACGCACCTCGCCGAGATCGGGATAGCCGTCCCGCCACACGCCCGTCGTCGCGGCGTCGGGCGCGCGATGTTCGACCGTCTTCGTGACGTAGCCCGCCAGGAAGGCAGAACCGTGCTGGCCACCGAGGTCGACGCGGCCGGAATCGGCCCGCACACCCTCACCGCCGCCCCCGGCGGCCGCTTCGCCCTCGCCTGTGGCTTCTCGCCCAAGCACACCGAACTTCGGCTGGTACTCGACGTGCCCGTACCAGAGGAGAGGCTGAGGGCACTTGAGGAGACCGCCGCGAAGCGCGCCACCGAGTACCACGTCGTCGGGTGGACCGGGCTACCGCCACTCGACGTCCTCGGCCCCTTCGCGCACCTGCACACACTGATGGACGCCGACGTGCCGACGGGCGAGCTCAGCCGGGAGCCGGTCGTCTACGACGCAGAGCGTGTCCTACGCGGCCAGGAGCGGCTGGTCGAACAAGGATACGGCCTCGTCACCACGCTGATCAGGAATCAGGACGACAGTCCCGTCGGGTACACGACGATGTGCGTGATGGGCGGTGACAACCAGGATGTGCTGCAGGACAACACCTTCGTGCTGCGCTCCCGGCGCGGACGCGGCCTCGGAATGCTCTCGAAGCTCTCCAACCTGCGTCTGCTCAGCGAGCATCACCCGCACGTCCGCCATGTACACACGTGGACGGCCGAGGACAACGACGCCATGCGCGCCGTCAACGAGCGTCTCGGCTTCCGTCCTGTGGAGACCATGTACCAGCTCGAACGCGCCTTGGACCAAAGCGCGTGACGGGGAATCGGCGGAGGTGTGGTCCGGCGTCTCGTACGTGACCTGCCGAGGCCGCGTCAGTCGGGATCCGGTACGCGGCCGTCGTTCTCCGGTGAACGCCGGCCGATAGTGTGGCCGGCATGTCTGAGGGGATCACCTGGATAGGGGCGTACAGCCTCACACACGCGGGGGGGGGCGTACCCGGGATGCGGGGGCACATCTATCCGACAGCCGCCCGGGGTATCGGCGCAGAGGAGTTCCTGATGGTCCTCGGCGCTTATCTCGCGCAGGTGGAGGACGGGCTGCCGTACAAGGACCGGCGGACGCTGAGCGCCAACGGGGGCACGGCGGCGGAGCACGCAAGCCGGGCGATGTACGGCGTGCACAGGGAGTGGGTGTATGTGCTGGAGGACTGGGGCATGGCTACACGGGACTCGTGATCGACCAGTGCGCGGTCGAAGCCGGCGATCTGCCGCTGGCCGTCCTGCCGCGAGTGACGTGACACGGGGGCCGGCCGGAACACGGGGCACACCGCTTCACGCGACGAGCCCCCGGAGGGTACGACGGCCCGACGGCACCCGGTCCGTCCGTGCCCGTGTCATGGACGGGCCCACCCGCACGCGGCCGCCCGGACACCGGTCCGGTGGCCGTGCCCCCGCGCGCCGGTGGCTCGTGGTCCTCACCTGCGCAGCAGCAGCGACGTGACGCGGAGCCGGCCGCTGTGGATCCACACGTCGGAGTACTCCACCGGCCGGTCGTCGGCGAGGTAGGTGACCTGCTGGAGGTACTGCACGGGGCCGCCCTCGCTCAGGTCGAGGGCGGTGGCGACGTCGGCGGTGGCGGCCTCGGCGCTGAAGGTACGGCGGGCCGTGGCGATCTTCAGTCCGTAGGTGCCCTCCAGGACGCCGAAGAGGCTGGAGGACGTGAAGTCGACCTCCTCGATCCCGGGTGCGAGATCGGTGCGTACGAAGTTGAAGAGCAAGGCGACCGGCCCCTGGTCGGTCCTGCGGACCCGCACCAGACGCAGCACCTGGGTACCGGGGGCGACGTCCAGCAGAGCCGCGACGGGCTGCGGCGGGACGATCAGTGAGCACTCCCGCACCGAGGTCGTGGTGACGACACCCTGGCTGGCGAAGTCCTCGGACAGGGTGCTGAGCTTCTGGGCGATGGCGGGTTCGATCGTCGTCGAGGTGACGAAGGTGCCGCGCCCCCGTACCTGTCGGAGCAGGCCCTCCTCGATGAGCGTGGTCAGGGCGCGCCGCAGGGTGCCGCGGCTGACGCCGAACTCCTGAGCCAGTTCCGGCTCGCTCTTGAGGCGGTAGTGCGGCGGCCACTCGCCGCCGGCGATACGCAGTCGGATGTGTTCCGAGACCTGCACGTGGATCGCCGTGGGGACATCCCGCTTGATGCCCGGGAGTACCCCTTTGTCGGCCGTCACAGTGGTCGCATCTCCTTTGCCCGGTTTCACCGGAGGACGGGTGTCGCTCCGGACGTGGGAGCCGTACCCCGGCCGCGGTGGGCGGCCGGGGTACGGCGGTGGTGACTGGCTGGTCAGTAGCTGACGGTCTCCTCGTCACCGGTGTCGGTGATGATCGCCAGGCCGGCGCTGGTCCCCAGCAGGGAGGCGCCCGCGCGCAGGAGCTCAAGACCCTGCCGGTAGGTCTTGATCGAACCGGATGCCTTCACCCGGACTCCGTCCCGCGCCCGGTCAACAAGGTAACGAACGCTGGCCGGATTCGCCGTCTCGATCTGTCCGCTGCTGGCGTTCTTCAGGAAGGCGACGCCGGCCTCCATGGCGAGTTCGACGGCGGCCTCCTTCTCCGCGTCGGTGAGCAGCGGCAGTTCCAGCATGACCTTAACCGGCAGACCGGAGGCGCGGACGACGCCCGCGATGTCCTCGCGGAAGTCGTCGTAGCGTCCGCTCTTGAGCCAGCCGACCTGGACGCCGATGTCGAGCTGGGTCGCGCCGAGCCGGGCGATCTCGGCGGCCTCGGCGGCCTTTCCGGCGCTGGTCATGACGCCGACGGTCGGGAAGTCCAGGGCGGAGGCGACCTCCACGCCGGTGCCGCTCAGTTCGGCGACCACGACGGGCAGCCAGGAGGCGGGCACCATCGCCGCGTTGAAGCCGTGGGTGACGGCCTCCTGGGCGTGGGCGATCATCTCGTCGCGGGTCGCGTCCGGGTCGATCTTGGTGTGCTGGATGTAGGGAGCCAGTTCGGCCGGGGTGAGGCTGAGTTCGGTGGCGGCGGCGATGGTTTCGGACATGGGGTGATCTCCTGGGGTCGAGAAGTGGAAGGGGTCCGGCGGACCGGCCGCCGGATGTGTTCCATGGGGGCCGGCTCGGTACGGATGTGTTCCGTGGGGGGCCGGCTCGGTACGGCGGGGGCCGGTACGGCTCCGCGCGCACGGGCCGGCGTCGCCCCGGCGCACGGGCCGGTGCGGCTCAGAGCTTGGAGGCGTACTGCTCCGGTACGACGACGCCCTCTCCGCCGAACCACCGGGGGGCGTCGACGCCGCAGTACAGGCCGATGTTGCCCCAGGGCTCGAAGGCCCCGGTGCGTACGACGACCTTGGCCTGCCGGGTCAGGTCTCCGAGCACCTCCGCGTGCGGGCGGGTGGTGAACTCGGCGTCGGTGAAGCGTTCGCGCAGCCATGTGTCGAGCCGGGGGTTGTGGGTGGGGACGTCCTCGGCCCGGACCACGCCCTCGACGACGAGTTCGTCGGCGATCAGGCCGAGTACCGTCCGCAGGTCGGGCAGGTTCTCGGCGAGGGCGAGGTCGATGCGGTGCGCGTCGCGCGGTACGGGGAAGCCCGCGTCCACGACGAGCAGCATGTCGGTGTGGCCGAGTGTGGCCAGGGCTCCGCTCAGTTCGGCGTTGAGGATGCCGGAGCGTTTCATGTCGGATGCCTTTCAGCGGGGGCGGTCGTGGCCCGGTGGTCGTCCGGCCTCGGCGGCCGGTGGGTCTGGGTGGGGTGCTACCGGTCGGCCGGTCTCAGGCCGCGGCCGGTGCCGCACCGGTGGCGAGGGTCATGACGGACTCCTCGGTGGCGTCGGCGGAGTCGACGACGGCCACCAGGCGGCCCTCGCTCATCACCGCGATCCGGTCCGTCAGGGTGAGCAGTTCGGGCAGGTCGGAGGAGGAGCAGAGGATCGCCAGGCCCTTGTCCGCGAGGGCGGACAACTGCGCGTAGATCTCGGCCTTCGCGCCGATGTCCACCCCGCGCGTGGGCTCGTCGAGGATCAGCACCCCGGGGTCGATCGCCAGCCAGCGCCCCAGCACGGCCTTCTGCTGGTTGCCGCCGGACAGGCTCGTGATGGGCTGGCTCATGGTGGCCGTCTTCACCCTCAGCCGCTGTGCCTGTTCGGTCGCGGCCGAGTCGAAGGCGCGGCGGCGGACGAGGCCGAACCGGCTGAACGCCCTGGTGGTGAGCGCGCCGATGTTCTCGCCGACGCTCATGGTGGTGAGCAGGCCCTGGGCGCGGCGCTCACCGGGGACGAACGCCAGACGGCGTTCGACGCTGGCGATGGGGTTGCGCCGTTCGTAGGGTTTGCCCAGCAGTTCCACGGTGCCGCCGGTGCCGGGGTCCCCGCCGAAGAGGTTGTGCAGCAGTTCGACCCGGCCGGAGTCGGGCAGCCCGGCCACGCCGAGGATCTCACCGGGGCGCAGGTCGAAGGTGACACCGTGGTGTCGTCTGCCGCTCAGTTCCCTTACCTTCAGGGCGGGTTCGGTGTCCGGGCCGCTCTCGCCCACCGCGCGGCGGGTGAACTGGCCCAGTTCGCGGCCGACCATCGCGGCGACCGCCTGGTCGGGGGTGGTGTCCGCGCTGCGCCAGGAGGCGACGTGGGCGCCGTCGCGCAGGACCTGGATGTGGTCGGCCAGGCGGAAGACCTCGGGCATGCGGTGCGAGACGTAGAGCATGGTCGTCCCGCCCGTCTTGAGCTTGTCCATCAGGGTGAACAGCCGGTCGGCCTCGGCGGGGGTGAGCATCGCCGTCGGTTCGTCCAGGATCAGTACGCGGCAGCCCCGGGCGATGGAGCGGGCCACCACGATGAGTTGCTGGGTGGCCAGGTCGAGGGTGCGGACGGAGGCGTTCGGGTCCAGGCTGAGGTCCAGTTCGGCGAGGAGCTCGGTGGCGCGCTCCAGCATCCGGCGCCGCGAGGGGAACCAGCGGTTGCCGGGTTCGACGCCGCTGAGCACGTTCTCGGCCACGGTGCGGTCGGGCAGCAGCGACAGTTCCTGGGGGACGATCGCGACTCCGTGCCGGCTGAGCATCGTGCTCGGCTCGAAGGAGGTGACCTCGTCGCCGAAGACGGTGACGCTGCCTTCGCTGGGGGGCTGGAGGCCCGCCAGGATCTTCAGCAGGGTGGACTTGCCGGCTCCGTTCTCCCCCAGCAGTGCGGTGATCTCGCCCGGGGGGACGTCGAAGGAGACGTCGCGCAGGGCGCGGACCGGGCCGAAGTTGCGGGAGAGTCCGCGGACGCGGATGGCCTGGCCGGGGGCGCCCGGGTCCGCGGGGGACGCGTCTCGGGGCGGGGTGGTCATCAGTCCTCCACGGTCGCGTCGGCGAGGTTGTCGCGGGTGACGAACTGCGCGCCGGTGTCCACGCCGGTGATCTCGGTGCCCTCGGTGAGGAAGTCGTACAGCACCTTCACCGCCTGGTAGCCCTGTTCGGACGGGTTCTGGCTGATGGTGAAGTCCAGGACTCCGCGGTCGATGTACTCGGCCGTCTGGGTGAGCAGGTCGAAGCCGCCCATCGCGATCTTGTCCGCGTGGCCGGACTGGGCGACCCACTTGGCGGCGGCCGTGGTCGAGCAGCAGTCCAGACCGGCGACGGCGACCACGCCGGACTGGCCGGACATGGTGGACTCGACGGTGTTGTAGGCGCTGCTGGGTTCGTTGCCGACGTTCACCGGTCCGACGATCTTCAGGCCGCTTCCGTCCAGGCCCTCCTTGAAGCCGTTGAAGCGGTCGTGCGACCAGCCGGCGCCGGTGTCGACGGAGAAGACGACCACGGACTTGCCCTTGACGTTCCCGTTCAGGTTCTTGCGGAGCTCTTCGGCCTGGGACTTGCCGGAGCCCTTGAGGTCCTGGCCGACGAAGCCCATCTGCTGGGAGTCGGGGTTGTCCGTGTTGAACGAGATGATCGGGATGCCGGCCTTGTAGGCCTGGCTGATGATCGGCTTGAGCGCGTCGCTGGAGGCGGAGGAGACGGCGAGCCCGTCCACGGCCTTCTGCTGGATGAGCGTCTGGATCTCGGAGACCTGCTTGGCGGCGTCACCGCCGGTGGGGCCTATGAGGGAGACATCGGCCCCGAACTCCTTGCCGGCCTTCTTCATGCCCGAGCTGATCGGTGTGGCGAAGGCGAGGGACGGGTCGTGGTAGCTCAGCTTGATGCGCAGCGGCTTGTCGTCGTCGATCCGCTGCTGGATGTACGGGGCGATCTTGAAGGAGCCGTCGTCGGAGCCGGTGGCGTCACCGGCGGTGACGGCGCCGCACGCGGTGAGGGTGAGGGCCGTGGCGGCGGCTGTGGCGGCACAGAGGGATCTGAGGAGGGTACGCGGGGACATCGTGACTCCTTCGTCGTGTCCGAGGGACGGGGAAGTGGAGGGGGTGGGGTGGGGTGGGGATGGGGCGGGGCGGCGGCGGTGGGCGGCTCGCGGTGGTGCGGCGCCGGTCCGGTGGCGGACGCGGTCGCGGGGGTGGTGCTCAGGCGCGGCTCTTGCGCTTTCGCTGCCAGGTGTCGGCCGCGACCGCGGCGACGATGACGAGACCGGTGACGACGGTCTGCCAGAAGGACGAGATGCCCTTGATGTTGAGGATGTTCTGGAGCAGGCCGATGAAGGCGACGCCGATGACGGTGCCCCACATGGTGCCCGAGCCGCCGAAGAGTGCCGCGCCACCGATGATGACGGCGGAGATGACGGTGAGTTCGAGGCCCTGGCCGGTCACGCCCTGCACGTAGGAGAGGAAGGACAGGCCGAGGACGCCCGCGAGTCCCGCGGTGAAGCCGGAGAGGACGAAGGCGGTGAGCTTGACCCGCTTGACGTTGACGCCGACGAGCCGGGCGGCCTCCTGGTTGCCGCCGACCGCGTAGGTGTTGAAGCCGAAGCGTGAACGCGCCAGCAGGACCACACCGATCGCGGCGACGGCCGCGAAGAAGACGAACTGCATCGGCACCAGGCCGAACAGCCGCCCCTGGCCGAGGAGGTTGAACTCCGCGACGCCGGGCTGGGAGGAGCTGAGCGAGATCGGGGCGCCGTCGGAGATGAGCAGGGCGACGCCGCGGAAGACGCTGAGAGTGCCCAGGGTGACGATGAAGGACGGGACGCCCAGCATCACCACCGCCAGCCCGTTGAGCAGCCCGGCCAGAGCACCCACGGCCAGTCCGACGAGCATGGCCGAGGGCCAGTTCCAGCCGTCCGAGATCAGCATGCCGGTGGAGATCGCGGACAGCGCGTACGTGGATCCGACCGAGAGGTCGATCTCGCCGTTCAGGATGACGAAGGTCGCCCCGACGGCCATGATCCCGATCTGCGCGATCTGCTGGCCCACCGAGAGCAGGTTGTCGGACTGGGCGAAGGTCGGCGAGAGCACGGTGCCCAGCAGGAAGAGCAGGACGAGTGCGGCGAACACGCCTGCCTCACGCGCGTGGAGCATCCGGCGCAGCGCGAGCGGGAACTGCCGGGCGGGCTCGTCGGGCGATGGCGCCGCGGTGGTCGGCGGCTTGGTTGTTGTCGAGGTCACGAGGCGTTTCCAATCAGGGCGTTCAGCTGGGCTCTGGTGGGGAGGGCGGGTACGACGCCCGCGATCGACACGGTGTGGGAGCCTGCGACGGCGGCGAACTCCACGGCCTGGTCGACGGGTTGTCCCTCGGCCAGGGCGACGGCGAACGCGGCGGTGAAGGAGTCGCCCGCGCCCGTGGTGTCGACCACGGTCCGGGCCGGGTGCGGCGGGACGCCGGTGATGCCGGAGGCCTGGGCGACCAGTGCGCCCTCACCGCCCCGGGTGATGACGACGGTGCCCCCGGTGCGCTCGTGCAGCGCGCGGGCCAGTTCCTCGTCGCCGAGGCCGTGTCCCTCGTCGAGGCCCAGGAGGACGGGCGCCTCCGTCTGGTTGGGCGTGAGTACGTCGATGAGCGGCCAGCACTCCTCGGGGAGGGGGCGGGCGGGCGCCGGGTTGAGCAGGGTCCGCGTGCCGGACTCGCGGCCGGCGCGGAGCGCGGCGACCACGGCTTCCTCGGGGATCTCCATCGAGACGACCAGGATGTCGGCGGAGGCGATCTCGGCCCGGAAGGACTCGACGGCGGCCGCGTCCAGTTCGTCCAGGGCTCCCGGCGCGATGGCGATGCGGTTCTCGCCGGACGGCTCGACCAGGATGAACCCGACCATGGTCGGCGCTCCCGCGGTCACCACATGCTCGGCACCGACTCCCTCACGCCGCCACAACTCCCGTGCCGAGCTGCCGAATTCGTCGTCACCCACGGCGGTGAGCAGGGAGACCTCAGCACCCAGCCGGGCGGCACCGATGGCCTGATTGCTGCCCTTGCCGCCGGCCCCCGAATCGAACAGGCCGCCCGAGACGGTCTCGCCCGCCGCAGGCGCCTTCGGCACCCGCATGGTGAGGCCGGCTCCATAACTTCCGACAACCGCGATCTTCATCGACACACCACTTTGTGTATGGACAACCATGAACAAGCCAGAGCGTAGGTACAGGGATGTCCATAGTCAATGGTCGGGCGCAAGCCAAAATTCGGACATCGTTAACCGAGGGGACACGGCCGCGCCCGCCGCCCCGGGCACCGGCCACCCGGACGCCCCGTGGAGGGGCACACGACCACCCGCACGGGGGTACGCGGTACGTACGGGGTACGTAGGAGTACGAGGTGCGTACGAGCCAGGGGACGACGACGTCACCTGCCGGACGCGCGGCCCGGGACCAGGCCACCGGCGAGGCCCGCGGAAAGTACGCGCGGTTCCGCCGGGTCACGAAGCGGGAAGCGGCGTTCGTGCGGGTGCCGGCCGGGTCAGCCCCCCGGCGGAGTCCCGGTGATCCAGGAAATCGGTCCTACGGCTGCTCCGGCATCGCGGCCCGCTGTAGTCGTGACGGCCCGTGGGGCACGGTAGGGGCATGACTGCGTTCGCGACGATGCCGTACCACCTTGAGACCGAGCGGTTGACGCTGCGGCCGTGGGCCGAATCGGACGCAGCCGAGTTCTGCGCCCTCCTCTCCGAACGCGGCAAGGGGACCCCCACGGTTGAGCACGTCCGGACGTCCATCGCGGAGTTGCTCACCGCGACGGCGACCACGGGGATCGCCCTGCTACCCGTCCAGCGCCGTGACGAAGGCGACTTCATCGGCTACTGCGGGCTGATCACCGGCCGCTCCACGCTGGAGGAACCTGAAATCGCGTACGAGTTGTTCCAGCACGCACATGGATGTGGTTACGCCACCGAGGCGGCCGGCGCGGTGCTCGATGCCGCTGCCGCGACCGGGCGGAAACGGCTCTGGTCGACCGTCGCCGCGTGGAACGCACCGTCGCTCCGTGTCCTTGAGAAGCTCGGGTTCGAGCGGGATCACGTTTCCACGGAGGACAACGGTGAAGTGGTCTGGCTCACACGTTCGTTGCCCTGACGCAAGACCACGCTCCCGGGGCTTCACGCTCACGTGATCGAGTCCGCTCCGGCGGAGTGCGGGCAGGCCGAGATCGTCCGGTGGTCCAGGCGCGGATCATGATCTTCATGACTGCGCCGCGGCATGTCGACGCCGCTGGCCGGCCCGTGATCGTACCCGCGGACGGAGTCGCCGGCCGGACCAGCCGATCCGGTGCGCCCATGGGGGTAGCGGCGGGCCTGGGAGGAGCCGCTCGGAGTCGGCGAGGCGGGTGATGTCGGGGCTGGAGTGACGAGGGAACATGACGCTCATTCCCCGTCCCCCTCCCCCGCCGAGTGAATGCCTGACGGAGCGTCACAAGGCCGCCGGGGGCCGGGGACACGGCCCCCGGTGGCCTCGCGGCGGGGAGGAGGGATGGAGGGGGACTGCTCAGCGGCCCTGCAGTGCCTTGACGTTGTCGCCGAACGTCCAGTTGCGGGAGCCGTCCCAGTTGATGGACCAGGTCATCAGGCCCTTCAGCCGACCGCCGTAGGTGTTCCATGCCTGGGATACCTGAGCGGGCGTCATATGACCGCCTCCGGCGCCCGGTTGGGCGGGCAGACCCGGAACCTGTTTGTCGTACGGGACCTTGACGGTGGTTCCCTGCACCACGAGCCCCTTGTCCAGGCAGTTCGTCTGGGCGGTGAAGCCCTGGACCGTGCCCGCGGCGTACGAGTCACCGGAGCACCCGTACATGCTGCCGTTGTAGTACTGCATGTTCAGCCACCACAGCCGGCCGTTGTCGGCGTACTTCTTGATGACCGGCAGGTAAGCACCCCAGATCGAGCCGTAGACGACGCTGCCCCCGGTGACGTACGCGGTCTCGGGGGCCATGGTCAGGCCGAAGCCGGCCGGCATGGCGGCGAGCACGCCGTCGATGATCCGGATCAGGTTGGCCTGGGAGGCGGAGAGCTGGTTGATGTTGCCGCTGCCGACGAGACCGGTCTCGATGTCGATGTCGATCCCGTCGAAGTTGTACTCCTTGAGGATCGGGACCACGGTCTGCACGAACCGGTCCGCCACGGCGGTGGAGTTGAGATCGATCCCGGCCGTCGCCCCGCCGATGGACAGCAGCACCGTGAGTCCGGCTTCCTTGGCCTGGCACATCTCGGCCGGGGTGGGCACCTTCACCGTGGAGTCCATGCCGTTCTCCCACAGCGCCGTGCCGTCGGAACGGATGACCGGGAACGCCGCGTTCACCACGTTGTAACCGTGGGCGGGGATCCGGGAATCGGCGATCGACGTCCAGCCGAACGGGGGGTGGACGCCGTTCGCGGCACCGTCCCAGTTCTCCCAGTACCCCTGGAGTACCTTGCCCTGCGGCCGGGGCTTCACCGCACAGCTCGCGGCCGCAGACGACGTCCGACCGGTGTCCTCACGCGCGGTCGCACTCGGCGCCGCCGCGAACAGAGCCTGCGCGGCGACTCCGGCGACCGCCAGTGCTACAGCCAGGAAGCGTGCTCTCCGTGGCTTTCTCGCGTTTCTTGTCTTCCGTCCGGGCATGGGGATTCCCTTCTGCGGGCTGTGCCCTCGAAGCACTGCCGGATGTTGAATGGGGGGTGAGTGGGGGTGAGCGGGGGGCTGAGGGAGCCGGGGGCGCGGGCGCAGCCGTGTACACGGCTCCGTACACCAGCGCGTACGAACACGCGCGGGCGCCGGCCGTGGCGGTGAACCGGCGTCCTTCCCACCGAGGGTGGTCAGCCGGACCGGCGAGGCGTGGCCCCGGTGCCGCCCGTCCGCCTCCGGCGGTGGTCGGCCGGTCCTCGCGGGACGGCCCACGCACCCCTCCCGGCCCGGCACCGCACGAGGCGGCCGACAGGCCGGGAGGGACAGCGGACCGAGTGGCTCAGAAGCGCACGTCGGAGCACGCGTAGAAGGCGTTACCGGTGTCCGCGATCGTCCACACACCGAGGATGATGTGCTTGCCGCTCTTCTGCGGCAGGACGCCCGCGTGACTGACCGTGGAACCGGGGAGGCGCCCCCCGAAGGGCACGGTCAGGAAGGGCTGCGGGTCCAGGTCGGCCCGTGTCAGCGGCTTGGCCGGGTCGTACCCGTCCTTGGTGATGTAGTAGCGGAAGTCGGTCGTCGCGTGGCGTGCGGTGATACGCCAGAGGAAGGTGTGGCTCTGGCCCGCGGTGAGCGTGGTCGCGGGCCAGTTCCCCCCGCGAGGGTCGTCGAGCTCGGAGAACCGGCCGTTCCCGCCCGCGCAGATCTGGCCGTCGGCGGGACCACGTGTGGGGAACCCCTTGGGGCCCTCCACGCTCGGCGGCTCCCACTGGATCTGTCCGCAGTTGCGGACGGTGCCGTTGCCGCACAACTGCTGGCGGCTGACGGGTGAGTCGGTGTAGCCGTGGCCCTGGGCACTGCCCGCGGTGGCGACGAACGCGCCGCCGAGCATCCCGAGGCCGAGAAGTAACGACGTGATCTTTCTACGCATAGTGCGCTCCCATGGTCCTGGGTTCCGGATGGCTGTGTGGACGCGCGGCCTCCGGTGCGCCTGCCGGTGGAGCGGCGGGGATGAGTACGGCAGGGCAGCGGTGACCGGAGGCAGCGCATTCGCTGCGGTCTAGACCAAGTCAGAGGCTAGACCCAGCGGTTGGACATGTCCATACCAATGTCGAGTCGCCCAGAGGGCCCCACCAGCACCGTATGAGGGGCCCGCCGGGCCCGGTTCGACACCGCCTCGGCCGGACGCGGACACGAGCAGGTGCGCCCGGCGGTTCACCTACACGCACGGGCGTGTCGTCGTCGGACGCCGCGAGGGAGTCGCAGCCCCGTCCCTGCCGCGCTCCTCGCACCCGGGGTCCGACGCCCTCCGTCGCCGGCCGGGCCCACCGGCCCCCGCCGCCGGTCGGCGCACGTGTCAACGCTCCAGGAGCCCTGACCGGTAAGGGTGACGCCCCGACGGTTCACGGGCGTGTCGATCTTCTTTCTCGCCATCATCTTGGCCGTGGCAGCCGATGCCGTGGGGTTGGACGGCCTGGTTGTTCCACATGTCAGCACCGTGCTGTCCGAATCCACCAGGAGCAACGATGGCGAGCGAACTGAAGTACGGCGACAAGATCTACCTGCAGAACGCCTTCAACGACTACAAGGGCGGCTACCTGGACACCAACGGGCACGCCTCCGCGCCCGGCGCCAAGTACGGGGTATCGACCGCCGAATCCCCCACCAGGGGACAGGGCACAGGCACCTGGGAAGTCCTCTCGGCCGTCGGCAGGGCAACCGGCACCCCCGTCACCAGCGGCGACCTCATCCAGTTGCGCAACCTCTACGGTGGTGACGGCGGGTACCTCGACACCAACGGACACGCGACCGCCGGACAGAAGCAGTCCGGAGCCAAGTACGACGTACTGACGTCCACGGCCAGGGAACGCGCCGCCGGTTCCGGCACCGGCAACTGGCACATCTTCGCCCGTACGTCCGCACCGGCCGACCAGAGCATCCGCTTCGGTGACATCGTGCACCTGTGGAACACGTACGGCGACAACGGCGGGTTCCTCGAAACCAACGGCAACGGAACCGTGGCCGGGCAGTACCACGTGTGCACCAGCGCGTACCACAACCGGGCGGCGGACGTCGCCGACTGGAAGATCTACCGCGCCTGATCCGCTACGAGGAGGCCGACGGCAGCCCTCCGGCGCACGGCGCCCGCCGTCGGCTCCCCGGCCGGACGCGTTGCCGCGCCCTGGCCGGTCCACAGCTGCCGCGCGCCGCTTCGGGCCAGCCGTCAGGCGGAAGCGACCGCGTCGCCGGGCGGGTCGTCGCCTTCCGTCTCCTGCGGCGGGTCGGTGAGCTGTTCACGTACGTAGGTCCACAGCACGGCGACCAGTCCCGCGACCGGCACCGCGAGAAGGCTTCCCACGATCCCCGCGAGGCTGCCGCCCAGCGTCACCGCGAGCAGGACCACCGCGGCGTGCAGCCCGAGTCCCCGGCTCTGGATCATGGGCTGGAACACATTGCCCTCCAGCTGCTGTACGACGACGATGATCGCGAGCACGATCAGCGCGTCGGTCAGCCCGTTCGACACCAGTGCGATGAGGACCGCGACGAAACCGGCGAACAGGGCTCCGATGATCGGTACGAACGCGGAGACGAAGGTCAGCACCGACAGCGGAAGTACGAGCGGCACGCCGAGGGCCCACAGTCCGAGACCGATGAAGACCGCGTCGAGCAGACCGACGAACGCCTGGGACCGCACGAACGAGCCCAGGCTGTCCCAGCCGCGCTCGGCCACCGTGGGGATGTCGGTGGCGAGCCTGCCGGGCAGTTGCCGGGTGAGCCACGGCAGGAAGCGTGGGCCGTCCTTGAGGAAGAAGAACATCAGGAAGACCGCCAGGACGGCGGTGACGACCCCGTTGACCACGGTGCTCAGTCCGGTGACGACCGTGGTGACCGTGCTGCCGAGGCTGTTCTGGATGCGGTCGATCGCGGCGTCGATGGCGTGGGAGATCTGGGCGTCGTCGATGTTCAGCGGAGGCCCGGCGGCCCATTCGTGCAGCTTCTGGATGCCGGCGACCACGCCGTCGGTCAGCTGGCCGGACTGGGACGCCACCGGCACGGCGATCAGCGCGACGATGCCCCCGACGACCGCGAGGAACAGCACGGTCACCGCTGCGGCGGCGAGCGCGGGGGGCCAGCCCCGCCCGCGCAGGAACCGCGCCACGGGCCAGGTCAGGGTGGTGATGAAGAGGCCGACCACGAGCGGCCAGACGACCGACCACATGCGGCCCAGGACCCACAGCGTGACCGCGGCCATCACCAGAACCAGCAGCAGATCGGCGGAGAGGCGCGCTGATGTGCGCAGCGCTGTGCGGGTTCTCGCGGGATTCAACCTGGCAGACATGGGCTCAACCCTATTTGCTCCCCGTCGGTGCTTCGGCGGCGCGCTCGGCCGCTCCCCGCACGGGTGAACCGCCCCTCGCGGGGAGCGGAACCGCCCTCGGGTTCAGAGCACCCCGCCCGCCTCGTCGTGGAACACCTCCGGCCAGTAGCGGTGGTCGTCCTCGCCCGTCGACGGCAGGCAGGCGACCGGATCCACCGATGCGAGGGCCTCGGTCATGGCGTCGGCGAGCTGGTCGTGGAAGTCGCGGGTGAAGTCGTGCTCGTCGTTGAGCCGTTGCTCCTGGCTGTACATCCACAGGGTGAACGCCAGCGTGGATATGTCGGCGTTGAGCGGCGTCGTCGTGTCCTCGCCGTAGAAGCGGTGCGAGACGAGGCCCGTGCGGCCGTCGATGAGGACCTCAAGATCGTGTATCAGGCCGCCCAGGCAGACCAGGTGCTTCGCGTCGGGCGGGAGCCGCTCGTCGATGCCGTCCCCCGCGCTGCCGGGCGCGCCGGTCCCCGAACCGGGACCGGGCACTCCTGTACGCCACTCCGGGCCGGTCTCCCCCGCACCGGACTCCGCGAGGGTCCGGAACAGCGACGAGTCACGCCACAGAGCGAACATCGACTCGGCCTTGGGCAGCCCGGTCCCGGTGAGGAACCGTCGGGTCGGCTCATGCGCCAGTGCCCGGGGCAGCCCGGCCGGTTCGGTACGCACCATCTCCTGGGCGCCGAACTCCGCGTCCAGCAGGTCCGGGGGCAGGTCCAGCAGCAGGCCGGACCCGGGGCCGGCGACAAGGGCCAAGGGGCGGATGTGCGCGACGATCCGCCAGAACGCGGGCAAGGCGTGGTCCCAGGTGGACGGTGGGCCCGCGCTGCCCCAGCCGTCGTCGCCCCAGTCCTCCCCGGTGAAGACCGATGCCAGCAGCGACGACGCCTCCGCCACCACATCGGGGCCGGTCCGCCCGGCCAGCGTGGCGAACCGGCCTGCGAGGCACCGGAAGTCGTCGGCGCACGCGAGGAACCGGCACAGGGAACCCAGGGAGGGGGCAAGGGGGACCACGTCGATGAGGGCGGGCGCGTCCTCGAAGAGGTCCATGGTGAAGACACGGCCGGTGGCCCCGTCGAGCACGACCTCCTGTGCGTCGTCACCCTCGCACCGGAGGTGCCCTATCAGCAGCAGCTCGGCGATGTGCGGGTCGAGTCGCTCCGGATCCGCCCCCTCGGAGAGCAGCTCGGGCACGGGCACCACCCGGGATTCGGCGAGCGGCCGGAACCGGATCAAGTCGTGCCGCGCGGGCAGTCCCGCCGTCGAAAGGGCGTGGCGGGTCGGCCCGTGGGTGACGGCGGGGTGGAGTGCGTGCGCGGGCACGACGATGTGGGTCGTGGACATGGTTCCCCCGTGATGACATGGCGTTCTGTCTGTGTCACCACGATAGGAGCCGCCACTGACAATCGACCGGCTGTGCGCGGCCGCCGGTCCCCCCGGTCGGGGCCCCCCAGGCAGGAGGCCCGCGCCCCTCCGGCCTGAGACCCACGCGCCCGCCACCCGGTGGATCAGGTCAGCCGGTCGCGGAGGAACTCCACGGTGCCGCGCCATGCCTCGGCGGAGGCCTGCGGAGCGAAGGCCTCCGGCCGGGTGTCGTTGAAGAACGCGTGCCCGGCCGGGTAGGTGCGCAGATCCGCGTCGACGCCGGACTGTTCCTTGACCGTTCGGCGCAGGTCACCGAGCGCCTGGAGCGTGATGGACCGGTCCTGCTCACCGTAGTGTCCGAGGATGTCCGCGCGCAGGCGGGAGAAGTCGGGCATGTCTCCCTGGATGACCCCGTAGAAGGGCACCGCGGCGCTGACCCGGGGTTCCACCGCGGCGAGGTACAGGACGAAGCCCCCTCCCATGCAGAAGCCGATGGCGCCCACGGTGTCCGAGGTGACCTCGGGGCGGTCCAGGAGGTGATCGACCGCGCCGGAGAGCAACTCCACGCCCCGTCGGACGGGCAGTTCGCGCATCATGCGCAGGGCCTCCTGCTCGTCGTGCGCGACGTTTCCGCCGTAGAGGTCGGGGGCCAGCGCGACGAATCCCTCCGCGGCCAGGCGCCGGGTGACGTCGGTGATGTGGTCCGTCAGCCCCCACCACTCCTGGATGACGATGACTCCGGGGCCCTGGCCCGAGGGTGGGAGGGCGAGGTAGCCGTGGGCGGTGGTCCCGGAGCTGGGGAACGTGACGTTCTGCTGGGCCGGGTTACCGGTGGGCCGGGGCGACTCGGACAAGGGTGTTCCTTCCTGCGCTGCTGATGGGCCGGGGCCGCGGCGCCGGACGTGGCGGCGCCGCGCGCCACCCGCCCACTGTGGCACCTTCGTCGCGCCTTCGACGTGCGACGTTCCGGGCCGTCGGCGGAGCCCCTGGGGGCGAGGTGCTTGGCCTTCCCGGGCATACTTCGGTCCCCGAACGGCTAACCTCTCCTCAAGAGCGGTGCTCGGCGCGAGCCGACATTCTGTCCGGGGGGCCTCATGGTGGCATTGCTGGTGCTGTTCTCGTTGCTGGGCGCGGTCGCCGTCCTGCTGATCGTCGTCATCGGGAGACGGAATCACGCTCCGACGGAGACAGCGGAGGGACTGCTCATCGAACAAGAGGCCCGGCTGCGGGCACATGAGTCCCGGGGCTCCTTCAACTCCCGTACGGCACACAACTCCCTTCCCACCATGGGCGACAGCCACCGGCGCTAGGGACTGCGGAACAGCCCCGCCCACGACACGGCGGGGTGGGGCGCGGCCGGGTCACGCCGCGTGCCGGTGGGGGCTCCGCCGGACGGTCCGGGGGCCGTCGGCAGCTTCCGGGGCCGGGCTCCGTGCCGGTCCGGCCCGTCACACGGTGAGGACCGAGTCGTCCTCGGGGCGGGCACCGGGCAGTTGGTGACGGGCGGCGATCAGGGCCGTGTCCACGTCCCGGGTGCCGGTGGACACGCACAAGGTGTAGGCGATGTCGTCCATGCGCTGCCGGACCGCCGCACGGCTGCTCCCGGCGTCCAGGATCCGCAGTGTGTCGTACTCCTCGATCAGGTTCCGGAGGATCGCGGGGTGCGCCATCAGCATCGGCCGTCTCCATTTCCACGTGGTCACGCGTGTGGGCTCGTACCCACGCCCCCCTACCCCGGGCCTCCGGGGCCATTCGTGCTGGTTCCTCGTGCGGTACGGGCGGAGGGTCCGGCCGTGTGGCACCGGGCCGAACGTGCGGCGGCCACGGTGCCGCCGGGGTGCCGCCAGGACCGTGAGCGGTCGTGCGGCGCCTTGCCGGGTTCTGACGTGAGGCCTGCCCGCC
This sequence comes from Streptomyces halstedii, assembly GCA_000720535.1. Classification (GTDB taxonomy): domain Bacteria; phylum Actinomycetota; class Actinomycetes; order Streptomycetales; family Streptomycetaceae; genus Streptomyces; species Streptomyces halstedii. The sequence continues at coordinate 37,525 of JOAZ01000020.1, forward strand.
GTACCTGGTGGCCGGCGACCGCGTCGGCACGGTGGGGCTGGAGGACGGGGCCGTCCGGTGGGAGGCGGGGCTTCGGCCGCCGTCCGGCACCGTGGACCGGATCGGTCGAGGGCCGGTCGCGGTGGTCCCCGGCCCCGGCCCACCGGCGTGCTCGGTGACGTGCCGTCAACGGCCGTACGCGGTGCGGCAGAGGTCGAGGATGTCGGTGGAGGCGACGCCCCGTCCTGCGGCACAGACCGCACGCATGTCGTACGGCTGGCGAGGGTCAGCCAGACGGACCGGCGGCCTCGTGCGGAGCGGCGCCGGGAGGTCCGGGGCAGGGTGGCGCGGCTGGTCCCGGTTCCCCGGTCGGAGGTGCGGTGCGGAGGCGCCGGGCCGCGGGTCCGGGGCGGGTTCCCTCTTCCGCTTCCCCGCGTCCCCGTCGCGCGGCGTGCCGTCGGTCTTCCCCAGCACGTCGTGGACGAGCGGAGGCGCGGTGGCCGTGGACGCCTGGGCGGCGGGCATGTTGCGGGAGAGGCCGGACGGGGCGGCGCCCGGCCGGTGCGGGTCGGCCGGTACGGTGACGCAGCCGGCGGTACTCAGCAGGGCAACGAGCGCGAGGGACATCGACCGCAGGTTCATGCCCTGGTCAACGACGGCCGGCCCGGCTGGACACGTCCGAGGCGCCGGGCTCCGGTAAGGCCGTCACCCGGCCGGCGGACCGACCCGGGTAGCGGCCGGGCGCGGCACCGGGACCGGCTGACCGGCGCCTGGTTGCCCAGGACATGGGCCGGCGGGAGACGGGGGACGCCCCCCCGGCCTCGGCACCATCACTTTCGGCCATCCTCCCCGGTGCCGGACACCGGCCGCGCCTCCGCGTCTCAGCGGTCGGCCGGCCCGACGGGCCGTGCCGCCCACGCGAGCCGGAGTGCGACGGCGCCCCTCGGCACGACCGGCCCGCCGGTCGTTTCACGACACCTCACCACCGCCTCCCCGTGCGGTGCGATATGCATCGACCACACGATATGTAAGCTGCACTCAGAATGTACGGCGCACATCGTCGCTCCCGGCTCCCCTGTCCCGCACTCCCCCGGCCGGCCCGGTCGCCACCGTGTTCCTCCGGCGGCCGTACGGCGCGACCGTCGCGCCCGGCCGCCCCACCGCCCCGCAGCCGTCCGGGCGGCGATCCAGCCCCCGACCCCGCTCCCCAGAGGAATGAGGCCACGCATGCCCACCCCCGACGCCTCCCCCGGTCCCGTCCAGGAAGCACACGACCTGGGCTTCGACCTTGAGGCCGTCCGGCAGAAGTACCGTGCCGAACGCGACCGGCGGATACGCCCGGACGGCAGCGCCCAGTACCGGGCCACCAGCGGTGAGTTCGGCTCGTACGAGGCCGACCCCCACGCCGACGCGGACTTCACCCGGGAGCCGATGGACGACCGCGTCGACGCGGTGGTCGTCGGCGGCGGGTTCGGCGGCCTGCTCGCCGGGGCGCGGCTGCGCCAGGCGGGCCTCGCATCGGTCCGGGTGATCGAGAAGGGCGCGGACTTCGGCGGTACCTGGTACTGGAACCGGTATCCGGGCATCCACTGCGACATCGACGCCTACACCTACATGCCCCTGCTGGAGGAGGTCGGCTACGTACCGAAGTGGAAGTACGCGCCCGGCGAGGAGATCCGCGAGCACGCGCAGGCGATCGCCCGGCACTTCGACCTGTACCGCGAGGCCTGCTTCCAGACCGAGGCCACGGAACTGCGCTGGGACGACGCCACGGGGTGGTGGACCGTCTCCACCGACCGGGGCGACCGCATCCGGGCACGCTACGTGGTGGTGTCCAGCGGGACGCTCAGCCGGCCGAAGCTGCCGGGGATCGAGGGTATCGAGTCCTTCAAGGGCCACACCTTCCACACGAGCAGGTGGGACTACGCCTACACCGGCGGCGACCAGAACGGCGGCCTCTCAGGGCTGGCGGACAAGCGGGTCGCGCTCATCGGGACCGGCGCGACCGCCATCCAGGTCGTCCCGCACCTCGGTGCCGACGCCCAGCACCTGTACGTCTTCCAGCGCACCCCGTCCTCCGTCGATGTGCGCGCCAACCGGCCCACGGACCCGGCCTGGGCGGCGTCCCTGGAGCCCGGCTGGCAACGCCGCAGGATGGACAACTTCCTCAGGGTCGTCACCGGGGCCACGGTCGAGGAGGACCTGGTGGACGACGCCTGGACGAGCACCGCCCGGCTCCAGGAGAAGCTCATCCCCACCAACAGCTACGCGGACATCCCGGCCCAGGAGCGGGAACGCGCCTACGAGCTGGCCGACTTCCAGAAGATGGACCAGATCCGCTCCCGCGTGGACGACGTCGTGCGGGACCGCGAGACCGCCGAGAAGCTCAAGCCCTGGTACCGCTACATGTGCAAGCGGCCCACCTTCAGCGACATGTATCTGCAGACCTTCAACCGGCCGAACGTCACCCTGGTCGACACCGCCGACAGCCACGGGGTGGAACGGTTCACACACGACGCCGTCGTGGTCGGCGGGGTGGAGTACGAGGTGGACTGCGTCGTCTTCGCCACCGGCTTCGAGGTCGGGGTCTCCGGCGTCCTCGCCGGGAAGCTCCCGGTGTACGGGCGGGACGGTGTCTCCCTGCTGGAGACCTGGAGCCAGGGCCCGAAGACCCTGCACGGGTTCTACAGCCACGGCTTCCCCAACTTCTTCCAGCTCGGGCCGCTCCAGAACGCGAGTTCCGTCAACTACGTGCACATCCTCGACGAGCAGGCCACACACGTCGCCGAGGTCATCGCGCGGTCGCGTGAGCGCGGCGCCCGGTGGGTCGAGCCGACGGCCGAGGCACAGGACGCGTGGGTGGCGACGATCCGGCGGAAGGCCGCGAGCCTGCACGCCTTCCACGCGGAGTGCACGCCGGGCTACTACAACAACGAGGGCAAACCGCGGGCGCGCAGCGAGTCGTACGGCGACGGTCCGGTCGCCTTCCACGCGCTGCTGAGGGACTGGCGCGAGGGCGACGGCCTGGACGACGTCATGGTGGAGGCGGAATGAGAGGGCCGCGCGGGACGGACGCTCCGACGTCCGCGTACCCCGGCGGGTACGACGCCGGGAACGGGCACCGGACCGGCCTCCCGGAAGGGCGCCGGCCGGTGGAGGTGCTCAATCCGGCCAACCCGCTGTGGGGGTCCAACGGCATCGCGTTCGGCCCGGACGGGCGGCTGTACGTCGCCGAGTTCCTGGGAGGACGGATCAGCGCGCTGGACCTCGCCGGGGGCGGCCTCGACGTGGTCGTACCGGCGGACGGTCCGGTCCGGTCGCCGGACGACCTCGCCTTCGGGGCGGACGGTTCGATGTACATCGCCGACCTGGTCCCGGGGCGTGTCTGGCGGCGCGGCCCCGGGGGCGAGTACACGCTGGTGTGCGAGGGGATGGAGAACCCCAACGGCATCACCTGTATCGGCGACCGGTTGTTCGTCAACGAAATGAAGATGGACGGCAGGCTGCTGGAGCTCTTCCCGGACGGCGGTGAGCCGGTCGTGCTCGCCGAGGGGCTCGCGCTGGGCAACGCGATGCAGCGGGGTCCGGACGGCTGCCTGTACTACCCGCACATGGTCACCGGTCAGATCTGGCGCCTCTCTCCGGACGGCGGGGTGCCCGAGATGGTCGCGGACCGGGTGGACCGGCCGGTCGCGGTCCGCTTCGACCGAGGCGGGGTGCTGCACGTGCTGTCGCTGGGACCCGAGGGCATCGTGACCCGGATCGACCTGCACGGCACCGGGTCCCGGACGCGGATCACCAGTGGGGTGGTGGGGCTGGACAACGCGGCGTTCGACACCGAGAACCGGATGTTCGTCTCCAGCTACGCCAGCGGCGGCATCACCGAGATGAGCCCGGACGGACGGACCCGGACGATCGTGCCGCGCGGCTTCGACGGTCCGTACGGGATCACGATCGACCTGGGCGGCACGGTGTACGCGGCCGACCACTACCGGGTGGCCGGGCCGTCCGCGCCCCTCCCGGTCCGTCCGGGCTCCCCGGTCCGTCCGGGCGCCCCGGTTCTCCCGGGTCCCCCGGCCCCAGGGAGCGGCCACGGCGAGGCGCGCGGGAGCGAGGAGGGAGACGTGACCAGTCACCTTCTGGCACCCTTCGTCCACGGCATCGTGGCGGACGGCGAACTCCTGCACCTCACCTCGCAGTTCGGGGACGTCCGTACCCTCGATCCCGGTACGGGGTCCCTCCGTACGCGGGTGAGTGGGCTGCGGCGGCCCCTGGGCGTCGCGGTGGGTCCGGGCGGCTCGCTCGTCGTCGCCGAGGCGGGCGGAGGCCGTGTCCTGTCCGTCGCGGCGGACGACACGGTCACCGTGCTCGCCGAAGGGCTCGGGTGCCCGACGGATGTGGCGCTCGACGCGGCGGGGCGGGTCTACGTCAGTGACGAGCGGGCGGGCGCCGTGTTCCGGATCGAGCCGGACGCGACGACGGCCGTGGTCGCCGAAGGGCTCGCCGCTCCCCAGGGTCTGACGGTCCAGGGTGACACCCTGTACACGGTGGAGACGGGGCGTCGCGGGCTGCGGGGGGTCTCGCTCACCACGGGGGCGAGCTGGACCGAGGCCGAGGATCTGCCGGTCGGGACGGCACCCCGGCCCGTGGTTTCCCCGACGGACGCGGAGTCCGAGCTGTTCTCCCACGGGCTGCCGGGACTGGCCCCCGGCTTCGCCGGGATCGCCGCCGCACCGGACGGTTCGCTCGTCGTCTCGGGCAACGCCGAGGGGACGGTGCTGAGGCTCACCCCGTCCGGGCCGCGCTGACGGGTCCACAGGCCCGGCGGGGGTTCGGTCACCGGCCGCCTCCTCCGCTCCCCCATTCCTCCACGGCACACGGGCGCTCGGCCCGTGTGCCGTGGAGCGGCCGGTGAACGGGCCGCCGCGGCCCTGCGGTGCCGGGGCGCCCCGCCGCCAGGTGCCGGCCGTCAGGTGCTCGTGTCCGCCGGGCGCCGGAGCAGGTAGACGGCGGCGGCGGCGACCAGGGCGGCCATGCAGGCGATGAAGACCAGTCCGGCGCTTTCCAGGCCGAGCGGGCCCGAAAGGACCCCCACGCCGATCACCGGCAGCGAGATGCCCGTGTAGGCCACCACGAAGAGTGTCGAGATGACCGCCGCACGCCGGTCGGCGGGCGACGCCCCGGCGACCCCGGACAGGGCGGCCCGGAACGCGAGCCCCTGGCCCGCGCCGCCGACGAGCGCGCTCACCACGACCAGCGGCAGCAGTTGCCACCGCAACGCGCCCGCGAGCAGTGCGAGCCCGATCAGGAGCGCGGCGCAGCCCAGGGGCAGTGACCGCCGTACGCCGAACCGGCCCACCGCGGCCTGTCCGGCGATCGAGGCGAAGAAGGCCAGTGCGACGATCAGCCCGCTCACGGCGTGGTTGTCCACGTCCAGGGATTCGGAGAGGAAGGCCGGGCTGACCGAGGTGAACACTCCGAACAGGGCGAACCCCGCGAAGGAGGCGAGCGCGGCGGGTTTGAAGACCGACCGGACCTCGGGCGGCAGGCCGGGCCGCCGCGGTCGGACGGTGCTCAGGGGCCGCCGTTCGCGGACGGTCTCCTCCAGGCCCAGCAGGAGGAGGGCCGAACCGGCCAGCAGGGCGAGGTGCACGGCGAAGGGCAGGTGCAGCGGCCAGGCGGCGTACTGCGCGAGGATGCCCGCGAGCAGCGGCCCGCAGCCGAGTCCGCCCATGTTGGCGGCCGTCGCGACGAGGGTGGCCCTCGGTGAGCCCCTGCCGGGGGCCAGTTCCATGACGTACGCGGTGGCCGCCCCGGTGAACAGTCCGGCGGACAGCCCCGACAGCAGCCGTCCCACGTACAGCCATCCGAGCGAGGTGGCGCACAGGAAGCAGACGGCGCTCACCGCCGCGCATCCCAGGCCCCACAGGAGGACCGGCCGCCTGCCCACGGCGTCGGAGGCGTTGCCGGCCAGCAGCAGGACGCCGATGACCCCGAAGGCGTACACCGCGTAGACGATGGTCACGGTCAGTTCGGAGAACCCGAACGTGTCCTGGTACAGGCCGTAGAGGGGAGTCGGCAGGGTGGTGCCGGCCATGCACACGGCGAACACCGCCCCGCTGAGGTAACACGGGAGCCACCCTCGGCGATCACGGTCACCGTTCATGGGATCGACGGTAACCCGGCGTGGCCGCCACCGGCGGGTTCGGCGTGCCGCCCGGTGGCCGGACGCTCCGCCGCCGGGCCGCTCCGGTCGTCGGCCGGTCCCTCCGGGTGCTCCGGTCGGCTCGGTCTGGGTTCTTTCGTCACGCCGTCTTCGGAGACGGGCGGCCCGGCGCCCCGGGTCGGGCCCGTGCTCGCCTGTCTGGTCGGCCACGAGCGGCGTACCGGCCCTGGTGGACCGCCTGGCCGAATTCGATCCCCGGCGCGTGCTGTTCGCCCATGACTGCTCGGTCTGGGTATCGGCGCGGAGCCCGTGACCCCGGCCTCCGTGGCGTGTTCCGCCGGCGGTCGGCCCGGTCAGTGGGCGATGCCGTCGATCAGTTCGCGCGCGCCCTGCCGGAGCAGGGTGACGGCCACCGAGGTGCCCAGGGTCGCCGGGTCGAGCGGGCCGGCCCATTCGTGTGCGTTGAGGACCGTCTTGCCATCCGGGGTGAACACACAGGCGCGGAGCGAGAGTTCCCCGTTGCGGTGGGCTCGGGCGTATCCGGCGATCGGGGAGTTGCAGTGGCCCTGGAGCACATGGAGGAACATGCGCTCGGCCGTGATCTCCCGGTAGGTGTCCGGGTGGTTGAGCGGGGCGACGGCGTCGATGGTCGCGGTGTCGTCCTCCCGGCACTGGAGGGCGAGGACACCGGCTCCGACCGGCGGGCACATGGTCTCGGCGCCGAGCGTGTCGCTGATGACGTCGGTACGGCCGATGCGGCGCAGGCCGGACACGGCGAGCAGGAGCGCGTCGGCCTCGCCCGCGGCGAGCTTGGCGAGCCGCCGGTTGGCGTTGCCCCGGAACGGCACACAGCGCAGCTCCGGCCGGAGCGCGGCGAGTTGGGCGGCGCGCCGGACGGATGACGTGCCGATGCGGGTGCCCGGGGGCAGTTCGTCGAGGGTGAGGCCGTCCGGATGGACGAGGGCGTCGCGGATGTCGTCCCGCTCCAGGAACGCGGCGAACGTCGTACCGGCCGGGAGGGGCCGGTCCGCGGGGATGTCCTTGACGCAGTGCACGGCCAGGTCGGCGTCCCCGGCGAGGAGCGCGGCGTCGACCTCCTTGGTGAAGGCGCCTTTGCCCTCCACCTGCGAGAGGTCGCCCAGCCAGGTGTCTCCGGTCGTCCTGACCGGGACCACGTCCGTGCGGACGGACGGGTACCGGGAGGCCAGTTCGGCCCGGACGCGCTCGACCTGTGCCAGGGCCATGGGTGAGTCGCGGGAGACGATACGGATCAGCTCAGGGGCGGACATGCCGCCCACGATAGTGCGCCGGTCCGGCGGGATCCGCCTGTGCCACGCGGACGGAAGCAGCCCCTGGACACCCGGCGATTTCCGGCCGCGTTGAACAGGCCCCGCCGTGGCGGTCGTTGCCGGGACCGCACCGGCCGGTGGCCGGCGACGGCCCGAGAACCGGGCACCCGTCCCGTGACCCGGTGGACTTTCCCGCTCATACAGGGGGCACGGACATCGGCGCGCGGCTCAGGAGCGCCGTGTGCCCGGCACCTGGGCGCCGTCCCGTCGTCGCCGGGGGTGGCCGATTCGCCGCCGTACCCCCTGCCTCACTCCTCGGAGGACTGTCCGCCCCCGGATCAGGTCCCTAGCATGACCTCTCACGGCTGCGAATCTTGAGAACGGGCGAGGGCTGGATGAGTAACGGGGACACCTCCATTCCGAAGAACATCGACGTGAACGTGCCGAGTGTCGCGCGGATGTACGACTACTACCTGGGCGGCAAGGACAACTACCCCGCCGACCGGGTCGCGTGCGAGGAACTGCTGGAGCGGGTGCCGAGCACGAAGGTCCTGGCGGTGAACAACCGGCGGTTCCTGCGCCGTGTCGTCCACCATCTCGCGTCCGAGTACGGAGTCCGGCAGTTCATCGACCACGGATCCGGCCTGCCGACCCAGGACAACGTCCACCAGGTCGCCCAGCTCGTGGACCCCGCGTCCCGGGTCGTGTACATCGACAACGACCCCATCGTCCTGGCCCACGGCCGGGCGATACTTGAGGAGAACGACAGGACCGCGGTCATCCAGGCCGACATGCGGGACACGGACGGGATTCTCGGGCATCCCGAGGTGGTCCGGCTGATCGACTTCGACGAGCCGGTGGCGGCGCTGTTCGTCTCCGTGCTGCACTGCATCCCCGGCTCGGACGACCCGGCCGGGCTGGTGCGCCGCGTGGCCGACCGGCTGGCACCGGGGAGCTTTCTGGTGGTCTGCCAGCTCGTCAGCGAGGACGCGGCCACCCGCGACTTCGTCACGGACTACATGGCGAAGAGCACCGGGAACCAGTGGGGCGAGGTCCGCCGGCCCGAGGACGTACACGTCTTCCTGGAAGGGCTGGAAGTGCTGCCGCCCGGCCTGGTGGAGGTGTCCACCTGGCGGCCGGACTCGGACCTGGCGCCCAAGCAGGCGACTCAGGAGTGGATCGAGTACGGGGGCGTCGGGCGCACGTGGTGAGCCGGGCCGACGCCGGTCAGGAGTAGCGGGCGAGTGCCAGCCTCAGCAGGTCCCTGCTCCGGACGGGGTTCGGGGACTGCGCGCTGAGGGAGTCCAGGATCCAGCGGTACTCGTCCGTGCTCTCCCGCTTGTTCACCGACGTGGCGTTGGTCAGGTGCTCGACGTAGGCGACGTCGGGAAGCTGGGCCATCGCGAACCGCAGGTAGGTGATGCCGTTGCCCGGTGACGTGTGGGCGGTCACGGCGAAGGGCGCCACCTGCACGATCACATGGGGCAGTTCGGTCATCTCCAGCAGGTGGGCGAGCTGCGCGCTCATCACCCGGGCACCGCCCGTCGGGCGCATCAGGACCGCCTCGTCCAGCAGGACCCACAGCTTGGGCGCGTCGCCGCGGTGCAGCAACTCCTGGCGCTTGAGGCGCAGTTCCACGCGTCTCCGGGTGGGTCTCCTCCGGTTCGATCGCGTGCCCGGAGCGTACGACGGCGCGGGCGTAGTCGGGGGTCTGCAGGAGCCCGGGGATGTAGTGGCTCTCGTAGGTGCGGATGGACGCCGCGGCCTCCTCCAGCCCGACCAGGGGCTCGAACCAGTCGGGCAGGACGTCGGCGTACGTGCGCCACCAGCCGCGCTCGCCCGCCTTGCGCACCAGGTCGACGAACTCCGCCGTCCGATGGGGGTCGGTGACGCCGTAGAGCGCGAGCAGGTCGGCGGCGTCGCGCTCCTTGCACGGGGAGTGACCTGTCTCCATGCGGCTGATCTTCGCCGTCGAGCAGCGGATGCAGGCGGCGGCAACGTCCGGGGTGATGCCCGCCTGGGTGCGCATCCTGCGGAGCTCGGCGCCCAGAACGAGCCGTAGGACCGTGGGACTTGGTGGGGTGGCCGGGGCGAGCGTCGGCTTCCGTGACGGCTGAAGCGGTTCGATGCCGGGCATGCGGGCTCCTGATGGCGGGCGTCAGAACGCCAGTGTGCCATCAGGAGCCCTGCGACAGGGTGGTCACGCACGCACGTGCGGTCCGCTTTCAGCCGATCATGCGGTCGAAGTCTCCGTCCCTGACGCCGGCGAGGAAGGCGCGTACCTCGTCGCCCGTGTACACCAGTGCGGGCCCTTCGGGGTGCCGGGAGTTGCGTACGGCCACCTCTCCTCCGGGAAGCAGGGCCATCTCGACGCAGTTGCCGCTGGGGTTGCTGTGGTGGCTCTTCACCCACTCCACGTCGGTCAGGGAGTGGGCGGGGACACCGTTGTCGATGTGCTGCATACGGTCCATTCCTTCGTGACAGTCGGCCGGGACGTCCCCGGCACGCAAGCCGGACGCGGCGGGGGTGAACAGATGTCTCCTGCTCACACCACCGGGTGCAATTCCGGATGCAATTGCACCTGTGCGCGGACGGCGAGGATACTAGTGCCCGTCCGGCCCCCACGGCACACGAACACGGCACCACGAAGCGGCCTTTCACCGAAGGGTGATCAGTGCGCATGCACGCGGAGAACGCATCCCGTCCGGAAGCAGCGGCCCGCTGCACGGATCTGGCCGAAAATGACGGCGTACCGCAGGAGAGATGGGCGAGGGATCTCGGCATCGCCGCCACCCGGTTCGCGACGCACGGCCTGGACGCGGGTCCGGAAAGTCTGCGGCGGGCACGGGCGTTCGTCCGTGACTCTCTGGAGCGGTGGGGGCTGGAGTCCGCGCCCTGCGCCGACGACATGGCCCTGGTCGCGGGCGAGTTGGCGAGCAACGCCGTCTGTCACGCGCTGCCGTCTTCGGGGCGTCCGGTGAGCCGTCCGACGGCCTGGCTGGGTCTGGCCCGGCAGGAGGGGGCGCTCGTCTGCGCGGTGAACGACCCGAGCCCCGACGCGCCCGTGCTGCGCGAGGACGAGGAGTTCCTGGAACGCGGTCGGGGACTTCGCATCATCGACGCGCTGAGCAGCTCGTGGGGCTGGTCCCCCGTCGGACCCGGAAAGACCGTCTGGGCGAGGGTTCTCGTCGCCTGAGGGGCGGTGCCACGGCCGGAGGGCGGCGGCGCGCACTCCGGCCCCGGGTTCTACGGCCGCGTCAGCGCCGCCCAGGCCCGCGCCAGCAGGGTGTGTCCCAGCGGCGTCGGATGGACCCCGTCGCCGGCGATCCGCTCGGGTCCGCCCGCGGTGCGCGCGGCCTGGTTGAGCAGGCCGTCCGCGGCCAGCAGCGCGGCGTCGAACTCCTCGGCGAGCCGGCGGACCACCTGGATCCTGGGGTCGAGGTCCGTACGCCACTCCCACTGCTCGTCCGTCACCGGGACCAGGAAGGGTTCGACGAGGACCAGCCGGGCGTCCGAACGGTCGCGGACCTGGGTGAGCAGGGCCCGGTAGTCGTCCTCGTACGCGCCCGCCGAGGTGGTCTCCCCGGCCCGGTAGCGGTACCAGGTGTCGTTGACGCCGACGAGGACGGACACCACGTCCGGCTCCACGTCGAGGGTGTCCTCCTGCCACCGGGCGCGCAGGTCCGCCACACGGTCGCCGCCGACGCCCCGGTTGACGAACGCGATGCCGCTGTCCGGCCTCGCGGCGCGGATCAGGCCGGCCGCCATCGAGACGTACCCGTTGCCCAGGGGGTTGTCCGGGTCCGACAGCCGGCCGCATTCGGTGATGCTGTCCCCCTGGAAGAGGACGGTCCGCGCGCCGGGCGGGATGAGGGTCACGCGGTGCTCCAGAGGTGAGGGATCCCGCCGGACCGGGTGCCCGGCGTGACGGTCGCGGAAGGACGTGACGTGCCGTGGCTCCACGCTCTACCGGAAAGCGGCCGGGGGCCGAACCGAGCTGAAGTCGAGCGCGCGGTCCACCTCCCGCAGGGTCTCCTCGGCGATCCGCCGCACCTCGGCCGGGACGTCGCCCTGCTCCTCCACGAGGCCGGCGTAGATCGGTGCTTCGGTCTTGTCAGTGAAACTCACGTCGAAATGCCCATCCATCGGTCCATGCCCGCCAATCAGCGGAAACGGGAGCCGAGTGTACGCGGTGCGCGGCTCCCGCCGTGGGCGGACCGGCGAAGAGGTCCGTTTCCCCCGCCGGACGGCCGGCGGGGGGAAGTACGGCAGCGGCTATTCGATCATGAGCTGGACGTCGATGTTGCCCCGGGTGGCCTTGGAGTAGGGGCAGAAGGCGTGCGCCGTCTCGACGAGCCGGCGGCCCGTCTCACCTTCGAGTTCGCGCGGCAGTTCGACCCGCAGGACGACCGCCAGGCCGAAGCCGTCGCCGTCCTTGCCGATCGAGACCTCCGCCGTCACGGCGGCGTCCTTGGTGTCGATCTTCATCTCCCGGCCGACCGCGCCCATCGCACTGGCGAAGCAGGCGGCGTACCCGGCGGCGAAGAGCTGCTCGGGGTTGGTGCCCTCGCCGTCGCCGCCGAGGGCCGGAGGCAGGGCGAGCGCGAGGTCGATGCGTCCGTCCGAGCTGACGGCCCGGCCCTCCCGGCCGTTCGCGGTGGCGGCGGCGGTGTACAGCGCGTCCATGTCGGTGACCTTCTCCCGTACGACGGCGACCGCGAGCCGGCCGCCGACCAGAATGATTACACACAACTGAGTTGTGCACAATCTAATCACGGCCGACAGGCTAGGCTGGGACGTATGACGTCATCGCCGGACCACTCCCCCGGGCTTCCGGAGCTGCCCGACACCGAGCTGCTCCGCCTGGACCACCAGGTCTGCTTCTCGCTCCAGGCCGCTTCCCGCGCCTTCGGCGGTGTCTACCGCCGGGCACTGCGGGATCTGGGCCTCACCTACCCCCAGTACCTCGCGATGATGGTGCTGTGGGAAGAGGGCCCGCTGCCGGTCAAGACCATCGGCGAACGGCTGCACCTGGACTCCGGGACCCTGTCCCCGCTGCTCAAGAGGCTTGAGTCCGCGGGCCTCGTCAGGCGCGAGCGCAGCACCGAGGACGAACGCTCGGTCACCGTCCACCTCACGGACTCGGGGGCGGACCTGCGGGAGCGCGCCCTGCCCGTACCCCGTGCGATCCTCCGGGCCACCGGCCTGTCGGTCCAGGAGGTCTCCGCGCTGCGGGAAACCCTCGGGCGGCTCGCCGACTCGCTCTCCCGGGCGGTCTGACGCCCCCACCGCGGGGCCGGGCCGCAGCAGTCGCCCCGGCCACCGGGGCGAAATACGATGCGAGGAACGAACGCACCGCGGAGCGGCCCATGAACCGGCATCGAACGTCCCGGTCGGCGAGCGCCGAGGAGTTGCTCAGCACCTTGCAGCACCTCACGGCCCGCGCCAGGGAGGAAGTAGGGCTGCACCAGGCCCGCGTGGAGCTGGCCCAGGCTCTTCAGCGCAAGATGCTCCCCGTGGATCTGCCCGTCTTCCCGGGGGTCCGGACCGCGGCCCGTTACGCCCCCGCCCGTGACGGGCTGGACATCGGCGGCGACTGGTACGACGGTTTCCTGCTGCCTGACGGGGCGCTCGGCCTCGCCATAGGCGACGTCCAGGGACACGACGTCGAGGCGGCCGCCTTCATGGGGCAGATACGGATCGCGATGCGGGCCGTCGCCAGCACGGTCGCCGACCCCGGTGAGGTGTTGAGCCGCACCAACGACCTGATCCTCTCGATGGATTCCAGTCTCTTCGCCACCTGCTCGTTCTTCCGGTTCGATCCGGTGACCCGGGAGCTGTCGGGCGCGCGCGCCGGCCATGTAGCCGGTGTGTGGGCGACCTCCGACGGCCGCTCGGGCATCACCTCGGACGCCGGGGGGCTGCCTCTCGGCATCGAGACCGGACAGAGCTATCCGGTGACCCGGCGCACGCTCGACGTCGACGGCGCGTTCGTCCTGCTGACCGACGGAGTGATCGAGGGCCCCTCGTTGTCGATCGGTGACGGGCTCGAAGAGGTACGGCGCCTGGTGAGTGCCCATGCCGGTGCCTCCGCGGAGGAGCTGGCCGACCGGGTGCTGCGGGCGGCCGGGCTGACCGGTCACGAGGACGACGCGGCCGTTCTCGTGCTCCGTCACGAGATCCCGAGCCGGGAGGCGGCCTCCCGCGACGACGGATGACACGCCACGCGGGGGCCGCGCGTGTCACCTCCGCCCGTCCCCGCGCGCGGTGTCTGATGAGACGCGTGATCCGCAGCCAGGAAACCAGACGCCGGGCCGTAGCCGTGCTGCGGATCCTGGGCATCGCCGCCGCCTACTACCTCTCAGGGCGGCTCGGGCTCCTCAGGCAGGTGGAGGTGGAGGGCGCGATCGTCTCCCCGCTCTGGCCGCCCACGGGGATCTCGCTGGCCGCCCTGCTGTACCTGGGCATCCGGGCCTGGCCCGGGATCGCTCTCGGCGCGTTCCTCACGCTCCTCACTCTGAGCGGCGGCGATCTCAGCCTGTCCGGGGCCGGGATCGCCGCGGCGAACACCGTGGCGCCGCTCTGTGCCTATCTGGCGCTGCGGGCGGTGGGATTCCGCACGGAACTCGACCGGCTGCGGGACGGGGTCATGCTGGTCTTCCTGGGCGCCATGGGGGGCATGCTGGTCAGCGCGACCATCGGTTCCCTCGCGCTGGTGCTCAACGGTGATCTGGGCGCGGACAACTTCTGGCAGGTCTGGTCGGCGTGGTGGGCGGGGGACGCGATGGGGGTCCTCATGGTCACCCCGCTGCTGCTCGTCCTGCGCCGGGCGCGGCTGCCCCGGAGGGGAGACCGGTGGCTGGAGGCCTCGGCTCTGGCCGTCGTCGCGGTGGGGATCACGATCGTGGCGACCCGGAGCCCGCTCTCCATGATCTACCTGCTGTTCCCCGTGCTCGTCTGGGCCGCCCTGCGCTTCCAGCTGGCGGGCAGCGCGCCCTGCGCGCTGCTCATGTCGGTGATGGTGATCATCGCGGGAACCGGACGCGCGGGGCCCTTCTCCGGCAACACCATGCTCCAGGTGATGCTCAACCTCAGCATTCTCAACGCCTGCGTCGCGCTCACCGCGCTGCTGCTCGCCGCGATCGTCACCGAGCACAACAACATCATGCGGGAGACCGAACTGGCGTGCGAGGAACTGGCGGCGCTCGTCGAGGAACTGGCGCCGCGACCGGACACCGACGGCCGGCCCGGCGGCGCGGAAGGCCTCCCCGGCCGGGCGTGACCGACCGGGCGTGACCGGCTCACGTACGGCCCGGCCGGCCTCGGCGTCCTGCGGGCGGCCGGCGCCGCCACGGACCTGGGCCGACGCCCCGGCCCCGCGGCCGGGACCCGTGACGAGCCGCCCCGACGTCAGTGAAGAAGGAAGTGGCGCGCCAGGAAGTCGTTACGGAAGGTACCGGCCGGGTCCAGGCGCCGGACCAGCCGCTCGAAGTCGGCGTAGTGGCTGTACAGCGCCCGCAGGGAGCCGGGCGGGGTGGTGAACACCTTGCCCCAGTGCGGCCTCGCCCCGAACGGCGCCAGCGCCTCCTCGATCGCCCCGACGACGGGGGTGACGGCGGCACCGTCGGGCACCCAGGTGAAGTGGAACGCGACGCTGTCCCTGCCCTGGGCCGGGCTCAGCCACAGGTCGTCGGCGGCCACCGCGCGGATCTCGCCGATCTGGATCAGCGGCGCGATGTGATCGCGGATGCGGTCCAGCGCCTCGTAGGCGGCCACCGCGTCACGCCGGTCGACGAAGTACTCGGACTGGAGCTCGTCGCCGTTGCTGGGGGTGAACTCCAGCCGGAAGTGCGGCAGCCTGGTGTGCCAGGGGCCGGGGGCGCCGTCCTGTTCGGTGCAGTGCCGGGCCGGCATCCCGGGGACGGGGTGCCTCGGTCCGGCGGCCCGCTCCGCCCCGAGCCACCGGCGGGGGGCGGTGCCGGGCCCGTCCTCCCCGACCCGCCGCTTGAGCCAGACCTGGTCGATGGGCCCGTCGCGCCACCTGGTGAAGAGGCTCACGCTGTAGGCGTCGGACATCACCTCGTCGAAGCGGTCGAGGAGCCGCTCCTGCGGGAGCCCCTCGTACACCCACTGCTGGACCTCGAACGCGGGTACGAGATCCAGGGTCACCCGGGTCACCACGCCCAGCGCTCCCAGGGAGACGACGGCTCCGGGGAAGTCCGCGTCGCCGCGTCGGACCGTGGTCAGGGTGCCGTCGGCGGTGACGAGTTCCAGGGCGCGGACGGCACCGGCCAGGGAGCGGTTGGCCACACCCGATCCGTGCGTGCCGGTGGCGCAGGCGCCGGCCACCGAGATGTGGGGCAGCGAGCCCAGGTTGTGCAGGGCGAACCCGCCGCGGTGCAGTTCCCCGGTGAGCTCTCCGAAGCGCAGACCGGCGCTGACCGTCGCCGTTCCGGCGGCCGGGTCGATCTCGACCGCGCGGGGCAGTCCGGCGACGGAGACCAGGTCCCCGTCGGTGTCGGCGACCGTGTTGAAGGAGTGCCCCGTGCCCAGCGCGCGTATCGCGGTCCCGGCCGCCACGATGTCCTGGAGTTCGGCCACCGAGGCGGGTGTGTGCAGCCGCCGGGCGGCGAACGTGACGTTGCGGGCCCAGTTCTGCCGCGGGGCGGACGGGGTGCGCACCGAGTGATCGATCATGCCCACGGAGCTTACGCCCCGGCGGGCCGCCCTCCCATGGACCCGGTGCGCCGCGGTCTCAGTACGGCAGGGGCCGTCCGGACGGTGTGCGCAGGTCGAGCGGGGGCGGCCCCGCGGGAGGTCGCGGACGTCGGACGATCTGGATGCGGCCCATGGCCACCCCCTCCTGGTCACCCGGTATCTGCCCAACCGGACGGCCTTCACACCTCCCTCGCCCAGGACGGGCCGGGCGCGGATGCGGAGAGCGCCGTGTGCGGTGACCCTGGACGGTAGGGGGATGCCGAGCCGAGGAGGACATCCATGTCCGCGATGGACAAGATCAAGCAGATGCTCAAGGGCCACGAGGACCAGGCCCGGAAGGGCGTCGACAAAGCCGGTGACACGGTCGACGACCGGACACACGGCAAGTACGGCAAGCAGGTGAAGTCCGGTCAGGACAAGCTCAAGCAGCGGCTCGGTTCGGACCAGGACCAGGACAAGCCGCCCCGGTCCTGAGGCGTCGGCCCGGTCGCGCCGAGGCGGCCGGGCCACCTGGCCCGCGTGGTCCCTGAGCCCGTGGCCGGCTGCCCGCCGCCACGGGCTCCCGCGTGCCGTGCCACCCGGATTTCCGGACCGCCCCGCGGGTGCGTCGTCCGATTCCTGTTATCGTCCCCGCCGCACCACGTCTCCCGAGTGTGGGAAGTGACGGAACAGGACCCCGGAAGAGTGAGCACAGCATGGGCGAGGTACGCGGGACCGCGTTGGTCAAGGCGGCGCAGAGGGGGAACGAGCAGGCCCGGGACCGGCTTGTCGCCTCGTACCTGCCGCTGGCCTACAACATCGTCGGCCGGGCACTGAACGGTCACGCGGACGTCGACGACGTGGTGCAGGAGAGTGTGCTGCGCATGCTCCGGGGGCTGCCGGGTCTGCGCGACCCCGAGAGCTTCCGGTCCTGGTTCGTGGCCATCACGATGAACGAGATACGCCGGCACTGGCGCGAGCGCCGCACCGGTGAGATATCCGCCGACCGGATACCCGAGGCGCACGAGGTGGTCGATCCGTCGGCCGACTTCGTGGAGCTGACCATCGTCCGCCTGGGCCTGACGGGGCAGCGGCTGGAGACCGCCGAGGCCACGCGGTGGCTGGACGTCGCCGACCGCGACCTGCTGTCGCTGTGGTGGCTGGAGACGGCCGGGGAGCTGACCCGGAGCGAGGTCGCCGGCGCGCTCGAACTCTCCCCGCAGCACACCGCGGTACGGGTGCAGCGGATGAAGGCTCAGCTGGAGGCGGCGAGGGTGGTGGTGCGGGCCCTCAGGGCGAGCCCCCGCTGCGTCCTGCTGGAGGATCTCACGGCCTCCTGGGACGGGGTGCCGTCCGCGCTGTGGCGTAAGCGTCTGGCGCGTCACGCCCGGGACTGCACGGTGTGCTCCGGGCACCGCTCCGGGCTGGTTCCCGCCGAGAGCCTGCTCGTGGGGCTGATCGTGGTGCCGCCCGTGGCATCGGTCGGCGCTCCGCCGGCGGACTTCCTCACGGTGTCGAAGACGGACCACGCCCCCGGGCCGGGGCGGGCCGAGCTGCGCCGGGGCCGGTCCCGGCGGCGCCGGCGGAACACCGTGGTGGCCGCGCTGGTCGCGGTCGGAACGCTGGGCGGCGGCGGTACAGCGGTACACCTCTACACGAACGACACGGACGAGAGGCCGGCGACGGCCGTGGAGTCCCTCGCCGGCCCGTCGGAGGCGGTCGCCCCCTCGGCGTCCCCCTCGCCCGCCGCGCCGGCCTCCGCGTCGCCCACGTCCCCGGAACCCTCCGCGTCGCCGACCGCGTCCCCGTCCCGGACCCGGAGCGCTTCCCCGGCCCCGGAGTCGGCCCCCGCCACCGGGCGCCCGCCGTCCCCCGAGCCGCCGGCCCCGCCGGCGCCCGCGTCCACGGAGCCGGCTCCCGCCTCGGAGGCCGAACAGGTCATGGCGCTGGTCAACGCGGAGCGGGCCAAGGAGGGGTGCGGAGCGGTGAGCGGCAACAGCCTGCTGGCGACGGCCGCTTCGCGGCATTCGGCCGACATGGCGGACCGGGACTACTTCTCGCACACCTCCCCGGACGGCACCGACCCGGGTGACCGCATCACGGCGGCCGGATACCGGTGGAGCACGTACGGGGAGAACATCGCGAAGGGGCAGACGACCCCGGCGGCGGTGATGGAGGCCTGGATGAACAGTCCCGGTCACCGCGCGAACATCCTCAACTGCGCGTTCAAGGAGATCGGTGTCGGCAGGGAGGACTCCTCCGACGGTCCGGTGTGGACGCAGAACTTCGGCGCCGCGCTGTGAGGCGGCGGCCGGTGCGGCGGCCCGGGTTCGTCCGGTGACCGCTCCGGCCGGGCACGGCGCCGCCCGGGTGCCCGGAGGATCTCGGGGCACCCGGGCTCCGGCCGGTCAGCGGCTGATCAGTGTCAGGGCGGTGCAGGTACCGCTCACCGCGCCGACGGTGAGGACGGACGCCGCCACACAGCGGGCCCTGAGCTGTGCGTACCGCTCGGTGTACTCGCCCCGCAGCTCGACGGCGCGGTCCGCGATCCTGGTGAGCGACTGCCGGCAGAGGTCCACCCGGTCGCTGAGGTAGACGCGTTCGACGTCCTCACGCTGGGCGGTGGTGAGCCAGGGCAACTGCTCGGTGAAACGGACCGCCTGGCGGCGGGCCTCCTCGACCTCGGCGTTCCAGAGCAGGTAACCCTCCACCTGGGCCAGGCCGCGGGCGTTCTCCTTGTCGGGTTTCACGCAGTCCTCCTCTCCTGGGTCCGTCGTCCCGGGTCCGGTCTCACGCCTGCTTGTCCCCGGGTGCCACCGTCACGGACTCGTGGGGGCGGGTGGCCGCGTCGTCGAGCGCGCGGACCTCGGGGTAGTGGAGGTCGAACGCCGGGGATTCCGAGCGGATCCGCGGGAGGGTGAGGAAGTTGTGCCGCGGGGGCGGGCAGGAGGTGGCCCATTCGAGCGAACGGCCGAATCCCCAGGGGTCGTCGACCTCGATCTTCCTGCCGTATTTGGCGGTCTTCCAGACGTTGTACAGGAACGGCAGCATCGACAGGCCGAGCAGGAACGAGGAGACCGAGGAGACCGTGTTCAGCGTGGTGAATCCGTCGGCCGCGAGATAGTCCGCGTAACGGCGGGGCATTCCTTCGGCGCCCAGCCAGTGCTGCACGAGGAACGTGCCGTGGAAGCCGACGAACAGCGTCCAGAAGGTCATCTTGCCGAGCCGCTCGTCCAGCATCTTGCCGGTGAACTTCGGCCACCAGAAGTGGAATCCTGCGAACATCGCGAAGACCACGGTACCGAATACCACGTAGTGGAAGTGCGCCACGACGAAATAGGTGTCGGACACGTGGAAGTCGAGCGGCGGGGAGGCCAGCAGCACGCCCGTCAGACCGCCGAACAGGAAGGTGACCAGGAAGCCGATCGACCAGAGCATCGGTGTCTCGAAGGACAGCGACCCCTTCCACATCGTGCCGATCCAGTTGAAGAACTTCACCCCGGTCGGTACCGCGATCAGGAAGCTCATGAAGGAGAAGAACGGGAGAAGCACCCCGCCCGTCACGAACATGTGGTGCGCCCACACCGTCACGGAAAGACCGGCGATGGCGATCGTGGCGCTGATCAGCCCGACGTAACCGAAAATCGGCTTCCGGCTGAAGACCGGAATGATCTCCGAGACGATTCCGAAGAACGGCAGAGCGATGATGTACACCTCTGGATGCCCGAAGAACCAGAAGAGGTGCTGCCACAGCAGAGCTCCGCCGTTCGCGGCCTCGAAGACGTGCGCGCCGAACTTGCGGTCGACCTCCAGCGCGAGCAGCGCCCCGGCCAGGACCGGGAAGGCCATCAGGACCAGAAGCGCGGTCAGCAGGATGTTCCAGGTGAAGATCGGCATACGGAACATCGTCATGCCGGGGGCACGCATGCAGATGATCGTGGTGATGAAGTTGACCGATCCGAGGATCGTACCGAAGCCGTTGAACACCAGACCCATGATCCACAGGTCGCCCCCGATACCGGGAGAGTGAACCATGTCGGTGAGCGGGGAGTAGGCGAACCAGCCGAAGTCGGCCGCGCCCTGCGGGGTGAGGAAGCCGGCCACCACGATCAGCGAACCGATCAGGTACAGCCAGTAGGCGAACATGTTCAGCCGCGGGAACGCCACGTCGGGCGCACCGATCTGGAGCGGCATGATCCAGTTCGCGAAGCCGGCGAACAGCGGCGTCGCGAACATCAGCAGCATGATCGTGCCGTGCATCGTGAACGCCTGGTTGAACTGCTCGTTCGACACGATCTGGGTGCCGGGGCGGGCCAGCTCGGCGCGCATCACGAGGGCCAGCACGCCGCCGAGGAGGAAGAAGGCGAACGACGTCGTCAGGTAGAGCGAGCCGATCGTCTTGTGGTCGGTGGTGGTGAGCCACTTGATGACCACGTTGCCCGGCTGCCTCGGGCGCACGGGCATCTCGTCCTGGTAGGCGGCATCGGCTTCCACCGATTCTGAGGGGCCCCTCGTCGTCACTGCGGCACTCCTTCGGTCGACGGCCGTTGCGGACTCGGCGACCAGGATGGACTCCCGCACAGCGGTACCGCGTGACATCCCCGGGGACTGGGCACCTCTGGCTGGCAAAGGACACTCCATCGGCCCACACCCCGCGACACCGCGTTGACGCGCCCGGCTCAGGCCTCGGCCCAGTCACGCATCGCCTGCTTGGAGTCGAAGTCGGCCACGTTCTTGTCGAGCGGTCGGTCGGTGTACTGGTGGATGCGCCAGGGTGCCTCCACGCGCGGCTTGCCCGGGGTCACGTAGTCCGCGATCCAGAGCCCGTCGCCCGCGTACGAGGAGGTGTCGTGCGTCCTCCAGTAGGCACGGTTGCAGTAGAGCAGCACGCGGTAGTGCGGGCGCAGCCGCTTCACCTCGTGGATGAAGCGGTCCTTGTCCTCGCTGCTCGCCCATGTCCCGTCCCCGGTCTGCTCCCAGTCGGCGGCGAGCAGGTCCCCCGTCTTCTCCGGTGTGTGGGACACGAAGTACTCCGCCTGCGCCTTCGCGTTCCCCGGCCACAGGAAGTGGTAGAAGCCGACGACGCATCCCGCGTCCTTGGCCCGTTTGACCTGACCGTCGAGTTTCGGATTGACGTAGGACCGGCCCTCGGTGGCCTTGATGAAGACGAAGTCCACCTCGTCCGTGTCGAAGTCCGTCTGATGGGAGCTGACATCGATGCCGTGCAGCACGGGCACCACCTCCGTCTGGAGCGCTGCGATTCCGCTTTCCCTCCCATACGTGCCCGTGCGGTCCGCCGGCATCCGCCGGTCCGCCACAGAAACGTTTCGCCGTCGCGGAATGGTGGGCGCGCGAGCGGAGTCGGTGATCCGGCGAAAGCCTTTGCCCAACGCATTCGGCACCGGGAAAGCCGGATCCATGACGACCAGATCGATGAAGACCGGAATCATCGGGGCGGCGCGGCCGAGCGGGCGGCCCCGGGGCGCCGGTGTCAGACCGGTTGGCCCACGGGGCGGATGATCACGTTGTTGACATCGACGCCCTCGGGCTGTCCCAGCGCCCACACGAGGGAGTCCGCGACCTGATCAGCCGTCAGCAGGAGGCCGTCCGGGAGGGCGCCCAGGCCGTCCCAGAACGGTGTCTCGACCCGCCCCGGCGCGATCAGGGTCACCCCGACGCCGTCCCCCGTCACCATGCGCCGGGTGTTCTCGGCCAGCCCGGTGACCGCCCACTTGGTCGCCCCGTAGAGGTTGCCCGGCGTGTGGACGAAGCCGGCCACGCTGCCGACCAGGACGATCCGCCCACGCGTCGCCTTGAGCGCGGGCAGCGCGGCCCTGATCAGCAGCGCCGGGCCGAGCACGTTGGTGAGGACCATCTCGCGCCAGCCCTCGGGGTCGCCCTCGGCCAGGGTGTCGTGGGTGGCCGTGCCCGCGTTCGCCACGACGGCGTCCAGGCGTCCGAACCGCTTGACGGTGGCGTCGACGGCCGCCTGTACCGCGGCGGGGTCGGAGGCGTCGCCGGTGAGCGTCAGCAGCGCCTCGGGGGCGCCCAGTTCCTCGGCGAACGCGCGCAGCCGGTCCTCACCGCGCCCGGTGACCGCGACCCGCTCACCCCGGTCCAGGAGGCGCCGGGCCGTGGCCGCGCCGATCCCGCTTCCCCCACCGGTGATCAGTGTCGTCGAAGGCTCGTTCATGAGGGGTCCCCCTGTGGTCCGTGCTCCGCGACCGTCGCGGGCACACCGGGCATCCCATCATTTCGAGCGCTCTCGAAGTCAAGGGCGCGCTCCGGCGGTGGTGCCGGAGGTGCCGGGGCTGTCGGGGGCGAGGCTGTCCATGAAGGAGCTGACGGAGAACACGGCGCGCCCCGGGCCGGCGGGGCCGTAGCCGGGCGGTGAGGAGAGCCCGTACTCCTCCATGGTCGAGCGGTAGGCGTCGAGCAGCCGGATGTGGTATTCGAGCGGGGCGCCGTCGGGGTTGGTCCGGCCGAGCGGTGTCGTGGGTTCGGGGCACCAGGTGGTGAAGCGCGGCGTGATGCCGTGCGACATGAAGAACCTCAGGCCCTCGGTCGTGGAGGCGATGGCCTCGTCGACGGTGGTGAAGCCGTGGGGCGCGGCCATCTCCACGCCCGCGACGAAGTTCGGGATGACGTTGCGGGCGCCGAACACGTCGGCGGAGTCGAGGATGCGGCGGTGCCACTCGTCGCGGCCGACGTAGCGTTCCTTGCCGGGGCAGTACAGCTCGAACAGCCGGCGGTCCCACACCTCGTAGTTGGGGTGGTAGATCTGCACGCCGTAGTCGTGGAAGCGCTGGACGTCGGCCTTGGGCAGGGCCTGGGCGACGACCTTGCCGATCCAGCGGCCGGGGAACCGCTCCTCGATGGCTTTGGCGTACTGCCCGTAGAAGTCCGCCTCGTCACGCCCCTGGATGTGCGAGGTGATCGCCCCGCCGGTGAGCGTGTAGGCGGTGCTCGTCCTCGTGGTGTCGTGGCGGTCGATGATCGCGAGGGCTTCCAGGACCTCCTCCACGTCCTTCACCCCGGTGTAGGGACGGCCCGCCGCCTTGTGCTGGCGCCAGTTGTGGTTGATGTCGCAGTACTGGCACTCCTCCTTCGCGCCGAAGTACTGGCAGACCCGGAACACCGTGAGGTAGACGAGGTATCCCCACTGGATCGTGGGCGCCACCTCCATCACGGACTTGCCGTTGTCCAGGGTGTGCCGGTAGTAGTCCGGCATCGGGGGCAGGCCGACGTCGGAGACGCGCTTCCCGTCGAGGTAGAGGCCGAGGACGCCGTCCTCGGCGGCCGCCACCCGGTACGGGGAGGCGGGGTTGACCCGCACGGAGACCACCGTGCGGCGCAGGTCGTAGGGGCCGCCGGTGAGGACGATCTCCTCGGGGGGCCTGCGCAGCGCGGCCGCCCCCAGTTCCGGCAGGGTGCCGTGGTCGAAGGAGAAGATGAAGTACGACTTCGGCTTGACGTCGCCGTGTTCGTTGTCGCTGAGCGCGGACTCGTCGAAGGCGACGCCGCCGCGCAGCAGATCCTCCTTGATCACGGCTTCCCGCGGCACATGGGGGAACCGCTCCATGAGCCGCTCGACCAGACGCGTGCGGTCGCCCGCGGACGCGGTGGGGGTGAGGCCGATTTCGATGGGACGTGCCATGGGTGCGGGGCTCCTCGGGTCCGGTGTCCTGGACGTTCTCGTGTGTACGCCACACTGTCCAACGAACCAGCACCCTCAACCGTTCGCACATGATCTGTCCGGCCCCGACGGGTGTCGGGGCCGGGCGTGGACAAGGAGTGACCCATGGCCCGCACCATGACCGTCTCCGGCGGCATCCTGATCGATGCGGCCCCCTCCGTCGTGTACGCGCACGTCAGCGACCCCACCGCGATGGGCCGCTGGAGCCCGGAGAACCGCGGCGCGCGGGTGCTCGGGGACCGCCGGGAGGCTTACGTGGGCATGGTGTTCGAGGGCCGCAACAAGCGCGGCGCGTTCAGCTGGACGACGAGGTGCACGGTGACGGCCGCCGACCCGGGTACGCGGTTCGCCTTCCGGGTCCACGCCATCGGCGCCCGGCGGCCACGGCTGCGGGGAGCGATCGCCCTGTGGGAATACCGCTTCGAGGAGGCCGGCGGATCCACCCGGGTCACCGAGACCTGGACCGACGAACGGCGGAGCTGGCCGGACCTCCTCGCGAACGCCTTCGACCGTGTCGCGACGCGGGGCCGTACCTTCGCGGAGTTCCAGCGGAGCAACATCCGTACGACGCTGGAACGGCTCAAGGCGGCGCTGGAGGAGGACGGGGAGACCACCGGGCGGCACGCGGCCGACGGCTGACGGCCAGGACCAGGGGCGTGAGTCGGGGCGCGGGAACGGGGGCCGAGGGCTAGTGACCGGGCCGGGGCTGACCCGGCGTCAGGCGGCTCCGCCGCGTCGGCCGTCCGGCCAGTGCGAGGGCCGGGTCAGCGCGCGGGGAAGCCGGGTGGCGGTGTCGCCCCTGGCCGCGTTCACCTGGGCCTGGGTGAGGAAGAGGGCGTCGGTGAGGTCGGCGCCGGACAGTTCGGCGTCGCGGAAGTCGGCGCCGATGACATCGGCCAGTCGCAGGTCCGCGCCGCGCAGGTCCGCCGCGATGAGGAAGGCCCCGCGCAGATCGGCCCCGCGCAGGTCCGCGCCGCGCAGCCGGGCGCCGATGAGGTCGGCCCCCCGGTGGTCGCGCTTCTTGCGCGGGTGGCCCGCGGCGCGCGACAGCCGACTGGCGCGCAGCAGCAGCGCGGCGATCTGCTCGCGGTGAGCCGAGACGTCCAGTGCGGCGAGGTGTTCGGCCGGGGACAGGGTGAGGCGTTCGGTGCTCTCCAGCGAGGCGCGCAGCTCGGGGTGCAGAGGGGCGGCGGCGGGCAGGCTCAGGGCTTCGGTGAGGTACCAGAGCAGCTCGTGGAGTTGCCGCATCACCGGAAAGGCCTGGAACATCTCCCGGGCGGTGTCCGGCCGCCGCCGCCAGTCCCGGCCCTCGTAGGTGAGCCGCGAGATCTTCTGTCCCGCGCCGAAGCAGTCGTACACGGTGCATCCGGAGAACCCTTCCGGCCGCAGCCGGGTGTGGATGCCGCACCGGAAGTCGTCCTGGAGGTTGGGGCACGGGGTCCCCGCGTCCTTGTCGATGGCGAAGTCGGCCGACGCGGTCAGGGTCAGCGCGACGCAGCACAGCCCGAAGCAGTTCGCGCAGTCGGCTCGAAGGTCTGCCCGCTCGGCGGCGGATGAGGGTATCGGGTCGGTGTCGGACACGTGCTCGTTTCCTCCGGGTACGTCGCTGGGTGCCGAGCCTATCCGGGCAGCCGGGACCGCACGGCCTGCTCACTGTCAGTGGGGCGGCGCACACTGGGTGACGAATCATCGTACGGGCGAGAGGACAGGGCGTGGACGGTTCGCGGGGAGCGGCGTTCGAACCCTCCACGGGGGACGGCCCGCCGGCGGCGGGCCCCCCGGGGGTGCGCGCCGGAGCGGTGCGGACGGCGTTCGAGGGGATGATGCAGATCCGGAGGCTCACCGGGGCGGGGCCCGGGCCGGAGGGTGTCCCCGCCGCGTGGGAGCTGAACCGGCCGGTGCGCGCCGTGGCGCTCGCTCTGGAGGCGGCGGGGGTCCCCCCGTCGGCGACGGGGCCGTCCGGTGAGCGCACGGCCACGGGCTACCGCGTGTGCGCGGGAGAGTCGCCGGGGGCGGTGCGGGTGGAGTGGGTGGGCCCGCCGGGGAGCGGGGCGGCGCACGACGAGGAGGAGGCGCTGGGCCGGTGCCTCACCGTTCTGCGGCGGTCGGGGTGGACACCGCTGCTGTACCGGGGGCCCCGGCGGCGGCGCTTCCTGGAGGTCGAACCGCCCGCCGGTGCCGCGCGCGCGAAGGACGGAAGGGGGCTGTGAGCTGTTGCCCCTCCGGCTCACGGCCCGTTGTCGGACCCGTGAGGGATGCTTGACGGTCCGACACCTTCGAGCGGGAGATGCTGAGATGCGCCATGACGAAGTGACCGCGGCCCAGGCGTACGTGCGGTTACTGGAGACCACCCGGGCGGTCCTCGCGGACCCGGACGGCACGCCGTTGTATCTGCCGCTGCTGGCGTCCCCGATCGAGGAGGCGGACGAGGCTCTGCGGAGTGCGGGCCTGTCGGGGAACGAGGACCGGCTGTTCGCGCTCGTACGGGCGATCCGGCCGGGCACGGAGGCCCCGGACCGCTGATCCGGGGCGTGGGACCGGACCGCCGGTCCGGGGGCGTGGGACCGGACCGCCGATCGTTCGGAGGCGGCGCGGGGCGAGTGCCGGGCCGCGGGGCGACCCCGGGCGGGGACGGCCGGGTCAGGGTGCGGGGGCCAGGCCGAGTTCGCGTTCGCCGAGCGGCTGGAAGTGGCGGGCGACCTCGTCGGCGGTGACGTCGCCGAGGCGCGCGGGGTCCCACGTGGGGCTCCGGTCCTTGTCGATGATCCTCGCGCGCACGCCCTCCACCAGGTCGTGGCCGTCGAAGGCCCGGCACGAGACGCGGAACTCCTGGTCGAGCGCCGCTTCCAGGCTGTCGAGCCGCCGGGCGCGGCGCACGGCTTCGAGGGTCACCTTGAGGGAGGTGGGCGGCAGGGCCAGCAGCTCGCGGGCGGTCTGCCCGGCCTCCGGGGCTCCGTCGTCGGCGAGCCGCTCGATGATCTCCTCGACGGTGCCGGCGGTGTAGCAGCGGTCGATCCACGCGCGGTGCGCGGCGAGCTCGGCGTCCGGTGCCTGCGTGGCGTACCGCCGTACGGTCTCCGTCACCTCGGCGGGGGCGGCACACCGCGAGAGGGTCTGGACGAGGTCGGGCAGCCGGTGGGAGGGGACGAAGTGGTCGGCGAGCCCGCACAGGAGGGCACCGGCCGCGTCCACCGTCCGGCCGGTGAGGGCCAGGTGGGTGCCGAGTTCGCCGGGCGCGGTGGCGAGCAGGCGGGTGCCGCCGACGTCAGGGACGAAGCCGATGCCGGTCTCGGGCATGGCGACGCGTGAGCGCTCGGTGACGACACGGATGTCGCCGTGCGCGGACACGCCGACACCGCCGCCCATGACGAGGCCGTCCATGAGGGCCACGTACGGCTTGGGGAACCGGGCGATCCGGGCGTTGAGCCGGTATTCGTCGCGCCAGAAGTCCACCGAGGCGCGGCGTCCCGCCCTGGCGTCCTCGTAGATCGAGCGGATGTCGCCGCCCGCGCACAGTCCGCGTTCGCCGGCACCGCTGATGAGGACGGCGACGACCGCGTCGTCGCCGGCGGCCTGGTCGAGGGCCTCGTCGATGATCCGGACCATGCTGTGGGTGAGGGCGTTCAGGGCCCGGGGGCGGTTGAGGGTGATGTGCAGGATGTGGCCCTCGGTGTGCAGCAGGACGGACTCGTCGTCGTTCATGGGGTGCGCTCCGGTCAGCCGTAAGTGATCTCCGTGGGCCATTGTCCGACGGGGGTCCTGGCGCTCCGGAGCCGGGGCCGTACGGGACAGGTGTGGCACACCCGGGCGACGGGTTCGGCAATGGGAATCGACGGGCCGCCACGCCGAGGGACCCACGCCGGACGATCTCGGAGCAGGAATGACCGACTCTTCACGGCAGGCGGGAGACAGCGATCCCACGGGACGCGGCGGGGACGCACCGCACCGGATCTGATGCGGTACGCCCCCGCCCGGTCCGCCACGCACCGCGCGGCGGACCGGGGTCGTGTGACGTCAGTGCTGCGTGGCGCGGCGCTTACGGACGGACCACAGGATGCCGCCACCGGCGAGCAGCACCGCTACGGCGGCGCCACCGATGACGGGCGTGGCCGACGAGGAGCCGGTCTCCGCCAGGTCGGGCGCGCCGGAGCTCGACTCGGCCGGGGCCGGCGCGGCCTCGGACGCGGTCTCACTCGGAGTGGCGGTCGGCTCGGTCGCCGGCGGCTCCGTGCTCGGCGCCTCGGACGGCGCCTCCTCGCTCGGGGTCGCGGTCGGCGGCTCGGTGCTCGGGGCCTGGGACGGCGTGTCGTCCTCGCACACCGGAGCCGTCTTGGTGTCCTCGACCGAGTACCGGTCGTTGTCGCCCGCCTTCACGACGAGGCGGACGGTCAGCTCCTTGTCGTGCGCGGGGAGCTGCAGGGGCGTGCTCGTGCGGTACTCCCGGCCGAACTTCGTGGTGGGAAGCAGGACCTCACCGCCTTCGACGGAGACGGTCACCTCGTTCTCGGCCTTGGCCGAGTAAGCCGTGAGGTTGAGCGTGACTTCGGAGCAGTTCACGGCCCAGGTGGGGGTATGAGCTGCGGCCGGTGAGGCGAACACGATTCCGCCCGCCAGGCCGGCAACCGCGGCGGCCGCGAACACTCCCGCGCCGCGCCGCGATCTCCTGGGTATGGTCATGGATTCTTCCTCCGTACAGATGCACCGCCCAGATGGCGGTGGAGCGCACAGTACTGCCAGGGGTCCCGGCCACCCCACCCACCCCGCACACCATTGGTTGACCCAACCAGCCCCAGACCGGCGCGACTTACGACATGACGGGCGCGCCGGTCCCGAAGGGCCGGGGACCGGCCGTCCGAAGATGGCCGGAAGCTGTCGCTCCCGGAGGGCGTCGACGGTTTCTTGTGAGGTCTCAGAGAGCCCTGTGCATGATGTGCAGTCCGACATAACCCTTCGTGGGGTGCTTGAAGCCCTCGGGCAGGGTGCCCAGTACCTCGAAGCCGAGCGAGCGGTACAGAGCCACGGCCCGGGTGTTGGTCTCCACCACGGCGTTGAACTGCATGGCGCGGTATCCGACCGCACGCGCCCAGTCCACGGTGTACTCGCACAGCGCCCGGCCCACGCCCTGGCCGGAGTGCCGGGGATCGACCATGTAGCTGGCGCTCGCGATGTGCGAACCGTTGCCCATGTGGTTGCGGTTCATCTTGGCGGTGCCCAGGACCGTGCCCGCCTCGTCCACCGCCACGACCGTGCGGTTCGGCTCGGTGACGCACCACCAGCCGCGTGCGTCGTCCTCCCCCAGGTGAAGGGGGTAGGTGAAGGTCTCACCCGCACGGACGATGTCATGGAAGAAGGGCCAGATGGCGGGCCAGTCGTCCTCGGTGGCTTCTCTGATCAGCATGGTGGCCAACCTGCCGCCTCTGGGAGGCCGTCCGCAAGATGTTATCGATCCCGGCCCGGTGGACGTGGCGGGGCGGCCGTACCCAGACCGAGACGGGAGAGCAGCCGGAGGCGGAGCCCCGGACGGCGCGGACCGGTGGGGCGGCCGTGCCCGCCGCGGCCCTCCCGGCCGACAGGCCGGGGCGGCACGCGCAGACCCGGCGGCACCGCTGCCGGGCCGCACCGGGGGCGGTCGTCACCCGGGCGCGGAGCGGGGCGGGACTCACGCGCCCGGTCCAGTTCCATGACCAGGTTTACCCGGCACCAGAGGATCTCGTCCGGCTCGTCGGCCAGCATCAGCTGCTCCATCGCCTCCCTGCCGGACACCGATCCGGGACGCCCGAACGCGCCGGCCGGGCGCGTCCGTACCAGGTAGGCCCTCTCGTAGGGGTCGTGCACCACCCCGGCGAGCTGGACCGGGTCCAGGGCCGAGGCCCGCACGGCCGCGCGGGCCCATGGGTCCGCCGTCCGGCTCAGCAGCCGGCCCGTCCTGTGCGCGCGCCAGTTCCGCGCGCGCCGGTCGCAGCCGGCCTTCAGCACGGCCCGCATTCCGTCCGGAGTCCTCCCGCCGAGCAGCTCCGGCTCCCTGGCGGCGAATGCCGTGAGCTCCTCCACGAGGTAGAGCCAGACCACCGCCCGGTAGCGGTTGAGGTAGAAGGCGACCGGTGACACGCAGCCGACGCGCGCCAGTCCGGTGAACCGGACGGGGCTGATGCCCAGCAGGGCGGCCGCCTCGGCCGTCCCGGCCGTGCGCACCCTGTCGCGCAGCGAGTCGGGGAATCCGGCCGTGGCGCGGAGCCGGTCGATCTCCGCTCGGCCGACGCGTGGATTCCCGCCGCCCGGCGGAGTCTCCGTGCCGATCAGGCCGAGATGCACGGCGAGGTCGAACTCACCGCGTTTCAGGCCGAGTTCCTGGGCGGCCCGGCCCGAGGCGACCGTGGCCGCCGGGCCCGCGGCCGCGGGCCCCACGGCACGTCGGTCCGGCGCGCGCTCACCAGCCGTGCGCCCGCGACGCGTCGCGTACGTCCCCGTGGTGCGTCCGCAGGTGGTTTCCGTGGCGTTCATGGCTGTCTCCCCCGCATGGTCGGATACTTTCTGTCACCAGATTAATCCGTACGGCAACCAGCGGGGCCGGCCTGTGGACAACTTCTCGCATCGGAGTGAAAGCCCTGGTCAGGGGGTGCGTCAGAAACTGCCGAAGGGTTCGGCGCTCTGCCGGTCCGTCACGCCGAGGTGCTCGCCCACACGGTTGACCATGAGGGTCATCTCGTAGGCGACCCGGCCGACGTCGGCCTCCGCCGCGCTCAGTACGCACAGGCAGCTCCCGTCGCCGGCCGCGGTGACGAAGAGCATCGCCTCGTCGAACTCCACCATGGTCTGGCGTGCCCGCCCCGCCCCGAAGTGCCGCCCCGACCCCCTGGCCAGGCTCTGCAGGCCGGAGGAGACGGCCGCCAGATGTTCCGCGTCCTCGCGGGCCAGGCTCGTGCTCGCTCCGGTCACCAGCCCGTCGTTCGACAGGACGAGCGCGTGCCGTATCTGCTCCACCCTGCTGGTGAGATCGTCTAGGAGCCAGTCAAGTCCCCGGTCCAGCGCCATGTACGCGTCCTCCCCGTTCGCCCGTTCCCCACGTCGTGCGCAAGCCTCGCGCACACCTTCGCCACGGGCAAGCGTCCACCTGTCACCGGGGCGTCGCTTCGCGCCACGGCCGTCCGACGCCCGAAGATGGGCATATGGCACATCACATGACTCAGGACGAATGGCGCGCCTTCCTCTCGGAGGGCACCCGCACCGGCAAAGTCGCGACCGTACGCGCGGACGGCAGCCCGCACATCGCTCCGGTCTGGTTCCTGCTCGACGGGGACGATCTGGTCTTCAACACCGGCGAGGAGACCGTGAAGGGCCGCAACCTCGCGCGTGACGGCCGGGTGTCGGTCTGCGTCGACGACGACCGGCCGCCGTTCGCGTTCGCCGTGGTCCAAGGACACGCGGAACTCAGTGAGGACCTCGTCGAGGTCCAGGAGTGGGCGACCAGGATCGCGGCCCGGTACGTGGGCCAGGACGCGGCCGAGGAGTTCGGGGCCCGCAACGGGGTGGCCGGGGAACTGCTCGTGCGCGTACGCGTCGACAAGGTCGTGGCGATGGCGGAGGTGGCGGACTAGGACGCCTTGCCCGGCGTGACCGGCCGGTTCGGGGACGCCGGGCCGGCGCGTCGTACCGCCCCGGCGTCCCCACGGACCGGGCGGAGGCGCGGCCTGCCGGTCGCGGGCCTTTGACCGGTGTCCGCCGCGCCCCTCCACGCGTCCGCCCCGCCGCCGGTACGCGATCATGTCTCCATGACCGACGCGCACACGCATGTCCAGGAGTTCTTCTCCGCGCGAGCGGCGGACTGGGACAGCCGGTTCCCGCTGGACGGGCCCGCCTACGCGGCCGCCGTCGCCGCTCTGGGGCCGCGCCCCGGGGACGCCGTGCTCGACGCCGGCTGCGGGACGGCCCGCGCGCTGCCCGCCCTGCGCGCGGCCGTGGGCACCCACGGCGTGGTGCTGGGGGCCGATCTGACGCCCGCGATGCTCGACGCCGCGGTTCGGGCCGGGCGGTCCGCGCACGGGGCGCTGCTCCTCGCCGATGTCGCCCGGCTGCCGCTCCGTGACGGGGTGCTGGACGCGGTGTTCGCGGCCGGTCTGATCTCGCATCTCGCCCGTCCCGAAGAGGATCTGCGCGAACTGGCCCGGGTGGTGCGCCCCGGGGGCCGGCTGGCGCTGTTCCACCCGATCGGCCGGGCGGCCCTGGCCGCGCGGCACGGGCGCCGGATCACCGCCGACGACCTGCGGGCGGAGCCCACTCTCGCGCCGCTGCTGGCCCGTTCGGGGTGGCGGATCCGCTCCTACACGGACGAGGACCACCGTTTCCTGGTGATCGCCGCACGGGAGGCGTGACGCCGCCGCCGTTCCCGCTCGACGAAGGCGAGAGGCGGGCGGGCGACGGGCGGGAGGCAGGCGGGCCGAGGGGCGCGGCTGAGGAGTCCGGCTGCCCGTCCTCACTCCGCCGGAGCGGCGGAGGGCCGTCCGTGCGGGACCGGGCAGCCGCCGGTACCGGGGGTGGGGAACGTCCCGAGCCGGGCGACTTCGTACCCCTGGGGGTAGCCCTTGATCTCCGGGTTCTGGCGGGCGTAGTGAGGGGTGGTGCGCGGCGGCAGCAGCCGGACGGCACGGGCCCGCAGGCGCAGGGCCCCGCGGGTGAGCTTCCGGGCGAGCGGGCCGGGAGGGTCGTAGCGGAAGGCGCGCAGCAGCGAGTCGTCGAGCAGGGCGAGACTGGCCCTGCGCACGACGGGGGCGAGGGGCCCCGGGTACCAGGAAGCCATGAGGGCCAGCGTGGCGTCGGAGACCTCACGGCCGC
Organism: Streptomyces halstedii; assembly: GCA_000720535.1. GTDB lineage: Bacteria > Actinomycetota > Actinomycetes > Streptomycetales > Streptomycetaceae > Streptomyces > Streptomyces halstedii. Next base: position 70,181 of record JOAZ01000020.1, read on the forward strand.
CCGCGTCCCACCCGAAGTGCTCGGCCTCGTAGGAGTCGAGGGTGCGTTCGAAGTCCTCGTACGTCCGCGGCAGGTCCTTGATGCCCATATGGCTGCCGAGGGTGCGGTAGTAGGCGGCGAAGGCGCGCAGTTCGTGGCCGGACAGCGGGCGCCACCCGTAGGTGTCGAGCCAGCGCTTGGGGGTCACGACGAAGGTGCAGAGTACGTAGCGCATGTCGTCGTTGCTGATGTCGTAGCTGCGGTGCATCCGGTTGACGCGGCGGATCGCGGTGCGTCCCGCGTCGCTGTCGAATCCGTGTTCCACGACGGTGTCGAGGAGCAGTGCGGTGTCGTCGTACCGCTTCTGGGAACGCTCCGTCAGTTCGGCCGTCCGCGCGAGCAGTCGGCCGATGCTGGGGACGGCGTAGGTGCGGTACAGCGCGAGTTCGAGTGCGCGGGTCACGTCCCAGGGGAACTCGTACGTCACGGTCAGCCGGTAGATCTCCAGGAAGTCCCGCTCGGGGTCGAGTCGCTGGATCTCCTTGAGCCTGTCGTACCGCTTCGCCATGCTGCTCCCTCGTCGGCCGGAGGGCTCCACCATACGGGCGGTGGCCTGGCGGGCACCACGCCTCGAAGGGGTGGCAGGCGCCGCCTCTGACCGGACCTGGGCCGGGCGTCACCTTCCGGATGCCGCTCGCCGGGCCCTCGACGGCGAGGTTACCGAGTGGTTAGGGTGCGCCGACGGTACCGAGCGACGACGCACGAGACGACGGACGGGGAGGGTGCTGTGGCCGCGACGGACGACACGGTCGCCGACGACGACGCGCTGTACGTGCTGACCGCGGTGCTGCTGACCCCCGCCCGGTACCCCGGCGTACTGGGGGACGACTACGTGGCCGCGTGCTCCTCGCTGGGTCTCGAACCGTATGCCGAGGGGTACGGTCTCGTGCTCGGTCAGGACGGCGGGGCGCCCGGTGGACCGTGGTCGTGGACGACGTGTCCCTGGTGGCCGTCGCCATCGCCTCCTGGGACTGCGGCATGGAGTACGACCTTTCGCCCGACGGCCGGTCGGTGGTGAGCGCCCTGCCCGGCTGGCCGCTGGCGCTGGCCGTCGCCGCCCCCGGCGTGCCCGAGCCGCACGACCCCGCGCCTGGGCCCGAGGGGAGCGGTCCGGCGCCGCTGGCACCGCCGGACCCGGAGTGCTGGGGGCCGGCGCAGCGCCGCCTGGGTGCCGACGAGGTCGCGTCGCGGTGGGCCGTCTGGCGCGGGCGGGTCGAGGAGGGCACCGTACGCCGGGCCGACGACACGAGCGGAGACGAGGGCGGGGACGGGCCAGCGGGGGACCTGGGAAAAACGCCGGACGGGACGGCACCGCGCCGGGAAGAGGGGGGTGGGTCGCTTCGGCATCCGGGGGTGCGCCGGGCCCTGGCCCAGGCCCGCGCATATCTCACCGATCCGCCCCCGCCGGGCCGGATACGCTCGGCCTTCGCACCGGGTGCGGCGCGGACACTGCGGGTCGACGGCCCCGGCTGGTCGCTGGTCGCCAGGACCGACGACATGGCTTTCGTGCTGCTGGACGAGGAGCCGGGCGAGGTCCTGCCGGTCGGCCGGGGGCCGGAACTGCCCGGTCTGCTCCGGTCGCTCGACGCGTTGGCCGCCCGTCCCGTCTGACCTGTGGCGGTGACGCTCAGGGGCCGGACGGGGCGGGGCGGATCCCGGACGCGCCGTGGCGTCCCGTCCCGCTCAGCGTCCTATCTCCTTGCGGCTGATCCTGCGGAGCCTGCGCCGCTGCGAGGGGTCGAGCATCAGGTATCCGACCGTGGGTACGCCGATGAGGACCAGCAGCGACCACCAGAACCCGATGAACGGGATCAGGACGACTGCCGCGACGACTCCCCCGATGGCGATCTTTGCACCGTTCGACATGTCCGTGCCTCCTCCGCGGCCGGAGCCGCTCCTGTGAATGACAACGCCTGGACCCGCCCGTTGGTTCCCGGGCGGGCGGGGACAGCCCTCAGCGCAGTGGTGCGCCGACGTCGTGCATGTGCCGCAGCGCCTGCCGGTACGACTCCACGAGACCGGTCTCCGTGTACGGCATCCCGATCTCCGCGCAGCGGGCCTTCACCAGGGGCTGGGCCAGACGCAGGTGGGGCCGGGGCATGCTCGGGAAGAGGTGGTGCTCGATCTGGTAGTTGAGGCCGCCCAGGAACCAGTCGGTGAGCACGGCCCCGCGCACGTTGCGTGAGGTGAGGACCTGGCGCCGCATGTGGCCCCAGCGGGGGCCGTCCGGGTCGGGCATCTCCATGCCCTTGTGGTTCGGCGCGAAGGCCATGCCCAGGTGGAGGCCGAACAGCGCGTGGTGCGCCAGGGCGAAGACGACGGCTTTCCCGGGTGACATGACGGTGAGGAGCAGGGTCGCGTACAGCCCGAGGTGGGCGGCGAGCAGCAGGCCGCAGAGCGCGCGCTCGCGGACGGGCTGGCGGCGCAGGAACTGGAAGCCGTAGATCTTCAGGGCGATGCCTTCGAGGAGCAGCATCGGGAAGAAGAGCCGGGCCTGGTTGCGGGTGAGCCAACGGGCGAAGCCCTCACGCCGGGCCGCCTGCTTCTGGGTCCACACCAGGGCTCCGACCCCCACGTCGGGGTCCTTGTCGACGTGGTTGGGGTTGGCGTGGTGGCGTACGTGTTTGTCGTTCCACCAGGCCTCGTTCATCCCGAGGAGCACGTTGGCGTGCAGGAGCCCGATGATCCGGGAGACCGTGCGGTCGCCCGTTATCTGGGAGTGGCCCGCGTCGTGCCCGACGAAGGCGGTACGGGTCCACAGGACGGCCAGCGGCAGGGTGAGCGGCAGGTTCCACCAGGTGTCCCCGACGAACACGATCGCCGTGACCACCCCGGCCAGGGCGGCCAGGTTGGCGGCGATTCCCAGGGCGTACCAGCCCGTGCGGCGTTCCAGGAGTCCTTGTCCCCTGACGGTCCTCAGGAGCGGCGCGAAGTCGCTCCCGGAGGCGTCGGACGTGCCGGCGGACCCGGTGGTGGGCCCGTTGGACCCGTTGGAACTGGGCCCGGTGGACCCGGGACATGCCTGGCCCGCCGGCCCGTCCTGTGGGGGCTGTGCGACGTCGGCTGTGGCCTGGGGCATGATGTCTCCGGTTTTCTGGGCAACGGCGCTGACCTCACCCAACGTACGGAGGGCGGTCATCGCCCGGCCATGGCGCTTTCACCCCTGTTCGGCGGGGGAGTCCACCCCGGCCGCAGGGGGGCCAGCCCCCGTGTCCCCGGTGGTGCCGGACGAACCCGGGACACCGGCCGGTGAGGTCCGTCGTGCGCTCGTGCGCGGAAAGGGCCGCGGGTGAGGTACCCTCGGCGCCCTCGACCTCCACTAGTCAAATTTGAGGAATTCGACATCGCTGTGCACAGCTTCCCCGTGGCAACGCTCACCGAGACCGACGGGCTGTCCCGCTGCCCCGCGGTCTTCCTTCCCGCGGATCCGGCGCGGACCGGCCTGATGGCCTTCTGGGACCAGGACGGCGGTGCTCCGCCGGGCGGGCCCGGGAGCACACGCGAGATCACCGTCGTCGGTGACGACGCCCGCCCTCGCACGGTCCAGGCGCTGCTCGTGCCCGTGGGCCACGCCCTGCCGGTCCTGACCCGGGCCCGCACCCGCCCCGACGCCTCCCCCGCGGCCGCGTTCTGGGGCGCCGCGGCGGTCCTGGCCCTCCAGTTCGTGGCGCGCGGGCTGCTGCTGCCGGGCCTGAGCGCCGCCGACCACGACGCGTGGCGCGTCGGCCCGCTGACGGCCGAGGACCTGGAGCGCGTCCGGGTCCTCGCGGCCTCCATGCCGCCGACCGCCCACGCGGTCCCGCTCGACGCCGCGTCCGATCCGGTGATGCTGCCCGGACCGGAGTCCCTGCTGCGGTCGTTCGTGGACGCCGTCGCCGACACGCTGCCGCGCTCCCCCGGCGCCTCACGGGTCGCCGGCGGACCGGCTTTCGCCGCCGCCGACCCGCACCACCTGCCGCGCCTGCGGCCGTGGGCCACCGATGTGGCGGCGGGTCATGACGCGGGAGTGCGGCTGTCGCTGCGCGTCGAGGTCGCGGGCCTCAACCCGCCGGACGACGACGGTCCCGGCCCCTCGTTCCGTGCCGTCCTGCAGATCCACAGCGTCCAGGACCCCACGCTGGTCGCCGACGCGGCGGACATCTGGGACGACCACTCCCCCGCGGCCCCGCTGTTCGGCCCACGGGCCAGGATGGACGCCCTGCTGGCGCTGCGCCGGGCCGCCGGGGCCTGGCCGCCGCTGACACCCCTGCTGTCGGCCGCCGTGCCGGACGCGGTGGAGCCGGCCGACGAGGAGATCGCGGAACTGCTCGGACCCGCCTCGCGGGCGCTCGCCGCCACGGGCATGCGAGTGCACTGGCCCAGGGAACTGGCGGCCGGGACACTCACCGCGCGTGCCGTGATCGGCCCTCCCGACGAGCGGGACGACGACGCGAAGGGCGGATCCGCCCGGCGCGACGTCTCCCAGGCGCCTTCCTTCCTCTCGGCGGACGCGCTGCTCGCGTTCGACTGGTCGTTCGCGCTCGGTGACCGGACCTTGAGCCGGGACGAGCTCGACCGGCTCGCCGAGGCGGGCAGGCCACTGGTCCGGCTGCGCGACCAGTGGGTCCTGATCGACCCGGAGGAGGCCCGGCGCGCCCGGGGGACCAGGGACCGCGAGGTCACCCCCATCGACGCCCTGAGCGCCGTGCTGACCGGTACCACCGAGGTGGACGGGCGCCGGGTGGACGTGGCCGCGACCGGCTGGCTCGAACGGCTGCGCGCACGCATCGCCGACCCGGAGTCACGTCAGGAGTCCTCGGTGGCCCAGCCACCGGCGCTGGCCGCGAGCCTGCGCGACTACCAGCTACGGGGACTGGCCTGGCTGCACTCCATGACGTCCCTGGGACTCGGGGGCTGCCTCGCGGACGACATGGGGCTCGGCAAGACCATCACGCTCATCTCCCTGCACCTGCACCGTCAGGGCGTCGAGGAGGCCGCGGGGCCCACGCTCGTGGTCTGTCCGACCTCCCTGATGGGCAACTGGCAGCGCGAGATCGAGAAGTTCGCCCCGGGTACGCCCGTGCGCCGCTTCCACGGGGCGTCCCGCTCCCTGGAGGACGTCCAGGACGGCGAGTTCGTCCTCACCACCTACGGCACCATGCGCCTGGACGCGGCCCGGCTCGCGGGGACGTCCTGGGCCCTGGTCGTCGCGGACGAGGCGCAGCACGTCAAGAACCCGCACTCGGCCACCGCCCGGCAGTTGCGCACGATCGGCGGGCGGGCGCGTGTCGCGCTCACCGGCACCCCCGTGGAGAACAACCTCTCCGAACTGTGGGCGATCCTCGACTGGACCACGCCCGGACTGCTCGGCCGCCTGGGGACGTTCCGCACCCGGTACGCGAGCGCGGTGGAGGGCGGGAACGACCCGGCGGCCGCGGAACGCCTCGCCGCGCTCGTCCGCCCGTTCCTGCTCCGCCGCCGCAAGTCCGACCCCGGCATCGCCCCGGAGCTGCCGCCGAAGACGGAGACGGACCGCGCGGTCTCCCTCACCCCGGAACAGACGGGCCTGTACGAGGCGGTGGTACGGGAGACGCTGGCCGAGATCTCCGGCGCCGACGGTTTCGCGCGGCGCGGGCTCGTCATGAAGCTGCTGACGGCGCTCAAGCAGATCTGCAACCATCCGGCGCAGTACCTCAAGGAGGAGCGGCCCCGGATCGCGGACCGGTCGGGGAAGGTGGAACTGCTGGACGAGCTGCTGGACACGATCCTGGCCGAGGGCGCGAGCGTCCTGGTGTTCACCCAGTACGTGCGGATGGCGCGGCTGCTGGAACAGCATCTCGCGGCGCGCGGGGTACGTACGCAGTTCCTGCACGGCGGTACGCCGGTCGCCGAGCGGGAGAACATGGTGAACCGCTTCCAGGCCGGAGAGGCCCCGGTGTTCCTGCTGTCGCTCAAGGCGGCGGGCACGGGGCTCAACCTGACCCGGGCCGGCCATGTGGTGCACTTCGACCGCTGGTGGAACCCGGCGGTGGAGGCCCAGGCCACGGACCGCGCGTACCGGATCGGCCAGACGCAGCCGGTGCAGGTGCACCGGCTGATCGCCGAGGGAACCATCGAGGACCGGATCGCCGGCATGCTCGCGCGCAAACAGGGGCTCGCGGACGCCGTGCTCGGCTCGGGTGAGAGCGCTCTGACGGAACTGACGGACGCGGAACTGGCCGATCTGGTCGAGCTGCGAGGGGGCACACGATGAACACCGATGACGAGCCGGAGCGCACGTTCGCCGCGATGCCGCCCGCCCGGGGACGCGGCTTCGCGTCGTCCTGGTGGGGGCAGGCGTGGCTGCGGGCGCTGGAGGAGACCGCGTTGGACGGTCAGCAGCTCAAGCGGGGGCGCCTGCTGGCCAGGGAGGGGCGGGTGGGAGCGGTCTCGGTCCGGCCGGGCCGCGTCACGGCCGTCGTCCAGGACCGCGACGGGACGGCGTACCGCGGCGACGTGCTGCTCCAGCGGCTGAGCGCGCGGGAGTGGGACCGCTTCCTGGACATGGCGTCCGAACGCTCCGGGCACATCGCCGCGCTGCTCGACCGGGAGATGCCCACGCACCTGGTGGAGGACGCGGCGGCGGCCGGGGTGCACCTGCTTCCGGGCATCGGGGACCTGGAGCCCGAGTGCGGCTGCGAGGCGTGGGACCACTGCCCGCACACGGGCGCCCTGTGCTACCAGGTGGCCCGGTTGCTGGACCAGGACCCGTTCGTCCTGCTGCTGTTGCGGGGGCGGTCGGAGCGGCGACTGCTCGACGAACTCCAGGTACGCAGCGCCGCCCGGGTCGTCCGCGCCCCCCGGGACGAGCAGGCGTCCGGGGAGGCCGGTCCGCCGTCCGGCATCCGGGCCGACGAGGCGTTCGCGGCGCGGGACATCCTCCCGCCGCTGCCCGCTCCGCCGCCGCTGCCCCAGGCCCCGGGCTCTCCCCCGTCGCTGGACACGGAGACCGGTCCGGTGGCGGACGTGGACCCCGGGGCGCTGGAGCTGCTGGCGGCCGACAGCGCGGTGCGGGCCTTCGCGATGCTGGCGGACGCCCTGGCCGACGGTCACGCGCCGCGGCCCCCGGCCGCGGAACTGACCCCGGATCAGGACGCGGTACGCCTGGCGGCCGTCACCCGTCCGGACACCCGGACCCTGGCACGCGTCGCCGCGGCCTCGGGCCGGCAGCGGGCCGACCTCGACGGCGCGGTGTCGGCCTGGCGGTTCGGCGGGGCCGCGGCGCTGGCCGTGTACGACGAGGAGTGGGCGCCCGGCCCGCACGAACTGTCCCGTGCGCGGGCGGCGCTCGCCGCGGCCTGGGAGGACGGTGAGGCCCCGCGTCTGAGGCCGTCGCACAACCGCTGGACGGTGGTGGGTGCCGGCACGCAGCTGCGCTACGGGCGGGACGGGCGCTGGTGGCCGTACCGCAAGGAGCGGGGCCGTTGGGTGCCGGCGGGCCCGGCGGGCGAGGACCCGGCGGGCGCGCTGGCCGGCGTGTCCACCGCTTTGGACGGGGAGGCCTGACGACGTCTCCCGGGGCGCGGGGGAATCGTCCCTCCGCGCCCCCGCGTACGGTTCGGCCGGCCGCCGTCTTCCGCCACCCGGGTGACGGCCGTACGGTGGTGCGGCCCGGTACCGGACGACGTGGTCCGGAGTACGGACACCGCCCCCGGCGGCGACCCGGGCCGCCCCCACGACCACCGACAGGAGCACGATGAACCGCAGGAGAATCCTTCAGGGCGCCGCGGTCACGGCCACGGCGGCGCTGTTACCCGCCTCGGTCCGCGCCGTGGCGGCCTCGACCGCCGGGACGGACTACGACCTGGCCCACTCCGCACCGGCGTCCACGTCCAACTACACCGTGTCGAGCCGCCCTTCCGCGTATCCGGTCGACTTCGTCGTCATCCACGTCACCCAGGAGACGTTCACGCAGACGCTGAACATCTTCAAGAACTCCGCCAAGCAGGTGTCCGCCCACTACGTGGTGCGTTCGGGTGACGGCTACATCGCCCAGTGCGTGCGCGAGAAGGACATCGCCTGGCACGCCGGGAACTGGGACTACAACACGCGCAGCATCGGCATCGAGCACGAGGGCTGGGTGGACCAGCCCTCGTACTTCACCCACTCCCTGTACGAGCAGTCGGCCCGGCTCACCGCGGACGTCTGCGACCGGTACGGCGTACCCAAGGACCGCGCCCACATCATCGGCCACCACGAGGTTCCCGGCAGCGACCACACCGACCCGGGGGTGAACTGGGACTGGGTGCGCTACATACGCCTGGTCAACCTGCTCTGACGCCCTGATTGGCCCGGGGCCGGTGCGGGAAGGCGTCGCACATGCGCATGGACCACACGCAAGCGCCCGTACTCGAAGCACTCGCCGCGTACCAGGAGAGGAAGCAGCTGGGCTTCTCGCCGCCGGGGCACAAACACGCCCGGGGCGCCGCGCCCGAGGTGCGTGCCGTCCTCGGTGACGCCGTGTTCTTCGGCGACGTCCTGGCCAGTGGCGGTCTGGACGACCGCAGGACGGGGTCGGGGGTCCTCCAGCGGGCCGAGGAGCTGATGGCGGACGCCGTCCACGCGGAGCACACCTTCTTCTCCACCTGCGGCAGCTCCCTCTCGGTCAAGGCCGCCATGCTGAGCGTGGCCTGGCACGGCGAGAAGCTGCTGATCGGGCGGGACGCCCACAAGTCGGTGGTGGCGGGTCTGGTCCTGTCCGGGATCGAGCCGGTCTGGATCGACCCGCAGTGGGACGCCGGCCGCCATCTCGCCCACGCGCCCTCGGCCGAGGCCTTCGAGCAGGCCTTCCTGGAGCATCCCGACGCCCGGGGTGCCCTGGTGACCAGCCCGACCCCGTACGGTTCCGCCGCCGACCTCGCCGCGATCGCCGAGGTGTGCCACCGCCGCGGGCGCCCCCTGGTCGTCGACGAGGCGTGGGGGGCGCATCTGCCGTTCCACCCTGAACTGCCGTCCTGGGCCATGGACGCCGGGGCGGACGTCTGTGTCACCAGCATCCACAAGATGGGCAGCGGCCTGGAGCAGGGCTCGGTGTTCCACCTCCGGGGAGACCTCGTCGACCACGACACCCTGGCGTCGCGCGCCGACCTCCTGGGGACCACGAGCCCTTCCGTGCTGCTGTACGCCGGGATCGACGGCTGGCGCCGCCAGATGGCGCTGAACGGCCGTGCCCTGCTGGCCGGGGCGCTGGACCTCGCCGCCCGGGTGCGGCGGGAGATCGAGGGCGTCGACGGGATGCATGTGAACGACCGGGCGGACTTCTGCGGGCCGGGCGCGGGCACCGAGTTCGATCCGCTGCCCGTCGTCATCGACGTCAGCGGCCTCGGCACGTCGGGATACCGGGCGGCCGACTGGCTGCGCGAGCACCACCACATCGACATGCACCTGGTCGACCACCGCCGGATCAGCGCCCAGCTCACCCACGCCGACGACGCGGAGACGGCCGGACGCCTGCTGACCGGCCTGCGTGACCTGGCCCGCACCGCGCACACGCTCGGCCCGGCCCCGGACATGGTGCTCCCCTCCCCCACCGAGCTGAGACAGCCTCAGGTGTGCCTGCCCCGCGACGCCTACTTCTCGGCCACCGAGGACATCCCGGTCGAGGAGGCCGTGGGGCGGGTCGCCGCCGAGATGATGACGCCGTACCCGCCGGGCATCCCGGCCGTCGTCCCCGGTGAGCGGCTGACCGAACCCGTGCTGCGCTATCTGCGTACGGGGATCGAGGCGGGGATGAACGTCCCCGACCCCGCGGACCCCCTGCTGCGTACCGTGCGCGTCCGCGCGGACGGGGAGGGCCCCTGAGAGCGTTCGTTCACGGTCCGGGCCCGGGTGGCCCCTCGCCGCCGCCCGGTCCGGGCTTCCGGAGGCGGTCGGCGGGGGCCGCGCCACCTGAGCGGTCCGTCGAGGAAGTCCCTGACGCCCGGTCGCCCGTGTCCGGCCCGCCGGCCGGCATCACGGCTCCGCCGCGCAGTCGCTCCAGGTCGGAGGCGCGTACCTGGACGACGAACAGGGCGACCATCGCGGCGACGACGGCGAACACCACGGAGACGACGAAGGCGGTCGAGACGCCCGTGGCGAGCACCTGGTCGCTGTAGGCGTGCGGGAGCCGCCCGGTCCGGCGGAACTGGAGCCGTTCGGCCGGGGTCGCCCGGGACAGGAAGCGGGACACCTGGTCGGTGGCCTCGTTGCGGCTGGCGGTGCCGAAGACGGTGACCAGGATCGACAACCCGAGGGAACCGCCCACCTGCTGGGTCGCGTTGAGCACCCCGGAGGCCGCGCCCGCCTCCCGGGGCACCACACCCGACACGGCCATCAGCGTCAGCGACACGAACTGCATGCCCATGCCGGTTCCGAAGACCAGGATCGGCCCGAGGATGCTCCCGGCGTACGTGCTGTGGACGTCGGTGCGCGAGAGCCACGCGAGACCTCCCGCGACCAGGACCGCACCCGTCACCATGAACGGCTTGGGGCCCCACCTCGGCAGCAGGCGCGAGGCGAATCCGGCGCTGAGCGCGATGAGCACGCTCACGGGGAGGAAGGAGAGGCCGGTGCGCAACGGGCTGAAGCCCAGGACGTCCTGGACGAAGAGGGTGAGGAAGAAGAACATCCCGAACATCGCCGCGGCGAGGCACAGCATCATGGCGTAGGCCCCGGCGCGGTTGCGGTCGCGGAACATCTTCAGGGGGGTGATGGGCTGCTTCGACCGGCGCTCCACCGTGAGGAAGAGGGCGAGGAAGACCACGGCACCCACGAAGGCCGCGACGGTCAGCGGGTTGCTCCAGCCCTTCTCCGACGCGCGGATGAAGCCGTAGACGAGCAGCACCATGCCGAGGGTGGAGGCGAGGGCGCCGAAGAGGTCGAAGTGCCCCGGATGGCGCTCGGACTCCCTGATGTAACGCGGCGTCGCCAGGGCGATCAGCGCGCCGATGGGCACGTTGACGAACAGGACCCACCGCCAGTCGAGCCATTCCACGAGCACCCCGCCCATCAGCAGGCCGATCGCGCTGCCGCCCGCCGACACACCGGCGAACACCCCGAACGCCCTGTTCCGCTCCGGTCCTTCACGGAACGTGGTGGTGATGAGGGACAGGGCCGTCGGGGACGCGATGGCACCGCCGACCCCTTGCAGGGCGCGTGCGGCGAGCAGTTGCCAGGGTTCCTGGGAGAGTCCGCCGAGGAACGAGGCGGACACGAAGAGCAGGACGCCGAAGATGAACACCCTGCGGCGTCCGAGGATGTCTCCGAGCCGCCCGCCGAGCAGGAGCAGACCGCCGAACGTCAGGGTGTACGCGTTGATCACCCAGGACAGGTTCTCGGTGGAGAACCCGAGGGCGGACTGGATGTGCGGAAGGGCGATGTTCACGATGGTGACGTCGAGGACCACCATCAACTGGCAGGACGCGATGACGAACAGGGCGATGCCCTTGCCGTGGCCCCGCTGCGGGGTTCCGGCACTTCTCTGGGGTGCCGCGTGGGAGTCGTTCATGGCACTCCTGCTATTCGCCGGACGAGTGAACAGACATTCCGCCCGTCCGACGCTAGGTCCCGCCCGTCCGCCGTGCCAATCGATCACCGTGCGGGGTGGCGGGGCGGGACCGCGGTGCGTCAGCCGAGGCTCACGTCACCGCGCGGGACGTGCGTCCGGTCCGTGTGCGACGCCTGCCGGATCACCCCTTCGGCCCGCCGGCGGGACGCGACCGGCCCGCGCGGGTGCACAGTCGTAGGCATGGCTGAGAAACCTGAGGCGAGCGGGCCCGGTGGCGGACACGTGCGCCCCCCGGGAGTCGGTGACACCACGGTGGAGGCGGTCGGCGCGTTGACGGAGGCGCTGGAGACGGTCGAGCGGGCCCGGGGCCACCTCTACGCCTTCCATCAGCTGACGGGCCACGCCGACCTCTCGCTGGACCGCGCCGTGGAGCTGCTCCGCATGGCCGGGCACGCCGGGCAGGCGGACCGGGTGCAACGAGAGATCCTGGGCCGCAACGTCGTCCCGGGCTGCTGGACCTACCAGGTCGTGGAGGCGTACGACGCGACGTACTACCGGCCGTTCCTGGAGGTGGAGGCCGCGGTGCGGCAGGAGTTGGTGGCGGGGCGCCGGCATCTGTACGAGGCGGAGATGAAAGAGGCCCGGCGCACCCGCGGCCACCCCGACCACACCGCCCGGCCCTGACGGTGGACGCGGTCACGGCCCTGCGCCGCGTCGCCTTCCTGCTGGAGCGGACGCAGGCGGCCACCTACCGGGTGAAGGCGTTCCGTACGGCCGCGTCCGCCGTCCAGGACATGGGCGACGGCGAACTCGCGGACCGGCTGGCGCACGGCTCGCTGGAGGCGGTACGGGGGATCGGGCCCCGGACCGCGGAGGTGATCCGCCAGGCGCACTCCGGGGCGACCCCGGACTACCTGGACCGGCTGGAGCGGGAAGCCTCGCGGCCGCTCGCCCAGGGGGGTGAGACGCTGCTCGCGGCGCTGCGCGGCGACTGTCACACGCACTCCGACTGGTCCGACGGGGGCAGCCCCGTCGAGGAGATGGGCCGCACGGCGGCGGAGCTCGGCCACGAGTGGACGGTGCTCACCGACCACTCCCCCCGGCTGACCGTCGCGAACGGGCTGTCGCCCGAGCGGTTGCGCCGTCAGCTGGACGTGGTGGCGGAGCTGAACGAGCGGTGGGCGCCGTTCCGTCTGCTCACCGGGATCGAGTGCGACATCCTGCCGGACGGCTCCCTCGACCAGGAGCCGGACCTCCTGGAACGTCTCGACGTGGTGGTCGTCTCGGTCCACTCGAAGCTGCGGATGGACCGGGCGGAGATGACGAAGCGGCTGCTGGCCGCCGTGCGTCGGCCGCACGCGGACGTGCTCGGGCACTGCACGGGGCGTCTGCTGGGCGGACGGGGGCGCCCGCAGTCGCTGTTCGACGCGGACGCGGTCTTCGCCGCCTGCGCGGAGTCGGGGACGGCCGTGGAGATCAACTGCCGTCCCGAGCGGCTCGATCCGCCCCGCGACCTGATCCGGCGGGCCCTCGCCGCCGGGGCGCTCTTCTCGATCGACACCGACGCCCACGCCCCGGGACAGCTGGACTGGCAGATCTACGGCTGCGCGCGGGCCGAGGAGTGCGGTGTCCCCGCGGAACGCGTCGTCACCACGTGGACGGCGGACCGGCTGCTGGCCTGGACCCGGGGCGAGGCGACGCCGTAACGCCCCCGGCCGAGAGGCCCGGTCGGCGCCCGCGGCGTACAGTCGATCGGGATGCCTGTGTGGTTTCCGCAGTTCACGGGGCAGGAGTGGCCCATGTCCGATGAACGCAACGGCCCTTTCCTTCCGAAGGGCCGCGGAGCGCTCTCCGCGGCTGTGATCGGCTACCTGCGGGGCGACGGCGCCCCACCGGATCCGGACGGCGCCCTGGACGCCGATCCCTACGGTGACGACCTGCACCTGGCTCTCTACGCCTGCTACGAGCTGCACTACCGCGGCTTCACCGGCGTACGCCCGGAGCTGGAGTGGGACCCGCCGCTGCTCGCCGTACGCGCGGCGCTCGAACAGCGGTTCCTGGACGCCCTGCGGCGGGACGCCACGGCATCCGGCTCCCTGGACGACGTGCTGGGCGGAGTGCTGGTGGAGCCGGTGCGCGGGACCGGGCTCTCCTGGTTCCTCCAGGAGCGGGGCGAGCTGCGGCACCTGCGCGCGTACGCCGTCCAGCGTTCCCTGTACCACCTCAAGGAGGCCGACCCGCACACCTGGGTGCTCCCGAGGCTGAGCGGACGGGCCAAGGCGGGCATGGCGGCGGTCCAGTACGACGAGTACGGGGCGGGCCGGGCGGAGCGACTGCACGCGCGGCTGTTCGCCGACCTCATGGCCGACCTGGGTCTGGACGCCACGTACGGCCGTTATCTGGACGAGGGCTGCGCCCCGATGCTGGTCCTGGTGAACCTGATGTCGGTGTTCGGCCTGCACCGGCGGCTGCGCGGGGCGCTCGTAGGGCACTTCGCCGCCGTCGAGATCACCTCCTCGCCGGCCTCGCGGCGTCTGGCCCGGGCCATGAAACGGACCGGGGCGGGGCCCGCGGCGGAGTTCTTCTACACCGAGCACGTGGAGGCGGACGCCGTCCACGAGCAGGTGGTGCGCCACGAGGTCATCGGCGGGCTGCTGGAGGAGGAACCGGAACTGGCCGCCGACATCGCGTTCGGCGTCACCGCGACCACCTTCGTGGAGGACCGGCTGAGCGAACGCCTGCTGGCCGACTGGGGGGCCTGAGGGCCCCGCGCGCGCCCGGAAGTGGTGGACGGATCCCGTCCGGCGCAGTCTTGGACCAGACGTGTGTGTCCACCCGTCGCGAGGAGTAGCGGATGTCCGCAGAAGTGATCGAGGAAACACCCCGTCCCGCCCGGCTGGTGACCCTGCCCGGCGTGTACGCACCGCAGCACGACACCCACCTGCTGAGGGAAGCGGTGGACCGCGAGGACATAGGCCCCGGTACCGAGGTGCTGGACCTCGGTACCGGCAGCGGGGCGCTCGCCCTGCACGCCGCCCAGCGCGGTGCGCGGGTCACGGCCGTGGACGTGGCGCGGCGGGCCGTGATGACCGCGCGGCTGAACGCGCTGATCCTTCGGCGCCGGATCACCGTGCAGCGCAGCGATCTCCTCTCCGCGCTGCCCGGCAGGTCCTACGACCTGGTCATCTGCAACCCGCCGTACGTGCCCTCCCCGCTCGGCGGGCTTCCCGGCCACGGCGCCGCGCGCGCCTGGGACGCGGGGTACGACGGCCGGGCGGTCCTCGACCGGGTCTGCGACGCGGCTCCGGCTGCCCTGCGGCCGGGCGGCCGTCTGCTGATGGTGCACTCCGGGCTGTGCGACGGCGAGGCGACGCTGCGCCGGCTGTCGGGGGCCGGGCTGCTCGCCGAGGTCACCGGGCGCGCCCAGGTGCCGCTGGGGCCGGTGCTGCGCTCCCGGCTGCGCTGGCTGCGGGAGCAGGGCCTGGTGAACGGCGACGCCACGACCGAGGAGTTGGTGGTCATCCGTGCCGAACACCCCTGAACGTCCCCGCAGGATCCGCCTCGACGACGAGGGGCCGCTGCTGGTCGAGGGGCCGGTGGAGGTGGTGTGCGCCGACGGCCGGGTGGCCGTCTCGGACCGGTTCGTGGTGGCCCTGTGCACCTGTCGGCGGAGCCGGGAGTACCCCTGGTGCGACACCAGCCACCGACGACGTACCCAGCATGAGGAGAACACCGATGCGCGACGAAGCCGGACGCCCGGAGGATCCGAGGACCGCGCGGCCCCGGCCCGGCTTCCCCGGTCAGGAACAGCCGCGTCCGGGGTGGACGGGGGCGATGGACCCGCCGCCGGACCACGGTGAGGACAGCTACCGGGGCAGCGGGCTGCTGGAGGACCGCACGGCCCTCGTCACCGGGGGCGACTCCGGGATCGGGAGGGCGGTCGCCCTGGCGTACGCCCGTGAGGGCGCGGACGTGGTGTTCAGCCATCTGCCCGACGACGAGGAGGAGGACGCCCGTACGACGGCGGACCTGGTCGAGTCGGCGGGCCGGCGGGCGGTCGCGGTGGCCTGCGACATCCGGGAGGAGCGGCAGTGCCGTGCGCTGGCGGAGGCGGCGGTGAAGGAGTTCGGGCGGATCGACGTCCTGGTCAACAACGCCGCGTTCCAGATGTCCCGGCCGGAGGGGATCTGCGCCATCTCGACCGAGCAGTTCGACCGGGTCGTCCGCACGAACCTGTACGGGATGTTCTGGCTCTGCAAGATGGCGCTGCCGCACCTCCGGCCCGGTGGCTCGGTCATCAACACCGCCTCGGCGCAGGCCTACAAGCCGAGTCCGCATCTGCTGGACTACGCGATGACCCAGGGAGCCGTGGTCACGTTCACGCACGGGCTCGCGCAGACGCTCGCCCCGGACGGCATCCGGGTGAACGCCGTCGCCCCCGGCCCGGTCCGGACCCCGCTGATCCCCGCGACGATGCCCGACAGCAAGGAGTTCGGGAACCAGCCCCCGCTCGGACGCCCGGCCCAGCCCGCCGAGATGGCGCCCGCCTACGTGTTCCTCGCCTCCTCCCGGGCGAGCTACATCACCGGGGAGATCATGAACGCCACCGGCGGGACCCCGCTCCCCTGAGCCGGTGGTCCGTAAAGAGACGGAGGAACGACATGCCGCAGGCGGCCCTGTTCGATGTGGACGGCACCCTCACCGACACCAACTACCTTCATGTCACGTGCTGGTGGGAAGCCTTCCGCCAGGCAAGCCACCGGGTCGCGATGTGCGACATCCACCGGGCCGTCGGGCTCTCCGGCGGCGACCTGGTCGCCCATCTGCTCGGCGAGGACCGGGACCGGGAGCAGGACGGGCTGATCAGCGCCGCGCACACGACGCTGTACGCCACCCACTTCGACCGGCTGTCCGCCTTCGACGGGGCCGGGGACCTGCTGCGCGCCCTGGCCGCGCGCGGCCGGCGCATCGTGCTGGCCACCTCGGCGAGCGGGCGCGAACTGGCCGCCCTGCGGGCCGCCGTCGGCGCGGACGACGTCATCGCCGGCACGGCGAGCTCGGACGACGTCCCGGCCGGCAAGCCCGCGCCGGAGCCGGTGGAGCACGCCCTGGAGATCGCGGGCTGCCCGGCCTCCCAGGCGGTGTTCGTGGGCGACTCCGTCTGGGACATGCGCGCGGCCGTGCGGGCGGGTGTTCCGGCCGTCGCCCTGCTCTCGGGCGGCATCTCCCGCGGCGACCTGGAGGAGGCGGGAGCGACGGCGGTCTACCGGGATGTCTCCGATCTGCTGGCCCGCCTGGACAGCAGCCCGTTCGCCCGGAGCGGATGAGCTCCGGCGCGCCGGACCTCACTCGCCGTCCTACGCTGAGGAAGCGGGACGGCCGACCGCGCCCCGCCGAAGCCGGAGGAACCCATGGCCGTACGGCACAAGCTGATCAGGAAGAGCCCGGACGAGGTCTGGGCGGTCCTCTCCGACCGCGACAGCTACCAGGAATGGGTCGTCGGACCGAGCGAGTCCCGGCCCGCGGGCGGCCGGTGGCCCGAGCTCGGTTCGTCGCTGGCCTACACCGTACGGATCGGCCCCTGCGTGCTGCACAACGAGACCGTCGTACGCCGCTGTGAACCGCCTCGGATCCTGGAACTCGAAGTGGACAGCGGGCGTCTGGGCACCACCCGTGTCGCCTTCGACATCCGCCCCTGGGGTGAGGACACCCTGCTCCGTGTCGACGAACACCCCCTGCGGGGCGCCGAGGCGGCGCTGCACAACGTCGCGGTGGACGCGGTCCTGCAACTGCGCCACCGGGCCATGCTCAACCGGCTGGCCGCGTACAGCGAGCGCCAGGAGGGCTGAGCCGTGCCGGACGCCGTGGTGATCGGAGCGGGCCCCAACGGGCTGGTCGCGGCCAACCTCCTGGCCGACGCGGGCTGGACGGTGGAGGTCCTGGAGGCCGAGGACACCCCGGGCGGGGCCGTACGCCACGACCGCGGGGTCGATCCGGCGTACGTCAGCGACGTGTTCAGCGCGTTCTATCCGCTGGCCGCCGCGTCGCCGGTGCTCGCCGGGCTGCGCCTCCACGAGCACGGGCTGCGCTGGAGCCACGCGCCCTCGGTGCTGGCCCATCCGCTCATGGACGGCCGGTGCGCCGTGCTGAGCCGGAACATCCAGGAGACCGCGCGGTCGCTGGACACCTTCGCGGCCGGCGACGGCGATTCCTGGCGCGAGCAGTTCGAGGTCTGGCGGAAGCTGCGGTCTCCGCTGCTCGACGCGCTGTTCACGCCGTTCCCGCCGGTGCGCGCCGGTGCGCGGCTGGCCGCGGCGGTGCGCGCGGGGGGCGGTCTGCGGCTGGCCCGGACGATGCTGCTGCCGGTGCGGCGGCTGGGTGAGGAACTGTTCGGCGGGGAGGGCGGGCGCCTGCTGCTCGCGGGCAACGCCCTGCACGCGGATCTGGCACCGGAGGCGGCGGTCAGCGGCGGTTTCGGCTGGCTGATGACGATGCTCGGCCAGACCTTCGGTTTCCCGGTCCCGGTCGGCGGGTCGGGGCAGCTCACGGCCGCCCTGGTCCGGCGGCTGGAAGGGCGCGGCGGGACCGTACGGTGCGGTGAGCGGGTGGCCGAGGTCGTCGTCCGCGGGGGCCGGGCCGTGGCCGTACGCACCGCCGGCGGGGAGAGCGTGCCGGCGGGCCGGGCCGTACTGGCCGATGTGTCGGCTCCCGCGCTGTACGGCGGACTGGTCGAGGAGCGGCACCTGCCCGGTCAGCTCCTGGCCGATCTGCGCGGTTTCCAGTGGGACTTCGCCACCTTCAAGGTCGACTGGGCGCTGTCCGGGCCGGTGCCCTGGTCCGCCGAGGGGGCGGCGTCCGCCGGTACCGTGCATGTCGCCGACGGGGTCGACGCGCTGACCCGGTTCGCGGCGCAGATCGCGATGGGGCAGGTGCCCGACCGGCCGTTCGCGCTGTTCGGGCAGATGACCACGGCGGACCCCAGCAGGTCCCCGGCGGGCACCGAGTCCGCCTGGGCCTACACCCATGTGCCGGGCCGCGTCCGGGGGGACGCGGGGGACGACGGGCTGACCGGGGCCTGGGACCGGCGCGAGGAGGAGGCCATGGCGGACCGGGTGGAGGCCCAGGTCGAGCGGGTCGCCCCGGGGTTCCGGTCCCGGATCAGGGCCCGGCGTGTCCTCTCCCCCACCACGTTGGAGAGCCTCGACGCCAATCTGCGGTCCGGGGCGATCAACGGCGGGACGACGGCGCTGCACCAGCAGTTGGTGTTCCGGCCGACGCCGGGGGCCGGTCGGCCGGAGACCCCGGTGAAGGGGCTGTACCTCGCGTCGTCGGGGGCGCATCCCGGCGGCGGTGTGCACGGCGCCCCCGGGGCGAACGCGGCGCGGGCGGCGCTCCGGGGCCATCGCCGGGGCCTCGTCCCGCGTGTGCAGCGCGCTCTCGCCCGGCCCCCGGACCGTTCCTCGCCCTGATCCCGCCCCGCCACGGGCTCGTGGCCGCGTCCGCGTCAGCTCTCGGCCGGCGGCCGGTTCGGTGTCACCCCGCGCAGGCGGCGCAGAGCCGCCTGGAGGCGGGGACGGCGCTCGTGCAGATCCGCCGAGCGGCGGTCGAGTTCCTCAAGGATGCGTTCGCTGCGCTTGGTGATGTCGAGTTCGTCGAGGATGCGGTCCACCTCGGCGAGCAGGGCGCCGTGCAACTGCCACTGCCGGGGGTGTTCCTGCACCTTCTCCAGCAGCAGGTCCGCCACCTGGTCACGGGTTGCCCGGCTGCGGGTGAGAGCCTCGGAGAGGCGTTCCTCCGCCTCCTCCCCGCTGGCGGCGATCGGGGTGGTGATCATCACCGCGAAGCCCTCGATCGCGTCGGACATGTGTCCGAACAGCTCCCGCAGTGACACGGCCACGTCCTCCGGGAAGAGCGCCTCCTCGGTGCGCGCCTTGGCCAGGTCCGTCAGGGAGCGGGTGAGCACCCGCAGCACCACGGCGCAGATCTCCAGGGTGTCCAGTCCGGTACGCAGGACCACGCGGTGCAGGAGCCCCTGACGGACCCGGGGGTTGAGGGTCAGGCTGTCCTCGGCCTGCCGCAGGGAGGCGTCCACCTCCACGATGTCGTGGTCCAGCCGGCGGGCCTCGTGCAGACGGGCGGCGGCCTCCGCGACGGGCTGGGTGCCCTCGACCTCGGCGCCCAGCGCCCGGAACATCCGGCCCATCCGCTCCCCCAGGCCGCCGATGGACGCCCCGGCCGTCTGGACCCAGACCGGGGGCGCGAACAGCAGGTTGAACAGCAGCCCGACCCCCGCGCCGATGAGCGTCTCGAACACCCGCTCCAGGGCGGTGTCGGCGACCTGCGAGACGCCGAGCACGAGCATCGCGCTGATCGCCACCTCCGGCACGAACTCGTTGACCCTGACGAGACGTCCGATGAGCAGCGAGGTGAAGATCGTCAGACCCAGGGTCCACCAGCTCAGCCCCACCAGGGAACTGAAGCCGCTCGCGATCAGTACGCCGACGACGACGGCGTTGACCCGCCGGATGCCGGTGGTGAGGGTGGCGTAGAGGGTCACCTGGACGACGAGCAGGGCCGTGAGGGGCGCGGTCAGCGGCGCGGGGTGCGGTTCGGGCAGGGACCACTGCGCGACCACGAAGGCGATGACGGCCGCGGTGGTGGATCTCAGCACCTGCGCCGCGGCGGGTTCGGTGGTGCGCTGTACGAGTTTGACGACGGGCGCGGGCGCGGTTACTCCTGGCATTCCTTGACGGTGCCCCGTACCGCGCCGCCGCACCGCTTCTGCGCCGCTCGAACTCCGTACGGGGGTATGCGCGGGGCGCCTCACACACCCGCGATGCGGGCGCGGCGGTACGGGGGGATGGTGGAGACATGGCTCATTCACCTGTCACCCCGACCACACCGCCCCTCAGGCGCGGACTGACCCCTCCGGGCGAAACGCCCCCGGCCGAGGGTTCCATCAGCGAGGCGCACGTCGAACGTGCGGACGGCGGCATATGGGAGCACCCCGTCTTCTGGGCGGGCCTGGTGCTGTTCGGCTCGCTGGTGGTCGCCGGCTACTTCCTCGCCCGGATCTTCGGATTCGCATGAGCGCCCGCGAGAGGCTGGACGCGCTGCTGGAGGAACACGGCACGACGTACGCCGAGGAGGCCGACGTCCGGTTGCGTGACACGCCGCAGCCGCTGTACGAGCTGCTGGTGCTCAGTCATCTGCTGAGTGCGCGGATCCGCGCCTCGGTGGCCGTGGCGGCGGCGCGGGCGCTGTTCACGCACGGGATGCGCTCCCCCCGGCACATGGCCGACGCGACCTGGCAGGAACGCGTGGACGCGCTGGGCGAGGGCGGATACCGCCGGTACGACGAACGGACCGCGACACAGCTGGGCGACGGCGCCGCACTCCTGCTCGACGCGTACGGCGGGGACCTGCGGCGGCTGCGCCGCGACGCGGACGGGGACCTGGACGCCCTGCGTTCGGGGCTCCGCCGCTTCCCGGGCATGGGCCCCGCAGGCGCGGACATCTTCCTGCGCGAGGTGCAGGGGGTGTGGCCGGAGGTGGCTCCGTATCTCGACGCCAAAACGCTCCAGGGCGCGGAGCGGCTCGGGCTGCCCACCTCGCCGTCCGGGCTGCGGAAGCTGGCCGGGGACCGGGACCCGGCGGTGCTCGCCGCGGCGCTCGTCCGGGCGGCACTGGACAAGGACGTCGTGGAATCGGTCCGCACCGCCGCCTGAGTCGCGCGCCGGTCGGACGCGGTCAGCGCGGTGGCCTCGGCGTGCCGGGTTTGACGGAGCGGCCCTCCACCAGGGCCCGCCTGATCCGGGCCGCGGTGGCACGGGCGTGGTCGGAGGTGGCCGTGTGGCCGGCCGTCGCCGGGACGAAGCGGTGGGTGGGGTGCATGCAGTGCCCGCACGGGGTGTCGGTGGAGATCAGGTAGCCGTCCTCGCACTGCGGTTCCGTGCAGCGCCCGGGGCCCACCAGGGCCTCGGCGATCTCCTCCGGGGCCCAGCGGCGGCGGCCGTCCTCGTCCTTCTCGTGAAGGGCGTGGGACCAGCGCACGTTCCACCGGCGCTCCACCCGCTCAAGCAGCTGGTCGGCGGTCCGCCGGGTCAGCTCCTGGTGGACGAGTTCGTGGACGGACCTCGGGGTGCGGTGGGCGAGCGCCTGGAGCAGCGGTTGCGGAAGGGCCTGGAGGACGTAGCCGACCGGATCGCGGCCTGCGCGCTCCTTCCATCTGCGGCAGGAGCAGGGGCCCTCGGCGGGCACGCGGTTCCCGCAGCGGCCGCACCGGCCGCGGCACTCCGCGCAGAGGCCTTCGTCGAGGCCGTCCAGATGGCGCGCCGGAGCCCGGCCGCACGCGCGGCAGCAGGAGGCGCACTGCCCGCAGAGACGTTCGTCGCCCTGGCGCGTCGACCACTGGCGCTGCTGACAGCGGCAGCACAGGGCGCTGTTGCAGTACTCGTGGTGCGCTGCGCCGGAATGCCGTCCGGGGGGCGGGAATGACATCGCTGCGTTCTCCAGGTGCGTGGCGGGGACGCTCGGCTCCCCGCCCTGTCGACGTGGCCCGCGCGGGCCCGCGTCCGACCGTACCGCTCCTGGCGGTCGCGTGCGGCGCTCCCCCGTGTACGCCGGGGATCTCCCGCACCCGGACGGTACCGGGGGTCAGGGGTGGAGGCCGCTGACCACGTCCGCGGTGGCGACGATTCCCTGGTGGATGGTGGGCGCCATGCTCGTGCTCGCCAGGAGGAATCCCAGCAGGACGCAGACGATCGCGTGCGAGATCTTGAGACCCCCGTTGCGCAGGAAGACCACCGCGAGGAACAGCAGGAGCAGCACGAGCGAGATCGAGATAACCATGGCCAACCTCCTCTGCCGCGCCGGATTTGCGGCATTCGGCCGCCAGTGTGGCGTAGCGGGGAGGCCGTCCGGCGCAGTGGCGCGTGAGCCGAACGGGTGTTGACGCACGGTGACCGGCGGCCCTCGTCCGGGGCGGGTCCGCGGTGTTCGCGGCCGTCCCGCCCGCAGCGCCGCAGGAACGTTTCGGTGCCGGACGGTCCGCCGGTGCCGGACGGGCCGGCGCGCGCGGTGTCCGGTTCGGTCCCTACGGCGTACCAGGTGGGCTCCGGCGTGTCGGGGTGCCGGGAGGGGCGGGCGGCACGGCGGTCCTTGCGTGACCCCGTCCGCCGGGTGTCCGGAGCGGGGACGCGCCGGGTGGCGTGCCCCGCTCCGGGGACGGGACGGCTGGGACGGGGCTACGGCGCGGGCAGCTCCATCAGCGCGGCGACGGTCTCCTGGTGGCGCCCCGCCGTTCCGTACACCAGCGCGTCGGCCTTGGCCCGCTTCAGGTACAGATGCGCGGGGTGCTCCCAGGTCATGCCGATGCCTCCGTGCAACTGGACGCATTCCTCCGCCGCGTGGACCGCGGTCCTGGAGCAGTAGGCCTGGGCCACCGCCACCGCGAGGGGCGCGTCGGGGCTGCCGGTCGCCAGCGCGTCGGCCGCGTTGCGGGCGGCGGCCCGAGCTGATACGACCTCCAGCCAGAGCTGGGCCATCCGGTGCTTGAGCGCCTGGAACGAGCCCACGGGGCGGTTGAACTGATGGCGTTCGCGGGTGTGGCGGACGGTCTCGGTCAGGCACCACTCGGCGAGACCGAGCTGTTCGGAGGCGAGCAGCCCGGCACCGGCCAGCAGCCCCCGGGCGACGGCCGCCTGGGCGGGAGCGGCCTCCGCGAGGAGTGTGCCGGTGGCTCCGGTGAGGGTGACCGAGGCGAGCGGGCGGGTCAGGTCCAGCGGGACGAGCGGATCGACGCTCACGCCGGGGTCCTCGGCGGCGACGGCGTACAGTCCCCCGGCCGTGGGCACCAGCAGCACGTCGGCGGCCGCCGCGTCGGCGACGGAGGGCACCGTCCGTTCGAGGGTGCCGGTCAGGGCCGCCGCCGCGCCGGCCGCGGGGGTGGCCGGCGGCAGGGCCAGGACGGCGGTCGTGCGGCCCGCGGCCAGATCCGCGAGGAGAGCGGCCACCGGAGCGGCCCGCGTGTCCAGGGCCAGCAGGATCTCGGTGGCGACGACGGCACTGGTGAGATAGGGGGCCGGCGCGACGCTGCGGCCGAGCTCCTCCAGGACGACGGCGGCCTCCCGGTGGCTCGCGCCCTGTCCCCCGAGCTTCTCCGGCACCAGCAGTCCGGCGGCGCCGATCCCGCTCGCCAGGGAGTCCCAGAGCCGCCGGTCGTAGGGTGTCGCCGACCCGGTCGCGGCGATCACCGCCGCCGCGTCGGCGCGGGCCGCGAGCAGCGACCGGACGGCCGCGCGGAGGTCTTCCTCGGCCTCGGTGTAGAGCAGGTCCGGGGGCCGCGTCTCGTCGAAGGCCTGGGGGGCCGCGGGCTGTTCGCTCATCGGGCGAGATCCTTCCAGGCGACGTCCTTGTCGTCCCGCGGTTCGGCGGGGAGGCCGAGGACACGCTCGGCCACGATGTTGAGCAGGACCTCGCTCGTCCCGCCCTCGATGGAATTGCCCTTGGAGCGCAGATAGCGGTATCCGGCGTCGCGTCCGGTGAAGTCGACGCCCTCCGGGCGGCGCATGGTCCAGTCGCCGTACAACAGGCCTTCTTCTCCCAGGAGTTCGACCTCCAGTCCGCTGATCTCCTGGTTGAGGCGGGCGAACGCCAGCTTCATGCCCGAGCCTTCGGGTCCGGGCTGTCCGGCGACGAGCTGCTGACGCAGCCGCTCACCGGTGAGGCGGGCGACCTCGGCCTCGACCCAGAGGGTGAGCAGCCGCTGGTGGAGGTCGTGGGTGCGCAGCTCGGGGCGTTCGCGCCAGGTCCTGGCGACGGGGCCGATCATGCCGCCCTCACGGGGGACGCGGGCCCCGCCGATGGAGACGCGCTCGTTCATCAGGGTGGTCCGGGCGACCTTCCAGCCGTCGCCGACCGGTCCCAGCCGCCTGCTGTCGGGGATCCGTACGCCGGTGAGGAAGACCTCGTTGAACTCGGCCTCGCCGGTGATCTGGCGCAGCGGGCGGACCTCGACACCCGGGTCGCTCATGTCACAGATGAAGTAGCTGATGCCGCGGTGCTTGGGGACGTCCGGGTCGGTGCGGGCGATGAGGATGGCCCAGCGGGCCAGATGGGCGCTGGAGGTCCATACCTTCTGCCCGTCCACCACCCAGTCGTCGCCGTCGCGCACCGCGCGGGTGCCGAGCGCCGCCAGGTCGGACCCGGCGCCGGGTTCGCTGAAGAGCTGGCACCAGACCTCCTCGCCCACCCACAGGGGGCGCAGGAAGCGCCGTTTCTGCTCGTCGGTGCCGTGGTCGAGGATCGTCGGGGCGGCCATGCCGAGGCCGATGCCGATGCGGCGCGGATCGTTGTCCGGGGCGTGGGCGGCGGCCAGTTCGGCGTCGGCGACCGCCTGGAGCGAGCGGGGGGCGTCGAGTCCGCCGAGCCCTGCGGGGTAGTGCACCCAGGCGAGTCCGGCGTCGAAGCGTGCCCGCAGGAAGTCGGTGGGGCCGGTGGTGGCCGGCGGGTGCGCCGCCAGGAGTTCCCGGGTGCGCCGGCGGATGTCCGCCGCGTCGGGGGCGGTGCTCATCGGGTGCCCCCTCCCGGCAGGACGACGATGCGGCCGGTGCTGGTGCCGCCGGCGACCCGCTGGACGGCGCGCGCGGCGTCGGCCATCGGGACGCGCTCGCTGACCAGCGGCTTGACGACGCCGTCCGCGGCGAGCTTGGTGAGTTCGTCGTGGCAGGCGCGGACGGCGTCCGGGTCCTTGGTGTTGTACAGGCCCCAGTGGAGCCCGAGGATCGAGTAGTTCTTCACCAGGGCATGGTTGAGGGCCGGGGAGGGGACCGCGCCGCTCGCGAAGCCGACGACCACCACGCGACCTTCGAACGCGATGCACTTCACGGACTTGGCGTAGGCGTCGCCGCCGACCGGGTCGTAGACGACGTCCGCGCCCCGGCCGCCGGTGGCCTCCTTCACCGTGGCGACGATGTCCTCGCTCCGGCGGTCGATGACCAGGTCGCAGCCCAGCTCGCGGGCGATGGCGGCCTTGTCCGCGCCTCCGACGACCCCGATGACGGTGGCGCCGGCCGCCTTGCCCAGCTGTACGGCCGCGCTGCCCACGCCGCCCGCGGCCGCGTGCACGAGGAGCGTCTCGCCCGCTCGCAGACGGGCGCGGCGGTGCAGCCCGAACCAGCCGGTCTGGTAGCCGATGTGCAGGGCGGCCGCCTCCGCGTCGTCCAGCGCCTCCGGCGCGGGCAGCAGGGCCGCCTCGTCGGCGGTGACGTACTCCGCGAAGCCTCCGGAGGGCAGGGCCGGGGTGGCGAGCACCCTGCGGCCGTCCTCCGTCTCGCCGCAGATCTCCACACCGGGGGTGAACGGGAGCGGGGGCCTGACCTGGTACTGGCCCCGGCAGAGCAGCGCGTCGGGGAAGTTGACGTTCGCCGCGCGCACCGTGAGCAGCACCTGTCCGGCGCCGGGGACGGGGCGGTCCGTCTCCTCCAGCACCATCACCTCGTCCGGTTCGCCGTTCCGGTGCACTCGCCATGCCTGCATGAGGGGCCTCCAAGACGTCGGCATTACCACTACCGCTGGGCATACTAAGCGGTCGCTTGTCTCCCTGGGAACACTTTCGCCACGGGAGGCCGGTATGCGTTCGGCCCGGACGCCTTCAGGGCCGTTTCGGCCTGGCCCGCACATGCATCCGCTCCCCCTGCGGCCCGAAGAGGCTCAGATACTCGGCCCTCTCGTCGCCCGCGGGACCGAACCAGTGCGGCAGCCTGGTGTCGAACTCGGCGGCCTCGCCGGGGCCCAGCACCAGGTCGTGCTCGGCCAGCCGGAGCCGCAGCCGCCCGGAGAGCACGTAGAGCCACTCGTAGCCCTCGTGGGTCCGCTGCTCGCAGGCGTCGTTGTCCCGCTTCTCGTGGACGACCTTGTACGCCTGGAGTCCGCCCGGCCGGCCGGTCAGCGGCAGCGAGGTCTTCCCGCCGTGCACGATCGGTTTCGCCCTGACCCGCGGATCACCGGCGGGCGGCGCCCCCACCAGGTCGTCGAGCGGCACCTCGTGGGCGCGGGCGATGGGCAGCAGCAGCTCCAGGCTGGGGCGCCGGCCGCCGGACTCCAGCCGGGACAGGGTGGAGACGGAGATCCCCGTGGCCTCGGCGAGCGCGGCGAGGGTGACCCCCCGGTCCTTGCGCAGCCGGCGCAGCCGGGGGCCAACTCCGGTGAGTACGGCGTCCAGCTCGGTGTCCTGGCTCTTCTCCTTCATCGGCCCATTGCAGGATCGGCAAACGCTTTTGTCAATCCCGGACGGCCGGCGGCACGGGCCGCGCCGCCGCCGGGGCTCACCGCGCGAAGACCTCGAAGGCGACGGCCGGGCGGCCCCCGAAGCGTTCGGCGGCCGCCTCGGCCGCGCCGGTCAGGAAGGTGCGGCAGTACGCCTCCGGGTCCTCGTCCGTCAGAACCTCGATGTACGTGCGGTGGGCGAGCAGTGAGCGCACCGACCGCTCGAACCCGGGGGCCGCGTCCACCGCGTGGGTGGGCCGGTCGGTGCCCGCGACGGCGACCCAGCGCACCCCGTCCCACGGCTCCGGCCCCCGCCGGGTGAGTTCGGGGAAGATCCAGCGGTTGCCCGCGTCGCCCACGGCGTCCAGGGTGGCGCGGCCGACCGCACGGTGGTCGGGGGTGTTCCAGGCGGCGCCGCCCCAGGTGTCGCGGTGGTTGAGGGTGATGACCAGTTCGGGCCGGTGACGGCGGACCGCCGCCGCGATGTCACGGCGCAGGGCCGTGCCGTACTCGATCACCCCGTCGCGGTGGTCGAGGAACTCCACGGTGCCCACGCCCACGGCGGCGGCGCTCGCCCGCTGCTCCCTCTCCCGCAGGGGGGCGCACTCCTCGGGGGCGATGGTGTCGATCCCGGCCTCGCCCCGGGTCGCCAGGAGGTAGGTGACCTCACGGCCTTCGTCCGTCCAGCCCGCGACGGCCGCCGCGCAGCCGTACTCCAGGTCGTCGGGGTGGGCCACGACCGCCAGCGCCCGCCGCCAGTCGGTGGGCATGGGTTCCAGCTGCTGTGTCATGACCGTCACGTTATCCGCGGCCGTGGGCCGCATCGGGGAGGCGGTTCCGGGCAGGGGAGCCGGAGTGCCCGGCCGGCCGCCCCCGTGGGGCCCCGTCCGGGCCTATACCCCTAGGGGTATTCTTGAGGTCCGGGGCGAACGGGCCGGGGCAGCAGAGCCCCAGCTCCCCCCAGCCCCGGCGAACGAAAGGAACCGCCTGTGACCAGCCCCGCCGCACTCTCCCCCGCCGAGGCCTCGGCCCGCCTGGAGGAGTTCACCGTCATCGACGTGCGGGCGCCCGGTGAGTACGCCTCCGGGCATGTGCCCGGCGCCCTGAACGTCCCGCTCGACCGGCTCCCGGAGGCGGTGCCCGCCCTCAAGTCCGCTTCCGCCCGGGGGTCCCTGCTGGTGGTGTGCGCCTCCGGCGTGCGTTCCACCCGGGCCTGCGAGATCCTCGCCGACGCCGACATCGAGGCGGCCACGCTCTCCGGCGGGACCTCCGCGTGGGAGCGTGACGGACACGGCCTGGACCGGCCGGCGGGCACCCGGGCCGTCTGGCCGATGGAGCGCCAGGTGCGGTTCGCGGCCGGCTCGCTCGTGGTGGCCGGC
This sequence comes from Streptomyces halstedii, assembly GCA_000720535.1. Lineage (GTDB taxonomy): Bacteria > Actinomycetota > Actinomycetes > Streptomycetales > Streptomycetaceae > Streptomyces > Streptomyces halstedii. Next base: position 98,369 of record JOAZ01000020.1, read on the forward strand.
CTGCTGGCGGGACGGCGCCTGCCCGCCGCGCGCTGGCTGTCGGCGGGCATCGGCGCGGGCCTCGTCTACTCGGCGGTGAGCGGCACCTGCGGCATGGCGGCGGCGCTGTCGAAGCTGCCGCACAACCGCGCGCCGCGGGGCGCGACGGACCTGGACGCCACGCTGGAGGCCCTCCAGCGCTGACGTCCCCCCGGCCGGGCGGCGGCGGCCCCTACCGGTCGCTCTCGCCCCGGACGAGGGCGAGCAGCCGGTCCAGCACGCGGGGACCTCCCGCGCGCAGTCCGTCGTGCTCGAACTCACTGGTCACCCAGGTGCGCAGGCCCCGGATCGAGGCGGCGGTACGCAGCGCGTGGCCCGTGTCCACGTACATGTCGTCGTGGTAGACGGCCGCGGCGACCGGCACCTCGTTGGCCGCGAGCCGCTCGGTGTCGTACAGGACGGGCCAGTCGGTGCGGGCGGCCAGCAGCTCGGCGGTCTCGCGCAGCGGGCGCAGGGCCGGGTCGGTCTCGAAGTGCCAGGGGTGGATGCTCTCGCCGGTGAAGAGCACCGGCCCCTGGCCTTCCAGCGCCGTTCGGGCGTCGAACTGCGGGAACTCGGCGCGGACGCGTTCGGCCGACCAGTCGGTGGGCCGGCCGCCCTGACCGTAGATCGCCTCGTGCATCAGGGCGTACAGCGGGTGTCCCGCGAAGGAGGTGGCCGTGCGCACGGCCTCCTGGAAGGTGTCGGAGAGCTCGGTGCCGTGCGGCCCGGTGACGAAGGCGTTCTCCAGGAGGTGGTGGAGCTGGTGGCTGCCGGTGCCGCCGCCGAGCAGGATGCCGAGCGACTGGAAGCCCTCGGGGGTCAGCCGGTGTCCCGCGCTGTCCGGCCGGTGCTCGGCGAGGTACGCGGTGATCGCGCGGGCGCGCTCGACGTCCTGCGGGTAACGGGCGTAGTGGGCCGCCACCTTCCGCTCGATCCTGGGGTACGCGGCCCGGTAGACGTCGTCGGCGTGCCCGTCAAGGGAGGGCAGGCCGCCGGTGATCAGGACCCGCTCCAGGCCCTCGGGGGCCGCCGAGAGGTAGCGGACGGCGCAGAAGCCGCCGAAGGACTGCCCGAGGACGGTCCAGGGGGCGCCACCGGTGAGGCGCGGGCGGATCAGTTCGCAGTCTCGGACGATGTTGTCGGAGCGGAAGTGGGCCAGGTACTCGGCCTGTTCCCGGGCACCGCCGCGCAGCGGCAGGGTCTGCCGGTTGGCCGGGGTGGACAGGCCCGTGCCGCGCTGGTCCAGGAGCAGCACCCGGAACTCCCGCACGGCCCGGCCGAGCCAGGCCTCGGTGCCCACGAAGCGGCGGGCGCCGAATCCGGGGCCGCCTTCCAGGTAGACGAGCCAGGGCAGGTCCTCGTGCGCCTTGGAGGCGGCCACGGCCTCCCGGGCGAAGACCTCGATCGTCTCGCCGCCCGGATCGTCGTGGTCGAGGGGAACCGTGAACCGGTGGTCGGTGAGTACGAGGCCGGGGTGGCGGTAGCTGTTCAAGGGGACTCCTGTTCCGGTGATTCCCGGACAGTTCAGCACATGGCCGTGACCCGGTCGGTCCCGGCCCGTGTGCGGGCGCTCCCGGTGGCTCCTACCGTGCACCCATGATCCGGTTCGAGCAGGTCGGCAAGGTCTATCCGGACGGGACCAGCGCGGTCGACGGGCTGACGTTCGAGGTCCGACGCGGCGAGCTGGTCACCCTCGTCGGGCCGTCGGGCTGCGGCAAGACCACCACGATGATGATGGTGAACCGGCTGATCGAACCGACCTCGGGCCGGATCCTGGTGGACGGCGAGGACATCTCCACGGTCGACCCGGTACGGCTGCGCCGCCGGATCGGCTATGTGATCCAGCAGGTCGGCCTGTTCCCGCACCGGACCGTGCTGGACAACACCGCGACCGTGCCGGCCCTGGTGGGCTGGAAGCGCGGCAGGGCCCGGCGGCGGGCGGAGGAGCTGCTGGACCTGGTGGGCCTGGACCCGAAGACGTACGGCCCGCGCTATCCCGCACAGCTCTCCGGCGGGCAGCGCCAGCGGGTGGGGGTGGCCCGCGCCCTGGCCGCGGATCCGCCGGTGCTGCTGATGGACGAGCCGTTCGCGGCGGTGGACCCGGTGGTGCGCGAGCGGTTGCAGAACGAGTTCCTCACGCTCCAGTCGACGGTCAGGAAGACGGTCCTGCTGGTCACGCACGACATCGAGGAAGCGGTCCGGATGGGCGACCGGATCGCGGTGTACGGGAAGGGCCGCATCGAGCAGTACGACCGCCCGGGGGCGGTCCTCGGCACCCCGGCGACGCCGTACGTGGCGCGGTTCGTGGGCGCCGACCGGGGCCTGAAGCGGCTCTCGGTCACCGCGATCGAGCCCGAGGACCTGGAGGAGCCCCCGATCGCCCGGCTGGACGAGCCGGCGCGGGCCGTGGCGGGCAGGCTCGGCGGCCAGGGGGCACGGTGGGCGGTCGTGCTGAACGCGGAGGGCGAACTGCACGGCTGGGTGGCGGCCGACGCGCTGCGCGGCGCCGGGGAGCACGGGACGGTGGGCGATCTCGCCCGGCGCATGGACGCCTGGGTCCCCGTCGGCGCGCCGCTGAAGCAGGCCTTCAGCGAGATGCTCCAGCGGGACGCGGGGTGGGTGGCGGTGCTGGACGGGGCGCGCTTCCTCGGGGTGCTCACCCCGGCGAAGCTGCACGAGGCGCTGAGGCGGTCGGTGGACGCGGACGCGCGGGGTGTCGGCCGCGGCGAGGTCCCGTTCGACTCGGTCGCGGACGCGTAGGCGACGGGCCGGCCCGCACCGCGCGGCGGCACGCACGGGAACCGGCGCGGTCCGTACGGGCGCACCGGTGGGCGGCGGCTCACGCTCGGGACCGTCGGCCGGTGCCGTTCCCGGGCGTCCTGGCACGCTGTCAGTCGAGCAGGACGCGCATGAACGCGCGCACCGCGTGCCCGGCCGCGCGGAGCGCCCCCATCTCGGCCGCGGCCTCCCCGATGTCGAGTGAGGTGTCCGCCGCGTCCGTGCGGTGGTCCCCCCACCGGCACCTGCGGCACACGCCACGTCTCAGCCGACGCCGTCCCCCGCAGTGCGCGCAGACACCCGAACGTCTCCCCATGGCCTCAGCATGTCACCTCACGGTCCGGTGGTGCGGGGCGACCGCGCTCCGCCCCCGGCACCGGACCGTTGCGCACACCCGCCGTCATGCGGTGTGATCGTCCACCTCACCCTGTGACAGAAGGCGGTTTCGCATGGCCCTGTTCGACCTGCCCCTCGACGAACTGCGCGGCTACCGCAGCCGGTCCGTCGAGCCGGAGGACTTCGACGCGTTCTGGTCGGCCACCCTCGACGAGGCGCGGACCCATGAGCTGGACGCCCGCTTCGAGCGGCGCACCGACAGCGGTCTGTCCACGGTCGAGGTCCACGACGTGACGTTCGCGGGGTTCGGCGGCCACCCCGTGAAGGGCTGGTTCGTCATACCCGCCGGCATCACCGAGCCCGTGCCGCTCGTCGTGGAGTACATCGGATACGGCGGCGGGCGCGGCCTGCCGCACTCGCACCTGCTGTGGGCCTCCGCCGGCCTGGCCCACTTCGTGATGGACACGCGCGGCCAGGGCAGCGGGTGGGCGCCCGGTGACACCGCCGACCCGGAGGGCAGCGGCCCGTCGCTGCCGGGGTTCATGACCCGGGGCATCGAGGACCCCTCCACGTACTACTACCGCCGGGTGATCACGGACGCGGTGCGCGCGGTGGAGGCGGCCCGCTCGCACCCGCTGGCGGACGCGTCCCGCACCGCCTCGTTCGGCGCGAGCCAGGGCGGCGGTCTGGCACTCGCGGTCGGCGGGCTGGTGCCCGATCTGGCGGCCGTCGTCCCGGACGTGCCGTTCCTCTGCGACTTCCCCCGGGCGACGCGGCTGACCGACCGGATGCCGTACCGCGAGATCGGCGACTACCTCAAGACCCACCGGGGCCGCAGCGAGCGGGTCGACCGGACGCTGGCCTACTTCGACGGCGTGCACTTCGCGGCCCGGGGCCGGGCGCCCGCCCTGTTCTCGGCGGCCCTGGAGGACCAGACCTGCCCGCCGTCCACGGTGTTCGCCGCGTTCAACGCGTACGCGCATCCGGTCAAGGAGATCGAGGTGTACGACTTCAACGACCACGAGGGGGGCGGCCCGTTCCAGCAGGCCGTGCAACTCGACCGGCTCCCCCGGCTCCTGCGGGGCTGACGGCCCGGAGCGGCCCACCCCCCTCCGCCACGGCCGCGCTCCGGGTACCGGCCGCGGACAGGGGTGGGGACGGCGAGCGCGTCGCCTCCCGGCCCGGCGCGCCCGCCCACCGTGGACGCGGTCAGCGGCGGGGCACGAGCCCCTTGGACTCCAGATAGGCGCGGGCGACGTCCTCGGGGAGCCTGCGCCAGCTGTCGACCCGCTCGTTCATCCGGGCCAGGTCGGCGGTGGTCAGCACGGTGTTGAGCCTGCCCAGGGCGTCGCGGACGCCGGGGCCGCCGGCGCGGGCCCGGTTGACGACGGGGACGAGGTGGTCGGCGTTCTGCAGGTGCTTGTCGTCGGTGAGCAGCACCAGGCCGAAGTCGTCGAGGGTGGCGTCGGTGGTGGTGGTGAGGACCATCTGGTCCGTACCGTTCTGGACGGCCCGCTTGGCCTGGGTGGTACCGACGCCCTTGGGGTCCACGGCGGTGATGTCGATGCCGTACACCTTCTTCAGCCCGGGGGCGCAGTAGGGCCGCTTCACGCATTCGTCCCCGGCCGCGAGGCGTACGGGCAGGCCGGAGGCTCCGAGGTCGCCGAGGGTCTTCAGGTGGTGTGCGCGGGCGTAGTCGGCCGCGACGGCGAAGGCGTTCTGGTCGACGGCCCTGCCGGGCGGGAGCACGGTGAGGCCCCTGGGCGCGGCGAGGGCGCGCAGGGCCTTCATGGTGGTGTCCAGGTCCGGGGAGCCCGCCGGATCCGCGTCGGCTCCTTCCGCCTTAACCTTGAGCCAGTCCGCGAACGTCGCCGCGTACTCGGGTACGACGTCGATCTGGCCGTTCTCCAGGGCGGGTTCGTAGATCTCCCGGTTGGTGACGGACAGGATCCGGGTGGAGTAGCCGGCCTGTTCCAGCAGCAGCGCGTACATCTGGGCGAGCAGGTCGCTCTCGGTGAACCCGGCGGATCCGACGGTCAGGTGTTCGCTGTCGCCGGGCGGCGCGGTGACGGCGCCCTGGTTCTCCAGGCTGGGCCCGGTGGCGCAGGCGGTGGCGAGCAGCAGGAGGGCGGGCAGGGCCCGGAGGATCCCGGTACGCCCCGCTCTCACACCGTCTCCCGGTCGCCGGTGCGGTCCGGGACGAGCCGGCGGCCCGCTTCGAACAGGCCCTCGACCAGCAGGGCGAACACGGCGACCAGGACGGCTCCGGCGACGACCTGCGGCGTGGAGGCCAGGTTGAAGCCCGCCGTGATGATCCGGCCGAGCCCGCCGCCGCCGACCAGGGCCGCGAGGGTGGCGGTGGCGACGAGCTGCACGGCGGCGATCCGTACACCGGTGAGGACGAGTGGCAGGGCGAGCGGCAGTTCGACGCGGCGCATCATCTGGGCGCCCGTCATGCCCATGCCCCGCGCGGCGCGTACGACGTCGGGGTCCACCTCGCGCATACCCACGTAGGCGTTGGTCAGCAGGGGCGGGATCGAGAAGAGGACCAGGGCGATGACGGTCGGCCACTGCCCGGACGAGCCGATCGGGGTGAGCAGCAGCAGAACGAGGACGGCGAAGGTGGGGACGGCCCGGCCGATGTTGGAGAGGTTGACGGCGAGTGCGCCGCCCTTGCCGAGGTGGCCGAGGACGAGGGCCACGGGGAGGGCGAGGGCGCAGCTGATCAGCAGGCAGACGACGGTGAGGAAGAGGTGCTGTCCGAGCCGGGTCCAGATGCCGTCCGGGCCGTACCAGTGGGCGGAGGTGGTGAGCCAGGACCAGGTGTCGGTGAGGACGCTCACGCGGTCCTCCTCGTCCAGGGGGTGAGCAGCCGTTGCACGCCGAGCAGCAGCAGGTCGGCGGCGACGGCGATGACCACGCAGAGCACGGAGGCGGTGAGCACCTGGGCCTTGAAGTAGGTGTTCATGCCGGAGTAGATGAGGTTGCCCAGTCCGCCGAAGCCGACGATCGCGCCGACGGTGACCAGGGAGACGGCGGAGACGGTGGCGATGCGCAGCCCGGCCATGGCGGTGGGCAGGGCGAGGGGCAGTTCGACGGTGAGCAGGAGGCGCAGCGGCCCGTAGCCCAGGCCGCGCGCGGCCTGCCGGGTCTCCTCGGGCACGGCGCGCAGCCCGGCGAGGATGTTGCGGACGAGCAGGGTGAGCGAGTAGAGGACGAGGCCGGCGACGACGAGGGTGGCGGAGAGCCCGTACACCGGGAGCAGCAGCGAGAACATCGCGAGCGAGGGGATCGTGTACAGGACGGTCGTCACGCCGAGCACGGGGGCCGCCGCCCATCGCCGTCGGCGGGCCAGCAGGGCGAGGGGCAGGGCGATCGCGAGGCCGAGCAGGACGGACGCGGCGGTGAGCTGGAGGTGCTGGATCGTGGCGTCCATGAGGATGCCACGCCGGCTGCTGAGGTAGTCGCCGCAGATCCACTCGTTGCGCGCGAGGCAGTCGTCGGGAGGTGCGGTCACTCGTCCATTGGAGCCGGGGGGCCGGGGCGTCGCGCGTGGTGTTCGCCTGTTCGGGGCCGGTGCCCGGCGGCCCGTCCCGGTCTCCCGCCGGGGCCGGGCTTCTTTTCCCGGGAGGTCAGGAGGCGGGTGGCGGGAGGGGTTCGCCCAGCCGCGGTTCGGTCCCGTCCTCGCCCGGGGTGACCCGGGTGACGAGCCAGGAGCGGGCGGGGAGCGCGGTGCCGGCCGCCGTGCGGTGGGCACCGGCGGCGAGCGGCCACGGTTCGTCGGGGCGGACGGGGGCGAGGAGTTCGGCGGGGGTGCGCACCCCGTCGGAGAACTCCAGCTCCAGCGCGCACGGCCGCGGGGCGGACACCGTGGCGGGCAGCGGGAGCCGGGCGCCGCGGAACAGATGCGTGTGCCCGGCCCGGAGCGGCACCGGTGCCGCGTCCCGCCCGTCGCCGGTCCCGCCGCCACGGGTCACGGTCTCAGCGGCCCGTCTCCGGGCTGAGGACGAAGACCGGGATCTCCCGGTCCGTCTTGTTCTGGTAGTCGGCGTAGTCGGGGAACGCCTCGACCGCGCGGCCCCACCACACGGCCTTCTCCTCGCCGGTGACCTCGCGCGCGGCCATGTCCTGGCGCAGGGTGCCGTCGCGCAGCTCCACGTGCGGGTCGGCCTGGACGTTGTAGTACCAGACGGGGTGCTTCGGGGCGCCGCCGAGGGACGCGACCACGGCGTACTCACCGTCGTGCTCGACGCGCATCAGCGGGGTCTTGCGGATCTTGCCGCTCTTGGCGCCGCGGGTCGTCAGCAGGATCACGGGCATCCCCCGCATCGTGGTCCCCTGGGTGCCGCCGGAGCTCTCGATGAGTTCGACCTGCTCACGGACCCACTGCGTCGGGCTCGGCTCGTACTCGCCTTCGATCGGCATGGGCGCTGTCCTCTCCTCGGTCGGGCACGGTGGCTCCATCATGGCGCGCGTGCCCCGTGGACGGTGGAAGGACACCCGGACCGGGGGGCCGCCGGAGCGCTGTTCGTGTCTTTCCGGTGACGGATTCCGTCACTTTTCCGTTACCTCTTAAGGCGTTACGTCCCCGTATTTCCGGTATATACGCCCGCCCCGCTCCCGAGACCTTCCCGCGCAGGGCATACCGTGGGGGCAGCGGAGTAAGCCAAGCCTTACCCGCTGCACTCTGTCCGTGCTCGTTCGCCCGAAGGAACAACACGCCATGACACGCCCCGTCCGCGTCGCCATCGTCGGAGCCGGTCCCGCCGGAATCTACGCAGCGGACGCGCTGCTCAAATCCGAGGTCGCACAGGGCCCGGGTGTCTCGATCGACCTGTTCGAGCGCATGCCCGCCCCCTTCGGCCTCATCCGCTACGGGGTCGCCCCGGACCACCCGCGGATCAAGGGCATCGTCAAGGCGCTGCACCAGGTGCTGGACAAGCCGCAGCTGCGGCTGTTCGGCAATGTCGACTACCCGCGTGACATCAACCTGGACGACCTGCGGTCCTTCTACGACGCGGTGATCTTCTCCACCGGCGCCGAGGCCGACCGGGCCCTCGACATACCGGGCATCGGTCTCGAAGGCTCCTACGGCGCCGCCGACTTCGTGTCCTGGTACGACGGCCACCCCGAGGTCCCGCGCACCTGGCCCCTGGAGGCGGAGAAGGTCGCCGTGCTCGGCGTGGGCAACGTCGCCCTGGACGTGGCCCGCATCCTCGCCAAGACGGCGGACGAGCTGCTTCCGACGGAGATCCCGGCGAACGTGTACGAGGGTCTGAAGGCCAACAAGGCGCTTGAGGTGCACGTCTTCGGGCGGCGCGGACCGGCCCAGGCGAAGTTCAGCCCGATGGAGCTGCGCGAGCTGGACCACTCCCCCAACATCGAGGTCATCGTCAACCCCGAGGACATCGACTACGACGAGGGCTCGATCGCCACCCGGCGCGAGAACAAGCAGGCGAACATGGTCGCCTCCACGCTGGAGAACTGGGCGATCCGCGACGTCGGCGACCGCCCGCACAAGCTGTTCCTGCACTTCTTCGAGTCCCCCGTCGAGGTCGTCGGCGAGGACGGCCACGTCACGGCCCTGCGCACCGAGCGCACGGAGCTGGACGGCACGGGCAACGTCAGGGGCACCGGCCGGTTCACCGACTGGGACGTGCGGAGCGTCTACCGCGCGGTCGGCTACTACTCGGACGAGCTGCCCAAGCTCCCCTTCGACGTGGCCTCCGGCACCGTCCCGCACGCCGAGGGCCGGGTGCTCGACGGTGGCGCCCCCATGACCTCGGTGTACGTCACCGGATGGATCAAGCGGGGACCGATCGGCCTCATCGGCCACACCAAGGGCGACGCCAACGAGACGGTGGCCTGCCTGCTGGCGGACCAGGCCGCCGGACGGCTGCCCGCCCCCGCGGAGCCCGGCCCGGACGCGGTCGTCGACTTCCTGGAGCAGCGGGGCGTCCGGTACACCACGAAGGACGGCTGGCACCGCCTGGACGCGCACGAGCAGGCGCTCGGCGCGGAGCAGGGCCGTGAGCGGATCAAGGTCGTCGAGCGCGACGGCATGCTGGACGCGTCCGGCGCCTGAGTCCCGGTTCCCCGCGCCCCCGGCCGCTCCCCCACAGGGGACGGCCGAGGGCGCGGGCCCGTCCGGACCTCCGGGGAACCGCCCGGTGGGAGGCGGGCCGTCCGGGTCGCCCCCGCGCGGCCGGACGACCCGTAGACTCGGCGGATGGCGAAGTATTTCGACGTACACCCCGAGAACCCCCAGCGGCGCACCATCACCGGCGTGGCCGAGAGCATCCGCTCCGACGCGCTGATCGCGTATCCGACGGACTCCTGCTACGCCCTGGGGTGCCGGCTGGGCAGCCGGGACGGGCTCGACCGGATCCGGTCCATCCGTGAGCTGGACGACCGCCACCACTTCACCCTGATGTGCCAGAACTTCGCGCAGCTCGGCCAGTTCACGCAGATCGACAACGACGTGTTCCGCGCGGTGAAGGCGGCGACCCCGGGCAGTTACACCTTCATCCTCCCCGCCACCAAGGAGGTGCCGCGGCAGCTGCTGCACCCCAAGAAGAAGACGGTGGGTGTCCGGATCCCGGACCACACGGTCACCCAGGCGCTGCTGGCGGAGCTGGGCGAGCCGCTGCTCTCCAGCACGCTGCTCCTGCCCGACGAGGAGGAGCCGCTGACGCAGGGCTGGGAGATCAAGGAGCGTCTCGACCACGTCGTGGACATCGTGCTCGACTCCGGTGACTGCGGTACCGAGCCGACGACGGTCATCGACTTCTCCGGCGACGAGGTGGAGATCGTCCGGCGCGGGGCCGGGGACGTCTCCCGGTTCGAGTGACGGCGGCGCCGGGCGACCGGCGCTCCGGGGCACCCTGCCGAGATGCGGGCACCCCCGTGGGCCTGGTTCCGTGGAGGTGTCCGCTCCGCACAGCGCCAGGGAGTGATCATGAGCGAGTCAGACGACCTGCACGGGCGTGCCCGGCAGATGCGTGAGAAGGCCAAGGACCTCCGGGACGCCGCCGAACACACCACCGATCCGGGGGAACGCAAGCGCCTCCAGGACAAGGCCCGTCGGCTCAGCTCGGAGAGCGAGCAGGTCAGCGGGATGGCGAGCGGGGACATCTACCCGATGGAGTAGCCGTCTGCCGTGGGGCTCCGGGCCGCTCCCGGTGGCCTCTCAGCCCAGGCGGGCGATCCGCGCGAGCCGGGTCATGGAGTCGACGAGGGCCGCGCGGTCGTACGTGCTGGTGGTGACCAGCACCTCGTCCGCCCCGGTCTCCTCGACGAGCCGGCCGAGTCCGTCGGCCACGGTGTCCTCGGTACCGGCGAGCTGACCGCGCAGTCCGTCCTCGAAGAGGCCCCGCTCCCGGTCGGTCATCACCCGTGCCTCGGTCTCCTCGGCGGGGGCGAGCGGCGGGAACGTGCCGTGGGTGCGGGCGTACGCCATGGACCAGGCCTCGGGGACCAGGATCCGCCGGGCGGCCTCGGGCGTGGCCGCGACGGCCACGGCGCCCGCCACGATCACATAGGGCTCCTGGGCCCATCGGGAGGGGACGAACCCGTCCCGGTACACGGTGACGGCGCGTTTCAGCCGGTCGCGGTCGCGGAGGTCCCCGACGACCACCGGCAGCCCGGCCGCGGCGGCGATGGCGGCGCCTTCACCGGTCGCCAGGACGTACGGGGGGATGTCCAGGCCCTCCGCGGGTCTGGCGTGCACCTGGGGGTGGGCCCGCTGGGTGCCGTCGATCCAGCCGAGGAGTTCACCGAGCTGCCCGGCGAAGCCCTCCGCGTCCCGCTTGTCGCGGCCCAGCGCCCCGCGGACCCCGTCGGTGAACCCGACGGACCGCCCCAGCCCCATGTCGACGCGGCCCGGGAACAGGGCGGCGAGCACCCCGAACTGCTCGGCCACGACGAACGGCTGGTGGTTGGGGAGCATCACCCCGCCGGTACCGACCCGGATGGTGGAGGTCGCGGCCGCGACGGCGGCGGCGAGCACGGTGGGCGCGGAACCGGCCACACCCGGCACGCTGTGGTGTTCGGACACCCAGAAGCGGTGGTAGCCGAGCTCTTCGGCCGTGCGGGCCAGCCGGACGGTGTCCCGCAGGGCCTGCGGGCCGTCGTACCCCTTCCTGGTCCGGGAGCGGTCGAGGAAGGAGAACCGGGGCGGTGCGACGAGAGGACTCACACAGGTTCCAACGCCCTGGGCCCGCCGGGATTCCCGGCTCCGGCCGCCACGCCGGGTTTCCGCCGGGGCCCGTCGGCGGGGCGGACCGCGCGCCCACCATCGAGTCGCAGGTGTGCGCCAAGTGGCCCACCGGGGAGCGTCCGTCCGGTGGCGCGGGGCCGGCCCCGTGGTCCCATGGCGCACAGACGTACGCCGGACGGCCGGTACGGGGTGGAAAGGAAGCAGCCGGTGGACGAGGACGCGGAGGACGGGTCGTCGTCCCAGGTGCCCTACATGTCCCTGCTGAACCTCCCGCTGAGCTCGGACCTGGACCGCATCGGCGAGCAGATGCACGCCTTGGCCCGCGCCCAGCGCAGCCTCCAGGGACTGCTCGAAGCGGTCCTCGGCATCAGCAGCGATCTTGAACTCCCCACGGTGCTGCGGCGGGTCGTGCGTACCGCGATGGACCTCGTGGGCGCGCGCTACGGGGCGCTGGGGGTGCTGGACGACAGCGGCGAGTTCCTCGCGGAGTTCATCCCGCTCGGCCTGACCTCACAGGAGCTGGCGAACCTGTCCGGGGTGGAGCTGCCCCGGGGGCGCGGGCTGCTGGGGCATCTGATCCGCCATCCGGAACCGCTGCGGGTGGCGGACATCGGCCGCCACCCGGAGTCGGCCGGGTTCCCGCCGGGCCATCCGCCGATGCGCACCCTGCTCGGGGTCGCGATCTCCGTCCGGGAGCGGATCTACGGCAATCTGTATCTGTCGGACCGGCACGACGGGAAGCCGTTCGACCTGCACGACGAGGGCATGATCCGGGCGCTGGCCGGGACCGCGGGCGTGGCGATCGAGAACGCGCGCCTGTTCCAGCAGGTGCGCGGGAGCAGCGAGCAGTTCCAGCGGCTGCTGCTCCCCCGGCTGCTGGAGGTCGCCCCGCTTGAGGCGTGCACGTTCTACCGTCCGGCCAGCCCGCCGGGGCACCTGGGCGGTGACTGGTACGACGCCTTCAAGCTGCCCGACGGGTCCTGTGTCGCGGTCATCGGGGACGTCGTCGGGCACGATCTGAAGGCTGCCGCGGTGATGTCCCGGACGCGCAGCATGCTGCGGGCGCTGTCCTTCGACGGGCAGGCGGCTCCCAGCACCGCGCTCGGCCGGCTGGACCGGATCATGCTGGCGACGGGTGAGCACGTCCTCACCACCGCCTGTGTGGCGCGTATCCGGCCCCAGGAGGGCGGGTGGGAGATCTGCTGGAGCAACGCCGGGCACCCCCCGCCCCTCGTGCTGCTGCCCGGCGGTGAGGCCCGCTATCTGGAGGCCGAGGCCGACCTCCCCCTCGGGGTGTACACGGGCATGTCCCGGTCCGACCACACCTGTACGCTGCCGCCGGGCAGCACCGTGGTCTTCTTCACCGACGGACTCGTGGAACGCCATGACCAGGCGCTCCAGCGCGGTCTGGACTCGCTCGCGGCGACCGCCCGGCGGCTCGCCGGTGAGCCGGCGGACCGGTTGTGCGCCGCACTGGCCGATCACCGTCCCAGTGACGGCCGCGACGACATGGCCGTGCTCGTCCTGCGCCTTCCGGAGCCCGGCCGCCGTAGGTGATCCGCGGCTGTTTCGTCCTCATGCGAATCCCGGAAAGCCCCGGCCGCCATTGCGGACCGGGGCTTTTCGCGCGTATATTGAATGTTTCTGTGTGCCCACAGAAAAAGCCCCGCAACGGGGGCTTACAAGAATCACCATATCCGGCAGGGAGCCGTTTTGTCAACCCGGGAAAGCGCAGAATTGCAGCGGGAACAGGAATTCACCGATCGGCTCTACGACCGGGCCGACGTGCTGCGCGGGGTCGCCCTCCACGGCGTCAAGGACGCGTTGAACCCCGTGGGGAACGGGCTGCAGGCCCGTCTCGAACGCGATGTGCTCGTCGCCGAGCGTTCCGGTCTGCTGGCCGCGCTGAACGCCGTGGACGGCTCGCTGTGTTTCGGGCGCATCGACCTCCTCGACGGCGGCGCGCACCATATCGGCCGTATCGGAATCCGTGCGGACGACTCCGACCGCACTCCCCTTCTCATCGACTGGCGGGCGCCGGTCGCGCGTCCTTTCTACCTCGCCACCGGATACACGCCCATGGGGCTGCGCCGCCGCAGGCACATCACCACCGAGGGCCGCACCGTGACGGAGCTGCACGACGAGATCCTCGATCTCTCGGACGGCGAACGCAGCGGCTTCGAGGACCCGAGCGGCGACGCCGTCCTGCTCGCCGCGCTGAACTCCGCCCGCACCGGCCGCATGGGCGACATCGTGCGGACCATCCAGGCGGAGCAGGACCGCGTCATCCGCGCCCCGCACCGGGGTGTCCTCGTCGTGGAGGGCGGCCCCGGCACGGGCAAGACGGCGGTGGCGCTGCACCGGGCGGCGTTCCTGCTCTACGAGCACCGTGAGCTGCTGGCCAAGCGGGCGGTGCTGATCGTGGGACCCAACCCGGCGTTCCTGCGGTACATCGGTGAGGTGCTGCCCGCGCTCGGGGAGACCGGGGTCATGCTTGCGACCCAGGCGGAGCTGTTCCCCGGCGTCCACGCGCGCGGCACCGACACACCCCGTGCCGCCGCCGTCAAGGGCGGTGCGCCGATGGCCGAGGCGCTGGCCCTCGCCGTACACGCCCGGCAGCGGCTGCCCGAGCCGGGCGCCCCGGTGGTCGTCCCGCACGACGACGGCGACCTGGTCCTGGACTGGGAGATCGCCTACGAGGCGCGGGAGGCGGCCCGCGCGACCCGGCTGCCGCACAATCTGGCCCGCCCCCACTTCGCGTTCCGGATCATCGACGCGCTCACCGCGCAGCTGACCGAGCGGATCGGCGCGGACCCGTACGGGGGCCCCAACTTCCTCGGTCCCGACGACGTCGCCCAGCTCGGCAAGGGCGTGGCGGCCAGCGCCGAGGTGCGCGCCGCGGTCAATGAGCTGTGGCCGCCGCTCACCCCGGAGGAGTTCCTCGCGGACTATCTGGCGGAGCCGGTGTACGTACCGGACGAGGACGCCGAGGCGATCCGGCGGGCGCCGGGCGGGGAGTGGACCCCCGCCGACGTGCCGCTGCTGGACGAGGCGGCCGAGCTGCTCGGGGCGGACGACAGCGCCGAGCGGGCCGCCGCCGAGGCGGAGCGCCAGGAGCGGATCGCGTACGCGCGGGGCGTGCTGGAGCTCTCGCGGGGCTCGGAGACGTACGAGTTCGAGGACGAGGAGTCCGAGGTCCTGTCGGCCCACGACATCGTGGACGCCGAGCGGATGGCGGAGCGGCACGAGGAGGCCGATCACCGCAGTGCGGCGGAGCGGGCCGCCGCGGACCGGACATGGGCGTTCGGCCACATCGTCGTCGACGAGGCGCAGGAGCTGTCGCCCATGGCGTGGCGGCTGCTGATGCGCCGCTCACCGACCCGCTCGCTGACCCTGGTCGGTGACCCGGCGCAGACCTCCGAGGAGGCCGGCGTCGGTTCGTGGGAGCGGATCCTTGAGCCGTACGTGGGTGACCGCTTCGCACATGTGCGGTTGGGGGTCAACTACCGTACGCCCGCCGAGATCATGGAGCTGGCCGCCAAGGTCGTACGGGCCGAGGACCCGTCCTTCGAGCCGCCCGGCTCGGTGCGGTCCACCGGTGAGGTGCCGTGGACGCGGGAGTCCGGGCCCGACCTGGCGGGCGCGGTGGCCTCCGCGGTCGCGGAACTCACCCCCGAGGAGGGGCGCCTCGCGGTGATCGCGCCGCGTGCGCTGCACGAGGAGATCGCCGCCGGGCTCGACGGGGTGGTGGCCGGTGCCGAGCCCGATCTCGCCCACCCGGTGGTGCTGCTCGCCCCCCGTCAGGCCAAGGGGCTCGAATTCGACCATGTGCTGGTCGTGGAGCCCGGCCGGTACGGGACGAGCGACCTGTACGTGGCGCTGACCCGCGCCACGCAGCGGCTGGGCGTCGTCCACCGGGAGCCGCTGCCCCCGTCGCTGCGCTGAGGTGTCCGGCCCGCCCGGACCACGGGCGGGCGGTCACGGGGGGAGGGTCGGGCGGGTGCCCGTGACTCCCCCACGGGGGTCGCGGTGGGGTGGCGCGGGCTTCCCCGCGTACGCTGGTCGGCCATGGGCGACGACATGGGCGGGCTGCGCGAGCGCAAGAAGCGGCAGATGTACGAGCGACTGTCGGCCACGGCCGTCGAACTGTTCCTGGAGCGGGGCTTCGAGCAGGTGACCGTCGCCGACGTGGCGGCGGCGGTGGACGTCTCCAAACCGACCCTCTTCCGGTACTTCCCGGCCAAGGAGGACCTGGTGCTGCACCGGCTGGCCGACCACGAGGGGGAGGCCGGCCGGGTGGTCGGGGAGCGGCCGGCGGGGTGCTCCCCGCTCGGCGCGCTGCGCCGCCACTTCCTGGACGGGCTGGAGCGCCTCGACCCGGTGACCGGGCTGAACGACGAGCCCGAGGTACTCGCCTTCCACCGGCTGCTGTACGGGACGCCGTCGCTGGTCGCGCGCCTGTACGCCCATGTGGAGCGGGACGAGGCCGCGCTCGCGCGGGCCCTGGGGAGCTCTGAGCCCGGTCTGCGCGACCGGTTGGCCGCCGGGCAGATCGAGGCCGTCCGGCGCGTCCTCGCACGGGAGAACTGGCGCCGCGTCGCGGACGGCGCGGAGGCCACCGCGCTGCGACCGGAAGCCGTGGAGGCCGCCCGAGCGGCGTTCGCGCAGCTGGAGGCCGGCCTGCCCCACCTCACCACCCCCCGAAAGAATGAAACCGGGTAACAAATCTCACTCGGTTGCATTATCGTGGAGGAATGACGTCCTCCCCACCGGCACTCAGTGATGCCCTCAGTCAGGAACGCACCTACCACGACGCCTGCCGCGCCGCGCTCGCCGCGCTGGTCGACGGGGCGGGTGAGCAGGTGGTGGCCGGCCAGGACGTCTCGGCGTCCGGCGCCGACGCCGAGGTGCTCGGCCGTGGGCTGCGCACACGGGCCCGGGATCTGCGGGAGCTGCCCGCGGGTCCGCTGTTCTTCGGGCGCCTCGACTTCGCCGCCTCCGAGGAGGCCGGTGACCACGCCGGCCAGAGCTACCACATCGGCCGTGTGCGCCTCGCGCCCGACCCGTCCGCGCCGCCCCTGGTCGTCGACTGGCGCGCCCCGGTCGCCCGCGCCTTCTACCAGGCCGGTCCGCACGACCCGCGGTCCGTCTCCGTCCGGCGCCGGTTCGGCTGGGCGCCGGGCAGCCGCGGTGACTCCGCCGACCTGACGGGTCTGGAGGACGAACACCTGGAAGAGCCGGACAGGACACGGCCGAGCGCCGTCGTCGCCGCCGAGATCGAACGCCCCCGCATCGGGCCCATGCGCGACATCGCCGCCACCATCCAGCCCGAACAGGACGACCTGGTGCGCGCGGACCTCGCCGCCTCGCTGTGCGTCCAGGGCGCCCCGGGCACCGGCAAGACGGCGGTCGGGCTGCACCGCGCCGCGTATCTGCTGTACACCTACCCGGAGCGCGTCCGGCGTGGCGGGATGCTGGTCCTCGGCCCCAACCGCGCCTTCCTCGCCCACATCTCCGAGGTGCTGCCCACCCTGGGCGAGTCCGGGGTGCGGCAGTCCACCCTGGACGACGAGATCGCCCGGCATCCGGTCACGGCGTGGGACGACGACGGCACGGCGCGCGTCAAGCACGACATCCGCATGGCCGAGGTGCTGCGCCGGGCGCTGTACGCGCGGGTGCGCCCGGAGGCGGCGCACCCGCTGACGGTGCCGGACGGCTCCTACCGTTGGCGGGTGTCCGCCGAGGAACTGGAAGAGATCGTGCGGGGAGTCCGGGCCGAGGAGCCTTCGTACGCCGTGGGGCGCGAGCGCGTCCGCAGCCGGGTCCTCCACGCCCTGCGGCAGCGGGCCGAGCTCCGCACCGGTCCGCGCGGTGAGGCCTGGGCACGAAAGGTCTCCCGGGCCCGGCCGGTCACCGCCCTGCTGGACGCGGTGTGGCCGGCGGTGCGTCCGGAAGAGGTGCTCGCGGACCTGCTGGCCGACCGGGCCCCGGCGGCCGCCGCGGCCTCCCGGAACGGCGCGCGCTCCCCCGGTGCGGGCTCCCCCGGTGCGGGCTCCCCCGGTGCGGGCTCCCTGGTCGTCGGGGAATCCCGGACCGGCGCGGACTCCGGGGCGTGCGCTGACCCCCCGACCGGCACGGACCCCGAGACGTGTGCCGACTCCCGGGTCGGCACCGGGTCTCTGGCGCTCGCGGCGGACGGGCTGCTCGACACGGACGAGCGGCGGCGCCTGCTGCGGACCGGGCCTGCGCGCTCCGCCAGGACGGCACGCTGGTCGGCGGCCGATCTGGTGCTCCTCGACGAGCTCGCGGGCCTGATCGAACGCCCGGCCGGCTACGAGCACATCGTCATCGACGAGGCACAGGACCTCTCGCCCATGGAATGCCGTGCCATCGCCCGGCGTTCGCCGTTCGGCTCCCTCACCGTCCTCGGTGACCTCGCCCAGGGCACCGCGCCCTGGGCCGCCCGTTCCTGGCCGGACCTCCTGCGCCACCTGGGGAAGCGGGACGCCGGGGTCACGGCGCTCACCACCGGCTTCCGTCTCCCGGCCGCGGTGGCCGAGCTGGCGAACCGTCTGCTGCTCCGT
Source organism: Streptomyces halstedii (assembly GCA_000720535.1). Classification (GTDB taxonomy): domain Bacteria; phylum Actinomycetota; class Actinomycetes; order Streptomycetales; family Streptomycetaceae; genus Streptomyces; species Streptomyces halstedii. The sequence goes on from JOAZ01000020.1 coordinate 116,306, forward strand.
CTCGACGTCGAGGTGCCGCTGTCCCGGTCCCTGCGCCGCGGCGGGGAGGCGGCCGTCACCCGGGCCGGTGACCTGGCGGCCGCGACCGTCGCGGCGGTCCGCGAGGCGCTCGGGCAGGAGGGTTCCGTCGCCGTGATCGCCGCGGACTCCCGCACCGCGGCCCTGGGCGAGGCGCTCGCCGCGGCCGGTGTCCCGGCGTCCGGACCGGACACACCGGGTGCCCGCGTGACCGTGGTGCCCGCCTCGGTGGCGAAGGGCCTGGAGTACGACCACGTGGTCGTCGTCGAGCCCGCCGCTGTCGTCCGGGCCGAGGAGCGTGGACTGCACCGCCTCTATGTCGTGCTCACCCGGGCCGTCTCCCGCCTGCACATCGTGCACCACGAGCCCCTGCCGGACCCACTCCTGACGGACCCACTCCTGACGGACCCGCTCCTACCTGACCCGCTCCTGACGGCGGGGCTCCGGAGCACCGGTGAACCGGCCGTCTGAGCTGGGCCCCCTCGGGGTCCGGGCGCCGGGGCGTCCGAGGGGCTGTCCCGTGATCCCTGGCGGGCGCGCGACGACCGCTACGGCACCTCGCCACGTTGCCGGAGCGACGCGACAGCCCTCAGCCGAGCGCGCGTACGACGACCGCCGCGGCCTTCGCGAGCAGCCGGTTGTCGTACGCGTCGTCCTCCCCGTCGCGGTTCGACAGGACCGCTACGACGACGGGCGCCCGGTCGGGGGGCCACAGGACTGCGATGTCGTTGCGGATGCCGTAGCCGGTCCCGCTACCGGTCTTGTCCCCGACCGACCAGTTGTCCGGGACTCCCGCCCGGATGACCTCGTCGCCGGTGGTGTTGGTCCGCAGCCACCGTGTGAGCCTGGCCCGCTCGGCGTCACCGAGGACGTCTCCGAGGGCGAACGCCCGCAGGTTCTCGGCGAAGGCCCGCGGCGTGGTCGTGTCCCTGGTCGAACCCGGTACCCACCTGCTCAGTTCGGGCTCCCGCCTCTCCATCCGGGTGACGCCGTCGCCCAGTTCCGCGAGGAGGGCGCCCAGGCCCTTCGGCCCGCCGAGCTGGTCGAGGAGCAGGTTGGCCGCCGTGTTGTCGCTGTAGCGGACGGCCGCGTCACACAGGGCACCGAGGGTCATCCCGGTGCCGACGTGCTTCTCGGTCACCGGGGAGTTGGGGACGAGATCGTCCTCGGAATAGGTGATCACCCGGTCCATCCCGCTCACCTTGTACGTCCGGAGCACGGCACCGGCCGCCAGCGCCTTGAAGGTGGACGCGTAGGCGAACCGCTCGTCGGCGTGGTGCGTCACCTCGCGTCCGGTGCCGGTGTCGACGGCGTACACACCCAGCCGCGCGTCGAACTCGGCTTCCAGCTTCTCGAACGCGTCGGCGGTGTCCGGGGCGGTCGCCCTCGTGCCGGGTGGGGCGGTGGCCGACGCGCCGGGTGCCGGGGACGCGGGGTTCGGCGATGCGGTGTTCGCGGGTGCGGTGCCCGGGGCGGACGCCTGTGGGCCGTCCTCTCCGCAGGCCGTCAGCGGCACGAGGGCGAGTGCGGCGAACGCGCCGACCACGGCGCGTCGGGCACGGGCATGGCGCATGGTCCAACCTCCAGGCGCCCCGCTGGAGGGACACTTCGGCTCGGGTGGGAGAGGCACGGTCCTGTCCGGGTGGGTGCGGCGGCCCGTCCCGGGACCGCACGCCCCGTCAGGCCGCGTGCCCCTCCATGGATATGCACTGTTTCATGCCGATCCGCCTGAGGGCGGACCATGGCCGGGATGCGGGACCGGACGCCGCGGTCCGGCGGTCGGCGCGGGGCGTCGCGGGACCGGGCGCGTTCCGGTGGCCCGCCCGCCGCGCCACCGGCCAGGACGGTCCGTGGGCGCCGGTGCCGGGAACGGTCAGGGATCATCAGGTCATGATCAGCGAGTTCCTGTCCGTCGCCATGCTGGTGCTGGTGCTGCTCTGTGCCGTGGTGCGCCCGTTCCGCTGGCCCGAAGCGGCGTTCGCCGTACCGGCCGCCGGGGTGGTGATCCTGGCCGGCGCCATCCCGTGGGACCACGTACGGGAGGAGACCGAGCGGCTGGGCCCCGTCATCGGGTTCCTGGCGGCCGTCCTCGTCCTGGCCCGGCTCTGCGCCGACGAGGGGCTGTTCCACGCCTGCGGCGGCTGGATGGCGCGCTGGGCCGCCGGAAGTCCCCGGCGTCTGCTGGGTTCGGTCTTCGTGCTCGCCTCGGCGATCACGGCCGTACTCAGCCTGGACGCCACCGTGGTCCTGCTGACCCCGGTCGTCTTCGCGACCGCCGCGCGGATGGGCGTCCGGCCGAAGCCGCACGTCTACGCCAGTGCCCATCTCTCCAACACGGCGTCCCTGCTGCTGCCCGTCTCGAACCTGACGAATCTGCTGGCGTTCGCCGCGACCGGGCTGTCCTTCACCCGGTTCGCCGTGCTGATGCTGCTGCCCTGGCTGGTGGCGATCGCCGTCGAGTACGCGGTGTTCCGCCGCTTCTTCGGCGCCGACCTGGACGCGCCGTCCACCGGGAGCACACCCGAACCGCAGCCCGCGACGCCGCTGTTCGCCCTGGTGACGGTGGCGGCCACGCTCATCGGCTTCCCCGTGGCCTCCGTGTTCGGCATCGCACCGGCCTGGGTCGCCACGGCCGGGGCGCTCGTCATGGCCGTACGGGCGCTGGCCCGGCGCCACAGCACGGTGCCCGGCATCGTGCGCGCCGCCTCGGTGCCGTTCCTGGCGTTCGTCCTCGCCCTGGGGGTCGTCGTCCGGGCGGTCGTCGACAACGGTCTCGGCCAGGCGCTCGGCCATGTCCTGCCGGACGGCACCTCGCTGCTCGCGCTGCTGGCCACGGCCGGTGTCGCCGCGTTGCTGGCCAATCTGATCAACAATCTCCCCGCCGTGCTCGCGCTGGTCCCGCTGGCCGCCTCCTCCGGTCCCGGCGCGGTCCTCGCGGTGCTCGTCGGCGTGAACATCGGCCCCAATCTGACCTACGCCGGGTCGCTGGCCACCCTGCTGTGGCGGCACATCGCGCATCAGCACGGCCACGGCATCGGGTTGAAGGAGTTCACCCGTCTCGGTCTGCTCACCACCCCCGCCGCCCTGGCGCTGGCCACCGTGGCGCTCTGGGTGTCGCTGCGGATCGTCGGGACGTAGTGAGGCTGCGCCGCCGCCGGAGGGGGCCGGGCCCGCACGGCCCGGCTCACACGGCCCGGCCCCCACGGCCCGGCTCGCACAACCGTCCACCGGGCGCCCGCGGCCCCGGGACGCCCGTCGGCCGTGCTGACGGGCCGCCGGGCGACACGCGGCCAGCGGCCGGGGGCCAGCGGTGCGACACGCGGTCAAGGGTCAGCGGTGCGACGGTTCTGACGGGTTGCGCGGGTGCGGGTGCGGGTCCGCGGGCTCCACGGCCGCGTGCCGGCCTCGTACGCCGTCCGGCGGCGTACCGTCGTCCCGTGCCGTGCGGTCGTCCCCTCGGTCGGGGGCCCTCCGCCGGGCGGCACGCAGAGGTGACTGCGTCCACTCCGCGAACCACCAGACACCGGCCACCACGCACGCCCACAGCAGTCCCGCCGCCACCGCGTCCGGCCACGACTCCTGTTCCGCCCAGTGCTCCACGGCGGTCAGCACCAGCCAACCGCTGAGCAGGACGGTCACCACTCGTACACGCCTGTGCCTGAACATTCCCGTCCGTTACCCGGTCCGTAAGCGATCACTCGGAGCGCTTCGCAAGGGATCGTTCCGCCGCGCCGGCCACCGCGGTCCCGGAGCGGCCCGGCCGGCCCCGGCCGACGACCAGCCAGCTGCCCGGGGTGGATCACCTGGCCGCCCGCCGGACACCCGCCGAAGGCCCGTCTCCGCCCGTGGAAGGGGGGTTGTCGCCGGCCACGCGAGCAGATGGGATGACCGCATGGAGAAAGGCCTTTCCCAACGCTCTGCCGACGCCCTCGCCCCCTTCGACCACCTCGATCACCGCTACCGCGGCGAGAACCCGCTCCGCACCCTCGGCCACCTCTTCCGACCCGACCGCGGCCGCCTGGCGACGGCGGTGTGCGTCTTCGTCGTGAAGCACAGCCCCATCTGGCTGCTGCCCCTCATCACCGCCACCGTCCTGGACGTGGTCGTCCAGCACGGTCCGGAGTCGGGGATCTGGAAGGCCACCGGCGTCCTGCTGTTCGTCCTCGTGATCAACTACCCGCTCCACCAGTGGTACGTACGGCTCCTCGGCGGCAGCATCCGGCGCATGGGCACGACGCTGCGCTCGGCGCTCTGCCGTCGGATGCAGCAGTTGTCCGTCGGCTACCACGCACGGGTCAGCTCCAGCGTTTTGCAGGCCAAGGTGATCCGCGACGTCGAGGCCGTGGAGCAGATGGTGCAGCAGAGCTCCGACATGGGTCTGGGCGCGGTCGTCACGCTGGTCGGCGGGCTGGTGGTCATCGGCGTGCGGGTGCCGGAGTTCCTGCCCGTCTTCCTCGTCGTGGTGCCCGCGGCGGGCTTCCTCGTGATGAAGCTGCGCGGACGGCTGCGGAGCCACAACGAGTCCTTCCGCCGCGAGGTCGAGCAACTCTCCTCCCGGGTGGGCGAGATGACCGCCCTCATCCCCATCACCCGCGCCCACGGCCTGGAGCGGACGGCGCTCGGCCGGGTCGACGGCTCGTTGCGCCAGGTGTTCGCGGCGGGCCTGCGGCTGGACATGCTCAACGGCCGCTTCGGGTCGCTGGCCTGGGTCATCCTCAACACGCTCGGGGTGCTGTGCCTCTCCGGCTCCGCTCTGGTGGCGTACCACGGCTGGATGCCCGTGACCCCCGGGGACGTGGTGATGCTGAGCGCGTTCTTCACGGTGCTGACGGGTTCGGTGACGACCCTGCTCGGCCTGACGCCGATCCTGACCAAGGGGCTGGAATCGGTGCGCTCGGCCGGTGAGGTGCTCCAGGCACCCGACCTGGAGAACAACGCCGGAAAGGCGCGGGTCGATCGGGTCGTCGGCCGCATCGACTTCGAGGACGTCGGGTTCGTGTACGAGGACGGGGAGCCCGCGGTCCAGCGGTTCACCCTCTCGGCGCGGCCCGGTGAGACCATCGCCCTGGTCGGGGCCTCGGGTGCGGGCAAGTCGACGGTGCTGAACCTGCTCATCGGTTTCATCAGGCCGACCTCGGGCCGCATCCTGCTCGACGGCACGGACATGGCCGGGCTCGACCTGCGGACCTACCGGCGCTTCCTGTCGGTGGTTCCGCAGGAGTCGATCCTGTTCGAAGGCAGCATCCGCGACAACGTCACGTACGGCATGGGCGACACGGACGAGGAGACGCTGACGCGCGCGCTCCGGGACGCCAACGCGCTGGAGTTCGTGAACGGCCTGGCGCACGGTCTGGACACGGTCATCGGGGAGCGGGGCGCGCAGTTGTCGGGCGGTCAGAAGCAGCGTCTGGCCATCGCCCGGGCGCTGATCCGCGATCCCCGGGTGCTGGTGCTCGACGAGGCGACCTCCGCGCTCGACAACCGTTCCGAAGCGCTCGTGCAGGAGGCCCTCGGCCGCCTCGTCCACGGCCGGACCGTCTTCGTGGTCGCCCACCGCCTGTCCACGATCCAGGGCGCCGACCGCATCGTGGCGATGGAGGACGGACGGATCGCCGAGGTGGGGACCCACGAGGAACTGCTGGACACGGGCGGCGTGTACGCGGGACTCCAGCCCGCACTCCCCCGTTGATCCCCGTGATTCCCGGCCCCCTCCCGCCTGCCCGGCCGACGCCACGTCGCGGAGGCCGGGGCGCGGGGGCGGGACGGGTCGATGTCACCGACCCGGCGTGGCCGGCCGCTTCCGTCCCTCCCGTCCGTGTGGGACGGGCGCGGGCCGCCGGTCTGCGGGATCCGGTGGGACCGCCGCATACTGGTCACAGGTCACCGGTTCCCCACCGGGCCGCCGGTTCCGGCCGGAGCCCGCACAGGAGGCGCCATGGAGCGTACGGACATCGGCCCCCGCCATTTCGGCGGCAAGCTCGGTTACCACCGCGCCGTCCTGCTCACCGACCCCCGGCGCTGGCTGGTGGTCGCCGGTCACGAGGCCCGCGACGCGGAGGGGGCGATCGCCCACGTCGGAGACATCCGTGGACAGCTCCGCCTGACCTTCCAGCGGCTGGACGAGACGTTGCGGGAGGCCGGGTTCGCCCTGCGGGACGTCGTCCAGCTGCGCCTGTTCACCACGGACATCGCCGCGGCGACCGCGCACTACGACGTGGTCACGGACATCCTGGAGGCGTCCGGCTGCGGCCCCGCGAGTGTCATGGCCGAGGTGGCGGCCCTGTCGGATCCGCGGATGCTCGTGAAGATCGAGGCCCTGGCCGCCCGGTGACGACAGGACCGAGGTGAACCGCCGGGCGACGCGGCGGGCACGGGGGTCACCGTTCGCCGACCGCTCGGGGCCCGCCGCACCGGTCGTCGCCGCGCGGGGCAAGGGCCCCTGGTGGGTGGGGAATCCGGGTCAGGGATGATCTCCTGGACGGTTCCGGCCGGCCCGTCGCGCGTGCGCGGGTCCCGGCCGAGGCCGTCCACGGATACGGCTCCGCCTCCCTCGATCAGGAAGACCCCGATGACCGACACCCCCGGCCCCGTCGAACGGATGCTGGCACGTGCCGCCGCCCATGAGCGGCGCTTCGGCGCGCTGTTGGAGGAGTACTTCGACACGCTGGGCGCGACGCTGGAGGCGCCTGCCTTCAGCCGGTACGCGCCCGAGTGCGTCCACCTGCTGCGGGAGTTGTCCCTGCGCGGCGGCAAGCGGATGCGGGTCGTGCTGCTCCACGAGGCCGCCGGGCTGGTCAGCGCGGAGCCCGCCGAGGGTCTGGACGCCGCGGCGCTGAGCATCGAGCTGCTGCACACCCACGGCCTGGTGCACGACGACCTCATCGACGACAGCCCCACCCGCCGGGGCGGCCCCTCGACGTACTACGCCTACCGCGACCGGTTCCCCCACCACCCGCGGGCGGCGCTCGGTCTCACCGTGCTCGCGGGCGACCTGGCGCTGGGCCTGTCCCTGCGGGTGCTGACGGAGGCCCGCCTGCCCGTCGCCCTGCGGCAGGCGATGACCGAGGTGGTGACACGGGCGGCCGCCGACACCTTCGTCGGCCAGATCGCCGACCTGGAGCGTGACTTCACCGCCACCGTCCCGGCCGAGGACGTCCTGCACTCCGTGGCCGACTTCAAGTCCGCCCGCTACTCCGTGCTCGCGCCGCTGCGGCTCGGGCTCCTGGCGGCCGGCGGGCAGCCCGCGGTGTTCGACGGGGAACTGCGGCGGTACGCGCGCCTGGTCGGGATCTGCGGGCAGATGCGCGACGACTACCTGGACCTGTTCGGTGACCCGGACGTCATGGGCAAGCCCGTCGGCACCGACATCCGCGACGGCAGACGCAGTTACACGGTCGGCGCCCTGCTGTCCGCCGTGAGCGGCGCCGAACGCGCCCTGGTGGAGTCGGCGCTCGGTGACCCCTCCTGCACGCCGGAAACCGTCGCCGCCCTGCGGGAGATCGGCGAACGCCAGGGGGTCGCGGCCGGGGCACGGGCCGAGATGCGGCGCCACGCGGAGCAGGCCTCCCACGTCGCCGCCGGGTGGCGGACGCGGTGGCGTGAGGACGCGGTCGCCTTCTTCGAGCACCTGCCGCTGTGGAGCGTCGAACGGAGCAAGTGACCGGCGCGGGTTCGCACCGTTTCGCCCCTGCCCCGGGAGAACCGTAGGATCACCAGGTCATCACCGCGACGGGAGACAGGAAGCCGGTGCGAATCCGGCACGGTCCCGCCACTGTGACCGGAGAGGCGTGTCCCCGGAGGAGCCACCGCGTACGACGCGGGAAGGCCGGGGGCGTCGATCCGGGAGTCAGGACACTGGCCGGTCGCGGGCCCGATCCGAGGAGCGCGGACTCCGCAGGAGGCTTTACATGTACGGCGACATACCTCGCCCCCTTTCTCCCCTTTCCTCCCGGTCGCGGCGCCGCCCGCTGCGCGCCGTGGGTGTGGCCGTCGCCCTCTCCGCGACCCTGCTCGCCGGCTGCGGGACGTCCCCGGGCGCCAGTGAGGAGAAGTCCGCCGCGGCGGCCCCGGCGAAGGGCTTCCCGGTCACCGTCGACAACTGCGGCACCCGCACCACGTACGACGCGCCGCCCTCCCGGGTGGTCACCATCCACCAGCATCCCGCCGAGCTGATGCTGGCGCTCGGCCTCAAGGACCGCATGGTCGGCACCGCCTACCCGGACTCCGCCGTCCTTCCCGAACTGCGGAAGGACTTCGAGGCGGTCCCCGAACTGGCGGCGAAGGAACCGTCCTTCGAGACGGTCCTGGACGCCGAACCGGACTTCGTCTACGGCGGCTACGCCAGCGCCTTCGCCGAGAACCAGGGCCGGTCCCGCGAGGCGTTCGCCGACGCGGGCATCGACACCTACCTGAACCGCGAGTACTGCGGCAAGAAGCAGGTGTCCATGGAGGACACCTACGACGAGATCCGGACCATCGGTTCGGTCTTCGGGGTACCGGACCGGGCGGACACGCTCGTGGCCGACCTCCGGGGCCGGGTCGGCGCGGCGGTGAAGGCCGTCGAGGGCGCCCCTGAGACGCCGGTCTTCGTCTACGACAGCGGCGACAAGGCGGCCTTCACCGCGGGCGGCAAGAGCCTGGGCACCGAGGTCATCAAGCTGGCGGGCGGCCGCAACGTCTTCGCCGACCTCGACGACGTCTTCGGGGACGCCTCCTGGGAGCAGGTGGTGGCCCGGAAGCCGGAGGTCATCGCGATCTACGACTACGCGGGAGCCGACAACGTCGAGCGGAAGAAGGAGTTCCTGCTGTCCCAGCCCGCCCTCGCGGACGTGCCCGCCGTGAAGAACAAGCGCTTCGTCGTCCTGCCGCTGACGGCCACCCTGGTCGGGATCCGGGCACCGTACGCCGTCGAGGACCTGGCCCGCGGGCTGCACCCCGAGCGGTTCCGGTGACGGCCGGGACCCAGGACGCCCCGGCGGTCTCCGCGTCCCGGAATCCCGTCACGGAACGGGAGCCGCGCCGCCGCTCCTTCGTCACGACCCTGGTGGTCCTCGGTCTGCTGCTCGTCGTCTCCATGACGGCGGGCCTGGCCATCGGCTCGGTGCGGGTGCCGCCGGCCCAGGTGTGGGGCATCGTGACGCACGCGCTCGGGGTGGACCGGCCGGACGCCGACTGGTCCGGTGCGCGCGAGACGATCGTGCTCGACGTACGGGCCCCGCGGGTGCTCCTCGGCGCGATGACGGGGGCCGGGCTCGCCCTGGTGGGCACCGCCTTGCAGGCGCTGGTGCGCAATCCGCTCGCCGAGCCCTATCTGCTGGGGGTGTCGTCGGGCGCCTCGCTCGGCGCCGTGGCGGTCATCGTCTTCGGTGTGACCCTGTTCGGCCAGGTGTCGCTGTCGGTGGCGGCCTTCGCGGGGGCGCTGGTGACCCTCTTCCTGGTGTACACCACCGCCCGGTCCGGAGGGCGCATCACCTCCTCGCGCCTGGTGCTGTCCGGCGTGGCCTACGCCTCGGTGCTCACGGCGGTGATGAACCTGCTGCTGCTCACCAGCGACCGGGGCAACGAGGCGCGGGCGGTGCTGGCCTGGACCCTGGGGGGTCTGGGCGGTGTGCGGTGGAGCACCCTGTGGCTGCCGGGGGCGGCTCTGCTGCTCGGCATCTGCGTGCTGCTCGCGCAGGCCCGCTCGCTGAACCTCCTGCTGGCCGGCGAGGAGGCGGCCACGACCATGGGCCTGAACGTGGGCCGGTTCCGGGCCAGGACCTTCGTGCTGCTCTCGCTGATCACCGGCGTGCTGGTGGCGGCGGCCGGTCCGATCGGCTTCGTCGGGCTGATGATGCCGCACATCGTGCGGCTGTTCGTCGGCGGTGACCACCGACGGGTGCTGCCCACGGCGGCGCTCGGCGGGGCGATCTTCCTCATCTGGGCGGACATCGCCGCCCGGACGGTCGCCGCGCCGATGGAGATCCCGGTCGGTGTCCTGACGGCCCTGTGCGGAGGGCCGTTCTTCCTGTGGCTGATGCGCCGCGACGCCCGCCGGGGAACCGGCCGAGGAGTGGTATGACCGGGACCGAACTCTCCGTCGAGGGCGTCACCCTCACCGCCGGGGCCCAACGGCTCGTCGAGGACGTCTTCCTGACCGCGGGCCCCGGTGAGGTCGTCGGGCTCGTGGGCCCCAACGGCAGCGGCAAGTCCAGCCTGCTGCGCGCGGTCTACCGCGTGCTGCGCCCCGATTCCGGGGCCGTACGCGTGGACGGGGCCGACGCGTGGGGCCTGCCGGTCCGGAAGCTGGCCCGCACCCTGGCGGCCGTGGTGCAGGACTCCGCGGCGGACTTCGACCTGGCCGTGCGGGAGGTCGTCGCCATGGGCCGCAGCCCGCACAAGCGGCTCCTGGACGGCGACACCGCCGAGGACCGGCACATCGTCGAGTCGGCGCTGGACTCCGTGCACGCGCTCGACCTGGCGGACCGGCCCTTCGACCGGCTGTCCGGAGGGGAGCGCCAACGGGTCCTGATCGCACGCGCGCTGGCCCAGCAGCCCACGCTGCTGGTCCTGGACGAGCCGACCAACCATCTGGACATCCGCCACCAGCTGGACGTGCTCGGCATTCTGCGGAGCCTGTCCGCCACGGTCCTGGTGGCGCTGCACGACCTCAACCTCGCCGCGTACTACTGCGACCGGCTGTACGTCCTGCGCGACGGCCGGGTCGTCTCGTCGGGGCCGCCGGCCGAGGTACTGACCCGCGGACTGCTGGCCGAGGTGTACGGCGTGGACGCCGAGATCGCCGTGCACCCGCGCACGGGGGCGCCGCAGGTGACCTTCCTGCCCGGCACTCCCACCCGGCCCCTCACGGGGGCCGGTCCCTCCGCCACCTGAGCGGTCCGGGTGGGGCCCGGGTCCGGAGCCGGTCTCCGGACCCCACCCGGGTACACATCCTCCAGGGCCGCATCTGTAGGGCTTTTGGGTGATGGGACAAGGATTTGCCACCCTGTTTACGGAATGGCCCTCGCAGATGCAGGATGCAGGTGTACCCGGCGGCACGTCGTGAGGCGGAAGGAGCCGAGGACGGCCGCCGGACGGACCGGCTCCGGGACCGGCCGCACCGGCACCAGGCGGTCACCCCCTGTTCCTGCTCATCAGGCGAGACCGAGGACCCATGAACGCACGGACCTGCGAGGGCGGCGCCGCGGACGTCGGCCACACCGCCGACGGGCCCGGCCTCCGCGCCGGCCGGCGGCCCGATCCCCGTATCGCCCGGCTCGTCGCCGAGGCCCTGGGCGGCGCCCGTGACGTCCTCAACGTCGGCACGGGAGCGGGGTCCCGCCGGCGTCCGGCCCGCGCGGTCCGGCCGGTCGCGCTCTCCGGGTCCGCGCCCGCCCGGCGCCCGGCCCTCCTCCCCCGGACCGTCGACGCCGTCGCGGAGGACCTGCCGTTCCCCGACGGGGAGTTCGACGGGGCGATGTCGCTCTTCAGCGTGCACCACTGGAACGACCCCGCCGCCGGCCTGCGCGAGGTGCGCCGCGTCACGCGGGGCCCGGTCGTCCTCCTGACCCGCGCCCCGGAGCGCGTACGCGACTTCTGGCTGTACGGGTACGCGCCCGAGGTCCTGGACATCGAGGCGCGCCGCCATCCGCCGGTCCGGGCCCTGACCGCCGCGCTCGGCGGCACCGTCACCGTACGGGCCGTGCCCGTTCCGCTGGACTGCACCGACGGCTTCGACGAGGCGTACTACGGCCGCCCGGAGATGCTCCTGGAACCCGCCGCCCGCCAGGCGTCCTCCGCGTGGAGCTTCGTGGACGACGGGGTCCGGGAACGCTTCGACCGGGCACTCCGCGGTGACCTGGCCTCCGGCGCCTGGGACCGGCGGTTCGGCCATCTGCGCACGCGCCCCGCGTACGAGGGGTCGCTGGTAGTGGTGCGCGCGACCCCCTGAGCGGCGCGCCGCCCCGCGCGGTCAGGCGGGGGCGCCCCCCTGCCTGACGCCGTCGGTCCTGCGGGGCAGGCCGTAGGGGTTGTGGTCCGAGAGCTCCGGCGGCAGGAGCCCGGCGGGCAGGTTCTGGTAGCAGACGGGGCGCAGGAACCTGCGCATCGCGAGGGTGCCCACCGAGGTGCCGCGCCCGTCCGAGGTGGCGGGGAAGGGCCCTCCGTGCACCATCGCGTGGCTGACCTCCACGCCGGTGGGCCAGCCGTCGAACAGCACGCGGCCCGCGGTGTCCTCCAGCACCGGCAGCAGTTCCGCCGCGGCCGGACCGTCGCCCTCCCCGTGGTGGACCGTCGCGGTGAGCTGTCCGCGCAGGGCGCGGGCCACCTGGACCACCTGCTCCTGGTCCCGGCAGACGACGACGGTCGAGGCGGCGCCGAAGGCCTCGTCCTGGAGCCCGGGGTTCGTGAGGAAGTCGTCGGCGGCGACGGTCAGCAGCCGGGCCGTCCCGGTGTTCTCGCCTTCTCCCGGCAGTCCGGTGGCGATCTCCCGGACGCCCGCCTCGGCCCGCAGGCCGTCCACGGCACGCTCGTAGGCCCGGTGGATGCCGGAGGTCAGCATGGTCTGCGCGGTGCTGCGGGAGACGGCCGCCGAGGCGGACGCGACGAACCGGTCCAGTCCCTCTCCGGCGGAGGCGATCACCAGGCCGGGATTGGTGCAGAACTGGCCCGCGCCGAGCGTCAGCGAGCCGGTGAAGCCCTCGGCCAGGTCCTCGGCCCGCTCGCGCAGGGCGCCCGGCAGCAGGAAGACCGGGTTGACGCTGCTCATCTCGGCGTACACCGGGATGGGTACGGGGCGGGCGGCCGCGGTGCGCATCAGGGCGAGGCCGCCGGCCTGTGAGCCGGTGAAGCCGACCGCGCGGATCCGGGGATCGGCCACCAGGGCCTGTCCGAGGTCGCTGCCCGCGCCGAAGAGGAGGGAGAACACCCCCTCGGGCAGTCCGCAGTCCTGGACGGCTCCGGCCACGGCGGAGCCGACCAGCTCGGAGGTCCCCAGATGGGCCTGGTGGCCCTTCACCACCACCGGGCAGCCCGCCGCCAGCGCCGCGGCGGTGTCCCCGCCGGCCACCGAGAAGGCGAGGGGGAAGTTGCTCGCGCCGAAGACCGCCACCGGTCCGACGGCCAGGTGCCGCTGGCGCAGGTCGGGTCCCGCCGTACGGCGGCCGAGGGGCGGGGCGGGGTCGACGCGCACCTCGGCCCACTCCCCGGCGCGTACCTCGGCGGCGAAGAGGCGCAGCTGACCGGTGGTGCGGTCGCGTTCTCCGGCGACGCGTCCGCGGGGCAGGCCGCTCTCGGTGACGGCCCGGTCGACGAGCGCGTCCCCGAGCGCCTCGACGCGGTCGGCGATGCGCTCCAGGAACGCGGCCCGTTCGCCGGGGGTGGTCGAGCGGTAGCGTACGGCGGCGTGAGCGGCGCGTTCGCACGCGTCGTCGACGTCCCGCGCGCCGCCCGCGGGGTAGGCGGGTTCCAGCGGCCGGTCGGTCCGGGGGTCGGCCGAGCGGGCCGCCGGGCCGTTTCCGTGACGCCGTTCGGCGCCGATGAACATGGCGCCGTCGAGAGTGTGGGGCATGGCTGTGTACCTCGTCAGGACAGGGGGTGGCGGGGGCGCGGCAGGAGGCCGCGCCCCCGGGGGCGGGTCAGCCGCGCCGGTCGACGGCCAGGATGTGCAGGCAGGACAGGACGGTCTCGCCGTCCTGGTTGGTCCCGGTGTACTGCTTGGTCACCAGCCCGATGCCGGGCCTGCGGTGCTCACGCAGTTCGGTGACGACGCTGCTCGCCGAGACGGTGTCGCCGGCGAGGACGGGCCGGGGGAACCGGATCCGCTCGTAGCCGTACGCGACCGCGCGGGGGTTGTACTCGACGGTGAGCCCGACGACCAGGCCGAAGGTGAGCACACCGTGGACGAGCCGGCCCCCGAACCGCTCCTCGGCGAAGGCGCGGTTCATGTGGGCGGGGTGGAAGTCCATGGTCAGTCCGGCGAAGGTGCTGATGTCGCTCTGGTCCAGCGTCCGTGAGCCGCCCTCCTGGGCCTCTCCCACGGTGTAGTCCTCGAAGAACCGCTCCACGAGCCGCATGGTCAGACCACCGCCTTCGCCGTATGTCCGCCGTCGGCCGGGGCGGAGACCCAGGCGTCCTCGGAGGCGAAGTCGGAGTCGCTGCTCTGGCGGGCGTCCGAGCGGAAGTACTTCGAGTAGTGGACGGACACGAGCGCGATCGTCGCGTAGACGACCATGCAGACGGCGATGGGCCACCAGCTGTCCGCCACCTTGTACAGGGCCGTCGCCACCAGCGGGGTCGTCCCCGCGAGGAGGGCTCCGCTGGTCTCACGGGCGAACGCCACTCCCGAGTAGCGCAGCGCGGGCGGGAACATCTCGGGGAGGAACGCCGCCTGGGCGGCGTAGCAGACGGTCACGGAGCCGACGAAGCAGACCACCAGCGCGGCGATGATCACCGGGGTGCTGTGGGTGTCGATCAGCGCGAACATCGGGAAGGGCCACAGGATGCCGAAGGCGGTTCCGTAGAGGAAGAGCCTGCGCCGGCCGACGCGGTCGCCGAGGGCGCCGAAGAACGGCATGAAGGCGGCTCCCGACACCAGGACCACGGCGTTCACCGCCAGGGCGAGACCGGCTGCCAGGCCGACGTTGTCCGTGAGGTAGCTCAGGATCCACACCTGCGGGATGTAGGAGTACCCGCTCAGGATGACGTTGGAGCCGAGCGCCACCAGCAGGCGCCGCTTCTGCGTGCGCAGCAGGTGGGCGAGCGGCACCTTCGGGGCGTCCTCGGACTCCTTGACCGATTCGAAGGAGTCGGTCTCCGTGACCTTGCGGCGGATGTAGAAGGAGACGGCCAGCAGCAGCAGGCTCAGCAGGAAGGGCAGACGCCATCCCCAGGTGTAGAAGCTGTCGCCGGTGAGCGCCAGCACCCCCTGGAAGACGGAGAGCCCGAGGGCCGAACCGATCCAGACGCCGGCGCCGGACCAGGAGGCGTAGAAACCGCGCCGTGCCGGGGGCGCCGACTCGGAGGACAGCACCACGGCCCCGGCGTACTCGGCTCCCGCGCCGAGTCCCTGGGCCAGCCGCAGGACGACGAGGAGCAGCGGGGCGAGGACGCCCACACTGTCGTGGCCGGGGAGCACGCCGATCAGCGTGGTGCTGATGCCCATGAGCGCGAGGGTCACCACCATGACCGGTTTGCGGCCGATCCGGTCTCCGAGGTGCCCGAAGACCATGCCCCCGAAGGGGCGGGCGAGGTAGCCGACCGCGAAGGTGGCGAACGCCGCCATGAGTCCGACGAAGGGGTCGTCGGTCCCGAAGAAGTAGTCCTTGAAGATCAGGGTCGCCGCGGCGCCGTAGAGGCCGAAGTCGTACCACTCGACGAGGCTGCCCACCGCGGAGGCCATCGAGGCCCGGCGGGCCCGTGTGGTGGCACTGCGTGTGACGTGGGTCGACGTATCCATATCCGCTCCATTGCTGTGATGGATCATCTCACTGACGGGCGCGCTCAGCCCTCTTGCGGCGCTCGATGGGTATGTGGGGGGGGTGGGTGCGGAGCCGGGGCGGCTACGCGACGGTGCCGCAGAAGACGACGCCGTCCTTCGCCAGTCGGCCGATGGCGTCCTCGGAGAGTCCGAGTTCGCTCAGCACCTCCTGGCTGTGCTGGCCGTTGACGGGAGCGGGGCGCTCCACGGTCTGCGGGGAGGCGGCCAGTTTGAACGGGAACCCGGGGGTGGTGACGGTTCCCTCGGTGGGGTGCTCGTAGGTGAGGAACGAGCCGTTGTGGACCACCTGCGGGTCGTCCATCAGCTGGTCGTAGTCGTAGACGGGCCCGCACCACACCCCCGCCGCTCCCAGGGTCTCCAGCCAGTCGGCGGTGGTCCGCCCGCGCAGGTTCTCCTCGACCAGCGCCGAGATCTCGTCGCGCGCGGTGAAGCCGTCGCGTTCCGCCTCGTAGCCGGCCAGCCGGGGGTCGCGCATCAGGTCGGCGAGGACCGCGGGCTCGGCGAAGGAGAGCGCCAGGTATCCGTCCTGGGTGGGGTAGATCCCGTACGGGGCGCGGATGTAGCTGTGGGCGTGGATGTGTTCGCTGCGGCTCTGGCGTACCCCGCCCACGGTGCGTACGGAGATCTCCTGCATCTGGGCGGCGATGATCGCGTCCAGCATGTTGACCTCGACGAGCTGTCCCTCGCCGGTCCGCTGGCGGTGGAAGAGCGCGGCGAGGGCGCCTTCGAACGCGGAGTAGGCCGCGAAGGCGTCGACCAGGAAGTACGGGGCGGCCGTCGGCGCCGCGCCGGGCCGGCCCGCGCTGAACAGGGCCCCGCTCATGGCCTGGAGGAGGAGGTCCTGCCCCGGCCGCGCGGCGTACGGGCCGCTCTCCCCGTATCCGGAGACGGAGACGTAGACCAGGTCGGGCTTGAGGGCCCTGAGCGTCTCGTAGTCCACGCCGAGGCGCTTGGCGACCCCGGGGCGGTAGTTCTGGAGGAACACGTCCGCGGTCGCCACCAGTTCGCGCAGCAGCCGGCCGCCCTCCTGGGACTTGAGGTCGACGGAGAGGCTGCGCTTGTTGCGGTTGAGCGAGAGGAACGAGGCGTTGACCTCGTTGCCCTGGGCACCGCCCGCGGCCGCGTGGCGCTGCCACTCCCCGTTCGTGGGCTCGACCTTGATGACGTCCGCTCCCAGGTCCGCCATCTTCATGGCGGCGAACGGCCCGGACATCGCGATCGAGAGATCGAGGACACGGATCCCTTCGAGTACCTTCATGAGCAGCCTCTTCACATAGAGCCGGAAAGGGCGCGAAAGGGACGAGCCTTGCGCGTTCGATTGATGTTAGCGCTATCGGTAGCGCTAACAGAAGACCTTTGAGGAAACATGAGGACATCGGCCGTCAGCGACACGGAGCGTCGCCGTTCATATGTGAGGGGTTCGGGCAGGTGCGCGGAGCCGGTCCGTCGACTGCGTAGAGTTGTGCGGAACGCAATCCTGATCATCAGTGAGCGCAGAGGGGCGACACCAGCATGAGCAGCCGCGAGGCCGCGGGGGATCCGGTTCGCCGGCGCCGCTCCGGCACCCGGTCCGTGACACTCCAGGACGTGGCCGCGATCGCCGGGGTGTCGGCGCAGACCGTCTCCCGGGTCCTGCGGATACCGGACGAGGTCAGTCCGGAGACCCGGGACAGAGTGCGGACCGCGCTGCGCGAGGCCGGGTACGTACCCAACCTGTCCGCGCGCAACCTGGCGTCGAACCGCAGCAAGATCGTCGCCACCGTGATCCCCTCGCTGTCCGCCTCCATCTTCTCCGAGACGCTGACCGGCCTGTCCTCGGTGCTGGCTCCCGAGGGCTACCAACTCCTGCTCGGCTACACGGACTACGACGACAAGCGGGAGGAAGAGCTCATCCGCTCGCTGCTCGGACGGCGGCCCGACGGGTTCTTCATGACGGGCGCCCTGCACAGTCCCGCGGTGATCAAGATGCTCAAGGCCTCGCGCGTGCCCGTGGTGGAGACCTGGGACTGGATCGACACCCCGCTGGACACCCTCGTGGGGTTCTCGAACGAGGACGCCATGTACGCGATGGTCTCCTCCCTGCACGAGGCCGGGTACCGCGCGCCCTGCTTCGTCGGTTCGCTGCTGGAGGGCGACCACCGCTCGCGCAGGCGGCTGGACGGCTATCTGCGCGCGGTGGGGACCTACTGGCCGGGCCGGGAGCCCCGGGTGGTCGACGCCTCGGCCTATCCGCTGGCCCTGGAGTCGGGGGCACGGCTGCTGGAGGTCGCCCGGCAGGCGCACCCGGAGAGCGACGTCCTCGTCTTCTCGACCGACATCTACGCCAACGGGGCGCTGCTCGCGGCGACTTCACGCGGGATCGCGGTACCGGAGGAGATCGCCGTGGCGGGGTTCGGCGACTTCGAGCTGTCACGGATGCTGCGGCCGGCGCTGACCACGGTGGCCCTTCCCAACACCACCATCGGCCAGGAGGCGGCCCGCATGCTGCTGACGAGGATGCGGGGAGAGCGGCCGGAGCGGACGAAGGTGGACATGGGGTTCGAGATCCGCCGCCGCGAGAGCGCCTGACGCCCGGCGCCTGCCGGGGCCGGGGGCGGCGGCAGGGGCCGGGCGTGGGTGGCGGGGCCGGTCCTGTCAGAGCAGTCCGCGGCGGGCGAGGCCGGACATCAGTGCCCGTACCCCGTAGGCCCACGGCGCGCAGTCCTGGCTGTGCCGGACCTCGTGGGCCAGCGTGCCGAGCTCCGGCGTGGAGATGCGGACGACGTCCCCGGGGCGGTGGGTGAATCCCCGGCCCGGCTCGTCGCGGTCGCTGACGGGGGCGAACATCGTGCCGAGCAGCAGAACCACCCCGTCCGGGTACTGGTGGTGCTCCCCCATCAGCTGCCGGACCAGGTCCTCCGGTGTCCGGCTGCTCTCCGCCTGGGACGACGTGCCCCGGAGCAGATACCCGTCCGCCCCGGCCACCTCCATGCGCACGGTCGTGGACCGCACGTGGTCGAGGCCGAAGGTGGCGTCGAAGAGCCTGACGAAGGGGCCCAGCACGCACGAGGCGTTGTTGTCCTTGGCCTTGGGCAGCAGGAGCGCCGAACGCCCCTCGTAGTCACGGAGGTTGACGTCGTTGCCGAGGGTCGCGCCGACGATCTCGCCCCGGGAGGAGACCACCAGGCCGACCTCCGGCTCCGGGTTGTTCCACCGCGATTCGCGCAGCACCCCCGCGCGGCCGGCGGGCCCCACGGCCGACAGCGGCAGCGCCTTGGTGAAGATCTCCGCGTCGGGCCCGATGCCGACCTCCAGGTACTGGCTCCAGTCACCCCGGGCGACCAGGCGCCGCTTGACCTCGGCCGCTTCGGGCGTCCCCGGGCGCAGACTGCGCAGGTCGCCCCCGAGCACCTCGGCCAGCTCCGCGCGAATGCCCGCGGCGGCGCCCGGATCGCCCTTGGCCCGCTCCTCTATGAGCCGTTCCACCATGGAGGCCGCGAAGGTGACCCCGGCGGCCTTCACCGGCTGGAGGTCGGTGGGGGCCAGGAAGCGTGCCACGCGCGGGTCGTCGGGGCTGCGGACGGTCTGCGCCAGCAGCTCGTCCACGCCCGCGATCCTGGGACCGGCCGCCTGGCCGAGCGCGGCGGCCGGGTCCTCCTCCTCGCACAGCAGGGAGACGGTGGAGAAGTCCCTGGAGATGTCGTAGACGCCGTCCGCGCGGACGGCGGCCGGGGAGGGTCCGTCCGCGTCGGGGTTCCAGACGCGGGCGAGCAGGCTTCCGGCCGTGCCGTCCTCGGGGAGGAGGCCGCCGGCGGCCAGGTCCGGTGCCGGGGTGCCGGGGCCGTGGGACGTCGTCGTGGTCGTGGGGATGCCGGGTGTCATGGGAGACCTACTTTCGGTGGAGGACGGCCGGGGGCTCCTCGCCGAGGGCGGCGCGGCCCGCGGCGGCGGTGCGGTGGAGCGCCTCCAGGTCGTCGTGGAGTGCGGTGGCCGGGCGGCCGTTCAGCAGTCCGTCCCGGATCAGCTCGGAGGCCACCTGCTGGAACTCCGTGTAGCCGGGATGGCGGGGGCGCACCCAGGCGCTCTCGGTGGTGGCGAGGGTGTCGGCGTAGAAGTCGCCGCTGTGGGCGTTCACGGCGGGGTCGGTCCACGCCTCACGCCAGGCGGGCTGGGCCTGGTGGCGGGGCAGGTAGTCCCGCTGGGTCTCGGCGGACAGCAGCCACACGATGTGCCGGACCAGTTCCTCGGTCACCGGGGCGCGGCGCGAGAGGGCCAGTCCGGTACCGCCCAGGACCGAACCGAGCGGGCCGCCGGGAGTCAGCCGGGGCACGTCGGCGAAGCGTACGGGGCTGCCGTCGGCCGAGGCGTAGTTGACGTAACCGTAGACGAAGGGGCAGTAGGCGACGCGGCCGTCCGCGACGTGTTCCAGCAGGGCTATCGGGTTCAGTCCGGCGGTCGCGGGGTCGCAGCGGTCCAGGAAGGCGCGCATCGCCTCCAGCGCCGCCACTCCGGCCTCCCGGCCGACCAGGGGCACGGCGTCGGCCCGGACGGCGGGGGCGTCACCGAGGGCCACGCAGAGGGAGAAGTACGTCAGCAGGGCGTGCGGCCCGGCCAGGGAGAGCGCGCCCGGCACCGCCTCCGCCAGCTCCAGCGCGGCGGTCCAGGTCCGCGGGGGCTCGGGCACCGCTGCCCGGTGCAGGGCCGCGACCTGCGTCGCCACGTCGAGCGGGGCGGCCCACAGCCTGCCGTCCAGGGTGTACGACCGGGTCGCGGACCCCACAGTCCCGGCCCGCCACTCCTGGAGGACCGCGTCGGGCAGCAGTTCGTCCAGCGGCCGGAGCGCGTCGGCCTCCAGCGCGTCACCGAGGTGCGGGTGGTCGAGGACCACGAGGTCGTACCGGGCGCACAGATCGCCGATGGGATGGGACTCGAACCCCTCCAGCGGCTGGCTGTCCCAGGTCAGGGTGTGCCCGTGCCCCTCCCCGGAGAACCGCGAGGCCGCGGCGCGCAGGGCGGCCGTACCTCGCGGATGGTCCCAGGTGAGCCCTCGGTAGTCGGTCATGGAAGCACCCTTCGGCGAGTAGGGCGGAGGCGGTCTCCACGGAGTGCGTTAGCGCTACCGTTAGCGCTAACGTACTACAGGGACCGGTCGGCCGACACCCCCTCACGCCGCCGCGGCCCGCCCATGGCGCGGGTCGCGGCGGCGGAAGCCGAACCGTGCTTCGGCGGAGGGTCGAGGGTCCTAACGCGACCGCGCCCAGTCGTAGAGACGGTGGGCGCTGTCACCGAGGCGCGTGGCGTAGAGCGTGGGGCTCTGCCCGCCCGCGAGTTCGTCGTCGGTGGTGGTGACACCCACGACGGTGCCGGTACCGGTGCGGGTGTCGAAGCGGGCCAGGTGAGGTCCACCGCTGGAGCCGCTCGTCATGTCGCAGGTCTCACCCCACAGCAGGGGGGCCTCGGGTCCGGGGCGGCTCGTGCCCGCGCAGTGGATCATGCGGGATCCGACGTACGTGTCCCCGGGGCTGTTGAGTCCGCCCTTCGGGTACCCGAAGGAACCCCGTGTCGTAGCCGGCGACGGCCAGGTCCGACGATGCGGTGGTGTCCGGATCGGCGTCCCAGCGGGACGAGGTGGCCATGGTCCTGACGCTGAAGCCACCGAGCGGCTTCGTTCCGTTGCGGTAGCCGGGCACGAAGTAGATGTTGTGGTTCCACGTGTCGTCGTCGGAAGGCGCGCCGACGCCTCTCAGGCAGTGTGCCGCCGTGATGACGGTACTGCGGTTGGCGCTCGTGACGACCGTCGCGGTGCAACTGCCGTCGTAGCCGTCGGAGAAGGTGAAGAACAGGCGGCCGACGCTCTTCTCCACCGCCCCGCCGTGGGTCCACACGGACCCGGATTCCGGAGTGTTCGCGGGAAGCGGCCGCGGGTCGTCCGGCGTGTCGTCGTCCTCGGGTACGGGGGTGATCTCGGGGATCATGGCGCCCGCCAGCTTCATCCTCTCAGGGCTCCAGTAGGCGTTGATCCGGTCGCGCTCCTGCGCGGTCCTGGCGCCGGCGTGGCTGGTGGTGGTGTCCGGTCCTGCCGCGCCGCCGCTGCCGGACGGCGGGTTGTGCGGTGCGGTGCCGGCGGCCGCGGCCGGGGTGACCAGTGCGAGGACGGCCGCCGACACGGTGACGGTGGCCCCGATCGTGTGGCGGAGGGGCCTGCGGGTGCCCTGCTGACCGTGGGGGCGATGAGACGGTGTGCGCATGCGCCGGACCGTAGTCACGCGATGTCAGGAAGCGGTCAGAGACGTGTGCGTGCGGTGTCAGCACGGCGGGCGCCGGGCGGCCGCACGGAGCCGGCGATGTCCGCCGGCAGCGGGGAACCGCCGTCTCCGAACCGCGATGGGCCCGCACCGGGTACTCGGGCCGGTGCGGGCGGGTTCAGCGGGCGCCGGGCCGGGCGTGGCCGACCGGGCTCAGCGAGGGGTCCATCCGCCGCAGGACGGTGGCGACGACCTCACGGCGCCTGGAGGTGAGGTAGAAGTGGCCGCCGGGAAAGGTGCGCACCTCCACGGGGGCGGTGGTGAGGTCCGCCCAGCCGGCGGTCCGGTCGCGGCCGGGCCTCTGGCTCGTACCCGGGTCCTCGCTGCCCGTCAGGAGGTGGACGGGGCAGTCCAGTGGCGGCCGGACGGCCGGGCGGTGTGTCTCGACGAGCCGGAAGTCGTTGCGTACGACGTCCAGGACCATGGACCGCAGCTCCGGATCGTCGAGCACGTCGGCGCTGGTGCCACCCATCCGCCGCAGCGCGGCGCAGAGTTCCTCGTCCCCCCGGCGGTGCACGGTTCCGGACGCCGCGGTGCCGGGGGCGGCGCGGCCCGAGACGAACAGCCGGCGCGGGGGCGGTGCGCCGCGGGCGGCCAGCTCGTGGACCAGTTCCCAGGCGACCGCCGATCCCATGCTGTGCCCGAACAGCGCGTACGGACGGCCGAGCAGTGGCGGCAGGACGTCCGCGAGGGCGGTGACCAGCTCGTCCATGCTGTCGGTCGGAGGGTCGTCGAAGCGGTCCTCGCGGCCCGGGTACTGCACGGCGAGCAGTTCCACCTCGTCGGGCAGCAGTGCCGCCCACGGGCGGTAGAAGCTGGCGCCGCCGCCCGCGTGCGGAAGGCAGATCAGCCGGATACGGGCGTCGCCGCCGCCGCTCCACCGTCTGATCCACGGGTTGAGGACGTGCGGGGCCCGGCCGCGGTGCGTCCCGCTCGGACCGCTCGAACCACTCGGGCCGTTCGAACCACTCGGGCCGTTCGAACCACTCGAACCACTCGGGTCGTTCGGACGGGCGGACGGGGTCTTCGCGGCACCGTCGGCGGCGGACCGGCGCGTCATGCCTTCCTCGCCCGGGTACGGGGCAGCCTGGTGGCTCCGGCGGCGGCGATCAGGCAGAAACCGAGCACCCACCAGAAGGTGTCGGCGAACGCCGAGGAGATGTCCGGGCCACGGGCGGACAGCCGGTTCTGCAGCACCACGGCGAGGGCGGCGGTGCCCAGGGAACCGCCCACGGTGTTGAGCAGGTTGAGCGCTCCGGACGCGCGGGGCAGGTGCTCGGGCTCGATGCGGCTGTAGACGATGTTCATCACGGGGGCGCCGACCATCGCCATCCCGAGGCCACGGACCGCGAGCGCCACGGCGATCACGGTGTCCGGGACCTGGTGGCCGAGCTGGGTGAAGGGGACCGTGCCCGCGAGGATGAGCACGATACCGGTCACCACCAGGGTGCGCGGCGCGACCTTGTCGATGGTGCGGTTGACCAGCACCGACCCGGCGGCCGCGCCCAGCCCCTGGGGGGCGAGCAGCAGTCCGGCCTCCCACGCCGACAGCCCCCGGCCGGTCTGGAAGTACAGCGGCAGCAGGAACATCGTGCCGAACACCGACGCGCCCAGGACGAGCAGCGCGAGGGCGGCGGCGCCGAACGGCGGCCGGGCGAACAGCCGGGGGTCCACCAGCGGGGTGGCGCGGGCGCGCAGCCCGTGCACGGTGAAGCCGGCCAGCATCGCCAGCCCCGCCGTCACGCCGACCGCGGCGGGCAGCGTACGGCCGTGGGCCACCTCGGTCAGCCCGTACACCAGCACGGCCAGGCCGGGCGAGAGCAGTGCGGCCCCCCGGAGATCGAACGCCGTCCGCCGTGTCGAGGGCGGCACCGCCGGGACATGGCGGCGGGCGAGCAGCGCGGCGACCAGACCGATCGGCAGGTTGATCAGGAACAGCCACGGCCAGGTCCCGACGGCGAGGACGGAGCCACCGACCAGCGGGCCGAACACCGGTGACAGCAGCGGCACGACGGCGACGACGCTGATCACCCGCCCGGTGCGGTTCGGTCCGGCGACGCGGGCCAGGAGGGCCTGCCCGGTCGCGGGCAGCAGCCCTCCGCCGAGGCCCTGGACGACCCGGAACACGATCAGGCTGGTCACCGACCAGGCCAGGGCGCACAGGACGGAGCCGAGCAGGAACACGCCCACGGCGGCGAGCCAGGTCCGCTTGCCGCCGAACCGGTCGGCCAGCCAGCCGGAGGCGGGCACCGCGCCGACCACGGCCAGCAGGTAGGCGGTGGTGACCCACTGGATCTCCGCGACGGACGCGTCGAACTCGTCGGTCAGGGTGTCGATGCCGACGCTGACGATGGTGGCGTCCAGCGTGGCCATGAAGGTGCCGAGCACCAGGATGAACGCTACCCGCAGCAGGTGCCGGTCCACGCGCTCCGGGGCCGGTGCGGTGTCCCCGCTCATCGGTCCTCCACCAGGGTGAGCACGTCCTCGTCGAGGTGCTCGCCGAGGGTGCGGAGGAGGTCGAGCAGGTCCTCGGCGAGGCCGTTCACGTCCACCCCGGCCCGGTGAGCGAGGACACCGGTCCAGCCGTCGCCGTCGGGCATGACCGTCAGGGTCACCGGGTGGTGGGTGGCCTCGCGGAAGCGGGTTCCGACGACCGTGAGCCCGGGGGCGGGTTCACGCAGGCGCTCCGGGTCGACCGGGTAGTTCTCGAACACCACCAGGCTGTCGAACAGCCCGCGTCGGCCGGTCAGCCGCTCCAGGTCGGACAGGGCGACGTGCTGGTGCTCCACCAGGGCGCGCTGACGGGACTGGAGACCCGCGAGCGCCTCGGCGAGTGTGCCGCCGAGCCGTGCGCGTACCGGCACGGTGTTGGCGAGCAGCCCGATGATCTCCTCGACGCCCTCCAGTTCCGGGGGGCGGCAGGCGACCATGGCGCCGAAGCAGACGTCCGTGCGGCCGGATCGCCTGGCCAGCAGGACCGCCCAGGCACCCTGGACCAGCGTGTTCCGGGTCAGGCCGCGCCGGGCGGCGAGGCGGGTGAGGTCCGCCACCAGGGCCGGGTCGAAGTCGATGACCTCGGGTTCCTGCCAGGTCGGGCCGGGTTCTCCGGCGCCGAGGTGGTCGCCTTCGGGCAGGCCGTCGAGTTCGGCCGCCCAGGCGTCGAGGTCGGGCTCGTGGTCGGCGCACCAGCGCAGGTAGGCGTCGAAGGGGACGGGTGCGGGCAGGTCCGGGGCCTGCCCCGTGAGCTTCGCCGTGTAGAGGGCGAAGAGTTCGGTGAGGATGCGCGGGGCCGACCAGCCGTCGGAGAGTACGTGATGGGTGGTCAGGACGAGGTCGGCGTGGTCGGGTCCGCGCCGGATCACGGTGAGCCGGACCAGGGGGCCCCGGTCGAGGTCGAAGGGTTCGGCCAGGTCGGCGGCGAGGGCCTCCTCGGCCGGTCCGTCCACCACCCGGAAGTCCGGGCGGAGCGTCGTGGGGATCACCGCCAGGGAGGCGGGGAACACGGCGCCCAGGTTGGGGTGGCGCTCCAGGAGACCGGTTCCGGCGGCGCGCAGGGCGTCGAGGTCGAGCGGGCCGGTGAGGGTGAACGCGGACTGCACGGTGTAGGGGTCGGGGCGCTCGGTGCGGGAGTGACGCAGCATCACCTCCTGCAAGGGGGTCAGCGGCTGGATCCCGGCGACCGGGCGGTCGGGGCCGAGTGCCCGGATCTCCGGGGCGGCGGCGGTGCGCAGGAGCGCGGTCCGCAGATGTCCGGCCAGGTCCTCGATCTCGGCGGGGGTGAACAGCGCGGACGGCCAGGTGATCCGGACGCCGAGGGCGTCGTCGCGGACGAGGGCGTTGACCATCAGGGTGTGGGGCAGGGGCATGGCGTCGGAGCCGCCGGAGCCGAGCGGGCCGGCGTCCGGGGGCGCCTGCCACGGCGTCTCCTCGGCGGGGGCGCCGGGGTAGCGGCCGAGGTAGTTCCAGGCGATCTCCGGTCGGGCCGGGTCGAGCAGACCGGCGGTGGTGAGGATGCCGTGGCCGAGGCCGTCGCCCTGGGCGCGCAGCCGTTCCCCGACCGCCTTCACGTCGTCGTCCGCGTCGAGGAGCACGGGGTGGACGGCGGTGAACCAGCCGACGGTCTGGGACAGATCGACCTGCCGGGGACGGCCGTGGCTCTCCAGTGCGACCAGCAGCCGGTTCGTCCCGCGCCAGTCCCGTACGGCCTGGGCGAGCGCCGTCAGCAGCACGGCGTCGGGCGTGGTGCGGTAGGCGGCGGGCAGGGTCGTGGTCAGGGCGCGGGTCGCGTCCGTGTCGAGCCGGATCTCGTGGTGCGTCGCGGTGGCCACGGTGTCGCGGGCCGGGTCGAGGGGGCGGGTGAGTGGTTCGGTGGCCGTCATCCGCCGCCAGTGCGGCAGTTCGGCGCTCCGGTCGGCGTCGCGCAGCGCACGCGCCCAGCCGAGGAAGGACTGTCCGTGCCGGGCCAGGGTGCCGCCGGAGTGGGCGTGCTCCACGTCGTCCAGCAGGATCCGCCAGGACACGCCGTCGACGGCCAGGTGGTGGGCGACCAGGACGAGCCGGCCGGGCCGGCCCGGGCCCGCGTCCACCCATACGGCGCGCAGCAGCGGGCCGGTGCGCGGGTCCATCGAGTCCTGGGCCGCCGCGGTCGCCGCGTCGGTGGCGGCCCGGAGGTCGCCGGTCGCCGGTACGCGGGTGAGGACGTCCGCCGCGGTGACCGTACCGGCGGGCGGGACGCGCAGCGCGTCGCCGCTCAGGCGGGCCCGCAGGACGTCGTGACGGGCGAGGACCGCGTCCAGCACGGCCCGCCAGGTCTCCTCGTCGCCGCCGGGCGGGACGCAGATCTCCACCCACTGGCAGAAGCCGTCCGCGGCGGCGCCCGCGCGGCGCAGCAGGTCGCGCATGACCGGGGTCAGCGGGGCGTCTCCGACGGCGGGTGCCTCGTCGCCGTCGAGGGCGCGGGCCCGCGCGGCGATCCCGGCGACCGTCTCCCCTTCGAAGACGTCCCGCGCGGTGAGGCCGAGCCCGTGGCGTCGGGCCCGGGAGACCACTTGCAGGGAGACGATGCTGTCGCCGCCGATGGCGAAGAAGTCGTCGTCCAGGCCGATGTCGTCGGTGCCCAGGACGTCCCGGAACACACCGAGCAGCACGGTTTCGGCCTCGGTGGCCGGTTCGCGCCGCGCCGTGGCGGTGACTTCGGGGGAGGGCAGCGCGGCGGCGTCGAGCTTGCCGCCGGGGCCCAGCGGCAGCCGGTCGATGGGCACGAGGGCCGTCGGCACCATGTGGTCGGGCAGTTCGGCGGCGAGGTACGCGCGCAGCCGGGTGGTGTCCAGGTCGGCGTCGTCGGTGGGGATGACGTAGCCGACGAGCCTGCCCTCCCGCATGATCACGGCGCAGGCGCGCACATCGGGGTGGCCGGTCAGGGTGGACTCGATCTCGCCCAGCTCGACCCGGAAGCCCCGGATCTTGACCTGGTGGTCGGCGCGGCCGAGGAACACCAGCTGCCCGTCGGGCCGCCACCGCACCAGGTCGCCGGTGCGGTAGACGCGCTCCCCGGGCCGGCCGAACGGGTCGGCCACGAAGGTCGAGGCGGTCAGGCCGGGGCGGCCGAGGTAGCCGCGGGCCAGGCTCGGCCCGCCGAGGTACAGCTCGCCGGTCACGCCGGTGCCGACCGGCTGGAGGCCGCCGTCGAGGACGTAGGCGCGGACGTCGGGGTCCGGGCGGCCGATCGGCAGCGGTCCGGCGTCGTCCGGGTCGTACCGCCAGGTCGTGGAGTTGATCGTGACCTCGGTGGGCCCGTAGGCGTTGAACAGCGCCTTGCGGCCCCTGCCCCAGCGCCGTGCCAGCTCGGGGTCGAGGCGTTCGGCGCCGACGACGAAGAACACGTCGGGGTCGACGGTGCGGTCGTCGGGCATCGCCGCCAGGAACGAGGGGAGCAGGTTCACCCCGGTCACCCGGTGCTCGGCGATGTAGTCGAGGAGTTCGTCGCCGGGGACGCGCACCTCCTCGGGCGCGATCACGGAGGTGCCGCCGGACAGCAGGGGCACCATGGTCTGCCAGAACGCGACGTCGAAGCCGGTCGACGCGAAGTGCAGGTAGCGGTCCTGCTCGGTGACGCCGACGACCTCTTCCTGGAGCGCGATCAGGTCGGGTACGCCCCGGTGGGTCACGCCGACGCCCTTGGGCCGGCCGGTGGTGCCGGAGGTGTAGATGACGTAGGCGAGGGCGTCGTCGGTGAGCCGGGCACGCGCCTCGGCCGGGTCGGTGTCGGGTACGGAGGCGAGGGCGGCCGGGTCGTCCAGGCGCAGGACCGGGATCTCACGGTCCACGGGCAGGTCGGCGCCGGTCGTCACGGCGGCGGCCGGGGCGATGTCGTCGAACATGTACGCGAGTCGCTCACGCGGGTAGCTCGCGTCCATCGGTACGTACACCGCTCCGGCCTTGGCCACGCCGAACAGGGCGACGGTCATCTCGATGTCGCGGCCGAGCAGGACCGCGACCGGGTCCTGGGGCCGGACCCCGAGCGCGATCAGCGCGTTCGCGACCTGGTTGGCCCGCCGGTCCAGCTCGGCGTAGCTCAGGGCACGGTCGCGGCAGACCAGGGCCTCGGCCCCGGGCTTGCGGGCCACCCAGCCGGCGAACACGTCCAGCCAGGGGCCGCGGGGTTCGGCGGCGACGGTCTCGGTGCCGGTGCGCAGGACGCGCTCCCGCTCGTCGGCGTCGAGCGCGGGCAGCCGGACGGCGGGCCGCGCCGGGTCGTCCACGATCTCCCGCAGGAGGTTGTGCAGCCAGCGGCCGTAGTCGCGCACGGTCGCCTCGGTGAAGGCGCGCGGCTGGTAGCCGAGGCCGATCGTGATCTCGTCGTCGGGGATCACGATGACGGTCAGCGCGTAGTGCGTGGCGTCGGTGATGTCCACGCCGGTCAGGTCGAGTCCGGGGGCGAGCGGGGTGCGCGTGCGGCTGGAGAGCGGGAAGTTCTCCATCACGAGCATGGTGTCGAAGAGTTCACCGATGCCCGTCGCGCGCTGGATCTCGGGCAGACCGACGTGGTGGTGCTCGGCCAGGGCGACGCTCTCGTCGTGCACCTGGGCCATCAGGTCACGAGCCGTCATGTCCCGGGTGTGCCGGACGCGTACCGGGATGGTGGTGCCGAGCTGGCCGATCATCGATTCCACGCCGTCGACCTCGGCGGGCCGCCCGGAGACCGGGCAGCCGAACACGACGTCGAGGCGGCCGGTGAGCCTGCCGAGCAGCAGGCCCCACGCGGTCTGGAGCACCGTGGTCAGGGTGACGCCCTCCTCGCGGGCGAACGCGCGCAGCCGGTCGCTGAACGCGCGGCCCAGGCCCACGGTTTCGCGGCCGGGCCGCTCGACGGCGGTGCCGGTGCTCGCGGGTGCCAGCCGCGTCGCCTCGTCGACGCCGGCCAGGGCGTCCCGCCAGGCGGCGAGCGACACGTCCCGGTCCCGGTCGGCCAGCCACCGGAAGTACTCCGACAGGGGCGGGGAGGCGGGCGCGGCGGGCCCGCCGCTCAGCTCGGCGTAGAGGGCGAGCAGGGTGCGGCCGACCAGGGGCATCGACCAGCCGTCGAGCAGGGCGTGGTGGTTGGTGATGACCAGTTTGTGGGTGTCGGGTCCGACACGGGAGAGCAGGAAGCGGATCAGCGGCGGCCGGCCGGTGTCGAACGGGCGGTCGAGTTCGGCGCGCGCGGCTTCGGGGAAGCGGTCGTCCACCCGCCAGTCCAGGGCGATGTCGGCGGGGATCACCTGCACCACGTCGTCCCCGGCGGTGCCCAGGTACACGCGCAGGGCGGGGTGGCGGCGCAGCAGTTCGTGGGCGGCCTCGGCCATCCGGTCCGGGTCCAGCTCACCGGCCAGGGTGGTCACGGCCTGGACGACGTAGACGTCGGTCGTCTCGTCGTCGCGGACCAGGGTGTGGAAGGACAGCCCGACCTGGAGCGGGGTGGCGGGCAGCACGTCGGCCACCCGGCCGGTGCGTTCGAGGGCGTCGATGGCCGGCTGGTCGAGGGCGACCAGCGGGAGGTCGGAGGGGGTGAGCCCGCCCTGGGTGTGCCGGGCGTACTCGGCCAGGGTGTCCAGGGTTTCGGCCCAGGCCTCCTGGAGGGCCGCCACGGCGTCGGTGCCGAGTACCCCGGTCGCGGCGGTCCACTCGACGGCGAGCCGGGGCGCGCCCTCCTCGTGGACGAAGCAGTTCAGGGCCAGCACCTGTTCCAGGGCCTTGGCGTCCGGTTCGATCACGGAGAAGGCGTCGCGCTCGGGCAGCCGCCATCCGGTGGCGGCCAACGGGGCGAAGCGGCCGAGGTAGTTGAGGAGCACGTCCGGGGGCGGGGTGGCCGAGAGTTCGGCGGCGGTCTCCGGGTCGAGGTGGCGCAGCACCCCGTATCCGACACCGCCGTCGGGCACGGCGCGCCGGGCCTCCTTGGCGGCGCGCAGGGCCCGCCCGGGGTCGTCGGCGGCGGGGACGCGGACCGGGTACTCGCTGGTGAACCAGCCGACCGTGCGGGACAGGTCGAGGTGTTCGCGGCCGTGGCCCTCCATCGAGACGGTCACCGCGTCGCCGGACAGGCCCCGGCGCCGCAGGGTGAGCACGAGCGCGGCCAGCAGCACCTCGTCCACCCCGGCGCGGTAGGCGGCGGGCAGCGTGGTCAGCAGCGCCTCCGTGACCTCGGGCGAGGCCACGGTGACCGAGCGGTGCGCGGTCGAGACCGTGTCGAGCGCCGTGTCCAGCGGCCGGGCGCCCAGCCGGGAGGCGGAGGCGAGTGCGGTACGCCAGTGGTCGAGTTCGCCGCGTCGCGCGCCGGACGTGCCCTGCTCGGCGAGCAGCAGGGCGTGCCGCCGCCAGGACGTCCCGACCGGGTCGAGGGCGCCACCCGCACAGGCCGTGTGCAGGTCGGGCAGCAGGACGCGCCAGGACACGCCGTCCATGGCGAGGTGGTGCACGACGACGACCAGCCGGTCCGGTGTGTGGTCCCCGGTGCGGAGCAGGGCCGCCCGCAGCAGGTCGCCGGTCCCCGGGTCGAGCTGCCCCGCCAGCCGGCGGGCCAGTCCCGTCGTGTCCTCGCCGCGGACCTCGTCGACGACGGCCCGCACCGTGCCGCGGGGCAGCACCTCCAGGCCGTCGGCCACCCGCAGCCGCAGGGCGTCGTGGTGGTCGAGCACGGTCCGCACGCCGGTGGTCAGGTCGCCGAGGCCGAGCGCGTCGACGCTCAGGGCGGTCCACTGCGCGTATCCGGCGACGGTGTACACGTCCGGGTGCGGGTCGAGCAGGCCGCGCACGATGGGCGGCGCGGGGACGGTCCCGGTCGGGTCGTCCACCGGTCCGGGCACGTCCTCCAGCAGTTCGGCGGAGGCGGCGAGCGCGGCGAAGCCCCGGCGGGCCAGCAGGTCGCGTGGCCGCAGCCCGAGGCCGACGGCCCGCAGCCTGCTGCTGACGGTGATCGCGGTGATGCTGTCCCCGCCGAGGCCGAAGAAGTCGTCGTCCACACCGACCCGTTCGGTCTCGAACACCTCGGCGAGCACACCGCACAGCAGGCGCTCCCGTTCGGTGCTCGGCTCCCGGTCCCCGCCGGACGACGCGGGCGCGGGCAGGGCGGCGCGGTCGAGCTTGCCGTTGGGGGTGAGGGGCAGTTCGGCCAGCACCACCACCGCCGAGGGCACCATGTGGCCGGGCAGCCGCCCGGCGAGGTGGGCGCGCACCTCGTCGCCGGTGACCGAGGCGGACACCACGTAGCCGACCAGCCGGGACGACAGCACCCGGGCGGCGGCCGCGGTGACCCCGGGCACGGCGAAGAGGGCCGCCTCGACCTCCCCGGTCTCCACCCGGTGCCCGCGGATCTTGATCTGGCCGTCGCCCCGGCCGCCGTACTCCAGGCCCCGGCCGGGCACCCACCGGGCCAGGTCGCCGGTGCGGTACATCCGCTCCCCCGGCGCGCCGAACGGGTCGGCGACGAAGCGTTCGGACGTGGCTCCCGGCCTGCCGAGGTAGCCGCGCGCCAGGTGCGGCCCTGCCAGGTACAGCTCGCCGGTGGTGCCGTGCGGTACGGGTTGCAGCGCGCTGTCGAGCACATAGGTCCGGGTGCCCGCGAGCGGCCGGCCGATCGTGGGCTCGCCGTCGTCGAGGCGCGCGGTGGTGCTGTCCACGGTCGCCTCGGTCGGCCCGTACATGTTGCGCGCGGTGGTCCCGGACTCGGCGACGCGCCGCCAGAGCGCGGGCGGGGTGGCCTCTCCGCCGAGGACCAGCAGCGTCGGGCGCCGGTCCAGCAGGCCGCCCTCGACCAGGGGCGCGGCCATCGAGGGGGTGGTGTCCACGATGTCGATGCCGTCACGGGCGTACGCGGCGAGCAGGGCGTCGGCGTCGCGGATGGTGTCGGCGTCGTAGACGTGCAGTTCGTGCCCGCACAGCAGCCACACCAGGTGGTCGAAGGCGGAGTCGAAGGCGAAGGAGTAGGTGTGGGCGGCGCGCAGCCGCCTGCCCGCCGCCTGTTCGGCCTCCGCGACGACGGTGGCGCGCTGGTGGTGCAGCAGCGCGGCGAGGCCGCCGGCCCGGCCGAGTACGCCCTTGGGGCGTCCGGTGGATCCGGAGGTGTGGATGACGTAGGCGAGGTGCTCGGGGTGGCGGGGCGCGGCCAGTTCGGCGGCCGTCAGCGGGGCGCCGGACAGCTCGGCGGCCTCGTCGAGCAGGGTCTTCCAGGGCAGTCCGTCGATCGCCCCGGCGCTCACCACAAGGGCGGGGCGGGTGTCGTCGATCAGCTCGCGCAGCCGCTCGGGCGGGTGGGCGGCGTCCAGGGGCAGGAAGGCGGCGCCCGCGTCGAGCACCGCCAGGAGGGCGACGACCGAGTCGGCCGAGCGCGGCAGGGCGAGCGCCACGACGTCGTCGGGTCCGATCCCCCGGGCCCGCAGCGCACGGGCGAGCCGGTGCACCCGGCCCGCCAGTTCCGCCGCCGACAGCCGCTCCTGACCGCACACCAGGGCGGTGCGCCCCGCTGCGGCGGCGGCCATCGCGTCGAAGGCGGTGGGCACGTCCACCGGGGTGCCGGGCAGCGCGGGCGGGCACCAGGGCTCCATCAGCCGGTCCACGTCGCCGGTCAGGGCGATCCGTCCGACGGGCCGTCCGTCCACGAGCGCGGACAGCAGGGTCCGCAGCCCGGACAGCAGTCCGTCGACCCCGGCCTGGTCGTTGGTCCGCGCGTCGACCTCGAAGCCCAGCAGCAGACCGCCGTCGCGGGTCGGCAGGACGCTGAGGCCCATGTCCTCCGGCGGGCCGCCGGCGACGTTGCGCATCACGCCGCCGGACCCGGCGAAGTCGATGGCCAGGTCGAACGCCTTGAGGTTGATGCCGCGTCCGTGCAGCAGCGCTCCCGCGCCGGGCACCCCGAGGTCCCGGGGCAGGTCCTCGCCCCGGTAGCGCTGGTGCTCGCGCGTCTCGCGCATGGCCGCGGCCACCCGCCGGCTCAGCTCGCCGAGCCGGTCGCCGCCGCGCACGGTCACCCGCAGCGGCAGCACGTTGACCGCCATGGCGGGGGTGCGCAGCTCGACCGAGCCCGCCCGGCACATCAGGGGCAGGGCGAACACCACGTCGGTGCGGGCCAGCACGCGGTGCAGGAAGGCGGCGTACCCGGCGATCAGCGTCTCGCCCCAGGTGACGCCCTCGGCGTCGGCGAACGCGCGCAGCCGGGCCGTCTCCTCGGGGGTGAGGACGGCACGCGCGGTGAGCGTGCTGTCGGGCGGGCCGGCCGCGGTGCCGGTCTCCCCCAGGTCGGGCAGCGGGGTGAACCGCTCGACCCAGTAGGCGCGGTCCTCGGTGAACCGGTCGCTGTCCCGGTAGGCCTGGTCGGCGGCGACGAGGCGGGCGAAGCCGCCGAAGGTGGACGGGGCGGGCTCGGTCCCCCGCACCAGGGCGGTGTAGTGGGCGCCGGTGCGGCGGGCGAGCATCGCGGCGGTGTAGCCGTCGAAGACCAGGTGGTGGCCGAGCTGGGTGTACCAGACCTCCCGGTCGGAGAGCCGGATGACGGTACGCGAGTAGAGCGGCCGGTCCACCATGCCCCGGCACGCCTCGCCCGCCCGCGCCCGCTCGGCGTCCACGAGGGCCTGGGCGGCGGCCACCGGATCGGCGGCCGTGCTGACGTCGAGCACCTCGGGCGGGGCGACCGGTTCGTCGCTGACTGCCTGGCGTGGCCCTTCGGGGGTGTCGAACACCCGCAAGCGCAGTGTCTCGGCCTCCTGGGTGGTGGCCCGGACCGCCTCGACCAGTGCGTCGGTGTCGACCGGTTCACCGCCGGATATCTCCACCACGTCGCCCACCAGGTAGTAGGGCGAGTCCGGCTCCAGGCGTTGGGCGTTCCAGATGCCCAACTGGGCGCGGGTCAGGGCGAGAAGGCCGGTCGAGGACACGCTTGCGGTGCTCAACTTACTCTCCTTGGAGTGTGGGGACGACCATCGGTGTGCCGGTGACCGGGTCGGGGACGATGACGCTCGGCAGCTCGAAGACGTCCTTGATCAGGGCGGCGTCCACGACGTCTTTGGGCACGCCCTCGGCGACCACCCTGCCGTCCCGCATGGCGACCAGGTGGTCGGCGTACCGGCAGGCCTGGTTGATGTCGTGCAGGACGGCGATC
Source organism: Streptomyces halstedii (assembly GCA_000720535.1). GTDB lineage: Bacteria > Actinomycetota > Actinomycetes > Streptomycetales > Streptomycetaceae > Streptomyces > Streptomyces halstedii. Next base: position 150,711 of record JOAZ01000020.1, read on the forward strand.
ACCGTGCGGCCCTCGTCGCGGAGCCTGGCCAGCAGACCGAGCAACTGGTACTGGTGGGTGATGTCCAGGAACGACGTCGGTTCGTCGAGCAGCAGGTAGGGCGTCCGCTGGGCGAGCACCATGGCCATCCACACCCGCTGGCGCTGTCCGCCGGACAGCTCCTGCACGGGCCGGTCGCCCAGGTCGGCGACCCCGGCGGAGGCCATCGCCTCGGCGACGGCCTCCTCGTCCTGTGCCGACCACAGTGCCAGCAGCGACTGGTGCGGGAAGCGGCCCCGGCTGACGAGCTGGCGGACCTTGATGTCGTCGGGAGCCAGCGGATCCTGCGGCAGGAAGCCGAGTTGCTTGGCCAGTGCCTTGGACGCGTAGCCGCCGACCTCACGGCCGTCGAGTTCCACGTGCCCGCTCTCCGGGCGCAGCAGCCGGACCAGCGCGCGCAGCAGGGTCGACTTCCCGCAGGCGTTGGGGCCCACGATGGCGGTGAACGCGCCGTCGGGGACATCGAGGCTGAGCCGTGTGGACACGACCCGCTCTCCGTAGCGCAGGGTGATCTCCCGCGCGGTCAGGCGTGCGCTCACGCGCGCCTCACCTCCTTGGTCAGCAGCCAGATCAGATAGCAACCGCCGATCGCGGTACTCACCACTCCCACGGGCAGCGCGACGGGCGCCAGCAGCATCTGGGCGAGCAGGTCGGCGCCTTGGAGCAGTACGGCCCCGGTCAGCGCGGCCGGGAGCAGCGGCACACCGGCGGCGCCGGCGAGCCTGCGGCCGATCTGGGGGGCCGCCAGGGCGATGAACGCGATCGGTCCGGCCACCGCGGTCACCGTGGCCGTGCAGCCGACGCCGACCAGCACCATCAGCAGCCGCAGCCGGTTGAGCGCGACCCCGGTGGTCGCCGCGACGGCGTCACCGAGCGAGGCCTGGTGCATGGCGTGGGCCCGCGTCGTCATGAGGATCAGCAGCAGGGCGATGATCGCGAACGGGATGCCCAGGTCGCCCCACCCCACGCCGTTGAGCGAACCCGCGCTCCAGCCGACGGCGGCGATCGCCACCTCCAGCTCGGCGCGCAGCACGATCCACGAGTTGACCGCGGTCACCATGGCGTTGACCGCGATGCCGATGACCACCAGCCGCAGGCCGGAGAAGCCCCGTTCGAACGCCAGCAGGTAGATCGCCGCCGCGACGAGCAGCCCGCCGAGCACCGAGCCGGTGGCCAGTTGCGCGGACGTGCCGGACAGCACGGTGATGGCGATCAGGGCGCCGGTGTAGGCGCCCGCGTCGAGGCCGATGACGTCGGGGCTGCCCATGGGGTTGCGGGTGAGGTTCTGGAAGAGGGCTCCCGCCACGCCGAGCGCGGCGCCGAAGACGAGCCCGGCCAGCACGCGCGGCAGCCGCCAGTCCGAGATCACCACGGAGCGTTCCGCCCCGGTCAGGACGGCGAAGACCTTGCCCGGGGAGGCCCAGGACGCCCCGTAGCACAGCCCGAGCAGGGCCAGGCAGAGCATCAGGGCGACCATGACGACGACCAGTACGGCGGTGCGCCGTTCGACCCTGAGGCCGAGTGTGTGGTTCACAGTGACCCCGCCCCGTAGCGGCGGACGGCCCAGATGAGCATGGGGCCTCCGAGGAACGCGGTCACGATGCCGACCGGTACCTCACCGGTGGGCAGCAGCACCCGTGACCCGATGTCGGCGATCAGCAGCAGGACGGGACCCAGCACCATCGTGTAGAGGATGAGCCAGGGCACCGAGCCGGCCGCCGGCTTGCGGACCAGATGGGGGACGATCAGGCCGACGAACAGGATCGGCCCGGCCACCGCCGTCGCCGCCCCGCAGAGCACCGTGATCAGTACCAGCGCGAGGCCCCGTACCCGGCCCACGCCCGCGCCCAGCGTGTGGGCCACGTTCTCGCCCAGCGTCAGGGCGTTGAGCGCCCGGCTCAGCAGCAGCGCGCCGAGCAGGCACACCACGATCGCGGTCAACGGCAGGGCCAGGGGCGCCTGTTCGCGGGCCGCCAGCGATCCGACCGACCAGAACCGGTAGGTGTCGAAGACGTCGGGGAGCATCAGCCGCATGCCCAGCGCGACGCCGCTCAGCACCGCGGTCAGGGCCACGCCGGTGAGCACCAGGCGCAGGGGTGAGCGCCGTCCGACGGCGGCGACGAGCAGCGCCGCGAGGACGGAGCCGACGATCGCGAAGCCGAGTTCGCCGGCCTGTCCGACGGCGAGCCCGAGCGCCGAGCCGACCGTGATGGCGAACCCGGCACCCGCGGTGACGCCGAGGATGCCGGGCTCGGCCAGCGGGTTGCGGGCCAGCGTCTGGATCAGCGCGCCCGCCACGGCGAGCGCGGCGCCCACCGCGACGGCGAGCAGCGAGCGGGGCAGCCGTACGTCACGCACGATCACGTGGTCGTCGGTTCCCTGGTAGTCCAGCAGTGCGCGTACGACCTCGGCCGGCGGGACCGGGCGGGCGCCGACGCCCATGCTGAGCACGGCCACCACCGCGAGCAGCACCAGTCCCCCGACGAACAGACCGAGTTGCGGGGAGAAGGCCCGCCTGGTCCTGGCCGGTCCGCCGGATACCTCCGGTCCGGACGCGCGGCCCGCGGCGGTCACCGCTTCAGCAGCGGAGCGAACGACTCGTCGATCGCGTCCAGGGTCTTCATGGCCTGACCGTAGGTCGCGGCCTCGGTGTAGCGGAGCGGGAAGCTCTTCCCGGCCTTGACGGCGGGGAGGTTCTTCCACAGCTTCGAGTCGAGGACGTACTGCACGGCCTCGGGGACGCTGCCGTCGGCGTTGACCGAGTACGTCAGGACGTCGGCCTCGCCGAACGCGGCCGGGAGTTCCTCGATGGAGGGGTACTCGCTGACCGAACGCGAGCCTTCCCCGGCCTCCTTGACCTTGCCGTAGTACGCGGCACCGAGGTCCTCGGCGATGTTGGTGCCCCAGGAGCCGCCGAACTCGCGCTGGAAGGTGCCCTTGGCGACCTCGCCGTACGCGCCGACGTGGCCCAGCTTGAGCTGGGGCAGCACGTCCTCGTACTTCGCCTTCAGCTCCGCGGCCTTGGCCTCGTACGTCTTCTGCGCGGCGTCGAACTTGTCGAGCGCGCCGGCGGCGTCGGCCTGCTTGCGGGAGAGTTCACGCCAGGCGGAGGGAACGGTCGGGCCGATCGCCACGACCGGGGCTATGGACTCCAGCCGCTTGACGTCGATGTCGCCGAGCACGGGGGCGGGCACGCCGATGACGATGAGGTCGGGCTCGGCCTCCGCGACGGCCTCGTAGTTGGTCTCCGCCGCCTGCTCTCCCGCGACCTTGGTGAGCTTCTTGTAGGTGGCCAGATCCTCGTCCGTCATCATCGGCTCGCCGCGCTTCCACGACGAGATCCCGACCAGCGGCGCGTCGGCCTCGATCATGACGGGCACGGCGTAGCCGGTGGCCACCACGCGCTTGGGGTCGGCCGGGATGGTGATCTTGCCGTTGTCCGCCGTGAACACCCGGGTCTTGGGGGCCTTGGCGGAGTCGCCCGAACCGCCTTCGTCGGACGATCCGCACGCCGCCAGGACAAGTGCCAGCGACACGGCGCCGATCAGCCCGGAGGATCTACGTATGGACATGTGGTGCTCCTTGCTAGTTAGGTAAGGCTTACCTTAGTAAAAAAATCTTCAGCGGTACAGTCGCGGACCGGCGCCGCGCCGGCCCCCGTCCGTCCGGCCACCGACCGGTCAGTGGTCGTCCTCGTCGAAGTCGGCGACGCCGCGCTTCCAGTAGCCGGTGATGTCGTAGTCGGCCTTCTCCAGGCGCAGTTCGTCGCGGACCCAGCGGCGCAGCGGCTTGATCTGCCCGGCCTCGCCCGCGACCCACACGTACACCCGCTCCCCCTCGGGCACGGTCACCGCGGTCACGGCCCGCTCCAGGGCGTCACCGGCACCGGCCGGCAGGTCCCCGCGGTGCAGCCACCGCACCTCGACGCCCTCCGGCGCCCACAGTTCGATCTCCTGCGAGGCGTCGGCGACCTCGACGAACGCCCAGCCCCTGGCGGTCCTGGGCATCTCCTCCAGCCATCGCGCGACCGCGGGCAGGGCCGTGATGTCCCCCGCGAGGAGGTAGCGGTCGTAGGTGGGCGGGACGATCAGTCCGCCGGGCGGCCCGGCCACGTGCACGACGGCCCCCGGCCGCGCCGCGCTCGCCCAGTCCGAAGCCAGCCCGCCGTCGTGCCAGGCGATGTCGATGTCGATCTCGCCCGAGGCCGGGTCGTACCGGCGCACGGTGTACTCCCGCGAGGTGGGCACCGGCCGCGGCCAGCGCAGCATCGCCCCGTTCGGCTCGGGCAGCCGCAACGTGCCGTCCGGCTCCGGGAAGATCAGCTTCACGTGTTCGTCCGGAGCGTGCGCCTCGAACCCCTCGGCACCCTCCCCGCCCAGCGTCACGCGCAGCAGACCCGAGCCGACCGGGGCGGTGCGGACGACCTCGACCCTGCGGATGCCGATCGGATAGCCCACCTTCTCGGCGTGACGGCCCGCCCTGACCTCGGCGATTCGGTCCAGGTGCCGGTGCCGGTGGTCGGTCCTGCTCATGCCGCACCACCCGTCAGCAGCGCGGTCCAGTGCGCCAGTTCGGGCTGCTCGGCCAGGTCGGGGAACTCCAGGGAGGCGGCCCCGGCGGCACGCCAGCGCTCGATCAGGACCATGATCCGCACCGAGTCCAGGCCGAGATCGACCAGGTTCTCGTCGGCGGCGATGTCGGCGGGATCGCAGTCGAGCAGCTCCGCGACATCGGCGCGGACGCGTTCGGGCGACAGGGTGTGGTTCATCGGAAGGCTCCTGCGGGAATGGACGCGACGGCGCGGTCGGCACGTCGGTGGTGAGGGCGGTCACGGCACCGCGGGAAGGGGCGGGGGACGTCCGCGCCGGGTCGGGGCGCTCGCGGGAGGGACCGGCGAACGGCCCGCCCGCCAGGAGCCGTTGGGCACCCCGGCGCCGACAGCCCCCGCCTCACGCCCGGCCGCCCCTACGGTGGCTCCGGCGTCGGCCATGCCCAGGACCCGCGCATCGCGAGCCGGCATGATTCCCCCCTCCCACCGCGACCTCAACAAGGCAAGGCTAACCTAACCTATTGGTCCTGAATACGTGAAAGCGGGCCGAACGTCGGTCAGCTGTCCATGACTTGGCGACGTGGCGCGACACACCGGCGCACCCCCACGGTAGGCGCCGGACCGCCGCGGACGCGCCTACCGCCGAGTTGTCCCGAAACGCTCTCTTCCGGGGCGCGGTCCCCGCCGGGCCGGGGCGGGTGGCCCCGGCCTCCGGTGTCCGCGTACCCTCCCAGGGCACCCCGGGGACCGGGCGGGGCCCGTGCCGGTGCGCGGCCCCCGGGACGGACCGCACCGCACCACCCTCGACCAGGAGCACGATGCACCCCCTCGACACGGCTTCGGCGTCCGTCGGTACGCCGCTGCTGGAGGACTTCTCGCTGGAGATGACCGGCAAGGACGTACCCGAACTGGAAGCGGCCGACGGCACGCTCCCCCGGGGCACCCGTGTCAACGTCACCTTCCTCGGCAACGAGGACCCGCGCATGCGCCTGGACGCCGCACGCGCGGTGAAACGCCTCGGCCTCCTCCCGGTCCCGCACATCTCCGCCCGCCGGCTCACCTCCCGGACCGACTTCGAACAGTTCCTCGCCGGGCTCCGGGACGACGGGACCGCCACCCACGTCTTCACCGTCGGCGGCGATCCCGCCCTCCCCCAAGGCCCCTACGACAGCGCCCTCGCCCTGATCGACTCCGGCCTGCTCCAGGAACACGGCGTCCGCCACGTCGGCATCGCCGGCTACCCGGAAGGCCACCCGGCCCTCACCGACGACACCCTCAGGGCCGCCCTGCGTGACAAGGCCGCCTCACTGACCGCCCATGGCCTGACCGGCCACGTCACCACCCAGTTCGGCTTCGACCCCGACCCGGTCCTCAGCTGGCTCGAAGACGTCCGCGACCAGGGCATCAACCTCCCGGTCCGCATAGGCGTCCCGGGCCCCGCGGGCGTCCGCCGCCTGCTCTCCTACGCCACCCGCTTCGGCGTCGGCACGAGCGCCTCCATCGCGAGGAAATACGGGCTGTCCCTCACCAACCTCATGGGCACCACCGGCCCCGACGCCTTCCTGCGCACCCTGGCCGAACGGTACGACCCGGCCCGCCACGGCGAGGTGAAGATCCACTTCTATACGTTCGGCGGTCTGCGGGCCACCGCCGAGTGGATCGCCCGGTTCCGACAGGACAACCTCGTATGAGCGCCGTCCGGCACGGCACGTAGCCGGTACGCGCCCGGCTCGGACGGTCCGCCGTGCCCGCGCCCGGACGGGGACTCCGTGGTGCCGGGGCCGCGCCCCGCCGCCGGACGCGGGGCTTCACGACGCCCTCGTCCGCGCCCCGTCGCCCTCTCCCCCGCCGGGCGAGGCGTCCTCGGGGGCGGGGAGCCCCAGGCCCGTCCGTACCTCGGCGTCCAGGCCCGCGATCACGTCGTTGTCCACTTCCGCGCGGTCGATCGCCGCCAGGAACGCGCCGGCGTCCGCCGCCCGCGCGGCCCGCTCCCACTGCGGAACGGCCCTCTCCAAGATCGCCGTGATCTCTCCGGCCGGCTCCCGGACCTCCCCCGGCAGCCCGTCCCGGGCTTCCCCGAGCGCCCCGACCACCTCCGTGTACGCCGCGGCCATCTGCCCGGCCCAACGGCTCGCCGCTGCCAGGTCCTCGTCGGGCCCCTGCTGAGGGGCCCGGAGCTGTGCCTCCATCAGCGGCCGGAACGCCGAGACGTACGCGAACTGGGCCGGTTCGAAATCGCTCTCGTCCTTCCGTATCGACTCCTCCAGATCCCCCTGCGGTCTGCCGGCCCAGCACAGGACGGTGCGCCCGCCGCGCGCCCATCCGCCCCGGTCCGGGTAGTAGAAGTACGTCTGCAAGTGGCCGTAGGCCGTGAAGTCCAGCGCGTAGTCCGTGAGAAGCGCCGCGCACCGGTCGCGAGAGGTCTTCATGACCTCCTCCGTACCGGGAAACGCCCCCTGGCCGGTCAGCTCGAAGCTGCCGTAGACCTCGCCGCGGTGCGGCTCCTCGCACGGCAGCCGCTCCGCCGTGCCGTTCCTGAGCGGCCCCTGGTTGTCCCGCGTCACTTCGGTGGCCGGGGTGAAGCAGTCCCCCGTCTCCAGAGCGAAGACGCTCGTCCCGCCGCCACCCCTGACCGGCCCGCCCGCTGAGCCGGCCGACCAGACCGAGAAACGCGGCGCCCCGGCCATCGCCAGGAGCGCGAGAAGCAGGACCGTTCCGGAGACGACGATACCGGCCACCGCGAGCCCCTTGCCGCGCTCGCCACGACGGGGAATCCGGACCAGCGCGATGATCCCGAAGACCAGCCCCAGAGGCGCCAGGCAGACGAGCGAGAGGACGAGCGAGGCGATGGCCAAGCCGCTGACCGGCGGCGCCGGAACCATCTGCGGCCCGCTCCAGGCGGTCGGCCCGTAGAAGGGCGGCTGCCCCTGCGGCTGCCCCGGGGGCTGCGGCTGCTCCTGCGGCTGCGGCTGGGCCTGGTCGGGGGGCGGAAGCGTCATACGCGCAGCTCACTTCTCTCGTTCACCGGGGAAGCCCGTGTGTGTCTCCCCCACTCGCGAGGCGACCGTACGGCCGCTTCCACGGGGAATCACAGGGGTGCAACCCTCCAGTTCACACAGCGCCACGTTGCCGGGCCCCGGCAATCACGCCTGCCCTCACCGAAGAGACCGCACCGCTCGGTGAACGGGAGGCCCACCGGCCCCCTCCGGGCCCGTGACACCGGTGGGGGCCGCCGCCGTACCCGGGAGCCCGCGAGGCTGACGGGGCGCGCCCCTCGAACTGGCCGACCGCCGGACTCGGGCTTAGCTTGGCTCCCGTACGCAGTCGAGTACCACCGGCGGCGGGGAAGGTCCCATGCACAGAGCAGTCGTACCGCGCGACCGCGCCGACGACCCCCTGCGCCCGCGCTACAAGTGGATCGCGCTGTCGAACACCACGCTGGGTGTGCTGATCGCGACCATCAACCTGTCGATCATCCTGATCGCGCTCCCCGACATCTTCCGCGGCATCGGGGTGGACCCCTTGCGGCCGGGCAACACGAGTCTGCTGCTCTGGCTGATCATGAGCTACATGGTCGTCACCGCGGTCCTCGTGGTGAGCTTCGGCCGGCTGGGCGACATGTACGGCCGGGTACGGATGTACAACCTGGGGTTCGCGGTCTTCACGGTGTTCTCCGTCCTGCTGTCGGTGACCTGGACGCACGGCACGGCGGGCGCCCTGTGGCTGATCGGGATGCGGGTGCTCCAGGGCGTGGGCGGGGCGATGCTCATGGCGAACTCGAACGCCATCCTCACCGACGCCTTCCCGCCCCGGCAGCGCGGTCTCGCCCTGGGGCTCAACCAGGTCGCGGGGATCGCCGGGTCGTTCGTCGGACTCATCCTGGGCGGGCTGCTCGGCCCCTTCGACTGGCACCTGGTGTTCCTGGTCTCCGTCCCGATCGGACTGTTCGGAACCGTCTGGGCCTATCTGAAGCTGCGCGACACCGGGCTCCGCACCCCGGCCCAGCTCGACTGGTGGGGCAACCTGACCTTCGCGGTCGGCCTGATCGCCGTCCTGTCCGGCATCACGTACGGCATCCAGCCCTACGGCGGCCGGACCATGGGATGGACCAACCCCTGGGTGCTCGCCGCGATCGGGGCCGGGCTGGCGCTGCTGGTCCTCTTCTGCCTGATCGAGAACCGGGTCGCCCAGCCGATGTTCCGTCTCGGGCTGTTCCGGATCCGTGCCTTCTCGGCGGGGAACGTGGCGAGCCTCCTGGCCTCCCTGGGGCGCGGCGGGCTGATGTTCATCCTCATCATCTGGCTCCAGGGGATCTGGCTGCCCCGTCACGGCTACGACTTCGAGCAGACCCCGCTGTGGGCCGGCATCTACATGCTGCCGCTGACGATCGGATTCCTGATCGCGGGCCCGCTGTCCGGATGGGCCTCCGACCGCTTCGGCGCCCGGATCTTCACGACCGGCGGCATGCTGCTGGCAGCCGCCACGTTCGTCGCCCTGAAAGAGCTGCCGGCCGACTTCGACTACCCGCTCTTCGCCCTGATCCTGCTCTTCAACGGGCTGGCCATGGGACTGTTCGCCTCGCCCAACCGTGCGGCGATCATGAACAGCCTGCCTCCGGACCAGCGCGGTGTGGGTGCGGGGATCAGCACCACGTTCCAGAACTCGGCCACGGTGCTGTCGATCGGCATCTTCTTCTCGCTGATGATCGCCGGCCTGGCGAGTTCGCTGCCGGGCACGCTCGGCCACGGCCTCACCGAGCAGGGCGTGGCCCCCGCGGACGCCGCGCGCGTCGCGGCCCTGCCGCCCGTCGGCGTCCTGTTCGCGGCGCTCCTGGGATACAACCCGATCCGCAGCCTGCTCGGCCCGGACGCTCTGGCCCACCTGCCCGCCGGCCACGCCGACTACCTCACCGGGCGGGCGTTCTTCCCGACCCTGATCTCCGAACCGTTCGAGCGGGGCCTGTCCGTGGCCTTCGACTTCGCCATCGCGGCGTGTCTGGTGGCCGCGCTGGCCTCACTGCTGCGCGGGGGGCAGTACATCCACGGCGAGCCCGCGAAGGCGGGCAAGGGATGAACCCCCGCCCCGGCACACGCCGGAGGGGCGACCGGCCGGACTCCGCCGGGACCGACCGGCGGACCAGCACAGACGGAGGTGGACATGACGTCGAACGAGCCGGTTGACGGCCCGCACCGCTCCACCGCACCACCCCCCGCCACCACCGGTGAGGACGGCGGACCGCCGGAGGGCTCCGCCGACGTGGTCATCCGTACGTCCGCGCTGCGGAAGGTCTACCCGAAGACGGACGTCGCGGCGGTCGACGGCGTGGATCTGCGGGTGTGCAAGGGCGAGATCTTCGGGCTGCTGGGTCCCAACGGCGCCGGGAAGACGACCACGGTGGGCATGCTGACCACCCGGGTGGTGCCCACCTCGGGCTCCGCCCACATCGGGGAGATCGACGTCGTCGCCCAGCCGACCCTGGTCAAGCAGGTCATCGCGGCGGTCACCCAGCAGAACACCCTGGACCGTTCACTGACGGTCCGGGAGAACCTGTACTTCCACGGCCTGCTGTTCGGAATCCCCCGGGGCCGGTCACGGGAGCGGGCCGACGAACTCCTGGAGCAGTTCCAGCTGAGCCGGTGGGGTGACTCCTCCGTGTACGAGCTGTCCGGCGGCATGGCCCAACGGCTGCTGGTGGCACGGGCGATCTTCCACCGGCCCGCCGTCCTGTTCCTGGACGAACCCACCACGGGACTGGACCCACAGAGCCGGCTGGCCCTCTGGGACGTGCTGGACGAGCTGATCGGGGCCGGTCAGACCATCTTGCTGACCACCCACAACATGGAGGAGGCCGACCACCTCTGCGACCGGGTGGCGATCATCGACCACGGCAGGATCCTGGCGCTGGACAGTCCCGCGGCACTCAAGCGGAGCCTGGGCGCGGACGCCGTCGTCACGGTCACCACCGACGGGAACCCGGAAGAACTCGCCGAACGGCTGCGGCGTGACATCGAAGGCGTCGTCCGCACCCGGCTGGTCAGCGGCGGCGTGGAGCTCCAGGTGAAGGGCGCGGACCGCCTCCTGCCCAAGGTCGTACGGAGCGCCGAGTCCGGGAACTTCGACCTGGTCGACCTGTCCCTCAGCGAGAGCACGCTGGAAACCGTCTTCATCAACCTCACCGGAAAGGAGTTGCGGGACTGATGGCCATGTCAGGAGCGTCTCCCGCCGACGATCCGTCGGCCGGCACGGGGGCCGTCGGCCCCCCGCACCCCGGTGGTGACGACCGGACCCCGCTCCAGGGCGAGGTCCGCCCCGGCCGGTCGGCCGTCGCCTCCAGCCGGTCCGCCCTGGCCGGACTGATCCGGCGTGATCTGGCCGTGCTGCGGAAGAACTTCGGCGAGTTCGTCGGCCGCACCGTGATGCAGCCCTTCCTGCTCGTCTTCGTCTTCCTGTACGTCTTCCCCAGCATCGGCCAGGGCATCGGCTCGGGCGGAGGCACGGCGGGCGAGTCCGCGTTCGCCACCGTCCTGGTGCCCGGGGTCGTGTCCATCGCCATCATGTTCCAGGGCATCCAGTCCGTCGCCATCCAGATGTCCCAGGAGTTCGGCTTCACCCGGGAGATCGAGGACCGGGTCCAGGCCCCCTGTCCCATCTGGCTGGTGGCCGTGGCACGGGTCCTGTCCGGGGCGGCTCAGGGACTCATCTCCGCGGTGATCGTCTTCCCGATCGCCGCCGTGGTCCACGCGCCGGGCGTCCACCCTCAGTTCAGCGTCCACTGGTGGGTCGTCGTCACGCTCATCCCGCTGTCCTGCGTCGCGATGACCTCCCTCGGCCTCCTTCTGGGCACCACGTTCGAGCCGAGGAACATCGGGGTCATGTTCGGCTTCGTCGTCCTGCCCCTCGTCTTCCTCGGCGGCACCTACTACCAATGGACCAAGCTGGCCCCGGTGGAGGTCGGCGGCTTCCACTGGCTCCAGACACTCGTGCTCCTGAATCCGCTGATCTACATCACCGAGGGCATGCGGGCCGGTTTCACCGACCTGTCTCATCTGCCGCTCTACGTGGTCTACCCGGTCCTCCTCGGGTTCTGTGTGCTCTTCCTCGGACTGGGCCTGCGCAACTTCCGCCGCCGCGTCCTGTCCTGAGACCACCCCGGGCGGCGGGGCGGGCGCTCAATTCCATAGGACGGTTACCGGGGGGCGGGAGAGGCGGACGCGGGGACCGGGCGGCGGGTCGGGCACGGTCCGAAGCTGCTGCACCCGGTGTCGACGACCGGCCACAAGGTGATCGGCAACCTCTATCTGGTCACCGCGTTCGGCTTCTTCCTCCTCACCGGTCCGCCGGCGATGGCGATGCGTGCCGAACTCGCCCGGCCGGGCATGCAGTTCGTAAGCCGTACCGCATCCGACGGTGCGTGCAGCGCGGCCCGCGTGCCGTCGTCCCGAGGCCGTCCTTCGGGGGCATGCGTCGCGCCGCCGGAACGCCGTCGGGACGCGTGGGAACACGTCCGCGTGCCGTCCCGCGCGCGGACATGCCGGTGGACATTCCCCGTGGGTTCCTGGAAAGAGCCCGCAAAAGGAAGAGAATGCCCACGGCTCCCCCGCACACGGAACGAGCGGCCCGTACGGCACGGCACGGCCGCGCACAGCCATGGATCCGCCCCTCAGCCGGCCGGGCTTCACCGGAGGGCGGGCGCTGAGGCGGGAGCCCCGTGGACACGACGTCCGAACGATCACAGGTGGGGAACGTGGAGATTACACCGGAGAGCGCCGCCACCCGTCTGCGTCTGCTGGCGGAAGCGAGTGAGGCCTTGGCCTCAAGTCTGGACGCGAAGGAGTCGCTGCGCCGGCTGGCCCGCGTGGTCGTCCCCAGTCTGGCCGACGCCTGCGTCGTCGATCTCGTCGAAGGGGACGGTCTGCGCCGGCTCACCGTCACCGAACGGGACTCGCGCAGGTCGCCGCGGATCCTGCCCGGCGGGCTCCTGCCGGAGGTGGACAGCTCGGCCGCCACTCTGGCCAAGGTACTGCGCGGCGCGGGGCCCATGGTGATGACGGACTTCGGTGTGTCCGACCCGGACGACGCCCTGCTGGCCGCCCAGCGGGCCCTGTACCGCGTGCTGAGCGCCCGGACGGCGCTCATCGTCCCGATGCGGATGCGCCGGCAGACCCTCGGCGCGCTCACCTTCATCCGCCGTGACCCGGGCGCCTCCTTCGACGAACAGGAGCGGGTCCTCGCCGCCGACCTCGGCCACCGCGCCGGTCTCGCGCTGGACAACGCGCGTCTGTACGCGTTGCAGCAGCACACGTCCGAGCAGCTCCAGCGCTCCCTCCTGCCCGACCTCGCCGGGCTCGGCCACCTCCAGCTCCTCGCCCGCTACGTGCCCGCCCGGGAGGAGGCCGAGGTCGGTGGTGACTGGTACGACGCCTTCCGGCTCCCCGACAAGTCGGTGATCCTCGCCATCGGGGACGTCGTCGGTCACGACCTGGAGGCGGCGGTCCGTATGGGGCAGCTGCGCAACATGTTGCGCGCCCTCGCCTACGACAGCGAGGACCACCCGGCCGGTGTGATGAGCCGCCTGGACAAGGTGATGCAGGGACTGACGCGTATCGAGCTCGTCACGGCCGTCGTCGCCCGCGTCGAGACGCCGCCCGGGAGACCGTGGCGTCTGCACTGGAGCAACGCGGGGCACCCGCCACCCCTGCTCGCCCAGCAGAACGGCCGGGTCCTCCTGCTGGACGGCGGGCTCGCCCCGGTCCTGGGCGTCGACCCCGACGTCAGGCGGGAGAACGCCAGCGTGTCCCTGCCCTCGGGCTCGACCCTGCTCCTCTACACCGACGGGCTCATCGAGCGCCCCGGTGAGGACATCGGCCGCGGTCTGACACGGCTGCGCCAGCACGCGGCCGCGCTCGCCCGCGAACCGCTGTCGGTCTTCCGTGACGAACTGCTCACCCGGATGAGTGACGACGTGCAGTACGACGACGTCGCGATCGTCGCGCTGCGCACCCCCTGACCGCCGTGCGGGCACCGGCCCTTGAGGGCGCGCGGCCGGCCCCTGACGGCGTCTCTCCCCCGCCCCTCAGGCGCGCGAGCCCGGCCCACCGCTCGTTATACTGAGGTCCTGCGGCGCCACGCGTGCCGCGCCGGCGGTGGGGCCCGCCGTACCCGAACCGCGGCGGACGCCGCCAACGGTCCCTACTCGTGACAGAGCGTTTCCGCGTACGCGGAAGCGGAATCCACGCGTAGGGAGAGCCGTGCCGTCAGAACAGAGCGGTCCGCCCATGGTCTTCGAGCCCACAGATCCCGATGTGGACCTTTCCGGCCCGTCCTGGCGCGAACAGGTCCTGCGCTCTCAGCACGCCGTGCTGGGCGTGATCGCGGTGGGCGGCGCGCTGGGCGCGCTGGCCCGGTTCGGGGCCGCCCGGCTGTGGCCGACCGCCACCGGGACGTTCCCCTGGACGACGTTGTGCGTCAACGCCGTCGGATGCCTGGTGATCGGGGTGTTCCTGGTCGTGGTGACGGAGTTCCGGTCGGCGCACCGCCTGCTGCGGCCGTTCTTCGGGACCGGTGTGCTCGGCGGCTTCACCACCTTTTCCACCTACACCGTGGACATCGAGCGGCTGATCGACGGCGGCCGGGCCGCGACCGCGCTCGTCTACCTGGCGGCCACCCTCGTGGCCGCGCTGGCCGCGGTGAGCACCGGCACGTGGACCACGCGCCGGTTCCTGGCGAAGTGGAGTGAGCGATGACCTGGAAGACCCTGCCCGCGCTCCGGCTGACCGTGCTGGTCGACGACACGGACCTGTGGCACCACCGCCCGCTGTCGAGCGAGATCGTCCACCGCGCGCACGCCGCGGGGCTGAGCGGCGCGTCCGTCTTCCACGGCGTGGAGGGCTTCGGCGGACGCCAGACGGTGCACACCACCCGGCTGCTGTCCATGACCGACGACCTGCCGGTGGCGGTCGTCGTCGTGGACGAGGAGACACGCGTCAACGCGTTCCTCCCGCAGTTGGAGGAGCTGGGAATCCAGGGCCTGATCACCCTGGAACCGGTTCAGGCCGTCCGCTTCACCGCCCCGGAGGAGTGACCGCGGTGAACGACTACCTGCTGGTGGCCGCGGGCGGCGCGGTCGGGGCCCCGCTGCGCTACCTGACGGACCGGGCGGTGCAGACCCGGCACGACAGCGTCTTCCCCTGGGGCACCTTCACCGTCAACGTGGCCGGCTCCCTGATCCTGGGCGTGCTGACCGGTGCCGCCCTGTCCGGGGCCGCCGGCCACACCGTACAACTGCTGCTGGGCACCGGGCTGTGCGGGGCTCTGACCACCTACTCCACCTTCTCCTACGAGACTCGGCGCCTGGTGGAGGACGGCGCGGCGTCCTTCGCCGTCGCCAATGTGGCCGGTTCCGTCGCGGCCGGCCTCGGCGCGGCCTTCGCGGGCTTCGCCCTGGCCGGGGCCCTGTTCACCTGACGGGTGCCGTGCCGGTCCGACGCGTACGTCCCCGGCGGACGGCGGCGTCGTGTCCACCGGGTCGTCCGACGCGGCCAAACGGGTCATCCGCGGGCGCGTAGATGTGTGATTCCACCGCTCGGCCCGTCAATACGGGTCGAATGCCTCTGGGATTCGGCTCCTGCCAGCGCCAGGGACAGCCACCCCACCTCCGTGCGGTGGACTGCACCGCTCCGGCGTGCTCGGTCAGGAGACAGGTTTGGCGACTCCTCAGCTTTCCGTGGTCGTACCGTGCTTCAACGAGGCTGCCGTCATCGAGAGGTTCCACTCGGCCGTCGGTGAGGTCCTCGGCCCGTGCGGTATCGACTACGAGATCTGCTACGTGGACGACGGCAGTACCGACCGCACCCGGGACATCATCGGCGGACTCGGTGTCGCGGACCGGCGCGTCAGGTACGCGGTGCTCAGCAGGAACTTCGGCAAGGAGGCGGCGATGCTCGCCGGCCTGCGCATGTCGCGGGGGCAGGCGGTGATCCTGATGGACGCGGACCTCCAGCACCCTCCGGGGCTCATCCCCCGGATGCTCGAACTCCACCGGCGCGGGTACGACCAGGTCGTCCCCCGGCGGAACCGCGAGGGGGAAGGCACGGCGCGCACCGTGCTGAGCCGCGGCTACTACGCCCTGGTGCGCCGTCTCATGGATGTCGACGTACTCGACGGCGCCGGGGACTTCAGGCTGCTGTCACGCCAGGCGGTGGACACGGTCCTCTCGCTCCCGGAGGCCAACCGGTTCTCCAAGGGCATCTTCTCCTGGATCGGTTTCACGACGGCCACCTTCACCTACCGGAACGCCCAGCGGCTCGCCGGCACCTCGAAGTGGGGCAGCCGCCGTCTGCTCAACTACGGCATCGACGGGCTGCTGTCCTTCAACAACCGGCCCCTGCGGCTGGCCATCTACGCGGGCTTCTGGTGCTTCCTCTCCGCGCTCGTCTACGCGGGGTGGGTGGCCTTCGACGTGGCGCTCCACGGGGCTGCGGTCCCCGGATACGCCACGCTGCTGATGGCGGTGGTGGGGCTGGGCGGCATCCAGCTGATCACCCTGGGGATCATCGGTGAGTACGTCGGCCGCATCTACCACGAGGTGAAACGCCGCCCTTCGTTCGTGATCCGGGAGACGGACGAGCGCCCCGCGCCGACGCCCGCTCCCCCGCGGCACGCGTCGGCCGCTCTTCCGGCGGGCCGGCCCCGGACGTCACGGCAGTTCGCGTCCTTCGTGGCGATCGGATTCGTCAACACCGCCGTGTACCTGGCCGTCTACGCCACCTTGAACCCCTGGATCCCGTATCTCGCGGCCCATGTCCTCGGATATGCGGTCAGCATCGTCGGTTCCTTCCTGCTCAATTCCTACGTCACCTGCCGGACCCGTCCGACCTGGCGCGGGTTCCTCCGGTATCCGCTGTCCAGCGGCTTCAATCTCGTGGCCTCCGGCGCGCTTCTCTATGTGGCCGTCAGTCGATTCGGAATGGACAAGAATGTCGCCGCAGTTGTCGCCGGGGTCCTCGTCACCCCGGTCTCTTTCCTCCTCGCACGCTGGGCCATCAATTCCGGCCGACGGCCGGCGGGCTCCCCGGGCGTGGTTCCGGACGTCCCTGCCGAGGCGAAGCAGGACGACCCCGCCCTCGGGTGAGACGGTGCGTTCGGAGAGCGGGGAGCGCCCGGATCGCGCGTGGCACGCCGAGGAGACCGGCACGGACGCGGAGGGGGCCGGTACGGACAGGGGGGCGGCCGGTACGGACACGGGGGACGGGCACGGCAGCACCGCGCGGCCGGGCACCGGACGTCTTCGTCTCCTGTGGGCCGGTACGGCCCTGCTGCCGCTCCTTCCCCTGCTGCTCTTCGGCGGGGCCTCGTGGTTCGCGCGCTGGGTGCGCCCGAGCGGTGACGAGTGGTGCTTCCTGCCCCTCGTGCGCGACGAGGGCTTCATGGCCCTGGTGGACCGGTTCTACTCCGCGGACAACGGCCGGGTCGCCAACGGCGTACTGGTCGCCTCCTACGCCGTGTACGGCGTCGCGGGCCAGCAGTGGTACGCGGGGATCAGCGTGGTCGTGATGCTGGCCCTGCTGTGGGGGTGGACGGCGGCGCTGCTGCGGAGCGCCCGGTGGCGGTTGCCCCGGGGGATCCCGCTGTTCTCGGCGGCCATGGTCCTGGCCGTCTTCTGCTTCGCCTCCACGAACACGTACAAGACCTTCTACTGGCCGGCCTCGTCCGTCTCCCACACCTTCCCGCCCGTCCTCGCGGCCGCCGTCACGATCCCGGCCCTGCTGGTGGTCTCGCGCCGGGGCAAGGCCGTCGCGGTCGTGTCGGCGTTCGTCCTGGGAGCCGTCATGGGCACCCTGTCGGAGGAGACCTCCCTGGTCGCCCTGGCCCTGCTCGCCGTGGCCCTGCTGCTGGGCCGCCTGCTCTTCCGGGCGGAACGGCTCGCCTTCGCACGGACCTGGTGCGCCGCCGCTGTCCTCGGCATCCTCGTGGGCACCGCCGTGCTCCTCACCTCGCCCGGCTCACGGAACCGGCGTGTCCGCCACCACGCGGACTCCATGTTCGCGCCCGAGTCGCTCTCCGCCTCGCTGCGGGGGTACGCGCAGGTGCTCCATACGCTGGTGACGACGTGGCAGTACATCGGGGTGATCGCCGTGGGGGTGCTGATCGGCGTGCTCGTCCGGCGTACGGACGGCGGCCTTCCCCGGCCCGACCGCAGGGCGCCCGTGTTCGTGGTGTCCGTGCTGGTGGCCTTGCTGCTCGCCGGATACGTGTGCATGGTGATCGCCTATCCGGCGTTCGGTCCGTCGGTCGCGACCGCCAACCGGCTGTGGAACGACTTCCTGTTCCCGCTGCTCCTCCTGCTCGTCGGCGTGGGCGGCCTCCTCGGGAATCTGGCGGTGCGCCGGTACCGCCGTGGCATGCTGCCGGTGGCGGCGGGGGCCGTGCTGGTGTGCGTGGGGGTCATGGCCGTGCTCGCGGTGTCCCTGCGGGATCTGGACGGGGACATGCGGGCGCGGGCCAAGGCCTGGGACAGCCAGGACCGCATGCTCCGGGCACGGGCCGCGGCGGGGGAGACGGTGCTGCCCTACAAGCGGCTGGTCGTCAGCAAGATGTCGGAACCGTTCGGCAAGCACCCGTGGCCTGCCTCGTGTGTCGCCACCTACTACCACGTGAAGAAGGTGACGAAGGGGACGTAGACGGTCTCCCCGGCCGCCCGCCGCCCGTCCCCTCTCGCTCCGCGGCTTCAGCCGGGACAGGCCGATGATCGTCGCTCCCTGGTGACATGCGGTCCCTCCGTGTAACGTCAAGGGCAGAGATGTCATGGTTCGCAGTACCTGCCCATGTCTTCGGCATGGGCGCTCTGCTGTGCGGTGCGGGACCAGGGCGATCGATCCCGAGGCCCGCACAGTGCAGGTCTTGACAGCGACTGGAGAAACACCTCATGGCCAGTGGAACCGTCAAGTGGTTCAACTCTGAAAAAGGCTTCGGCTTCATCGCCCAGGACGGCGGCGGTCCGGACGTGTTCGCGCACTACTCGAACATCAACGCGACCGGCTTCCGTGAGCTCCTGGAGGGGCAGGCGGTGACCTTCGACATCACGCAGGGCCAGAAGGGCCCCCAGGCGGAGAACATCACGACCGCCTGACGTCCCGGACCGTGGTGGCCCGGCCCGTCGGCGCTCGTGCCGGCGGGCCGGGCTCCGCTCATGTACACACGGACTCAGGCCGCTCGCGGACGCGGCGATGAGTTTCCCGGCGAGGAGAGTCGTACCTCCGTTGTCGACCACCTGTGGAGGAACACATGGCTCAACTCGTGCGGGTACAGAATTTCACCGTCTCATGTGACGGCATCGCCGCCGGTGAGGAACAGAGCTTCGAGAAGCCCTTCGGCCACGTCAACCCCGAGCGGCTGTTCTCCTGGGCCGGCGCCACGGCGAGCTGGCCCATGCGCACCGACCCGGGCGGCAGCCGGGGCCTCGACGACTACTTCACGCGGGACTACGCGCGCGGCATCGGCGCCGAGATCATGGGCCGGAACAAGTTCGGGCCCCAGCGCGGGCCCTGGGAGAACGAGGAGTGGCGTGGCTGGTGGGGTGACGAACCCCCGTTCCACACTCCGGTGTTCGTCCTGACCCACCACAAGCGCCCCTCCTTCACGCTCTCCGACACCACGTTCCACTTCGTGGACGGCGACCCGGCCACGGTCCTGGCGCGGGCGCGTGAGGCGGCGCGGGGCAAGGACGTCCGAATCGGCGGCGGGGCCACGACCATCCGGCAGTTCCTCGACGCCGATCTCGTGGACACCCTGCACGTGGCGGTCTCGCCGGTGCGGCTCGGGCACGGGGTACGGCTCTGGGACTCCCCCGACGAGCTCCTCGACCGGTTCCACCTGGAGGTGGTGCCCAGCCCGAGCGGCATGACGCACCACCTGTTCTGGCGGAAGTGACACGGGGAGTCAGATCCGCGGGGCACGGTCCCTGAGTTCGGGCGGCAGCGCGGTGCCGGGGACGTTCTGGAAGGCCACCGGTCGGCGGAAGCGCCGGATCGCCGCCGTGCCCACCGAGGTCGTGGTGGGCGCGGTCGAGGCGGGCCACGGACCTCCGTGCTGCTGGGCGTCGCTGACGGTGACCCCGGTGGGCCACTGGTTCCAGATGACGCGTCCGGCGTACCGGGCGAGCAGGTCGAGCATCCGCAGCCCGGCCTCGTCGTCCGCGCCCGCCGCCTGGACCGTGCCGGTCAGCGTTCCCTCGAACTCCGCCAGGGCCTCCTCCACCTCCTCGGGGGACCGGTAGGCGACCACGAGCGACGCCGGGCCGAAGACCTCGGTGGTGATGAGCGCGGGGTCGTTCCGGACAGCGTCGGCGGTGGTCCGCAGGAGGACGACGTCCGGCTGTCCCTCCACGCCGGGGACGCGCCGCGCGACCTCGACGCCGTCCCGGGCCGCGAGGGCGTCGAGGGCGTCCGTGTAGGCGGTGCCGATGCGCTCGTTGAGCATCGGGCCGGCGGACAGGGGCGGCAGGGCGGCGAGGAACGCGTCGGCGTCCGGGACGAAGACCACGCCCGGCTGGGTACAGAACTGCCCGGAACCCAGCGTGCAGGACCCGGCGAACCCGGTGGCGATCTCCTCCCCCCGTTCGGCCCATCCGGCCGGAGTGACGACGACCGGGTTGGTCGAGCCCAGCTCTCCGTAGAAGGGGATGGGGTCGGGGCGGGCGGCGGCCAGGTCGAAGAGGTGGCGCCCGCCACGGGTGGACCCGGTGAAGCCGACCGTCTTGGTCCGGTGGTCCTGGACGGCGTCCGCGCCGGCGCGTTCGCCCTCGATGACCTGGAGCAGGTGCGCCGGCGCGCCCGCGTCCGCCCCGCCTGCCCCGCCCGCCCCGGCCGGGGCGGGCGGGGCGGCCGGGGCAGGCGCACACAGCGCCTTCGGCGACCGGGCGGACACGTCACGGGTGGTCACGTCACCGGGCGGGGGCCGTACCGGCCGTGGTCACGGTCCCCGCCCGGAGGCGTCCGCCGGTCAGCGCAGCGGGTCGAAAGGCGCCAGCTGCGGGGGACGTTCGCCGGTGACGATCGTCTCCGCGAGCAGACGTCCGGTGGCGGGACCGAGGGTGATGCCCCACATGCCGTGGCCGCCCGCGGCGAAGACGCGCGGGGAGCGGGTGGCGCCGATCAGGGGCAGTCCGTCCGTCGTGCACGGCCGCGACCCGACCCACTCGTCCTGGCGGGCGTCCAGGTCGGCCCCCCGCAGCAGGGGGCGCGCGGCCTCCGCGATGGCCTTGATCCGGCGGGCGTCCAACGGCGCCTCCGGCTTGCGGAACTCCATCATCCCGGCGACGCGCAGACGGTCGCCGAGCGGCGTGCAGGCCACACGCTGGGCGGGGAAGTAGACGGGGCCGGCGGGTACCTGCTCCACGGGCACGCTGAAGCTGTATCCGCGGCCCGCCTGGACCACGGAGCGGACCCCGAACTTCCTGGCGTGGCGGCCGAGCCAGGCTCCGGTGGCCAGCACCACCGCGTCGAAGCTTCCGGAACCGCCGTCCCCGGTGAGGACGGTGACCGCGGACGACGCGTCCCGCACCTCGGTGATCTCCGTACGCTCCCGGATCTCGCCGCCCCGGGCACGGACCGCGTCGGCCAGGGCGTGCACGAAGTGTCCGGGGTCGATGTAGCGCTGGCCGTGCAGCCGGATCGCCGCACCGATCTCGTCGGACAGGGACGGCTCGGTCCCCCGCGCCTCGTCACCGTCGAGGACGTCGAACTCCATGCTCTGGCCCGCCGCGTGGATCTGTTCGAGCTCCTCCAGCAGCACCCGGCGTTCCTCGGCCGTGCGATAGGCCGCGAGGAAGGACTTGGCCTCCACCGTCTCCGCCTGGACGCCGCCTTCGGCCAGTGTGTCGAAGCTCGACAGCGACAGGCTGTTGATGGGGACGAGCGCGCGCATCGCCCGCAGCCACCGGGGCGCGGTGCTGTTGCGGGCGAACCCCGTGAGGAACCTGAGCAGGCTCGGGTTCGCGCTCGGCGGGACGTAGACCGGCGAGGACGGGCTGAGCACCGCCCGTACCCCGTAGGTGAGGACCGCCGGTTCGGGCAGCGGCGTCGCCAGGCCGGGGGTCAGCCAGCCGGCGTTGCCCCAGGACGAACCCGAGGCCACGCCTTTGCGCTCGTACACGGTGACGCTGACGCCTCGTTCCTGGAGGAACCAGGCCGTGGACAGTCCGACCATGCCCGCGCCGACGACGGCGACACGGCTGGGGCCCGGACGTGCGGGCGAGGGAGGGCGTGCCATGCGGAAACCTCTTCTCAGGGGTGGTGGCACCTCTGATGGTGAGGCCGGGCGGCGCCTTTGTCGTTGTGCCGGGCGGCCAATGAAAGAGCGCGCGGTGGTGCGCCCGGCACCATCGTCATGGAGCACAATGGGGCGCATGAGCACCCTCCCGCCCCGGACCGCGACGCGCGCTCCCGCCACGCTCCGCCCGCCGGCGCGTGCGACCGTACGACGCCCGCCGGACCGGCCCCGAGCTGCGGCCCGCGCCACGGGACGCCGCCCGTGATCACGGTCACCGATCTCGTGGAGTCCCTGGGGCCCGGGCTGCTGCGTACGGTCGTCGCGGCCCGGGACGCCGAGGTGCACGACGTCGCCCTGGCGGAACCCGGCGACGCCCCGGGACAGCCGGGCGAACTCGTCCTGGGGGTGGGAGTGGCGGACCGGGCGGGGGCCCTGGCCCTGCTGGAGCGGGCCGCCGAGGCGGCGGCCGCGGGCGTCGTGCTCAAGGACCCCGTGGCGAGCGATCCGCGGGTGGTCCGCGCGGCCCGGAGGACGACGGGCCCGGCACTGATCGAGTTGCGTCCGCACACCTCGTGGGCCCATGTGATCTGGCTGCTGCGGGGCGTCATCGACCGGGCCTCCGCGCCCGACACCAGCCATCTGGGCACCCCCGGTCCGCACAGCGACCTGTTCGCGCTGGCCGACGCGGCGGCTGAGATCATCGACGCGCCCGTGACGGTGGAGGACGCGCAGTCCCGAGTCCTCGCCTACTCCGCCCGGCAGGACACGACCGACCCGGCGCGGGTCTCCACCATCGTGGGACGGCGGGTCCCGGCGGACGCCCTCACCCATTTCCGCGCCGGTGGCGTCTTCCGCAGGCTGGCACGCTCCAGCGACCCGGTCTGGACCCCCGCCGGCCCGGACGGCACGCTGCCCCGGCTGATCGTCCCCGTGCGGGCGGGCGGCGAGTGGCTCGGCTCGATCTGGGTGGTGGTCAGCGGGCCGGTGGCACCGGAGCGCATCCAGCGGCTGAGCGGTGTGGCCTCCGTCGTCGCCCTGCACCTGTTGCGGCTGCGCGCGGAGGCGGGCATCGCCCGGCGGGTGTCGGCCGGTCAGCTGCGGACGGCGCTGCGCGAGGGTTCCGCCCCGTTCCCCGGACCGGGCCAGGCTCCCGGTCTGCCGTCCGGCCCCTGGCGGGTGGTGGCGTTCGGGGCGCCCGGAGGTACCGACGACGTACGCAGTCAGCTGGACCTCTGGGAGTCGGTCGCGCGCCGGTTCGGCTGGCACCAGCCGCTGCTCGCCGACCTCGACGGGCGGCTCTTCGGCCTGGTCACCGAGGGGCCCCGGGGCAGGGCGCGGCCCTCGGCCGGTACGTCGGCCGGTGCGGAGGCGGGCACCCTGGACTGGCTGCGGTACGTGCTCACCGAGGTGCGCTCGCACGACCCCGGCCTGTTCGCCGTGGCGGGCTGCCCCGCCCACTCCGTCGACCAGTTGCCGCGTTCCCTGGCCGAAGCCGTCGAACTCCACCGGCTGGTCGGCACGGGCCGGCTCCCGCTGGGGCGGCGGGACACGGGCACCGTGCTGCTGGAGGACGCCTGGGACGCCGTCGTGGTCGAGCGGGCCAGGGACGCCGTCGGCATCGACACGGGCCTGCTCGGCGGGCCGCTCGGCGTCCTGCGGGCCCACGACGCGGACCACGGCACGCCGTACCTCGCGACCCTCGCCGCGTGGCTGGACCACTTCGGCGACCCGCGAAGTGCCGCACAGGCCCTGCGGATCCACCCCAACACGCTGCGCTACCGGTTGCGCAAGCTCGACGAGGCGGCCCCGGTGGACCTGGCGTCACCCCGGGTACGCCTCGCCCTGCGGCTGCAACTCGCCGCGCTGGGCGAACTCCCACCGGACGGCGGGCCGCCCGGCCCTTGAACGTGCCGGTGGCGGGCGGGGCCGGTGCGGCCTGGTGTGTACGCCAGACCCTTGACGTTCCCGGTCACTGGCACGGTCCGGCCTGGTGCGTACGCCCCGGCCGGCCCCGCCGGGGAGCGGGAAGCCGCTCCCCGGCGGGGCCGCGCCGTCCCGTGGGCGCTACCCGACGACGCGCACCGCACCCGACGGGCAGAGCGCTCCGGCCTCACGCGCCGCGGCGCCGTCCTCGGCGCCGGGTTCGGCGGCCAGCACCGTCACCACCCCGTCGTCGTCCTGGTCGAAGACCTCCGGCGCCGTCAGCGCGCACAGGCCCGCCCCCACACAGATCTCCCGGTCCGCCGTCACCCGCACGGTCACTCCTTCCGCCGCGGTCACCAGGTGACCGGGAGTTCGTTCACGCCCTGGATCGTCGTCCCCGGGCGCAAGGTCAGCTGGTCCACCGGCACCGCCAGTCGCAGGCCGGGCAGGCGGTCGAGCAACGCGGTGAGGATCACCTCCAGTTCGAGGCGGGCGAGGTTCTGGCCGAGGCACTGGTGCACCCCGTAGCCGAAGGCCAGGTGGTGGCGCGCCTCGCGCCGCACGTCGAGGGTGTCCGGGTCGGTGAAGACCGAACTGTCGCGGTTGGCGATGGAGTTGGTGACGATGACGCCCTCCCCCGCCCGGATGTGCTGCCCGTCGATCTCGATGTCGGCCTTCGCGATGCGGCCGCCGGCGATGTCCGCGATCGCCAGGTAGCGCAGCAGTTCCTCCACCGCGCCCGGCACCAGCGACCGGTCGGCGCGTAACGCGTCCCACTGGTCAGGGTGTTCGAGCAGGGTGATGACGCTGAGCGAGGTCATGGACGCCGTCGTCTCGTGGCCCGCCACCAGCAGCAGGATGGCGGTGGACACCAGCTCCTCGCGGTCGATCGTGCCCTTCTCCAACTGCTCTCTGACCAGGGTGTTCAGCAGCCCCGGCCGGGGCTCGGCCCGCAGGCTGTCGACCAGGCCGCCCAGGTAGCCCTCCAGCTCGTCCCGGGCGGCACGTGCCCCCGCCGCGTCCGGGGACTGGATCAGCTGCCGACTGGCTTCCTGGAAGAAGTCGTGGTCGGCGTAGGGCACTCCGAGCAGACGGCAGATCACCAGGGACGGCACGGGCAGCGCGAATCCGCTGACGAGGTCGGCGGGCGGACCGGCGGCGATCATCTCGTCCAGGAAGCCGTGCACGATCCGCTCGACGTCGGCGCGCATGCCCTTGATGCGCCGGACGGTGAACTCGCTGATGGTCATGCGCCGCTTCGGCCCGTGCTCGGGCGGGTCCAGGCTGATGAACGCCGGTCTGCGGTCCCGGAAGCTCTCCACCCGGCCCGAGGTCGCGGGGAAGTCGGCGTGTGTCCGGTCGGAGGACAGCCGGGGGTCGGCCAGCAGCTTCCGCGCGGTCTCGTACCCGGTCACCAGCCAGGCCTGCCGGCCGTCGTACAGGGTGACCCGCTGCAACGACCCTTCGCGTTCCCGGAGGTCGTTGTACTGGTCGGGCAGGTGGTAGGGGCAGGTGCGGTCACTGGGGAAGGCGGGGGCGCCGTCTGGGGGCGTCGTAACGGTCTCGGTCATCGGTACCTCGATGCACTCGACGCTTAAAGAACGGTCAGTTCTCTAACGGAAGGCTAGGCTGATTCACTCGACGCTCACAACGAGTGCTCGACAAATGGCTGGGAGTCATGCCTCCAATCCACGGGGACGCGCCGGACCGGACGGCCGGCGATCATCGGAGAAACCCTCGCCGCAGAGGCGAGGAGCTGGAGAGGGCCATCCTGGCCGCGGCCCTTGAGGAGTTGGCCGAGGTCGGCTACGCCGGGCTGACGATGGAGCGTGTGGCCGTACGGGCCCGCACCGGCAAGGCCACCTTGTACCGCCGGTGGCCGAGCCGCGCCGAACTCGTCGTGGACGCCTGCGCGTCCCACCGCCTGTCCGACGCCGAGCTGCCCGACACCGGCGCCCTGCGCACCGATGTCATCGCCGCGCTACGGCAGCTCTCCGCCAAGCTGGCCACCTCGCACGGCGACATCCTCCGCGGTCTGCTCACCGAGGTCGTGCACGACCCCGAGTTCGCCCGCCTGGTGCGCGAACGGGTCCACACCGCGGGCCCGGGGCCGATACAGGGCGTCCTGTGGCGCGCCGTCGCGCGCGGTGAGATCAGCCCGTGGGTCCCCGGCTCACGGCGCGCCACCGTGGCGGTCGACCTGCTCCGCAACCACTACCTGCTCCACGGGGCCCCGATTCCGGAGGACGTCGTCACGGAGATCGTCGACGACGTCTATCTCCCCCTCCTGCTCGCTCCGGCGGGTGCTCCCCCACCGGACGCCGCCTCGGTACCGACGCCGCGCGGCGTCACCGAGGACGCGTAGCCGTACGGGCACCGGCGCGCGAGGCCGTCCGCCGGACGGGCCGCAGCCCCCTCACGGCGGGAGCACCGCCGTCCGGCGTGCCGCGGACGGTGCGACGGGCCGTTCGCGCGCACACCGTTCCCGGGCCGTCGCGCCCCCGGGCGCCGGGCTCCGGGCAGGGCCAGGAGCGGAACCGGCCCGGCGGTACTACTCCTCCGGGCCGTCCGGGGCGCGGTCTGTGGCGGACGTCCCCGTGCCCGCGGACTCCGGGGAGTGGGACGGGTGTCCGGTACGGCGGCACGGCGGGCGTACACCGGCCGAGGAGCAGGCGACCCAGGCGAGGGCCAGGGCCAGGACGTCCTCGACGGCGGCGGCCACGGCGTCACCCGTGCGGGCACCGGCCGCCCGACGCCAACCGGCTCCGGCACACGCGAACGCGCCCGCCGCCACGGCTCCGGCCGCCGCGGCGGCGACCGGCGAGGCGGATCCCTGGGAGCGCCGGGACAGCGCCGTGCCGGACACGGCTCCCAGAACGAGACGGGGAACCAGCCCCCCGGGAGTGAGACGGCTCGGGACACCCGGCGACTTGTCCGCCACGAACTCTCCCGCGGCGGAGACGAGCATCGCGCCGCGTACCCACGGCCGGGCCGGCCACGACCGCACCGGCCAGGACGCGCCGACGGGCCGCCCGCTCCAGGCGACCGCGGCCATCCCCCACTGACTGCGCAGGCCGGAGACCGCGCCGATCAGCACGGCCCTGGTCAGGGCCTCCGCGGCCGGGTTCACGACCGCTTCTCCCCGGCCGCCACGAGGGCGTAGGTGACGAGGCCGTACGCGAGATGCGGTACGGCGTCCGCCACCCAGTCCTTGGCCGCCCAGCTCCTCGGGTCGCTCACCCGCAGTCCCGCCATGGGGAGGTCGGTGGCGGCCATGGCCAGGGCGCCGGTGACCACGCCGCCCAGCCACCAGGGCATGCGGACGCCCGCGCGACGCAGCACGGAGACGGCCACCCCGGTGCCGCAGCCGACGCCGAGGCCGGACAGGGCGCCGAGGCCGGTGAGCCGGTTGTCCCGGGTGTCGCCCGAGCCCGGGACCGGGTGCCCCACGGCGCGGGCGAGCCTGTCCACGACCTGGGCGGGGGCGTCACTGGAGCCCCTCCCCCGCCAGGCCATGTCGGCGTAGGTCACGGTGTTCAGTACGGTCGTTCCGGCGGCGCCCGCGATGCCGCCGCGCACAAGGTTCCGCATCATGCTGGACTGCTCCCTTACCGGATTGTCTGAAACATGACGGTCCGAACCGGAAGGCGTACCGCCCCCGTACGCCCACGCCAGGCGCCACCCCCGTCGCGCGACGGTCCGGTCGGTACGGTCCTTGGCGCTCGGCGGCCCGCCCCGGCGGCCCGCCCCACCCGGCCCCGTACCGCTCCGCCGCTCACAGGCCCAGCTTGGCCCGGGCTCCGCCGACCGCCGCCGCGGGGCCCGCCGTGGCCCGGACCGAGCGGCGCACCACGTGCGCGTCGTGCCGCAGGCCCTGGGCGGCGTGACGGCTTCGCCACAGGAGCGACGGGGCGCCCCCGGTGTCGTCGGCCGTGATCAGCAGGCCGCCCAGCATGGACAGGTTCTTGAGGAAGTGGATGCGCTGCTGGGCCCGGTCGGAGGACTCCGCCGCCTCCCAGAAGCGGTGTGCCGCCAGGGTGGTGGGGACCAGCGTCGCGGCGAGGGCCAGCGCGGACAGCCGCGGGCAGCGGCCGAGCCCGAGCAGGACGCCCCCCGCCACCTGCACGGCCCCGTTGAGCCGGACGAGTTGCTCGGTGCGGTCCGGCAGCACGGAGACACGGTCGGCCACGGGCCGGACGACGGGTTCGGCGACCGGGGCCACGGCATGGGGACTGCGCACGGAGCTCAGGCCTCCCGCGACGAACATCGAGGCGAGCATCGGGCGGCCGACGATACGGAGAAGACTCATGAAGCTGCCTCCAAGGATGACCTGCGGTGTGGGGTCTACTGGGATCATCGGGTGCCCCGCCGGACCGTCGCCATTCGGCGCCCGGCGGAAACGTCCCCGGAAAGCGGTGTGGCAGGGCGCGCTCCCGGCCCATGGAGCACCGGGTACGGCGGACCGGGCCAGGACGAGCGTGAGCCTCCCGGCCCTCCGATGCCCCGCCCTCCGGCGCCCCGCTCTCCGGCGGTTCGCCGCCCGGCTACGCATCGGCGCGCCTCTTATTGCACACTGTGCGCAATAGCATAGATGTCGCAGAAATGGGTGGGGTATGGGTTCGCGGATCGTACTGGGCATCGAGTCGTCCTGCGACGAGACCGGCGCGGGGCTGGTCCGGGACGGGCGGCTGCTCGGCCACGGGCTGGCGTCGAGCATGGACGAGCACGCCCGCTTCGGCGGCGTCGTCCCCGAGATCGCCGCCCGCGCGCACGTGCACGCCCTGCGCCCGGTGATCCAGCGGGCGCTGGACACGGCCGGGCTGCGGATGTCCGACATCGGCGCCGTCGCGGTGACCACGGGACCGGGCCTGTCGGGGGCCCTCCAGGTGGGCCTGGCCGGGGCGAAGGCCGTCGCGTACGCGCTCGGCGTCCCGCTCCACGGCGTCCACCACCTCGCGGGGCACGTCGCCGCGGACACCCTGGAGCACGGCCCGCTGCCGGACCCCTGCATGGTGCTGATCGTCTCCGGCGGCCACACCTCGCTCCTCCTCGTGCGCGATCTGGCCCGGGATCCGATCGCGCACCTCGGGGACACGCTCGACGACGCCGCCGGGGAGTGCTTCGACAAGGTCGCGCGGGTCTTCGGACTGCCGTATCCCGGCGGCCCGGCGATCCAGCGGGCGGCGCGCACGGGGGATCCGCGCGCCGTCCCCTTCCCGCGCCCGCTGCCCGGCTCGTACGACTTCTCCTTCTCCGGCCTGAAGACGGCCGCCGCGCGCTGGGCGGAAGGGCACACCGGCCGCGACCTGCCGGTGGCCGACGGTGCGGCCTCGCTCCAGGAGGCGGTGGCCGACGTACTGACCCGCAAGGCGGTGGCCGCCTGCGTCGAGCACGGGGTCGGCACCCTGATCGTGGTCGGCGGCGTCGCCGCCAACTCCCGGGTGCGGGCGCTGGCCGAGGAGCGGTGCCGGGCCGCCGGCATCGCCCTGCGGGTGCCGCCACCGGGGCTGTGCACGGACAACGGCGCGATGATCGCCGCGGTCGGCGACCTCCTCGTACGCGCCGGAGCCGCACCCGCCCCGCTGGACCTGTCGATCGACCCGTCGGCTCCCCTGGAGTACGCCGCGCTGCACCCGGCGGCGTCCCTGGCGGGCGCGGTCCGGTGACCGTCAGGCCCCTGTGAGTGGACGTGAGCGGGCGCCACGAGCTCCCCCATGGGGCACAGAACATCACCGCCGAGGCTTCTTGCCCATAGATTGCAAGAACAAATCGTGCGCGGCACGTGCGAATCGCCCGACGAAGGAAGACGCCCATGCCCGCCTCGGCCCCCGCCCCACGAGCCGACTCCCCCTCCCGCCGGCAGCGCGTCATCGGGTCCATGACCCGCTCGGAGTGGCGGCGGGTGGCGGGGATGGCCGCGTTCATCGTGGCCCTGCACGTGACCGGCTGGTTCACGCTGGCCGCGATCGTCACGCCCCAGCACTACAGCCTGGGCGAGAAGACCTTCGGCATCGGGATCGGCGTCACCGCGTACACCCTCGGCCTGCGCCACGCCTTCGACGCCGACCACATCGCCGCCATCGACAACACCACCCGCAAGCTCATGCACGAGGGCCGGCGCCCCCTGTCGGTCGGCTTCTGGTTCTCGCTGGGCCACTCCACCATCGTCTTCGCCCTCGCCGTCCTGCTCTCCCTCGGCATCAGGGCGATCGCCGGTCCGGTCGAGCACGGCGGCTCCCAGCTCCACAACATCACCGGCTGGATCGGCACCACCGTCTCCGGCGTCTTCCTCTACGCCATCGCGGTCATCAACTCGCTGATCCTGGCCGGGATCTGGAAGGTGTTCCGCCGCATGCGCTCCGGGGACTTCGACGAGGCCGCCCTGGAGGAACAGCTCGACAACCGCGGCTTCATGAACCGGATCCTGGGCCGGCTGATGAAGTCCATCACCAGACCGTGGCAGATGTATCCGCTCGGCCTGCTCTTCGGGCTCGGCTTCGACACGGCCACGGAGATCGCCCTGCTCGTGCTCGCCGGTACGGGAGCGGCCTCCGGGCTTCCCTGGTACGCGATCCTCTGCCTGCCGGTCCTCTTCGCGGCCGGGATGTCCCTGCTGGACACCATCGACGGCTCGTTCATGAACTTCGCCTACGGCTGGGCGTTCTCCAGGCCGGTCCGCAAGGTGTACTACAACCTCACCATCACCGGTCTGTCCGTCGCCGTGGCCCTCATCATCGGCACGGTCGAACTGCTGGGACTGGTCGGCGAGAAGCTGGACCTGCACGGCCCGTTCTGGGACTGGGTCGGGGGCCTCGACCTGAACATCATCGGCTACCTCGTCGTGGGCCTGTTCGTCGCCACCTGGATCGCCGCGTTCGCCGTGTGGAAGTTCGGCCGCATCGAGGAGAAGTGGAGCGCGAACCTCAGGCCCGGCGACGAGCCCGGTGATCCCGGCGCCGGACGCTGAACCGCTCTCAGCCCTTCGGCCGGCCCCCGCCTCCGGGGTGCCGCAACCGGATCCAGACGTCGCGCGCCTGCCGGCCCGCCCGGGTCCTGCTGCGTGCGACGAGGGTGCGCGCCTGTTCCTGGTTCTCCACCATGGGCCCGGAACCCTTCAGCGGCTTGCCCGCCGTCTCGTGCAGGAAGAAGGTCGCGACGAGCCCGATGACACCCGCCACCATCAGGTAGTAGGCGGGGAGCATGTCGTTCCCGGTCGCCTCCACCAGGGCGGAGGCGACCAGTGGCGTGGTCCCGCCGAACAGCGACACGGAGATGTTGAAGGCGATCGACAGGGCGCCGTAGCGGATACGTGTCGGGAACAGCGCCGGAAGCGTCGAGGCGGAGGTGCCCGCGAAGCAGACCAGCAACAGCCCGAGGATCGCGCAGCCGACCGCCGGCATCAGGATGCCGCCCTGCCGGATGAAGAGGAAGGCCGGGATCGCGAGGACGATGAGCGCCACGCTCCCGGCCATGAAGACCGGGCGACGGCCCCAGCGGTCCGAGGATCTGCCGACCGCCGTGATGGTCAGCACCACGAGCAGCATCGTGCCGAGGATCAGCAGCTGGGATCTCGTCTCCGGCTCGCCGAGCGTCTCGGACATGTAGGTCGGCAGGTAGGAGGTCACCATGTAGTTGGTGACGTTGTAGAGCAGCACCAGGCCCATGCAGATGAGCACGGCCTCCCAGTGCCCCGTGAAGATCTCCTTGAGCCGGCCCTTGCCGGACTGGCGCGCCTGTTCGACGGGGTCCCCTTCGGCCAGGGCCTCCGCCTGCGCCTCCTCCTCGCGCTGGAAGGCGGGGGTCTCCTCCAGCTTCAGCCGCATGTACAGACCGATCAGGCCGAGCGGCCCCGCGACGAAGAACGGGATGCGCCACCCCCAGTCCGTCAGCCCGTCCGTACCGAGTGTCGCGGTCAGTACGGTCACCAGGCCGGAGCCCAGCGAATAGCCGACGAAGGTCCCGAAGTCCAGCCAACTGCCGAGGAAGCCCCGCCGCTTGTCCGGCGCGTACTCCGCGATGTACGTCGTGGCGCCGGCGTACTCGCCGCCGGTCGAGAAGCCCTGGACGAGGCGGCAGACCAGGAGCAGGAGGGGAGCGGCGAAGCCGACCGCCGCGTACGTGGGGAGGAAGCCGACGGCGAAGGTGCTCGCCGCCATCATGATCATGGTGACCGCCAGGACTTTCTGGCGGCCCACGCGGTCCCCCAGCGGCCCGAAGACCAGCCCGCCGAGCGGCCGTACGAGGAAGGCGGCGGCGAAGGTCGCGAAGGTCGAGACGACCTGCGTGCCCGGCGAGCTGGACGGGAAGAAGACCTTGCCCAGAGTCCCCGCCAGATAGGCGTAGACACCGAAGTCGAACCATTCCATGGTGTTGCCGAGCGCCGCCGCCGTCACGGCGCGGCGCACCTTCGGCGGATCGGTGACCGTCACGTCCTCGGCGGCCAGGGTCTTCTTGCGGCGCCGCAGCAGCGTCCGCAACAGCTGGTCCGTCGTCGCGGACCGCCCGCCCGCGCTCGGGGGAACACGCCGCCGTCGTCTCGGTCCCGGCATGGGAGTCCCGCCCTCCGCTGTAGCTTCGGCCCTCCGCCGTACCGCGCAGCAACGACCTCGGTCTTCTTCCGGCGGTCCCACCTTCCCCGCCCGCACGGCCGGATGCCGGGTGACTGTGCCGAAGGAGTGGGCCAAGGAACCCGTACGGACGAGCCCGGGTGGTGTCCGCGTACGCCGGCTGGTCACCGAGGCGTCCGCCGCGCGCTCCGTCGGCGCGTGACCACCGCCGGCCTGAGGGGGGCGCCGGACAAGCCCGTCCCGCGGCGCGTGCGTGTCGATCGGCTCGTCGCGGGACGGGCGGGGCCACGGCCGGGGTTCACGGCCGGGAGGAGGGGGTATGGCCCTGACGGAGCCGCACTCCCGCGGGGTGGTGGCCCGGTCGTTCCCGTGGGAGCCGTCGCGTGCGACGACGCGGCCGCGGGCAGCGCCTCCGTCCCGGCTCTCGGGCAGGGGCAGTCGGAGACAGCAAGGCGGGTTCCCCGGCCGGCCGGGGTGCTCGGAAAAGCGGAAGGTCCGAGGGTGGCCGTGCCGTCCGCCGACGCGATCCTCCCGGCCCGGGCCGCGTCCGGTCGCTCCCGGTTCCCACGTGGCAGACTCACCTTGCACACGAGGGGTGTTCACTCACTTACCGAACGTATCCGAACGGGGCTTGACGATGGTCTCATGGGACGAGGAATGGGCCCAGCTCAAAGCTGACGCCCTCGCGCGGCAGCAGCAGTCGCCGCGGATGCGGTTGAACCAACTGCCCGCCGACGGAGGCGGGTCCGGCGGTCCGGGTGACCAGCTCCGGGTGAACGCGGATTCCATCGACGGGAGTTCACATCTACTGATCGAGATCGCGGGTGTGCTGTACGAGGGGCGGATGGACGGGGAGAACGCGACCATGGGGCGGGCGCCCCGGTCGCATCCCGACGTGGCCGACGCCGTGGATGCCTTCGCCCGCCATGCCAAGGACCAGTACACCGACGCCGTCGTCCTGCTGGCGGCGCTCTCCAGCAAGCTGACGTCCGCGAACAACACGTACGCGGACTACGACGACGGGGCTCGCCGGGAACTGGACGCCGTTCTGGTGTGCGGTCAGTACGTCGCGCCCCGGGGCGGGTGAGGCGCCGTGGCCTACCGGAAGGACGTCGAGTTCCTGGAGAGCGCCAACCCGGTGCTCATCGAGCGCGGAGCGGCGGAGTTCACGCGGCTGCACAAGTTGATCGAGACCACCGACGACGCCTTCCGCAAGGCGGTCGGGGTGGACTGGCAGAGCGAGGCGCGCGTGCTGTACGCCAAGCGTCTCCGTGAGGCCAAAGCGCTCACCGACGCCCTGTCGAGCGCCTTCCGCAGAGCCGGGGAGGCCCTGACGACGTACGCGGAGGCGGTCACCACCGCCAAGAACCACTACGCGAGCGGGAAGACCTCCGAGAGCGGCCTCTCCGCGGTCATGGCCCGGGAAGCCACCGCCGTCACCCCGACCGCGCGTGGGGCGGAACCGCTGAGGCAGTGGGAGGACCTGCGGGGCACCACGGGCGTCCTGGACTGGTTCGCGGAACTGACCGTCGACGTCGACGCGATCCGGGAGGAGGCCGAGCGCTACTACCACCAGACCAAGGACCACTACGGCGACGCCCGGAGGGTGGAGGCGGAGGCGCGCGAGACGTGCGCCACCGAACTCGACGCGGCCCGTCGCTCCGTCCCCGAGTTCAACAGTCCCGTCGCGGACGCCGGACAGCTCCTGCGGAACCTGGGGCCGCTGCGGGCGGAGGCCCGGCAGGCGGCCGACAACCCCTACGCCCAGTTGCCGGGCGCGGGCCCGAAAGTCGACTCCATCCCCAGCACGGGCGGGTCCGTCGTGGTCAACGAGACGCTGATGCGGATCCGGACCCGCGTCGACGGCCTGCCGGACGGACAGGGGAACAACTACTGGCTCTGGTCCAACTCGGACGACGGCCGCCGGGAGTACATCTCCGCCAACAGCGCGCTCATCAAGGCCGCCGCCCAGGATGCCGGGCTACCGCCCGAGATGGTCGCCGGCATCGCGTGGCAGGAGGTCGAGGGTGACCCCGGGTGGCTCGACGACGCGGCGTACGAGGGGCGCAAGGTCCTTCCCGGCAGCGAGGAACCCGACCGCACGTCCATGGGCCCCATGGCCATCCAGGTCCGCCGCGCGGCCGAGGTCCTCGGCTACGACCCGAACCATCTGACCGACATGCAGCGCGGCGTGGTCGTGGACGCGGTCAAGGACCCGGCCCAGAACATCTTCATCGCCTCGGAGTACCTCGCCCAGCTCAAGGCGGAGAGCGGGTTCGCCGACGTACCACCGGAGCAGATGACGCGCGCCCAGATGCAGGAACTGGCCGCCCGCTACAACGGCGGCCCCTACTACGACGACCCCGACGCACAGGCGTACGGCCGGGGATTCGACCGGAAACTCGACGACGCGACGGAGGCGCTGAGGTGACCCCGGGCACCGGTTCGTCCACGAGGACGCGCGAGCCCCGGTCCGGGGCTCCGGGACGGCTGGGCACCGGTGTATGTGCCGTCGTCCTCTCCCTGGGAGCACTGGTGACGGGCTATGTCGTGCTCACCGCCTACATGATCGAGCCCGATGGTCCGTGGGACACGCAGGCCGTCACCAACTCCGAGGTCGCGGGTGGCGTCGGCCTGGCACTGTCCGCCCTGACGGCGCCGCTGACGTGGCTCTTCGTCAGGGCCGAATGGCTCCGGAAGTGGTGGTACGCCATCCCCGCCGCCCTCGCCGTCGCCGCCCTGCTGCGCCTCACCCTGCTCGCACCCAGCCTCTGAGCGGTCGGCGCGGCGACGGAGGTCAGGGCTTCTCGCCGCTGCGGGGGCCCTGGCCGTTCCCTGCCCACGGCCGCAGCTTCTCCGGATTGCGGACCACCCAGATCCGGGTGACGCGGCCGTGGGCGACCTCGAACGAGGCCACGGTCAGGACGACGCCGCCACGCCGGGCGACCAGGCCCGGCACACCGTTGACCGACCGCACCAGGAGTTCGAGCCCGGGAGCCCTGTCGGCGACGGCGGCCATGTACCGGGCGATGCGCGCGCCGCCCTCGACCGGGTGCGGGGCGCTACCGGCCATGCCGCCGCCGTCCGCGGTCATCACGGCGGCCGGGTCGAGGAGGTCGACGAGGGCCGCGATGTCCTTGGTCTCCCACGCCGCCTTGACCCGCCGCACCGCGTCGGTGTGCCCGTCCGCCGCCACCGGGGTACGCGCCCCTTCCGCCCGCCGCCGGGCGGAGGCCGCCAACTGCTTGCAGGCCCCGGGGGTCCGGCCGAGGACACCGGAGATCTCGGCGAAGGGGTACCGGAAGACGTCGTGCAGGACGAACGCCACCCGCTCGGCGGGCGTCATCGACTCCAGGACGACGAGGAAGGCCATGGTCACCGATTCGTCCAGGACGATCCGGTCGGCGGGATCGGCGCCATGGCCGTGGTCCCACTCGGCGCGGTCGGGCAGCGGCTCGGGCAGCCACGCGCCGGCATAGCGTTCACGCCGGGCCCGCGCCGAGCCGAGCACGTCCAGGCAGACGCGGCCGGTCACCGTCGTCAGCCAGCCTCCGGGGGACGCGATCTCCTCCCGCCGCCGCCGCGGCAGCGCGTACCAGCGCGCGTACGCCTCCTGCACGGCGTCCTCGGCCTCGGCCAGTGAGCCGAGCAACCGGTAGGCGACATTGATCAGTTGGCGCCTCTCACCGGCTTCCCCCTCGGTGCCGGTCCCCGCCGCCCCCATGCTCCCGCCCGCCTCCCCGCCTTACCTTTCGCAGGCCCGCGTCGTCGGTCCGGTGAGACCTTATCCATCTACCGCCCCGGGCGGGAAAGGGGACCGTGACATGGCCACCCAGGTGACGGCACAGCGCGGCTTCTCGTTTCTGCGGATCGCGATCGCCGTGCAGACCTTGACCATCTTCCTTCAAGCGATATCGGCCGGACTCCTGCTGACCTCGTCCTACGGCGAGACGCCGCACGCTGTCGGAGCCCGTGTGATGTACGCGGCGTCGATGCTGTACGTGCTGGCGGCGGTACTGGCGTGGAAGCCGGGCGGCGGCTCGCCCCGGCCCGTCTGGCACGCGTCCGGCTTCCTCGTCCTGGCCTCGGTCCAGGTCGTGCTCGGCATCGCGCACGTGCCGTCGGTCCATCTCCCCCTGGGCGTGCTGATGTTCGGGCTGAGTGTGCTGGCGCTGGCGCGACGCTGAACGCCCGGCGGGGGAACACACCGGACCGGACACGGCGGGCCGGGGCCGCCTGGCCGTCTCCCGGCGCGGCTCCGCTTGACCTTGACACGGTGACAGGCTCTTCACTGTGGCCGAGGAGGTGGTCCCCATGACCGTGCCGGGCAAGGGCACGAACACGACGCGTGCGCTCCGGGGGCTGGAGCACGACAGCTCGTCGGTCCGGCTGCGGGCCGCGCTGGCGGCCGGCACGACCCCGGACCCGGAATACGTCGGCGCGCTCATCGAGCGCTGCGCGGTCGAACCCGAGTTCTATGTACGCGACATGCTGACGTGGGCACTGACCCGCCACGCGGCGTCGACGACGCTCCCGGCACTTCTGGACGAACTCCGCTCGGAGCGCGCGCAGGCCCGGAGCCAGGCGCTGCACACGCTGTCCAAGATCGGGGACCGGCGGGCCTGGCCGGCGATCACACCGGCGCTGCTGTCCGACGCCGACGACGAGGTGGCCCGGAGCGCCTGGCGGGCAGCGGTCGTGCTCGTGCCCGGGGGTGAGGAGCACGGGCTGGCCGTAGGGTTGGCGGCACAGCTCGGGCGCGGCGAACGCGAGACGCGACTGAGCCTCAGCCGGGCACTGATCGCGCTCGGTGAGGTGATGGTGCCGACGCTGGACACCGCGGCGACGGCTCCCGACCCTCATGTGCGGGCGCACGCGATCGCCACGCAACGGCTGTGGCGCGACCCGGGTGCCGGCTTCGCGTACGCGGTCGAGGAGGCGAAGCGTGTCGTCGCCCTCGGTGAGGGCGGACAGGAGGGGCGATAGGCGATGTTGATCGGTGAGGTCGAGCGGCGGTCCGGGGTCAGCGCGCGCATGCTCAGACACTACGAATCGCTCGGCCTGGTGCGGCCGACGGGTCGTACCGGTTCCGGCTACCGCGCGTACTCCGACGAGAACATCAGGCGCGTCTTCCACATCGAGAGCCTGCGGTCCCTGGGGCTGTCGCTGGCTGACGTCGGACGGGCGCTCGACGACCCCGGCTTCGCGCCCGCGAAGCTGGTGGACGACCTCGTCCGCCGGACGCGCGAGCGCATCGCGGCGGAGACGGAACTGCTCACGCGGCTCCGCCGGATCGGTGCCGCGGAACCCGCCGGCTGGGAGGACGTCCTCCAGAGCGTCGCCCTGCTCCAGGCGTTGGGGTCGAAGAGCCCGGGGGCGCGGCAGCGTGCCGCCCTGTCCTCGGGCGAGGAAGTGCCCGTGCCGGTGGAGGCACTGGTCGAGGCGGTGCTGAGCGAGTCGGACCCGAACGTCGCCGGAGCCCTTCGCTGGGCTCTGGCGCGGTCGGGGAAGAACGCGCCGGCGCTGCTGGCGGAGGGCCTCGGCTCACCCGAGGCCGAGGTGCGGGAACGTGCCGTCCGGTCCATCGCCGAGATTCCGGACGACGCGGCGACCGCGCTGCTGCGGGACGCCCTCGCGAACCCCGACGCCGTGGTCCGCGGGTACGCGGCTCTGGAACTCGGGGCACGTGGAGTGGCCGAGGCGGTCCCGACGCTCATCGACATGATCGTCGAGGAGAGGAACGACGTCGACGCGGCCGACGCGCTCAGCGCGCCGGCGGGTGATCCCGCGTGGGCGGACCGGATCGCCACCGGTCTCATCGACCGTCTCGGCCGCGAGCCCAGGGGATCGTCCGCACGCCGGCGGCTGACCCAGGCGCTCGCGGACATCCCGGGTGACACCACCTCACGCGCCCTCGCGGAGCTGTCGCAGGACGAGGACCGCGCCGTCGCGCTCACCGCGACGTACCTTCTGACCCGGCGTACCGCCCGCTGAACGCGCCTCTCCCCTGCCGCTCGTACGGCTGTGTCCCGCCGTCGTCCGGAAGAACGCCGGAAGGAGGAGTTGGGTCGGTGCGGGACCGATCACGAACGGGCGGTCGGGGCCGCGTCGACGAACCGAAGCGGGGACGGGCCCGGTTGTCCGCCACGGCCGGCCCGCCGAGCGCGCGCGGGGATCCGCGGGTGGGTGGTGGCGCAGCCAACGACGGCCGTGGCCGGGCCCGGGCGTCTCCGGGTGCCTCACTGCCGGGGTCTCCGCACCGGGCCCGGGGCGAGCGAGAAGTTAGGGTAACCTAAGTTCATGCTGGCTACAGTCCCGGTCCGTGAGCGCGGCACGGCGCCCCCGGCGGTCGCGCTCCGATGGGCCGAGCCGTCGGCGGGCGGCATCGAAGTGTCCGCCCCCTATCTGCTCACCACCGCCGTCTTCGACGGCTCCCCGGCCGTACCGGTCACCACCGGTGTGCACACACACGCCGACGGCCTGCTGGTCTGGCCGCACCACGGTTCGCTGACGCTGCACACCCGCAACACGGTGCGCCGGCTCGTACCCGGCCAGGGGTTCTGGCTGCCGCCCGGCACCCCGCACGACGCCTCGACCGACGCGGGCAGCGTCAGCTGCTACACGTACGTGACCCGGGCGGCGATCCCGCCGCACTGGCTCACTCCGCGCCCGCTGCGCGTACGGCGCGCCCTCCAGGAGATGCTGCTCCACCTCGACGCCACCTCGATGCCGGACGATCTCCGGCTGCGGACCCAGCGCGTCGTCATCGAGCTGCTGGAGGAGGACCCGCGCCCGGCCGTCGACGTGCCCGTCCCCGGGGACGGGCGGATCCGTGCCCTGGCCGACGACGTCATGCGCGACCCGGAGAGCGACCTCTCACTGGAGGCGTGGGCGGCACGGCACGCGCTGAGCGTCCGTACCGTCACCCGGGCGTTCAGCCGCGATGTCGGCATGTCCTTCGCGCGGTGGCGCTCGCTGGTCCGGATGTCCGCGGCGACGACGCTGCTGGCGCAGGGCCGTCCGGTCAACCTCGTCGCGCACCGCTGCGGCTACTCCACGACGAGCGCGTTCTCCGCCGCCTTCCGCCGGGTGACGGGCATCAGCCCGACCGAGTACCTGCGCGAGCAGGCGGTACCGGCGCAAGCCGACCACTGAGCGCCGCCCCGGTGCGCGAAGGCCCCTGTCCGGGACCCGCCCGAAGGAGCGTCGCGAGACACCGCTGATCGACCGTCAGGCCCAGGAGCCCGGCGAGGCGCCCGGCCGGGCTTCCCGGTCGGGCGTTTCACGTGGGCGGCC
The DNA here is from genome assembly GCA_000720535.1 of Streptomyces halstedii. Classification (GTDB taxonomy): domain Bacteria; phylum Actinomycetota; class Actinomycetes; order Streptomycetales; family Streptomycetaceae; genus Streptomyces; species Streptomyces halstedii. The sequence continues at coordinate 190,353 of JOAZ01000020.1, forward strand.
GTGGAGCTCTGCGCCCACCCCCGCCGCCGGCTGTCCGGGCGTACGGACGGACAGCCGGTGCCCGCGACGGCCGGCGAACGGAAGGGGCGGGCCCCTTCGCGTAGCGCGACCACCTCGCCCCGGATACGCCGATTCGAGACATGGCCGATTCTCGACACATCGTGGCCAGTCCGCGTCTCCCGCCGGCACTCCGGCCCTCTAGCGTTCATTTAGGTGAGGGTTACCTAAGTAGGGCGTGGGTTCGATCGCATACGCGTCGCCCCGCCGAGGTCACCGTCCCCCGATCCGCCGTCGCACCACCGCGGCGTGCGCAGAACCGAGGAGAAGCATGTCCATATCCATCCCGGCCGGACGCGGGCCGGGCGCTGTGGTGCGCCTCATGGCGCTGGTGTTCGCGGCCGTCGTCGTGCTGGCCGGCTGCGGCAGCGGCGGGGCCGAGCCGGACACGGCCAAGGCGAAGACCGGTGCCGCCTCGGGCGGATTCCCCGTGAGCATCAAGCACGGCCACGGGACCACGACGATCAAGGAGAAGCCGAAGCGCGTCGTGGCGGTCAGCTGGATGTCGCTGGACGTGGTCGCGGCGCTGGGCACGGTTCCGGTCGGCGTCGACGAGCAGTGGGGCGGCGACGAGCAGGGCTACACCCCGTGGTTCCGCGGCACGGTCGAGAAGCTCGGCGGGCCGCTGCCCGAGATCCTGAACTACGGGGACGCGGGCGAGATCGACTTCGAGCAGATCCTCTCGCTGGAGCCGGACCTCATCGTCGGCCTGTACTCCGGCATCACCGATGTCGACTACAAGCGCCTTTCCGAGATCGCTCCCACCGTCCCGTACCTGAACAAGCCCTGGGACGGCGGGACCTGGCAGGAGATGACCCGCACGATCGGCAAGGCGATGGGCGAGACGAAGAAGGCCGAGAGCCTCGTCACCGACGTCCAGGGCCGGCTGACCGCGGTGACCGCGGAGCATCCGGAGTTCAAGGACAAGACCTTCGCCTACGGGCTCGCCCTCACCCCGGGGTCCACGGAGGTCGGTCTGTACCTCAACTACGACGCCCGCGTCCGGCTGCTGACCGAGATGGGCTTCAAGAACACCCCCTCGATGGAGTCGATCGCGTCCACGGCGAAGGGCACCAACTGGTACGGCGGAATCAGCCTGGAGAAGCTCGACACGATCGAGGCCGACGTCTTCGTCGGCTGGGCCAACGGCGCCGACGAGGTCCCCTACACCCTCAAGGACCCGCTGTTCACCCGCTGGAAGCCGATCGCGGGCAAGAACTACGCGTTCGTGCAGGACGCGACGCTGGGCATGGCCACCAGCGGACCGTCGGTGCTCTCCATCCCGTGGGCGCTGGAGCGCTACGTCCCGATGCTCGCCGACGCCGTCGCGGGCAAGGGCGACCGCATCGGCGCGGACTCCTGACCGCCGTCCGCCGCCCCCACAGGTGACACCTCCTGCCTAGGACAACCATGACCACCGCCTCACCCACGGGTGACCTCACCACCGGTACGGAGCGCGATGTACCGGGCCCGCGCCGCGGCGCGGGCCCGGCCCGGCGCACCCGGACCCGCCTGCTGATCCTGCTGACCGCGACCGGGCTGCTGCTCGTCCTCGCCGTCCTCAGCGTGATGGTCGGCGCCCGTCCCATCGCTCCCGGCACGGTGTGGGACGCGCTGTTCCGCTTCGACAGCTCCGACGAACACGTGATGGTGCGCGAACTGCGCGTACCGCGCACCGTGATCGGGCTGCTCGTCGGCGCGGCCCTCGGCCTCAGCGGCGCGCTGATCCAGGCCTTCACCCGTAACCCCCTGGCCGATCCCGGCATCCTCGGTGTGAACGCGGGCGCGAGCCTCGCGGTGACGTTCGCCGTCGCCGTACTCGGGTACACCGGCGCCGGCCAGTTCATCTGGTTCGCGCTGGCGGGGGCCTTCGGGCTCACCGTGCTCGTCTACACGCTCGGCTCGGTCGGCGCCGACCGGGGCAGCCCGGCGAAACTCACCCTCGCGGGCGTCGCGTTCACCGCCGTGTGCGGCGGGTTCACCTCCGCCATGGCGCTCAAGAACACGACGACATTCGACGTCATGCGGTTCTGGGGCGTCGGCTCCATCGGCGGACGGTCGCTCGACATCCTTCCCGTCGCCCTGCCCCTGATCGGCGCCGGACTCCTGCTCGGGCTGTGCGGCGCCGGTTCGCTCAACGCCCTGGCGCTGGGCGACGACCTCGCGCGGTCCCTGGGCACCCGTCTCGCCCTGACCCGGGTGGTCCTGGTCCTCGCCGTCACCCTGCTGGCCGGGACCTCCGTCGCCGTCGCCGGTCCGATCGCGTTCGTCGGGCTGATGGTGCCGCACATCGTGCGCTGGTTCGTGGGACCCGACCAGCGCTGGATCCTGCCCGTCACGATCATCGCCGCGCCCGCCTTCCTGCTGGCCGCCGACATCATCGGACGCGTGGTCCTGCCCTCCGGCGAGATGCGGGTCGGGCTCGTCACCGCGCTCGTCGGCGCGCCCGTCCTCGTCGCGCTCGTCCGGCGCCGGAAGGTGAGCACCCTGTGACCAGCCGAACAACGCTTCTGCCCGCGCCGGACCGGGTCGACTTCGGCCGGACCGTCTGGACCTGGCGGCGGGCCGGAACGGCCCTGCGCGTCGACCGCCGCTCCGTCCTCGTCTGCGCCGCCCTGGCCGTCGTCCTGGCCGCCCTCGCCGTCCTCACCCTCGGCACCGGATCCCTCTCGTTCACCCCCGCGCAGGTGCTGTCCGCCCTGTTCGACCCGGACGCCGACTCCCGGGCGCGGCTGGTGGTCGTGAACTGGCGGCTGCCCCGGCTGCTGTTCGCGATCGTCTGCGGAGCGGCGCTCGCCATCAGCGGCGCGCTCTTCCAGTCGCTCACCAAGAACCCGCTGGGTTCGCCCGACGTGATCGGCTTCGCCTCCGGTTCGTACGCGGGCGCGAGCGTCGTGATGCTTCTGCTCGGCACCGCCGACTACCTGGCGGTCGCCTCGGGTTCGCTGATCGGCGGGGCGCTCACCGCGTTCCTGGTGTATCTGCTGGCCTACCGCAACGGGCTGGCCCCCTTCCGCCTCATCATCGTCGGGATCGCCGTCGGCGCGTTCCTCAGCTCCCTCACCTCGATGATGCTCCTGTCCGTCAGCCCGCAGCAGGCGATGCTGGCGGCGACCTGGGGAGCGGGTTCCCTCAGCGGACTCGGCTTCGAGCAACTGCGGGCGACGGCGGTCGCCTTCGTCGTCCTGCTGATCTGCTCGGCGGCCGTGGTGCGGCCCCTGGTCCATCTGGAGCTGGGCGACGACGCGGCCGTGGCCCTCGGGATCCGCGCGCAGCGCGCACGGCTCGCGGCCACGCTCGTCGGGGTGGCGCTCACCGCGCTGGTGACCGCGGCCGTCGGCCCGATCTCGTTCATCGCGCTCGCCGCACCACAGATCGCCCAGCGCCTGACGCGCGCCTCCACCACGGTGCGGATCGTCCCGGCGGCGCTGACCGGCGCCGTGATCCTCGTCGGTGCCGACTTCGTCGCCCAGCGCGTCGACCTGCCCGTGGGGGTCGTCACGGTGTGCGTCGGCGGGGCCTATCTGGCCTGGCTGCTCGCCCGCCGGTACACGGGGCGGCGCGCATGACCGCACCGGCCCCGCCGCCCCGGCCGACCCGGCCCCGCCCCGTCGCCCCCACCGCTCCGGCCGCCCCGCCGCCCGTCCGCGAGGAGTACCCGTGACCATCACCACGCAGCGCGTCCCGACCCCCGTCCCGGCACGGCTGGAAGTGCTCGACGCGTCCATCGGCTACGGCCGGCGGCCCATCTCGGAGCACCTGGACGTGCGCATCCCGGACCGGTCGTTCACCGTCGTCATCGGCCCCAACGCCTGCGGGAAGTCGACCCTGTTGCGCGCCGTGTCCCGGCTGCTGAAGCCCAGCGCCGGAAGGGTCGTCCTCGACGGACGGTCCATAGCGGAGTACGGCTCCAGGGAGGTGGCACGGACGCTCGGCCTCCTGCCGCAGACGTCGCAGGCGCCCGACGGGATCACCGTCGCCGATCTGGTCGCCCGGGGGCGCCACCCGCACCAGAGGCTGATGCGCCAGTGGACCCGGCAGGACGAGAAGGCCGTCCTGGACGCCATGGCGGCCACCTCGGTCACGGAGCTGTCCGGCAGGCCGGTGGACGAACTCTCCGGCGGTCAGCGCCAACGCGTGTGGGTGGCGATGGTCCTCGCCCAGCAGACCCCGGTCCTGCTGCTGGACGAACCGACCACGTTCCTCGACATCGCCCACCAGATCGACCTGCTGGAGCTGTTCACCGATCTGCACCGCGCCGGGCACACCCTCGTCGCCGTACTCCACGACCTGAACCACGCGGCCCGCTACGCGAGCCATCTCATCGCCATGCGCGACGGCCGGGTCGTCGCCGAGGGCACCCCGCAGGAGGTCGTGACGGCCGCCCTCGTGAAGGAGGTGTTCGACCTGCCCTGCCAGGTCGTCCCCGACCCGGTCACCGGCACGCCCATGGTCGTCCCCCTGGCCCGGCGGCGGGACGCGCTGTGAACCGGACCGCCACCGCCCGCCCCGGCGGGCACGGACCGCACGCAGGCGTCCGCGAACCGAACTCCGTCCCGGCCCTGTTCCGGGTCGCGCTCCTGCGCGACGGGCGCGGCCGCCGGCTCACCCTGGTCACCCTCGCCTTCATGGTCCACCAGTTGTGCGAGGCGCTGGTGCCGGTCCTCATCGGCGTCGTCATCGACCGGGCACTGGCCCCCTCGGACCGCTCCGCCCTGTTCTGGTGGCTCGGCGTGCTCGGCGTGGTCTTCGTCGTCCTGTCCCTGTCCTACCAGCGGGCGTCGGCGGCCATGGTGGACGTCTACGGCTACGGTGAGCACGAGCTGCGGCAGCGTGTGATGACCCGTCTGCTCGACCCGCGCTCCCTGCGGCGCGGACCAGGCCCCGGAGAGGCGCTCTCCCTGGTCTCGTCCGACACCTACCGGGTCGCCGGGGTCTCCTGGAGCGTCGTGCAGCAGGCCTCGACCGTCACCGCGATCCTCACGGCGTCGACGGCGCTGCTCCTGATCTCCGTACCCCTGGGCCTGGGCGTCATCGCCAGCACGGTCCTGGTGCTCGTCGTGATGCGCCGGGTCTCGATGCCCCTGGAGGCGCGGGGACTGGCCGAACAGAGTTCGGCGGCACGGGCCGGCGAGGTGGCCACCGACATGATCACCGGTCTCCGGGTGGTCGTCGGCATGAACGCCCGGCCGGAGGCGGCCCGCCGCTACCGCGCCGCGAGTGAGGAGTCGAGGCGCGGTGCCGTGGCCACCTCGCGCGCGGTCCTCGCGTACGGCAGCGTCAGCCTGCTGCTGTCGGGGGTGTTCCTCGCCGCGCTCTCGACGGCGTCGGGGTATCTCGCCCTCGACGGCGCCCTGACCATCGGCCAGCTCGTCACCGTCCTCGGACTCGCCCAGTTCCTCCAGGGTTCGCTGGCCCATGTCGGTACGTTCGCCTCCAACTGGATCCACAAGCGCGCCTCCGCCCGGCGGCTGGGCGGTCTGCTGGACGAACCCCCGCTGATCGCTCCCGCCGAGAGCCCCGCCGAGACCACCCCTGCCCCCGGCCCCGCGCTGCGGTGGCATCCGCCCGGGCACGGCGAACCCCTCGATCCGCTCCCCGGTGAACTCCTCGGCGTCGTCCCCCGCGACGCCGGGCACGCGAGGGAGCTCAGCGACCGGCTCGGCTACCGCGTCCCGCTCCCCCGCGGCGAACTCCTGGTCGGCGGCGTCGACGCCGTCGATCTCGGCCCGGACCCGGTGCGCGCCCGGATCACGGCCCCGCCCCACCACGGCGCGGTGTTCTCCGGCACCCTGCGCTCCAACCTCACTCCTCCAGGAGGCGAGAGCGACCCGGCCGTCATCGCGGCCGCCATGCTCGACGACGTGCTCGAACTGGTCGGGGGCGGCCAGGCCGAGGTCGGCGAGCACGGCCGCAGGCTCTCCGGCGGCCAGCGTCAGCGCCTCCTGCTCGCCCGCGCGCTCCACACCGACGCGGACCTCGTCGTCCTCGACGAACCCACCACCGCGGTCGACCCGGTGACCGAACAGCACATCGCCGCGGGGCTGCGCGGCCTGCCCTCCACGACACTCCTGATCACCACCAGCCGGATCCTGCTCTCCGCCTGCGACCGGGTCGTCGACCTCGGCGCCGCCCGCCCCGAACCGAACGGAACCACCAGGTGACCCCCGCGCACGGCACCCTGCCCGTCGCCGGCGCCCGCCGCACCCGCCAGGAGCTCGTCCGGCGGCTCGGCGCGCACCGCGGCCGGCTCGCCGCCTCACTGCTCACCCTGCTCGGCGGTACGACCGTCACCCTCGCCACTCCCCCGCTCCTCGGCGGCATCGTGGACGCCGTCGCGGACTCGGGCGGGAAGGACCGCGTCCTGGTGCTCGGCGTCGCCCTCGTGCTCGTCGCCGTCGCCGGGGCCGCTCTCGCGTACGCCGGCGGCCGGATGCTGGTCGTCCTCGTCCAGGGTGTCCTCGCCGCCCTGCGCGAGGACGTGTTCGAGACCGCGGTCCACCTTCCGGCGAGCACCCTGGAGTCCTCGGACAGCTCCGATGTCGTCTCGCGGGTGACCCGCGATGTCGAGGCGATCTCCGACGCGGCCTCCGACGTGCTTCCCGACGTCACCGCCGCGAGCTTCACGATCGGGCTGAGCCTCGTGGGCCTCGCGGTCCTCGACTTCCGCCTGGCACTCGCCGGCCTGGTCTGCCTGCCCGTCCACGTACTCGCCACCCGGCGGTTCCTCGCCCGCTCGCACCTCGTGTACGGGGACGTCCGCCGGCTGGAGTCCGCCCGCGGCCAGTCCGTCATCGAGGCGGTGCACGGCGCCGAGACGATCCGCGCGTACCGGACCCAGGACCGGCACCTCGGCGCGCTGGCCGCACACAGCGAACTGGCCGTCGCACGGCAGCGCGACGGTGTGCGGCTGCGCAACCGGTTCACGGGCCTGCTCAACGCGGCGGAGTTCCTCGGCCTCGCCGCCGTGCTCGTCACGGGCTTCGCGCTCCTCGGCTCCGGGGCCGTCTCGGTGGGTACGGCCACGGCCGCGGCCCTCTACTTCCACCGCCTCTTCGGCCCTGTCGGGGCGCTCCTCGGGAGCCTGGACGACATCCAGCGGGCGACGGCGGGACTGTCACGGCTCGTCGGTGTCACCGACCTGGGCCGCGACACCCGTGACAGCGACGCCGGAGACCGCATAGGTGACGCCCACGAGCGGTCCGCCACGGCGGACACGCGCCACCGCCCGGCGGTCGACGTGAAGGGAGTCTCGTTCTCGTACGACGGCACACGCCAGGCCCTGCGCGATGTCTCGCTCCACGTACCCGCGGGCACGAGCCTCGCGCTCGTCGGGGCCAGCGGCTCCGGCAAGAGCACGCTGGCCCATCTGATCGCGGGCCTGGGCGAACCGGACCGCGGAGAGATCACCACCACCGACGCGGAGGCCGCCCGCGCCCCGTCCCGGTATCTGGTCACCCAGGAGGTCCATCTGTTCGGCGGCACCCTGGCGGACAACCTGAGGATCGCCCGGCCCACCGCCACCGACGACGAACTCCGCCGGGCCCTGCGCGAGGCCGGAGCGGACTGGGCGCTGGAAACCCCGTCCGGGCTCGGCACCGTCCTCGGCGCCGGCGGCACCCCCCTCGACGACGGGTCGGTCCAGCACCTCGCGCTGGCCCGCGCGCTCCTCGCCGACCCGGATCTCGTCGTCCTCGACGAGGCCACCGCACAGTCCGGTCCGCAGACCCGCACGCTTCTCCGGACAGCTCTCGAACGCGTCGTCCGGGGACGCACCAGCGTGATCGTGGCGCACCGCCTGGAACAGGCGCGCGACGCGGACCGCATCCTCATACTCCGGCGCGGGGAGGTCGCCGAGCAGGGCACCCACGACGAACTGCTGGCCTCCGCGGGCGAGTACGCCGCCCTCTGGCACGCGTACACCGGCACCGGGCCCTCCTCCCGCCCGCGCACGGATCCACACACCGACCCGCACACCAAGGAGCAGCACCCATGACCATTCACCGCGCCGTGGTGGCCCGCGTCCGGCCGCTCACCACGACCATGGTCCGCATCACGTTCCACGGCGAGGGCCTGGCCTCGTTCACGTCCACGGGCGTCGGCGACGAATACGTCCGGCTGTTCCTCCCGCACGGCCCCGACCGCACCGACGTCTCCCTGCCCGACGCGACGGACAACGGCGGATGGCGAACCCCTGAGGGGCGGCCCGAGGCCCCCGTACGCACGTACACCGTCCGGTCCGCCCGCCCGGAGACCGGTGAGATCGACATCGACTTCGTGCTGCACGGCCACGGGACGGCCTCCGGCTGGGCCGCCGCGGCCCGGCCGGGCGACGTGATCGGCCTCAACTCCCCCACCGGCCTCTACAGTCCCCCGGCCGACCTCACCTGGCAGGTCCTGGTCTCCGACCTGAGCGGTCTGCCCGCCGTCGGACGCCTCGTCGAGAACACCCCGGACCACGTCACGACCCGGGCCGTCCTCGAAGTTCCCGGCCCGTCCTGCGTCCAGCCGCTCCCGGACCGGCCCGGCGTCCGGGCGGCCTGGACCTACGGCGGCAACGGCCACGGCCCCAGCCGCCTGGCCGAACTGGTGGGCGCCGCGGTCCCGCCCGGTACGGACCTGACCGGCGGCTATGTGTGGGTCGCCGGCCAGACGGACGCCCTGCGCGCCGTACGCCGGTATCTGCGCCGGGAGTTGAAGCTTCCCGCCGAGCGCTTCAAGGTCGTCGGCTACTGGATGCCGGACGGCACCTCCTGGACCCGGCGCTACGAGGCGCTGCCCGCCGCCGTACGGTCCGAACTGGAGAGCATGTGGGCCGACCCGGCCGACGAGCCCGAGGACCTGGCCATCCGGTACGAGGACCGCCTCAGCAAGCTCGGCCTGTGAGTCTGTGAGCCCGCGGCCCCTGGAGGGGGCGGGCTGTGCGGTCCACCCGTTGACGCGGTGCCGGGGCGGGACCCTGGCACGGCGTCCTCCGCCCCGCCCGTCCGGCCCGGCCTCACCCCTGGCCGGATCGGTGGCCTACGGTGACTCGTCGGAGAGCGGTGTGCCGCCACTGGCACGAACGGCCTCTTCGTCGTACTCGATGCCGCCGGGGTACTCCGCGTAGGGCAGGGGTGAGAAGATCACGCCGTCGCGCACGGTCCAGCCCGCTTGGACGACCATGGCGACCGGGGCGACGCGCATGTAGTCCCGGGGGCTGCCGTCGGGGGTGTAGGCGTCTTCCACCGCGACGGCGACGCACGCGCCGAGTCCTTGGACGAACACGTACCAACGGGCCAGCTCGTCCGGCAGCGGGAGGGGGCTGGGCCGTCCGGGGACCACGTCCTCGTACGCGCACGCCGCTGTCATCAGGGTGGCCGCCAGCACATCGGGCAGACCGGTCTCGCCCGGAGGACGGCGCACCGCGATGCGGTCACGGGCGTGGGCGGCCCCGTCCCGCACCCACTGCCGGTACTCGTCGCCCGCGGCCAGTGCTCTGCGGGCCTTGCCGATGTCCCAGCCCAGCTCGGTCGCGGCCCTCGCCGCGGCGTCCGGGCCGGTGCCGTACCGTTCCTGGAGCATGCGGGAGCGCAGTGCGCCGGCTCGGGCGAGTTCCGCCTGTATCGGGATGAACAGCTCATGGTTCAGCTCCCGTTCCACCGCGCGGGGGCCGTGTGCCTCGCCCAGGAGTGAAAGGCCGGACAGCCAGACGGCTTCCAGCTCGGCCAGCACCGCCAGGTCCCGTTCTTCGCGGCCCGGCTCCAGGGCGTACTCGCTCGCCGATCCCGGACGGGTCAGCCGGGCCAGGACACCGGCCAAGGCCTCGCGCAGCCGGGGCATCGCGTCCCACGCGTCGTCCCGGTCCACGGCCCAGTACCTTCCCTCGGCCGGGGCCTTGTCCGTGCTCTTGCCCTTGCCCTTGCCCTTGTGCCACAGCCGGTAGACCTCTGACACCGCGAGTCCGGGTTCGGTCATCCACAGCCGCTCGCCCGGACCGCCGATCTCCGCGTTGATGGCGGTCAGCTCCACGACCCGGAGCTGACCTTCCACGAGGTCGACCAAGTCCTCGTAGACGTAGTCCGGTTCGCGGTAGATCGTGGGCATGGCGCGTCCTTCCTCCGTGAGCGGCGGGTGCCGCTCGGCCCGACAGGCCGGGCGGGCACGGACGGGCGGCGCCGATCCTCTCGTCCGCCGCTTCCCCGATGACCGGCGCCGTCCGCACCGCCGGGCTGTCTCACCGAAGAAGGTAGGGCCGCGTGACCGGTTCCGGTCGGGAAACGCGGAGAAAACCGTGGTGGCCGGAGGGTCAGGCGTCCGCCGTGCCGCGCGGCCTGACACGGTCGCGGTGTTCTTCGTTGATGCGCTGGGCTTCTTCGAGCTGGTCTTCGAGGATGACGATGCGGCAGGCCGCGCCGACCGGGGTGCCCTGGTCGACGAGCTCGCGGGCGCGGGCGGCGATCCTCAACTGGTAGCGGGAGTAGCGGCGGTGGCCGCCCACCGAGCGCAGGGGGGCGATCAGGCCGGCTTCACCGATGGCCCGCAGGAAAGCGGGGGTGGTGCCCAGCATGTCGGCGGCCCGTCCCATGGTGTAGGCGGGGTAGTCGTCGTCGTCAAGACGGCTCAGGGAGTGGTCTGCGGTCATTCGCACCTCCGTCGGGGGAACGCGTCGGGGGGCCCTGGTGCCGTACGGCACCAGGGCCCCGAGGGATTTGAACACCATCTCCCGGCCTATTCCGCTGCCGGGCTTCTCGTACCGCTCGCTCTCCCGGGAGAGGGGGATGCGTGCGGGGATCGCGAATGCGTGACCGTGGGACCACCTTCCGTTCCGGGGCCTGCGGTACCCGGGCGGACTACGTCCTCGCCCCGGGCGATCCTGATGGCGTCTGCCTCCTTCTCCTCTTGCTGATCCAGCTACTTGCACCTGCGGGTCCCGCGTACTGCGTGGCGGCTCCGGTGAGCCGCCCGGCCCGGCCGCCAGCGAGGGGACCCCGAGATCCGTCCGGCCCCGCCGCTCCACTGCCGTGCCACTGACTGCTGGTCCTGCGTGCGCGGCAGTTCGTGTCTGTCGCGCCTTCCCGACTTCTTGGCTACGGGCACGACATTAGCCTCCGCGCCCCCGCATGTCTACTCTCGCCGAGATAGATTTTCTGCGTGCCGTGACGGCGGTCTTCTCTCTTCACAGCCGCCGGAAATCTGTGCCGCACGAGTGGGCGGCAGCGGCCCTGACGGATCTCGGGATCCTTCCTCGCACTCGTGGACCGGGCCTCTCCTCGTGACGCGTCTCTACGCGGGCGGCTTGTTCGCGAACACCCACCGGTTGCCCGCCAACGCGTCGTTCTCCTCGGGCAGCGGGCCGCGCCCGTGCCGACGGGTGAACTCGAAGGGGGTGTGGACCGAGGTCGACCAGCCCTTGCCGGACAGCTCACCGGCGGAGTCGGGCCGGGGTTCGCCGTCGAAGAGGGTGAGCAGGTCGATACCGATGTGGTGTCTCGTGGACGTGTAGAGCGAGCTGTCGCGGTACTCCATCAGGTCCTTTTCGAGCTTGACCTCGTACGCCAGAGCGCTGCCCCCGGCACTCAGCCGGTCCACGGTGTGGATGAGGTACGTCTCGGCGGTGACGGGCAGGTAGAACAGCAGCCCCTCGGCCAGCCAGACGCTGGGTGCGCCGGGGTCGAACCCGGCGTCGGTCAGCGCGTCGGCCCAGTCGGCACGCAGATCGATCGGGATCGGTACGCGCGCCGCCTTCGGGGTGGCCGACAGCCCGCCGAGCACCTGGTGCTTGAACGCGAGCACGCCTTCCCTGTCGATCTCGAAGACCGCACAGCCGGGAGGCCAGTCGAGCCGGAAGGCGCGCGAATCCAGCCCCGCGCCGAGCAGGACCACCTGGCGTGCGCCGCCCGTGTGCGCCGCCCGCAGGAGGAAGTCGTCGAGGACCCGCGTCCGCAGACCGAAGTACCTCGCGAAACGCCCCCAGAGCGGGTTCGCGTCCCCGTCCGGGACCTGCTGTATGCGCACCGGCCAGTGGGCGGACGCCGGGGCGGCGCGCACGAAGTGCTCCGCGAAGGCGTCCTGGGCCAGGCTGTCGTGCCGGTGGGTCTCGATCGCCCGTGCCGCGGCGACCATGAGAGCGGTCAGGCCGACGCCACCTTCCACGCCGGTCTTCCGATGCGCTGTGTCCGCCATGTGTTCTCCCTTGTGACGAGTGGGTCGTGTGGGTCGAGTGGAGGCTGTCCCGTGATCCGTGGCGGATCAGCGCGCGGCGTCAGATGCGGTGCGTCGCAAGGCGGAGGGGCGTCCGCGTACGGGATGTATTCGGGCGTTCCGACAACGCGGCGAGGTGCCGTAGCTGTCGTCGCGCGCCCGCCAGGGATGACGGGACAGCCCTTAGGGAAGCAGTACGGGTTTGACCACCCGGCCCGCTTCGCAGTCCCGTTCGGCCTCGTTGACGCCGGCGAGCGGATACGTGCGGATCAGTTGGTCGAAGGGGAACCGGCCGGCCTGCCACAGCCCGGTCAAGCGTGGAATCAACAGTCCCGGCACCGCGTCCCCCTCGCAGATGTGGGAGATCTTCCGGCCCCGGTCCAGTGCCCCTGGTTCGATCGGCAGCGCGGTGTGGAGCCGGGCCACCAGGCCGAGGTGGCCGGTCGGACGCAGGCCCAGGAGCGCGTCGTTGATCAGCCGGGCGGAACCCGTCGTGTCCAGCGCGTACCGCGCGCCCCCGTCGGTCAGTTGCCGAAGGCGGCCGGGGAGGCCGGGCGACGCGGCGGACAGCGGGACCGCTCCGAGCCGCTCGGCGAGGGCCAGCCGTCCGGGGTGCCGGTCGACGGCCACAGTGGCCGCCCCGGCCGCGGTGGCCGCCATCACCGCGGCCAGGCCCACCGCTCCCGCGCCGAAGACCGCGACGGTGTCGCCGGGGCCGGCACCGAAGGAGTTGAGGACCGCCCCGGCACCGGTGAGGAAGCCGCAGCCGAGCGGCCCGAGCAGTTCGACGGGAAGCGAGGGATCGACCCGGACGGCGTTGCGGGCCGGGACGATCGCGTACTCGGCGAACGACGACTGCCCGAACCACCGGGGAGCCAGCTCGCCCCCGGCCGCGTCGGTGAATCTGCCCGCGCCCTCCTCGCGCCCTCCGTAGAGGTTGAGTGAGGCGAAGGAGTCGCAGTAGGCGGGCGCCGCGCCCATGCAGGTCCGGCAGCGTCCGCAGGAGTCGAAGCTCAGGACGACGTGGTCGCCGACGCTCAGGCCGGTGTCCCCTCCGCCCGTCTCCGCCACGGTCCCGGACCCCTCGTGGCCGAGGACCGCGGGCAGCGGCGAGCGGCCCGCCGAACGCCGGACCGCGAGATCGGTCCGGCACATCCCGCAGCCCGCGATCCTGACCAGGACCTCACCGTCGGCCGGTCCCGCGTTCAGGACCACCTCTTCCAGGGTGAACGCGCTGTCGTACGCACGCAGTACGGCCGCGCCGAACCTCATCGTCATGCCTCCTCCGGGCGGTGCACGACGAAGGGTCTGAGGTTCCCGTGGAACCCCCACGGTCCGCCCGCGACCCCGACACCGCTTTCCTTGATGCCCGCGAAGGGCTGGGCGAGGGACAGTTCGGCGTGGTGGTTGACCCAGGCCGTCCCGCACTCCAGCCGGCCGGCCACCGCCTCGGCCGCGTCGAGGTCGGTGCCCCACACCGAGCCGCCCAGCCCGAAGCGGGTGCCGTTGGCCGCCTCCACGGCCTCGTCGACGCTCCGGTACGGCAGCACCGGCAGGACCGGGCCGAACTGCTCCTCGGTCACCACCGGGCTGTCCGGTGGGACGTCGGCCAGGATCGTCGGGGCGAAGAAGTATCCGGGCCGGTCCAGCCGGCCGCCGCCGGTCACCGCCCGTGCCCCGGCCGCCAGGGCCTGTGCGGTGCGGCGTTCGACCCGGGCCAGTTGGGGGGCGTTGTTGACCGGCCCCAGCCGCGAGCCCGGGGCGAGCCCGGCCCCGACGACGGTGGTCTTCGCGCGGTGCGCGAGGGCCTCGACCACCTGGGCGTACAGCCGGGCGGGGGCGTAGACGCGCTTGACCGCCATGCAGACCTGCCCGCAGTTGCGGAACGCCGCCCAGAAGAGCCGGTCCGCGATCCGCTCCACGTCCACGTCGTCCAGCAGGACGGCGGCGTCGTTGCCTCCCAGCTCCAGGGTGACCCGGGCGAGCGAGGCCGCCGCGCTCCGGGCGACGGCCCGGCCGGTGGGAACCGAACCGGTGAAGGTCACGTGCCGGATTCCCGGGTGCGACGCGAGAGCGGCACCGAGGGGTTCACGACCGGTGACGATCATCAGTACGTCCTCGGGGAGGGCCGTGGACATGACGGACCCCAGCATCCGTGTGGCGAGGGGTGTGAAGGGTGAGGGCTTGACCACCACCGTGTTGCCCGCGGCGAGGGCGGGCGCGATCTTCGCCGACGCGAGCTGGAGCGGGAAGTTCCACGGGACGATCGCGGCGACGGGACCGAGGGGACGCCAGCGGATCTCGCTGCGTACCGGCCGTCCGTCCGTGATCGGCTGGACCCGGGGGGCCAGCTCGGCGAAGTAGCGCAGGCGGGCCGCCGTGCGGGCGATCTCCGCGTACGACTCGGACAGCGGCTTGCCCTGCTCGCGGGTGAGCAGCCGGGCGAGGTCGGCCCCGGCCGCCTCCACGGCGTCGGCCGCCGCCGACAGGGCCGTGGCCCGTGCGACGGAGTCGGTCCGCCAGCCGCGCCATGCCTCGTGGGCCCGGTCGACGACGGCGTCCAGCTCCTCCGGACGCTGGTCGGGGGCCTCGTCGAAGGTCTCGCCCGTCGCCGGGTCGAGGACGGCGAATCGCGCTCCGCTGCCCGCCGCCGCGCGACGGGGCCGAGTCACCTCCACCGCGGGGGTCAGCTCGCGGCGGCGACGGCGGCCGCCGCGTGGTCCCGGGCATGCCGGTCCATCTCCGCGCGGAAGGCGGCCACGAGGTGCGGCTGGATGCTTCCGGTGTTCCGGTCGCCCCCCTCGCAGACCGCTCCGCGCACCCCCACGATGTCCGTGCCGATACGGGTCAGCGCGCCGAGGTCTCCCACCGTGACGCTGCCGGCGAGGGCCGCGAGCAACCCGGCCTCATGGGCCAGCCGGACGAACTCCCCGCAGACGTCGGGCGGAACGTGGTCGAACAACCGGGTTCCGTCCTTGACCGCGGTGTCCAGCATGGCCGCGTCGGAGCCGGAGCGACGGGCGATGTCGGGCAGCGCGAGGGGGTTGACGCAGCCGATCCGGTGGGCGTCGGCGTAGCCCGAGGCGACGACGAACGCGTCGGGCCGGTAGTCCTTCACCGCCCGGACGACCCCCCGCATGACCTCGACGGCCTGGTCGGGGGTCGTGCATCCGTACAGGCCGACCTTGATGTACGTGGCGCCGGAGACCGCCGCGCCGAGCGCCGCCTGGGCCACCGTGCCGGGCTTGTACGGTACGTCTCCCACCGTGGCCGACACCGGCTTGTCCGCGGGGACCGAGTCGCGGATCTCCCTGATGACCCACGGGTAGTTCGCGCCGAGGGAGCCCTCATCGGGCTTCTTCACATCGACGATGTCCAGGTGCTCCGCCGCTTTCGCGCAGTCGAGAGCCTCGGCGACGCTGTCCGGAGAGACGAGAAGCAACAACGTGGGTTCCTTCCACCGCATGGCCACCTGACGGGAAGTCAGGTGGTCGGAGCCTTGGGATCACGTGCGATCGCGGCTCATCATCGCCGCGTCCACGGAGCCCTCGACAGGGCGTGCGGGGTGCCGAACGGGTCATTGCGCGCGGGGCCCACGCCCTTCCGTGCGCCGTCCACTCGGCGGTGCGGGGCACGTCCGTGTCAGGTCGTGCGCCGGCCGCCGCGCGGTCAGCCGGTCGGGGCCGACCGCACTTCCCCAGGCGGCCGACGGGCCGCGGCCACGCTCTCCCGGACCGTCGAGACCTCCGGTCGGCCGCCCGCGCGCCCCGCCGCCCCCTGCCGCGGCCGGGTCGCCACTCCTCACAGATACCCGATCACACATGTCCGATCGCGCCCACACGGAGCCCGAATGTGTTTACTTCCGCGTCTCAAGCACGTAATCTCGGCGTCAAACCACACAGTCGGGCATGGAACGGATACGAAACCACATGTACGCACCGGAGCGGCAGCAAGAGATCCTCCGCCTGGCCCACGACAGCGGCCGGGTCGACGTGCTGTCTCTCGCCGAGGAGTTCCAGGTGACCGCCGAGACGATCCGGCGCGACCTCAAGGCGCTCGACCGCGCCGGGCTCCTGCGCAGGGTGCACGGGGGAGCCATTCCGGCCGGTCGCCTCGGTTTCGAGCCCGACCTCGCCGAGCGCGACGTGGTGGCCGCCGACGAGAAGGACCGCATCGCGGCCGCCGCACTGGGTGAGCTGCCCGCCGAGGGCAACGTGATCATCGACGCCGGGACGACGACCGCCAGACTGGCCGCCGCCGTCCCGCTCGGTTCCGTCCTCACCGTGGTGACCCACGCCCTGCCGGTCGCGGCCCGTCTCGCCGACCATCCGGGCATCTCACTGCATCTGGTCGGTGGCCGCGTCCGCCACAGGACCCGGGCGGCGGTGGACGCCTGGGCCCTGAGCGCCTACAGCCAGATCAACGCGGACGTCGTCTTCCTCGCCACCAACGGCTTCTCCCCGCAAGGGGGCCTGACGACTCCGGATCTCGCCGAGGCGGCGGTGAAACGTGCCGTGATCTCCGCGGCGCGCCGGGTGGTGCTCCTCGCCGACTCGGCCAAGTTCGGCCAGGAGCACTTCGCCCGCTTCGGCGACCTCGACGGCATCGACCTGCTCATCACGGACACCGGGCTCAGCCCCGAGAACGCCCTCTCCATCGAGAGCCGGGGCACGGAAGTAGTACGCGCATGATCCTCACCGTCACACCCAATCCCAGCCTGGACCGCACCTACGAACTGCCCGCCCTCACCCGCGGCGCCGTCCTGCGGGCCACCGCCGACCGTGTCGATCCCGGCGGCAAGGGCATCAACGTCTCGCGCGCGGTCGCGGCGGCGGGCCACCGTACGGTCGCGGTCGCGCCGCTCGGCGGGCCGGAAGGCGCCCTGCTCGCCCGGCTGCTGGGCGAGCACGGCATCGAGGCCGCCGGGGTGCCGATCGCCGGCAGCACCCGTATCAACGTCACGCTCGTCGAGCCGGACGGCACACTCACCAAGGTGAACGCGGCCGGACCGGAGATCACGGCGGCGGAGGCCGAGGGCCTGCTGGATGCCGTACGGGCGCGCTCGGCGGCCACGGACTGGATCGCCTGCTGCGGCAGCCTGCCCCGCGGGCTGCCCCCCGAGTGGTACGCCGAGCTGGTCGCGCGCAGCCATCGCGCCGGTGCCCGGATCGCCCTGGACACCTCCGGTGCCGCGCTCGTCGCGGCACTGCGGGAGCGGCCCGACGTGATCAAACCGAACGCCGAGGAGCTCGCCGAGGCCGTCGGCCGTCCGCTCGCCACGGTCGGGGAAGCCGTCAAGGCCGCCGAGGAGTTGCGCGCACGTGGCGCGCGGTGCGTCCTGGCCAGTCTCGGGGCCGACGGGCAACTGCTGGTCGACGGCTCCGGAGCCCACTTCGGCAGTGCGCGGGTGGACGCCGTCCGCAGCAATGTCGGCGCCGGGGACGCTTCCCTGGCGGGGTTCCTCGCCGCCGGCGGCACCGGCCCGGCCGCCCTCGCCGCCGCGGTGGCACACGGGGCCGCGGCCGTCCAGCTGCCGGGGAGCGTCATGCCCACCCCGGCGGACCTCGATCTGTCCTCGGTCATCACGACCACGGACATCCCCATGGACCGCGCTCTGACGGAGCCCGCTCCATGACCGCTCGCCCCCCGCGTACCCGCGACCACCTTCCCGTCCCCCACGTCCCCCGAGCCGCCCGCCCGGCGGTCCACGAGCAAGGAGCCCCGCGATGAGTGAGCTGATCACCGCGGAACTGGTCGATCTCGATCTGTCCGCCGAGACGAAGAACGACGCCGCCAGGTCCCTGGCAGAACGGATGGTCGCGGCCGGCCGCGTCACCGACCTCGACGGCTTCCTCGCCGACGTGGCGGCCCGGGAGGCCCAGATGCCGACCGGTCTGGACGGCGGGATCGGCATTCCGCACTGCCGCAGCGAGCACGTCGCCGCACCGACACTCGCCTTCGGCCGCAGCGGCCGGGGCATCGACTTCGGCGCCGCGGACGGCCCCGCCGATCTGATCTTCCTGATCGCCGCGCCGGCCGGAGCGGACGACGCCCATCTCACCATCCTCTCGGGGCTGGCCCGGCGGCTGACGAACCCCGAGTTCACGGCCGCGCTGCGGGCCGAGCGGGACAGCGCCGGTGCCGCGGCGCTCATCCGTGGTGACCGGGACCCCGCGTCCGTCGTCGTCCCCGACGCGCCTGAATCCGATGTCTCCGGCACGGCTTCGCCCGATGTCCCCGACGCGCCTTCGTCCGTCGTCCCCGACGCGGCGCCGGACGAGCCGTTCCGTATCGTCGCCGTCACGTCCTGTCCCACCGGTATCGCCCACACCTACATGGCCGCCGAGGCGCTGGAGAGCGCCGCCCGGTCCGAAGGCGTCGAGCTCAGCGTCGAGACGCAGGGCTCGGCCGGGTTCGAGCGGCTGGAGCCCGCCGTCATCGCCGCGGCGGACGCCGTGATCTGGGCCCATGACGTCGAGGTACGCGAGAAGGCACGGTTCGCCGGCAAGCCGGTCGTCGACGTCGGGGTGAAGGCCGGGATCAGCCGGCCCGCCGAGCTGATCGCCGAGGCCCGCGGCAAGGCCGAGCGCGGCGAGATCACCGCTCTCGCCGAGGGTCCCGCCCCGGACGGCGGGGGTGGAGGAGGGGCAGGTGGAGACCGCACGCACTTCGGTGTCCGGCTGCGGACCTACCTGATGTCCGGCGTCAGTTACATGGTGCCGTTCGTCGCGGCGGGCGGGCTCCTCATCGCCCTGTCCTTCGCCATCGGCGGCTACGAGATCGCCGGTGCCGCGTCGGTCGCCGACCACTTCGTCTGGGGCGAGGCCGACAGCTGGGCCGCCCTGCTCAACCAGATCGGCAGCGCCGCGTTCGGCTTCCTCGTCCCGGTGCTGGCGGGTTACATCGCGTACGGCATGGCGGACCGGCCCGCGCTCGTCCCCGGCTTCGTGGGCGGCGCGATCGCGCTGACCATCGACGCGGGATTCCTCGGCGGTCTGGTCGCCGGGCTCCTGGCCGGTGCCGTGGTGATGGCGATCCAGCGGGTGAAGGTGCACCCCACGCTGCGCGGCATCATGCCGGTGCTCGTGATCCCCTTGCTCGCGTCCATAGTCGTCGGCTTCCTGATGTTCGTCGTGGTCGGCAAGCCGATCGCCTCGCTCCAGAACGCGCTCACCGACTGGCTGAACGGTCTGTCCGGCTCCAACGCGGTCATCCTGGGCGTCGTCCTCGGCCTGATGATGTGCTTCGACATGGGCGGCCCGCTCAACAAGGTCGCCTACGCCTTCGCCGTCGGCGGCCTGGCCGACCCGACGCCCGGCAGTCTCAAGGTCATGGCGGCCGTCATGGCGGCGGGCATGGTCCCGCCGCTCGCTCTGGCACTCGCCACGACCGTACGCGGCAGGCTGTTCACCCACACCGAGCGGGAGAACGGCAGGGCGGCCTGGGTGCTGGGCGCCTCGTTCATCACCGAGGGCGCGATCCCGTTCGCCGCGGCCGACCCGCTGCGGGTGATCCCCTCGGTCATGGCGGGCGGAGCGGTCACCGGTGCCCTGTCGATGGCCTTCGGCTGCACGCTCCGCGCGCCGCACGGCGGAATCTTCGTCGTGCCGCTGATCGGGGAACCGTTCCTCTACCTGCTGGCCGTCGCCGCGGGTACGGCGGTGTCGGCCGCTCTCGTGGTCGTACTCAAGGGAACGCGCCGGACCTCGCGGGAGGCCGCCGCGGCACCCGGGAAGCCCGAGGCGTCCGTCGCCGCCTGACCTCCGTCCGTCTCCCCGCGCCGCCCCGGGTTCCCGGCCCCGTCTCCGAACGGAGGCGGAGCCGGCTCCGGGGCGCGCGGTCGCTCATCCGTCCCACAGGAGTGATCCATGTACCAGCGCACCGTCACCGTCGGCTCCCCCAGGGGTCTGCACGCCCGCCCCGCCTCGCTGTTCGTCCAGGCGGCCACCCGCCAGCCCGTCAAGGTGACGATCGCGCGGGACGGAGGAGAGCCGGTCGACGCCCGGAGCATGCTCTCGGTCCTCGCCCTGGCCGCTCAGCACGGTGACTCCGTCGTCCTGACCGCCATCGGTGACGGGGGGCGGGAGGCCGTCGAGGAGCTGGCGACCCTTCTCTCCCAGGACCTCGACGCCACGGGCTGACCGCTTCATTTCGTGTGACGCCACGTCATGTGACAAAACGTCATGTGACGTGGCGTCACCTGTGGTGATCGATCGCCTCCCCCGGCGGGTGCCCGCTCCGGATCAGGGCTCGGTGCGGTCGCCGTCGCCCAGAGGCCACGCCGCGATGTCGCGGTAGTGGATCGGCCCACGGCTGCGTCCCACGTTGCTGCCGACCAGGTGCAGGCGTTCGGCGGGCCACCGTCGGCCGGTGAATCCGGCGAGCCCCTCGGCGATCTCCGCCGCCGAGGTCCTGTCTCCCCGGCGGGCGCGGGCCAGGGTCAGATGGGGCCAGAGGGGGCGGCCCTCGAAGGCGACACCGCAGTCCCTGACGACGGTACGCACGTCGGTGGCGAGCGTGTGCAGCGCGTCGAGGTCACCGTCGATCCCGGTCCACAGCACCCGGTCGTCGAAGTCCCCGCTGCCGCGCAGGGACAGCCAGGGCGGTCGGTGGGCCGACGCGAGGCCGGCGAGCGGCCGGCGCAGGAGCGGAACGGTCTCGGCCGGTAGTTCCCCGAGGAACGCCAGGGTGATGTGCCAGTCCTCGACACGGTTCCACCGCATGTGAGGGTGTGTGCCGTAGGCGGGGCGCAGCAGCCGGGCGAGTTCTTCCTTGGCGTGGTCGGGCGGGGCGAGGGCGATGAACACGCGGTGGGTCGCGGGCTGGGTCTGTTCGTTCACACCGCACTTCGTACCGCATCGGGTGTCCGGGGCGACGGCCGCGTACGGGGAAGAAGCCGGTCCTGGGTGCCCGGTGCCGTGCCGGAGCCTGGCCGCTGAGCGTCAGAGCGGGTTGAGGCGGGCCTTCAGCAGGCAGAACTCATTGCCTTCGGGGTCGACCAGGACGTGCCACTGCTCCTCCCCCGTCTGGCCGATGTCGGCCGGGCGCGCACCGAGTTCCAGCAGGCGTTCGAGCTCGGCGTCCTGATCGCGGTCGGTGGCGTTGACGTCGATGTGCAGCCGGGACTTCCCCTTCTCCGGCTCGTCCCTGCGGCTGAGGATGATCGTCGGCTGCGGCCCGCCGAACCCCTCGCGCGGTCCGATCTCCAAGGTGCCGTCGTCCTCGCGGTCGAGTACGACGAAGTCCAGGACCTCGCACCAGAACCGGGCCAGTACCTCGGGGTCGCGGCAACCGAGCACGAGTTCACTGATACGACATGCCATGGACGAAGACCTGCTCTCGGCGTGGGAACGTGCCGGGGCCACCCGCGAACGCGTGGACTCCCAGTGGGGGAACTCCGCGACCGTACCGGACGAGGCGAGCGCGGGCGACAAGATTTCGGGGCCCCTCGCACGGGGGCGGACGGGCAGACGCGCCCCGCCCGTCCGTCCCCGTGCGTGGGGTGGACGGGCGGGGCCGTGGTGCGGGCCGGGCCGTGTGGCGTCCCGGCCCGCGGCGGGTCAGCGGCGGGCCGCCTTGGCGGGCGAGCCGTTGAAGACGAACTGCGAGCCCGGCTCGACCGTGACGTCACCGTCACGCGAGTGGGAGATGGTGACGTTCGTCAGGGTCGCGCTGCCCCGGGCACCGCCCATCGCGAGGATGCCGGAGCCGTTGTTGGACCTGTCGATCCGGACGTCGGTGATCTTCACGTCCGGGTACTGCCCGCCACCCGTCTTGAACTGGATGCCGTCGTACGTCGAGTCCAGGATGTCCGTGTCCCGGATGGTGAGCCCGGGAATGTCGGTGGCCTGGGCGAAGAGCGTGATGGCGCCGAACTCCTGGGCCTCGTTCCAGAACGCCCCGCCGGTGCGGTGCAGGGTGTTGCCCGCGATGAGGGTCTGCCCGGAGAAGGGGATCGGGTCGTGGTCGGTGGCGAGCATGATGCCCGGGTAGTTCATCGTGTCGGAGATGACGTTGTTCTCGATCGTGTTGCCGAAGCCTCCGTAGACGGCGATCCCGTTGGCCCGCCAGGGCAGCTGGATCGTGTTGTTGCGGAAGTGGTTGTCGGAGCCGATGTCCACCGAGGTGTCCTTGACGTACTTGCTGGCCCAGACGGCGAGCGAGTCGTCACCCGTGTTGCGGAAGGACGAGTTGAAGACGGTCGACTTACGTGTCCCGTTGGAGAAGTTGATGCCGTCGGCGTAGGTGTTGCGGATGCGCATGCCGCTGAACTCCAGGCCGTTGCCCGGCCCCCACAGCTCGGGGATGTTGGAGTAGTCGCGGCCAGCCCAGACCGCCACGTTGGCGTGCTCGATCCAGACGTTCTTGATTTTGGTGTCCTTGCCGAAGCGGCCGTTGAGACCGACTCCGCCCTCGGCGTCGCCGTCGCCGCCCCGGATGGTGCCGGAACCGAAGATGGCGATGTCGGAGATCTGCGTGTTGTCGTCGATGTCGAAGCCGAAGTTGCCCTCGTGCGGGTGGTTGATGCCACCCGCGTCCTGCGGGGCGGTGAGGGTGTAGAGCTGGGAGTGCCACATCCCGGCACCCTTGATGGTGACGTCCCTGATGCCGACCTGGTTGTACTGCCCTCGGTTCTGCGGGTCGTCGGTCAGGATCTTCTGCTCCTGGCGCCACTGGCCGGCCGGGATCCAGACGCAGGAGATCTGGCCGTTCTGGTTGGCGGTCACGGCGCGCTGGAGGGCGTCGGTGTCGTCGATGCCGTCGTTGGGCACGGCACCGTACTCGGTGATCGAGGTGCAGTTCGCCGGCTTGGCGGCCGGGGGCGCGACCTGCTCCAGGTCGACGAGGTCCACGATGTAGAAGCCCGCCGTGTCGTCCGCGTCCCGCTGGAGGCGGAAGGTGGTGCCCTCGGGGTAGGTCCGGCTGAGCAGCGCGTGGGACTCGTCGAAGAGCCGCCGGGCGTCGCCGCCGGGGCGGTTGGTGAGACCTTCGGGGTCGTCGGTGCTGCCGTACAGCCAGGAGTGCTTGGAGGAGAGGTTCAGTTTGCGGACGAAGGTGCCGTCCGCGTAGAGGCTGAGCGTCGCCTCCTGTCCGCCGCCGGCGGCCGCGTCCGGGATGGAGTTGCGTACGACGATCGAGTTGGACGGGTTGGTGGAGGTGAACTCCACGTACTGTCCGGTGGAGTTGAGCCGGACCGACTCGCGGCCCGAGGACTCGGTGGCGAAGTTGGTGTGGCCGAAGGTACGCAGCGCGTCGGTGGTGAGGAGGGTACCGGTGTAGGTGCCGTCCTCCGCCTCGTACTCGGTGTACGGCACGGCGGCGCCGCGGCCGACGACCAGGGAGCGGGAGAAGGTGTTGTTGTTCTCGTCGGTCTCGGTGACGGTGTCGGTGGCGTCGGCGGTGGCGGTGAGCGTGACTCCGCCGTCGGTGGCCTTCCAGGTGCCGGCGATCGGCACGGTGACGGACTGGCCTGCCGGGACGGCCGGGGTGGTGCCGTCGAGCGTGGTGGTGCCGGCCGTCAGCCGGGTGACCGTACCGGCCGGGACGGCGGTGGTCCCGCGGTTGTGCACGGTGACGGTGAAGCTCACGTCGGCGCCGGTGGCCGGGTTCTCCGGGTTGCCGGCGATGGCGAGCACCTGGAGGTCGGGGCCGGGGGCCTGCGAGACGACGAGCTTGCCGTCGCCCGTACGGCTGTTGTTGCTGTCGTCCAGCTCGATGACGGTGTCCGTCGGGTCGACCACGGCGGAGACGGTGTACGAGCCGGTCGGCCTGCGGCCCACGTCCACCGGGACGGTGACGGAGGCTCCGGCGGCGAGCGCGCCGACCGGGGCGCTGCCCGCGACGGTGCCGTCCACGCTGACGTCCACGGTGGTGGCGGGCGAGGCCGCGCTGCCGGCGTTGCGCACGGTGGCGCGGACGGTGACCGCGTCCTTCTCGGACGGGGTCACCGGGGTCCACGTCAGGTCGGTGAGCGTGAGGTCCGGGTTGGGCGCGGCGGTGCCGACGACCTGGATCTCGGCGACCTGGGCGCCGGGGGCCCCGGTGTTGGAGGAGAAGGTGAGGCGGACGTCGGCGGCGCGCGCCGCGACCGGGATCGTCACGGTGTTCTCGTTGCCGGCCGGGCTGAAGGAGTAGTCGGCTCGGGCCTTGAGCGAGGTGAAGCCGGAGGCGGTCTGGCCCCGGCCGAGGACCTCTATGGCCTGGGTACGGGCCGACCAGGCGTGGTCCGGGTTCAGCTTGACCACGACGGCCTCGATGTCCGCGTCGGCGCCGAGCCGGGTGGTGAGCGAGGCGGGTGTGCCGGACGACTCCCAGTAGGTGTTCAGGCTGTCGTCGTTGGCGTTGGCCGCGACGAAGTTCTGGGTGTGCGAGGTCGCCTCGATCGGCTTGCCGCGGGCGAGGTTGGTACCGGTGACCGGCGTCCCGCCCGGGTCGGTGGATCCGTCGTCGCCCCCGGCGCCGCGGACCTCCACCTCGGAGAGCTGAGCGGCGGGCCAGCCGGTGTTGGCCGTCACCTGGACGCGTACGTAGCGGACCTCGGCGGCGTCGAAGTCGAGGGTCACGGTGTTGGCCGTGGAGGGGCCGAAGGTGCGGGAGGCCGGGGCGGCGAGGGTGGAGTAGGTGTCGCCGTCGTTGCCGCCCTGCACGCTCAGCGTCTCGTCGCGGGCTTCCCAGGTGGTCGGGAGCTTGAGCGTCACCTGGTTCACGGAGGTCTTGGCGCCGAGGTCGATCCGGACCCACTGGGGGAAGGAGTTGTCCGGACCCTCCCAGTACGAGCCCTGGTTTCCGTCGGTGACGTTGCCCGCGCCGTAGGAACCGTTGACGCCACTCGCGGTGGCGGGCCGGCCGAGCGCCAGGTTGGGGCCTGGTGCGGCCTTCTCGGCGGCGTGCGCCGTGGCCGGGAGCAGTCCGAGCGGGATCAGGCAGGCCGCGAGCAGCCCGGTGATCATCCGCCGGACGGATGGCTTCCGTCTCATGCTGTCCTCTGTTCGATGAGGGGGAGAAGAGGTGGTGGGACGGTGGTGCCCCGCCCTCCGGACCGCTGCGGGGCGGAGCGGGCAGGGCGAACGCCCTGCCCCTGAAGGCAGGTTGATAAGTTTTTGAGCGAACTCGTCTGTATTTTGCGGCTACTTGGGGCACAGATTCTCGACCGGTCAAAGATTTGTCAACGGCCGGTGCGAGATCAACACGTACGGCGATTCTTATATGACTGTGCGTCAACGACATGGCCTCGCGCTCGCGGGGCGTCCGGACCCGGAGCGGTCGGAGGACACCGCCCCTCCCCCGCACGCAGGCCCGCGCTGTCATTTTTTTGACAGAGACCGAGCAAAAACCTTACGGGTCAGCGACGTTGTCGCGGTGGTGGCGGCACTCCGGCGCCGCACCGCGATCCGCCGCACCGCGATCCGCCGTACCAGGGCCCGCCGTACCACTCACGCGCCCCTGTTCCGCCTTGCGCGGGCAATTCGACTTGACGTACCCGTGGCCCTTACCTTGACCGGCCCCCCGACGGCTCTGTCAGTATCCTCGGCATGAGTGAGATCAACGACGAAAAGACGCCTCTATTCCGGTCACGGGCCGCCGTTCGTATTGCGGCCGCGCCCCATGAGGTCTATTCGGTGATCAGCGATCTGCCGCGCAGTGGTGAGTGGAGTCCGGAATGCCGGGGAGGAGCCTGGGTCGCCGGGGAACCCGGTGCCGTGGGTGCCGTGTTCCAGGGGGAGAACGTGCGCGGTCCGGAGGTCGTCTCCTGGGCGCCGGTGGTGCGCGGGGGATGGACCACCAGGGCGGAGGTGGTGGCCGCCGAGCCGGGGCGCTCCTTCCGCTGGGCCATGCACAACGCGGCCGGGGTCAAGCAGGACAGCGTGTGGGGCTTCGACGTCGAGGAGGACGGCGAGGAGAGCGTGCTGATCCACCACTTCCGGATGGGCACGGCCACCGAGGGCGTCCTCGGGATCACCGCGGAGATGGACGAGAGCGGGAAAAGGCGATTCTTCGCGGAGTGGGGGGAGAAGATCGACGGCGATCTCGCCGCCACCCTTCGACGTATCAAGGACGTCATCGAGAAACGGTGATCCGATTTCCGTCCGTTGCGGTCCGCTTGTTTCCGGGACGTCTTTTTCAGCGGACTGCCACCCGTCAGTTGAAGGCACATCGGAAAGCCGTGGCAGAGAAGGACGCAGATGCTTCTTCAGCGTATCGGAAATCAGGGTATTCAACTCGGGCGGCTCTTCGAACGGGCCGCCTCCCGGCATGGAGCGAACATCCTCGTCCTGGACCACGACCTCGACATCGCACCGGAGCTGGGCCGCCGGGCGACCGTCGCCGAAGTGGCGGACGTGGTGGACGACATCGCGTCCCGGCTGTGGGCAGCGCGGGTCCGCCCCGGCGAGCGTGTCGTCGTCCACAAGTCCGACGGTTTCGACATCATGCTGCTGGCCTGCGCGGCGGCGCGCATCGGCGCCGTGCCGGTGCTGCTCTCACCGGCGCTCGACGGCGAGACGGTCGCCGAGCTGGTCCGCCGGACGGACCGGCCGTACCTGATCACCGATCAGGAGAAGCTGGAGAACGAGCTGCCGGCGGAGGTTGCCGGTCTCGCCGAGCGGGTGATCCTCACCTCCGGCAGCCACCCGGGCTGTCTGGAGCTGGCCGCGCTGGCGGGCGTGGAGCGTGTCGCCCCCGTCGTCATGCCCGCCCGGCACCCGATGCTGATCACCCACACCTCGGGCACCACGGGTACGCCCAAACTGGCCGTGCACACCGGGTTCAGCCTCCAGTCGCGCTACCGCCCGCAGGCCTCCGTCACCCGGCCGCTGATACCGGGCCGGGAGACCATCGCGATCCACGTCTCCTTCGTGCACTCCCGGCTCGTGACCGCGCTCGCCATCGCACTGCGCCGGGGCTTCCCCGTCGTCGTGCTCCGCGATCCGGACCCCAAGCGGGTCGGTGATCTCTTCGCCCGGCTGAAGCCGGGCATCCTGGAGGCGCACCCCAACTCGTTCATGGAGTGGGAGGAGCTGGCGGACGACCCGCGTGGACCGCTGTCCAACGTCAAGCTGTTCAGCAGCACCTTCGACGCCATCCACCCGCGCACCGTGCACCGGCTGCTGCGGGCGAGCAGGCGCAGGGCGCCGTTGTTCGGGCAGTTGTACGGGCAGAGCGAGGTGGGCCCGGCGGTGGTACGGGGATTCACCCGGCGCCGCACCCTGGACGACGACGGCCGCTGCGTCGGCATGCCGTTCCCCGGGATGACGGACGTACGGGTGGTCAGCCGCGACGGGAACCCGTCCTCCGCGCGGAACCCCGGCTACATCGAGGTCCGCAGCGACGGACGGATCGTCACCTACCTCGGGGAGCGGGCACGGTACGACGCCCAGGTGTCCGACGGCGGCTGGTGGCGCATGGGCGACGTCGGCTACCGGACCCGGTGGGGCTGCGTGCACCTGCTGGACCGCGAGGTCGACCTCATCGAGGGGTTCGGCAGCACGCTCGCCGCCGAGGACACGCTCTTCGGGAAGCTGCCGGAACTCACCGAGGCCATCATCATCCCCGGACCGGACGGCAGGGCCGTACCCGTGGTGTGCACCAGGGACGACAAGCCCCTCGACCCGGTGTCCTGGAAGCGCGCCGCGGCCTCCCTGCCGCCGATGGCGGAACCGGTGCAGTGGCGGCTCGGGGATCTGCCGCAGACCGCCACCACGAAGATCAAGCGGCTGGAGCTCGCCCGGCTGCTGGCCGACGGGAGCGGGAAGCCGCCCCGGCCGTAGCGACGCTCCCGGCACCCCGTACGCCGGCCCGCACCCCGTACGCCGACCGGCACCCGTACTCCGTCCCGCACCCCGTACGCCGGCCGGCCCGCCGACCGCCCGGGGCCGCGTCCGGGTGCGTGTCGTTCCGAGACCAACCGAACGGGAAGGCAAGCATGTTCCTGCAACGCATCGGCAACAAGGGCATCCGGCTCGGCACGGTCTTCGACCGGGCGGCCGCGCGTCATCCCGCGAACCCCGTCTACCTGGACCACGCGCTCGACATCGCGCCGGAGCTGGGCCACCGGGTGACGCTGACCGAGATCGCGGATCTGGTGGACGACTTCGCCTCCCGGCTGTGGGCCTCGCGGGTGCGGCCCGGGGACCATGTGGTCGTCCACAAGTCGGACAGCTTCGACATCTCCCTGCTCGCCTACAGCGTGGCGCGCGTCGGGGCGGTGCCGGTCCTGCTGTCGCCGAAGCTGGACGGCGAGACCGTCGCCCGGCTGCTGGGGCGGCTGCGCCGGCCGACCCTGGTGACCGACCAGGCGAAGCTGGAGAAGGAACTGCCGCCCGCCGTGTTCGAGTTGACGGAACGGGTGCTGCTGGCGGCCGGGAGCTTCCCGGAGGCGGTCTCGCTGGACTCGCTCGCCGGGGTCGCTCGGGTCCGTCCGGTGACCCGGCCGCAGAACCTGCCGGCGCTGATCACCCACACCTCGGGCACCACCGGGCTGCCGAAGCTCGCGGTCCAGACCGGGCACACGATCCAGGCCCGCTGCCGCCCTCAGTCCGTCCTGCTCGCGCCGGTGAGCCGCCGCGAACCCATCGCCGTCCACGTCTCGTTCGCGCATTCGAGGATGATCAGCGGGGCGGCGCTGTTCGCGTTGCGTGGTCATCCGCTCATCGTGCTGCGGGACGACGAACCGGAGCGGGTGGCCGAGCTCTTCTCCCGTATCCCCCCGGGCGTGGTCGAGTCGCACCCCAACACGCTGCTGCACTGGGAGGTTCTGGCGGACCATCCCGCCAGGCCGCTGGCCCGGGTGCGCTGCTTCAGCAACACCTTCGACGCCATCCACCCCCGTACGGTGGAGACGCTGCTGGGTGCCTCGGAGCGGCGCGTGCCGTTCTTCGCGCAGACCTACGGGCAGAGCGAGACCGGGGCAATCTGCGCGCGGACCTACACCCGGCGCCACCGGCTGGGCGCCGACGGCCGGTGCGTGGGCCGGAACTTCTCCGGGCTGACCGAGGTGCGGGTGGTGAGCCGGGACGGGCGCACGCCCACCAAGGACTCCCCCGGGCACATCGAGGCGCGCAGCGGCGGGCAGATCGTCACCTACTTCGGTGAACAGGAGCGGTTCGACGGGCAGTTCTCGGCGGACGGCTGGTGGCGGATGGGGGACCTCGGATACCGCACCCGGTGGGGGTGCGTGCACCTGCTGGACCGGGAGGTCGACGAGATCCCGGGCATCAGCAGCACGCTGGAGCTGGAGGACAAGCTGTTCACGCGGCTTCCGGAGCTGCTGGAGGTGATCATCGTCCCGGGCGGGGGCGGGGCGCCGGTTCCCGTGGTGTGCACCCGCGGGGACGCGCCGCTCGACCGTGCCCGGTGGCGGAGCGCGGTGGTGGATCTGCCGGAGCTGGCGGAGCCGGTGCAGCGGCGGCTGGAGGAGCTGCCGCACACCGCCACCACCAAGGTCAAGCGGCTGGAGCTGGCCCGGCTGCTGGCCGGGCCCGAGGGTGCCGCCGACTGAGCGGGCGGGCCCGGCGCCCGGCCCTTCCACGGGCCGGGCGCCGGGCCTTCGCGCGAGGTGGTCAGTCGGCCACGTCGCCGAAGTCGGGGCGCACGCCCCGCGCGGACCGGATCTCGTCGTTGCTGGTGCCGGCGGCGACCATCGGCCAGACCATGGCGTCCTGGTGGACGATGAAGTCCACGACGACGGGCCGGTCGTCGACGGCGTTGGCCTTCTGGATGACGGCGTCGAGGTCGGACGGGTCCTCGCAGCGCAGGCCGACGCAGCCCATCGCCTCGGCGAGCTTGACGAAGTCCGGCACGCGGGTGCCGTGCACGGGCGCGGCGGCGCCGGACTCGGCCGGGGGCCGGTGCAGCGCGGTGTGGGAGTAGCGCTGGTCGTAGAAGAGGGTCTGCCACTGGCGGACCATCCCGAGGGCGCCGTTGTTGATGACGGCGACCTTGATCGGGATGTTGTTGAGCGCGCAGGTGGTGAGCTCCTGGTTGGTCATCTGGAAGCAGCCGTCGCCGTCGATCGCCCAGACCGTGCGGTCCGGCATGCCCGCCTTGGCGCCCATCGCGGCCGGGACGGCGTAGCCCATGGTGCCCGCGCCCCCGGAGTTCAGCCAGTGGCGGGGCTCCTGGAAGCGGAGGAACTGCGAGGCCCACATCTGGTGCTGGCCGACGCCCGCCGCGAAGACGGTCCCCTCGGGGGCGAGCCGGCCGATCCGCTCGATGACCCGCTGGGGTGACAGTCGGCCCTCGGGCGCGGGTTCGTAGCCGAGCGGATAGCGGGTCCGCCAGTCGTCGAGCCGTTCCCACCAGGCGGTGCGGTCGCCGTGGTTGCCCGCCTCGTGCTCGGACCGGACGACATGGAGCAGGGCCTCCAGCACCTCGCGGGCGTCGCCGACGATCGGCACGTCGGCGGCGCGGTTCTTGCCGATCTCGGCCGGGTCGACGTCCGCGTGCACGACCTTGGCGTACGGGGCGAAGCTGTCCAGCCTGCCGGTCACCCGGTCGTCGAAGCGCGCGCCGACGGCGAAGATCAGGTCCGCCTTCTGGAGCGCGGTCACCGCGGCCACCGTGCCGTGCATGCCGGGCATGCCCAGGCAGCGCGGATGATCAGCCGGGATGGTGCCCAGTGCCATCAGGGTGGTGACGACGGGGACCCCGGTCAGCTCCACCAGGGACCTCAGTTCGTCGGCGGCCCCGGCCTTGACGACGCCTCCGCCGACGTAGAGGACCGGGCGTTCGGCCGCCAGGAGCAGCTCGGCGGCCTGGCGGATCTGCCGGTCGTGCGGCCTGCCGACGCGCTGGTAGCCGGGCAGTTCGGTCCGCTGCGGCGGGCAGTACGCGGCCGGCCGCTGGAGGGCGTCCTTGGTGATGTCGACCAGGACCGGTCCGGGGCGCCCGGTGGAGGCGACGTGGAACGCCTCCGCGATCACGCGCGGGATGTCGGCCGGGTCGGTGACCAGGTAGTTGTGTTTGGTGATCGGCACGGTGATGCCGCAGATGTCCGCCTCCTGGAAGGAGTCGGTGCCGATCGACGAGGAGGGCACCTGCCCCGTCACGGCGACGATCGGCACCGAGTCCATGTAGGCGTCGGCGATGGCCGTGACCAGGTTGGTGGCGCCCGGCCCTGACGTGGCCATGCAGACGCCGACCTTGCCGGTGGCCTGGGCGTAACCGGTGGCCGCGTGGCCGGCGCCCTGCTCGTGGCGGACCAGGATGTGCCGGAGCTTGACGGAGTCCATCAGCGGGTCGTAGGCGGGCAGGACCGCACCGCCCGGGATGCCGAAGACGGTGTCGGCCCCGGCTTCCTCCAGCGAGCGGATGAGGGCCTGGGCGCCGGTCAGGCGGGGCGCGGCGTCGCCGGTCCCGGGCTCCAGGGCGGTGGGCGGGGCGGCGGTCTCCGCCCGCTCCGCGCGGTCAGCTGTCGCGTATTCGGTCATCTTTCTCTCCAGCCTCTCGGTTTCTTCGACGTGGGTCCCCCTGGGGCGGGGGCGGGTTCTGGCCGGGCCTCGCGTCCGCCGAGGTGCGCGTGCGCGTCGGGGGCCGGGCCGTCGTCGTGAGAACCGGGGCAGCAGGGTCGCCTCCGCGCCGGTCGTCCGGTGCCGCGTGCCGGGGGTGGTCCGGCGGGGGTGCGGCGCCACGACGTCGAACGGCGGCCGGGACTCTGGTCGTCCGGGCCGCGGCGGACATCGGGTACGGCTCAGTCCGCGCGGGCGGCCGAGCGTGCCGTGACGCGCAGGAAGAGCAGGGCCACGAACGCCAGGGCGGCGCCCAGTCCGTACACGGTCGCCATTCCGGCCGGGAGCGTGAGGCCGCCGAGCACGGTGCCGAGGCCGATGCCGAGGTAGATCGAGGAGGAGTTCAGGGAGACCACCAGGGGGGCCTCCTGGGGTGCGACCTCGATGAGCCGGTGCTGCTGCGGGGGCGTCTGGCACCAGCTGCTCGCTCCCCAGAGCAGGACCAGGAGGCCGACCGCCACGCGCAGCGAGACATCGGCGGCGGCGAGCCAGGCCAGCAGGCCGAGGGCGAGCACCATGCAGACGTATCCGGTGGTCAGGACCCGGACGGAGCCCCAGCGGTCGGTCGCGTAGCCGGCGGCGAGGTTGCCGATGACGGCGCCCAGGCCGTAGAGGAAGAGCATCCAGAGCAGGGCGCTCTCCGGGATGTCCACCGCGGCGAGGGCGGGGACGCTGTAGGCGTAGGCCGTGTAGCACGCTCCCATGCCGAGCACGGTGAGGGGCAGTACGGCGAGTACGGCCGGACGGCGCAGCACCGCGAGCCGGGTGCGCAGCGGCACGCGCGCGTTGCCGGGCAGCGCGGGCATGATCACCCGCAGCCAGACGGCGACGAGCAGGCACAGCGCGGCCACCAGGCCGAGCGCGGTCCGCCATCCCAGCCAGTGGCTCGCCAGGTTGCCGAGGGGCACCCCGAGCGCGGTGGCGACGGTGAGGCCCCCGACGACCACGGCCAGGGCACGGGCCCGGAGTTCGGGGCGGACGAGCGCGGCGCTGACCGCACCGGCGCAGGGTGTGTAGGCGGCGGCGCCCGCGGCCGCCAGGACCCGGCTGGCGATCAGTACGGCGAAGTTCGGTGCCAGCGCCGAGCCGAGGTTGGCCACACCGAGCGTGAGCAGGGCGAGCACCAGCAGGGTCCGGCGCGGCAGGCGGGCGGTGGCGGTGGCGAGCACCGGTGAGAGGACGGCGTAGGCGCCCGCGAACACCGTGACGGACTGGCCGGCCCGTGCCGCCGACACGTGCAGGGAGTCGGCCATGGAGGGCAGGAACCCGGCCACCACGAAGGCGTCCGTGCCGACGGCGAACGTGCCTAAGGCCAGGACCAGGGTGGAGGAGAGTCCCCCCGGCTCGGCTTTCGACTCCCGGCCGACGGCCGGGCGGCCGGACGAAACAGAGACATCAGACATCCAGATTCTCCTTACATGTGTGCGCGGGGGTGGGAGCCGCGCGGCGGGCGGCTCGTCCTGGCGCGTACGGTCGGCGCCTCGTGCGGGCGTACGGTCAGCGGCTCGTGCGGGCGTGTGGCCGGCGCCTCGTGCGGGCCTGCGGTCAGCGGCTCGTCCGGGTGTAGCGGCGCCGGTTGCGGTCGGCCGCTCCGGGGGGCGCGGCCGCCATCAGGTCCGCGACGCTCTGTCCGGCGAGCTCACGGCGCCAGGCCAGTTCGGCCCGGCGCATCGCGGAGGCGACCCCGCAGGGCCGCTGGAACTCCTGGATGAGCTCGGCGGTCTCCGCCTCTTCCGCCCGCTGCCGGATCTCGGTGCAGCGGAAGACGTCGTCGCGTCCCTCGATGGCGGTCACCACGTCCATGAGGGTGATCCGCTCCGGGGGCCGGGCCAGCCGGAACCCGCCCCGGGCCCCGGCCGTGGAGCTGAGGATGCCCGCCCGGACCAAGGCTTGCAGGCGCTTGTTCAGGTACGCGGGCGGCAGCCCGAACCAGGCCGCCAGTGTCGCCGTCGGCACCGGTTCGTCGTCTTCGAGCCAGGCCAGCGCCAGACAGCAGTGCAGGCCCCACTCGACTCCCTCACCCATCCGCATAACCAGGATGATAGATGTCCAGGTTCCTCTTCCGCGCGGACTCGGCGGGAACGCGCCAAAGTTGACGCGTCGTCATGTGTCCGGAACGGCACCGGACCTGGAAGCGCCCGGGGACCTCCCGGGTTCCGTACGCGCCGCGCCCACCCCCCGTACGCGCCGCCCCGCCCGGTGCGCGTTCCCGGCCGCGCCGACCTGACGGACCGGTGGCGCCGACCTGACGGATCGGTGGCCGAGGTGACGGACCCGGGACACGGAGGTGACGGGTCCTGGACGGTGCCGCGCCCTCAACCGGCCGAAGGGGCCGGGCGCGAGGAGAATCCAGCACCATGCGTGCCGCCTACGTCGAAGAGCTCGGTCCCCCTGACCTCATCCGGGTCGGCGAGGTGCCCCCGCCCCGGCCAGGTCCCGACGACGTGCTCGTGGACGTCGAGGTGACCGCCGTCAACCACGTCGACACCTTCGTACGGTCGGGCGCGTGGCGCACCCCCGTGCCCTTTCCCTTCGTCATCGGACGGGATGTGGTGGGCACGGTCACCCGGGCCGGACCCGGAGCACCGGGCTTCGCCGCCGGAGACCGGGTGTGGTGCAGCAGCCTGGGGCACGCGGGCCGTCAGGGCGCGGCCGCCGAGCGGGTGGCGGTGCCCGCCGACCGGCTGTACCGGCTGCCGGAGGGCGTCGACGCGGTGGACGCGGTGGCGCTCTCCCACCCGGCCTCGACCGCCTACCTCGCGCTCTTCACCCACGGGCGGATGCGCGCGGGCGAGACGGTCGTCGTCCTCGGGGGCGCGGGAAACGTCGGCGGTGCCGCCGTGGTGATGGCCGCTCAGGCCGGTGCGCGTGTGGTGGCCGTCGCCTCCGCCGAGGACGCGGACCACTGCCGGGGGCTCGGCGCCCACCATGTCGTGGACTACCGGGACCCCGAAGCACCGCGGTCGATCCGCGCGTACGCCCCGCGAGGCGTCGACCTGCACGTCGACACCTCCGGCACCAACGACCTGGAAACGGCGGTGGACCTCCTCGCCCCGCGCGGGCGCGCCGTCGTCCTCGCCGGTCTGCGGACCCGGCCGGTGCTGCCCGCCGGGGCGCTGTACCTCCAGGACCGGTCGGTGCGCGGATTCGCCATCTCCAACGCCCGGCCGGACGAACTCGCCGACGCGGCCGCGCACATCAACACCCTGCTGGCCGACGGGACCCTGCGTCCCCGGACCACGGAGGTGCTGCCGCTGGGCGAGGCCGCCGAGGCCCACCGGAGGCTGGAGGCGGGCGCGGTCGACGGAAAACTGGTGCTGCGCGTCGCCAAGGGCCGTCCCGTCGGCGGTACGGCGGCCTGACGCGCCTCCTCGCACGAGCCCCCGCACATCTCCCCGCCCGCACGACGACGTGCCGCCGCCCCCCTCTGAGAGAAGGAGACTCCCCATGACGAAACGCCGGCTGGAGATCGCCGTCGTCGGTGCCGGACCACGCGGACTGTCGGTCCTGGAACGGCTCTGCGCCAACGAGCGCCGGGCACCGTCGCACGACGTCCTGGTGGTGCACATGATCGACCCGTCGCCTCCCGGGGCGGGCGCGGTCTGGCGCACCGCGCAGTCCCGCCACCTGCTGATGAACACCGTCACGTCCCAGATCACCGTGTTCACGGACGACAGCGTGCGCATCGACGGCCCGGTCGAGCCCGGCCCCTCGCTGTACGAGTGGGCCCGCGGCCTCGCGCTGCTGGGCGACGTCGACCGGTACGGGCCCGAGACCATCGCCGAGGCCCGTGCCCTCGGCCCCGACGCCTACCCCAGCCGCGCCTTCTACGGCCACTACCTCGACGACTGCTTCCGCCGGGTCGTCGCCGACGCGCCCGGACACATCAGGGTGGTGGCGCACCGCTCGCGGGCGGTCGCCATGGCCGACACCCACGGCTCGCCCTCCGGCCCGCAGGGCGTCCGGCTGGAGAACGGGGTCCGGCTCAACCGTCTGGACGCGGTCGTGCTGGCGCAGGGGCACCTGCCGTCCCGGCTCACCCGGCGCGACGCGCGCACCGCGAGCCTGGCCCGGATCCACCACCTCGCGTACGTCGCCCCGGCCAACCCCGCCGATGTGGACCTGAGCGGTGTCCGCCCGGGGCGCAACGTGCTGCTGCGGGGGCTGGGCCTGAACTTCTTCGACCACATGGCGCTGCTGACCGCGGGCCGCGGCGGAACCTTCGTACAGGTGGACGGCCGTCTCGTGTACCGGCCTTCGGGGCAGGAGCCACGGCTGTACGCGTTCTCCCGGCGCGGTGTGCCCTACCACGCCCGCGGCGAGAACGAGAAGGGCGCGCACGGCCGCCACCTCCCCCGGTTCCTCGACGCCGACCGCGTCGCCG
The DNA here is from genome assembly GCA_000720535.1 of Streptomyces halstedii. Classification (GTDB taxonomy): domain Bacteria; phylum Actinomycetota; class Actinomycetes; order Streptomycetales; family Streptomycetaceae; genus Streptomyces; species Streptomyces halstedii. Next base: position 226,482 of record JOAZ01000020.1, read on the forward strand.
CGCTGCGCCGCCGCGCCGCACGGGGTGAACGGGTCGACTTCCGCGCCGACCTGTGGCCGCTGATCTCCCGCGAGGTGGAGGGCGTCCACTACGGCGCCCTGCTCGCCGCGCGCGGAAAGGAGACGGAACGGGAGCGCTTCACCGAGCGCTGGGCCGCCCTCGGGCCGGACGCGGACCCGGGGCCGCTGCTGGCGGAGTCCGGGATCACCGAGGACGAGCACTGGGACTGGGACCGGCTGGCCCACCCGCTCAAGGGCCGTACGTTCACCGGCCGGGCCGACTTCCGGGCGTGGCTGCTGGACCACCTGGCCCGGGACGTCGTGGCGGCGCGCGAGGGCAACGTCAGCGGGCCGCTGAAGGCCGCGCTGGACGTGCTGCGCGACCTGCGCAACGAGATCCGGCTGGTCGTCGACCACGGCGGGCTGGCGGGCGACTCGCACCGCGACGACCTGGAGGGCTGGTACACGCCGCTGAACGCGTTCTTGTCCATCGGGCCGCCGGTGTCGCGGATCGAGGAGATGGCGGCGCTGATCGAGGCGGGGGTGCTCACGGTGCTCGGGCCCGGGGTGCAGGTGCGGCTCGACACCAACGCCCAGTTGTTCGTGGCACGTTCGGAGGCGGTGCCGGGCGAGCCGGTGCGGGCGACCACGCTGATCGAGGCCAGGCTGCCCGAGCCGGACCTCAGGTGCACCGCCGATCCGCTGCTGCGCCATCTGCTCGACACCGACCAGGTGTCCGCGTACCGGATCGACGGTCCCCCGGGCACGCGCTACGAGACGGGGGGCCTCGCCGTGACCGAGCGGCCGTACCACCTCCTGGACGGCCGGGGCCGGGCCCATCCGCGCCGGTTCGCCTACGGGGTGCCCACGGAGGCCGTGCACTGGGTGACGGCGGCGGGCATCCGGCCGGGCGTGGACTCGGTGACGCTCGGCGACTCGGACGCCATCGCGCGCACCGTGCTGGCGCTGCCGCCGGTCGCCCGGACGCCCGCCGCCGTGGGGGCCCTGGAGTCCGGGACCGACCTCACCGAGGTGGTCGTATGACGTCCGTGCCCGAGCGGGCGCCCGACACGTCCGGGGCCGACGCGGCCCTCGTGGACGCGGGGCTGTTGTCGCCGGTCCGCGCGGGCACCCCGGTGGAGGCCGTCGTCGGCGACACGGCGTGGTTGCAGGCCATGCTCGACGCCGAGGCCGCACTGGCCCGCGCCCAGGCCGGTCTGGGAACCGTCCCCGACCGGGCCGCCCAGGCCGTCACCGCCGCCGCCCGCGCCGAGCGGCTGGACCTGCGTGCCATCGCGCTCGCCGCGCGGGAGACCGCCAATCCCGTCGTCCCGCTCGTCCAGGCGCTCGCCCGGGAGGTCGCCCGCACCGACCCGCGGGCCGCGGAGTACGTGCACCGCGGATCCACCAGCCAGGACGTGCTGGACACCGGTGCCATGCTGGTGGCGCACCGGGCGCTGGCCGTCATCCGGGCCGACCTGGCCGCCACCGAGGAGGCGGTCGCCCGGCTCGCCGGGCGCTACCGCGACACCCCGGTCGCGGGGCGGACCCTGGCGCTGCACGCGGTTCCCACGACCTTCGGTCTCAAGGCGGCGGGCTGGCTGCGGCTGGTGCGGGACGCCGACGCGCGACTGGCGCGGGTGCGTGAGCACGGGCTGCCCGTCTCGCTCGGCGGCGCGGCCGGGACCCTCGCCGGATACGTCGAGTACGCGCGGCTCGACGGCCCGGACCCCGAGGTGGACGCCGGGGTGTTCACGGACCGGCTCACGGAGGCGTACGCGCGGGAGACGGGTCTCGCCGTGCCCGTGCTGCCCTGGCACACGCTGCGCACGCCGATCGCGGACCTGGCCTCCGCGCTCGCGTTCACGGCCGGGGCGCTCGGGAAGATCGCCGTCGATGTGCAGGGGATGGCGAGGACCGAGGTCGCCGAGGTGCGGGAACCCGGCGGCCCCGGGCACGGCCGGTCCTCCGCGATGCCGCACAAACGCAATCCCGTGCTGTCCACCCTGGTGCGCTGCGCCGCCCTCCAGGTGCCGGCGCTGGCGGCGGCCCTGACGCAGAGCCTCGTCTCGGAGGACGAGCGCTCGGCCGGTGCCTGGCACGCCGAGTGGCTGCTGTCACGTGAGTGCCTGCGCCTGGTCGGCGGGGCCGCGCACACCTGCGCGGCCCTGACACGGGGCCTGGAGGCCGATCCGGGGCGTATGCGCGAGAACCTGGACCTCACCGGGGGCCTGGTGACCTCCGAGCGGATCGCGGCCGTCCTGGCCCCTCGCGTCGGCAAGGCGGCGGCCAAGCGGCTGCTGGACGAGGCCGCCACCACCGCCGTGCGCACCGGGCGGGACCTGGCCGGGGTCCTGGCGGACGTGAAGGAGGTGTCGGAGCACCTGAGCGCGGCCGAACTGGCCGACCTGTGCGACCCGGCCCGGTACACCGGCGCCGCGCCGCAACTCGTGGACCGGGCCCTGCGGCCGTGACCTCCGCGGGGCGTGCCGGGCGGTCCCTCCCGGCACGCCCCGGCTTTGCCCGGCCGGGCCCTCGGCCTTTCCCGGTCGGGCCCTCGGCCTTTCCCGGTCGGCCCCCGGCGGAGGCGCCGGTTCCGGCAGTTCACCGCCGGCCCGGAACTGACCTGCGCGTTTGCCGATCCTCTCCCGTCTCTTAGCTGCCCTGTGTGACGCTCCGACACCGAATCGTGACGTCCGGATCGTTGACCATCGGCCGTCGTGCACCGCACGGATCCGCGCCGGCCGGTCCCACGAGGGTCCCGGCCGGCCGAGGGAGGTAGTCGTGAGAGGTAGCGTGCCGTCACAGCACGACGGTTCGGGCCGGGCCGGCCCGGAACCGGTCGAACGCGCAGGGCCGTTCGAGGAGGCCGGGCCCTTCCGGCCGTTGGAGCACGTCGGGCGGCTCCAGGCGGTCGGGCCCATGGACCCGGCGGAGTCCACGGCGTACGTCGCCGCGCTCTCGGAGCTGGGGCCCCGGCTGTTCTCCTCCATGCCGCGCAGCGACCAGCGCGCCAAGGGCATGCACTACCTGCGTGGTCTGCTGGAGGCCGAGGGGCGCAAGTCCATCCGCAACATCGCGACGCTCTTCGGCGGCGACGCGACGGAGCAGAGCCTGCACCACTTCATCACCAGTTCCACCTGGGACTGGGTGCCGGTGCGGCGCGCGCTGGCGCAGTACGTGGAGCGGGTGGCGCCACCGCAGGCGTACGTGGTCCACCCGCTGGTCATCCCCAGGGCGGGGGCGACGTCGGTGGGGGTCGAGCGGCGCTATGTGCCCGCGCTGGGCCAGGTGGTCAACTCCCAGCAGGCGGTGGGGGTGTGGGCCGCGGCCCCGTACTGGAGCACCCCGCTGAACTGGAGGCTCCAGCTGCCCCGGAGGTGGCTGGCGGACCAGCGCACGCGCCGTCAGGCCGCCATACCCGAGGCCGAGGTGGCGGAGAGTCTGGGCCAGTGCTCCGTCGCGGCCTGTCTGGAGCTGATCAGGAAGTACCGGCTGCCGGTCAGACCGGTGGTGATGGACGCCCGCGAGACGGACGTGACCACGGCCATCGGGCGGCTGCGTGACGCGGACACCCCGATGCTGCTGCGGATCGACGGTGCCCTGCGGCTGATCGTCGAGGAGCCCGCGTTCCCCCGGAGGGGCGTCGGCATGACGGCGCAGCAGATCATGTCGACCGTGTGGCACATGCGGCGCCCGGGGCTGCGGGCGGGCCCGCGCACGCTGTCCCCCGACCCGGTGGGGGCGGTCGGCGGGGTGGTCACCGTCGCGGCCACGCCGGCCGCCGACGCGGGCCGGCCGGCGGACAGGAACGACATGCTGCTGATCGGGGTCGCGGAGCGGGGGCAGTGGCCCGCGCAACTGTGGCTCACCGACCTGACCGCCCTGAGCCCCGGCGAGCTGCTCCGGCTGACCCGGCTGACCCTCCGGGTGGAGCGGGACCAGGCGGAGATCGGCGGCGAGGTGGGGTTCAGGGACTTCTCGGGGCGGCTGTTCACCGGGTGGCACCGCCACATCACCCTCGCCTCGGCGGCCCACACGGTCAGGGTGCAGCACCGGCTGGCGGGATCGCTGCTGCCGGCCGGATCGGGCTGAGCGGCGCGCCCCGCCGCGCGGCGCACGGCGGACGGCGGACGGCGCCTTCCGCCGCTCCCGCCGCCTCGTGACGGCGGTCCCGGTCTCCTCGTACGGCCCCGGCACCGGCCGTCGGACGCTGCCGCGCCGTACGGCCGTGCGGGCGGGGCCGGGAGAGGGTCCGTCAGGTCGGCGTGACCGGTGCCGGTGGGACCTGACGGACCCTGGAGGCGACCTGACGGACCGGCCGGGCCAGTTGACGGATGGTTGCGGCGGGCGTTGGCCGGGGCCCCGGCTCCCGCACAGGATCGGGCGTCGGAGCCGATCGCCCAAGGAGATCCCCGGACATGACCGCCGCCCCGCCCCGTGCCGTCCGCCCCGAAGAAGTGCTCTCCCGGCGGGCCCGATCCGTACACCCCGCCGAAGCCGCTGCCCCGGGCACGCGTCACCCGGCCGCCGCCCGTGACGGACGGGCCCGCGCCCGGCCGGGGATCGCGCGCCGCGTGGCCCGGCGGACCCGGTGAACCGCATGTGCGCCACCCTGCCGCCCCGGCGCGGGTCCCTTCCCCTTTCCGCACGACGCCGGCTCCGTACGGCCGGCCGTGTCCGTCCTGTCGGAGGCAACCGTGGAGAACACCCTGCTCGGCATCCGGCTCGAACCGGCCCCGCACCAGCCCGCCTGGGAAGACGCCGCGCAGGTCGCGCGGGTCAGGACGGAACTGGCCGCCCGGCCGCCGCTGGTGTCCTCCGGCGACGTCCGCCTGCTGCGGTCGCTGCTGGCCCGGGTGGCCGCGGGCGAGGCCCAGGTGATCCAGGCGGGCGACTGCGCCGAGGACCCCGACGAGTGCACGGCGGGGCACGTCGCGCGCAAGGCCGCCCTGCTGGACCTGATGGCCGGCGCCCTGGGTCTGCTGACGCACCGTCCGGTGCTGCGGGCGGGCCGGATCGCCGGCCAGTACGCGAAACCGCGCTCCAGGCCGAGCGAGACGGTCGGCGGAGTCGAACTGCCCGTGTTCCGGGGCCACATGGTCAACAGTCCCGAACCGGACCCGGACGCCAGACGCCCGGATCCGCTGCGGCTGCTCACCGGCTACATGGCCGCCCGGGACGTGCTGCGGCACCTCGGCTGGCCTCCCTCGGCCGGGGCCGGCGGGCACGGGACCGGCGGCCGGGTGTGGACGAGCCACGAGGCGTTGCTCCTCGACTACGAGGTGCCGATGCTGCGCCGCGACGACGACGGCCGGCTGCTGCTGGCGTCCACCCACTGGCCGTGGATCGGCGAGCGGACCCGGCAGGTGGACGGCGCCCACGTCGCGCTCCTCGCCGAGGTGGCCAACCCGGTCGCCTGCAAGGTGGGGCCGCGCATGACGGCGGAGGACCTGCTGGCGCTGTGTTCCCGGCTCGACCCGGAGCGCGAGCCGGGGCGGCTCACCCTGATCGCGCGCATGGGCGCCGGCACCGTCGCCGACGCGCTGCCGCCGCTGGTGGCGGCGGTCCACGGGGCCGGGCACCCGGTGATCTGGCTGACCGATCCGCTGCACGGCAACACCGTGACCGCGCCCGGCGGCCTCAAGACCCGGTTCGTCGGGACCGTCGCGCGCGAGGCCGCCGCCTTCCGCCGGGCGGTGGAGGACGCGGGTGGCGTCGCCGGGGGGCTCCATCTGGAGACCACGCCCGACGCGGTCGCCGAGTGCGTCGAGGACGCCTCGGCCGTCCACCGGGTCGGAGAAGGGGCGTACACGACCTTCTGCGACCCACGGCTCAACCCGGACCAGGCGCTCTCGGTGATCTCGGCCTGGGGCGGGTGACCCGGCCTCGGCGAAGGACCGCACGGTACCGGTCGCACCGCACGTCCCGCACCGTCCTGTCCGCACCGCACCGCACCGCACGACCGTACTGTCCGCACCGCACGGATGGAGGTCCGTAGAAGTGAAGAAGACCATCGCCCTCGTCACGGGGGCGGCAGGAGGCATCGGCAGTGCCGTCACCCGCGCCCTGGCGGAGCGGGGGACGGCCGTGGCCGCCGTCGACCGCGACGCGGAACCGCTCGAACAGGTCACCGCCGCCTTCGCCGCGAAGGGGCTGGACGTCACCGCGTTCCCGGCGGACGTCACCCGCGCCGACGACGTGGAGCGCGCGGTGGCGGCGGTCGAGCGGCGCCTCGGCCCGGTGGACCACCTCGTCAACGCGGCGGGCGTGCTGCGGACGGGCGAAGCGGTCACGCTCACCGACGACGACTGGAACACCACCTTCGCGGTCAACACCGCCGGTGTCTTCCACGTCTCGCGCGCCGTGGTGGGCCGCATGGCCCGGCGCGGACACGGCAGCGTGGTCACGGTGGCGTCCAACGCGGCCGGGACACCCCGCACGGGGATGGCCGCGTACGCCGCGTCCAAGGCGGCGGCGGCCATGTTCACCAAGTGCCTCGGCCTGGAGGTCGCCCGGTACGGCGTCCGCTGCAACGTCGTCGCGCCGGGGTCCACGGACACACCCATGCTCAGCTCGATGTGGAAGGACGCCTCGGGTCCCCGCAGGACGATCGAGGGCATCCCCGAGAGCTTCAAGGTCGGCATCCCGCTCGGGAAGCTCGCCCGGCCCGACGACATCGCGGACGCCGTGGTGTTCCTGCTCTCGGACCGGGCGTCCCACATCACCCTGCACAGCCTCCTCGTGGACGGCGGCGCCTCCCTGGGCAACTGACCACGACCCCGCCGGACCCACGAGACAACGAGAGGACGTCATGGCCGGCATCCCGACCATCGAGCCCTACGCCCTGCCCACGGCCGGAGAGCTGCCCCGCAACACGGCCCCCTGGACCATCGACCCCGCGCGCGCCGTGCTGCTCGTCCACGACATGCAGCGCTACTTCCTGGCCGCGCTGCCCGAGGCCCTGCGTTCCCCACTGGTCGAGAACGCGGCCCTGGTGCGCCGGCAGTGTGCCGAACTCGGCGTCCCGGTCGCCTACACGGCGCAGCCGGGCGGCATGACGGAGCGGCAGCGGGGCCTGCTGAAGGACTTCTGGGGCGCGGGCATGCGCCCCTCCCCCGCCGACCGCGAGGTCGTCGAGCCGCTCGCCCCGCGCCCCGGGGACTGGCTGCTCACCAAGTGGCGGTACAGCGCCTTCTTCCGTACCGACCTGCTCGACCGGATGCGCGGCCACGGGCGCGACCAGCTGGTCGTCTGCGGGGTGTACGCGCACATCGGCGTGCTCGCCACGGCCGTGGAGTCCTTCAGCCACGACATGGAGACCTTCCTGGTGGCGGACGCCGTGGCCGACTTCTGCCGGGACGACCACCGCATGGCCGTGGAGTACGCCGCCCGGCGCTGTGCCGTGGTCACCACGGTCAAGGAGGCGTTCGCGTGACCCCGTCGCCCGAGCCGGCGGGGCCGTCCGGGCCGCTCGGACGGATCCTCGGCGGCGATCCGCCGCCGTTCGCCGTGCTGCACCGCCCCGAGACCACCGGCCCCGGTGTGCTGGAGGTCCTGGTCGGTGAGGTGTCCGAGCCCGCGTCGCTCGCGGATCTGCCCCTGCGGGCGGCGGGCGCGGGCGCGCCGGGCGGGCACGACACCCTCGTCGTCATGCCGTACCGCCAGATCGCCGAGCGGGGGTTCGCGGCGCCCGACGACGGGTCGCCGCTGCTCGCGCTGGCGGTCACCGGGCAGGAGACCGTGCCCCTCGCCGAGGCGGTGGCGCGGATCGGCGACCGGCCGATCCGGGTGGACGGCGGCCGGTTCGACATCGGTGACGAGCCGTACGCGGAGCTGGTGCGCCGGGTCGTCACCGACGAGATCGGCCAGGGGGCCGGCTCCAACTTCGTCGTCAAGCGCACGTTCACCGCCGAGATCGCCTCCTACGGCCCGCGCAGCGCCCTCACGCTCTTCCGGCGGCTGCTGGAGCGGGAGACGGGCTCCTACTGGACGTTCGTCGTCCACACGGGTGACCGTACGTTCGTCGGGGCCACTCCGGAGCGGCACATCAGCGTGCGCGGCGGCACGGCGGTGATGAACCCCGTCAGCGGCACGTACCGCTATCCGCCGTCGGGGCCCACCCTGCCGGAGGTGATGGCCTTCCTCGCGGACCGCAAGGAGACCGACGAACTCACCATGGTGGTCGACGAAGAGCTGAAGATGATGGCCCGGATCTGCGACGGCGGCGGCCGGGTCACCGGCCCGCACCTGAAGGAGATGGCCCGGCTCGCGCACACCGAGTACTTCATCGAGGGCCGCACCACGCGCGACCCCCGGGAGATCCTGCGCGAGACCATGTTCGCCCCCACGGTGACGGGCAGTCCGCTGGAGAGCGCAGCCCGGGTCATCAGCCGTTACGAACCCGAGGGGCGCGGCTACTACAGCGGGGTCGTCGCGCTGGTGGGGCGGGACGCGCGGGGGGCGGCGGAACTGGACTCCGCGATCCTCATCCGCACCGCCGACATCGCGGCCGACGGCGCGCTGCGGATCGGTGTCGGGGCGACGCTGGTGCGCCACTCCGACCCGGTCTCCGAGGTCGCCGAGACCCGGGCGAAGGCCGAAGGGCTGATCTCCGCCCTGCACGCGGGGCCGTCCGCCCGCTTCGCGGACCACCCCGAGGTGCGGTCGGCGCTGGCCCGCCGCAACGAGGACTTGGCCGCGTTCTGGCTGGCCGGGGGCGCGGGGCCGGACGGGTGCGACCCGGCGCTCACCGGGCGGCGGGTGCTGGTCGTGGACGCCGAGGACACCTTCACCTCGATGCTCGGACATCAACTGCGCGCCCTGGGGCTGGCGGTGACGGTGCGCCGCTTCGACGAGCCGTACGCGCTGGAGGGACACGACCTGGTCGTCCTGGGGCCGGGGCCCGGTGACCCGCGCGATGCCGCGCATCCCAAGATCGGTCATCTGCGCGGCACGGTCCGCCGTCTCCTGCGTGGGCGGCGGCAGCCCTTCCTGGCCGTCTGTCTCAGCCATCAGGTGCTCGCCGCCGAGCTGGGCTTCGGCCTGGTGCGCCGGCCGGTGCCCAACCAGGGCGCGCGGCGGGAGATCGAGCTGTTCGGCCGCCTCGAACAGGTCGGCTTCTACAACACGTTCGCCGCCCGCAGCGGCGAGGACAAGCGGGACTGCGGCGGGGTCGGGGCCGTGGAGGTGAGCCGCGACCCGGACACCGGCGAGGTGCACGCCCTGCGGGGCCCGCACTTCGCGTCGGTGCAGTTCCATCCGGAATCGGTCCTCACGCGGGACGGGGTGCGCATCGTCGGCGCGCTGCTCACCGGGCTGCCGGGGGGCGGTCCCACGGGAGGGGGTCCGCCCGGCGGCGGGGCGGCGGCCCCGTCCGGATCCTGACAGGCGTCTCACATCGTGGCACGTGGGGGTAGGCGGAAAAGTCACTACCCCGCGCCCCGCGCATCCACGATCATTGGAGGCACCGCTGAGCACAGACGACCATCGATGCGCCGTTGACAGGTGACACCAGGCAGCCTTGCACCCGGGGGATGGCAAGTGATCTGCGTTTCCTCTTCGAACGACGGGGCTGTGCACGGGCCCCTCGGCACGCGACCGGCGCGGGTGCGCCCCTTGTGCCGTCGTGTGAGACGGCCGGAGCGGTGTTGCCGCCCGTGCGGTGATCCGTAGGAGCGCGCGTGCGCTCCGGCCGGCGTGACGCCTGTGGCCCGGACGGACCGGCCCGCCGCGGAAGACCCTGCCGCGACGGGCCGGTCCATGGGCCGAACCCGAGTCGACGAACGGTGAGGACCTGGTGATGTTGCACTTCGCTCTGCTGGGACCGATGGAGATCCGCGTGGACGGGGAGGTCCGCACCCCGAGCCCGCCCATGGCCCGCCGGGTCCTCGCGGTGCTGCTGACCCATGCGTACCGTGTGGTGCCCACGGAACTGCTGATCGACGAGCTGTGGGGCGAGCATCCCCCCAAGCGGGCGCGCAAGACCGTCCAGACGTACATCTGCCACTTACGCAAGGCCCTCGGCGGTGACGGGGGTTCCGGACCGGGGGGAGGTGATCCCGTGGAGACCCATCCGTACGGCTACCGGCTGCGGCTCCAGGGATGCCAGTCGGACGTGTGGCTGTTCCAGGAGCGGGTGCGCGCGGGGCGCGAGGCGCTGGCCCGGGGCGAGGCGAGCGAGGGCGTCGCGACGCTGCGGAGCGGGCTGGAGCTGTGGCGGGGCGCGGCCCTGGAGGGCGTGGAGACGGGCACGGTCCTGGGGGCGCGGGCCACCCGGCTCGAAGAGCTCAGGATGCGGGCGCTGGAGCAGCGCGTCGCGGGCGAACTCGCCCTGGGCCGACACCACTCACTGCTGGAGGAGATCCGGGATCTGGCGTCCCAGCATCCGCTGAACGAGGAGTTCTGCGCCCAGCTGATGACGGCGGCGAGTGCCTGCGGGCAGCGCGGTGAGGCGCTCGGCGCCTACGCCCGGATGCGCCGGGCCATGGCCGAGCAGCTGGGGCTGGAGCCCTCCGAACGGCTGCGGGAGCTGCAACGCGACATCCTGACGGGCCAGGGCGAGTCCCCGTCCGCGCGTACGGCGGCCCGGGGTCCGGGCCGGAGCGGGGAACCGGGCGCTCCCTTCCATCTGCCCGCGGCCATCGGCGACTTCGTGGGACGGCTGGACGAACTGGACCGGATCGAGCGGGCGGTGAGCGGCGACGGCCGCGCCTCGGAGGTACGGGTGGTGACGGTGACCGGCAGCCCGGGGGTGGGGAAAACGGAGGCGGCGCTCCAGGTGGCGCACCGCCTGCGGGGCCGTTTTCCCGACGGGCAGCTCAGGGGGCTGCTGTGCCGGAAGGACCGGACGCCGCGCGATCCGGGCGAGGTCCTGGGCGAGTTGCTCGCCGCCGTGGGGTACGACCGCGCGGTCCTGCCGGAGCGGGTGGACGACCTCGCCCGGATGTTCCGCGGGTGGGCGGCCGGCCGGCGTTTCCTGCTCGTGCTGGACGACGCGGTGAGCCGGGACCAGGTCGTGCCGTTGCTGCCCGCCGGGACGGACAACACGGTGATCGTCACGTCCCGCTGCCGGCTGTCGGGGCTTCCCGGCTCGGTGACGGATGTCGAACTGGGGCCGCTGCCCGAGGCCGTGAGCAGGCAGTTGCTGACCCAGGTGATCGGCCCCACCCGGGCGCGGCGGGAACCCGCCGCGGTGTCGGCCGTCGTGGCCAAGTGCGAGGGCATGCCCGCCGCCGTCCGGGCGGTGGGCGGCCGGATCGCCACCTGGCCGCACCGCAGCCTGGCGGACTTCGCGGCGCGTCTGGAGGACGACGGGCAGCGCCTGGAGGAGCTGAGCAGTCCGCACCTGGACATGCGGCGCTACCTCGTCGAGTCCGCCGACCGGCTGCCGCGCAGTGCGAGGGACGTGCTGGCCGCGCTGGGCCGGGCGGCGACGGCCGAGGTCACGGTCGCGGACCTCGCGCTGGGCCTGTGCCGCTCCACGTCGTCCATCGAACGTTCGGTGGAGCTGCTGGCGGCCTTCCACGTGGTCAGGCCGGTCGTCCGCGACGGCGGTTACGTCCTGCGGCTCGCGCCGCTGATCCGGCTCGCCTTCGCGGGCGGAGGCCACACCACCCCGGCTCCCGAACTCGCGGCGCGGTGAGGCGGGGTGTCATGGGCGGGTGCGGTGCCGTGAGGGCGTCGCCCCGGACAACGCCTGGCGGAGGCGGCGGAGGCGGCGGAAGCGGCCGGGGCCGTCGCCTCCCGCCCCAACCCCCGCCCCCACTACGCTCTACCGGGCCTTGTCGAGCAGGCTCCGGACCAGTTCGAGCGCGTGGTCGACGTCGTGCGCGATGTTCATCAGCTCCACGAAGCAGTGATCGACGTCGGTCTCCCGCCCGGCGCCCGAGATCGCTTCGAGGATCTCGTCAAGAGGGGTGTCCGGAGCGGGGTTCACCCGAAGGATGACGCCGACCTCGGACGGATCCCGGCCGGCCTCGGCGGCCAGCCGCCGGATCTCCGCCAGGGGGACGTTGACGGACTCCGGGGCGAAGGGGCCGGAGCCCGGCTTGGCGACGGGGAGCCAGCCGTCTGCTCTGCGGGCGACGCGGCGCATCGCGGCCGGGGCGAAGCCGGCCAGGTAGACGGGGGGACGCGGTCGGCGGGCGGGTTTGAGGCCCACATGGGTGGCCGGGATCCGCGTGTACTTGCCCTCGAACTCCACCGGATCGGTGGTCCACCACGCCTCCAGCGCGTCCAGGGCCTCGTCCAGCCGAGCGCCGCGCTCCTTCATCGGCACGCCGACGGCCTCGTACTCCTCGGGGGACCAGCCCGTGCCGAAGCCGGGCAGCAGACGCCCTCCGCTGATCAGGTCGATGGTCGTCAGCGAGCGGGCGAGCAGGGCGGGCGCGTACCAGGGCGCCTGAAGGACGTTGGATCCGATCTCGGCCCGTTCCGTGGCGGCGGCGGCCACGGTCATCATGGCGAACGGGTCGAGGACGGTCCGGAAGGCGTCCGGGATCGTGTCCCCGCCTCCGTATCCCACGGTGGGCTCGACGGGGGCCAGGAGCCGGTCGCCGACCCAGAGGCTGTCCGCCCCCAGCGCCTCGGCCTCCTTGGCGAAGCGGCCGGCCTCGTCGGCCTGGCGGGCCAACGAGCCCATCTGCGGGATGGTGAATCCGATACGCATGCTGCCTCCGGGGAACGGTCGGTCGAAGAAGGACGGGGGACGGGGTCCTGGGCGACCGCACCGCCGAGATCGCCCAGGGGACGTGAAAGCTGGTCCTTGCACCGGTGTCAGACCCGCTCGAACGGCTCCGCGTACGCGAAGGTGCCCCGCAGCGCCGGGTCGTGGGCGGTCAGGGTGCGGACCTGGAAGTACGCGCCCCACGCGGGGTCCGGTGCGGCGATGCCGTGGTCCGTGCCGGCGCGGAACCCGAAGCGGCCGTAGTACGCGGGGCTGCCGAGCAGTGCGACGAGGGGCTCGCCCAGGGCGTCCGCCGCCCCGAGCACCGTGTGGACGAGGGCGAGGCCGACGCCCCGGCGCTGGTGGCCGGGGTGCACGCCGAGCGGGCCGAGGCCCACGGCCGGGACCGTGCCGGCACGGCCCCGGGTGCAGACCACGTGGCCTACCACCTCGCCCTTGTCGCCGAGTGCCACGAGCGACAGTTCCGGCAGCCAGCCGTCGCAGGTACGCAGTTCGTCGAGGAGGGTCACCTCCACCGGAACCGGAGTCTCCGGCGTGGCGAACGCCGCCGCGGTGACGGCGCGTACGGCGGGGACATCGGCGGGCGTTTCGCGGCGGATCAGCATCGGCACAGTCTGCGCCCCGGGCCCCGGCGCCGCAAAGGGTTTGCCCGTGTTCCGGACGGTCTTGGGAGCGGGCGGCCCCGTCGTTGCCCCCTACTCCCCGACGAGGCCGGTGTCTTGGCGCCGGCCGCCGGACCGGAACCGGGCATCGGCGCCGGCCGCACCGGCGCACCACCCGGCGGGACGGGCCGTGCCGCGCCGACCCGCGGGGCGGATTGCACCCGATCAGGTTGGTTGTTCCGCGTGTCCGCGCGTGCTCCCCGCAATCGCCCCGTCAGCGTGGATGGTTGGGACGACACATCAAGCACGCGTTCCTGAGGGGAAGCACTATGGTTCGTCGTATCGCGATCACTCTGGCCACCGTCGCCGCCGCCGGTTTCGTCGCCGCCGCACCGGCCGCCGCCGGCGACTGGGAGGGCGGCCAGCTGGGCGCCGCCTACCAGTCGGTCGAGGGGTCCCGCCAGGCCGGAGAGTTCGTCAACGTGGGCGGCCCGTACGGGATCACGTTCGCCAAGGAGAACAAGGCGCACTTCGAGTCCGTGGACGCCTACCTCTGGGCCGAGTACGCGCGCGGCCACTGAGCGCTGACGTAGCGGCGAGACCCCGGACCCGCGAGGGACCGGGGTCTCGCCGCGTCCCCCGCAGGCCACGGCACGGCTCAACACCGCACTCGCGCCGGGTCTCGCACTCCTGCGCACCCGTGAGCCCTCGTGCGATGCTCGGCCCGAGCGCCGGTGTGCGGGGCGCGGGGCTAGTTCTCCTCCACGGCGAGCGTGTTCTCCGCGAGGACGCGGTCCGCGAGGGCGAAAGCCGCGTTGGCGGCCGGGACTCCGCAGTAGACGGCGGATTGGAGCAGCACTTCCTGCACGTCGGCGGGCGTCAGGTCGCCGCTGCGCAGGGCGGCGCGCAGGTGCATCTCCAGCTCGGCGTGGTGCCCCAGGGCGATCATCGCGGTGATGGTGAGGCAGCGGCGGGTCCGGTGGTCGAGGCCGGGCCTGCTCCACACCTCGCCCCACGCGTAGCGGGTGATGAAGTCCTGGAAAACCGAGGTGAACGGGGTGGTGTGGGCGACGGCCCGGTCCACGTGCTCGGCGCCGAGGACCTGGCGGCGCACCGCCGTTCCCGCCGCGTGCCGGGTGCCGTCGTCCGCCGCGGGCTCCACGGCGGCAGCGAAGTGCCCCAGCAGGGCGGACAGCACGGGGCCGGGCCGCTCGACGCCCGCCAGGTGTGCCGCGCCCGGTACCTCGACCAGTCCGGCGCCGGTGATCCCGTCGGTGAGCTCCCGGGCGTGGGCCACGGGGGTCGCGGGGTCCTCCCGGCCGGCCACCACCAGGGTGGGCGCCGTGATCCGGGCCAGGTCGCCGCGCATGTCGTACGAGGCGATGGCGTCGCACAGGGTGGCGTACGCGCCCGGGTCGGCGGCCCTCAGGTCGTCGACGAGGGCCACCGCGGCCCGATCCCCCGCGAACCCGGGGGTGAACCAGCGGCCCGCCGACGCGTCCGCGACCTGCCCGGTGCCGGCCGAGCGCACGTGCGCGGCCCGGTCCCGCCAGTTCCGCGGATCGCCGAAGTGCGCGGAGGAGCACACGAGCGCCAGTGCGGTCACCCGCTCCGGGTGGTGGACGGCGAGCCAGGTGCCGACCGCGCCTCCGAGGGAGACGCCGGCGTACGCGAACCGGTCGACGCCGAGAGCGTCGGCCAGCCGCAGCACCTCGCGGCCCAGGTCGGAGACCTGGCCGTCCTCGGGCAGCATCGAGGCGGGGCAGCGGCCGTGGCCGGGCAGGTCCCAGCGGATCACGCGGTGGGCGCGGGCCAGCCCGGCGACCTGCGGGGCCCAGACGGCGAGCGACGTGCCGAGGGACGGGCCGAGCAGCAGCGGCGGGGCGGAAGCCGGACCGTCCACCTGATGGTGCAGCAGGCCCGTGGTGCGGGTGGTCATGGGGCTCCTTGCGTGACGACCTGGTCGAGGCCGGTGGTGGAGGTGTGCGCGGGGCGCGTGATGTCCGGAGCCGGCGGCGCCCCGGCGTGTGGGCGGGCGCCCCTGCGTGTGGGGCGGGCGGCGGCTCAGGCGGGTGGCGGGCCGCCCGGCCGCCGGTCCAGGGCCCGGTCGACGAGTGGGCCCGCCGAGCCCGGATATCCGGTGGGGTCGATGAGGGCGCGCAGCCGTTCCCCGGGCAGCAGGCCCGTGAGCACCGGCTCCGCGAGCACGGGCTCCGCGAGCAACGAGGCGTACAGCCCGGTTCCTTCGCGCACCGCGCGTTCGCCGGCGCGTGTCACGGCTTCGCGTGCCTCGGCGTGGCCCACCAGCGGCGCGTAGGCGGAGGCCAGCCGTTCGGTGGTGATCAGCCCGTGGGTGGCGTCGAGGTTGTCCCGCATCCGTCCCGGATGGACCCGGAGCCCCTCCGCCAGGTCGGCCGCGGTGGCGGCGGCGCCGCCGACGGCGCGGAGCGCGTCCCGCAGCGTCTGCCACTCCGCGTGCCAGGCACCGGCGGGGCGTTCGTCCTCGGCGACGAGTGAGCCGTAGAGGATCCCGGCCAGCGCCGGCACCCGGCGGGCGGCGCCGGCGATCAGGGTGGCGCGGGCGGGATTGGCTTTGTGCGGCATGGCCGACGACTCGCCGCCGCCGCCTTCGGAGACCTCTCCGATCTCCGTCCGTGAGAGCACCAGTACGTCGGCGGCGAGCTTGCCGAGCGCCCCCGCCGCGAACGCCAGGGCGCCGCCCAGGTCGGCGACCGGGGTGCGGAGCACGTGCCAGGGCAGGGCGGGTTCGGCGAGCCCCACCCCGGCGGCGTAGGCGGCCAGCAGCCGTACTCCGGGATCCGGGCCGTCCTCGGCCGGGGCGGGGCCGTCCGCCGCTTCGGCGAACGCGGCCAAGGTGCCTGCGGCACCGCCCAGTTGGGCCGGGAGCGCGGACCGTGCGGCGGCGACCCGGTCGTGGGCGTCGAGCACGAGGGCCCGCCAGCCCGCCGCCTTCAGCCCGAAGGTCGTCGGCACCGCGTGCTGGGTCAGCGTGCGGCCCGGCATGGCGGTGTCCCGGTGCTCGGCGGCCAGCCGGCCGAGGGCGACGCCGACCCGGACGAGGTCGTCGAGGACCGGTTCCAGGGCGCGGGAGGCCACCAGCATCGTGGCGGTGTCCAGGACGTCCTGGCTGGTCGCCCCCCGGTGCACGTACGCCGCCGCCTCCGGGTCCCTCTCCCGTACGGCCGCCCTGAGGTCGGTCACCAGCGGGATGACCGGATTGCCGCCGGAGCGGGACCGCAGCGCGAGGTCGCGGGCGTCGAAGCGGCCCGGCGGACCGGCGGCGGCCGCCACCGCGTCCGCCGCGCTGCCGGGGGCGAGCCCCAGCGTCGCCTGGGCACGGGTCAGCGCCACCTCGGCGTCCAGCATCGCCCGGAGGTAGGCCGCGTCGCCCGTCAGCTCCTCCACGGCCGAACCCGCCTGGACCGGGGAGAGCAGACCGACGTCCGCGGCGGATTCAGCCGAAGTCAAGGAACACCGTCTCCTCGTGTGGCGCGTCGCCCTGCAGACGGATGTCGAAGCGGTGCACACCGGCCCGCTCGGGCGTCGTGACCAGCGTGGCACGGCGCTCGGCGGGGAGCGCGGCGAGCAGGGGGTCGGTCGTGAGGCCGCTCGCGTCGTGCAGGTAGGCCCGGGTGTACAGATGGTGCAGCAGCCCGCGGGCGAAGACGGCGAGCGACACGTACGGCACTCCGCCCGGCGGCAGGGTCCGTACGGCGAAGTGGCCGTCGGCGTCCGTGTCCACCCGGCCGAAGCCGGTGAAGACCAGCCCGTTGCGGCCGATGAACGCACCGTCCACCGGGTCGCGGCGCATCGATCCCGGCGCGCCGTCGCGCGAACCGTCCGGAGCCGGCTGCCACACCTCTATGACGGCGTCCGGCACCGGTGTGCCGGCCCCGTCCAGGACGTACCCGTGCAGGGTGACGGTCTCCGGGTGCCCGGCC
Source organism: Streptomyces halstedii (assembly GCA_000720535.1). GTDB lineage: Bacteria > Actinomycetota > Actinomycetes > Streptomycetales > Streptomycetaceae > Streptomyces > Streptomyces halstedii. The sequence continues at coordinate 243,733 of JOAZ01000020.1, forward strand.
GGGGCGATGTCGCCGCCGCCCAGGAACGGCAGCGCGTAGCCGTAGAAGGGGCCGACCGTCTGGGACGGGGTGGGTGCCAGATCGGCGCGGGGTCCGGGAAGCGTGGGACGGGACATCAGCGGCCCTCCTCGATCCAGGTGGCGGACGGTCCGTCCAGGACGATGTCCCAGCGGTAGCCGAGCGACCACTCCGGGGTGGACAGGTCGTGGTCGTACGTGGCGACCAGGCGGTCGCGGGCGGCGTCGTCGGTGACCGACTGGAGGATCGGGTCGTACGCGAACAGCGGGTCGCCGGGGAAGTACATCTGGGTGATCAGGCGTTGCGCGAACGCGGAGCCGAACAGCGAGAAGTGGATGTGCGCGGGTCGCCAGGCGTTGGTGTGGTTGCGCCAGGGATAGGCGCCCGGCTTGACGGTGACGAAGGAGTACACACCCTGATCGTCCGTCAGGCAGCGGCCCACACCGGTGAAGTTGGGGTCGAGCGGCGCGGGGTGCTGGTCGCGCTGGTGGGCGTACCGGCCCGACGCGTTGGCCTGCCAGATCTCCACCAGCTGGCCGCGTACCGGCCGGCCCGAGCGGTCCAGGACCCGGCCGGTGACGGTGATCCGCTCGCCGAGCGGCTCGCCCGGGTGCTGACGCACCAGGTCGCTGTCCAGCTCGGTGACGTCGGTGACGCCGAAGACCGGACCGGTCAGCTCGACCGCCTCCGGATCCCCGGTGGGCAGCAAGGGCCGCTTCGGGTGGCGGAGCACGCTGCTGCGGTACGGGGCGTAGTCCCGGTCCGGGTGCGGGCGGACGGGGCCGCCGGCGGTGAGGTGCCCGGCATACCGCTGGTGCGCTTCGTGGATTTCGGCGGTGATGTCGCCCTGGGTGAGCGGGGTGGTCATGCGGGGTCCTACCTTTCCAGTACGAGGGCTGAGCCCTGGCCCACGCCGATGCACAGCGTGGCCACGCCGACGCCGGACCCGGCTGCCTTGAGCTGGTGGGCGACCGCGCCCGCCAGCCGGGCGCCGGAGGCTCCGAGCGGGTGGCCGAGCGCGATCGCGCCGCCGCGCGGGTTGAGGATCGCGGGGTCGAGGTCGGGCCACTCGGCGACGCAGCCCAGCACCTGGGCGGCGAAAGCCTCGTTGAGTTCGAGCGTGGTGAGGTCGGCGAAGGTCCTGCCCGCCCGGTCCAGCGCCCGGTTCACGGCCTCGACGGGCGCGAGGCCGAAGTAGTGCGGCTGTCCGGCGGACAGGCCCGTGGCCGAGATCCGGGCCAGTGGCTCGCGGCCGGTGGCCCGCAGCCCCTCCTCGTCGGCCAGCAGAAGCGCGGCCGCCCCGTCGTTGAGCGGTGAGGAGTTGCCCGCGGTGACGGTGCCGTTCTCCGTCCGGAACGAGGTGCGGAGCTTGGCCATGGCCTCCAGCGAGGCGTCGTCCCTGACGCACTCGTCGCGGTCCACGACACGTGCGTCGCCCGTGCGTCGTGGGACGGTGACCGGCACGATCTCCTCGTCGAAGAGCCCGGCGGCCCATGCCTCGGACGCCTTGCGGTGGGAGGCGAGGGCGAACGCGTCCTGCCGCTCGCGGCCGAGGGAGTGCTTCTCCGCGATCAGTTCGGCGCTCTCGCCGAGCGCCACCGTCCACCGCGGGTCCATCTTCGGGTTGACCATGCGCCAGCCGAGGGTGGTCGAGTACATCTCGGTGTGCCCCGCCGGGAAGGCGCGGTCACTCTTCGGCAGCACGTACGGGGCGCGGGTCATCGACTCGACACCGCCCGCCACGACCAGCGAGTGGTCGCCGAGGGCGATCGCGCGGGCCGCCTGCACCACGGCCTCCAGGCCCGAGGCGCACAGCCGGTTGACGGTGACGCCCGGTACGGTGACGGGCAGTCCCGCCAGGAGCGCGGCCATCCGGCCGACGTTGCGGTTCTCCTCCCCGGCGCCGTTGGCGTTGCCGAGCACCACGTCTCCGACACGCGCCGGATCGAGCTCCGGGGTTCGGGCCAGAAGCGCGCGGATGGCGTGGGCGGCCAGGTCGTCGGGGCGCACCTGGGCCAGCGCCCCGTTGTACCGGCCGATCGGCGTGCGGACGGCATCGACGACGTAGACGTCGCGCGGTCGGAAACTCATGAGCCGGTCCTTTCGGCTGCTCGTACGGGGGCCGCGGTCGCGGTCAGTACGTCGTCGACGCTCACCCCGGGGGCGGTCTCCACCAGAACGAGCCCGTCCTCGGTCACGTCGAGCACGGCCAGATCGGTGATCACGCGGTGGACGCACGCCCTGCCGGTCAGCGGCAGCGTGCACTCCTCCACGATCTTCGGGCTGCCGTCCTTGGCGGTGTGCGTCATGGTCACTATGACGCGGCGCGCGCCGTGCACCAGGTCCATGGCCCCGCCGATACCGGTCACCATCTTCCCCGGCACCGCCCAGTTGGCCAGGTCGCCGCGGGCCGAGACCTCCATGGCGCCGAGCACGGCGGTGTCGATGTGGCCGCCGCGGATCATGCCGAAGGACAGCGCCGAGTCGAAGAACGAGGCGCCGGGCCGGACGGTCACCGTCTCCTTGCCCGCGTTGATCAGGTCGGGGTCGACGTCCTCGTCGTACGGGAAGGCGCCGGTGCCCAGGATTCCGTTCTCGGACTCCAGGACCACGTGCACCCCCTTGGGCAGGTGGTTCGGGATCAGCGTCGGCAGTCCGATGCCGAGGTTGACGTACTCGCCGTCGCGCAGTTCGGCCGCGGCCCTGGCGGCCATCTCGTTCCGGTTCCAGGCCATCAGCCCCGCACCTCCCGCTCGGTCACCGTGCGCTGCTCGATCTTCTTGTCCGTGGCCTGTTCCGGGGTCAGCCCGACCACGCGCTGCACGAATATGCCGGGGAGGTGGACGTGGTCCGGGTCGATCTCGCCCGGCTCGACCAGCTCCTCGACCTCCGCGACCGTGACCCGGCCCGCCATGGCCGCGAGCGGGTTGAAGTTGCGCGCGGACTTGTTGAACACGAGGTTGCCGTGCCGGTCGCCCTTGGCCGCTCGCACGAGCGCGAAGTCGGTGCGGATGCCGCGTTCCAGTACGTACTCGGTGCCGTCGAACGCGCGCACCTCCTTGGCCGGCGACGCCAGGGCCACGCCGCCCGCACCGTCGTAGCGCCAGGGCAGCCCGCCCTCCGCGACCTGGGTGCCGACACCGGCGGGGGTGTAGAACGCGGGGACGCCGGCCCCGCCGGCCCGCAGCCGCTCGGCCAGCGTGCCCTGGGGGATGAGTTCGAGCTCCAGCTCGCCCCCGAGGTACTGCCGGGCGAACTCCTTGTTCCCGCCGATGTAGGAGCCGGTGACCCTGCTGATCCGCCCTGCGGCGAGCAGCACCGCGAGTCCGGAGTCCATCGCCCCGCAGTTGTTGGAGACGACTTCGAGTCCGCCGACGCCTCGCGCGTACAGGGCGTCGATCAACACGTTCGGCACACCACTGAGACCGAAGCCTCCCACCGCCATCGACGCGCCGTCCGGCACGTCGGCGACGGCCAGTGCCGCCGACGCGACCACCTTGTCCATGGGACCGCCCATCCAGTATGTTCGCCTGGTGAAATTTTCTTCACTTTGAACCATGAGTCTGCTGCCGAGACGGGGGTCTGTCAATGGCCGCGCCATGGATCAGGAAGGACGCGGGCCCGTCCCGCCGGCCGTCAGCCCTGGGCACCTGGCCTGGAAGTATGGGGTTCGGCGGCCGCCCGCGACGCGGCCGCGCGCCGCCCCGCACCGCCTCCTCGTGGTGCGGATCCACCCGACGGAGAGCTGATGCCACCGACCCGGAACCTTCCGCCCGAGACACCGGCACCGGCCGAGGCCGTCGCCCCGCTCATGCGGGGAATCACCGTCCTGCGACGGCTCACCGACGGCGACGGGACGATGAGCCTCAGCGCGCTGGAACGCGCGACCGGTCTCGCCCGCTCCACCGTCGACCGCGTCGCCACCACACTCGCCCGCATGGGGTACGTACGCCTCGACGGCCGCGACGTCACCCTCGCCCCGCCCCTGATGGAACTCGGCAACGCCTATCTGGCCTCCATCCGCCTTCCCGCCCTCCTCGGCGAGCGGGCCGACGCCCTCGCGGACGAACTCGACGAGTCCGTCTCCCTGGCCGTGAGCGACGGCGACGGCATCCGCTTCATCCATCAGGCCACCCGGCGCCGCGCCATGTCCCTCAGCTTCCGCATCGGCGACCTGCTGCCCGCCGAACGGACCGCCCCGGGGCCCCTGTTCGCGGCCGGCTGGGACAGCGACAGTTGGACGGCCTGGCGTGAGCGGCGGGCCGGGGACCCGGAAGGCGGCCACTTCCCGTCCGTGCCGCACCGCCCGCTCCCGGCGGCCGAACGGTTCGAGGACAGGGTGGCCCGTGCGCGTACCGAGCGGTGGGCGCTGGACGACCAGTTGATCGAACCCGGCCTGGTGGCACTCGCGGTCCTGGTCCGCGGGCCCGCCACGGTCCCCACCTGCGCGCTGAGCGTGGTGAGCCACACCAGCCGGCACACCGCCCGGGAGCTGCGCGACAGTCTGCTCCCCCGCCTGCGCACCGCCGCCCAGGAGATGGAACGCCACCTGCGCGATGCCCCGCCCGCGCCAGCCGCGGCCGCGCCCGAGGCGCTCGCCTCCTGGACGGGTGCGTCGAAACAGGAACTGGGCCGCGGGTTCATCGAATCCCTCGCGCGCGGCCTGACCGTCCTGACCGCGTTCGGCGACGGCGGTGACCACCTCACGCTCAGCGGTGTCGCCCAGGCCACCGGCCTCTCCAGGGCCTCCGCCCGCCGGGCCCTCATCACCCTGGAACACCTCGGCTACGCCGCTTCCGAGGGCCGCCACCACCGGCTCACCCCACGCGTCCTGGGCCTCGGCTACCCGCCGCTCTCCCGCACGACCCTCGCCCAGATCGCCCAGCCCCATCTCGCGGCGCTGGCCGGGCGGATCGGGGACTCGGTGTCACTCGCGGTGCTCGCCGACGACTCCGTGCAGTACGTCGCCCGAGCGGCGACCCACAGCATCATGAACGTCAACATCACCGTGGGCACCCGCTTCCCCGCCTACGCCACGTCCCTCGGCCGCGTCCTGCTGGCCGACCTGCCCGCCGCCGACCTCGCCGCCGTGCTCGCCCGCACCGAGTTCCGCCCCCTCGCCGAGCACACCCTGACCCGCCGCGGCGCCCTCGAAGCCGCTCTGGACCGCGTCCGGGAGCAGGGGCACGCCCTGGTGGACGAGGAGTTGGAAGCGGGACTCCGCTCGATCGCCGTCCCCGTCCGCGACCGCACCGGCGGCGCCGTCGCGTCGATCAACGTGGCCATGCACAGCGGCAGCCGCACGATCGAGGAGTGCGAGGAGCAGGTCCTCCCCCGACTCCGCGCCACGGCGGGAGGGATCGAGGCCGAGCTGCACACCGCGGAGCGCTTCGCACGGGTCGCGGTGGCGTGAGGGCCGGGGTGCGGCCGGCCGCGCGGACGCTCCGGATAGAGTCGTGGAGTGGACATCCCCCGCCTGCTCGACGGCCGGCTGAAGTTCCGGCACCTGATCCTCGTGGACGCCCTCTCCCGGCAGGGCAGCGTCGTCGGGGCCGCGGCGGAACTGCACGTGACACAGCCCGCGGCCACCCGGAGCCTGCACGAACTGGAGGACATCCTCGGAGTCGCGCTGTTCGAACGCAGGCCCCGGGGCGTCACCGCCACGGTCTTCGGCGAGGCGTTCACCCAGCACGCGCGGGCCGTGCTCGCGCAACTGGCGCAGGCGGGGCGTCATGTGGTGGAACTCGCCGACGCGGACCGGGGGACGGTGATCGTCGGCACACACCTGGCCGGATCCAATGTGCTCCTGCCACGGGCCATCACCGGGATCAAAAAGGAGCGCCCGTATCTGACGGTGATCGTGCGGGAGGCGTCGCCCGAGGCGCTGCTGCTGGAGCTGGAAGCCGGGCGCGTCGACTTCGTCGTGGGCCGGCTGACCGCGCCGTCCGACGAGCGGATGGTGCGCCGCAAGCTCTACGACGAGTCGGTCGACCTGGTCGTCCGGGCCGGGCACGTCCTCGTCGGGCGGCCGCACGTCGAGCTGGCCGAGCTGGTGGACTACCCGTGGATCCTGCCGGGCGGGGAAACGGCGCTGCGCCGGGAGATCGAGGAGTTCTTCACCCGCAACGGCTTCGCCCTCCCGCTGAACCGGGTCGAGACCACCTCGTTCCTGACGGTACGCCAGCTCCTGCTGGAGACGAACGTCGTCGCCGTACTGCCCAGCCTGATCATCCGGGACGACCCCCGGATCGTGCGGCTGCCCGTGCCGCTGGACCCGATCGGGCACAGCGTCGGGCTGACCCTGTCGGCCACCCGTACGCTGAGCCCGTCCGCCGAGGTCCTGATCAAGAGCCTGGAGGACATCGCCGCGGACATGGTGCCCCAGGGCTCCCCGGGGGAGCACTCCGGTGGCGTGCCCGGGGAGACGCCGGAAGGCGTCCCCGGGCACGCCCCCGGATCCGGCGCGGATCAGTAGCCGGCGGCGTCGCCCCGAAGGCCGAGGAAGCGCTCGGCGTTGCCCCGGGTCACCAGCCGACGGCTCGCGTCGTCGAGGAACGCGCTCCTGCGGACGACCTCACCGACCGGGCGTTCTCCCAGCGGATACGGGTAGTCGCTGCCCACCATCACCCGGTCCGCGCCCACCGTGTCCACCAGCAGCCGCAGCGCGCGGTCGTCGAAGACGACCGAGTCGACGTAGAAGCGGCCGAGGTAGTGCGAGGGCGGGAACTCCGACGTACCGATGACGTCGTTGCGTCCGTGCCACGCGTTCTCCATCCGGCCGAGCCAGAAGGCGAACGATCCGCCGCCGTGGGCGAAGCAGATCTTCAGGCTGTCGTCGATGCGGTCGAACACCCCGCCCAGGATGAGGGCGAGGATCGACAGATGCGTCTCCGCGGGCATCGCGGTGAGCCACTGGGCCATCCACCGGTCGAGCCGGGGGGAACTGGCCATGTCCCACGGGTGGACGAACACCGGGACGTCCAGCGACGCGCAGTGCTGGAGAAAGGTGACGACGCCCTCGCTGTCGAGGTCGAGGTCGCCGACGTGGTTGCCTATCTCCACCCCCCGGTGGCCGTTGGCGACACTGCGTTCCAGCTCACGGCAGGCGGCGTCCGGGTCCTGCAACGGCACCTGGCAGAAGGGGATGAGCCGGTCCGGCGCCGGGGCGACGATCTCCAGCGCCAGGTCGTTGAAGACACGGGCGACCTTGGCCGCTTCCCTGCCGTCGCTCCCGTAGCTGAAGAAGGCCGGGGTCGGGGAGACGACCTGCGTCTGGACGCCGTCCGCGTCCATGTCGCGCAGGCGGGTCTCCGCGTCCCAGCAGTCCGCCTGGATCCGGCGGAACTCCTTCGTGCCCATCATGATCATCGCGTCGGACTCGGACTCGATCCGCAGCCACGGCGCGTCCGGTCCGATCTCGGACGTCAGGTCCGGCCAGCCCCGGGGGACGTAATGGGTGTGGACGTCGATCATCCGGTCCACGGTCAGCCCTTCCCGGGATGCAGTGCCCCGCACCTGGGGCAGACTCGGGCCTTCTCGTCCGCGTAGAACTCGCTGAAGACCGGCGGCAGGTCCTCCACGATGTCCCGCACCTGGAGCTCGGTCTCGTGGATCAGCTGGGAGCAGTCGAGGCAGTACCACTGGAACCGCTCCAGGGTGCCCTCCTCACGGACCCGCTCGATGACCAGCCCGATCGAGTCGGGGTCGGGCCGCTGCGGGGAGTGCGGGAGGTTGCCGGGGAGCAGCCACGCCTGCCCCTCCTTGATGTGCACGGTCCGCGGCCCGTCCTCGGTCATGACGTTGACGTGCATGTCACCCCTGACCTGGTAGAACCACTCCTCGTACGGGTCGAGGTGGTAGTCCGTCCGCTGGTTGGGGCCGCCGACGATCTGGACGATGAAGTCCTTGCCCAGGGACATGGTCCGGTTGTTCACCGGCGGCTTGAGCAGGTGCTCGTGCTCGGTGATCCATCCCTGGAAATCGATGACCTGCGGGATCTCGGTCATGAGACCGCCTCCGTGCTGTGCGATGTGTGTGACTGGGTGCTCTGCCTGTTCCGCGGCAGATGGGCGATGGCCTGGATCTCGATCAGCAGGTGCGGGTGCGGCAGCTGGTGGACCGCCACCGTCGTCCGCGTCGGGCCCCGCTCGTCGAAGAACTCGCCGTAGACCTCGTTGTATCCGCCGAAGTCGTTCATGGACACCAGGTACGCGGTGACCTGGGCGACGTCGGAGAGCTCCGCGCCCAGCTCGGCGAGCATGTCGCGGATGTTCTCGATCACCGCCCGCGTCTGCGCCCGGATGTCGAGGTTCGTGGTGCCCATCGCGTCGGCCTCGACGCCCACGAAGGTGTTGTCGGGCCGGCGCGAACTCGTCCCCGAGACGAAGACCAGGTCGCCGACGACCTTCACGTGCGGGAACCGCCCGCGCGGGGTGGCCTTCCCCCGCATGACGTGTGCCCCGCTCATCGGACCCCCCTCACCGAGACGGCGCCGATGCCCGCGACGTCGCAGCTGGTGACGCCCGGCGTCAGCGGCACGGCCGCCGTCGCCGCACCGGCGAGCACCACCTGGCCGGCCCGCAACGGGATGTTCCGGCGACGGCACATGTCCAGCAGCGCGTGCAGCGCGCGCACCGGGTCGCCGAGGATCGCGGCGGTCGAACCGGTCACCACCGTCGTCCCGGCGGACAGCCGCACCGCGCGGTTGGACACGCTCCGGACCGGACGCCAGGGGCCGACCACGTACGCGGCGGCCGAGGTGTTGTCGGCGACGACGTCGCCGTAGGTGAAGCGGAAGTCCCGGTACCGCGAGTCGATGATCTCCAGGGCCGGGGCGACCGCGTCGACACAGGACTCGATGTCCGTCGCCGGGTCGTCCAGGTCCACGTCGCGGCCGATCCGGTAGGCGACCTCGGGCTCGGCCTTCGGATGGATGAAACGGCCGAGATCGACGTCGCCGCCGTCCGTGACCCGCATCGCGTCGGTGAGCCGTCCGACGATCACGTCGGAGACCCCCATCTGCGCCATCTTCGCCTTGCTGGTGAAGCCCAGCTTGACGCCGGTGAACCGCTCGCCGCGCGCCGTGCGCCGGGCCAGCAGCGCCGCCTGGATCGCGTACGCGTCGTCGATGCCGAACTCGTGCGTGTCGGCGAGGCTCGGGGTGTCGGTCCGGGACGTCTGCGCGGTGTCGAGCCGTTCGGCCAGGGCGTCGATGGTGTCCGCCGGAATCATGCGGCGCTCCCGTCCGTCAGGGCCCCGCGCCGCGCGGCCAGGTCCAGTGCGATGTCCACGATCATGTCCTCCTGGCCGCCGACCATCTGACGCCGGCCGGCCTCCAGCAGGATGTCCCTGGTGTCGACCCCGTACCGCAGCGAGGCCCGTTCGGCGTGCAGCAGGAAGCTGGAGTAGACCCCGGCGTACCCGAGTGTCAGCGTCTCGCGGTCCACCTGGACCGGCCGGTTCCGCATCGGCCGGACGATGTCGTCGGCGGCGTCCTGGAGTGCGAACAGGTCGCAGCCGTGCTCCCAGCCCATCAGGTCCGCGACGGCGACGAAGGGTTCGGCCGGGCAGTTGCCCGCCCCGGCGCCCTGCCCCGCCAGTGCCACGTCGACGCGGTACGCGCCGTGCTCGACGGCGGTCACACTGTTGGCGACCGACAGCGAGAGGTTCTCGTGGGCGTGGATGCCGATCTCGGTGCTCTCGTCCAGCACCCGGCGGTAGGCGTCGATCCGTTCCGCGACGTCCCGCATGGTCAGGCGGCCGCCGGAGTCGGTGACGTAGACGCAGTGGGCGCCGTAGGACTCCATGAGGGCCGCCTGGCGGGCCAGGCCCTCGGGAGAGTTGAGGTGGCTCATCATCAGGAAGCCGGACACGTCCATGCCGTGCTCACGGGCCCAGGTGATGTGCTGCGCGGCGACGTCCGCCTCGGTGCAGTGGGTGGCGACCCGGACGCTGCGCACGCCCAGGTCGTACGCCCGGCGCAGGTGCTCGATGGTGCCGATGCCGGGAAGGAGCAGCGTCGTGAGCTTGGCGTGTTCGAGTACGTCCGCGGCGGCCTCGATCCACTCCTCGTCGGTGTGGGCGCCGAAACCGTAGGTGGCGCTCGATCCGCCGAGGCCGTCGCCGTGCGCGACCTCGACGGCCGCGACCCCCGCCTTGTCCAGGGCGGACACGATGTCACGGACCTGGTCGACGGTGTACATGTGCCCCATGGCGTGCATGCCGTCCCTCAGGGTGACGTCCTGTACATAGAGCTTCATGCGTTCACCCATCCTCGGAGTGCGGCGATCTTCTCGGCGGTCCGGACCGCGGCGGAGGTCATGATGTCGAGGTTCCCGGCGTAGTCGGGCAGGTAGTAGCCGGCGCCCAGCACCTCCAGGAAGACCGAGACCCTGACCCCGGTGATCCGCCGGCCGAGCGCCGGGACCATGGCGTCCTCGACCGGGTCGAACTGCACGTCCTGCTTGAGCCGGTAGCCCGGCACGTACTCCTGGACGGTCCCGGTCATCTCCCGTACGGAGGCGGCGATCCGCTCCCGTGTCCCGGCGTCCACGGCGCCCTCGACGAGGCAGTACACGGTGTCGCGCATGACGAGGGGCGGCTCGGCCGGGTTGAGCACGATGATCGCCTTGCCCACCGAGGCGCCGCCGACGACGCGGATGGCCTCGCTGGTCGTCTCGGTGAACTCGTCGATGTTGGCCCGGGTACCCGGGCCGGCCGATCTGGAGGAGATGGAGGCGACGATCTCCCCGTACGCGACCGGGGCGACCCGGGAGACCGCGGCGACGACGGGGATGGTGGCCTGTCCCCCGCACGTCACCATGTTGACGTCCGGGGCGTCCAGGTGCTCGTCCAGGTTGACCGAGGGCACCACGAACGGCCCGAGGGCCGCCGGTGTCAGGTCGATCATCAGCTTCCCGTGCCGGCGCGCCGTCTCCGCGTTGCGCACGTGCGCCTTGGCGGAGGTGGCGTCGAAGATCACCTTGATGTCCTCGAACCCGTCCATCCCGACCAGGCCTTCGACGCCCTGGTGGGTGGTGGCGACCCCCAGCCGTGCGGCGCGGGCGAGCCCGTCGGACTCCGGGTCGATGCCCACCATGGCGCCCATGCGCAGCGTCTTCGACAGCCGCATGACCTTGATCATGAGGTCGGTCCCGATGTTGCCGGAGCCGATGACGGCGACCGGAACGGTTCCGGTGGCTGGTGTACTCACTTGGTCTCCTCCTCGATGACTGCCTCGACCTCGCCCAGCCCGTCCAGTTCCAGCCGGAACCGCCCCGGCCCGCCGATGGGCACCATCGGCCCGAGCGCGCCGGACATCACGACGTCACCGGCCCGCAGCGGCTGTTCGCGCCGGGCCATCTCGCGCGCCAGCCAGGCCACGGCGACGACCGGCGAACCGAGGCAGGCGTGTCCCGCGCCGAAGGAGACCGGTTCGCCGTCGCGGTGGAGCGTCATCCCGACCCGGGAGAGGTCCCGGGCGTCGAGCGTGTACGGGGTGGTCCCGAGGACGACCGCGCCGCTGGAGGCGTTGTCCGCGACGGTGTCGGTGATGGTCAGGTCCCAGTCCGCGATCCGGGAGTCGACGATCTCGACGGCGGGGAGCACGAATTCGGTGGCCCGCAGGACGTCCGCGACAGTGGCGCCGGGCAGGTCGAGGTCGCGGCCGAGCACGAAGGCGATCTCGCCCTCCGCACGCGGCTGGAGGAACCCGCCGAGCGGCAGCGGCTCGCCGTGGGCGTACGTCATGTCGTCGAAGAGCACCCCGAAGTCCGGCTGGTACACACCGAACTGCTGCTGTACGACGGGGGCGGTGAGCCCGATCTTGGCGCCCACCCGGCGTGCCCCGGAGGCGGTTCTGGCGGCGGCGACGCGGCGCTGGACCTCGTAGGCGGCGTCGATGTCGGTCGGGCCCAGGTGCTGCCGGACCGGTGCGCAGGGGGTGCGGGTGAGCGCGGCGGTGGTGAGCAGCGCGGCGGCGGTGGCGATGCGCCCGTCGGTGCCGGTGGACTCGTCAGGGCCCGTGCTCTCGTGGGTGCCGGTGTTCTCGTGGGTGCCCGGGGGTGGTGTCACAGCTGTACGCACACATTCGTCGGCTCGGTGTAGAAGTGCAGGGAGGATTCGCCGCCCTCGCGGCCGATGCCGGAGAGCCCGACTCCGCCGAAGGGCGAGCGCAGGTCGCGCAGGAACCAGGTGTTGACCCAGGCCATGCCCACGTTCATCGACTGCGCCACACGGTGACCGCGGCGCAGGTCGTTGGTCCACACCGACGCCGCGAGGCCGTAGTCGGTGTCGTTGGCCAGGGCGATCGCCTCGGCCTCGGTGTCGAAGGGGATGAGCGCGGCCACCGGGCCGAAGATCTCCTCGCGTACGACCCGGTCGGCGTTGGTCAGGCCGGTCCACAGCGTCGGCTCGATCCACGAACCGCCGTCCAGGCCCTCCCCCAGCCGGGGCACCCCTCCGCCGGTGATCACCTCGGCGCCGGCCTGTTCGGCCAGGTCGAAGTAGTGGAGGACCTTGTCCCGGTGGGTCTGCGAGATCAACGGACCCGTGGTGGTGGCCTCGTCCAGCGGACGCCCCAGCCGCAGGCCCCGGGCCCGCTCCACGAGCCCGCCCGCGATGTCGTCGAACACGGACCGCTGTACGTAGACCCGCTCGGTGCACAGGCAGACCTGACCGGTGTTGGTGAACACCGACCTGGTGAGTCCGTTCAGGGCCTCGTCGATGTCGACGTCGTCGAAGACGACGGCGGCGTTCTTGCCGCCGAGTTCGAAGGACACCGGGCGGACCCGGGGCGCGACCGTCTTCATCACGTGCGAGCCGGTCGCCGAGGAACCGGTGAAGGTCACGCCGTCGATCCCGGGGTGGGACGTCACGTACTCGCCGGCCGATCCGCCGCCGAATCCGTGGACGACGTTGTACACACCGGCGGGGAGGCCGGCCTCGGCCAGGACCTCGGCGAGCAGGGTGGCCGTGGAGGGCGTCTCCTCGCTGGGCTTGACGACCACGGCGTTGCCGCAGGCGAGGGCGGGGGCGATCTTCCAGGTCAGCAGGAGGAGCGGCAGGTTCCACGGCACGATGACCGCGACGACGCCGAGCGGCTTGCGGACCGCGTAGTTGAGGGCCTGTCTGCCGCCCGGGAGGTCGGTGAGGAACGACTCCTGGCCCGCCGCGGCGACCACGTCCGCGAAGGTGCGGAAGTTCGCGACGGCCCGTGCCACATCCAGTTCGCGCGCCTGCGTGACCGGTTTTCCGGTGTCGGCGATCTCCGCGGCGACGAACTCCTCGAAGCGCTCCTCGATCCGGTCCGCGGCGCGGCGCAGCAGTGCGGCCCTCTCGCGTACCGGTGTACTCGCCCACCCGTCGTCCAGGGCCCGCCGGGCCGCGGCCACGGCGCGGTCCACGAGGGGTTCGTCCGCCTCGTGGACGCGAGCGTGGACCGCCCCGGTGGCCGGGTCCACCTTGGTGAAGCTGCTGCGCTCGTCGGGTTCGACGAACCGTCCGTCAACGAAATTGCGGATCCACCGCCCAGTATCTGCCGTCATGCCCCTCACTCTGGGAGGTGCAGCCATATCAAACAAATGAACTTCTCGTGACCTGACATATCAGGGTTGGTATGTCACCTTGCCGCAGGCAGGCCATGGGCGGGACACTCCCGAGGGCGAACCGACCCGCCACAGCCGTCCGTCCACCGGACCGGGCGACCGACTCCCCGCAGCCACGACAGCGCGACCGAGACATACCAGAACCGATATACCAAACCCCCGATTCGGCATTTGTGCGTCATGTCTCACGGGGTGAGTATCCACCGATAACGCGTCACACCCCGCCGGCCGCCGTAGCGGCTCCGCCGGGCAAGAGACCGCGAGTCACCCAAGCGATAGGTCACCCCATGAGTAATCCGTCTCCAGAAGAAACAGCGGGCGGTGCCGCGACCGCTCCGGGAAGAACGGCGGTCGCGACGCTGGCCGGCACCACACTTGAGTGGTACGACTTCTTCCTCTACGGCACGGCCGCCGCCCTCATCTTCGACAAGCAGTTCTTTCCCTCGCTGAGCCCGACCGCGGGAACTCTGGCGGCGTTCAGCACACTTGCCGTCGGTTTCGTCGCCCGGCCACTCGGCGGTCTGGTCTTCGGGCATTTCGGGGACCGCATCGGGCGGAAGGCGACCCTGGTGGTCTCCCTCGTGATGATGGGAATCGGCTCCACCCTCATCGGCGCCATTCCGAACTACGACTCGATCGGTTTCTGGGCGCCGGTCCTGCTGGTTCTCCTGCGCATCGTCCAGGGCATCGGCCTCGGTGGTGAGGGCGCGGGCGCGACGCTGATGTCGATGGAGCACGCCCCGAAGGGCAAACGGAACCTCTACGCGGGGTTCCCCCAGATGGGCACCCCCGCGGGGCTGGTCCTGGCCAACATCATCTTCCTCGTCACCAACTCGCTCATGGGCGACAACGCGTTCACCTCATGGGGCTGGCGCATACCCTTCCTGCTGAGCTTCGTCCTCGTCGCGGTGGGCCTGGTCATCCGGCTCCGCGTCACCGAGTCCCCGTCCTTCAACCGCGTCCTGGAACAGGACGACGTCGTCAGGTTCCCGCTCGCGGAATCCTTCAAGGTCGGATTCCCCCGCCTCGGGCTGACCCTGCTCGCGGTCGTCGCGAACTCCGCCGTCGCTTATGTGTTCATGGTGTTCACCCTGTCCTACGGCACCAAGAACCTCGCGTACGACCGGCAGTTCCTCATTCTGAGCGTGACCGCGGCCGCCGTCCTGTGGTTCGCGACCATTCCGGTGTGGACGAAAATCGCCGACCGCTACGGCCGGCGGGCGATGTTCGTCGGCGGCTCGGCCGCGATCCTGGCCTGGTGCGCCGTCTTCTTCCCGCTCTTCGACACGGGCAGCGATGTCCTCGCCGTCGTGGCACTCGCCGGAATGGGGCTCATCATACCGGTGACGCACTGTGTGCAAGGCGCGATCATCGCCGACACCTTCCCCGCCCACGTGCGCTATTCGGGGTCCTCCCTGATCCTCCAGACCGGCGCCATCCTCGGCGGCGGCCTCGCCCCGATGATCTCCACCGCGCTGCTGGGCGACGGCGGTTCCTCGACCGGTGTGACGTGGTACCTCGTCACCATGTGCGCCATCAGCCTCGGCGGAGCGATCGCCCTGTTCCGCACGGTGCCCGGCGGGCCGGCCGCCGGGAACCAGCCGCCCGCCAGGACCCTCACGCAGGTCTGATCCGGCCACCCGGGGCCCACCGTTCGTATCCGCGCGGGCCCCGGCACCGCCGCCCCGTACCCGTCGCGCGTACGGTTCGTCCCGGGCCCGCCGCGCGGCGCCCAGGTTCCGCCGGTCCGCCCCTCCCCGCAGGGGCCGGACCGGCCGATTGTGGAGGTATCCCATGACCGCACCGTCGAGTGTCCGGACCGGACCCGTCCGCTACGCCACCGCGGAGCGCTTCGCGCGCCCCCGCCCCGTGACGGCCCAGGACGCGCGCCCGTCGAGCGGCGAGATCTGCCCGCAACTGCCCTCCCGCCTCGACGCGGTGATGGGCCCGCCCCTCGACAGCCGGCCCCAGGGCGAGGACTGCCTGAACCTGTCGGTCACCACACCGGCCCGGGACTCCCGGGCCCGGCCGGTCATGGTCTGGTTCCACGGCGGCGGGTTCAGCAGCGGCGCCGGCCTCAGGGACTGGTACGACGGCGGAGCGCTCGCCGCGCAGGGCGACGTGGTGGTCGTCGCGGTCAACTACCGTCTCGGGGCGCTCGGGTACCTCTGCCTCGACGGAGTCAGCGAGGGCAACCTCGGCCTGTACGACCAGCTCGAAGCCCTCCGCTGGGTCAGGACCCACATCGCCGCGTACGGCGGCGACCCCGGCAACGTCACGGTCTTCGGGCAGTCCGCCGGCGCCCTGTCCATCCGGCTGCTGATGGAGATGCCGGAGGCCCGGGGCCTCTTCCACCGCGCGATCCTCCAGAGCGCCCCTCTCCCGATCGGCGCCCGGCCCCGCCCCGAAGCCCTCGCCCTCGGCCGGACCTTCACCGGCTTCCTCGCGGACGACCCGCGCACAGCCCCGCTCCCCGCGCTCCTGGAGGCCCAGCGGGAGACGGCGGTGGACCACCGGCGACGGACCGGCAGCACGCTGGAACCACCGTTCACCCCGGTCGAGTACACCGGCCCCGCCCACTCCCCCGGCACCGCCTTCGAGGAGAACGTGCGCGGCATGGACGTCATGTACGGCTGGAACGCCGACGACATGACCGCGTTCCCCGGTGAGGGCGACGACGCCCGGGAGCTGACCCGGCGGACGTACGAGGAACCGCTCGGCAGACTCGGGGAGCGGCTGGCGCGGGCCGGGGCCCGGGTCCACACGTACCGCCTCGACTGGCGGCCCGCCGGATCCCCCTTCGGCGCCACCCACTGCGTCGAACTGCCGCTGCTCCTGGGCACCCGGAACGCCTGGCGCGGTTCGCCGATGCTCGGGGACACCTCCTGGGAGGACGTCGAGACCATCGGCGCGACCCTGCGCACGGCCTGGACCGGCTTCGCCCGCACGGGCGCGCCCGGCCCCGTCCTCGCTCCGCTGCACTGCGCCCGGGGCCCCGAGGCGTGACGAGCCCGGGCCCCCTCCACCGCGCCGAAGTCAGGGGCACCGCCCGGCGCCTGAGCTCCGGCACGGCCGCGCCCCCGAAGGCACCGGCGCGCCCGGAGCCGGGACGTCGGGGCCCGGGGAGGTCAGCCGGGGTAGGGAGGCGCCTCAGGGAGCGGCCGGTGGCCGTCGGACCACTCGTTGACCCAGCCGCAGCCGGAGCAGGAATACCGGCCGTCAAGCCCCGCGATCTCGGTCCCGCACTGAGCGCACCCTATGTAGGTGATCATGGGGTGCGGGGAGGACTGGGGCTTCTCGGACCGGGTCGGCGGTTCCGGTTCCTGGGTCGTTGCCATGCTCGGAGGCTACCGTCACGGGCGGCCGCGCGACCCCGGTAATCCCGGATGACCAGCCGCACTGGTTGCCGCACGTCCAGGACCCGCCGGATCCCTGTGACCGCTCCCGCTCCACACCTGGGACAGTTCACGGCTCCCCCTCGCCACGCACCAGTCTGCCACCGGCATCGTGACGCCGGACGGTTCCTACGGGCAAGGGGGCCGACCGGGAGAACCGTGGCTTCGGCCGGCACACCGGCCACGACGACCCCGATTTCCACAAGCGCCCACCTGGGAACGCCGCCCCGGACGAAGATGGAATCGTTCTGTCGTCAGGTCCCTCCACTGTCCGCGCCGGTGCCGGGCACGGGAGTGGCGGCGAAAGGAGCGCATCGCTCGTCCGGCCTCCCCGGCCGGCCGGTTCGACCCGCACCACCGGTGGTCCACGCCGTATCGCTGCCCGCACTCCTCGAAGGGGCCCGGCTCCCCGCCCCACCGCCCGACAGGCCGACGTCACCGCTTCCTCCACCCGGTAAGGACCCACGCCATGACCGCCCCTCACGCCTTTCCCCTGGAGCCCACCCCGATCCACGTGGCCGACCAGGTCCTCGACGACCTGCGCTCCCGTCTCGCGTCGACCCGTCCGCCGCTGGACGAAGGGAACGAGGACTGGTCCTACGGCGTCCCGGACAGCTACCTCCGTGAGCTGGTCGCCTACTGGCGGGACGGCTACGACTGGCGCAAGGCCGAAGCCGCCATCAACGCCCACGAGCATTACCAGGTGAACGTCGCCGGTGTCCCGGTGCACTTCATGCGCGAGCCCGGCCGCGGCCCCCGCCCGGTCCCGTTGATCCTCACCCACGGCTGGCCGTGGACGTTCTGGCACTGGTCGAAGGTGATCGGCCCGCTCGCCGACCCGGCGGCGTACGGCGGGGACCCCGCCGACGCGTTCGACGTCATCGTGCCGTCCCTGCCCGGCTTCGGTTTCCCCGGCCCGCTCACCGGCTTTCCGGACGTCAACTTCTGGAAGGTCTCCGACCTCTGGCACACCCTCATGACCGAGACCCTGGGATACGGGAAATACGCCGCCGGGGGCTGCGACATCGGCGGGATCGTCACCAGCCAGCTCGGCCACAAGTACGCCGACGAGCTGTACGGCATCCACATCGGCTCCGGACTGCCCCTCGACTTCTTCAACGGCCCGCGCGCCTGGGACTTCGCCCGGAATCGGCCCCTCACCGACGACCAGCCCGCCGACGTCCGCGCCCGCGTCGTCGAGCTGGACCACCGCCTGGCGTCCCACCTCGCCGTGCACATGCTCGACGGCGCCACCCTGGCCCACGGGCTGAGCGACTCCCCCGCCGGACTGCTCGCCTGGCTGCTGGAGCGCTGGAACGCCTGGAGCGACAACGGCGGTGACGTCGAGTCCGTCTTCAGCAAGGACGACCTGCTCACCCACGCCACGATCTACTGGGTGAACAACTCCATCGCCACGTCGATGCGTTACTACGCCAACGCCAACCGCTACCCCTGGGCCCCCGCCCACGACCGCGTCCCGGTCGTACAGACCCCGGTCGGCCTCACGCTCGTCACGTACGAGAACCCACCCGGCATCCACACCGCCGACGAACGGGTCCGGGCGTTCAAGACCGGCCCCCAGGCCGACTGGTTCAACCATGTCAACGTCAACGCCCATGACCACGGGGGGCACTTCACCCCCTGGGAGAACCCCGACGCCTGGGTGAGCGACCTGCGCCGCACGTTCCGCGGCCGCAGGCCCTGAACGACTCTGCGGGCCCTCTGACGACCGGCCAGGCGAACGTTGCCTTGCGGGGGCGCGCGGCGGGAGCGTCGGCAGCCAGGCTTCAGGCCGTTTCGCTGTCCTCACTCCCGAGCGGCACCGTTGAAGAGGCTCGATGAGAGTGGGGGACCCGTGAGAAGCGCGCCGGGAATTGCCACGGTGACGGCGAGCCGTGGGCCGGGCGAACGACCCTCGGCCTCGGCCACGAGGCGGCGGAGATGACTGTCGGTGTGGTGATCGGGATCGTTGTCGGGATCGCCTCTGTCAGCTGGGTCGTCTCGTCGCGCAGCACAATCTCTCAGCTTCGGACCTGGAGTAGGGGGATGGACTGTTCGGCCTGGGTCATGGCGCCGTGGAGGCCGATCATTGAGCTGGCGCCCGGCTCTGTTTCGGTGGCGATGACGGCGATGTCGTCGTGGGCGACGGCGATCACGTCACCGAGACGGCCCATGACGCGGTCCTCTACGTGCGGGCCGAACCAGCCCGCGGTGACGGCCTGCTCCCGCGAGGCGATCCACATCCGGTCGCCCAGGACCTCCGTCCAGACAGCGCGCACGTCCGCGGCGGCGCCGGCGGCGGTGTAGACGTGCCGGGCCCTGGCCTCGCCGCCGAGAAGGGACACTCCGGCGCGCAGCTCCCAGTCGTGGTCGAAGTCGACGCGGTCCTCCTCGGCGATGTCGACCATGCCGTGGTCGGCGGTGACGTAGAGGGCCGACCGGGGTGGCAGGCGGTTGGCCAGGCGTTCGGCCAGGCGGTCCGCGCGCATGAGTTCACCCCGCCATTCCTCGGAGTCGACGCCGTAGCGGTGGCCTGCTGCGTCGAGGTCGCTGATGTACGTGTAGACCACCGCACGGTCAGCCGCGGCGAGGAACGCGGCGGAGAGGTCCATCCTCTGGTCGGCGTCGTCGTCGCCGAAGAAGCTGCCGCCGGAGACGGCGATCCGAGTCAGGCCGGTGGCTGCGAACCTGGCGGGAAGGACCTGCGCCACCTGCACCCCGGCGTCGTGCAGGAGCTGGAAGACGGTCGGGTGGGGCTGCCAGACGGTGGGTTCGACCCAGGGCTCCCAACGGAGCTGGTTCATCAGGACGTTCTGGCCGGGCACCGCCACGCTGTAGCCGGCCAGGCCGTGGTGCCCCACGGGCCGGCCCGTACCGAACGAGGCCAGGGAGGCGGCCGTGGTCGAGGGGAACCCCGCGCTCATCGCCGGCTGCTGGTCCGGCAGCGAGGCCAGGAAGGGCGCGTACGCCGCGTGCTCGCGCAGCTGCTCGCTGCCGAGCCCGTCGATGAGGAAGACGCAGACCCGGTCCGCGGGTGGCAGCACGAGGCGGGTCCTGGGGAGGCGGGCGCTGGGCGGCAGGTCGAAGCCCGCAGCCACGGCGGGCAGCAGGTCACTCAGCGTCCCGCTGCCGTAGGCGGGCACGGGCGCGTCGAAGGGGTCGAGCAGTTGTGTGGTCATGTGCGGCGGTCTGCTGCTTCCGGCTGGTGGCGGGATGGGGTCCTCGGCTCCGGTGAAGGGGGAGCAGTGCTCATCGCAGCAGGGTCAGCACGTCGCGCAGGTCGTCCGTGTCGAGCGCGTGGTCGGCGACGTCGCGGGCGTCCTGGGTGGCGTTGAGGGCGATGGCCCTGCCGGCCGCTTTGAAGAGCGGGACGTCGGAGCGGGAGTCGCCGATCGCGGCGACCTGGCTCAGTTCGACGTCGTGCGCGCGGCACCAGGACTCGACGAAGGCGAGCTTGGCGTTCTCGTCGATGTGCTGGGCCACCCGTCCGGTCAGCAGGCCGTCCTCCAGGTCCATCCCGGCGCCGGAGACGTCGGCGAACCACGGCCGGTGCTCGATCTCCTGCGCCGCGAACCGCCAGGCCAGGGTCGCGAGCAGCAGGGTGCAGCCCGCCTCGGTCAGCGCTTTGAGGGTCTCCGTCACGCCTCCGATCCACGGAGCGCCACGGAGGTGCGCCCGGACCTGCTCTGGGCTGGCACCGGTGAACAATGACGCTTCCCGGGAGGCGAACTCGTAGTTGTCGATCTCGTAGGCGCTGTAGAGGCGTTCGAGCTCTTCGACGGCCGGACGGTGCCCCATGGCCTCGGCCAGCACGAGGGACGTCGTGGTGTCACGAAGTAAGGTGCCGTCGAGGTCGAAGGCGACCACGGGGTAGCGAAAACTCATCGCGGGAATCTCCTCCTGATGCTGCTGTGGCCCCGTGTACCGCGGCCTTGACGTGCATGGCCGTCACGCCCAACCCGTGCGGCGAGCCAGCCAGTCGCGGCACAGTCTGCCGTACCACCGCTCGTGCGTACGGATGTGCGGCGACCAGTACGGGTCCGGTTGACGGCCGCTGTGGGTGTAGAAGCCGGCCAGCGCGCACACGAAGGCGTCGATGGCGGCGGGGTCGGCCTTGCGGGTCACGGGATGACTGCTGACGACGGCCTCGGGGTCACCGCCCGCCGCCGCGACCGACGGCAGGAGGTAGACGAGCTCCACCCAGTCGGCCCCCACGCAGGCCCACGCCCAGTCGACGGTCAGCGCCGTTCCCTGGCTCGTGACCAGCATGTTGTCGTGGCGCAGATCGGCGTGCAGCAGGGTGTCCCCGGCCGTCGCCCGTACCCAGCGGCTCTCCAGTTCGGCAAGCCGGCCGAGGTTGCGGACGGACCACGCGTCGAGGCGGGCCGTGGGCCCCTCGTCCATCAACCGCCGCCAGCCTCGTAGCAGGGGGCCGAGGGGTTCGGTGATGTCCGGCGCCCATGCCAGAGGGTTCGGGGTGAGGACCGTGGCCAGGTCCTCGACGCAGGCGAGGGCCGCCGCGAGATCCCTCGGCCGGGCGAAGTCGGGATGGCGGCCCTCGACGTCGTCGTAGACGAGGACGATCCAGCCGGCGCTGTCCAGCGAGAACCGCAGGCGAGACGCGGGCACCGCCGTCGGGAGAGCTCCCGCGATCCGTACTTCGGCACGGTAGTCGGGCGCCAGCTCGTGGTCGTCCGGCAGGGCCTTGACGAAGGCACGGCCTCCGTCGGCCAGGGTCAGGCGGGCGGCCACCCCGTTGGTGAACCCCCCGCCCTGGCTGGCCGCTCGGAGCGCGGCGGCGCCGAGCCGGTCCTCCACTCCTTCCTGTACGCGGAGCGGTAGTTCGGCCCAGGTCGTGCGTACGGCTGTCGCGGCCGGCAGTTCCCCCACGGTGTTCTCTCCTCGGTTTCCCTGTCGTACGTTCCGTAGTTGCCACGGAGGTGCGCCGGCCGATCGGGCGGTGTCAGCCGCGCTCGTCCAGGAGTGCGTTGATCCGCCGGAACTCCTCCGGCATGAGGCTCCGCCGGGCCGCGGTCGCGTTGTCGGCGGCGTGCCGGGTGTCGCGGGTGCCGACGAGAGCGGTGGTCACCACGGGGTGCGCCAGGAGCCAGGCGAGCGCGAGCTGCGGCAGTGATCCGTGGTCGGTGGTCTCGGCGAACGCCCGCAGTCCGGCCACGGCGTCGTCGTGCCGGGGGCGGACGTCGGGCGCGAAGAACCGCTCGTAGTTCTCGACGCAGAAGAAGTCGTCGGACCCGACCTGTCCGCCGCGCCAGTCGGTGAGTTCCACCGTCGGGTCCAGTTTGCCGGTGAGGAGACCGTAGGCGAGGGAGCCGTAGGCCATCAGGCCGACGTCGTGGTGCTCGCACAGCGGTCCGAACTCGGTGAGTTCGGCGCGGTGGAGCATCGACGCCTGGATCTGGAGGTAGTCCAGTTCACCGGTGGCCGCGCACGCCTCGACGTCGGAAGCGGGGAAGTTCGAGAGGCCGATCGCGCCGACGAGCCCCTCTGCCTTGAGGTCCACCAGGGTCTGCCAGGGCTGGCGCACCGGTATGGTCTCGGCCGGCCAGTGCAGGAGATAGACGTCGACCCGGTCCCTGCCGAGGCGGGTCAGGGACGCCTCCAGCGCGTCCCGCATCCCCTTGTCGCTGTAGTGGTCCTCCTGTTCAGGAGCCACCTTCGTGCACACCTTGATCCCGGGGCGTCCCGCGACGGCTTCGCCCACCATCCGCTCGGAACCGCCGCCACCGCCGTAGACCTCCGCCGTGTCGATCCAGTTCACGCCGGAGTCGAAGGCGGTGTGGATCGCCTGGATCACCTCCTCCGAGGACGAGTTGGGACCCCAGGTCCCCCCGCCTCCCGCCTCCCACGCTCCGAATCCGAGCGGGGACAGTCCGGCCGGGTTCCGTTCCGTACGTGTCACGTGCTTCTCCTTCGTGTGTCGCCCGTGGGGCGGGCGCGGACCGCTGCCGGGTTCAGATCAGTACGGGAATGGGCTGCTCGACGTGGATCTCCTCCCAGATCCGCGCGCCGGTGTGGTCATCTGCGGCGCTCGCCGCCCGTACGCCGCGCAGATAGGCGCCCCGGTGGTCCTGGACGTGCCGGGCCAGCCGTTCGCGGGCCACGCCGATCCCGTACCGGTCGCCCTCGGACCCGCCGCTCGTGTCGTTCAGCATCCGGAACAACAGGCGGCCCCAGCCGTTGATCCGGCACTGCCGCTCGGCTCCGTGGGCACCACGGAACTTGTAGGCGACGGGGAACCGGTAGAGCAGCTCCATCGCGTGCAGCTGCTCCAGCGATTCGGTCAGCTCGGCCGGGGCCGGCGGAGCGATCGCGTGCGCCGTACGGAGCAGACAGGCCACGGAGCTCTCCGACGCCAGATAGATGTTGCCCGCGTACACACCGGCCTCGCGCACGACCTCGTCCCACAGGGCGAGAGTGCTCACCAGCCGGAGCGGCGCGGCGAGGACGGGCTCGGACTCCGGCGCCGTCAGCAGGAACTCGGGACCGGCGCTCGATTCTCCACGGGCCGCGTCGAACTCGACCGTCGTTCCTCGGCTGTAGCAGGCCACCGAGGGAGGATCCCCGGCCCGTTCGGCGGGCAAGGACACCCGTACGCCGTCCAGGTGACCACGGTCGTTGAGCGCGGGCCAGGCGAGCAGCCTCAGGTGCGGGGGGAGGTCACGTAACGCGGTGGGCTTCGCCACGGTCAACGCCCTTCGGGAGTGGTGTGCAGAACGCCCTTCTCGGACAGCGGCGCGGGCTTGTGGGGGAGCTGGTCGGGTGCGTCCCTCTTCGCGATGACCTCGGCCCAGCGGCTGAGCAGCGCCAGGGTTCCGGAGTCCTTCGCCGCCTCGCGGGAGCAGATCAGCCAGACGTCCGCCTCGAAGAGCGTCTCCACGGCCACGAGGCCACGGCGCCGCATGCTCTCCCCGGTCTCCACACACTCGATTGCGACGTCGGCGAGATCGGGCAGGTAGTGCTCGACCGAGCCGCGTACGGTGCGCTGGGTGCTGGCGTCTCCCCAGCGGGCGGCGGCGAAGGCGCCGGCGATGCGCTGGTACTCGGAGACGACACGGACCTTCCTCCCGTGCGGTATCCCGGCTGGTCCGCACAGGGCGCAGATCCGTACGTGGTACCAGCACAGCGGCGCCACGCGGACCACGTCCGCGGCGCTTTCCACCAGCCATTCCTCGCCGGTGATGCCCACATCGACCAGCCCCTCGCAGACCAGGCCCGGGATGTCGGGCATCCGCAGGTAGCGCGCGTGCAGAGGGACGCCGGGCGCGGTGCCGGCGAGAGCGGCGACGGCGGCCTCCGACCGGGGGAGCAGCCGCCCCTTGGGCATCGCGACCTTCAGCACGGCAGCACCTCCCGCCGGTAGGGACGTATCTCGCCGTACTTGCGCAGTTGGCGGTCGCGTTCGGCCGAGAAGCTCTTCGCGAAGGCATGGGCGGCATCGGTGCGGGTGATGTTGGCGAGGCACAGCGCCCAGACCAGTACCTGGCCGAGCTCCTCCTCCAGCCGGACGGTGGACTCGCCCCGCCGCATCGCCTGCGACAGTTCCCCGAGCTCCTCCAGCGCCCAGGCGAGCGCCCGCTCGGGCTCCAGGCGGCCGTAGAGGTCACGGCACCGTTCCTGCACGCGCCGGAGCGCTGCCGCGTCGTCACCACGGACATCGGCCAGGGTCTCCGCGAGCCGTCCGCCCGCCTTGGCCAGGGCGCCGAGTGCCTCGTCCTCCGTCAGTCGCACGAGACGCTGCTGCGCGTCGGTGAGCCGGCCGGCGTCTTCCTGCGGCCCGTCGTACGACTCGGCCGCCACGAGCCCTGCCTGTCTCAGGAGCGCAAGGCGCTCCGGCTCACCGAGTCCGGCGGTGTCGGTCACCGTGCCGTCCCGCCCCATCACGGTGATACGGCGGATCGGCAACCAACTGGCGGAGCGGGTGGCGTCGTACGCCATCGTTCCCCGTACGAGCACGGGACGCGCGCCGACGGGCAGGGAGGCGCGACCAGGTGCCCGCAAGCACAGCTCGCACGAGGTGCCGGGGGCGTCGGCCGTCACCGCGCCGACGACACACACGTCCGCGCGCTCCGCGGCCAACAGCGCGAGCAGGGCGGCACCGGTCAGGGGTTTCCCGTCTGCGCCCTCTCGGGCCTCAGCCCCATAGGGGCCGGGTAGGCCGACGGCTATGTCGGTGGGTAACTCCCCCGTCGGCTCCTCGTCATCCCAAGGAACCGTCTTCCGGCTTCCTGTGGTCATCTTGCTCCTCTGTGTCGTGTGGACCCACTGCTGATACGTCCGTGGACAGAGCGGCGGGCATGGCGATGGAGAGAGCGACGGGCAGGGGCGACACGGCGGCCGGCCACCTACGTGTCACCGGCCGCGTGCCCGTCAACTGATCTGGAGTTCCCCGCCGCCGTACTCGATGCCGAGCGACGGAACCAGCACGGACTTCTCTCCCGCGACGACCTCGCCGGCCACGAACGCCCGGTGGCCGGCCTTCCGGGCGACGTCGACGGTCCGGTCCGCGTCCGCCTCCGCCACCACCGCGACGTACCCGAAGCCCATGTTGAGCGTGGAGTACGCCTCGGCAGGCGACATGCCGCTCTCCCCCACGAGGAAGTCGAGGACTTCCGGCACGTCGGGCAGGGTGTCCAGCACGTACCGGACGTCGGCGGCGGGCCTCATCATCTTCAGCAGACCGTGACCGGTGATCGGATTCAGGAAGTGCGGCTCCACCGGGGAGTCCAGCAGGGCGCGGACGAAGGCCGGATACAGCACGGACGGATCGAGCAGCGCCGCGCCAAGATTCCGGCCGGACGGCAGCGGCGTCATCAGGCCGGACGGCAACCCGGACGCGATCCTGCGCGCGAGTGACGCCCCGTTGGTGTGCAGCCCCGAGCTGGGCAGTACGACGATGCGGTCGCCGGCGCGGACCTCGTCCCCGAACACCGGCCGCCGCCCCGCCGGAACGACCGCCACGGCACTGCCGCCCAGCTCGATTCCCGCGCCGGTCAGCAGCCCCGGAAGCGCCGGTGACTCCCCGCCGCCCCACGCCGCACCGGACTCCTCGCAGGCGCGCTGCCAGCCCGCGAGCAGTTCGAGCGACTTGCGCTCGTCGGAGTACCAGGCCGCGTCGCCGGTCGCGAAGTAGGCGGTGATCACCATGGGGTTCGCGCCCACCGAGATCACGTCGTTCACGATCGCGGCGACCGCGTCCACGGCGATGTCGGCGAAGCGGCTCTCACCGGACTGCTCCAGGTAGGTTTCCGTGATGATCGACTTGGTGCCCAGCCCCTCGGTCACCATGGCCAGGGTCAGCCCGCCCACCTCGACGACGTAGGCGGTCGCCCCGCGCGATCCCCCGAACTCGCGAGCGCCCGAAGCGGCCAGCAGCGAGGCCGTGGCGGCCGCACGGGCCACCGCCGCCCGCTTCACGCCGTCCAGTACCGAGTAGTCCACGCCTGCACGCTCGTACTCTGACATAAGGAAAGAATCGCCTTCTCTGCATCAAACCGGGCAGTGTGAAAGCCAGCCTCGCACCAAGCCGCGCCGCCACTCCGGCGCCCCGCCCGTCGACTCCGCAGGAGAGCCGAAATGCGGTGTCGTCGACGCGCACGCCGGCTGCCGGAACAGTCGGCGATGGTTCATCACCAAAGGTTTCCATGCGGTGACCCAAGGCAAACGAGCGGCGACCGCGAGCTGTTCCAGGGACGCACAATGTCCGAATAGCTGGGCCGGAGCGACCGAACAGGCGCTCTTGCGACGTCATGCCGACCCGGCCTGGAGTGGGTCGTCAGATGTTCCAGTCGCGGAGTCACTTCCTCCTCGCCGCTCGGCAGCAGAGGCCCGAAGTACTCGGAGCGGAGGTCGACGCGGCCGGATCCTCGGCCACCCGGACGAGGGTGCACCACCGCGTGTCAGCCGGTCTCCACACCACACTCACGCCCGGCCCAGCCCTACCCCTGACGCATGGCTTTCCGCAAGCGCCCCGCCTCAACGATTCCACACGTTGTGCGGCCTTCCTCTCAGCGGAGGCAGTGTGAAGTCGATCTTGCGGATTCTGTGCGCTGGTGTGGCAGGCGAGGATCTGTTCTTCCGGAGGCGAGCCGCATTTTCCCGACCTGTTCTTTCATCTGGTCGTCGGTGCGGGTGCTGTGCCAGATGGTGCCCTCCCACGTCACGTACTGGGGTTCGCCGTCACGCAGGAGGACCGGCTTGAGGTGGCCGTGGAAGAAGAGGAGCGTGCGGCCCTGGTTCCGGCGGAGCCGGCTGAACCACATCGCGCTCCTCTCGTGCCGCGCGAGGCGGTTCGCGGCGACGCCGGGCAGGGTGCTGCGAACGCGGCCAGGTGTGCAGGTCGTCAGGGGCCGGCTGGGCGGTCGCCAGGAGTCGGCGAGGGCCCAGTGGGCGACGGCGTCGCCGCCGCGGTTGAGCGGGAGGTAAGGGTAGGTGACACGGCCCGCGACCTCCGCGAAGAACCGGGCCTGCTCGCGGTCACCGGCCTGCTCCCGGCGAGACCAGCGAGCCGCCGTGCAAGGGCGCCGACACATCCACCGCCAGTTCGTGCGACCACAGCAGGTGGAACAGCACCGGCAGCACTGGCAGAGGCTCACCCGCAGCCAAGGCCCCGTCCATCAGCGGCAGCGGCTCAGCGAACACCTCCCGCGACCGCGAGGCCCACCGCCGGGTCGAAGTCCAGCAGCATGACGTGGTCCCGCTCCAGCCAGGACTGGTACCCGACATGCCCGCCCGTCGTCGCCGACCACCACAAGCCCGGCAGGTCGCGCTGTCGGCGGTACGACGCGAAGGCGCGTACGGGTAGGGCGTGCTCGAACGGCACCGCCCGGACCTCCGGCGGTGGGCGCCGTAACTCCGTCCCATCCAGGGCGATGTACGCGACCTCGAACCCGGTCACCGGCGGTCCGGCAGAACCCCTACGCTGGCGCTGACCGGGCGTTCCCGACGCCAGGCACCCCCGCCCAAAGCTCAGGTCGTCGAAAGACGTCTTGTGGTTGCACCGCAGGCGATGTCGTCAGGTTCTGTCGGGCCGATCTTGGGCCGTGGGAGGATGCTGTTCATGATTGATGTCCGAAGGGGCCGTGCCACGTAGAACGCCAGCTTCACTTCGGACGCGTGAACGCGGCTGGAGACGCCCCTGGGTGCGCTATCGCGATGTCCCGAGACTGTCGGGGGCCGCGAACGCGGCCGTTCGCGTGCTCGAACGGGAACGTCTGACCCCAGGCATCGTGTCGGTAGCGCTGAGCGTCTGGTCGGTCCGCGTCCACGGCACCACGCGGCGTTGGAGGTGCTGGGAGGCCGAGTTCGCCTGTCCGTGCTGCGGTGAGGGCTGGGCTCGGGACAAGCTGCAAGAAGCTCTGCTCATGCTGCCTGCGAGCGCCGCCGCCGAGCTCCGGGTACAGGTCGAGGGCCTGGACGAGGTGCTGCTCAGGCGAACGCTTCACGAGCCCATGGCGGATCCGGAGTTGCCGTGGTGGCATCGCAGGTGCTGACACCTCGGGTCCGGGGCGGCTCGTGCCCGCGCAGTGGATCATGCGGGATCCGACGTACGTGTCCCCGGGGCTGTTGAGTCCGCCCTTCGGGTACCCGAAGGTTCGGTCGGCCAGTTGGGGAAGGGGACCCACACTGTCCGGCGGGCCTCACTGTCAGTGCGCCGTGTCATTATGCGGACGCGTCCCTGGGAAGAGGGCCGCGGTCTACTGATTGCCAGGGGGTTGGGGATGGGCGCGGGTACGGAGCCGGACGGATCGTCCAGGTCCGACGAGGAGTGGGACCGGTTTCTGCGCGAGTCGGTCGCGGGTGCCGCCGACGCGCCCAAGGAGCCGTCTGCGCGGGCCCGCGACGTGGCGAAGCGGCTGCGTACGGAGCCGGGCGGCGGCCAGGAGGGCTGGCGCACCTACACACCCGCGCGGCCCAAACGGCGCACGGGCTGGTACGTGGTCGGGCTACTGGTCACACTGGTGCTGCTGGTGGTGGTGCTCGTGCCGGGGCGGATAGCGGACCTGTTCACCGGCGACGCCGCCGACTCCGCGCCGCTGGCCGGTGAGACCGCCCGCCCGACTGCGGCGCCCCCGTCTGAGGCGGCCCAACGCCCCACCAAGGAGAGGCCGTTCCGCGGCTCACCGGCGGAGAGCTGGGCGAGCGGAGCGGCGGGAATCACCGTCCCGGATGCCGCTCCCGTCGGCTGGATGAGCGCGGCCGAGGTCGAGCGGGCCCTCACGCTCAGTCGGGACTTCCTGGTCGCGTCCGGCCTGGACCGCGGGGTACTTCGGGGCGAACGCCCCGAGAAGGCGATCGCACTGATCAACCCGCATCAGAAGGACGTCCAGGAACTTCTGAAATCCGCTTTCCGAGCTCCGAGCGAGAAGAGCGACCCCCTCCTCCTCTTCAGCCGCTTCCAACCCTCCCGCATCCATCTGGTCGGCGACATCGTGAAGACCCGGGGACTGCTCACCTACCGGGAAGGCGAGCAAGGCGCTGTCCAGGTGACCGCCGACGTCACCTTCGTCTACCCGGTCACCCGCGCAGACGCGGGCGACGACGAGATAGTGCGCACGATCGTTCGGCGCGAGCTGATCCTGAGCTGGGACGACCCTGCCAAGGTGCTCACCGAGCCGGGCACCTTCTCGATCGTCTCGTACGCGTACGACATGACCAACGGTGGCTGCGGCGCCCCCACGGGCTACTTCGATCCGCCCTTCGGCACGGACCGCGGGTCGGTCGAGTCCGGCACGGAGGTCGACCCGTACGACCGCAGCGCGCCGGTGAGGCAGGGCGGGTCCTCCGAGGACGGGTGCGACAGGGCGACACGGGCCTAGGTGTATTGATCACGAGCGTTGTTAACGCCGATCGGGCTTGATCATGGCGAAGGCCTCCGTGTGTGGTGGAGGTGTCGAATTCTTCACCGCACGGA
>JOAZ01000021.1 GCA_000720535.1 Streptomyces halstedii
GGGTCGGGTGGGCCGGGGCCAGGGCCGGACGGGCCGGTACCGGGCGGGCCCGCTTCTGCCCCCGCCACCCCCGGTCCTGCTCCCGCACCTGTTCCCGCGCCCGCTCCGACCGCCCCTCCCACGCCCCCCGCCGTACCTCCGGAGGTCCCCGAGCCGAGGCCCGGAACCAGCACCGGCACCGGCACCGGCACGGGAACCGGTCCCGGCGGCGCCCCCGCACAGGGCCCCGTCCCCCCAGCCGCGCCCACACCCGCACCCACCCCCGAGCCCGCCCCGGTCCTGCCCGTCCAGCCCGCGAAGCCGGTGGCCCAGCGCCCCGTCGTCCGGCCGGTCCAGGTGGACGAGACCCCGGACGGCCCGCCCTGCCCGGCCTGCGGCACACCGAACCGGCCCGACCGGCAGTTCTGCCGCCGCTGCGCCGCCCGGCTCCGTACCACCGCCCCGGCGGCCGCCCTGCCGTGGTGGCGCACGCTATGGCCGCTGCGGCGCCGGGTGGGGAACGGCTCGGACGGCCGGTGGCTGCGGCGGACCCTCCTGCTGCTGGTCGTGGCCGGGCTGCTCGTCGCGGGCTTCCTGCTGGTCCCGGCCGGCCGCTACGTCGTCGAGGACGTACGGGACAAGCTCGGCGGCACGGCGGCGGTCGGCCCGGCCGACGTCACCGCCAGCGCCGAGGCACCCGGCCACCCGGCGACGGCGGCCACGGACGGGATCACGAACAAGTACTGGGGCGCCCCCGCCCTCGACGCCTCGCTGACGTGCACCTTCCACGATCCGTTCCGGCTCGTGGGTGTCGTGGTGCACACCGGCGCCTCGAAGGAGTCCGAGGAGTTCCGGCGTACCGCTCGCCCCACCCGGGCCGAACTCCGGGTCACCACGGCGGACGGCGACGTGGACACCCGGACGCTGACGTTCGACGACAGGCCGGGGCGCCAGGAATTCCGGATGGGCATCAGCGACGTGGTCTCGGTCCGGCTGATCCTGCGGGACGCGGCCGGACCGGTCGGTGAACAGCCCATCGCGCTGGGGGAGGTCGAGTTCTTCCGGCGCAGCTGACGCGGACGGTACGGCGACGGCCGCGCACGGGGTGTACGGGGTCCACGGGGTCTACAGGGGGTTCTCGCTGACACCGTGGTCGCATCCGTACCAGGATGGCCCCATGTCCAATTCCACCGCACCTCACGGCAGTCAACTTCCCCGCCAGGTCGCCGACGCCTATGTCGACGCCCTCGTCGAACTGGACCCGATCACCGGTACCTTCCTCGGCGTCCCGGAGAGCGCCGACCGGCTCACCGACTTCTCTCCGGCGGGCCAGGAGGCGATGGCCCGGCTCGCCCGCACCACCCTGGAGCGGCTCGCCGCGGCCGAGGCCGCACCCGGCGGGGACGGTGTCGCCGAGCGGCGCTGCGCCCGGCTGCTGCGCGAGCGGCTCACCGCCGAACTCGCGGTGCACGAGGCGGGCGAGGGGCTGCGGACGGTCAGCAACCTCAGCTCACCGCTGCACCAGGTCCGCACGGTCTTCACCATCGCCCCCGCCGACACCGACGAGGACTGGGCGGCGATCGCCCGGCGGCTGCGTGCCGTGCCGGACGCGCTGGCGGGCTACCGGGCCTCCCTGGACGCCGGACTCCAGCAGAGGCTTCCGGCGGGACCGCGCCAAGTGGCGACCGTCATCGATCAGTTGACGGACTGGATCGGTACGGACCGCAGCTGGTTCGAGCAGTTCACCGCGTCCGGGCCCGAGGGGCTGCGCGACCAGCTCACCGAGGCCGCCGCCGTGGCCACCGGCGCCCTGGTGGAGCTGCGCGACTGGTTCCGGGACACCTACGCCCCCGCGGTGGAGGGCGCCCCGGACGTCGTCGGCCGGGAACGCTACGGCCGCCTCGCGCGCTACTACAACGGCACGGACCTCGACCTGGACGAGGCCTACGCGTACGGCTGGGCCGAGTTCCACCGCCTGCTCGCCGAGATGCGGTCCGAGGCGGGGAAGGTGCTGCCGGGCAGCGAGGACCCCTGGGAGGCGCTGGCCTGGTGCGACCAGCACGGCGAGGCCGTCGAGGGGGTCGAGGAGACCCGGCAGTGGCTCCAGTCGCTGATGGACGAGGCCATCGACGCCCTGGACGGTACCCACTTCGAGCTGGCCGAGCGGGTGCGCCGGGTGGAGTCGTGCATCGCCCCGCCGGGCAGCGCCGCCGCCCCGTACTACACCGAACCGTCGCTGGACTTCTCCCGGCCCGGCCGCACCTGGCTGCCGACGATGGGCGAGACCCGCTTCCCGGCCTACGACCTCGTCACCACCTGGTACCACGAGGGCGTACCCGGCCATCACCTCCAGCTGGCCCAGTGGGCGCACGTCGCCGACAGCCTCTCCCGGTACCAGACCACCGTGGGCATCGTCAGCGCCAACGCCGAGGGCTGGGCCCTGTACGCCGAACGCCTCATGGACGAACTGGGCTTCCTGACCACGGCCGAACGGCGCCTGGGCTTCCTGGACGCGCAGATGCACCGGGCCATCCGCGTCATCGTCGACATCGGGATGCACGTGGGCCTGGAGATCCCGGCGGACTCCGCCTTCCACCCGGGTGAGCGCTGGACGCCGGAGCTGGCGCAGGAGTTCCTCAGCGGTCACAGCAGCCGTCCGGCGGACTACGTCGAGAGCGAGATCATCCGCTATCAGGGCATGGCGGGCCAGGCCATCGGCTACAAGCTCGGTGAGCGGGTCTGGATCGAGGGGCGGGAGGCGGCCCGCGCCCGGCACGGCGCGGACTTCGATCTCAAGACCTGGCACATGGCGGCCCTGTCGCAGGGCTCACTGGGCCTGGACGACCTGCTGAGCGAGATCTCGGCGCTCTGACCCGTCCGGGCCGTTCTACGGGCACACGCGTCCCCGCCCGCCCGTGGCGTCGGATCATCCGGCGCCACGGGCCGGCGGTCCCGGCCGGTCCGGTCCCGCCCGGGCGGTCACGGCCGGGACTTCAGGCGGAGCGCGAGGAGGTCCACGCCGTCCGGCGGCCCGGTGAGTTCGCCGACCTTCTCCCAGCCCCAGCGGCGGTACAGCTCGCGCGCCGGCGCCTTGTTCGACGCGGCGAGCACGGCGTACGGCTCGGGCCGGTCGGCGAGCAACAGGTCCAGCAGCTCACGGCCGTGCCCACGGCCCCGTAACTCGGCGACGACCGCCAGTTCGTAGACGTAGAACAACGACCCCCGCAGCCACCCCGGCGCGGGGGCGGCCGCCCGTGGGTGCCACCAGCCCTCCTCGCGGCGCACCCCGTAGGCGAAGCCGCCGAGCGCACCGCCACCGGGCGCGGCGAGCGTGGTGGGCGTGGCGGGCACCGAGGTCACGGAGAAGCCGGGCAGTGCCGCGTGCGCGGCGAGTTGCCCGGCGAACCCGTCCGCGGCCGCCGCGTCCTCGTGGTACGGCGCCTCGCGGTAGACCCGGTGGTAGACGTCGCGGAACTCCTCGGGCCGGCGTAACCCGGTCGCGCGGTCAGCCATGGACGGTGTCCCTCTGGACGTCGGCGGGCAGTACGCGGCCGAGCCGGTGCAGTACCACGACCGCCGAGAGGCAGCAGAGGCCGAGCATGAGCCACGGCAGGGCCGGTCCCTTCACCAGCAGCCAGGTGAAGACCGTCGGCGCCATCACCCGGGCCACTCCCCACATCAGTTCCTCCAACCCCAGGTAACGGCCCCGCAGATGCTCGGCGGCGATCGCGACGATCATCGCACTGCTGGTGGGTGCCTGGAGCAGTTCCGCGACGGTGAAGACGACCATTCCCAGGGCGAGTCCGGCGAAGGCGACCTGGCTGTGTCCCCCGGGCACCGCCGCGAACATCGCGAAGGAGACGACGAACAGGACCGCCGCCACCTGGAGCACCCGGGGTCTGCGGTACCGCTCGACCCCCTTGGCCATCGCGGTCTGCGCCAGCACCACCAGTGCGGTGTTGATCGCGAACAGCGCGCCCGGCTGCCAGGCGGGCAGCCCGCGGGCCTCGATCACATAGGCGGTCAGCAGCACGGTCAGCGCGAGGTCGCACAGCGCGAACACCCAGACCGTGGCCAGGAATCCGAGGAACGCGCGGTCGGCGAGTACGTCCCGGTAGCCGCCGCGCCGCCGGTCCGGACCGTCACCGGCCGGAGTCCGGCCGTCGGCGGCCGGGACCTGGCCCCCGCCGGAGGGGACCGGGACGGCACTCCGGCGCCAGGCGGCGACGAGCCCGGCCGCCAGGAGGAACGACACGGCGTTGAGCACCACCACGAGGGTGTAGCCGTCGGTGCCGCCCCAGCCGACGAGCACGCCGCCGAGCAGCCCGCCTACGCCGAATCCGACGTTGCGCAGCATCCGGTCCATGGCGTACCAGCGGGCCCGCTGCCCGCCGTCGGCCACCTGGGCGACCAGCGCGGCGACAGCGGGCCGGAACTGGCTCTCGCCCCACATGGTGACCGTGACCAGTGCGACCAACTGCCAGGGCACGTCGGTGAAGACGTAACCGGCGAAGGTCAGTACGCGCACCAGGTTGCTCGCGACCACCACCCGCCGTGGCCCGATCCGGTCGATCAGCGGGCCCGCCAACGGGCCCGCCGGCAGCGACAGGAGGGCGGCGACCGACAGCATCAGGCCGACCGTGGTCAGCTCGATGCCCTTGGCCCGGTGGAAGTAGACGACGGCGAACGGCAGGAAGAGCCCGGTGCCCAGGGCGTCGACGACCTGCGCGACGATCAGCGGGGCGCGTCCCCGGGTGTTCGGCAGGCCGAGTGTCTCGATGACGGTCATCAATGCCCCTCACGCATGGGGCAGCGGGAAGACATTGAACTCCTCCTCGGCCAACGGCCGCGTATGCCAGTTGAGTTGTACGCCCGCCCGGCTGATCCGTCCGTCGCCCCACATCGGCATCCCGGCGGGGAAGTTCGACACGAGGCCGGGCACGAGGGTGTGGGCGGCGCTGAACCCGGCCGCCTCGACGTCACAGGTCGTCAGGTCCACGCTGATCACCTCGAAGCCGCGGTCCTCCACGCGTTCGCGGTAGGCCGCGAGACGTCGTTCCGCGAGGGCGGGGAGCCCGTCCCAGGAGCGGGTGGGAAGGTCCAGGACCCAGGGCGCGACCCGCTCCCCCGCCCGGGGGTCGAGGTGGAGCTGCTGCTGGCACAGCAGGTCGCGGACATCGGAGAAGTCCGCGCGGTAGGAGTCGAGGTAGCGCCGGTCGGTACGGTGCGGCTTGAGGTGGTCCAGGTGCGGAAGCTCCGCCTGACCATCCGTCAGCGCCTTTTCGTCATCGAGGTAGTGGCAGGTGTGGTGCAGGGTGAACCCCTCGGCGAGCGCCTTCTCGGCCGCGTCCTGGGGGTCGGGCCGGGTGGCGAAGCCGAGGGTCAGCCACGAGGTGGCGCGGTCGCGTACGGCGGCGGCGATCACCGGGACGCCGAACTCGTTGTCCAGGTGGATCAGGGTGACGGCGTAGGCGTCCAGGCTGTCGGCGACGAGGTCGCGGATCCGGTCGGGCACCGGAAGCCGGGGCAGGCGGGCGGCGTTGGCCCACCACAGCATGGTGGTGTCGCGCTCGATCACCTCTTCGAGCCCGGAGGTGACGGCGTGCTCCTCACTCACCCCGGCGGCCACACCGGCCACCAGCGGGTCGGAGTAGGCCACCGGATCATGCTCCCCGTGGGCCACCAGGAAGGCGGGTACCCACACCGGTGCGTCGGTCGTCCACGAACGGCCCTCGACCCAGGCGCACTCGGCGTCCGTGGTCAGCGGCGCGAAGGGGAAGCCCTCGGTGCCGTACTGCCGCCGCGAGTACAGATGCAGCCGACGCGGGTCGAGGGCGGGCACCCCTGCTCTGCGGAGCTGGGCGTAACTGCCGTGCCTGAGGCGGTCGTCCGGCAGTCGGCTGCCGCAGTAGCGTTCGACCGCCTCGCCGACCGCGCTGCGGCGGGCCGTGTCGAAGTCGGTCCATGAGGTGCCGAACGCCTGCCGGTCGTTGGGCCAGTCCGCGACGCGGCGCATGTCGGCGACATCGACCGCGCACACCCGCAGTCGGCTCGGCATACCGGGTGACGGGGCGATCTCCTGGACTCCGGTGACCACCCCCACCTGCTCGTCCACGAGCAGATCCGCCTCGGCGTCACCGCGCACCACGGGCCGGGGCCGGGTCGGCACCGGGAGCACGGTGCGGCCGGTCCGGCCGAGGTCGCGCGGGTCGAGGTCGGTCTCCTCGACGGCGGCCTCACCCGTCACCCAGCGCTCCAGATACGCGGCGGCCTGGGCGGATATCCAGCGGGCGTCGCCGTGCCGGAGGCGGGGGCGGTCCGGTTCGGGGGCGGCTCTCATGGCCTCGATGACCCTGGGGTCGTGTGCCGCGCAGATCCGGCGGTCCAGCACGTCCGCGAAGTCGGCCGTACGCCCGGGTGCGATCGCCGGACCGAGGACCGCCCGGCCGCGCTCGCGGCGCAGCGGCAGCCAGCGCAGGCCGATGCGGGCGCACACCGCGTCGATGCGGGCCAGCTCGGCGTAGGCGGGGTGCGTGAAGGCGGCGACGAGCACGGTGTCATGGCTGTCGAGGGCGGACAGGTCTTCGGGGGCCGGCTCGACGCACGCGTAACCGGTGGTGCTCAGGGCGTCGGCGAGCGGGCCGGTGAGCACCGGTGAGCCGGTGAGGAGGATCCGGGTGCGCGCCGTCCGCGCGGCCCGCTCGGCCTCCTCGGTGGGCCGGGCCGGGCGCAGACAGCCGTCCCCTTGCAGGACGTCGACCACTTCGGCGTATTCGGGAGCCATTCCCGCCAGCAGTTCGGAACGGGTCACGGTGCCGTCGCAGCGTGCGGCCCACGCGCGGAACTCGGGGCCGGGCGCGGAAATGTAGAACTGCCCGCCGTTCGGGGTGACGAGAAAACACAGGTCCTGCGCCAGGTCGTAGATCTCCACGTCCACGAGTTCCAAGGTGGTGCCGTCCGCTGGCATATCGTCCCCCGTCGAATGATCCCGTCCCGTGATCGCGTCGCATGCGCGTTCCTGGTGCGCGGGCCACGGCCCCGGGACGCGCCCCGGGACCGTGGCGGCCGGCCTCAGAAGGCCGGTGTCACTTGGTGACCGAGCGGTTGTGCACGACGGCCCGGTTGTGCACCACGGCGCGGTTGTGGACGACGGCGCGGTTGTGCACCACGGCGCAGACGACGTTGGTCTTGACGGCCGAAATCATGGAAATACCTCCCAGTTCGCTGTCAGTTACCCGGAAGACGGTACTGCCGCGCGACACCGGGGCCTACGTGGATCAGTCATGAACTCACGTGATTAATTCACAGGCCAATTCCGGCCCCCTGTCGGGAATGCAGCGTATTACAGAAACTGAATTCCGGCGTCCGGATGTCACGCCGGAACCGGAACCGGAACCAGAACCAGAACCGACATTCCCGCCACGACCACGACTGGGCGACCGAGCGACTGGATACGTCGTCTCCCCCGCTTGTGGCCTCAGACGCCTCGAACAGTGCCCCGCAAGCTCATAGAGTGGCCGCCATGTCCGATCGCCGCGGAACTCAGACCATGTCGCCGACGCCGCTCGGCGTGGCTGACGGTGGCTGGTCGCCTGTGACCGCGGGTGAGTCGGGAGCGACCGTCTTCCGCAGCGCGGACGCCACTCGGTACGCCAAGTGCGTGCCGGCCGCGGATGCGGCCGACCTGGAAGCCGAGCGCGACCGGACGGCCTGGCTGAGCGGTCAGGGTGTGCCTGGTCCCCGCGCGCTCGACTGGCGGTCCGGTGACACCGGGGCCTGTCTGGTGACGAGTGCCGTCTCGGGCACACCCGCTGACCAGGTGCCCGCCGAGGACCTGCGGACCGCCTGGGAACGGATCGCGGACGCGGTCCGCCGACTGCACGAGGCGCCGGTGTCTCAGTGCCCCTTCCGCCGGGACCTGGACACCATGGTCACCGTGGCGCGCGACGTCGTGGCCCGTGACGCCGTCAACCCCGAGTTCCTCCCCGTCGAGCAGCAGCAGACCCCCACCACGGAGTTGCTGGCCCGCCTCACCCGGCAGGTCTCACGGCGACGGGCGCAGGAAGCGGCCGACATGGTCGTCTGTCACGGGGATCTGTGCCTGCCCAACATCATCCTCGACCCGCAGACCCTGGACGTGTCAGGCTTCATCGACCTGGGCCGCCTCGGACTGGCCGACCGCCACGCCGACCTGGCGCTGCTGCTCGCCAACGCCCGGGAGACATGGCCGGACGAGAGGCGGGCTCAAGCCGCGGACCTGGCCTTCGCCGAGAGGTACGGCACCGCCCTCGACCACGACCGCCTGCGCTTCTACCTCCATCTCGATCCGCTCACCTGGGGCTGATCGACTCCCTGGGGATCAACGGGCGTCGGTCGCACGTACACGCGACTGGACCGTCACCGACGCCTTCGCCCAGGCCTCTTGGTGCGGCTCGCGTGGGTCGCGGTGAGCATCGGGCTGATGCTGGGGGCCCTGCTGCTGATCGGTAGCCGTGCCGAAGCGCTCACCGTTCCGGCGCCGACCGGGGGTACGGCTCCTGACCACGGACGACACGGCGACGCCTGTACGCCGCGCCCGGATCAGGCAGTTCGCCACGAGAGGACGAGCTGACCGCAGTACGAGGCCTGAATGAGCCCTAGACGTGAGGGGGTCCTGCCCGAGGAACACACAGGACCCCCATGGCGCATGTCCTTAGGCGCGGCTGGTGCCGCCCTTCACGTCATCGAGGAACGCGGTCCACGCGACGGCGGGGAAAACGAATGTCCCTCGCTCCGGGTCCTTGGAGTCGCGGACAGCCATCACACGCCCGGCGAGCCGGGCGCCCTCTACGCAGTTGCCGCCCTGGTCGTTGCTGTAGCTCGACTTGAACCAGTCGGCTCCGCACAGGGTTTCAGCCGTGATGCTCATGGTTGCTCATAGCTCCTTGATTGCCGTCTGGATCATACTCAAGGACTCCCGATGTCCTGGAGCAAGGGCTGATAGGTCCGTGAACGCTTCGTTGTACCGTTCGACGTTGTCCTCGCGCCGCGTGACCCATGCGTCTGCCAGGTTCTCCAGGTAGACGATGGGCTTCAGCACGGCTCGGTCCGGGAAGTGCAGCACGACGAACGGGCCGTTCATCCCGGAGTGTGCCCCCAGCTTGAAGGGGATGACCTGCACCCGTACGTTCGGCATCGAGTCAGCTACGTCGGCGAGGTGGCGGAGCTGGTCCCGCATGACGGCCGGGGAGCCCACGCACCTGTGGAGTACCGCCTCGTTGATGATGGCCGTGAGCTTGAGCGGGGCCCCCTCCCGCCGTAGCACCTCCTGACGTGTGGTGCGCACCGCTACGAGCTTGTCAACTTCTTCCACTCCGAGCCCCTCGTGGGCACGCTGGTGGATGACCCGGACGTACGCCTCGGTCTGAAGCAGCCCCGGGACGAACTCCGACTCGTACGTGTGGAGCGCGCTCGCGGTGGCTTCCAGCCCGAGAAAGGCCTTGAACCCGGGCCCGATGACCGGCCGGTACGCGGCCGACTGCCACCAGTCCTGTTTGGTCTTGGTGACGGCTGCGTACCCAAGGAGCATCGCTTTCTTCTCGTCGCTCGCTCCGTAGATCTCGCAGAGCGCCATCACGTCACTCGTCTCGACCGAGGCGTTCTCCCCCGTCTCCAGCCGGGTCAGCTTCGAGGGGCTCCAGATGAGCCGCTTAACCACCTGCGTTGATTTCAGTCCGGCGGCAGACCTCAACTGCCGCAACTCGCTACCCAGTTGCAGGCGGCACAGAGCTGGCGTCGCCGACTCTATGTCCAGTGTCATCTAGCACCCTCCGATGCGAGTAACCCAGTGTGACGGAGAATGTCCCGTCCCAGCAAGGAACGTTCTGCGCCACAGCGAAACGTGACGCCGACGGCCGTGAACTCCCTCCCTGACCAGCGAAGTTCACGCGAAAACTTGTTGGCAGAATT
This sequence comes from Streptomyces halstedii, assembly GCA_000720535.1. Taxonomy (GTDB): domain Bacteria; phylum Actinomycetota; class Actinomycetes; order Streptomycetales; family Streptomycetaceae; genus Streptomyces; species Streptomyces halstedii. The sequence continues at coordinate 9,928 of JOAZ01000021.1, forward strand.
CTGCTGAAGCCATTCTCAGAGTAGCGGCTCCACTGGCACGCTTACTAAGCGTTGCAAGAAGAATGCGCCGTGCAACTGATCGACCTCAGGTCCGCTCGGGGCACGCACCCCCGCTCCCGCACCCTGGAAGAAGCTATGACCAGTCAGCCTTCACGCCCCACCGCAGACGGTGGTGGCCGCCCTCCCACGACACCTTGTCCGGACCCCGACGCCGTGACGCGCATCGTCAACTCGGCTCTCAGCCTCCAACTCGGCACCACGCGGCGCTCGGAGATCGAGGCCCAAGCGGCACAGCTCACCGAACTGCTCGCGGTGTTCGCCGCCACGCCTCTTCCCGAGGGCGACCGAGTGGTTCGTGAACTGCTCCAGGATGCGGTGTGCCTCCTGGAGACGGCACCGGAGCCGGGTGCCCTCGCCTTCTCCGTCCATTCGCACATGCGAGCCCTGGCCCGCGTGCTCCGCCGCCTCGTTGCCGTCGAAACAGCCGGGGACGCCGACGCCATGGAGCCCAGCCGTGTCGCAGCGCCCCCCGGACAGCCGAGCGGCACATATCGAGTGCCGAGCGGTCTCACCTCGGCCCGCGGACAGCAGCGCCGTACGAGCCTCACAGGCGGAGGCGCCCAGTGATCGCACCTGGAGTGCTGGCCCGCACCGTCAGCGACTACACGCACCGCCGCCCCAGCGAGTCACCGACGCTCGCCCCGCTGTGGCAGACGCTCGCCCAGCACGCCAAGGCCGGCGCCTGTCACCACAGGGGCACGTGCCCGCTCGTGACGGTCGGCCCCGTCGTGGTGAACGAGCACCACGAGGTACTGATGGTGCGCGGCGGTCGCGCACCCGCGCGGCTCCCCGAGGCCCGTCTCACCGAGGGGTTCGACACGCTCACCGAAGCGGCCTTCGACCTCGCGCGGGCCCTGGGCGTCGAGCAGTTGTGGATCCAGCCCGGATGTGAGGACCCGATCCAGTTACACACCGCCCGTGCGGACCCGCAGGACGGTGACCGCATGAGGGTCGCGGTGCGCTACCTGGTCCGCACGCACGCCGCCCTGTGCCACTTCGCGCCCGGCGCCCCGCAGGTCTGGACGCCGCTGACCGAGGTGGACCTCGAACTCGCCCGCCGTGTCAGCTCGTTCATGGCATCGGGGGCTCGATGAGACGGCGACGGGCTCCCGAGTGGGTGTACTTCAGCGTCCTCGCCGCGCTGTCCGTCCTGTTGGCCTTCGGAATCGGCGTCACCAGATGAGCGACGCCGTCGTGCACGAGCTCCCCGGCGTGTCCCCGACCGGGTCGTCGGAACCGTACGTCGTGGCGTTCCGAGCACGCGGGGACGCGTCCTCACCGGCGGGCCCGGACCGGTCGGGCGTCGCGTGTCCCCGGGTCGGCGCCGCCGAAGCGGTGGACGTCCTCCCGGTCCACCGCTTCGCCGTACGGAGGCGGTTCTACCTCTTCCGCCGTGCCGAGGGCATGTACATTGCCACCGCCACCACGATCGCCACCAGGTGTTCCTTGCCCGCCAGGTTGGGTTTGACGACCATTTCGACCAGCATGGCCGCGACCACCAGGGCGGCGGTGAACCACGCGCGGAAGCGCAGGCAGAGGAAGACCGTGAGTCCGACGACGGCACCCGACGGGCCGGTGTCGACGACCAGGGCGTCGTCCGCCGGGAGTCCGAGCGCCCCGCCCGGACCGATCGCGAGGCCCAGCCGGGCGTACAGGGAACCCGCCAGCGTGCAGACGTAGGCGATGAACAGCGTCCGCGGTCGGCCCAGCGTGATCTCCGCGATCCCGAAGGCCAGAAGCACCTGGACCAGCGCGCCCCACACCGGCAGATCGGCGGCCGGCACGAACAGCGACAGCGGAAGGCGCAGAAGCGCGAGCCACCAAGGGTCCACCGCCCGTACGAAACCGATGTCCTGAACGAGTCCGTAGCCCCAGTACCCCTTGTGCTGCTGCGCCACCTGGAACAGCACGATGAGGCAGAGCGCCGTGAGCGTCAGGGGGATCGCTCGCAGCCCCCGGCCCGCGAGCCCGGCGCGTACGGCCGCCCAGAGGGGGCCCCATTCCCGCTGCGCGAAGAGGGCCACGATGCCCACCGGACGCCGCATCAGGAGCCGCTGGGTGTGGGGCGGGGGACCCGGCCCGTCGGTCGCGTACGGTCCCAGGGCAGATGCCCGGCCCCGCGGAGGCGCGCGGGGGAAACGCGCGCCGCACCGCCGGGAGCGCCGGGGGTCCTACTCCCGCGCGGGGAACCGGGCGCGAGGTTCGACCGGGAGGGACCGACGACTGGCTGGGGCCGGAGGACCGGTCTCTCGTCCCTCTGTGGGCCGGGTGCGCTGATCATCCGGCCAGCCTGACATCACGGTTCCGCCGACGCACCCCGGATATCCGGTCCGCTTCCGCCGCGACCGGCATCCGAGTGGCCGGGCCGGTCATCGCGTGGGCCCCACAGGTCCCGTGCGCCGCCGGTGAAGCCATTTCGGCGGCCTCGGCGCTCCGAGGAATCCCTCGGCGCGGGCGCTCGCCACGGTGATGCGCAGCACGTCCGCGCTGTTCTCGAACAGCAGGTAGCGCGGTTCCCAGATGGGCCGGTACTTGGCATTGGCCCGGTACAGCGACTCGATCTGCCACCAGCGGGAGAAGAAGCTGAGAAGCGAGCGCCACAGGCGGAGCACGGGGCCGGCTCCGAGCCTGGAGCCGCGTTCGAACACGGAACGGAACATCGCGAATTTCAGGGAGATCTGACGGATCGCGAGTTCCTCGGCCCGCTCGATCAGTTGGAGCACCATGAACTCGAAGAGGCCGTTCTCGGAGTCGCGGTCCCGCCGCATGATGTCCAGGGACAGCCCTTCGTCGCCCCAGGGTACGAAGCTGAGCAGGCCGCACAGACGTTCTCCGTCGCGGCAGAGCACCATCACACAGCGGCCCGTCCTGTGGGTCGCCGAGGCGCCCCAGTGCCGTGGAGAAGCCGCGCTCCGTCTCGCCGTCGCGCCAGTCGTCCGCGAGACGGACCAGCTCGGCCATCTCCTCCGGCGGGATGTCCTCGTGACGGAGGACACTGACGTCGTAACCCGCCCTGTCGATACGGTTGTAGGCCTGGCGCACGCTGCGCATCGCACGGCCTTCGAGGGTGAACTCGTCGAGGTCGACGATCGCCTCGTCGCCCAGTTCCAGTGTGTTCAGACCGTGCCGGGCGTAGATCGTGCCGCCCTCCTCGCTCGCGCCGATCACCGCCGGGGTCCACCCGTGCAGCCGGGCCTGGGCGAGCCAGCGGTCGATCGCCCCCGGCCAGGCCTCCGGATCGCGGAACGGTTGTCCGCGGCAGGACGAGCCGACGGGAAGGACGCGTGACGACCGGCTGCCGACGCCGGGGCGGGTGAGGGCCGGGCGCCTCGTGCGCCCAGCCCTCACTCCACGTGGCCCGCTAGGAGCTGGGCGGAGTCAGCACGCCGTCGATCACGTACACCTTGCCGTTGGCCGTGGTGATGTCACCACAGGTGATGGCGGCTGTCTTGTTGACCTTGAAGGAGGTGCCGGAGCCCGTCGTGGTGAGCTTGCCGCCCTCCATCGTGGTGAAGTCGCCGTGCGGGAGCTGGTCCGGGCTGATCTTCTCGCCGACCACGTGGTAGGTCAGGAGCTTCTTCAGCTCGGCCTTGTTCTTGAGCAGGGCGTCCACCTTCGCCTTGCCCATCTTGTCGAACGCCGCGTTGGTGGGCGCGAACAGGGTGGTGTCCTTCGCCTTGTTCAGCGTGTCGGTCAGACCCGCGGCCTTCACCGCGCTCACCAGAGTGGAGAGGTTCGGGTCACGGGCCGCGGCCGTCGCCAGCGGCTCCTTGGCCACCGCGTCGCGCGTGCTCTTACTGAACGCGGAGCAGTCCGGGCCGAACGGCTTTGTCGCGCCCGGCGACGCCGAGGGTGAGGAGCTCTTGTCGGTGGACGGGCTGGGGCTCGACGTGTCGGCCAGCGCCTGGGGTACCAGCGCCCCCAGTGACAGCGGGAGCGCGAGGGCCGCGGCAGCGGCCACGGCGATGGTCCGGTGGTGAGTGATCTTCATGCCGTTTCCCTCATCCTGAAGGGGGCGGGTCGGGGTGCGGGCCCTGGAGGCCGGCGGGAAGACGACGGCTTCGTCGCTTCGCGGGTGGCTCGGCCGGGGTCGGCACGCGTACCGCCCTGTCGACCGGGTCGGATAAATCCGGCCACCACTCACCAGTGAAACGGCGTGTACTCCATTCGGCATCTTGGGCGGTCCTCGCCCCTTGACCGCCCTGGTCGCGGGGCCATGGGGCCGCCGCGACGGCTCACCCGCCGGTCGAGGCGGAGTGCCCGGTACCGTGCAGGTTCCAGAAGAGGCCGGGCTGGGTCTGCGCGTCGCACTTGATCAGGCCGAGCCGGGGAGTGCGGTCCTCTCGCGAGTCCCATCGCGGGGGAAGGTGCCGGTCGTCCTGGTAGAGGCACATGTTCTTCGCGCCCGCGACGCGCCACGCCGTACGTTTCCAGGTGGTGCTCTGCCACGGCTCACGGGCCCAGCGCTGTTCCGCGTCCGCCGGGGAGCAGCGGGCCAGTCCCGCACCGGCCTTCACCAGGACGAGGCAGTGGCCGTGGAAGTGCCGCGACCGGATGGTGCCGTCGTCCCGGATGTCCCATTTCTGTTGAGCGGTACCGTCACAGCCGTTGAGCCTGACGGCACCCTCCTCCGCCTTCGCCCGCACCGCTTCGAGGCACTGCTCGGGGTCTCTGCCCGAGTGGGCGGTGGTCCGTCCGATGTCCGCCAGGATCTCGCCCGGCCGGGGATCGCGGTGGACCTGCTGGTACTGGCGGTGGACCCATTTCGACGCGTCGGACGGCAGCGGCCCCTCGTAGCGGCCCGTCGCGTCGCACTCACGGGAGCGGCACTCGGCGTGCGCCAGATAGCGCCTGATGGTCGCCTCCTTCGGGGGCACGCGATTCTGCGGGAGGTTGGAGCCCAGCGACGACATCGTGTACCCGAGATAGGAGGACACGGGGATTCCGACGACGTACCCCGCCTGCCTGAAGTAGCGGGCCCCGATGCCGTGGTCGCTGTGGTCGACCCTTCCGCCGAGGCCGAAGGCGAACGAGGCGTTGTCGTGGTCGAGGGTGAGGATCCTCTGCGCCTTTTCCTGCCGGGCCAGGGCGGACAGGGCGCTCACCAGCTGTTCTCCGGTGACGGTCTCCGCGCTCTCGAAGAACGGGATGCTCCGGCGGGTGCCGGCGAACAGTTTGAGCAGGCTGTCCGCACCCTGTCCTTCGGGAAGGCCGTCGTGGAGCCCGAAGAAGACCAGGCGTACCGGCGCCGGGGAGGCCTTGAGCGTGAGTGACCGGATATCGCGGCCGTCGACCTGTACGGTCCCCTCGGTCCAGCGGTCGGGTACCCCGGCGATCACGGCGTAGGCCGCGCGTACGCCCGCCTCCCTCCTCGCCACATAGTCCAGGGCCGCCCGCCGGGGCGTCTTGCCGTCGTCGCCCGCGGTGAGGTAGACGGTGGTGACCTGGCAGCCGGCACGGACGGTTTCGCGGATCGCCGGATCGATGAAGTAGAGGTCGTCGTCGGGGTGGGCCACGCCCACGAGAGTGCGCTCACAGGCTGGGGCGGGGGCCTTGGGGGCAGAGGGGGACCCCGAGGTGCACGACGCTCCCGCCAGGGCGCACAGGGCCGCCGATGAGGCGAGCACCATCCGGTGTACCCGGCGGAGCTTCGCCCCGGCCTCTCCCCTCATAAGGCCGCACCTCCTTCGGGATTCGTACGATGTCGCCGTTCCGCCCCGAGGTATACCGGGCGAGGGCCACGCCCGGGGTGCGCAGCACGCTCCGGCGGAGTGGCTTCACCCGCTTGCGAAGGGCTGTCCCGTCGGGGAGGTGCTCCGTCGGGCGGTCCGTCGGGGGTGCTCCGTCGGGGAGGTGCTCCGTCGGGGCGGGTGCGGATACACCGCGGCTGTGTCGATCCCGCCCCCGCGTTCTTTGTCCGCGACATTGATCAGCATGGTCGACAGTCGCGGGGATCGTCATGCGGGACCAGGGGGCCCACCCGGCCCGGACGCTCTGTTGCCGGGTCTGGGCGAGGAGCAACTGGGCTCTCTGGACAAGATCGGGCGGGCGTGGGGCCGGGTGTCGGCGCCCCCCGAAGTGTGGCGGAACGCCTTGCCGGTCGATCCGAACCTGGGGGAATTCCCCTCGCCGACGGAGATCCGGACGGCGCGTTCCGGCCGTGTCCTGCCCATCCCTCCGCTGGGGGGAAGCCCGGGGGAACGGCTCGACGTGGCGGAGCCTCCGCGGGGACGGGCCGGTCGTGCCAGGCGCTGGGCCCGCCGGGCGGCGCTCGGGGAAGCGCTGAGGAGTTCCGCCCTCGTGACGGAACGGATGCGCAAGCTCACGGCACTGCCCGTGCTTTCCGCCGACGCGCTCTCCTCGGTCGCGTACGGTCCCGAGGCGATGGTGGCGGTGCTGGTCCTGGCGGGCTCGGCGGGCCTGGCGTACACGTTTCCGGTCGCCGGGGCGATCCTGTTCCTGATGCTTGCCGTGGGGCTGTCCTACCGTCAGACGATCCGGGCCTACCCGCACGGCGGTGGTTCCTACATCGTGGCGAGTGACAACCTCGGCCAGGTTCCCGGCCTGTTGGCGGCCGCGGGGCTGATGACCGACTACATCCTCACGGTGGCCGTGTCCATTGCCTCCGGTGTCGCCGCCATCACCTCGGCGCTGCCTTCCCTGGCGCCGGACACCGTACTCATCGGCGTCGCTGTGATCGTCGTGCTCCTCGTCGGCAACCTGCGCGGCATCCGGCAGGCCGGGGCCCTGTTCGCCGCCCCCACCTACGCGTTCATCGCCGCGATGCTGCTTCTCGTCGCCTTCGGTCTCGCCGACGCCGCCGGCCGGGGTTTCGAACCGCGTCCGGCCCCGACCTCCTCCGCCACGGAGTCCCTCGGCCTGCTGCTGATCATGCGGGCGTTCTCCTCAGGCGCCACAGCGATGACGGGCATCGAAGCCATCTCCAACGCCGTCCCGGCGTTCCGGCCCGTCGAATGGCGCAACGCCCGCACCACGTTGACGTGGATGGTCGGGCTGCTCATGGCCATGTTCGCCGGAATCATTCTGTTGATCCATCTGACCGGTGTGGTGACGAGCGCACACGAGACGGTTCTCTCGCAACTCGCGCATCTCACCTTCGGTTCGGGATGGCTGTACGTCTTCGTCCAGGCAGCCAGTGCCGGGGTTCTGCTCCTCGCGGCGAATACGGCGTACAACGATTTCCCGCGAGTGCTTTCCCTGTTGGCCAGGGACGCCTACGCACCGCGGGTTTTCATGCGTCTCGGTGACCGCCTGGCGTACAGCAACGGAATTCTCCTGCTCTCGCTGGCCGCCACCCTGGTGTTCGTCGCCTTCGGGGGGCAGACGGCTGCGCTGATCCCGCTGTACGCGGTCGGGGTCTTCCTCGCGTTCACGCTTTCCCAGGCCGGAATGGTGGTCCACTGGTGGCGGCTACGCGACCGGCACTGGCGCAAGAGCCTGGTCTTCAACGCTGTCGGAGCGCTCCTCTCGGCCGTGGTCTTCCTCACCGCGGGCGTGAGCAAGTTCTTCTCGGGCGCGTGGGTCGCCATCATCGCCGTCGGCCTGTTCCTGCTGGTCACCCTACGCATCAGGCGCCACTACGAGATGGCTTCGTCAGCCCTTCACCTGCTGCCGCACACCGCCGACCTGCCGACGCACACGGCAGAGGAGGCGTCACTCGCACAACAGCAGCGGATCCTCGCGGGAGAGAAGCGCCGAACGGTAGCCGTCGGAGGTGAGACGGAAGAACTTCCCCAGGAGATCGATCTCCTCTCGGTCGTGGCGGTCGCCACACTCGACCTCGCGAGCATGCGGGCCCTGGCCTACGCGGCCTCGTCCCTCCAGCCTGTCCTGGCCGTCCACATCAGCGTCACCGAAGAGGAAGCCCAGCGCTTCAGGGGGTACTGGACCCGGTGGGGCGATCACCTGCCCTTGGAGATCGTCGTCTCTCCCTACCGCGCGACCGTCGTCCCCCTCGTCCACTACGTCGAAGCCCTGCATCGCCAGCACCCGGAACTGACACTGACGGTGATCCTCCCGGAGGTCGTCGCCCGCCATCGCCGCCACCAGTTCCTCCACAGCCGCACCGCCGCGCGCCTGCGGCGAGCCTTGCGCCCCCTCCCCAAGGTCGTCGTCACGACCGTCCCCTTCCACCTGTGACCACGCGTCGCCCGGCGGCGACCGCTCGCACGCCGCAGAAGACGTCGATGTCTGCGGCGTGCGTCAACAACCAGTCCACCGCGAGGCGTTCGATCCCGTGGCGGTGCCGCCGCGCGGCAGCTCCGCGTCAGCGGGGTGCACCTTGGTAAGGTCCCTGCCGCGCGAATGCCCCAGCGTGATCAGTAGATTTTTGATGGAGGTCTGCGTGCCGAGTGATATAGGTGAGTCGTGGCAGCGTGTCGTGTCCTGGCTGCGCGAGTATGCCCCGGTCAGTCACCGTGCTCTGGGGGACGCGGCGAGCGAGGAGGAGATCGCCGCCGGGGAGGAGAAGACAGGTGTTCGGTTCCCGGAGGATCTGCGTGCCTATCTGAAGGTCAACAACGGGACCGTCACCCGGCTCGATGAGTCGAACGGCCTGACGGGTTCCTGCCCAGAAGGCGAGTTCCTCAGCGGCGGATGGGCGCTGCTGCCTCTGTCGAGTATCGAGCGGCTGCATCATCAGATGATGCCCGGCCCGAGAGAGGATCAGGGCTGTTGGCGGAAGGAGTGGATTCCTTTCGCCGCCGAGTCCTACGAGTGTGGTGAGATGTACGGCTTCTTCATCGACGCGGGGACAGGTTCGGTGGGGCAGTGGAGTGACGGCGACGTAGAGACCCTGGATCTCTTCCCGGATCTGCCGGAATTCTTCGCATCGGTTCTTGAGGATCTGGAGCGAATCCTCGGTCCGGAGGAAGCCAGTCAGCGGATCCAAGACGGCTGCGTCACCCCCCACTGAGGCACAAGGAGAAGGCCCCACGCGGGCCGGAGGCCCTTCCCAGGGCACAACCGCGGGTGGCGGCAGACGAGTCGGGCTGTACGCCGGGTTCTGTCACCCGGTCGCCTCGCGGCGGCCGGGGAGACGGCCATCCATCTAGGACCGGCATTGCTGCCGGCCTCGTGCGGTCTACCCGCGAACTCGGGCGGGCCGCCCTCGAACGTTCGCGCAGGAGCACCGGAGTGCTCCCTCTTGACCTTGCTCCGGGTGGGGTTTACCTAGCCGCCTGAGTCACCTCAGGCGCTGGTGGTCTCTTACACCACCGTTTCACCCTTACCCGGGACCGGAGTCCCGGGCGGTCTGTTTTCTGTGGCACTGTCCCGCGAGTCACCCCGGGTGGCCGTTAGCCACCACCCTGCCCTGTGGAGCCCGGACGTTCCTCGGGAGGATCCGGGGATCCTCACGCGGCCGTCCGCCCGGCTCGTCTGCCGTGCCCTCCATGTTACCCGGCGGGGCGGTGCTCCTCGTCCGGCCCCCGCGGCCGGGCCGGGGCTTGACCTTGTCGTGGCGTCAAGGTTTCTACTGGGCCCCATGCGCATCGGAGAGGTCGCCGCACTCGTGGGAATCACGTCCCGTGCGGTCCGCCATTACCACCACATCGGCCTGTTGCCGGAGCCCGCGCGCCGCGCCAACGGTTATCGCGCCTACACCGTGCGGGACGCCGTCCTGCTGGCGCGGATCCGGCGGCTGACCGAGCTGGGGCTCGGGCTCGACGAGGTACGCGATGTCCTGGCCGACGACGCCGGACGGGATCTGGCCGAGGTGCTGGGCGAGCTGGACGCCGATCTGGCCCGCCAGGAGCGGGAGCTCGCGGAGCGGCGGCGGCAGCTGGCCCGGCTGCTGGACGGGCCCCTGTCCGACCTGGGCCCCGTCTCGCCGGAGCTGGCCGAGCTGCTGGGCGCGGCCGCCGCGACCGACTCCCCCACCGCCGTGAAGGACCGCGAGCACCTGGTGCTGCTGGACGGTGCGGGCGGCAGCGCCGAGGTGTACGCCGCGCTGCGGCCGCTGGCCGAGGATCCCGCCGTGGTGGCGCTGTACGAGCGGCTGGACGAACTGGCCGGGGCACCGGCGGACGATCCCCGGATCGGTCCGCTGGCCGCCGAACTGGTCGCCGCCGTACCCGCCGGGGTCTTCGACGCGATCCCGTACGGCGGGGACCCGCACCCGGGCATCGGCGCGGCCCTGCTCGCGGACTACCCCCCGGCCCAGGCCGAGGTGGTGCGCCGGGTGATGGCGGCGATGACCGCCAGGATGCGGGAGCGCCGATGAGCACCCGGGGTGTACGGAGGGGACGAGGTGCGCGGCACGGCCGGGGTGTACGGCTCGCGCGCGCCGTGGCCTGGGCCGTCCTGCCCGCCGAACTGGCCCTGGTCGTCCGCGTGGTGGCGGGTGCGCCGGTCCCGGCGGCCGTGCTGTCCGGCGCGGAGGCCGCCGTGCTCGCCGTGCTGCTCCTGGAGGCCAGCGTGCTGTGGCCCCGCTACCGCGCGGAGCGGCGCCGGACCGGGCGGCGGGCGGCGCTGCGGTCGGTGGTGCGGGAGGTGGTGCCCGAGGGGGCGCGCCGGATGGTCGCGCACGAGGTGCGGGCGCTGCACAGCCTCGGTCTGTGGGTGCTGCGCCGACGCCACGGGGTGCCCCGGGGAGCGGTCGCCTTCGCGTACACGGGCCCGCAGACGGCGATGATGTACGGCCTGCTCTTCGTCGCCGTCGTCGAGACGGTGATGTTGGCCCTGCTGGTGCCCTGGCCGGTCGTCCACCGGATCCTGCTCGTGGTGGACGTGTACGGGGTGGTGCTGGTCCTCTCGCTGCACGCGGCCTGTGTGGTCCGCCCGCACGTGGTGGGCGCGGACGGTTCGCTGCGGCTGCGGTACGGCGGGCTGTTCGACCTGCGGATCCCCGCCGCCTCGGTGGCCCGGGTGCGGGTGGACCGGCGCTTTCCGGACGGCTCACCGGTCCGGCTGGGTGCCGACGGTGTGCTGGATCTCTCGGTGGGAAGCCAGACCACGGTCACCGTGGAGCTCACCGGCCCGGTCGGGTTCGTACGGCCGCTGGGGAAACCGGGGCAGGCCCACACCGTGCGGTTCCACGCCGACGACCCGCGCGCGGCCGTCTCCGCCCTCACCGAGGCCCTCGCCCGGTGACCCGTAACCTTGCCGGAGGGCTCCCGGGTGCGGAGTCCCGTGCCACCGCCTGAAGGAGAACGTCTGTGCTCGTGCTGTTGCCGCCCTCCGAAGGAAAGGCCGCACCGGGGCGCGGAGCACCCCTGAAGCCCGAGTCCCTGTCCCTGCCGGGCCTTTCTGACGCGCGGGCCGCGGTCCTCGACGAGCTGGTCGAGCTGTGCGCGGCCGACGAGGAGAAGGCCCGCGAGGTGCTCGGCCTGAGCGAGGGGCTGCGCGGCGAGGTCGCGAAGAACGCGGAGCTGCGCACCGCCGCCGCCCGGCCCGCCGGGGAGATCTACACCGGAGTGCTGTACGACGCCCTGGGGCTGGCCTCGCTGGACGCGGCCGCCAAGCGGCGGGCCGGTACGTCCCTGCTGGTCTTCTCCGGGCTGTGGGGCGCGGTGCGCGTGGGTGACCGCATCCCCTCGTACCGCTGCTCGATGGGGGTGAAGCTGCCGGGGCTGGGGGCGCTCGGCGCGTACTGGCGCACCCCCATGGCCTCGGTCATGCCGGAGGCGGCGGAGGACGGGCTGGTGCTGGACCTCCGCTCGTCGGCGTACGCCGGGGCGTGGAAGCCGGTGGGCGAGGTGGCCGAGCGCACCGCGAGCGTGCGGGTGCTGCACTCCCGGACGGTGGACGGCGTGGAGAAGCGGTCGGTGGTCAGCCACTTCAACAAGGCCACGAAGGGCCGGATGGTCCGCGATCTGCTGACCGCCGGGGCGCGGCCGAAGGACCCGGCGGAGCTGGTGGAGGCGCTGCGGGACCTCGGGTACACCGTCGAGGCGCAGGCTCCGGCACGGGCGGGGCGGGCGTGGACGCTCGATGTGGTGGTCACCGAGATCCACTGAGGCCGAGGCCGACACCCCAGGGCGTTGCAGCATGCGCAACGTTCGTTGCGCGGGATGTGGTCCGGCGGCAGGATGAGGGCATGACCTCCCCCGAGCCCTCCCCCGGTTCCTCCGCCACGTCCGCGTCCGCCTCCGGGTCCGTCCTGGACCTCGCCCCCGTCGTCCCCGTCGTCGTCCTGGAGGACGCGGCCGACGCGGTTCCGCTGGCCAGAGCGCTGGTCGCGGGCGGGCTCCCGGCGATCGAGGTGACCCTGCGGACGGCCGCCGCGCTCGACGCGATCCGGGCGATCGCCACCGAGGTCCCCGAGGCCGTGGTGGGCGCGGGGACGGTGATCTCGGTGGCGCACGTGACCGACACCGTCGCGGCCGGGGCCCGCTTCCTGGTCAGCCCCGGCTGGACGGACACGCTCCTGGACGCGCTGAAGGCGTCCGGCCTGCCGTTCCTGCCGGGGGTCTCGACGACCTCGGAGGTGGTGGCGCTGCTGGAGAGGGGCGTCACGGAGATGAAGTTCTTCCCGGCCGAGGCCGCCGGTGGCACCGCCTATCTGAAGGCCCTGTCCTCGCCCCTGCCGCAGGCCCGGTTCTGCCCCACCGGCGGCATCTCGCTCGCCTCCGCGCCGTCCTATCTGGCGCTGCCGAACGTCGGCTGCGTGGGCGGCAGTTGGATGGTTCCCGGTGACGCGGTGGCGGCGAAGGACTGGGCCCGGGTGGAGCGGCTGGCGGCCGAGGCGGCGGCGCTGTCGCGCGGCTGAGGCGTCCAGGGCCTGGCCGGGCGGCGGGGTGCGGGCCGCAGGGGGTGCGGGCGGCGGGGTACGAGCCCCCGGCCGGGCGGGGAGTGGCCCGCCGGTCGGACTGCCGGCCGGTCACCCCAAGCCCGTCGAGCAGCGGCCGGTCGAGCCACGGCGGAGGAGCCCCGGTCAGCCCAGGTGGGACGTGTCGTTCAGCAGTCGCAGCGAGGGGTTGCCGTCCGCGTAGTACGCCACCACCGAGAGGGAGGCCGGCGACAGTTCCATGCGGAACAGGGATTCCGGCGGGGCCCCCAGCGCCAGCCTGACCAGCGTCTTGATCGGCGTGACATGGGTGACCAGCAGCACGGTGCGACCCGCGTACGCGGCGATCAGACGGTCGCGGGTGGCCGCCACCCGCTCGGCCACCTCCGTGAAGCTCTCGCCGCCGCCCGTGGGCGCCGCCTCCGGGGAGGCCAGCCAGGCGCTCAGGTCCGAGCCGAACCGCTCCCGTACCTCCGCGAACGTCAGCCCCTCCCACGCGCCGAAGTCCGTCTCGCGCAGTCCTTCCTCGATCCGGACCTCCAGGCCGAGCCGGTCGGCGACGGCGGCGGCCGTCTCACGGCAGCGGCGCAGCGGGGAGCTGACGATCTCCTGGACCGTGCCGCGCGCGGCGAAGGCGTCCGCCGCACGGGCGGCCTGGTCGCGGCCGGTGGCCGACAGTTCGGGGTCGCCGCCGCCGCTGCCGGAGAACCGCTTCTCCGGGGTGAGGACCGTCTCGCCATGCCGGAGCAGCACGAACGTGGCGGGCGAACCGAGATCAGGCGCACTCCCCCAGCCCACCTGCGGAGCCTGCGCGGCCTGCGCGGCCTGCGCGGCCTGCGCGGCCTGCGCGGCCTGCGCGGCCTGCGGGACATCCGGTGCCTGCCCGGCCCGTGCGGCCTGCGGGGACTCCGGTGCTCGCGCGGGTGCCGACGCCGGGCGGGCGGCGGCCATCGCGGCCCGGACCTTCGCGGCGCCCGCCGTCGCGTCGCCGGGCGGACCGGACGGCTCGGGTTCCGGGGCGGCGCGCGGCGTGTCCAGGCCGGCCGTCGAGGACGACGGCTCCCACTGCCCGCCCCGCCGTCCCGCGTCCATGGCCTCGTTGGCGAGCCGGTCGGCGTGCTTGTTCTCGGCGCGCGGGATCCACTCGTACGTCACCGAGGACGCGGGCAGGATCTCCGCGGCGCGTGCGGCGAGCGGCTTCATGTCGGGGTGCTTGATCTTCCAGCGGCCCGACATCTGCTCGACCACCAGCTTGGAGTCCATCCGGACCAGGACCCGCACGTCCGTGTCCGGGAACAGGTCCCGCACCGCCGTGAGACCGGCGATCAGCCCCCGGTACTCGGCGACGTTGTTGGACGCGACGCCGATGAACTCGGCCGCCTCGGCGAGCACCTGCGCGGTGTCGGGGTCGATGACGACCGCGCCGTAACCGGCGGGGCCCGGGTTGCCCCGGGATCCCCCGTCGGCCTCGACGACCAGCTGGCGGGGAGCGGCCATTACAGGCCCGACTCCGAGGTACGGACCAGGATGCGGCGGCAGTTCTCGCACCGCAGCACGGTGTCGGGGGACGCCGCCTTCACGTCGTTGACCTCGGTGATGTTCAGTTCGAGGCGGCAGCCCTCGCAGCGGCGCTGGTACAGCCGGGCGGCACCCACCCCGCCCTGCTGGGCGCGCAGCTTGTCGTAGAGCTTCAGCAGGTCGGCGGGGACGGCTCCGGCGACGACCTCGCGGTCCTTGGTGACCGTGGCGGCCTCGGCGTCGAGTTCCTGGGTGGCGGCGTCCCGGCGGGCGGTGGCGTCGTCCACCTTCGCCTGGACGGCGCCGACGCGTTCGGTCAGCTCGGTGACCCGCTCCTGGGCGGACTCGCGGCGCTCCATGATTTCGAGGACGACGTCCTCCAGGTCGCCCTGGCGCTTGGCGAGCGAGGTGATCTCGCGCTGGAGGTTCTCCAGGTCCTTCGGCGAGGAGACCGCGCCGGAGTCGAGCCGCTGCTGGTCGCGGACGGCGCGCTGGCGGACCTGGTCGACGTCCTGCTCGGCCTTGGTCTGCTCGCGGCTGGTGTCGCTCTCCTCGGTCTGCGAGGCGACCAGCAGGTCGCGCAGTTGCGCGAGGTCGCTGGTGAGCGAGTCGATCTCGGCGTGCTCGGGCAGGGAGTTGCGCTTGTGCGAGAGCTGCGAGAGACGTACGTCGAGGGCCTGGACTTCGAGGAGTCGGATCTGGTCGGCGGGCGCGGCGTTCAGTTGGGGGCTCCAGAAGAGTGGTGGGTGGTCCAGGGGTCGGTGACCTGCTTCGAGACATGGACCCGCAGGTCCCATCCGTGGCGGTCGGACAGTGCGTCGAGCTGCGCGGCGGCCTGCTCGCACCAGGGCCACTCGGTGGCCCAGTGCGCGGCGTCGACCAGGCCGAGCGGCGAGTGCTGGACGGCCTCGGAGGCCGGGTGGTGGCGCAGGTCCGCGGTGAGGAAGGCGTCCACCCCGGCGGCGCGTACGGCGTCGAAGAGGCTGTCGCCGGAACCGCCGCTCACCGCGACCCGTCGCACGACGGCGTCCGGGTCGCCGGCCGTCCGGATGCCCTGCGCGGTGGCGGGGAGCCGGGCGGCGGCGCGGGCGGCGAAGTCGCGGAGGGTCTCGGGCCGGTCCAGTTCGCAGATCCGGCCGAGGCCGCGGCGGCCGGCGGGGTCGGTCGGGTCCGGTACGAGGGGGCCGGTCACGCGCAGGTCGAGTGCGCCGGCGAGGGCGTCGGAGACGCCGGGGTCGGCGGTGTCGGCGTTGGTGTGCGCGACGTGCAGGGCGATGTCGTGCTTGATCAGCCCGTGCACCACCCGGCCCTTGAAGGTGGACGCGGCGACCGTCGTCGTACCGCGCAGGTAGAGCGGGTGATGGGTGACGATCAGCTGGGCGCCGAGGGCACGGGCCTCGTCGGCGACCGCCTCCACGGGATCGACGGCGAAGAGGACCCGGTCCACCTCGGCGTCCGGGTCGCCGCAGACGGTGCCGACCGCGTCCCATCCTTCGGCCCGCTCGGGGGGCCAGAGGGCGTCGAGTTCGGCGATGACTTCAGACAGACGGGGCACGGGGGAAAGGCTACCTGCCCCTGGTACTCCGTCGTCCCTGGCCGGGGCGAGTGACCCGGTCCCGCGGCCCGTGGCCCGGCGGCGGGCACCGTGCCCGGCCCGGGGCAGCCCTTCACGGGACCCCGGCCGGGCACGGAACGTCATGGACCGGCTACTTCACCAGGTCGGCGCGGAGGTCGTCCAGGACCAGGTCGGCGGAGGTGACGCCGAGGCCCAGGTACCAGGTCTCGTCCGAGACGTCCTTGGCGCGGCCGGCCTTGACCGCCTCCAGGTTCTTCCACAGCGGGTTGGACCGGGCGGTGTCGCGCTTGGTGGCCTTCGGGTCGCCGTAGACGCCGGTGAAGATCCAGTCGGCGTCGGCCTGGTCGATGTTCTCGGGGCTGATCTCCGCGGCGAGGTCGTCGATCTGCTGGTTCTTCGGCCGGGGCAGGCCCACGTCCTCAAGGATCGTGCCGATGAAGGACGCCTTGGCGTACAGGCGGATGCGGTCCGGCAGGTAGCGGACCATGGAGATGGTCGGCTTGTCCGGGCCGATGTCCTCGCCCAGCTTCACGGCCTTCGCCTCGTAGGCGTCCAGCTCGGCCTTCGCCTCGGCGGACTTGTCGAGCGCGGCGGCGTTGAGGAGGTAGTTCTCCTTCCAGGTGAATCCCGGGCGGATGGAGAACACGGTCGGCGCGATCTTGGACAGCTCGTCGTACTTGTCGGCCGCGCGCAGCTGGCTGCCGAGGATCAGGTCCGGCTTCAGCCCGGCGATCGCCTCCAGGTTGAGGTTGTTGATCGTGCCGACGTTCTTCGGGGCGCCCGCGTCCTTCTCCAGGTACGAGGGGATGGCCGCGTCGCCTTCGGAGGGGGCGTAGCCGACCGGCTTCACACCGAGCGAGACCACGTTGTCGAACTCACCGACGTCGAGGACGACGACGCGCTTGGGCGCCGTCTTGAGCTGGGTGGTGCCCATGGCGTGGGTGAGCGTACGGGGGAACTCACCGGCCTTCGCGTCCGTGCCGTACTCCGCCGTCTTCTTCGCCGCGTCCCCGAAGTCCTTGCCGCCGGTGGCGACGGCGGCCTTCTTGTCGCCGCCCGCCGCGTCGGCCCCGGCCGCACCGCCCGCCCCGTCGTCGCCGCAGGACGAGAGGGTGAGGGCGGCGGCCACGGCCAGGCCGACTGCGGCTGCGCCGCGGCGTCGAGGGGACATGTTCTGCTCCAGATCGAGGGGTACACAGGAAACGTTAAGGAAAGGCTCACCTTAGTCAGACAGATCATCCGCAGCACACTCGCCCCCTGCCTCTCAGTCGATTCCGGACATCGCCACCCTTATGTGTGAAGTGCGGTGACTCTTGTTGTTCGGCAGGAAGTGCGATACCTAGCTTCGGTTGCCGGAGGTGACCGCAGGATGACTGCCTGTGCCGTCGAGAAGGAGACCGCCGGGGCCGCGAAGGCCGCCACGGCGCTGGAAGCCGCGTCCGGGCCGACGGAACCCGAGGAACCCGCCGAGCCCGAGAAACCCGGCACCGCCGGTACGCCGGGCGCCGAGGCGGCGCGCGGCGAACCCGGCACGAGCGCCGTCATGAGCCCCGGCGCGGGCGCTGCCGTGGGCGCCGTGGTGAGCCCCGGCGCGGGCGCGACCGCCCGCGCGCCCGGGGCCGCGCCCCGTACCGGCGGCGGATGGACCCGGGTGGCCGCCGCCCCCCGCAGGGCCCCGGCACCGGCCCCCGGGCCGCACACCCGGCCGGAGCGGCCCGCGCCCGTCCCCCAGGCGCGTCCCGAGGCGCCCGTGCCGCACCCCCGCGCCGCGGAGGGGCACGGCCGGACCGAGCCGTCCGACCGCCCCAGGACCGCCACCGGCCGTCCCGAGCCGCACCGTCCGGACGACACCCCGGGCTATTTCCGGGTGACCGTGGGGCCCGGGTCCGGCGGGGCCGCGACCTTCGGCGGGGCCGCCACGGCACACGGCACCGACGCGGACGGGATCGCCGCCGTGTCCGCCCGGCTCGGCGGCGCCAGCCCGTCCCTCGTGCCCCTCCCGCCCGGTTCGGCCACCCTCGCCCCGGCCGGACCGCGTACGACACCGCACCCGGCGGCCCCGCCCGCCGACACCCCCCGGCCCCACCCGGCCCACACCACCCCGCCACGGCCCGCCGCCCCAAGCACCACCCCGCCCGCCGCCGCCCGCCCCGGCGCGGAGAGCCCGCGCCCCACCGGCGCGCCTGCGCCCGCCGCGGGCCACCGCGCCGCGCCGCCCCCCACCACGCCGGGCGCGCGCCCCCGGCCGGACGTACGCCGGGTGCCGCCCGCCCTCGTCCTGGCGGCCGACCACGCCTACGCGGCCCGCCTCACCACCGCACCCGGGGGCCGGGACGCCGTGGACCCCGCCTGGTACGCGGAGCGGTGGACGCTCGACGGCCCCGAGCCCTACGCCGTCCCCCTCCCCCTGGACCAGCCGGAGGAGGCCGCGTCCGATGTGCTGCCGCTCTCCGACGGGCGCGTGCTGATCCGGCGTCGGGTGGCGGACCGGCACGCGTTCTCGCTGCTCTACCCCACCGGCCCCGGCACGGGCGAGCTTCCGCTCGGCGATCTCGCCTGCGGCGAACTGACCTTGCTCCCCCCGTCCCCGGACGGGCTGAGCGCCTACGCCCTGGTGCCCGGGGACCGTTCCACCGCCGTCTGGCTGGTGGCGGGCGGGCCGTTCGGGCCGGAGCGGGTCGCGGAGGTACCGGGCCGGTGTTCGGGCGGTGTCTGGCTGGACCGGGAGGGGCGGCTGCTGGCGCTGGACCGGCGGTGGGGGCCCGGCTCACCCGTGAAGGCCGTCGCGGTGGACCTGGAGCGGGGCGGCGAGGTGACCCCCCTGCTCCAGATCGCGCCGGAGAGCAACGACCGGCTGCTGCTGGCCGATCCGGACAGCGGGCTGCTGCTGATCCGCTCGGACGCGCCCGGTGAGGACCGGCTCGGCTGGGGCGTGCTCGGCAGTTGCCTGCCGGTGCGCTTCCCGGAGTGCCTGCGCCTCCCGGACCTGACGCTGACCCCGTTCGCCGTGCAGCCCGGTCAGATGCTGATGCCGGAGAGCTGTGCGGTGGCCCTGCGGATCGACGGCCCGGCCGGTGACTGGGTGGGGGTCTGGCGGCCGTCCGGACGCAGGCTGGTCTCGTACGCGGCGCCCGCCGGATGGCAGGCCGGCTCCGGCTTCTGGTCCCGTGACGCCGTGCTGCACCTGCCGTACGCGCAGGACGGCGCGCCCTGTGGCGTGGCCCTGCTGGAAGCACCGGCGGACGAACCCCACCAACCCGCCACGAACGGAACGGAACCGTCCGGGGCGGAGCCGACTCCTGGTCCGTGCAGGCCCGTTCCGCTCGGCGAGGCGCCCCTGATCCGTCGTGCGGTGCCTGGATAAACTCGGGTCCGCGCCGCGCAGCCGTTCCGTGCGGGTGCCGACGGTGACCGCGTCGGGGGACGGTGGCGAGGCTGCGACCCACACACCAGCGATCGCGACGGAGTGACTTCCCACATGTCTGAAGCCCGAACCGACACGACCCGGACGCGCCCGCCGGAGGCGGACGCGCAGCGGGCCGCAGCCGGCGGCTCCGGAAAGCACCGAGGGGGCGCGTCGGCGGAGAACGCCGCCGCACAGCCGAACGGCCGCCACCGGCGGCAGTCCGAGGGGGGTGGCAGCGCGGCGGCCTGAGCCGCGCCGACACGACGCCGAGGGCCGTCCCGGTCGCACGACCGGGGCGGCCCTCGGCGTACCGGGGTCCGGCCGACCCCCACGCCCCAACTCCCGGCGGGCACCCAGGACATCTGTCACGGGTGTCCGCGTACATGTGCCCCTGCCGCCCGGCCCGCACGCTCCGTAACGTCATCGGCATGACGCGGACAACGGGGAAACGGGCAGCGGAAAGCCAGGAACCGGCCGGACGGGCGACGAGCACACAGGCAGCGGGATGTCCGGGGGCGGACAGCACACCGCCCGGCCCCGCGGTGGTCTTCACGGCGGCGGTCAAGACGTTCGGTACGCCGGGGGGCACCGTCCGGGCCGTGGACGGTATCGACCTCACCGTGGGGCGCGGCGAGACGGTCGCCCTGCTGGGGCGCAACGGGGCGGGCAAGTCCACCACCATCGGGCTGCTGCTCGGCCTGGACACCCCGGACTCCGGCACCGTGCGGCTGCTCGGCCGCGACCCGGAGTCGGCGGTGCGTGCCGGGCTGGTCGGGGCGATGCTCCAGGAAGGGCGCCCGATCCCCCGGGTGACGGTGCGGGAGCTGGTCCGCTTCGTCGCATCCACCTATCCGCGCCCGCTGCCGGTGGCCGAGGCGCTCGCGCTGGCCGGGGTGTCGGCGTACGCGGACCGCCGTGTCGACAAGCTGTCCGGCGGCCAGACCCAGCGGGTCCGGTTCGCCGTGGCCCTGGCGGGGGACCCCGAGCTGATCATGCTGGACGAGCCGACGGCCGCCCTGGACGTGGAGGCGCGCCGCGCGTTCTGGGAGTCGATGCGGTCGTACACGCGACGCGGCAACACGGTGCTGTTCTCCACCCATTACCTGGAGGAGGCGGACGGGAACGCGGACCGCATCGTCGTCCTGGACCGGGGCCGGATCGTGGCGGACGGCAGCGGAGAGGCCATCAGGCACGCGGCGGCGGAGAGGAGCGCGGCGGCCGGGGGCCAGGTCTCCGTCGATCTCCCGGACGGCGGGGCGAAGGGGCTGGAGCTGCTGCCGGGCGTGCTCGGGGTCGAGGTGCGCGGGGGCCGGGCCCTGCTGCGTACGGAGGATCCGGACGCGACCGTGGTGGCGCTGGCCCGGCTCGGCGCCGTGCGCGGCATCGAGGTCGGCAGGGTGACGCTGGAGGACGCCTTCCTCTCCCTGACCTCGCCCCCGCCTTCGCCCCCGCTCTCGCCCTCGCCCTCGCCCGATGAGCGGGCCGGCCACCCGAAGGAGACCGTCTGATGTTCGCGTACGTCGTGCTGGAGATCCGGCGCACCCTGCGGGACACCGCGTTCCTGGTCCTCGGGACGGGAATGCCGGTGCTGATGTATCTGCTCTTCACCAATCTGGGCGGGGCCGGTGACTACGACGAGTGGAAGGCGGCGTCGATGGTCGGTATGGCGGCGTACGGGGCGCTCGTCTCGGCCATGTCCATCGGCACGGGCATCGCCTCGGACAAGTCCCTGGGCTGGCTCCGGCAGTTGCGGGTCATCCCGCTGGGGCCCGGCCGGGCGGTGCTGGGGCGGGCGGTCAGCTGTGTGGTGACGGTGCTGCCGACCGTGGTGGCGGTGCTGCTGGCGGGGGCGCTGGTGAACGACGTGCGGCTGGCCGTGTGGCAGTGGGTGGTTCTGGTGCTGCTGCTGTGGGTCGGCGCGCTGCCCTTCTGCCTGCTCGGCATCGGCAACGGATACCGGCTCACCCCGCAGAGCACGGGTGTGGTCAACATGGCCTGTCTGATGGGTTTCGCGGTCGTCGGCGGACTGTGGTTCCCGCTGGAGGCGTTCCCCGGCTGGCTGGGCTCGGTCGGTGAGTTCACCCCGGCGTACGGCTTCGCGGAGCTCGGCCGGTCAACCGTGGCCGCGGAGCTCCCGACGGCCGGTCCGGTGGTGATGCTGGGCGCCTGGCTGGTGGTGTTCGGCGCCTACGCGGTGGCCTCGTACCGTCGGTCCGCACGGACCGTGTGATCGGAGTGCCCATGTCCCTCGCAGCGCACCTGACCCGCCCCCCGAAGGGCCCCCGCCGTGGCAGACGGCAGCGGCGGCCGGGCCCTCCCGGGCCGTACACCCTGCTGCCGTGGCTGCTGCTGGGGCTGGGCGCCTTTTCCAACCTCTGGCAGGGCGAGACCCCGAACCCCTGGATCGGCGGCCTGGGGCTCCTCGCCTTCAACTCCCTCTATGTGTCGGTGGTGTTCCGGGGCTTCGACCGCCGCAAGAGGGACAGCCCCACCTCGTACCGGCTGCTGGTCGCCATGGGCGCGATCACCTTCTCCCTCGCGATCGGCTACGGGGGGAACTGGCTGCTGTTCTTCCCGCTGTTCTCCCTGGCCTGCGGCACGATCCTGCGCGGCCGGTGGCTCGGGGCCGGGCTGATCACCCTGGCCCTGTGCGCGAGCGCCGTGGCCGCGTGGCGCGGCGACCACGCTTCCGAATCATGGACGATCGGCTACGGGACGTTCATCTCCGGCGCGGTGACGGCGGCGATCCTCACCCTGTCCGAGACGGTGATGGAACTACGCGCCACCCGGCAGGAGTTGGCCCGGAGCGCGGTGGAGCAGGAGCGGCTGCGCTTCTCCCGCGACCTGCACGACCTGCTGGGGCACACGCTGTCGGTGATCGTCGTGAAGTCGGAAGCCACCCGCCGGCTCGCTCCCCATGACCTGGACGCCGCGCTCGAACAGGTCGACGACATCGAGTCGGTGGGGCGTCAGGCGCTCACCGAGATACGGGAGGCGGTGACGGGCTACCGGGAGGGAAGCCTGTCCACGGAGCTGGAGCGGGCCCGCTCGGTACTGACCGCCGCCGGGATCGAACCAGTGATCCGCCGCTCGGGGCCGCCCCTGGAGCCTGGGACGGAGGCGCTGTTGGGCTGGGTGGCCAGGGAGGCGGTGACCAACGCCGTACGCCACAGCGGCGCGACCCGCTGCGTGTTCACGGTCGGCTCGACTCCCGACCAGGCGCACCTGACCGTCACGGACGACGGCACGGGCCCCGTGGACTCCGGCGCCACGGTGGGCGGTACGGGGCTGAAGGGGCTGGCCGAACGGCTCGCGGCCGTGGGCGGCTCGCTGGAATCGGGGCCCGGCGCGGAAGGCGGCTTCACCGTCGTGGCGCGACTCCCGCACGACACCGCGTACACGGACCCGCGGGCGGAGGAGGAGTGCGGCTGAGCGGGGCCCTTGCCCCGCCGCGCCCCGTCACGCGGCGCATGGCGGGGCGGGGCGGGCGGGGGCCGTACGGAGGCCGACGCGTCAGACGGTGCCGAACGCCCCCGCCCGGACGCCCGCCACGAACGACGCGAACGCACCGGAGGCCACGCCGAGCACCGGGCCGCGCGGATCCTTGGAGTCACGGACGGGAACCACACCGCGCGAGGCGGCCAGGTTGACGGCGACCTCGACACACTGGCCACCGTTGTCGCTGTACGAGGAAGTGAACCAACGGGGAGATTCGATCGTCACGGGGTGCCCTTTCGCAGCTGGCGGATCATGGCCACGGACGACGCCTGGGAGGGCGCCTCGGCCTGTAACTGATGGTAGGCCGTCAACAGGGGGACAACGGAAGTGCTTTCCCGTTCGAGATGGCCTTGTTGGGCGGATTCGGCATATGACATCAGGGACCGGTCCGCCATGGTGAGCACAGTTATCGGCAGATTGAAGGGGCGCCGCTCCCCCATTTCGAACGGCACCACCTGGAACACGGTGTTCGGCAGCCCGGCGAACTCCTCCAGTCGCTCCAACTGCACGTCCATGACCCCTGATCCGCCGATGGGCCGCCGGATGCAGCTCTCGTCCAGCAGCGCGAAGACCAGCGGCGGGCTGGACCTGACGAGCGCGGTCTGCCGTTCCGCGACGAGCGCCACCCGTTCCCTCGCCTGGTCGGCCGTGATCGCGCCCCGCTTCACCGCGCTGTCCGCGAGTACGGAGGCGTACTCCGGGGTCTGGAGCAGGCCGGGCACGACGCCCACCTCGTACAGCCGGATCTCGGCCGCCCGGCCCTCGTACCCGACGAACTCGGGGAATCCCTCCAGCAGGCTGCCGTGCCGGATCTCGCGCCAGGCCCGCTCGAAGGTGTCGGCCATACCCCCCGTACCGAACACGCGGTCGAGGCCCCGCACGAGACGCAAGGTCGGAAGCTTGCGCCCGGTTTCGACGGAGGAGAGGTGGGTGCCGGAATAGCCCACCTGTTCCCCCAGCCCCTCCTGCGTCCAGCCCAACTCTTCGCGTGCCACGCGCAGACGTGCGCCGAAGGCCGCCTGCGGGCTGCTGTCGGGGTTCAAGTCCTTACGGTTCACCGGATGACCACCAACTGTCCGTCCTCAACTGACACGTTGAACGGTCCTCGACTCTAGGCCACGCTGACCGCCCCGGTAGTCGCATCACTACGGAGAGGAGCGGCCGTGGTCGACAGCATCGCCTCGTCGAAGGAGCCGGAACCCCCGCGTGTCCCCGAGCGCGGCACCCTCGTGGTGGACACCACCAGGGGTGAACTGGTGGGTGAGTTCCGAGGGGTGGCCGGGCCGTACTGGTCGCTACGGCCCATACGCGGCGGGCCCGAATGGGAGGTGGACCCCGCTCACGTCCGCCTCGCCGGTGCCGGGGAACGCCTGCGCGCCGAGACCGCCCGCGCGAACGCCCGGAGCCGGGGAGCCGTGCTGTGACCGACCTCCGTCCGACCTGCGCCGGTGACGCTCCGTGAGCGGAGATTCACCGGAAGGTGTCATGCCCGCCCTGCCCGTCACACCCGGTCCCGCGCGCCATCTGCCCGACCGGGAACCCCGCCCCGCCCCACCGACGAAAGCCGCACCCGTGAACCAGTGCACCGGCTTACTGTTCCTCCCGCCCCCGGACCACGTCGCCCGGCTGGCCACCCCGGACCGCCCCACGGAGGCCGGATACGTCCTGTGCGAACTCGGGGAGGGCCACGAAGGTTTCCACGCGGGCGCGTTGTGGGACGACGACGCGAACGACGGTGCGGTGTGGGCGCGTTGGGACGCGGACTGCCGCTGCCTCGCGGGGCTGCCCTGGTGCCCCGCGACCACCGGCGGGGGCGACGCGTGCGGCCTGTTCGCCGGCCATCCCGCCGGACACTCCTGGGAGGTGGTGGACCCGACCCAGGAAGCGGTCCTGGCCCATCTGGAGCAGGACCACCCCCGTCCGCACCGCCGCCAGGACGGGGCGGGCTGAGGCCCGCCGTACGGTCACCGCCCGAGCGGCGCGCGGGGCGGCCGCCCGGGACCACCCCGCGCGCCCCTGTCACTCCTCGTCGCGCAGCCGGGCCGCCAGCGCTACCAGCGGCTCGCTCTCCTCGGTGTGGCCCAGGGCGGTCAGACGGGAGACCGCCGCGTCCAGACGGCTGAGGGCGGCGGCGGTGCGCTCCAGGTAGACGCCCTCCACCGCGCCCGCGAGCCGGACGCACTCGGCCCACTCCCCGGCGCGGTCCTTCTCCTCCCCCGGCTCGCCGAGCAGGGTGAGGGCCTTCTCCAGGGCGGCCAGGGCGTCCTCGTGGGCACCGGCGTAGACGTTGACCCGCCCGTGTTCGTAGGCCAGGGCGGTGTCCAGGGAGCGGCCCCGGGTCTCGTACCCGGCGGTGCGGGCCTCGTCGGCGATCCGGCCGGCGTCGGCGAGGTAGGCGAGGGCGTCGGCCAGACCGTCGGCGCCCTGCCGCTCGGCCTGGAGGCGGGCGAGTTCGCGCAGGCAACCGCTGAGCTGCTCGTAGCGCGGGGACCGGGCGTGAGCCGCGAGCGCCTGGTCCGCGGCCTGCCGGGCCCGGCCGAACTCGCCGGTCTCGCCCAGGAGTACGGACGTCTCCGCGGCGATCATGGCGTGGCTCGCCGGATCGTCGTCCCAGCCGGCCGACTCGGCGGCGAGGGCGACGAACTCCACCGCGGCGGCCTTGAGGTCCTGCCCCGCGTGCAGTGCTCGGGCCCGGGTCAGGCGCAGTTGGGCCACGAGCCGGTCGTCCAGCTCTCCGGCGGCGACGTCCGGCTCGGCCAGGAGGGAGTCGAGCAGGGCGATGCAGTCCTCGACACGGCCCAGGTCCAGGCTGAGCTGGGCGGCGCTGCTGTACGCGCAGTACGCGTCGGTCCGGCTGCCGTTGCGCAGGTCCGTCTCCGCCGCGCGCGTCAGGTGGCGCAGGGCCTCCTCGGGACGGCCCAGATGCATGCAGGCCTCGGCCAGAGCGCCGTGGAGACGGGCGGTGTCCACCATGTCGGCCGGCCAGTCGGCGGCCCGTCGCAGTGCCTCGGCCAGGTCCTCGTACGCCGCCCGCGCGTCCCGGAGGCCGAGCTGGACGCTGCCGCGCAGCGCGAGCGTGCGGGGCAGGTGCCAGGCGGGGCCGTCCGTCCTCAGCCGGGTGAGGAGGGCGTCGACCTCGGTGAGCGCGGCGGGCAGGTCGCCGGAGAGGGCGTGCGTGTTGGCCCGCAGCAGCCCGGCGCCGGAGATCTGGACGAGGACACCGTGCCGGGTGGCGAACTCCTGGAGCAGGTCCACCTCGGCGAACACCGGCGCGATGTGTTCCTGGTCGCCGGACGTCTGGAGGCGCAGGCCGAGCGCGGTCGCGCGGAGCCGCAGCAGCCGGGCCTCCTGGTACGGGGCGAGGCCGGGTGTCTCCTCGTGCAGGCGGACCATGGCCGCGTGGGCGGCGGTCAGCGCGGCGGTCTTCGCCTCGGCCCCGTCGTCGGCGCCTTCGGCGGGGATCTCGGCGGTGGCGAGCAGGGCGCAGGCGCGGGCGAGCGCGGCGTGCCCGGGGGCCCCGGCGTCCTCGTACAGGCCCGCCGCCTCCTCGTGGAGGCCGGCGGAGTCGGCGTGCGCGTCCTTCTCGCCGGCCAGGGTCGCCTCGTCGTCCAGCAGGTCCGCGCGGAGGCGGAGGAGCGGGCCCACGGCCGGGTCGTCGGGGTGGGTGTAGTCGCGGGCGGCGACGAGCGTACGCAGCCGGGCCCAGCAGGCCTGGGCGTCCGGGTGCCCCTGCTCGTCCAGCTCCCGTGCCCGGACCACGAGCGCGGGCAGCGACTCGGGGACGGCGGGGGCCGTACGTGCGGCGGGCGCGGGCGCCGGGGCGGCCGGGGCCATCTCGTCGAGGCCGCGGGTGCGCAGGGTCAGTTCCAGCGCGTCCAGGAGCGGGGCTCGGTCGAGGCGGGCCCGGCGGCGGTCGGTGTGGGTGGTGGTGCCGTTACGGGTGTCGAAGCGGGCGGCGAGGTCGTCGGCCCGGCCCCGCACCTCGGCGCACAGGGCGGCCACCGTCCAGGTGCGGCCCGCGTATCCGGCGGCGGGCAGTGAGCCGTGGCCGAGGAGTTCGACGCGCCGGAGGAAGACCTCCACGCCGGTGAGGAAGTCGAGGAGGTCCAGCGGCGAGTCCACCTCGTCGAAGAGGCCGCGGTTCTCGGCGAGGAGTTCCAGGCCGCGCGCCTCGTTGCCGGTCAGCGCGCAGAACTCCAGGTGGCGGCCGACCTCCCCGGCCATCGAGGGGTTGCGGCGGCAGGCCCGGTAGCCGGAGAGGTGCAGTGCGCGGGCCTCGTCGGTGCGGCCGGTGCGCAGCAGGGGCAGCAGCGCGTGGGAGACGGAGCGGGCCGGTTCCTCCTGGCAGGACTCCTTGCCGTCCAGGACGGGTTCCCAGGCGCGCAGCGCCCGCTCGTCGTCGCCCGCCGCGAGGTGGTGGAGGGCGCGCTCGCAGGTCTCGCAGGCCTCGCAGTCGCTGAGCGGGGTGCGGGTGCGGCCCGCCCACAACTCGTAGGCGAGGGTGGTGTCCTCGCCCCGGTGGGCGGCGAGCTGGTACGCCTGCCCGTAGTAGGGCTGGAGGTCCAGTCCGGCCTTCTCGTAGCGGTCGCGCATCTCCGTGAGCCACTGGCGCAGGCTGGGCAGCGGTATCTCGGGCAGCGCGCGCAGGGCGTTGGCCACCCACTTGAACCGCCAGAACAGCTGGTGGCGCAGGCGCGCGTCGAAGACGTCGGGCTGCTCGTCGAAGAGGGTGAGCAGGCGGGCGAAGACGACGGGCGATTTACGGGGTTCGGAGCCGTAGGTGTACGCCTCCTGGAGTTCGAGGAGGGCGTGGGCGAGGGGGACGGGTTCGTCGAACCGCTCGGCGGCTTCGACGAGTTCCTCGGCGGTGACGGTGCGGGTGCGGCCGTAGGGGCGCCCGTCGTTGTCCTGGAGCGCCTGGTACAGCTCGTCGGTGGTCTGGGGTGCGGTCGGCATCGTCAGCTGTCCTTGCGGAGGGCGTGGGCGAGAAGGTCGAGGAAGGAGCGGTTGATGAGGCTCGACTCGGAGGGCCTGAGGGGGCGCCGGGAGAGCAGCGCGGCCTGCCCGTAAAGGGCTTCGGCGCTGGTCCGGGCCAGTTCGGGTTCGTCGATGGCGACCGCGGTGCGGACCAGCGGGTTGAGCTGGTTGAGGATCAGCTGCGCCCGTGGGGCCTCCTGGCTCAGGGCGCCCAGGATGTCGCCCCACAGACCGCCCTCCTGCTCACGGGCGATCTGGGAGCGGGTGCGCTCGTGCCGGGCCTCGCGGCTGTCGACGAGGAGGGCGGGGGCGGAGGCGGGCTGGAAGGCGCGGAGCGCGACGTCGCAGTCGAAGACGGCGAGGGCGTCGCGGGCCTGGGCGACATAGGCGGCGGCCGCCAGTTCCGTGTCCCGGTCCACGGGGTCGAGGTGGGCGGTGAGGGTCGCCGGGTCGAGGTCGGCGACGGTGGCCTCGGGCCTGATCTCGGGCAGCCGGTGGACCAGTTCGCGGTCGTAGGTGTAGCCGCCGTTGACGACGCCGAGTCCGGCGGCCGAGGCGATCGCGGCGACCTGCCGGAACTCCTCCACGCTCGACGTCACGAGCACGGTGCGGTGGGCGCGGGCGAAGGCGTCGAGGGTGGTGTGCCCGTCGGTGGTCTCGAACGGCAGCCAGGGCAGCAGCATCCGGAGGATCTCGTCGTCGTGCACGGCGAGTGACTTCACGGCCAGGTGGTGGGCCTGGAGGAAGCGGGTGAGCAGGTCCGGGTCGCTGGCGGCGGCCCGGCTGATCCAGGCGCGCAGCCGCTCGGCGAGGGCGTCGCGGACGGCGGCGAGGGTGTCGTCCTCGTAGAGGGACTCGCGGGACGCCGTGGGGCGCAGGCTCTCGGCGTCGATGACGCAGCGGACGAAGAACGCCCATTCGGGCAGGATCTCCTCGGCCTGTTCGGAGAGCAGCATGCCCTTGACGTGCACCCGGTGGCCGTGGCGGCGTCCGGCCGGGACCGCCTCGGGCAGTACGCAGGCGATGCCCTTCAGCCCGACGGCCGGCAGGTCGAGGTCGATGGTGTCCAGCGGGGTGAACCCGAAGACCTCCTCGCCGTACGCGGCCAGCGCGCGGGAACGCGTCCCCGGCGTGGGATACGTCCGGGCCCAGGGGGCGGGCTCGGGGTTGACGGACGCGCCCGGACCACCCGTGCCGTCGTCGAAGGTCACCGGGTGGCGCAGCAGGGAGCCGAAGTGCCGGGCCAGCGCGTGCACCCGCTCGGGCCGGGTCCACTCGCCGGCGTCGGTGCGCGGGGTCAGAGTGACGGTGGTGCCGGGGGTGGGGCGGGCGGCGGCGGGCAGGGTGCGGACGGTGTAGCTGCCGTCGCCGCGTCCCCGCCACTCCACGGTGGGCGCGTCGGGGGTGCGGGCGGAGCGGCTCACGACGTGGATCTCGTCGGCGACGAGGAAGCAGGAGAGCAGGCCGATCCCGAACTGGCCGATGAAGTCGGCGCGTTGCTCCGCGATCCGTTCGGCGCGCTTGCTGCTGCGGCCGATCGTGGCGAGGAAGGCGTGGACGTCGGCCTCGGTGAGCCCGACGCCGTCGTCCTCGACGCGGACCACCGAGGCGTCGGCGTACAGGCGGATACCGAAGGCGCCGGCGGGGGCGGCCGGGTCGAGGCCGTGCCGGGCGGTCAGCGCGTCCACGGCGTTCTGCAGGAGTTCGCGCAGGTAGACACGCGGGCTGGAGTAGAGGTGGTGGGAGAGGAGGTCGACGAGGCCGCGCAGGTCCACCTGGAAGGTGTGGTCGGCGGCCGGGTTCGCGGTGGGGTCGGGCAGAGTCATCGGGCAGTCCGAGGTGGGAGGGCGAGAGGGGGCGGGGCGGGGCGGGGCGGGGCGGGGCCGGCGTGCCTTCAGCCGCGTTGGCGGCGGGCGAATTCCTTCTCGGGCTCCGCGAAGTAGGTCCAGGGCCAGCTGGTGTAGGCGCCGTCGAGCGCCTGGAAGACACGGCGGACCGTGTGGCGCTCATCGGACAGCGACAGGGCCATGGCGAACAGGTGCAGGTCGTGCCGCCAGCTCGGGCCGCGCACATGGGAAGGGTGGAGGACGCTGTGATCGGCGGCCTCCCGCAACTCGGCCTGGACCTCCGGGTTTTCGAGGACGTGCGCGTCGTCCGACTCGACCCATTCCTCGATGTGGGCCATGGCGATCACACAGCCGAGCCGGTGCCCCTGCGGGGCGCGGGCGAGCGCGTCGCGGGCGAACTCCAGGGCCTGGCCGGGCTCGCCGCTCCACCGGGGCTGGAGCTGGGACACCCAGGCGAGGTGGGTCTCCAGGTCGAGCGGGTCGCGGCGCAGGGCTGCGTCGAGCCGGGTCTCGGTGACGGCGCGGTCCAGCGACATGCCGCGGCCGGAGGTGAGGAGCTGGCTCCACGGCGTGACCCAGTCCGGCCGCGCCTCGGCGGCCTCGAACAGGTGCTCCTCGGCGATGCGGAGCCGCTCGTGGAAGATCCGCCACTGGTCCTGGGTGACGTGCACGGCACGCTGGGCGGTGCGCGCCTCCCAGCCCCAACTGATGTGGCGGGCACCGGATATGAGCAGGGCGGTCGCCCGGTGCTCCTTGTCCTCCTCGACGGCCCGGCCGATCCAGTCCTGCACGCCGTCCAGTTGGGCCAGCTCGGCCAGCACCTGGTGGTCGCGGCCGAGGTCGAAGGGGGCCAGTGCCGCCTTGACGCCGTCCCAGTCGCCCGCGTCGGCCGACTCCACCAGGTCGAGCACCCGCGTGTCCCCGAGGGCGCGCAGCGTGTACGTCCCGTTCTTCCGCCTGCGCGGGACGGGAAGGGCGTGCGGATCCGCCGTCGGTCTCTCCCGGCCCCCACCGAACAGCTTGCCGAACATGCCGTGCCTCCCCTGGTCCCGCGTGATCGTCGGGTGCAGCATAAGCGGACCCACCGACATCGCTTCCACAGGGTATTCACGGGTACTTCACGATTCCGAGGCGTGGTTCCGGTCCTGTTTCCCGCCCCCTCACGGCTGGTGCGCGGGCTGCGCGTCGGGCCCGGATCGCCGCCACCCCGCCCGCCTACTCTGTCTCCCGTGACCGAGATGCCGCAGGACCACCGCCCCGCCAGGTCCGTCCGCGTTCTGCTCGCGGAGGACCAGGGCATGATGCGCAGCGCGCTGGCCCTGCTGCTGGGCATGGAGCCGGACCTTGAGGTGGTCGCGCAGGTCGCGGCCGGGGACCAGATCGTGGGCGCGGCGCTCACCGCACGCCCCGACGTGGCCCTGCTGGACATCGAACTGCCGGGCCTCAGCGGTCTGGACGCGGCCGCCGAGCTGCGTACGGAGGTGCCCGACTGCCGGGTGCTGATCCTGACGACGTTCGGCAGGCCGGGCTATCTGCGGCGGGCGATGGAGGCCGGGGCGGCGGGGTTCCTGGTGAAGGACGGGCCCGTGGAGGATCTGGCGAAGGCGATCCGGCGGGTGCTGGCCGGGGAGACCGTGGTCGATCCGGCGCTGGCCGCGGCGGCCCTGGGCGCGGGCCCGAGCCCGCTGACCGCCCGGGAGCGGGACGCGCTGAACGCCGCCGTGGACGGGGCTACGGTCGCGGACATCGCGGCGAAGCTGCACCTGTCGGAGTCGACCGTCCGGAACTACCTGTCGTCCGCCATCGGCAAGACGGGGACCCGCAACCGCATGGAGGCGGTACGGGCGGCCCGTCAGCAGGGCTGGCTCTGAGCCGGCGCCCCGCGCGCGCCGACGAGACCGGCCCCGCGACCTGACCGCGCGCCGACGAGACCGGCCCCGGCGACCTGACCGCGCCGACGAGAACGCACCGATGACCCGCCCGCGGGCCGGCCGCCGTCTTCCGCCCGCGCCGACGAGACCGGCCCCGGTGGCCCGCCCGCCGGAACGAGCCGCCCCGCGCGACCCCCCGGGGCGGTCCCGCCGTCAGGCGGACGGGTCCAGCGACCGCTCCGGGGCCGTCTCCGTACGCTTCTCCGCGCTGCGTTCCACGCGCCCCGCGGGACGTCCCGGCGTGCGCCCCGGCAGCCACAGCAGCATCAGGACCGCCCCGGCCAGCAGCACCACCGTGGCCGTACGGAAGGCCAGGGCGTACCCGGCGGTCATCTCCGCCGCGCCCGTGGCTCCCGCGGTCCGGGCGGCGGCGACCGTGGACAGCACCGCGAGTCCCAGGGCGCCGCCCATCGTGCGGGAGGTGTTGACCAGGCCGGAGACGAGCCCGGCGTCACCAGGTGCCGCGCCGGAGGTGGCCAGCGTGGCCAGCGGGGTGGAGGCCAGCCCGGAACCGGCCATCATCAGGATGCCGGGCAGACAGATGGCGGTGAGGTACGCGCCGTGGGACCCCATCGTGGACTGCCAGCCGAATCCGGCGGCGGCGACCAGCACCCCGGCCACCGCGAGGGGCTTGGTGCCGACGCGCGCCATCAGCCGGGGCGCGGCCTTCGAGCCGAGGACGACGGCGACCGAGGTCGGCATCAGGGCGAGACCGGCCTCCAGCGGCGTGTAGCCCAGGACGTTCTGGGCGTAGACGGTCATGAAGTACCACATGCAGAAGGTCGCCGAACCCAGCAGCAGCATGGACACGTTGGCGGCGGCGACCGCCCGCACCCCGAGCACCCGCAGGGGCATCAGCGGGGCGGCGGTCCGGGCCTCCACCAGGACGAACAGGCCCAGCAGGGCCAGGCCGCCGAGCAGCGGAACCAGGGTGTCCGGGGACGTCCAGCCCGCCGCCTCGGTCTGCACGATGCCGTACGCCACCGTGGCCAGGCCCGCCGTGACGAGCACCGCGCCCGCCAGATCGACGCGGCGCCGGTCGCCCGCCCGGCCCTCGGCCAGCCACAGCGCGGCGCCGACCAGGACCAGCACGCCGACGGGCACGTTGATGAGCAGGACCCAGCGCCAGGACAGGACGTCGGTGAGGACCCCGCCGACCAGCCCGCCGGCCGCGCCGCCGCCCGCGCCGACCGCCATCCAGGTGCCTATCGCCTTGGTACGGGCGGGGCCTTCGGGGACGGCGGCGGTCAGGAGGGTGAGCGTCGCCGGGGAGAGGACCGCGGCTCCCAGCCCCTGGCCGGCGCGGGCGGCGAGGAGCTGCCAGCCCTCCTGGGCGAGGCCGCCCGCCAGGGACGCGGCGGTGAACAGACCGAGCCCGATCAGGAACATCTTCTTGCGGCCGTAGATGTCGGCGGTGCGCCCGCCCAGCAGCATGAACCCGGCGAACGCGATCGAGTAGGTGTTCAGGACCCATTGGAGCCCTGACGCGCTCAGACCCAGGTCGGCGCGCATGGAGGGCAGCGCCACGTTGACGACGGACACATCGAGGAGCACGAGGAACTGCCCGGTGCAGGCGGCCACGACCACGGCCCAGGTGCGGGTCCTGGAGCGGGCGGGCAGCAGCGGGGGCGGGGAGACATCAGCCATGACTGTCATACTCTCAGGCGCCCTGCACCCCGTACATCCGCTGGTGGCCCGCCCCGGGCTCCGCCCAACGGCGTAGGACCTCTCACCGCCCGTTGTGTGAACCGGCGCGTGTTTCGCTCCCGTTCATCGGAAAATCCCGGGAATTCAGCGGAATACCGCGCCCGTACGGAAGGTTTCAGTGTGCACTTAGTTGGTGGCCTGGTGCCGCCCGCCCGGGGTGTGCCGCCGCATGCCCCGGCACCGTCCTGTCCTGCCCCTTCTTCCTCACCCGGAGGCCGTACGTATGCAACGGACGACGCACGAACAGCGAACCGGGGAGCTCCCGGACCCGGGAAAGGGCCGAAGCTCCGGTGTCGTCCCCGTCCTCGCGTTCGCGGGCATCACCGTCGCGGTGATGCAGACCCTGCTCGTCCCCGTCATCAAGGACCTGCCCGCCCTGCTCGGCACCGATCCGGCCAATGCGACCTGGGTGATGACCGCCACCCTGCTCGCCGGAGCCGTCGCCACCCCGATCATGGGCCGGCTCGGTGACCTCTACGGAAAGCGGCGGATGCTGCTCTCCAGCCTCGCCGTCATGGTGGTCGGCTCGCTGATCTGCGCCTCGACGGACGATCTCGTCGTCATGATCACCGGCCGGGCGCTCCAGGGCTTCGCCATGGGCGCGATACCCCTGGGCATCGGCATCATGCGTGACGTGCTGCCGCGCGAGAAGCTCGGTTCGGCGATGGCCCTGATGAGTTCCTCGATCGGTGTGGGCGGCGGGCTGGCCCTGCCGGCCGCCGCCCTGGTGGCGCAGCACGCCGACTGGCACGCGCTGTTCCTCGCCTCGGCCGGGCTCGGTGTCCTGGCCATGACCCTCACCGTCCTGGTCGTCCCGGAGTCCGCCCTGCGCGCTCCGGGCCGCTTCGACCTTCCCGGGGCGCTGGGGCTCTCGCTGGGCCTGGTCTGCCTGCTGCTGCCGGTGACCAAGGGGAGCGACTGGGGCTGGACGTCCCCGCTCACGCTCGGACTGATCGCCGCGTCCCTGGTGATCCTGGTCCTGTGGGGCCTGTTCGAGCTGCGCAGCCCGGCGCCGCTGGTGGATCTGCGCACCAGCGCCCGCCGCGAGGTGCTGCTGACCAACCTCGTGTCGATCATGGTCGGGGTGGCCTTCTACGCGGTGTCGCTGGTGCTGCCGCAGTTGCTCCAGCTGCCGTCCTCGACCGGGTACGGGCTCGGGCAGTCGATGGTGGTGGCCGGGCTGTGCGTGGCGCCGCTGGGCCTGACGATGATGTTCGTGGCCCCGCTGTACGCCCGTCTGTCCGCCCGCCGCGGTCCCAAGACCACCCTGATCCTGGGCATGCTGGTGATAGCCCTCGGCTACGGGGCGGGCCTCGGCCTGATGAGCGCCCCCTGGCAGACCGTGGTGATCGCCGTGGTGCTCGGGGCGGGGATCGGGCTCGCCTACTCCTCGCTGCCCGCCCTGATCATCGGCGCCGTGGACGCGTCCGAGACGGGTGCGGCCAACGGCCTCAACACCCTCATGCGTTCGATCGGCACCTCGCTGTCGAGCGCGGTCATCGGCATGGTGCTGGCGAACACCTCGGTCCGCGCGGGCGGGGTGGACGTCCCCTCCATGGAGGGGTTCCGCACCTCGTTCGTGATCGCGACGGGGGCGGTGCTGGCCGGCCTGGTCCTGGCGTCGTTCCTGCCGTCGCCGCGTCCGGAGCGCCCGGTCCTGATGGCGAGCAGCGCGGGCGACGCCCGCGCCGCCTCGCCGTCCGTGGCGGAGTCGGCCGCCGTCAGCGCGCCGGGGCGTCGAACCGCGGCTCCGTCGTCAGCAGACGGGACACGTCCGTCCCCGTAGCCAGCTCCTGGGGCGGGGTGCCACGGGTGAACAGCCGTGCGGGGCGGGCGCCTTCGACATGGGCGACGCCGTCCCGCACCCGGAGCCAGGAGCCCTCACGCAGTCCCAGCACGGGGACGTCGTTCTCCTCCAGGAACTCGGTGAGCCGCTCCTCGCGGGTCTCGCCCTTGTGGGTGCTGTCCGGGTCCGGGTCGAGGTAGTGCGGGTTGATCTGGAAGGGCACCAGACCCAGCGTCTCGAAGGACGGCGGCTGCACGATGGGCATGTCGTTGGTGGTACGGAGCGTCGGCGCGGCCATGTTGGTCCCGGCGCTGGCCCCCATGTAGGGGAGCCCGCCGCGTACGGCGTCGCGTACGGCGTCGCGCAGCCCGGTGCGGCAGAGGGCGGAGAGCAGCCGGAAGGAGTTCCCGCCGCCGATGAACACGGCGTCGCTCCCGGCGAGTTGGGCGACGGGGTCGGCGTGCTCGTGGATCCCGCGCACGGTGATGCCGGACGGTTCCAGCGCGTCGCGGACCCGGGCGGTGTAGGTGTCGTGGTCCGCGAGGGCGTACGGGACGAAGGCGAGGCGCGCGTTCTCCGGCAGGAACGAGGTGACGGTGTCGAGCGCGTGTTCCAGGTAACCGCGGCCGTACTGGGTGGAGTTGGAGAGCAGCAGCAGATTCAACGGGATTCCTCGGGTCGAACGGGTGGGGCGGGTCGGGCGGTTCAGGTGGCCGTGGTGGTGCGGGGCCGGCCCGCGCGGCCCTTGGGCCGCTGGGGCGGGCGGGTGAGCCGCTGTTCCAGCAGGTGCGCGGCGTGGCGCAGGGCGTCGAGCCGGTCCTCGGGCGCCCCCCGGAACCGGTCCTCGCCCCCGCCCAGGCTGAGGCTGCCGTACGGCTCGCGCCCCAGGAACACCGGTACGGCGACGGTCGCGATGCCGGTGTCGTACTCGCCGACCGTCCAGGCGTACCCCTGGGCGCGGACCTTCAGGAACTCCCGCTCCAGCAGGTCGGGGTCGGTGACGGTCCGCTCGGTGAAGCGGGCCATGGGGCGGCCCCGGAAGAGCCGGTGGCGCTGGTCGTCGGGCAGATAGGCGTAGTACGACTTGCTGGTGGCCCCGGCGTGCGCCGGGTAGAGCTCACCGACCAGCGGGTAGTAGCGCAGCGGCCCGGTCTCGCCCTCCTCGGCGGCCACGCACCGCATGTGGAAGCTGTCCGGGAGGCAGAACAGGACGGTGTCGCCGGTGGTGCGGCGCAGCTCCTCCAGGACCGGGGCGGCCAGCAGCTCCAGGGACCCGGAGCGTTCCCAGAGGCGACCGAGGCGCAGCACGGCGGGGCCGATGCGGTAGCGGCGGGTGACGGGGTCGGAGACCAGGAAGCCCCGGCCCGCGAGGGTGGCCAGCAGGCGCTGGGCGACCGAGGTGTCCCAGCCGAACTCCTCGGCGACCTCGGTGACGCCCCAGTCGGGCCGGGTGCGCTCGAAGGCGAGCAGCACCAGCAGGGCCCGGTCGACGGTTTGCAGGGCTCCGGCGGGGGTGCGCCGGTCGAGATCGAAGTCGGCCATCGCCATCTCACCATTCAGACCTGAATTGCAAATAACGGGAAACTGTTGCGCTCCACGGTAGCGGATCCCGAATGTGGCTCCAGCACCCCGCCCGGCGCCTCCCCCGCCGGAGCGCCGGGCGGGTGTCCCGCTCTGGAGAAAGGCCCCCCATGCTGAAGTACGTACTGGACATCGTCGAGCTGCTGGACGATCCGCAGGCCTGCGGTAAGGCGGTCGTCGGGTACCTCGACTCCGTCGCGGGGGCCGAGGGCTCGTCCGCCCAGGTCACGACCGTCACCGGCGAGCGGGGGTCGACGGACTTCGTACTCGTCCGTATCCCGGGCTCCCGGGGACGCTCCTCCGGCGGCGACGCCCGCACCCTCGGTGTCGTCGGCCGGCTCGGCGGCGTCGGCGCCCGCCCCGAGGTGACCGGACTGGTGTCCGACGCCGACGGCGCCGCCGCGGCCGTCGCCACGGCCGCCAAGCTGCTGGACATGCGCCGCCGGGGCGACGTCCTGCCCGGCGACGTGGTCGTCGCCACCCACATCTGCCCGAACGCGCCCACCGAGCCGCACGACCCGGTGCCCTTCATGGGCTCGCCCGTGGACATCGCCACGATGAACCGGCACGAGGTCACCGAGGAGATGGAGGCCGTGCTCTCCATCGACACCACCAAGGGCAACCGGATCATCAACCACAAGGGCCTGGCCCTGTCGCCCACCGTCAAGGAGGGCTGGGTGCTCCGGGTCTCCGAGCAGCTCGGCGAGCTGCTCGCCGTGGTGACGGGTGAGCCGTTGGTCACGTACCCCGTGACCACCCAGGACATCACCCCGTACGGTAATGGTGCACACCACATCAATTCGATTCTCCAGCCGTCCACCGCGACCGCCGCTCCGGTCGTCGGTCTCGCGGTCACCTCGGCCGCCGCGGTACCCGGCTGCCAGACGGGCGCGAGCCACGAGGGCGACATCGCGTCCGCCGCCCGGTACGCCGTGGAGGTCGCCAAGGCCTACGGCGCCGGAACCCTGGACTTCCACGACGCGGTGGAGTTCGACAACCTCGTCAACCGCTACGGGTCCCTGGCTCACCTCCAGACCTTCGGCCGCACACCCCAGGAGTCCTGATGGCATCCGCCCCCCGGGCCGACGCCACGGCCACCGAGGCCAAGAGCATCGGCAGCGACGACTACTCGCTCTCCCGTGTCCCGCGCGACAAGCGCTTCGGCTTCTGGTCGATGCTGCTCCAGTGGCTCGCCCAGTCCGGTTCGATCTCGCAGTTCACGCTGGGCGCCACCATCGGTGTCGGCATGACCTTCGGGAACGCCTTCCTCGCCTTCACGCTCGGCGCGGTCATCCTGGAGATCGTGATCTTCGCCATCGGCCTGGCCGGGATGCGCGAGGGCCTCGCCACCCCGATGCTGACCCGCTGGGTGGGCTTCGGCCGCAACGGCTCGGCGCTGGTCAGCTTCGTGATCGCGGTCAGTCTGGTCGGCTGGTTCGGCGTCCAGAACACGATCTTCGGCAACAGCGTCTCGGCCCTGATCGGCGGGCCGTCCTGGATGTGGTGCGTGCTCGCGGGCATCGCCATCACCGCCCTGGTGATCTTCGGCTTCCGCTACATGGCCCTGTTCGCGAAGATCGTCACCCCGCTCTTCTTCGGCATGGTCGCCTGGTCCGTCATCTCGACGCTCAAGGACCACTCGATCAGTGACCTGATCAGCTCGCCGCCGCCCGGCCAGACGATCCCCCTGGCGGTCGCCGCCACCGCCATCGCGGGCGGCTACATGACCGGCGCCATCGTGTCGCCGGAGATGACCCGCTACAACAGGAAGGGCTCGCACGTCTTCGTGCAGAGCGCGTCCTCGATGATCCTCTCCGAGTACATCGTCGGCATGACCGGTGTGGTGCTCGGCCACCTGGTGAAGTCCAGCGACGTCTCACACATCGTGCTCTCCACCTCGGGCGCCTTCGGTGTCCTGGTGGTCCTGATGTCCACGGCCAAGATCAACGACTGGAACCTGTACGGCTCCTCCCTCGGCGTCGTCAACTTCTTCCAGGTCGTCTTCGGCCGCCGGCTGCACCGCGGTGTGGTCACCGTGGCCCTCGGCGTCGCCGGGACCCTGCTCTCCGCGGTCGGCATCATGACCCACTTCACGGAGTTCCTCTCCCTGCTGGGCGTGATGATCCCGCCGATCGGCGGCATCATCGTCGCGGAGTACTGGGTCGTGAAGCGGATGCGCAAGCCGCTGGACGAGACCCGCGAGGCCCAGACCCTTCCGGCGACGTCCCCGACCTGGGTGCCCATGTCCCTGGTCATCTGGCTGGTGGCGTTCTGCGTCGGCAAGTTCTACGACGGCGGCATCCCGGCCCTCAACTCGCTGGTCGTCGCCTTCCTGCTGTACTGCGCCCTCGGCCTGCTGGGCTGGATCAAGCCGTACGGCACCTCCACCCTGGACGACGACGAGGCGCACGCCCCCGCCCCCGCCGCCCACGCCACCACCCCGGCAGGAGCAGCATGAGCACCACCCCCGCCTCCGCGCAGGCACAGGACGAGGTCGTCGGCCTCTGCGCCGAACTGATCCGCTTCGACACCTCCAACCCGACCAGCGACGAACGCGCCGCCGCCGACTGGGTGGTCGCCCGCCTCTCCGAGGCCGGCATCGACTCCGAACTGGTCGAGTCCGCCCCCGGCCGGGCCAGCGTCATCGCGCGCCTCGCCGGGGCCGACCCGGACCGCGGGGCCCTGCTGGTCCACGGCCACCTCGACGTGGTCCCCGCCGACGCCGCCGACTGGCAGGTGCCGCCGTTCTCCGGCGAGATCCGCGACGGCTACCTCTGGGGGCGCGGCGCGATCGACATGAAGGACACGGTGGCGGTCATGCTGGCCACCGCCCGGCACTTCGCCCGTACCGGCACGCGGCCCGCCCGCGACGTGGTCCTCGCCTTCCTCGCGGACGAGGAGGCGGGCGGGAAGTTCGGCGCGCACTGGCTGGTCGAGCACCGGCCCGAGCTGTTCGCGGGCGTCACCGAGGCGATCGGGGAGGGCGGCGGCTTCTCCTTCGCGATCGACGACACCCGCCGCCTCTACCCGATCGAGAACGCCCAGCGCGGCATGGCCTGGATGGAGCTGACCGCCACCGGGCGGGCCGGCCACGGCTCCTCCCCGAACGACGAGAACGCCGTCACCGACCTCGCCGAGTCCCTCACCCGCATCGGCCGCGAGACCTTCCCGATCCGGCTGATCGAACCGGTCCGCGCTCTGCTCGAAGAGGCCGCCCGGCTGTACGGGGTGGAGTTCGACGAGGACGACATCGAGGGCACCCTGGAACGGCTCGGCCCGGTCTCCGACTTCATGCAGGTGGTGCTGCGCAACTCCGCCAACCCCACCATGTTCGACGCCGGTTACCAGACCAACGTCATCCCCGGGAAGGCCACCGCCCGGGTGGACGGCCGCTTCCTGCCGGGCCACGAGCAGGAGTTGACCGACACGATCGACCGGCTGCTGCTCCCCTCCGTCACCCGCGAGTGGGTCAACCACGACATCGCGATGGAGACGACGTTCGACGGCCCGCTGGTGGAGGCGATGTGCGAGGCGGTCCGCGCCGAGGACCCGGACGGCCACCCCGTGCCGTACTGCAACCCCGGCGGCACCGACGCCAAGGCCTTCACCCACCTGGGCATCCGCTGCTTCGGCTTCAAGGGCCTGAAGCTTCCGCACGACCTGGACTACGGCCGGCTGTTCCACGGCGTGGACGAGCGCGTCCCGCTGGAGGGCCTGCGCTTCGGCGTCCGCGTCATGACCCGACTCTGGCAGAGCTGCTGACCTGATCCGGCAGCTCCACCAGGGGCCCGCCCCGACCCGGGCTCACCCCACCCGTACGCCCCCGCCGACGCCTTCGGCGGGGGCGTACGGCACGATGGGACGCCGTCGCCGTCGCCGTCGTCCCCCGCCCCCAACCACCAGGAGGAACCCCGTGGCAGCCGAGCCCCAGCCGGAGATTCTCGCCGCGTTCCAGGCGGCCAAGGGCTTCATGCCGCCGCGCGAGGGCCTCGCCCTGTACGCCGCCGCCACCGAGGCCGCCGCGCTCGGCCTGCCCCTGCTGGAGGTGGGCACCTACTGCGGGCGGTCCACGATCCTGCTCGCCGACGCGGCCCGCGCGGCCGGGGTGAGCGCGCTCACCGTCGACCACCACCGGGGCAGCGAGGAGCAGCAGCCCGGGTGGGAGTACCACGACCCGTCCCTGGTGGACCCGGAGCTGGGCCTGACGGACACCCTGCCGTCCTTCCGCCGGACCCTGCGCCGGGCGGGTCTGGAGCAGCACGTGGTGGCGCTCGTGGGCCGGTCCCCGCAGGTGGCGGCCGTCTGGGGCGGGCGGCTCGGCTTCGTCTTCATCGACGGCGGGCACACCGACGAGCACGCGACGGCCGACTACGAGGGCTGGGCGCCCAAGCTCGCCGAAGGCGGTCTGCTGGCGGTCCACGACGTCTTCCCCGACCCGGCGGACGGCGGCCAGGCCCCGTACCGGATCTACCGACGGGCCCTGGAATCAGGGGCGTTCACGGAGATCTCGGCCACGGACTCGCTGCGCGTACTGCGGCGCACGGGGGCCGGGACCTGAGGGACGCGGATAGCATCGCGGCGTGCGTGACGACGACAGCCCTCCCCCCACCTCCCCCATGCCCGCGCGCCGCCGTCCCGTGGCCGGTGCCGCGGTGCTGGCCGCCCTCTGCCTGACCGCCGCGGGCTGCGGATCCGGCGGCGCCCTCCCGCAGGCCGGTCCGCCCGCCCCGGACAGCACGTCCCCGGCGCCGCCCGAGCCCTCCGCGTCCGCGTCCCGGTCGCCGTCCGGCCCGGCGAGCCCGTCCACCGCCCCCCTGCCCTCGGCCACCTCCGCGAAGGCGCTGCCGAAGGGACCGCTCACCGGCCGGACCGTGGTGATCGACCCCGGGCACAACCCGGGCAACCGCGAGCACACCCGGGAGATCGACGCCCAGGTGGACATCGGCACCGGGCGCAAGGAGTGCGACACCACGGGCACCGCCACCGACTCCGGTTACGCGGAGGCCCGGTTCACCCTCGACGTGTCCCGCAAGCTGCGGACCCTGCTGGAGGCCGAGGGCGCGAAGGTGGTCCTCACCCAGGACGGCGACCGTCCGTTCGGCCCGTGCGTGGACGAGCGGGCCCGGATCGGCAACACGGCGCGCGCCGACGCCGTCGTATCGGTCCACGCGGACGGTTCGGCGGCCGGCAACCGCGGCTTCCACGTGATCCTGCCCGCGGCGGTGAGCGGGGGCGGCGCGGACACCTCGAAGATCGTGGTGCCCTCGCGCGACCTCGGTGAACGGATCGCGGGGAAATTCGTCCGGGCCACCGGAAGCGCGCCTTCCAACTACATCGGCGGCGGTACGGGACTGGACACCCGGAACGATCTCGGCGGACTGAATCTGTCGACCGTGCCCAAAGTCTTCATCGAATGCGGCAATATGCGTGATCCGAAGGACGCCGCCCTGCTCACGAACGAGGACTGGCGTCAACGGGCGGCCGCCGGCATCGCCGAGGGCATCGGGAGCTACCTCACGAGGTAGTTCTGCGGTGATGGTGGCGACTTCGGGGGGATGAGGCGTCCGTGGTCCGGGCAGGGATACAACCCGTCCAGGCAGACGATAGATTCATCCGTACGATGGGGAGCCGCCCCCGAGCTTCGCGCCGTGCCCGCCGTACCGGCGGTGTCGACGACCGCCCCGACGAGACGACCGACTAAGGACCTTCACGTGAATATCCGCTCCCTCACTCGAGGCGACGGCGTGGTGATCGGAGCAGCGGTCGTGCTGTTCATCGCCTCTTTCCTCAACCTCTTCGGTGTCGACTGCCCCAGGGGCATCGACTGCTCCGGCTACCGCTCGAACGCCTGGGACTCGCTCTCGCTCCTGATGAGCATCTACCTGGCCGGCATCATCGGCGCGGCGCTGCTCATCACGAGCCGGGCCATCCCGGGCCGCAAGGTGGCGGGGCTCGACCTCGCCCAGTTCGGCGCCGCGTTCACCGTGTTCGCGCTCTGGACCATGTTCTGGACGATCATCGACGCCAGCAACGCCGGCGCCGGCCTGATCCTCGGGCTCCTGGCGACGATCGCGCTGGCGGGCGGCGCGCTGGCCACTCCGCTGGTCCCGGCGCTCAAGGCCCCGCTGATGGGCGCCCCGCGTCCGGCGACGCCCGGACACCCCGGCCAGCCGCAGTTCGGCCAGCCCTCCCAGGGGTACGGCTACCCCGGCGCCCAGCAGCCCTACGGCGTCCAGCCGGGCCAGCCCCAGCCGTACGGCGCCCAGCCCGGTACGCCGGACGCCGCCCAGCAGGCCCCGCAGACCGGCGGCGGCGCGCCCTCCGGTGACTTCACGCCGTTCTGGTTCGCGGTGCCGGTGGCCCGTCCGCTGTACGGCGAGGACGGCGCCGCGACGCCGATCGCCGAACTCGCCCCCGGTACCTGGTACCTGGCGGTGGAGCAGCGCGGCTCCGGGCTCATCGCCCAGACCCAGGACGGCCGTCGTGGGGTCCTCCAGGACACCACGGGCATCCAGCGCGGCTGACCCTTCCGTACGCCACCGTGGCCCCCGCCCCTTCCCGGGCGGGGGCCACGGCCGTGTCAAGGGGCCTTCCCCGGCGGGGTTTCACTCCGCGCCGAGCGGCAACCCGCACTCCATGTCCTACAGATCAGGCACAGGAAGCAGTACCGCCGCCCGCGTCATCGCCGTCGTGGCGGACGTCATGGCGTTCATCCTCGTCGCGTGGATCCTGATGTACCTGCTCGACGCCAACCGGGGCAACGAACTGGTGCGTGTGGTCCACGAGTCGGCCAACTGGCTGGCGGGCTGGTCGTACGACCTGTTCACCTTCGACGAGGCGTGGGCGCGGGTCGTGGCCGGATACGGTCTGGCCGCCGTCGTCTACCTCTTCGTCGGTCACGCCCTGGCGGGCCGGATCCGCCGCTGAGCGGGCGAACGGTCAGCAGCAGCAGTCGGGTTCGAGCCCGGTGGGCAGCCGTTCGCCGCCGAAGACCGCCGTGGTCGCCTCGTCACCGCCGAGCGCGGCCACCGCGAGCAGCAGCGAGCCCGCCGTCCAGGTGGTGAGTTCCCGCGGCCAGAAGGCCCGTTCGCCCTCGAAGACGTATCCGGTCCAGTACAGGCCGCCCTCGGCGCGCAGGTGCCGGAGGGACTGGAGGATCTCCAGGGCCCGGTCGGACTCCCCGGTCACCCAGAGCGCCAGGGCGAGTTCACTGCTCTCGCCGCCGGTCACCCAGGGGTTGGGCAGCACACAGCGCACCCCGAGGCCGGGCACCACGAAGCGGTCCCAGCCCTCCTGGATCCGCGCCGTGGCGGCGGACCCGGTGACCGCGCCGGCCAGGACCGGGTAGTACCAGTCCATCGAGTAGCGGCTCTTGTCCAGGAAGCGTTCCGGGTGGCTGCGGACGGCGTGCCCGAGCGCACCGGCCGCCAGCTCCCAGTCGGGCTGCGGCTCCTCACGCTGTTCGGCCAGGGCCAGGGCGCAGCGCAGCGCCTGGTAGACCGAGGAGCAGCCGGTCAGCAGGGCGTCGGTGACGGGGGTGCCGTCGGCCTCCCGCTTCCACCCGATCTGGCCGCCGGGCTGCTGGAGCCGGAGCACGAACTCCACGGCCGCGTAGACCGTGGGCCACATCCGGTCGGCGAACGCGTCGTCACCGGTGGCCAGGTAGTGGTGCCAGACGCCCACGGCCACGTAGGCGCAGAAG
The DNA here is from genome assembly GCA_000720535.1 of Streptomyces halstedii. Taxonomy (GTDB): domain Bacteria; phylum Actinomycetota; class Actinomycetes; order Streptomycetales; family Streptomycetaceae; genus Streptomyces; species Streptomyces halstedii. Next base: position 54,265 of record JOAZ01000021.1, read on the forward strand.
TTGGTCTCGCGCCCGAGGTCGGTGGGCCGCTCGGGGTCGCCGTCGTGGTAGGCGGCGTACCAGGAGCCGTCGCCGTTCTGGTGGCGGGCGAGCCAGTCGTAGGCGCGGGCGGCGGCCGCGTGCTCGCCGGCCGCGTCGAGGGCCATCGCGGCCTCGGTGTGGTCCCAGGGGTCGAGGTGGTGGCCGCGGAACCACGGCAGGGCCCCGTCACGGCGCTGCACGGCCCGCAGCGCGGCGACGGTCTCGGCGGCCTGGTCGGCGGTGAGCACTCCGGGCAGGACGAGGTGCTCGGTCCGCTCGGGGGTGCTCACGCCTCGGCCTTGGGAAGGTGCGGCTTGGTCGCGTAGGCCACGAAGCTCTTGCCGACGACCGGGTTGAGGAGCTGTTCGGTGACCCGGGTGGCCAGGGGCTTCTTCATGATGTCCCAGACCAGCAGCTTGTGGTAGGCGCGCACCGGCAGCGCCGCGTCCTCGCCGTCGCGGCCCACGCCGAACGCGCACTTGAGCCACCAGTAGGGGCTGTGCAGGGCGTGCGCGTGGTGGGTGCCGTAGGGCTTGAGACCGGCCTCGCGGATCTTTCCGAGCAGTTCGTCGGCCTTGTAGATCCGGATGTGCCCGCCCTCGACCTCGTGGTACGCGTCGGAGAGCGCCCAGCAGACCTTCTCGGGGCCGTAACGGGGCACGGTGACCGCGATCCGGCCGCCGGGCCTGAGCACCCGGACCATCTCGGCGAGGACGCCCTTGTCGTCGGGGATGTGCTCCATCACCTCGGAGATGATCACGACGTCGAACGAGGCGTCGGGGAACGGCAGGTTGAGCGCGTCGCCCTGCATCGCGGTGGCGGTGGCGCCCGCGGGGGCCTCCCCCTCCGCCTTCATGGCGGCGAACCACTTCGCGACCTCGCGGATCTCCTCGCCGTTCTGATCGAGAGCCACGACCTGGGCGCCGCGCCGGTAGCACTCGAAGGCGTGGCGCCCGGCGCCGCAGCCCAGATCGAGCACCCGGTCGCCTGCGGCGAGCGGGAAGCGGGTGAAATCGACGGTCAGCACGGGGGCCTGCCTTCGAGGTCGGGGGCGGGGGTTGCGGAAATCGCGGGATCCGGGGGAACCACGGAAGCCACGGGGGTCACCTGCGCGCCGCGCGGGCGGCGATCGCCTGACGGTACAGCTCCGCGGTACCGGCGGCGGCCCTGGCCCAGGTGAAGTTGGCCAGGACCCGTGCCCTCCCGGCCGCGCCGAGCCGGGCGCGCAGCTCCGCGTCGCCGAGCAGCCTGCCGAGCGCCGTGGACAGGGCGTCCGCGTCGCCGGGGGGCACGGCGAGGCAGGCCTCGCCGTCGGGTCCGGTGACCTCGGGGATCGCGCCGCCGGTGGTGGCCACCAGCGGTGTCCCGGTGGCCATGGCCTCGGCGGCGGGCAGCGAGAACCCTTCGTACAGCGAGGGCACGCAGGAGATCTGGGCGCCGCGGACCAGATCGACCAGTTCGGCGTCGCTGATGCCCTTGACGAACTCGACGGCGTCCGTGAGCCCGTGCCGCTCGATCGCCTGGGCGACCGGGCCGTCCTCGGCCCGCTTCCCGACGACCACCAGATGGGCCCGGGGGTTCCCGGTACGGACCTTGGCGAGCGCCTCGACCAGGTGGACCAGGCCCTTGAGCGGGACGTCGGCGCTGGAGGTGGTGACGATCCGGCCGGGCACCTCGGCGACCGAGGGGTCGGGCGACCAGAGGTCGGTGTCGGCCCCGATGTGCACGACCTGGACCCGGTCCGGGCGGACCCCGAGGTCGTCCACGATCTCCTGCCGGGAGGAGCCTGAGACGGTCAGCACGGACGGCAGCCGCCGGGCCACCCGCTTCTGCATGCGGGTGAAGGCGTACCAGCGGCGTACGGAGAGGCGGCGCAACCGGGAGTCGGCGGCCTCCAGGTCGAGGCGGCGGTCCACGGTGATGGGGTGGTGGATGGTGGTGACGAGAGGGGCGCCGAGGTCCCCCAACAGGCCGTAGCCGAGCGTCTGGTTGTCGTGGACGACGTCGAAGTCACCGCGTCGGGCCAGGAGATGGCGGCGGGCCCGCAGGCTGAAGGTGAGGGGTTCGGGAAAACCGCCGGTCCACATGGTGGCGACCTCGGCGGCGTCGATCCAGTCGCGGTACTCGCCACGCCCGGGGGTGCGGAACGGATCGGGCTGGCGGTAGAGGTCGAGGCTGGGCAGCTCGGTGAGCGGGACGCCCTCGTCGAGGACCGGGTAGGGCTGGGCCCCGATCACCTCGACGCTGTGGCCGAGCCGGGCCAGCTCGCGGCCGAGGTGGCGTACGTAGACGCCCTGGCCGCCGCAGAAGGGGTTGCCCTTGTAGGTCAGCAGCGCGATGCGCAACGGCCGGTCACCCTCGGTGCCCGACGCGCCGCCGCTCGCGAGGGGGCCGGACTCCACGGCCTCAGCGGTCACACTCGGTCCCCTTCTCGCTGCGGTGTTCGCCGGAGCGTAACCGGTCGCGCTAATCTAGAACAAGTTTCAGACCCGTTCGTTCAGCACCACCGAATCTACCGGCAGGTAGCGTCGGCGGGGTGGCCGGATCAGGTGATTCACGCCACGACGGGCCCACGGTCCGGCGGGGCCGCTCCTCCGGCCGGCCCGTGCGGGACAAGGAACCGGTTCCCGTCCCGGCGGGCATCCGGTGCGAACGGAAGCCTTGGATGGGAGAGATGGCAGCGGACCCCGGACCACCGGCGCCTGTCCTGACGCAACGCCAGGAAGCCCGCCGCCGCCGCATCCTGCACGCCGGTGCCCAACTCGCCGGCCGGGGCGGCTTCGAGGCGGTGCAGATGCGCGAGGTCGCCGACGCGGCCGGGGTCGCCCTGGGCACGCTGTACCGCTACTTCCCCTCCAAGGTCCATCTGCTGGTGGCCCTGATGGAGGACCAGCTCCAACGGCTCCACGCGGCGCTCCGCAGACGGCCGCCGTCCGCCGGGTGCGCGGACCGGCGGGTGGCCGAGACCCTGATGCGGGCCTTCCGGGCACTCCAGCGCGAGCCGCACCTGGCGGACGCCATGGTGCGGGCGCTGACCTTCGCCGACCGGGGGGTCAGCCCCGAGGTGGACGCCGTCTCCCGGCTGACGACGGCGATCATCCTGGACGCGATGCGGCTGGAGGAGCCCACCCGGGACCAGCTGGCGGTGGTCCGCGTCATCGAGCACACCTGGCTCTCGGCGCTGATCACCTGGCTGTCGGGCCGGGAGTCGATCGCCCAGGTGCGCCGGGACATCGAGACGGTGTGCCGGCTGATCGACCTGCCGGAGGCGGACCGGGACGGGCCGGGCCCTTGACGCGCCGTCAGCGCTGTCGGCGCGGCTCAGCGTTGTCGGCGCCGCTCAGCGCTGTCGGCGCCGCCGGACCGGTCCGGCACGCCCCGGGTCACCCCGGTGCGCCCTCCCACAACGGCCCGCCCAGGAACTCCGGCTGCTGGTACGGCTCCCACCAGAGGGTGAGCCCCCACACGCCCAGCGCCAGCGACACCGCCGCCGCGGCGAAGGCCTGCCACGGCCGGCCCAGTACGCGCAGGGCCGCCGTCCAGACCAGCAGCGGCAGCAGCGCCCCGCCGAGGGCGATCAGCGGGAGATCGACGTAGAGCACGCTGAGGTCGCGGTGCGACTGCTCGAAACCACCGGTGACGCTGACACGGGCGAGCGGCGCCCACGCCAGGGTGGCGGTCGCGGCACCCGCGAGGGCGAGCAGGCACCCCGCGGAGCCCTGGTTCGGCTGGTCCATACCTCCCACGACGCGCTCACCCCGCCCACGGTTCCGGCGGAGCGGTGCCCTCAGGGGACGGCCGGGTCGGTGTAGTCGTCCCGCACCTCGCGGGGCAGCTCGCAGCCGTCCTCGACGCCGGTGAACGTGACGCTCCGCGTACGGCCGGGTCCCAGCAGCGCCCAGGAGTGGGCGTAGAGCTTCCAGCCCCGCTTGGCGAAGGTGCGGAAGACCGCCTCCCCCTCGGCGTGGCTGGAGACGATCTCCCAGTCGTGCGCACGCAGCCGCTCCTCCGTGCCCTCGAAGCCGGCGGTCGCCACGTCCTCGGGCACCTGCCCGGACCAGGGCACGACGCACGCCCGCCAGCCGCCCTCGGGCAGACCGTCCAGGGACGCGTCACCCTCCGGGAGCCCGGCCGCCGTGGTGTACGCGGCTATCTCCGCGGCCACCGTCTCCCCGGTGAACGGGGCGGGCGGCACCCGCGAGGGCTTCGCCGCGCCCGTCTCCTGCCCGACCAGCCCGCAGCCGGAGGCCACGGTCATGAACCCACTCACGGCGACGGTCACGGCCGCCGTTCTTCCTCTGCGCACAGGTGCTTCCCGCCCGGTCTCGACCCGCTCCACGGGCACCGCCCGTGTGATTTCCGCCGGAGTGTCGCATGTGCCCTGACCTGCTGTGAAGCCCCCGCCCACGGTCCGCCGCCGCGGACCGCCGGGCAGGGCGGCAGGGGGCCGGCCCGCGCTCACGCGGCCCCCGGTAGAGTGGGCGGGTCGTCCTCATGCCCGTACGGGGGGAAGCCGGTGCGAATCCGGCACTGACCCGCAGCCGTGTCCTCCCTCCGCCGGGTGGCCAGTCGGAATGCCCCGCACGTCAGCGTGACCGGCTCGTGCCACCGGAACCCCGGTGGGCGGCACCGTCGAGGTACACGGGGCCGGAGCCCGGCGCCATCCGTGCGCCCGTGCCCGGCCCTCGCAGGAGAGGCCCACCCAAGCCATGACCGTACGCCGCCGCGCGGCAGCGCTCGCGATCACCGCCGTGCTCTGTGCGGCCGCCGCCCCCACCGCGGTCGCCGCCCCGAGCCCGTCCCCCTCCCCGTCCACCGACCTGCCCGCGGGCCTGTACGGCACCAAGGACCCGACCTACGACGGCGTGTGGCGCCAGTCGATGGCCTTCCTCGCCCAGCGGATAGAGCTGGTCACGCCCGCCACCGAGTCGGTGAACTGGCTCGTGGGCCAGCAGTGCGACAGCGGGGCCTTCGCCGCCTACCGGGACGCCTCCCGCCCCTGCGACGCCTCGACGGTGGCCGACACCAACGCCACCGGGGCCGCGATCCAGGCGCTGATGGAGCTGGGCACCAACCGCCCGGCCGTGGACAACGGGGTCAGCTGGCTGAAGTCCGTCCAGAACGAGGACGGCGGCTGGGGCTACAACCCCGGCAGCCCCAGTGACGCCAACTCCACCGCCGTGGTGATCGGCGCCCTGGCCAGGGCCGGGGTTCCGCTGGCCGACCTCACCACCGCCGACGGCAAGACGCCGTACACGGCGCTCCAGTCGTTCGCCCTGCCGTGCGGAGGCGAGGACGGCGGGGCGTTCGCCTACCAGCCGGACAAGGACGGCACGCTCACCGCCAACGCGGACGCCACCGCCGCCGCGGTGCTCGGCGCGATGGGCAAGGGCATGGCGACGGGCAACTCCAACGCCGTCAAGGACCCCGTCTGCCACCAGGGCACCGGCCTCACCCCCGAGCAGTCCGCGCAGAACGGCGCCTTCTACCTGGCCGGGGCGCTCGCCGGGTCGGGCCACCTGGACACACCGCCGATGCCGGGCGCCGAGGACTCCGCGCCGCAGCCCGACTTCGGCAACACCGCCGACGCGGTCGTCGCGCTGGCCGCGTCCGGCCACAAGGACAAGGCGGCGAAGGCGGTCGCCTACCTGGAGAAGAACGCCCAGGACTGGGCGAAGGAGGGCGGGCCCGCCGCCACCGCCCAACTGGTGCTCGCCGCCCACGCGACCGGCACCGACGCCCGCGACTTCGGCGGCGTCGACCTCGTACGGCAGCTCAACGCGACGGGCCCCGCGCCCGCCGCCACCGCCGTGCCGTCCCCCACCGCGACCGACTCCACGCCGAAGAACACCAGCAGCGGCGACGGCGGCCTCGGCGTCTGGTGGCTCGTCGGCATCGGACTCGCCTTCGGGGCGGGCATCGGCTTCCTGCTGAGCGGACGCCGGAAGAACCAGCAGCTGTGAGGCGCCCGCGCGGCACGGCCGTGCTGCTCCTCCTGGTCGCCGCGGCCCTGACCGTGCTCGGCGCCGGGAGCGCGCAGGCGGCCGGATACCGCTACTGGTCCTTCTGGGAGGGCGGCACCGGCACCACCTGGACGTACGCCACCCAGGGGCCCTCCCTGGTCCGGCCCGACGACGGCAGCGTGCAGGGGTTCCGCTTCGCGGTCAGCGAGGACTCCCAGGACGCCGCCCGGCCGCGCGACGCCCCGGACTTCGCCGCGATCTGCGCGGGCACCCCGGCGCAGGACGGCCGCAAGCGGGTCGCTCTGGTCATCGACGCGGGTACGGCCGCCGACGCCCCGGACGGCGAGGCCCCGCCCGCGCCGCGCACCGCGTGCGCCCGGGTGGCGCCCGACGCGAGCACCGCCCAGGCGCTCGCGTCGGTGGCGAAGCCCCTGCGGTACGACAGCTCCGCGATGCTCTGCGCGATCTCCGGCTATCCGCGTTCCGGCTGCGGCGAGCAGGTCTCCGGGGACACCGGCGCGGGGAAGTCCACCGCTCCGGCCGAGAGCCCCGACACCTCCCCGTCCGCCGCCCGTTCCGGCGACGGCGGGGGCGGCCCGTCCGCCGGGGTCCTCGCCGGGGGCGTCGCGGTCCTCGTGCTCGGCGCCGCCGCCGTCCTGCGGGCCCGCCGCCGCCGATGAACCGCTCCACGGGCCTCGCCCGGCTCCCCCATGCCCTGCGCGCGCCCGCCGCGAGCCGCAGCAACGCGGTGCCGGCCGGGGCCTGGTGGCTGTGGGCGCTGGGGCTGGCCACCGCCGCGTCCCGCACCACCAACCCGCTGCTGCTCGGGCTGCTGGTCGGGGTGGCCGGCTATGTGGTGGCGGCCCGCCGCACGGACGCGCCGTGGGCCCGCTCCTACGGGGCGTTCGTCAAGCTCGGACTGTTCGTCGTGGGGGTGCGGCTGGTCTTCTCGGTCCTGCTCGGCTCCTCGGTCCCGGGCACCCGGCTGCTCTTCACCCTCCCCGAGGTCCCGCTGCCCGACTGGGCGCAGGGCGTCCGCGTCGGCGGCCAGGTCACCGCCGAGCAGCTGGTCTTCGCGCTGTACGACGGGGCGAAGCTGGCCACGCTGCTGATCTGCGTCGGCGCGGCGAACTCGCTCGCCAACCCGGCCCGGCTGCTCAAGTCGCTGCCGGGCGCGCTGTACGAGGCGGGGGTGGCCGTCGTCGTCGCGATGACCTTCGCGCCGAACATGGTCGCCGACGTGCTGCGGCTGCGGACGGCCCGCCGGCTGCGCGGCCGCCCCACGGGCGGGGTCGCGGCGGTGCTCCAGATCGGACTGCCGGTCCTGGAGGGCGCCCTGGAACGGTCGGTGGCCCTCGCCGCGTCGATGGACGCGCGGGGATACGGGCGTACCGCCCAGGTCCCGCCCGCCGTCCGGCACACCACGAACGCGCTCACGCTCGGGGGTCTGCTGGGGGTGTGCGCGGGCACGTACGGGCTGCTGGCCGCGCAGGGCGCGGTGTACGGGCTGCCGCTGCTGGGGGCCGGGCTGGTCGCGGCCCTCGCCGGGCTCAAGCTCGGCGGCCGGCGCTCGGTGCGCACCCGGTACCGGCCCGACCGGTGGGGGGCGCGGGCATGGCTGGTCGCGGGCTCGGGCGTCCTGGTCGCGGCGGCCCTGATCGTGGCCGGGAGTGCCGATCCGGAGGCGCTGCACCCCGGTGTCGTACCGCTGAGCACACCCGTCCTGCCGCTGTGGCCCGCCGCGGCGGTGCTGGCCGGGCTGCTGCCCGCCGCCGTCGCGCCCGTCCCGCCGTCGGCCTCCCCCGTGGACCCCGAGGAGCAGCCGTGATCCGGTTCGAACAGGTCGCGGTGCGGTACGCGGACGCGGACCGCCCGTCGCTCTCGGGCGTCGACCTCACCGTCCCGGAGGGCGAACTGGTCCTCCTGGTCGGCCCGTCCGGTGTCGGCAAGTCGACACTGCTGGGGGCCGTGTCGGGTCTCGTCCCGCACTTCACCGGCGGGGTGCTGACCGGCCGGGTGACGGTGGACGGCCGGGACACCCGCACCCACAAGCCCCGTGAACTGGCCGACCTGGTCGGCACGGTGGGCCAGGACCCGCTCGCCCACTTCGTCACCGACACGGTCGAGGACGAGCTGGCGTACGGCATGGAGTCGCTGGGTCTGGCCCCCGACGTGATGCGGAGGCGGGTCGAGGAGACGCTCGACCTGCTGGGCCTGGCCGAGCTGCGCGACCGCCCCATCGCCACGCTGTCCGGGGGCCAGCAGCAGCGCGTAGCGATCGGCTCGGTCCTCACCCCGCACCCGAAGGTCCTGGTCCTGGACGAGCCGACGTCCGCGCTGGACCCGGCGGCGGCCGAAGAGGTGCTGGCGGTGCTCCAGCGGCTGGTCCACGACCTGGGCACCACGGTGCTGATGGCCGAACACCGCCTGGAGCGGGTGGTGCAGTACGCCGACCAGGTCCTCCTGCTCCCGTCGCCGGGCGCCGCCCCGGTGCTGGGGCCGCCCGCCGACGTCATGGCCCTCTCGCCGGTACGCCCTCCGGTGGTGGACCTCGGCCGCCTGGCGGGCTGGGACCCGCTCCCCCTGTCGATCCGCGACGCCCGCCGCCGCGCGGCCCCGCTGCGGGCCCGGCTGGCCCCGCTGACCGGCCCCGACCCGGACGCGGGCGCGGGACCGGGTCCGGGGCAGAGTCCTGGTCCGGGGCAGAGTCCTGGTCCGGTGGACGGCCTGGCCGCGCCGGACCACCCGTCCGCCTCGGGCACCCCGGTGCCGGTGGAACCCGTCACGGCCTCCCGAGGCGGTTTCCTCACCCGGCTGCGGGGACGCCGCCGCACCACCACCGGCGTCCCCGGGGCCCCCGGAGACGCGCCGCTCCCCCAGGACGGTGTCGTCGCCCGTGCCGACGGGCTCGGGCTGCGGCGCGGGCGGGTGGAGGCGCTGCGCCGGGTGACGCTGTCCGTCGCACCGGGCGAGACCGTCGCGCTGATGGGACGCAACGGCGCGGGCAAGTCCACCCTGCTGTCCGCGTTCGTCGGGATGCTGGAACCCACCTCGGGCTCCGTGCTCGTCGGCGGCCTGCGCCCGTCCCGTACGGCTCCCCGCGAGATGGTGCGCCTCGTCGGCCTCGTCCCCCAGGAGCCCCGCGACCTGCTGTACGCGGACACGGTCGCCGCCGAGTGCGCGGCGGCCGACTCCGACGCGGGCGCGCCCCCCGGCAGTTGCCGCGCCCTGGTGTCCGAGCTGCTGCCGGGCGTACCGGACGCCACCCACCCCCGCGACCTCTCCGAGGGCCAGCGGCTGGCGCTGGCCCTGGCCCTGGTCCTCACCGCCCGGCCGCCGCTCCTCCTCCTGGACGAGCCGACCCGCGGCCTCGACTACGCCGCCAAGGCCCGGCTGGTCGGTGTCCTGCGCCGGCTGGCCGGCGAGGGCCACGCCATCGTCCTGGCCACGCACGACGTGGAACTGGCGGCGGAGTCGGCCCACCGGGTGGTGATCCTCGCGGACGGCGAGGTCGTCGCGGACGGCCCGACCGCCCGGGTGGTGGTCTCCTCCCCCGCCTTCGCCCCGCAGACCGCGAAGATCCTGGCCCCCCAGGAGTGGCTGACCGTGACCCAGGTCCGTACGGCCCTGGAGACCGCCCCGCCCATGGAGCCCCCCGCATGACCGGCCCCCGCCCCGCACGCCCCGTCCGCCTCGGCCCGCGGGCCGTCGTCGCGCTCGTGCTGGTCGGCGCGATCGGCCTGATGGCGTTCGGCTGGCCGCTGCTGGCGTCCGGTACGAGCGTCGGTGTCGCCCACCCCCAGGACGCGCCGTGGCTCTTCGCCGTGCTGCTGGTGCTGCTCGTCGGGGTCGCCGTCGCGACCGTCGCGGACGGCGGCCTGGACGCCAAGGCGGTGGCGATGCTCGGCGTGCTCGCGGCGGTCGGCGCCGCCCTGCGCCCGCTGGGCGCGGGGACGGCGGGCCTGGAGCCGATGTTCTTCCTGATGGTGCTGAGCGGCCGGGTGCTGGGCCCCGGCTTCGGCTTCGTGCTCGGCTCGGTGACGATGTTCGCCTCCGCGCTGCTCACCGGCGGGGTCGGGCCCTGGATGCCGTTCCAGATGCTGTCGATGGGCTGGTTCGCCATGGGCGCGGGCCTGCTGCCGGGCGCCGAACGGCTGCGCGGCCGGGGTGAGCTGCTGATGCTGGCGGGGTACGGCTTCGTGGCGGCGTTCGCGTACGGCACGATCATGAATCTGTACGGCTGGACGATCGTGCCCGGTCAGGCCTCGGGCATCTCCTTCGTCCCGGGCGACCCGCTGAGCGAGAACCTGGTCCGGTTCCTCGCGTACTGTCTGGCGACCTCGCTCGGCTGGGACCTGGGCCGGGCGGCCCTCACCGTGGTGCTGACCCTGGCCATCGGCCCGACCCTGCTGAAGGCGCTGCGCCGCGCCACCCGCCGGGCGGCCTTCGAGGCCCCGGTGACCTTCGAGGGGCCTGAACGGTAGGAGGGGCCGCCGGGGCACGGCGCGGGCCGTTCGGCGGCTGCCGACGCGCGGGCCGCCCGGCCGCGCCCGCCCGCCGTCAGGTCGTCCGGCCCGCCGGTGCGGCCACCGGCTCCTCCTCCGTCCCCTCCGCCTTGGGCGTCCCCTCGGCCTCGGCCGTACCCTCCGCCTCGGGCGTCCCCTCCCCCTCAGGTGTCTTCGGGAGGAGCCGGCGGGGTCCGGCCAGGGCGTACGTCAGGCCGAAGCCCAGGCCCACGACGGCCGCCCCGCCCACCGCGTCCAGGATCCAGTGGTTCCCGGTGGCGACGATGCACGAGACCGTGAACAGCGGGTGCAGCAGGCCCAGTGCCTTCATCCACCCCTTCGGGGCCAGCACGAGGATCACCAGACCGCACCAGAGTGACCAGCCGAAGTGCAGCGAGGGCATCGCCGCGTACTGGTTGGTCACCGCCGTCAGCGCCCCGAAGTCCGGGCTCGAAAGGTCCTGCATCCCGTGGACGGTGTCGATGAAGCCGAGGCCCGGCATCAGGCGCGGCGGGGCCAGCGGGTAGAGCCAGAAGCCGACCAGGGCGAGGACCGTGGCGAAGCCGATGGAGCTGCGGGCCCAGCGGTAGTCGGAGGGCCGCCGCACGTACAGCACGCCGAGGATCGTGAGCGGCACGATGAAGTGGAACGTCGAGTAGTAGTAGTCGAAGAACTCCCGCAGCCAGGGGATGCCGACGACGGTGTGGTTGACCCAGTGCTCGACGTCGATGCGCAGCCACTGTTCCAGGGAGTGGATCTGCCGGCCGTGTTCCTCGGCGGTGGGGCGCCCGACGGCCGCCGCGAGCCGGACCTTGGCGTAGGCGGAGTAGACGACGCGGATGAGCAGGAGTTCCAGCAGGAGGTTGGGGCGGCTGAGCACCCGCCGCCAGAACGGCAGCAGCGGCACCCAGGAGAACCGGGACGCGACCGGCCGCGCGTAGTCGGTGGGGACGGGCCGCTGCCAGTGGGGCGAGGTACGCGGCAGGAACGGCGCCACGCAGGCCGCCCCGAGCGCCGCGATGAGCAGCACGTTGTCGCGTACGGGCAGGAGCACCCCGATGTTCGGCAGCAGCATCTTGCCGGGCAGGGTGAGGACGAGCACCACGACGGCGGGCCAGACCAGCCGGTCGGAGGCCCTGGTGCCGACCCGGCCGACGACGGCGAGCAGCACCCAGAGCAGCTGGTGCTGCCAGGCGGTGGGCGAGACGGCGACGGCCACACAGCCGGTGACGGCGACGGCCAGCAGGAGCTGTCCGTCGTGGGCGTAGCGGACCGCGCGCCGCAGCCCGAGGACGGTGACGGCGACGGCCAGGACGAGGAAGAGCACGATCTCCAGCGGCCCCTGGAGCCCGAACCGGAGCAGCGCCCCGTGCAGGGACTGGTTGGCCAGGCTGTCCGGGTTCCCGCCCAGCCCCGCGCCCGCCACATGGTGCACCCAGTACGTCCAGGAGTCGTGGGGCATCGCCGCCCAGGCCAGCGCGGTGCAGAAGGCGAAGGAAGCGCCCCCGGCCACGGCGGCGCGGCGCCTCCCGGTGAACCAGAACAGCACGGCGAAGAACAGCACGGCCGGCTGGAGGGCCGCGGCGAGCCCGACGAGCACCCCGGACAGCCGCTCCTGCCGGACGGCGAAGAAGGCCAGCAGCACCAGCAGGACGGGCAGGATGCTGGTCTGGCCGAGGTAGAGCGTGTTCCGGACGGGCAGCGAGACCATGAAGAGGGTGACCGCGACGGGTGCGGCCAGATAGCCGGTGCGCCGGGCGACGGGCCCCGGCAGTCCCCGCGCGGCGACGAGGCCGAGCGCCACCACGAGCAGCAGGCTGCCGAAGGTCCAGACGACACCGAGCGCCTCTTCGGCCGAGGCCGTCAGGGGTCTCAGGACCAGCCCGGCGAACGGTGTCCCGGCGAACCGGCCCGGTTCGTAGAGGGACCCGGCCACGTGCAGGATGCCGTCCTGGCCGGTCCAGCTCTCCAGGTCGAGGAGCTTCTCCCCGGGGCGCCGGTCCAGCACCGCCGCCATCTGCCGCACCCCGAGGACGGCCACGACGAGCCAGAGCACCGCCCGGACCACCCCGGCTCTCGCCCCCGGTTCCGCCGACACGTCCCCCCGCGCACCGCGCTCCGCCTCTGCCACTTGGCGCCGCCCCTCCCAGAGATCCGCACACGGTCCCGGTGGGTCCGGGTATGTGCGGATGAAGCCTGCCATTACCTTGTCCGGCAGACCCAATCAACCCCCTCTTCGCCTGACTGTCACGATGCTTTGGCGGGAAAGGGCGTACGGGGCCCGAACGCGGCTCCGGTTCCTCCCGCCCGGTACGCCGGGCCTTAATGGTTCGTCACGTCGTCCGGCCGGTGGCCAGAATGGCCCGATGACCTGGACGGTGGCCCCCGAACGCTTCGACAGCCCCGACGCGGCGCAACTGCGGCGTGCGTACTACGACGAGGTGGCGAGCCGTTACTGGGGGCGTCCCGCGACCGCCGAGGAGATCGACGCGGGTCTCGCCGGTGACGGGGCCGAGCGGCTCGCCCCGCCCACCGGGGAGTTCGTGGTCGGGCGCCACGGGCGGCAGCCGGCCGCCTGCGCGGGTCTGCTCCTCGTCGACGCGACGACCGCCGAGCTGACCCGGGTGTTCGTACGCCCCGCGTTCCGGTCCACGGGCGGGGGCGGGCTGCTGCTGGCGGCGGCCGAACGCGCGGCGCGGGCGTTCGGGGTGACGCGGATCCGCCTCGACACCCGGCACGACCTGGTCGAGGCACGGGGGCTGTACGCGAAGCACGGCTACGCGGAGGTCCCGGCGTTCAACGCGGGTCCGTACGCGGAGCACTGGTTCGCCAAGGAGCTGTGAGCCCGCGCCCACAGGACCGCCGGGGCCCACCCGGACCGCCGGGGCCCACCGGACCGCCGGGGCTCACCGGACCGCCAGAGCCCACCCGGACCGTCAGAGCCCCCCGGACCGCCACAGCCCGGGAGCCCGGGACAGAGGGACCAGGCACGCCCCCGGACCGAAGGGCCGCCCGACGGCTCGGCCCACCGGTCGCCGCTCAGGCCGAGTGGTCGCGGCGCGGTTCGGGCATGTGCGGCCGCTCCCGGCTGGAACCGCTCACCTCGGCGGTCAGCTCGGTCACCAGGCGGACGAGGTCGGTGGGCCGGTCCGGGCCCCACCAGTCGCCCAGCAGCTCGGCCAGCGATTCCTCACGGGCCCGGGAGAGCCGGACCACCGCCTCCGCACCCGGTTCGGTGAGCACCAGCTGCACACCCACGCGCCGGGCCAGGCCGCGCTCCTCCACCTGGCGGGCCGCCTGGCTGATCACCCGCAGCGGCACGGGGGCGACCTCGGCGAGACGGCCCGGTTCGACGGTGCCGTGCCGTTTGATGCGCAGCAGCAGCCAGCTGGCGGCGGGCAGCAGGTCGTATCCGGCCTGCTCGGTGATCTTCTCGTAGATCTCCCGGCGGCCCTCCCGGGTGGCCAGTACGGACAGGGCGCGGGCGCATTCGTCCAGCGAGGAGCGCTGGACCGGGTTCGAGGCGAGGGTCTCGCTGGGGTCGGGGGCGGTCACCGAGCCGCGCAGCGGGTCCTCCCTGAGGAACCAGGCGAAGACGAAGGCGACGAGGACGACCGGGACCGCGTAGAGGAAGACATCGGTGATCGAGTTCGAGTAGGCGTCGAGGACGGCGGGGCGCAGGTCGGCCGGGAGCCGCCCGAGGGCCCGCGGGTCGGCTGCCAGGGACCCGGCGTCCGTACCGGGCGGGAGCGAGCGGCCGGAGAGCGCGGCCTCCAGTTTGCCGGTCAGGCGGTTGGTGAAGATGGTGCCGAAGACGGCCACGCCGAACGACGCGCCGATGGACCGGAAGAAGGTCGCACCGGACGTGGCGACGCCGAGGTCCTCGTACCCCACGGCGTTCTGGACGGCCAGCACGAGCACCTGCATGACCAGGCCGAGTCCGGCGCCGAAGACGAAGAAGTAGAGGCTCATCGTCCAGGTGGAGCTGGACCGGGACAGCTGGGAGAGCAGCAGCAGGCCGACCGCGGTGAGGGCGGTCCCGGTGACCGGGAAGACCTTCCAGTGCCCGGTGCGGCTGACGATCTGTCCGGAGCCGGTCGAGGTGATCAGCAGGCCGAAGACCATCGGCAGCATGTGCACCCCGGACAGGGTCGGGGTGATGCCGTGCACGACCTGGAGGAAGGTCGGCAGATAGGTCATCGCCCCGAACATCGCGAACCCGATGACGAAGCTGATGACGGCGACGAGGGTGAAGGTCCGGATCCGGAACAGTTTCAGCGGCAGCACCGGTTCGACCGCCCGGCGCTCCGTCGCGACGAACGCCACCAGGAGGACGACGGCGAGGACGGCCAGGGCGATGATCGGGAACGAGCCCCAGGCCCAGGTGGAACCGCCCAGGGAGGCCACGAGGACCAGGGCGGTGGCGACCGCGGCGATGAGGAAGGTGCCCAGGTAGTCGATGGTGTGCTTGGTGCGGCGGACGGGGATGTGGAGGACGGCGGCGATGACGAGGAGGGCGACGACGCCGATCGGCAGGTTGATGTAGAAGACCCAGCGCCAGCTGAGGTGCTGGGTGAAGAAGCCGCCGAGGAGCGGGCCGAGCACGCTGGTGACACCGAACACGGCGCCGAACAGACCCTGGTACTTGCCGCGTTCGCGCGGCGTGACGATGTCGCCGACGATCGCCATGGACAGGACCATCAGCCCGCCGCCGCCGAGTCCCTGAAGGGCGCGGAAGCCGATGAGCTGGGGCATGCTCTGCGCCAGGCCGCAGAGGGCCGAACCGACGAGGAAGATGACGATGGCCGTCTGGAAGAGCTTCTTGCGCCCGTACTGGTCGCCGAGCTTGCCCCAGAGCGGGGTCGCCGCGGTCGCGGCGAGCAGATAGGCGGTGACCACCCAGGACAGGTGGTCGAGGCCGCCGAGGTCGCTGACGATGGTCGGCAGCGCGGTGGAGACGATGGTCTGATCGAGTGCCGCGAGCAGCATGCCGAGGAGCAGTGCGCCGATGGCCACCAGGACACTCCGCGTGGACCGTCCCTCGCCCGGCGCTGGGGCGGGCGGGCTCAACTCCTGGGCCATGACCATCTCCTCGGATCCACTTTCCCCCATCCTGGCCGTTACGTCCCGTTATGGCCTGCCGAGAAGGAGATGCGAGCGTGGGGCTTGCCCGTGACGGCCTGCATAATCGCAGGCAGTTCACAGGGGAGGGGACCCACAATGACCGGACATATATGCCCGGAGTGCGGTGGCGATCGGCGCGCGAGACCCGGCTGCGACTGTGTGGCCGTCACGGGCACGGCCCGGCAGGACGGCGGGCAGGAGCAGTGGACGGACCACGGACACGTGGCGGCGCGCACGGCGGAGATGGCCGCCGCCGAGGACTTCGACCCGCTGCGGATCCGGCCGTACGTGACGCTGCCGAACGACGGCGCGAACCACGGCGCGCACGACGGACCGGACAGCGGGCCGGGCGGCGGATCGGGCGGCGGGCCGGACAGCGGTTCGGGCGGCGGCACGCACGACGCGTCGGACACCGGCACGTACGACGGGTCGAACGGTGGGACGCGGGAGCACGGCGCACCGGCCGAGGCCCCGACGATGGCGCTCTTCCTGGGCGACGCGGCGGCGAGGGGCGCGGCGGGCGGCGCACCCGACCCCGGGAGCCCCGGCCGGCCCCGGCGGCGCTCCCCCGACACCTACGCGGCCGAGGCCCTGGACCCCGTACGCCCCCGCCGTCGCAAGCCCCTCGCCGCCGTCGCGGTGGGCGCCGCGGTGGCCGCGGTGGTGGGGACGGCCGCGTTCGCGAGCGGACTGTTCGGCGGCGACGAGCGCGACGAGGAGGCCCTGCCCGAGATCACGACGAGCGTCCCGGACGCCACCGACGAGCCGGCCGCCACGGTGTCCGCGTCCCCGTCGGCGTCCGCCTCCCCCACCCCCTCCCACTCGGCCTCCGCCTCCCCGTCGGCGTCCGCGTCCTCCTCCCCCTCCGCGTCGCCGAGCGCCTCGGCCTCCCCCAGCGCCACCGCCTCGACGACACCGCCCCCCTCGGCGTCCGCCTCCGCGTCCCCGAGTACGGCACCGGCCGCACCCCCGGTCCAGGCCACGGGCGGAACACTGCGGCGCGGCGACCAGGGACCGGAAGTGGCGGAACTCCAGCGCCGGTTGCAGGAGAAGTGGATCTACCTGGGACCGGACGACGCCCACTACACGGACCGGGTCGAGCGGGCGGTGCGTGAGTTCCAGCGGTGGGTCTCGGTCAGCACCGACCCTCCGGGGGTGTACGGCCCGGAGACCCGCAGGGCGCTGGAGGCCGAGACGACCGGTTCGGGACGGTCGTACTGACGTCCCGTGCCCCCGCACGAGGTCCGCGACGTGCGGGATTGGCATTCGGGCGCCGGTTTTTGTATCGTGATGGAACAAAGTAGCCTCCGCCCGTTTTCCCTGACCGGCGGGCGGGGCTGCTTGTTCTCCCGCCCCGCAGCCATGAGCTGCCCGCACCACCGCGCTCTGGAGCCTGCCCATGTCGGCCACCGTCCTCGAAGCCCGCGCCCTCCTGCTGGACATGGACGGCACGCTCGTGAACTCGGACGCCGTGGTCGAGCGCTGCTGGCGCCGCTGGGCCCAGAGGCAGGGACTCGACTCCGAGACGGTCCTCGCCGTCGTCCACGGACGCCAGGGGTACGCCACGATGGCCGCCCTCCTGCCGGACCGCCCGATGGAGCAGAACCACGCCGAGAACCGGGTCATGCTCGCCGAGGAGACCGCCGACACCGAGGGCGTGGTGCCCATCGGCGGCGCCGCCGCGTTCATGGCGTCGCTCACCGGGCTGCCGCACGCACTGGTGACCTCCGCCGACGAGGCGCTCGCCCAGGCCCGGATGGGGGCCGCCGGCCTTCCCGTGCCGAGCGTGCGGGTGACCGCCGAGCACGTCGGCGCCAGCAAGCCGGACCCGGAGGGCTTCCTCAAGGGCGCGGCGGACCTGGGCTTCGCCCCGGCGGACTGCGTCGTCTTCGAGGACTCCGAGGCGGGCATCACGGCCGGACGCGCGGCCGGTATGCGGATCGTGGGCATCGGCCCGCGCGCGGCGGCACTCTCGCCGGACGCGTACATCGAGGACCTGACCCGGCTCCGGGTGGAAGCGACCCCCGAGGGCCGCATCCGCCTGCACATCGACGCCGCCCGCTAGACACCCACCCCTCGCCGGGCACCCGGCTCCGGGTGCTCGTTCGCGCCGCACGGCCCGTTCGCGCTCCACCGCCCGTCCGCGCTCCACGGCCCGTCCGCACTTCACCGCCCACCGGTAGGCAACCGCCCGCCGGTGGGCGTTCGTTCGCGTGCCTCCACCCGCCTCCGGGCGGGCGCCCGTTCGTACGCGGCACCCCGTTCCGACGCGCCCCTGGCTCCGCGCACGCCCCGTACCCTCCCCGACGCGCGGGCAGACAGCGCCCGTTGACCCGCTCGCCGATCGGTCCCCCGGTTCGAACGGACTACAGACGGAACGTCAGAGCTATGCCCGTACCCCTTGATGTGACGTGCGCATGTCGCCACTCTGTTACCTGACGACCACCACACGGAAACCCGGTATCGCCACGATGACCGGGCCACCGCACGTCGTCCACAGATTCCCCCCACGTCAAGGGAGTTCACATGCTCGGCATCTACGCGCGTCGCATAGCCGTCGCCGCCTCCGCCGCAGCCCTCGCCGCCACCACGGGGCTCCTCACCGCCCCGGCCGCCCAGGCCGCGATGCCCACGCCGATCGCCGCATCGACCGCCCGTACCTACCTCAGCCAGCTCACCGTCTCCGCCGAGGGCTCCTCCTCGGGCTACAGCCGCGACAAGTTCCCCCACTGGATCACCCAGTCCGGCACCTGCAACACCCGCGAGGTCGTCCTGAAGCGCGACGGCACCGGCGTCGTCCAGGACGCCTCCTGCGCCGCGACCAGCGGCAGTTGGTACTCGGAGTACGACGGCGCCACCTGGACGGCCGCCTCCGACGTGGACATCGACCACATGGTCCCGCTCGCCGAGGCGTGGCGTTCCGGCGCGAGCAGCTGGACGAACGCCCAACGCCAGGCGTACGCGAACGACCTGACGCGCCCCCAGCTCATCGCGGTGACGGACAACGTCAACCAGTCCAAGGGCGACAAGGACCCGGCCAAGTGGATGCCGCCGCGCGCGGCCTACCACTGCACGTACGCCCGCGCCTGGGTGCACGTGAAGCACTACTACAACCTCAGCGTGGACTCGGCCGAGAAGACCGCGCTCCAGACCGCGCTGAAGGGCTGCTGAGCCCCGGCCGCACCGGGCCGGGACCCCCGCAGGGGTCCCGGCCGTCCCAGGCGGGGTTCCCGGGCGCGCCCTCCGGGAGCCCCGCCGCACCGCCCTGATGGCCCGCCACACCGCCCCGGCGGCCGCCCGGGGGCCCGCCCGCGCCTTCCTGGGCGGGCCCCGCCCAGGGACCCCCGCCGCACCGCCGAAAAGGCGAAGCCGCCCGCGCCGTCGGGGAGACCACCCGCGTACGGCGCACCTCGGCCATCATCTGGAGCCACCGCCGCTCATAAGGTGCAGGCAGGCGGCCGGACGCGGGCGTATTTTCGGCCGAGTACAGAGCCGGTGCCGGGCGCCCGGACGACCCCCGCTCCGGCCCGGGAGCGCTCATTGGTACGCGCGGGCGGCAGCGTCCGGCGGACGCGCGAAAAGGGGCCCCGCGGAGCCGGCCGCCACCACCTCGTCGGCCGCCGGAATCCCCCTCGGTGACCGCCGCCGCGCCTCCCTCAGGACGCCCGGGGCCGGGACCGCGTTCCCCGGCCGGGCAGGCGCCTCCGCCGCCGGGACGACGTACGGCGGGAGACCCGGGCGGATTCGGCGGGAGAGCGCGGCGCCCCCGTGACCTGGCAGATCACGCGGACGCGCCCCTCGGGCGCCGCGCCGCCCGCCCACCGCGCCGCGGAACAGCGGCCGGGCCGTGACCCCCTGATGGCGCTTTGCACCCTCCCGGGCGATGTGCACCATGTTCATGTCACCCGGCCCGCCGGCCCCAGAAGTCACCGGGCGGCACTCGGAGCCCCCGGCTCCCCTCGCTGACCTGCCCTCCCGCCCACACCTCCCCCTCCACGCCGCCGGAGGCCACCCTCCGGCTCGGCCGGGACCGAGCGGACCGGTGCATTCGGCACGCATCGAGCCGCCACGGGCGCACCGCGCAGGGCCCGGCACGCCGACGCGGCACGAGCCGGCCCGACTGGACGATCAGCTGATGGCGCTCCCCCGCTGTGACCGGAATTCCCGGCCGTCATTGGTTCAGGCCAATCGACGACCCACTGGTCCACCAGCGACCACGGCCCCGGTGGGCGAGCGGAATTCGAACGCGTGAAAACTTTTCGGCCAGCTTGACGAACTGTTTAAGTTGCAAGCACTTGTGAGGCAAACCTAACCTGTCGGATCCGATCGGTTCACGTCCCCGTTCCGAAGGAGCCCACCCCCACATGTTCACGCATCTGAACAGGGCACAGCCTTACGCCCTCGCGCT
Source organism: Streptomyces halstedii (assembly GCA_000720535.1). Classification (GTDB taxonomy): domain Bacteria; phylum Actinomycetota; class Actinomycetes; order Streptomycetales; family Streptomycetaceae; genus Streptomyces; species Streptomyces halstedii. The sequence continues at coordinate 74,286 of JOAZ01000021.1, forward strand.
CTTCCGCATCGTGATCGGCTTCCTCTTCGCCTGCCACGGCGCGGCCTCCCTCTTCGGCATACTCGGCGGCGCCATGGGCGGAGGTTCCATACCCGTCGGCACCTGGCCCGGGTGGTACGCCGCGGTGATCCAGCTCGTCGGCGGCGCCCTGGTCGCACTCGGCCTCGGTACCCGCGTCGCCGCCCTCGCGGCCTCCGGATCGATGGCGTACGCGTACTTCAGCGTTCACCAGCCCGATTCGCTGTTCCCCCTGCAGAACGGGGGCGAGTCCTCGGCGGTGTTCTGCTGGGCCTTCCTCCTGCTGGTCTTCACGGGCCCCGGCGCCGTGGCCGTGGACCGGCTGTTCTCCACCCGCACCGCTCCCCCGCGTGAGGAGGAGCGGACCACGCGCGAGAAGTCACCGGCCGTCCCGGTCTGACCGGCCCCGACGTCCGATACGCCCCGTCGGCTCCACCCGAGGCCGGCGGGACGTACGTGACCTGCACAACATCGCTACCCACCGGCGAACTTCACCTGAACCCCAGAAGTATCCTGGAGTGCTGGCCTATCGTCGGCCTGCCGCTCCGGCCGCTCCCTGCGACGTCGCGGTGTCTTCACGCGGCGACACGAACGGGGAGTGGAACGTGCTTGAGAGTGTGGGTGCGCTGACCGGCAGCCCATGGATCTACGCGGTGGTCGCCCTCTCGGTGCTTCTGGACGTGTTCCTTCCTCTTCTGCCCAGCGGTGTGCTCGTGATCGCGGCCGCGACGGCCGCGGCGGCGAGCACGACGACGGTCACCGCGGCGGCCGGCGGTGCCACCCGGCAGGTCCCGTCCCTGCTGGTGCTGATGCTGTGCGCGGCCACCGCCTCCGTACTGGGCGATCTGGTCGCCTACCGCCTCGCCTGGCGCGGCGGCGCACGCCTGGACCGGGCGATCGCCCGGTCCCGCCGCCTCACCACCGCGCAGGAACGCCTCGGAGCCGCCCTGAGCCGGGGCGGGGGCGCGCTCGTCGTCGTGGCCCGCTTCGCCCCGGCCGGCCGCTCGGTGGTCTCCCTCGGCGCGGGCGCCGCCCATCGCCGGGCGAAGGACTTCCTGCCCTGGTCGGCCCTGGCGGGCGTGGCCTGGGCCGCGTACAGCGTGGGCCTCGGCTACTTCGGCGGCCAGTGGCTGGGCGCGACCTGGCTGGGCACGGCCGTCTCGGTGCTCGCCCTGTTCCTGGCGGGATCCCTGGCAGCCGTCGTCGTCCGGCGCCCCGCCCGCGACCGGCAGCCCACCCCGACCGGAGTCTGAGAACCGGCCAGGGGCCTGAGAACCGGCTCACACGCGGGCCGAAGCGGCTCCCCGTATCTCCAGGCCGTCCAGCAGCCGGGCGGTCGCCTCCGCAATCTCGGCGACGGCCCGGTCGAAGACCTCCTGGTTGTGCGCGGCGGGCGCGCGGAAGCCGGACACCTTGCGCACGTACTGCAAGGCGGCGGCCCCGATCTCGTCCTCGGTGGCTTCCTCGGGGATGGCGGGCGGACGGAGGGTCTTGATGTTGCGGCACATGTCTCCAGTGTGACGCGTACCACTGACAGTGCGCCCGAAAGCCAAGCGCTGTCCCGTTCGACAGCCAAGCGCTGTCCCGTTCGACAGCTATGGGCTGTCCCGTTCGACAGCGGGCAGAGCATACGTACGGTCGAGAACCGCCTGCTCAGGGGCGTACATCCGCATCACCAGCCGGAAGCCGCCGGAGGGGGCGGGCAGCCAGTTCGCCGCCCGGCCCGTCTCCCTGGGCCGCTCCCTGGCGATGCGCAGGGTCACCGCGCCGCCGCCCTCGTACACCAGGCCCGGCGTCCGGGATCCGATCGCGTACCGCTCCGCCGGCCCGGCGACCAGGTGGTTCCCCGGGAGCTCGTACACGCTCAGCGACCAGAAGGCTCCCACGGGTGGCGGCGGGTCCAGCCGCAGGAGGTAGCCGTGGGCGCCGTCGAACCGGTGCCCACGGGCATCGCGGACGGCGGACGCGGACATCGCCTCGTACCCGTGCGGCTCCCAGAGCGCCCGGCGCGCCGCCACCGCCCGTACCAGGTAGGCGGCCTCCCGGTCCGGGACCTGCCACCAGGGCGAGCCGAGGGTGCCGACACCGAAGTGGTCCAGGTTGTAGTCGTGCAGGTGGGGCTCGGCGTACCAGGCCTCCGGCCGCTCCGGGAACCGGCTCGCCGCCGCCACCCGCGCCCGGCCCATCTCCAGCCCCCGCGTCAGCGCCTCCACGAGCGCGGGCCCGGGCGACACGTACGGCGAGAGGCCCTCCTCCAGCAGCCCCAGGGGCTGGAACCGGGCCTGGTGGTCGAGGTCGGCCGGGGCGGGCGGGAAGTCCGCCGTCCACACCCGCATCCGTTCGAAGAAACCCAGCGCCACTGGCACGTCGGAGTCCGGCGCGGGCACCCCCGTCCGGTGCGGCCGGTCGCCGAGATGGGTGAGCGTGAGTTCCTGCTGAAGAGCGCGTACCCGGGGCAGGTCCTCGGGCCCGTGGCAGGCGATGCGGCCGACGAGCGACACGACGGACGTGGGGGCGTCGATGACGCCCGTCTCCACGTCGGGCACGGTCCCGGCCCAGCCGGGCGGCACGAGCAGCCAGTCACCCTCCCGCGTACCGGTGGCGCGGCTGCCGACGTAGGCGAAGGTGTTGCTCCAGGCGTCCACGAACTGGAGCACGTAGTACTCCCCGCCGGTGTCCGGCACGTGCAGCCGCACCGGCCCGCCGGACAGGTCGATCTGGGCGAGCGCGTCGACGAGGTCGGGGGCCGCGCCCGGGACGTGCGCGGCGGGCGTGGCAGGGCCCTCCGCGTGGGCGAAGTCGTTGAACGGCGTGGGCCCCAGGGTGCCGTACCCCTGCTGGAGGAAGGCCCGCACCGCCGACATCTGGCGGATGAGCGCCGAGCCGTAGACGTAGGCGTCGGCGGCGAGACGGGCGGTGCCGTCCGGCCCCGTGCCGCCCGGTTCCCGGCCGCCTCGCCACCCGTGGCCCACCTCAGACGACCGGCCTCGTCCGGGCGGTGCACAGGGCCCAGATCACGAACGTGTCGATCGCGATGGAGACGATGGCCCACACCGGCTGGTAGGGCAGCCAGATGAAGTTGGCGACGATGTTGAGCGCCGCCAGCACCACACCCACGAACCGGGCCCATCCGGCGCCCCTCAGGATGCCGAGACCGATGATCATCAGGAGGACCCCGAGCGCGAGGTGGATCCAGCCCCAGGCCGTGACGTCGAACTTGAACGTGTAGTTGCTGATGCGCGCGTAGACGTCGTCGGACGCGATGCCGGCGATGCCCTTGAAGACGTCCAGTACGCCGTCCACGAAGAGCAGGACACCGGCGAACATGGTCCCGCCCGCCGCCCACGGGCTGTCCGGCGGTCCGGGGCGACGGGGCGGCCGGGTGTCGCTGGACGAGGGTGCTGACTGGGTCATGGGGTCCTCCGCTCGACGGACGGGAGGCCCGTCTCCGTCAGGTGGACGGGCAGCTCCGACCCTGGAGGACGCCCACCTCCACGACGACCCGGACGCACCCGTTCGGGTGAGCCGGTCAAGGGGCCGACACGGTCAGGACCCGGCCTCGGGAGTCCACGGTGAGGGCGATGCGCTCGACCTTGTTCGTCCACGCCAGGGCGGCCCAGGCCACGCCCCACACGCCGCACGAGCAGACCGTGAGGAAGGCGTGCAGCACGTGGTTGACGGGCTGCCCGCGCACCAGGACGGCCTGGCTCCCGGACCGGGACTCCACCCGCCATCCGGTCGCGATCCGCCGGCTGACGACCCAGTCCAGGATCAGCCCCCGCTGGGTACTGCCGGGCTTCGGTCCTTCGGCCCCGTAGTAACCGGGAGGCGGTTCCAGCGACGTCTCGACGGCCCGGGACACTCCACGGAACCGCATGGCGCTCACCTCCAGGTGTCCAGGTCCCCGCCCCGCCACTCGATCAACTCGGGCTGGTCGAGGTCGATCTCCTCGACCCCTTCGGCGAACCCCGCCCGCCGCAGGAACGCGGCGACGTCGCCGCGCCCGAGCGCCGTACCCACGATCTGCCCGCGCACGGTGACCCGCCGCCCACCGGACGACGAGGGCGGATACACGATCACGGGCGGGTGTCCGGACATACCTCCACGGTCCCCCGCACCCCACGGAACCGCATCCCGGGGACGCGTTCCGCATCCTGGGGCCGCGCTCCGGATCCCGGGCCCGTGTTCCGGGGACGTGCACCGGGCCCGCGCACCGGTCAGCCGAGCGCCTCGATCGCCTTCACGATCAGCGCCCGCGCGGCCGCCCCGTACACGGCCGACCGTCGCAGGTCCTCGAACGCCCGCACGTACAACGCGATCTCGCTGGGCTGCGTGATCCGCACCTGCGCGGAGACCAGCTCGACGGAGACCAGCGTGTCGTCGTACACGTGGAAGGTCTCGCGCGGCCACTGGTCCTGCCGCTTGGTCGCCGCCGGGACGATGCCGAGCGACACGGCCGGCAGGGCACCGGCCGTGAGGAGGTGACCGAGCTGGGCGGCCATCGCGGCGTCGTCACCGACCCGGTAGCGCAGCACCGCCTCCTCGACGAGGAGGACGAACCGATGGCCGCGCTCGTGGACGATGCGCGAGCGATCGACCCGGGCGCGGGCGGCTTCGACGCTGTCGTCCACGGGCAGGTCGCGGAAGCGGGCGCTCATCCCCAGGACGGCGGCGGCGTAACCCTCGGTCTGGAGGAGGCCGGGGACGAGGGTGGAGGAGTACACCCGGAACAGTTCGGTCTGCCGGAAGAACGTCACCGCGCTGTCCTGCAGTTGCTTCAGCCCGCTGCGCGTCCGGTGCCGCCACTCGCTATACATGGACTCGGCGTGCAACGACTGGACGATCAGGTCGTCGGCCTGGCCCTCACTGCCGACGGTGCGGCACCAGAGCCGGATGTCCGTGGCGGTCGGCGCCGTCTTCGCGTTCTCGATCCGGGACGTCTTCGCGTGGTGCCACCCGCAGCCGCGCGCCAGCTCGACGACGGTGAGCCCGGCTCCCTTCCTCAGGTCACGCAGACGCCTGGCGACGACTGCGCGTGCGGATTGCGCGGAAGAGGAAGGGAGCGTCATATGGCCTGTCCAGGGCTGGGTGTCAGCGGATCGTGTACTGGTCGTGTGGCACAGCGCGCTCCCACACCGTCTCGAACGCGGCGGCGCACAGCTCCACCGCACGGGGGCTGTCGGTGATCTCCGGGCCCTCGGACGAGCCGTCACCGGAGAAGTGGTTCCACTGGACCACCTGGCCGTCGAACAGCCAGAAGTCGTTTCCGGGCAGCGCGATGTCCGAGGCCTGGCGGCGGGACAGCCACCGGACCTGTTCGCCCGCGGCGACGTTGGTGAACGTGCTGGAGTGCTCGTACCGGATGTACTCGCTGACCGGCTCGGACACGATGCGGGCCCGCCGGATGACGACTCCCCGGTCCACCGTCTCGGTCACGAGGTCGAGCCAGGGCCGCCACCAGGACGCGCGATCGGCGGGATCGGGCCGGATCCCGGCGCGCCAGTCCGCGAACGGTCCGGTCTCGTAGTCCACGGCGTAGGCGTCGCGCATCTCCAGGTGCGTCGCGGACCGGGTGCAGTCGGCGAGAAGGTCACGGAAGGTCCGCGGCACGCTCGACGACATCGCACGCCTCCCTGACCATGTGCACCATCCGCGCGGGGATGCGGATCACCGCCTCGGTGTCCGGGATACCGGCGGCGTGGCCGGGGAGTTGGAGCGCCCCGCACTCGGCTTCGAGCTCCGGATCGGCCCTCCAGCCCTGGAGGACGAGCTCCTTCTTGCCGAGATCGGCCCAGACCGTGGGGCTCTCGTGGTCCCCGGTGTTCGGGTCGATCCCGATGAAGAGTAAGGACATGCTGGTCTCCGTCAGTCGGCTGTGCGTCGGGTGTGCATCTGTGTGCTCCACGGTCGGGGAACCCCCTGCCTCCGTCAAGCCCGCCTGGGCGCAACTCCCCCTGGCGAGAGGCTTGTATGCACACTTCTGCACACCGCTGGTGCGCAAGCGATTCCGCTCCCTACCGTCACCGGCATTCCCACTGAGGCCGACGGAGGCTCGTCCGTGATGACGTTGAAGGTGTATGTGGTCGACCGAACAGGACGGCAGACCCGGTTGATACGGCCGAAGGCGGAAGTCACGCCGGTGGACGTGATCCAGCCGTCCTCGGCGTTCCCACCGTGCCGATGCGACCGATGCGAGGCGCCCGCGCCATGAGGAGAGCGGACCACCGCTCTGTCGGCTCTGTCGGCGAGGCCCACGGCCGCCCATGCCCGTGCGACCGAGGCGGTCACACGGGCACGGGGTGTACCCGGGGTGGGAGGGCTACGCGCCCCTGCTGGGGATCAGGCCCTCACCCCACTCCTCACGCGCCCGTCACGCGGGGCCCGCGCCGACGCAGAACTCGTTGCCCTCCGGATCCGCCATCGTCACGTGGTGCCCGTCGAACCTCTCCAGGACGGTCCCCCCGGCCGCCACCAGGCGCGCGGACTCCGCCTCGATCCGCGCCCATCGCTCGTCCGGGCTGCCGTGCCCCGGCACCCGGACGTCGATGTGCAGCCGGTTCTTCGCCGTCTTGGGCTCGGGAACCTTCAGGATGCTCAGCCGGGGGCCGAGCCCCTCGGGATGGCAGAGCCACGCCCCGTCGTCCACGGACTCGTCCTCGGGCAGGTCGAAGTGCGCGAACCACTCCGCGCGGGTCGCGAAAGGAGGCGGAGGCGGCTCGTCCACGTAACCGAGGGCCGTCCTCCAGAAGGTGGCGAGCAGCTGCGCGTCCGCGCAATCGAGCGTCAAGTCGAATCCGGCTGTCATGGGGGGACCGTACTGCCCGGGTCTGACAATTACGCCTGCCCATCGGCCTCCCGCTGCCGGAGCCTGACGTCAGCGGCGTCGAGAGCCAGATGCCACGGGTATGCGGAAGGGCGGCCCTGACCGGACGGGTTCGGCACCCACCCGCCCTCGCCGTACAATACGGTCACGCCCATCTCGCGGAGCGCCGCCACCGATCGGGCGACTTGCGGATGCGCGGCGAGGGCCTGATTCACGCAGGGCATCGCCACCATCGGAGTCCCCTTGCCCACCGCTTCCACGACCACTCCGACCGGCCAGGAGGGGGTCAGCCCGAGCGCCCACGCGTTCAGCGAGTTCGCGGTGACCGGCGCGAAGCAGATCACGTCCGGAGCAGGCCACGTGCTCTCCTCACCAGGCCTCCGGTAGGCCGATCGAACGGGGTGACCGGTGAGCGCCTCAAGACCGCCGAGGTGGTCCCGCAGCCAGTCGGCCGCCATCGGGGTGAGCCCCAGGCACACCGTCCAGCCACGGGCCTGCGCATCCTCGATGGCCCCGGCCACATAGTCGATCGGCGGCGCGGCCGCGCAGAACAGATAGAGAGTCGAAGTCGTCACTCCGCCATGGCATCACACGTGTCCGCCTCCGGCCCCGGGCGGGATCGGAGACGGCCCGAGATCGCCACCGGGTGGGTACCGTTCCAGATGACGCGTCAGAACGGAGCCCTCATGCCCATGCGCGACGACTGGCACACGGGTGCCCGCATTCGGGAGCAGCGTCGGCTGGCTCATCTCACCCAACGGCAGCTCGCTGACCAACTGCCCTACTCCTACAGCCTGCTGAACCAGGTCGAGTGCGGGGCGAGGGAGGCGTCGCCGCTCTCATCACCGCTGTCGCGACGGTGCTCCGGATCGACACCAGCCTCCTGACAGAGGCCAAGACCATGACCCATCTCCAACGTCGACGCCTCGCCGCGCTGATGCACCCCATCCGCGCCGCCTTCGATCTGTTCGACCTCGACCCGGACCGCGCAGCGGAGACCGCCCCGTTGTCCGAGCTCGCGGCTACCGCTGACGCCGTGTGCCGGCAGGTCCGGGCCACGCGCCTGCGGGCCGCCGCAGAGGAACTTCCGGGTCTCATCGTCGGCTTGACGCACATCGTGCGAACCCGGCCGGAGACCGAAGCGTGGCGGGCACTCGCCTCTGCGTACCGGACAGCTCACGACATCGCACTGAAGGTCGGGTATCCCGACCTGGCCGCCGTGGCACTTGACCGCATGGGGTGGGCGGCCGAGCGCGCGTGCGATCCCTGCCTTGCTGCCGTCCGCCAGTACAAGCGCGCACTGGCGCGGCAGGAGTCGGAGGAACTCGGGCACCGTCTTGTCCAGGCCGGTCACGCGCTCCTTGCCGGCGAGACGTCCAGGGAGGCCCTGGCCGTCGCCGGGCAGCTTCACCTTGGTGCGGTCGCCGTGTCCGCACGGGCGGGAAACCACAAAGCCGTGGCCGGTCACCTCGAAGCGGCACGGGACCTGGCTGCTCAGGTCGGTGGTGAGGCCGGGGACGTGCACTGGCTCTCGTTCGGCCGGACCAACATCGACCTGCACGCCCTGGGGGCTCAGGTCCGGATGCGGCAGTGGGACGAAGGGCTGGCGCAGGCCCGCGCGATGCGCCTGCCTCCGTCGATGCTGATGTCACGCCGGGCCAGGTACCTGGTCGACCGGGCCGTCGTGGAGATGGAGACGGGGCACACCACAGCGTCGCTGCGTCACCTTGTGGAGGCCCGGCGTCTGGCACCGGAGCAGACACGGTATCTCCCAGGGACCAGGGATGCCGTGTCCGGGCTTGTGCACACGATGCGGCGGCCGCCCGACGGCCTCACTCACCTGGCCGCCTGGATCGGCCTGTAAGCACTCACACATCTGTGAGCGTTGGACCCCGCCGCGCCCGTCACGCTGGTCGTCCCTGCAATCCGCGACGAGCTGAGGGCGAGCACTATGACCGTGGTCAAGGATCTACCGCCACCTCTGACACTGTCCGACGCGCAACAGCGCGGCGCGTCCTGCGTCTGGTGCGCGGTCCCGCTGGCCAACACCGCAGCGCACGACCTCGGCGCCCGCCCGCTCGACGCGCACGGCACGGCTGCCTGCTGGTTCCCCCGCTGCTGCCCCACCTGCCGGCGGGACCGCTCATGACGACGAAGACGGCGGCCGCCGCCGAAGCCGCGTACAAGATCTGGCTCGGACACACCGTCCAGTGCGCCGCCTGCCGGTCCATTCCTTGCGTGACGGCCATACGGCTCGGCCGCGCATGGCGGGAGGCGCGCCGATGAGCCCCGCCCCCAAGGCCAAGCCGTCATCCTCCCCGAAGCCGCCCGAGCGGGACCCGGTACTGGAGAACCTGATCTGGCTCCAGCAGACCCGTGAAGCGCGGCTGGCTGCGGCACGAGCGCAGCGGGCCCGCTGACAACCTGCTCGGTGGGGATGGGGTCGTACACGGCGAGGCGGGCTCCGGACTGAGGAAGCCCAGCCGTCCCAGCGAGCCATGAGGGGCGGAGGTGGGCGCGCACCGCAGAGGCGGACGCGCGCCGTGCGCGGCGCCTTGATGAAGTAGAGAAATCCTTACCGCATTACGGACCCGTGGCTTCAAGAGTGGCGCGGTTGGCGTCGATGCGTGCTGCGAGGGCGATGAGAGAGCACTCGACTCGGGCCCCTGGGATCGGCTCGAAGTCTGTCACGGCAGGTGCTGTGGAACGGTAGTCGGAGGGGTGGATTCCCCAGGCTTCGATCAGGCTCCAACCAGCTTGGACCTCGGCGGTCTCCCCATCGGCGGACGTCACACGAAGCCAGGCCGTGCACTGGTCGGAGAAGTCGTAGGGCAGGTAGACGGTACCGCCCCCGCCTCCGAGGCCGGCGACCTGCGAGTTCCACTGCTCCAGCAGACGCGAGAGCCGGAGGCCAAGGCCACCGGGAACGATCGGAGAGTCGTCCAACGCGAAATAGTAGGAATCACACCGCTGTTCATAGCGGCCCATACGCAACCGCAGGTCATCGTGAGATCCCTTGGTGCGGACACGGTCGAAGTGCAGCGCGACCTCTGCTGACATGAGCGGCTTCCTGGCGGATTTCAAGGATCGTCGCAACACCGGCGAGTTTTGCGACCGTCCTAGAAGGTGCGGGTGAGGGCCTGGACGAGCTGATCGACGGTGGGCACGCCTGCGAGGCCGCCCGGGGTCGAGTAGACGCGGCAGGTCAGACCGTACGAATCGGAGGGGGCGGGGAATGGGTCCTGCCCATCGATGTGGATCGTGGGAGAGCCGGGAAAGCGCACTGCCTGGGCTTCCTCGTCCGTTTCGACGGCGCGGAGCTTCACGTCCACGTCGGAGCGGCCTGCGGCGGCGAGTGCCGCGGTGAGGTGCTCCTGAGCGACGGTCCAGTTCGGGCAGCCGGCGAAGTAGAGCAGTTCAATGTCCACCCAACCATGATGCCTCTGGCTCACATCGGGGTGTCGGGCGGGCGTAAGAACCACTGAGCTTGGGCTCCCGGCCGAGCGTTAGGCATGGCCGACTGCTGAGACCATCGACCGCATAGAGGTGCTCGCGGCTGCCCCGGGACATGGGATCAAAAAGGCCCAGCTCGGTGTCCGGCCAGCAGTGAGCTTCCGCCAACCTGAAGTCGCAGGTCGAAGGGCTGGTGTGACCGGCTCTCCCGGTGCTCACACTACGCGTGGGTGGGAGCACATCGAGGAGATCGTTTGCCAGGGGTCGGGATTGTCTCCGAAACGGAGTCCGGGGCAGCGCTCCGGCCCGTGCACCTAAGTTGGTGAAGCGCAGTCCGTCGTGCTGGCCGGCGCATGCCATCCTGGCTCAGTGCTCCTGAACGATCTCTCCAACAGTGTCGACCTCCGCCCAGTGCGTTATCAGTTCGCCACCGTTCGGGGCGACACGTACGACGACAACTGGCTGGTCATTGACGGCAAGGTGATGACTCCTGAGGGAAGCTGGTCCTTCGCCGATCCGTGTCTGCTCACCGATGAGGCCCGCCAGGTGTCCGCGTGGCTGCGCGCGGTGGCCGCAGGGACGGTGGACGTCACCGAACCTGATGCCGAAGGTGAGCTGTCGCCGGACACGTGGTTCATCGAGCCGGTCGTGGCTTTCAGCCTCGCCCATCAAATCGCAGGCGGGACCGCGGTGATTCGCTTTCATCTGTCCCTGGAGGCGGCACCTCCGTGGGGACAGGGCTGACATCTACCAGTACGTCGTGGAGGTCAGGTTGGACGCCCCAGCGCTCCTTCACGCGGCTGACCAGTGGGACCTCTCTCTGGCTTCGCTTCCCTCCCGCCCCGCTGATCCAGCCACCTGACATCCCCGTACAACTGATTCCCACCTACTGGGGCCAGATGGCCCTCTCTGATCTCCTTGAGCTGTCCCCAGCGATCCACACCTTCAACGAGCAAGAGTGCTGACGGTGGCCGACCACCCATGGAGGCGATCGTCCAGGGCGCACACACGGCTCGTGCTGGTGCGGGGCAAGGGAGCGGCGGACGTCGCGGATCCGGTCCATGCCTGTTGCGTACGGTCGAGTGCCTGGAGCGCGGAACTCGATCCGCGCGGCAAGGAGCCAGCTCCCCGGAGGACGGCGGCGACGGCGGCGACGGCGCGACGGGTCTGCCCTGCTGTCTCCAGGGAGCAGGGGGCAAGTAGGAGGGCGCAACCGGGGATGGCCTGAGGGCGGATCGGAGGGCCGGAACAGGCTCTCACCTGCGCTTACCCTCGGTGGGCGCGGACGGTTTCGAACCGCCGACATCTGCTTTGTAAGCCTGGCGCCACCCGTGGATACGTCTTCGCTGGTCTTCGCGCGTGCCACGCGACGACTCGCTCGACGGGCGTTCACTCCGCGACGGACTCCAGGTGTCCGTGGTTGACTGCTCGATCTGGCACGGATCCTGGCACGAGAGCGCGCCGAGGCCAGGAGGTCAGTCGTGTCGCGAAGCTGATACGCAGATGCCCGGGCCGAGGTCAGTAGAAGCCACCAACGACTGGGCTGCTGTCTGTAGCTCGCGTTCCCATGCCGGGAGATCGTCCGGTTCGATCCATTCGCTGTACTCCGCTGCGACAGAGAGGAACTGCGTCTCCTCCTCGGTGCGTGCCGTGACAGTCATCGAAAGGCCGTCGCCCACTTTCGGCGAAGCATGAGCGCGGTCGGTTCCAGCGCGGACAACGCACTCGCCGAGTCCTTCAACGCGACCTTCAAACGCGAGACACTCCAGGGCCGGAAAGGGTGGCCTGACGAGCGCGAGGCCCGACTCGACGCCTTCCGATGGCTCCACCGCTACAACACCCGCCGCCGACACTCCAGCCTCGGACAACGATCACCGATCGCCTTCGAGAACGCCCTCCACCTCACACCAACTACGCTGGCAGCAGCCGCATAACCCGTGTCCAGGATTCGGGGTCAAGGCCCAAGCCTTCCTCACCCTGGGATGCGCACTCATCTGCTGGCGACGCCGGGCAGCAGTTCAGCGCCGCCACTCATAGACACCCGGCGAGGACTGCAGGACCTCGCTCGGCCACTCCTCCCGCACCCGCCCAAGCAGCCTCCGCTGCTCATCGATCCAACCCACTGCAAGGTTCATGGGAAGGAACACGGAGACGCACGAACTGCCCGGATCCTCTACACGGACAGCGGGAGTCTCATGCTCTTCGTTGTGCGGCTGGATCCTGATCTCAGGGCTGTGGTCGTCGTCCCTCCAGCAGATGTCCTGACCTGCAGCAAGGAGATCCAGAGCACGGGACCAGTCCTCCAGGTCGGAAGGGAACAGGGACATGGCCAGCCGACCGCTGACGAAGCTGCTCGTGATCAAGACCTCTGCGTCGAGCTGGTCGTGAAGATGCAGCATGCCCGGCGACCGACGCCCCAGCACACGCACCCGGAAGCCGTTGTCACCATCCGAGAGGCTGATCAGTTCCACCGTGCACCCTCTGTTCTGCCTACCTTCAGCCACCAGGGCTCATGGCGGCTGAACCAGAGCTTCAGCCACAACCAGACTGTCCCATGCCTCATTCTGTTAGGAGTTCTACCCCAGCCGTCAGGTATGTGGCTGGTCGCTTGGCTGGAGCGAGGTTGAGGACAGGTGCCCCAGGCATGGGCGACGCATCCTGATCGCGCGGCAGGCACCTTGGTGAACGGGCTTGACCACGCCATCGCCCACGTCGAGGAGCAGATCAGGAGTGTCCGGCCGCCGGAGTCCGGCGACGCATCTGGCACGGCGCCCCGCCCTCGCCTCCCCGCCCGAAGAACGAACAAGGCCCAAGCCCCTGGTTCAGTACCGGTGGCCTGGGCTTTTGTCGTGCTTCCTGCTGGTGGGCGCGGACGGTTTCGAACCGCCGACATCTGCTTTGTAAGAGCAGCGCTCTACCCCTGAGCTACGCACCCGTGGATGAGCCAACAGGTTACATGGCCCCGGCCCCGCGACGGCAATCGGTCGCCCCGGGACGAGGACCGGGGCCAGGGCCGGGACGAGGACCGCGACACAGGCCGCCACGAGGACCCCGCCCCGGCAGCCCGCCACCCCGGTGCGCCGGGCGTCCCGGGCCTCGCTCCGCCCGCCCACCCCGCGGGACGCCTACGCCCTCGTCGCCGCGCCCCGAAGCGGCCGGGCGGGCAGGCGGCCGGGCGGGCAGACGGGGCAGACAGACGGGCAGACGGGCAGACGGGCAGCGCGGCCAGGAGGGCCCCGATACGGGGGATATCCCCACCCCGAGACGGTAGCCGCCCGGATCGTACCGGGGTGGTGGCGCTGCATACGGTGAGGGCACATTCGGCAGCACGCGGCACCGCTTCGCAACCGCTTCGCAGGGGGACTCGATCACCATGACCATCCGTACCGGCAGCAAGGCGCTCATCGCCTCCGGGGGCACCGTCCTGCTCGTCGCCGCCCTCAGTGGATGCGGTTCCACGGACGTGGAGGACGCGCCCGTCGAGACGAAGTCGTTCGCGTACAGCGGCTCGTCCCTCACCATCGACGCGGAGAACTCCGTCGTGGACGTCGTGCCCGCCGACGTGAAGGAGATCGAGGTGACCCGCCAGGTCGACGGGTGGGCGCTGCTCGGCAGTGGGCCCAAGCCCGTCTGGAAGCTGGAGGGCGACAAGCTGACGTTCCGGGTCAACTGCCGGGCGCTGATCAGCGACTGCGGGTCACATCACCAGGTGAAGGTGCCCCGGGGCATCGGGCTGGCGGTCGAGGCGGACAACGGGAAGGTCACCGCGTCCGGGTTCGACACCGAGCTGGCGGTGTCCTCGGACAACGGCGGCGTCGTCGTACGGGACTGCAGCGGGCCGCTGGACCTGAGGAGCGACAACGGTTCCGTCCTGGCCGAGCGGTTCTCCGGGACCTCCCTGATCGCCCGGTCGGACAACGGATCGGTGAAGCTCGGGTTCAGCGCGGTACCGAAGCTGGTGGACGTCACCAGTGACAACGGCGGTATCACCATCGACCTGCCGCCCGGGGACGAGGAGTACGCGGTGTCCGCCTCCACCGACAACGGAAACGTCTCCGTGGACGTCCCCCGGAGCGACAAGAGCCCCTATGTCGTGAAGGCGAGCAGCGACAACGGCGAAGTCAAGGTCCGAAGGGCGAACTAACCGGCCCCCGTGTTCGTCCTTACTGGTGCGAGAATGAACCGGGCAGGGCAGATCGGCACGGGAGAGGGATGTGACGGCGACGCACAGACGGCCGCGGGTACGGGCGAGGGGCGGCTCGGCCGTCCGGGACGTCCTGGGGCTGATGCTGCTGCCGGTGACGCTGGTCGCCGCCGCCCTGCCGGGCGCCTTCGCCGGCGGGGGCACCCGGCGTTGGTTCGGCGGCCGGGGGGAGAGCCAGCGGGCCGACGCGCAGGCCGCGAAGGACGCCGCCGCGGCCGCGTTCTACGAGCTGGACACCGCGCAGCGGGATCTGAACATCTCGATCGAGACGATCACCGCGGTGGACAGTTCGCCCCGGGCCCGTAAGGCGGTGGAGGACTTCGCCGCGCTGGGCCGGCGGATCGACGAGGCCAGCCACACCTACATCACCGCGGTCGACGAGCACGATCTCGACCGGGACGACCTGGAGCAGTCGGTCGCCGCCGCCGCGAAGACGCGGCTGACCCGGGCCAAGGACGATCTGGTGCGGGTGAAGGCCGACTTGGACCGTTTCGCCCAGGGGCTCGGGCCGCTGCTGGGCAGCGCGGAGACCCAGTTGGCGCGGCTCGCCCCCGCCGTGGAGCGGGCCCGCCAGGCCCTTCTGGGGGCGAGCAACGCCCTGGACGCGGTGCGGGCGTCCGGGCTGCGGGCCGATGACCTCGCGGCCCGGCTGGCCGCTCTCGCCCCGGAGCTGACCAAGCTGAACCAGGGCGCCGGGCAGCACGGCGTTGCCGGGACGCTCCAGCGGGCCGACCAGGTGCTGCGCGACGCGGAGGCCGTACGGGCGGAGGCCGCGCGGCTGCCCGAGCGAGCCGCCGAGATCGACCGCCGCCTGGTGACGCTGCGGACCCGCGCGCAGGCGCTGACGACCCGCGCCGGGCAGGTGGAGCCCGTGCTCAGCGAGCTGCGGCGGCGGTTCGCGGCGGCCTGCTGGCAGGACCTCCAGCCCGTGCCCGAGCAGGCGGCGACGAACGTGCGGCAGGCCGAGGAGAAGCTGGCCGAGGCCTCCCGGGCGCGGTCCGAGCAGCGCTGGGCCGACGCGACCGCCCGGCTCAGCACCGTACGCGCCTTGCTGAACGCCACCGACGAGGCGGTATCGGCCGCCGGTGACCGGTTGAACCGCCTGAACGCCGTGTCGAAGGACCCGCAGGCGGAGATCGAGCGCACCCGGTTCGCGATCCGGGACGCCCAGCGGCTCGCCATGGCCGGACGGCAGACCCCCGATCCGCGTCACGCCCGGCCGCTGGACGACGCGGTGGCCCGGCTGGAGCGGGCGGTCGCCGGTCTGGAGGGTCGCCACCCGGACTACTGGCACTTCCTGACCGAGACGGAGGCCGTGCGGCAGACGGCGACCCGGGTGGTCTCCGCGATCCGGGACGAGATGAGCGGCAGCGCCTGACAGGCTGAGCGGCAGCGCCTGACAAGGCTGAGCGGCAGGGCCTGACGAGCTGAGCGGCGGCGCCCGAGGCCGGGCCGCGAGGCCAGGACTTGTCACCCGCCGCCCCCGGGCCGAAGCTGGACATACGGGAACTACTGGGTACCCCGGGTGACCGGGGACCACCGGAAGTACGTACGTACGTCCACCCGGCGGCTTCCGTCCGGGCCCGTCGTGTCCGGGCCGCGCCAGCCGTACGGGGGCGAGGGGAGACCGTCATGGTCACTCATGTCCCGCATCCGCATCCCACCCGGGCGCACGCCCGTGACCCGGGCCGGCGCCCGGCACGGAGCCGGTGGCGTCGCGGGGCCATCCGGCTCGACGAGCAGCTGCCGGTGGACCACAGGCTCAGCCGGGTCTACCGGATCGGGGCCGGTCTGATGGGGCTGTTCCTCATCGCCTTCGGCATCCTGGGACTGATCGACCGCATCGGCTTCTTCGACACCGGCGGCGACACCGTGGCCGGGCTCAACACGAACGGCACGCTCAGTGTGCTGTCCATCTGCATCGGTCTGCTGCTCTTCGTCGGCCGGATCATCGGCGGGAACTTCGCCTCGACGCTGAACACGGTGCTCGGCGTCGCCTTCATCCTCAGCGGCTTCGTGAATCTGGCCTTGCTGGACACCAGCATGAACTTCCTGGCCTTCCACATGCAGAACGTGATCTTCAGCTTCCTGGTCGGGCTGCTGCTGATGACGTTCGGGATGTACGGGAGGGTGAGCGGCGGTCTGCCCCACGACAACCCGTACTGGCGGGCCCGCCACCCCGAGCAGGTGGCGCGCGACGACGACCTGCCTGACGACCTGCGTGCGGAGCTGCGGCCGGGCCCGGCACCGCTCGAAGCACCGCCCGAAACGGGGCCCGAAGCACCGCCTGAAGCCTCGCCGGGCAGGTCCCAGGACCGCGCCCGGAAGCCCGGCGCCTGGCGCAGGAGAAGGGCGCGGCACTCCTGAACGAGCCGTGGGGCGTCGGGCGCGGTCCTGTGGGCGTGCGAGGCGTGGGGATCCACGCCCCGCGCGCGGGCGCCCGTCTCCCGGGTGAAGGGCCGCACCAAGTCCCCCACCGCCCGGAATCGATCATCTAACCTGGGGCCATGCCCCGTTACGAGTACCGTTGCCGCCCCTGTGGCGAGACCTTCGAGGTCAGCCGTCCCATGGCGGAGTCGTCCGCCCCGGCCGCCTGCCCCGCCGGGCACGAGGACACCGTGAAGCTGCTGTCGACCGTCGCGGTGGGCGGCTCGTCCGCGCCTGCGGCGTCCTCGGCGCCGGCCGCCCCCGCGGGTGGCGGTGGCGGCTGCTGCGGTGGCGGCTGCTGCGGCTGACCCCGCAGGACGCCCACTCACCTGCGGCTGACCGCCAGGGGACGCCCGTTCACCTGCGGCGGGAGAGCGTCAGCCCGTCCGCCACGGTGAGCATGACGCTGTCCATCCGGGCGTCGTTGAGCACATGGTCGTTGAACTCCTTGATCGCCGCCGTCGATCCGGTCGCGTACGGGTCGGTGACGCCCCCGTGGTAGAGGACGTTGTCCGTGACGACCAGGCCGCCGGTCCTCATGCGCGGGACCAGCTCCTCCCAGTACGGGAGGTAGTTCCCCTTGTCGGCGTCCAGGTAGGCGAGATCGATGTGCGGCTCGTCCGGCATGGCCCGCAGGGTGTCCAGGGCGGGGGCGATCCGCAGGTCGATCCGGTCGGCGACGCCCGCCTCCTCCCACGCGGCCCGGCCCACCGCGGTCCACTCCTCGGAGACGTCGCAGGCGATCAGCGTGCCGTCCGGCGGTAGCGCCTGGGCCATCGCCAGGGCGGAAAAGCCGGTGAACGTGCC
Source organism: Streptomyces halstedii (assembly GCA_000720535.1). GTDB lineage: Bacteria > Actinomycetota > Actinomycetes > Streptomycetales > Streptomycetaceae > Streptomyces > Streptomyces halstedii. The sequence continues at coordinate 92,018 of JOAZ01000021.1, forward strand.
GACCTCCACGACATGGCGGGCGCCGACCAGCCGGACGAGGAAGGCGAGGAGCGGCCCCTGCTCCTCCGAGGACTGCATGCCCGCGCGGTCGGGGAACCCGGTGCGGGTGGTCTCCACCAGCTCACGCTGTACCGCGTCCAGGGGCGGGTTGTGCGCCAGCATGTACGCGTACAACTCGTCGGTGATCTTGGTTTCGTTCCCTCGGGTCACGGCGCCCTCTTCCTCGTACACGGCAGGATGCCCCACAGTCTGCCGAAGACGGGCGGCCGAAGACCCCTCACCACGCGCTCAGCGGGCCTCCGGCCTGCCCCCGGACGCCGTGGTGCGCAGGAAGCGGCGCAGGATCTCCTCACCGGCGGCGACGCCCCGTTCCTCCAGCGCCTCGGTGTTCGGCGCGTCCCAGCCGCTCTCGGCGAGTTCGCCGTGGGCCGGGCGCCAGGCGTGGTCGGCGGCGAGCAGCAGGTCCGAGTCCAGCAGGGAGTCGCCCGCCGCGAGGGTCGTGGTGGCGCCGCACCGGCGGGCCACCTCGCGCATCGCGGCGCTCTTGGTGAGCGGCTGGGGGACGGCGTAGATCTTGCGGCCCTGAAGGGAGACGGTCCAGCCCCGGGGGCCCGCCCAGGCGGCCAGTTCCTTCACCCAGCCGTCGGGCAGGGCCGCGCGGTCGACCACGAGGTAGGCGAAGACGTCTTCGGCGACCCGTTCCTTGAGCAGCCACGCGGGGTCGGCGGTGGCGAGGAGGTGGGCGCGTACCTCGGCGAGGGGGGCGCACTCGGAGGCCAGCCGGGCGGCGACGTGCCGCTGCCAGTCGGGGTCGGAGACACCGTCGACCAGGAGGTGCCCGCCGTTGGCGCAGATCGCGTACCGGGGCGGGGGGCCGGGGAGGTGGATGCGGTGGTACTGCTCCCGGGTCCGCGTGGTGGTGGGGACGAACACCGTGGTGCGGGCCAGGGTGTCGAGGAGGGTGGCGGCCTCCTCCGTCATGTACGAGAGGGGCGCCCGGTCGTAGACCTCGACGCAGAGCAGCCGCGGTGCCCGCGCGTCCTCCATGGTGAGCTGGAGGGCCGCGGCGGAGTAGATCAGCGTCCGGTCGAGGTCGCTGGCGACCAGCGTCGCGGGAGGCGCGGGGGACGACGGGGGCGCCGGGGCCACGGTCGCGGGGCTCTCGGTCGCCGGGGTCTCGGGCGTGGTCACTTCCCCGTCACCGCCGTGCCGGACGCGCCGGTCGCGCCGCGGTTGTACTTCGGATGGATCAACCCCACGCAGGTGTACGGGAGTTCGTCCACCTCCTCGACCGGCACCCCGCGCTGTTCCGCGAGCAGCCGCACATGGGCCAGGTCCGCGCCCGCGCCGCGCTTGGCGAGGATCTTCCAGGGGACGCGGCGCAGCAGCACCCGGGTGGTCTCGCCGACGCCGGGCTTCACGAGGTTGACGTCGTGGATGCCGTACTCCTCGCTGATCCGCTCCACGGCGGCCCAGCCCTCCCAGGTCGGGGCGCGGTCGGCGGTGAGCAGTTCCTTGGTCTCGGCGTCGACGGCGTCCGCGACCTCGTCGAAGCGGGCGGCGACCGTGTCCAGGAAGTAGCCGGAGACGTCGGAGTCCGCGAGTTCGCGGTAGAACTTGGCGCCGTGGAAGTCGTTCGGGCCGACCAGGTCGGAGCGCAGGACCGTACGCGAGACCAGGCCGGAGACCGTGGAGTTGAGGCAGGCGGACGGGATGAGGAAGTCCTCACGCGTCCCGTAGGTGCGTACGCAGCCGCCGGGGTCGGCCAGGACCGCGATCTGCGGGTCGAAGCCGTCGAACTCCTCCAGGGCGGCGGCGAGTTCGCGGGTGATGGCGCCCTTACCGGTCCAGCCGTCGACGAAGACGACGTCGGCCGGGTCGTGGTGGGCGGCCAGCCAGCGCAGGGCGTTGGCGTCGATGCCGCGTCCCCGGACGATGGAGACGGCGTAGTGCGGCAGGTCGATGCCATGCCGGTGCTGGGCCCAGCGGCGCATCAGGACCCCCACGGGGGTGCCCGCGCGGGCGAGGGAGACCAGCACGGGCCGGGAGTGCGGGTGTTCGGCGAGGACGGTCTCGGTCACGGTGCCGACGGCGCGGGCGATACGGCCGGCGGAGGTGGCCAGGGCGGCCTTGAACAGCTCCTGGTACTGCGGGGTGGGCTGGTACTCGACGGGCAGCGACTCGGCGTAGTGGGCGCCGCCGCTCTGTATCGCCTCCTCGCGTTCCTCGGTGGGTGCCTCCAGTGCCGTGTCCGAGAGGTCCTGGAGCAGCCAGCCGACCTCGTCCGCCGCGTAGGAGGAGAAGGCGGGACCCCTCAGGGGTTCGGGCAGCATGGCGGCGTCCTGCCTTTCGACGGGTGAGGGCGTCGGGACGTACGAGGGGACGACCGCGAGAAGGACACGGCCGGTGTGTCCGGCGAGCTGGTCCAGCAGGCCTCCGGGGGCGTGCAGGGCGGGGGTGTCGGCCACCGAGTCGACGACGGCGACGACCGCGTCGAAGCCGGCTCCGGCCACGTTGTACGCGTACCGCTCGCCGGGGCCGTCGGAGGGGGTGTCGTGGGCGGGGAAGACCAGCTGGGTGCGTATCGCGTAGCCGGGGTCGTCCACGGCGAGGACCGGGGAGCGGGTGGTGGTGGAGTACCGCACCTCGGCGGTGGTGGCGTCCTCCAGGGCGGTGCCGAGCCGCAGCGGCGCGTACATCAGCTCCTCGAAGCCGAGCACGAGCACCCGGCGGGCGTCGCCCAGGGCGTCCGCGAGCCGGGCCGCCATGTCCGGCAGGGCCGCTTCCAGGGCGGCGCGGTGGACGGGTGTGAAGCCGTGGCGGCCCCCGTCGGGGACCCCGGCCGGCCAGCCCAGCTCGACCCGGACGGGGGCCGGGCGGGCATCTCGGCTCACCGGCGGCGGCTCCTCCTGGTGGGAGTCGGCCCGCACGGCGAGCTGGTCGGCGACCAGGCCGAGGCCCTTCTCCAGGACCCCGTCCGGCAGGCGCACGGTCCCCCGCGCGCGGGCCACCAGGTCCACGCGGGCGCCGATCTCCCGGGCGAACGCGGTGAGCGTGGCCCGGTCCTCCGGTGACCGCATGTCGACGAGGGCCACGATGACGTACCGGTCGCGGGGGTAGCGCTCGTGGAGGGCGCGGATGGTGTTGAGCACGGTGTTGCCGGTGGAGAACTCGTCGTCGACCAGGACGAGGGGTGCTCCCGGGGCGGCGCTCAGCAGGCCGGGCCGCTCGGGAAGCAGGAGGTGGGAGGTGGCGTGCGAGTGGGACTCCTCGAAGCCGCCCGCCCGTGCGACGCCCTCGACGGGGCGGCGGGTGGAGTGCAGGTAGGGCGCGACGCCGAGGCCGTCCGCGACGGCGTGCCCGAGGCCCGTGGCCGTCTCCGCGTATCCGAGGACGACCGCGCGGCGCGCCTCGGCCTCGCCCAGCAGGTCGCGCACCCGCTCGCCGAGCTCGTACCCGGCGCCGTACACGACGGACGGCCGCTGCGGGACGTGCTTGCCCAGGACGTTGGACACCAGCAGATGGGCGCGCTTGGGGTTACGCCGCAGGGCGAGGCCCAGCAGGTCGCGGAGCTCCGTGTCACCGACGAGTGCGACACCCAGCCGCTCGGCGACCCAGTCGCCCGACCACTCCACGTCCACTGCCACTTCTTTCCTCACTGCTGTCCTGTGCCGGGCCGGCTCTTCTCCGGCCGGTCCGATGCGAGCCGGTCCGTTGCGGGCCGACGCCCCTCCGGCCGGTCCGTTGCGGGCCGACGCGCCTCCGGCCGGTCGCGTTCGAGCCGCCCGTGCCGGTACGAGCCCCCGCTCATCCATGATGCCGCTCAGTCCGCCAGCCCCGCCGCCAGGAGTTCCACGAAGCCGATGTCCTCCCGTGCCACGCCGAACACCTCGGCCCGGCGCAGGGTGCGCTCCGCCCAGGCGCGGTGCGGCTTCACCTCGTTCATCTTGTTCGTGTACGCCGAGCGCAGCACCCCGCCGCCGCCCCGCTCGGGCCGCAGGATGTCCTGCGCGTCGGTGTACTCCTCGTGGCTGACCACGGACAGCGCGTGCACGGGCTGGACGTGGGAGGGGTGGATGCAGGTCTTGCCGAGGAGGCCGTTGGCCCGGTCGAGCTCGATCTCGCGGAGGAGACCGTCGAGGTCGTGCTCGATGAGCGCGGTACGCAGTTCGTCGGCCGACCGCCCCATGAAGGGGCTCCGGCGGAGCTGGGGCTTGAACATGCGCTCCTGGAGACGGAAGTACTCCCACACGGGCCCGGTGATGGTGTACCCGGTGCCGTCGGAGCGGCCCAGCACGTTGACGACGTCTCCGATGACGGACCCGACGATCTGGACGTCGTACGCCGTCATGTCGGGTGACCGGCGCAGTCCGTAGGCGGAGCAGAAGTCGGTGACTCCGAGCCGCAGGGCGAGGACGCGCTCGCGGTACCGGTCCACGGTGCGGGCGATGCCCCGGAGCGTCTCGGCCCGGCTCTCCAGGTGCAGCAGTTCCGGGGATTCCAGGACCGGCATCGCGAACAGCCGGTGCCCGCTCGCGGATTCGGCCTCCGCGAGGGCTTCGAGAAACAGCTCTCCCCGCTGGGCGGTGAATTTGGGAAGTACGAATCCGGACAACCATTGCGCCGATTCCCCGAGGCGCTTGACGAGGTCGGTGATCTGCTCCGGTTCGCGCACCCGGATGAAGAGCAGTGGCATCTCGGCGGCGCGCTCCGCGATCTCCGCGAACTGCCGTACGAGATTCGCCTCGGCGCCGACCACTTCGGCGTCGTCGATGGAATCCTCCAGGCAGAGCACCATGGAGACCACTCCGCGCCCCGCCTGCTTGAGCACGTCGTCGGCCAGCCGCGGCCGGGTCGCGGGGCTGTACAGGGTCGCGCCGAGAGCGGTCGAGAGCACTTCGGGCGACGAGCCCGCGTCGAACGCGCACGGCTCCTTGAAGAAGAGGCGCTCGCGGGCGACGGGCGGTATGTGCCCGAAATGACGCATGTGTATCCCCCGTACTGCCCGAAGGCCTGGCAACGTATGACCGGTAATAGTACGTTCGGACGGGTGTCGCTGGTTCCCCGGCCGCGTGAACTTCCGGTGGCCCGGCCCTTTCCCGCTTCCCTCGCGGCGTGTTCACGCGTGCCCTTCCGGACGGTCCTGGCCTACTGGTCCGTGCCCCCGCGTTGTCCGGCGGGGCCTCCAGCAGGCAGGATGACCGGCATGACGCACGCGATGCTGAAGGGCTCGAACGTCCCCCTCGACGCCATGGCGGTACGGGCCGTGCTGCGCTGGACGCCGGGGCCCGGAGTTCCGGACGTGGACGCCTCCGCCCTGCTGCTCGGCGCCTCGGGGCAGGTGCGTTCGGACGAGGACTTCGTCTTCTACAACCAGCCCCGGCATCCTTCGGGGCTCGTGCGGCGGCTGCCCAAGCGCAGCGTCCCCGAGGGGCTCACGGACACGGTCGAGGCCGATCTGTCGGCGCTCGACGCCTCCGTGGACCAGGTGGTCATCGCGGCGTCCTGTGACGAGGGGGCGTTCGAGCAGGTCCGCGACCTGCGGATATCGCTGTACGACGCGGCTTCCTCGGACGGCGAGCCGCTCGCCGTCTTCGATGTGCGCGCGGAGACCGGCGAGGAGACCGCCGTCATCTGCGGCGAGCTCTACCGGCGCGGTGAGGGCTGGAAGTTCCGGGCCGTGGGCCAGGGTTACCCGACCGGACTGGTCGGCCTCGCCACCGCGTTCGGGATCTCGGTCGACGAGGCGGAGGCCGGGTCCGAAGCCGAAGCCGGGGCCGGGACCTTCGAGCCGGAGCCGGAGCCGGAGCCCGCGCCGCCGGCTCCCGTCACGCCCCCGTCCGTCCCGCCGCCCGCCACCACCGCGCAGGTGCCCGGCTCCCCCGGGCCCGTCGCGCCGACGCCCGACGAGCAGGCCACGGTCGTCCACCAGCAGCCCGCGTACGGCTATCCACAGCCCGCCTCGGCGCCCCAGCCCGCCTACGGCTACCCCCAGCCGGTCCCGGCGCCCCAGCCCGCGTACGGCTATCCGCAGCCGGCGGCGGCCGCGGCGTACGCCCCGGACCCCGCCTTCGTACTGCCGCCGCAGGGCCCGCAGTTCATCCGGCCCTGAGCCGTCCGGTCCCCGGCCGCCGGGCGCGGCGGCCCTCAGGTCCGTGACTTGTAGCCGCGTCCCCACTGCATGCCGAAGCCGTACATCCGGTCCAGCTCCGACTGGAAGCCGTACACGAACTTCACCTCGCGGCGCACCACCAGCTCGCCCTTGACGTTCTCCACCGTGAACACGGCGCACGAACGGGCCTCCGGCGCGCGCTCGTCCAGCTCGATCTCGATCCGCGGGCCGTTGCCCGGGTAGAGCGTGACCATGGCGTGCGTGCGGTCGAAGGCGGGGGTCTGGTCGTAGATGTACACGAAGAACAGCAGCCGCTTGATCTCGTCCCGCTGGTCGAGGTTCACGTAGACCGTCTCGCCGGACGGCGCCCCGAAGCGGTCGTCCCCGCTGAGCCTGATGTAGGGCGGGGCGTTGAGGTCGCCGGTGAGGTTGCCGAGCGGCTGCACGACGCCCTTGGTGCCGTCGCTCAGCTCGTACATGCAGCCCAGGTCCAGGTCGACGTTGACCATCCCCTGGGTGTGGGCCTGGACGACCTCGGGCTGGAAGAGCTTGAGCGGGCGCAGCAGCCGGCTGCCCTGCTGGGAGCGGCCGCCGATGTCCGACGTACGCATCCGCCACGAGAGGTTCACGCGCAGGTTGCCCGACAGGGCACCTTGTTTGTCCAGGGATATCGTCGCGTTGCGCCGGGTGAGCACGATCGAGCTCGTCGCCCCCGAACCCGCGTCGAACTGTGCCGCGCGCAGCGGCCTCAGGCCGTCCCAGAAGCCCATCCCAACCCCCACCTGTCTTCGCTGACCCACCTGTCCCGGCGGCCGCCCCCGCACGCCGCCGCGGGGCGGCCACCGGGACGGGTCCGGGGTGTTCCCGGAAGTACCGCCGCCGTGGGCCGCCCCGCAGAGAGAGCGTTCCTCAATCCTGGCCGGGTCACACCCCGGAGGACACCTCCGCCTTGGAATCGGTGCTGCCGCCGCTGCCCTCGGCCGCGGCGAGCGCCTTGTTGCGCCGCAGCGATGACCAGAAGGACCAGGCGATCAGCACGACGCCGACGAGGCCGGTGATGATCTCGTTGATCTCGTACCGGATGGTGACCAGCAGGATGACCGAGAGCGCGCCGATCGCGTAGTGCGCGCCGTGCTCCAGGTAGACGTAGTCGTCCAGCGTGCCCTGGCGGACCAGGTACACGGTGAGCGAACGGACGTACATGGCGCCGATACCGAGACCGAGGGCCATCAGCACGATCTCGTTGGTGACGGCGAAGGCGCCGATGACGCCGTCGAACGAGAAGGACGCGTCCAGGACCTCCAGGTAGAGGAACATGAAGAACGCGGCCTTGCCCGCGAGAAGGACCGCGGACGCCGGCTTGCCGCTCTTCCTGGCCTCTTCCTCGGCCTCCTGCTCGCGCTCCTCCTCCTCTTCGAGCTTGTCCTCGAAGAAGCCGGAGAGACCGCCGACGATGAGATACGTGATCAGACCGGCGATGCCCGCGAGCAGCACCGTGGACGCCTTGTCGGCGTGACCACCGCCGTGCTGGTGCGCCTGGGTGGCGAAGGTCATGGAGGCGACCAGCAGCACGATCAGCGCCACGCAGACCGACAGCATGTCGACCTTGCCGAGCTTGGCCAGCGGACGCTCGATCCAGCGGAGCCACTGGATGTCGCGCTCCTCGAAGACGAAGTCGAGGAAGATCATCAACAGGAACATGCCACCGAAGGCGGCGATGGCCGGATGGGCGTCCGTGACCAATTCCTTGTAGCGGTCGGGGTCGTTGAACGACAGGTCGATGGCCTCGATGGGCCCGAGTTTGGCGCTGATGGCCACGATCACGACGGGGAAGACCAGTCGCATACCGAAGACCGCGATGAGCACACCGACGGTGAGGAAGATCTTCTGCCAGAAGGCATTCATCTTCTTCAGGATTCCGGCGTTGATCACCGCGTTGTCGAAGGACAGCGAGATTTCCAGGACCGACAGGATCGCCACGATCCCCAGCGCCTGCCACCCCCCGTAGAACACCGCTGCGACCAGGCCGAGCGCGGTGACCGCGAACGACCAGCCGAAGGTTTTCAGAAGCACTGGCTACCCCATCGTGTGTGTAACGGGTCTCCCGGTTGGGTACGGGGCTCCCCCGCGTCGTGCGCGGCTTTACGAAACGTTGACCCCGAAGTCTAGAGCGATCCCGCGGAGCCCTGACGCGTACCCCTGCCCCACCGCACGGAATTTCCACTCCCCGCCGTACCGGTACAGCTCGCCGAAGATCATCGCGGTCTCGGTGGAGGCGTCCTCGCTGAGGTCGTACCGGGCGAGTTCCTGGCCGTCCGCCTGATTCACCACGCGGATGAAGGCGTTGGCGACCTGCCCGAACGTCTGGCCGCGATTGTCGGCGTCGTGGATCGAGACCGGAAAGACGATCTTGTCGCAGTGCTCGGGGACCTGGGTGAGGTTCACGATGATCGACTCGTCGTCGCCCTCGCCCTCACCCGTGAGGTTGTCCCCGGTGTGCTCGACGGAGCCGTCGGGGCTGGTCAGGTTGTTGTAGAACACGAACCACTCGTCGCCGATGACCCGGCCGGACCGGCACAGCAGTGCGCTGGCGTCGAGGTCGAAGTCGGCTCCGGTGGTGGATCGTGCGTCCCAGCCGAGCCCCACCAGCACCTGGGTGAGATTGGGTGCGGCCTTGGAGAGGGAGACGTTGCCTCCCTTGGCGAGCGTGACGCCCATGCTGTGTCCTCCCCGAGTCGATGGACGGTTGCGGACGCCCCGGGGTGGGGGCGGCCGCCCTGCCTAGGGCGTGTTTCGAAAGTCCCGCCTGCCCGGCGACGCCTGGCACGCACGCTCGCCGCGTTGTCGGGATCACCCCGATACATCCAGTATCGGGGCGACCCTCCGCCTTGCGATCGCACGCACCAGACGCCGCCGGCCCCGCCCTCCGGGCGGACGGCGCTACTTTCGAAACACGCCCTAGCACGTCCGGCGCCGCACAACGTGCGGCGCCGGACGCGGTGGAGCGGTGTGGCTCAGACGTTGACGCCGAAGTCCTGCGCGATACCGCGCAGGCCCGAGGCGTACCCCTGGCCGATCGCGCGGAACTTCCACTCCGCGCCGTTGCGGTAGAGCTCGCCGAAGACCATGGCGGTCTCCGTCGAGGCGTCCTCGCTCAGGTCGTAGCGGGCCAGCTCGCTGTTGTCCGCCTCGTTCACCACGCGGATGTAGGCGTTGCGCACCTGGCCGAAGCTCTGCTGGCGGGTCTCGGCCTCGTAGATCGAGACCGGGAAGACGATCTTGTCGACGTCGGCCGGGACGGCCGCGAGGTTCACCTTGATGACCTCGTCGTCGCCCTCGCCCTCACCGGTGAGGTTGTCACCGGTGTGCTCGACGGAGCCGTCGGGGCTCTTGAGGTTGTTGAAGAAGACGAAATTCCCGTCGCTGCCGACCTTGCCCTCGGCGTTCGTCAGCAGGGCGCTGGCGTCGAGGTCGAAGTCACCACCGGTGGTCGTCCGGGCGTCCCAGCCCAGACCCACGATGACCGCGGTCAGGTTCGGAGCGGCTTTGGTCAGCGAGACGTTGCCGCCCTTGCTGAGGCTGACTCCCACGAGTCCTCCAAGATGGTTGAGAGGGCCGGCAGAGACCAGCGACCCCGTTCGTGCGTTGGCATCGGATCAACGATTGGATCCTAGTGACCGGTTCCCGGCCAAAACAGGCTTTTGGCCGGGTGCCACCGTCGGATTCCCGGATCGGCCCGTCGCGGGCCCGGGTCCCCGGCTCAGAGGGAGTCGAGGGCCTTGATGTAGTCGTTCAGGTCGCGCGCGTCCGGGAGGCCGTTGACGACCGTCCAGCGGACCACGCCCTCCTTGTCGATGACGAAGGTGCCGCGCACCGCGCAGCCCTTGTCCTCGTCGAAGACGCCGTAGGCCCGCGAGGCCTCGCCGTGCGGCCAGAAGTCGGACAGCAGGGGATAAGCGAGGTCCTCCTGCTCGGCGAAGACGCGCAGGGTGTGGATCGAGTCGTTCGAGACGGCGAGCAGCTGGGTGTCGTCGTTCTCGAACGTCGGCAGCTCGTCACGGAGCGCGCACAGCTCGCCGGTGCACACCCCGGTGAAGGCGAACGGGTAGAAGAGCAGCACCACGTTCTTCTCGCCGCGGAAGTCGGAGAGCCTCACCGTCCGCCCGTGGTTGTCCTTCAGCTCGAAATCCGGAGCCTTCGTGCCGACCTCGATCGCCATGAGAGCGGTCCCTTCGCAACGTCTTCACTGTCCCGGTCTGAGCCGTCCGGGTGAGACCCACCCTACGCAGGGCGCCTCACGGGAACGGTCCGGGTCCGCGCGGGACGTACGAAGGCCCCCGGCGGCGTGTGCCGCACGGGGGCCTCGGTTGACGATGGAGCCCGTCAGCGCTTGGCTTTCGCGCCCTTGGGGGTGACCAGACGACTGCCCGTCCAGTCCTTGCCCGCGTTGATGCTCTTGGTCTGGGCGAGACCCGCTGTCTGGGCAGCCTCGTTGATGTCGCTCGGTTCGACGTATCCGTCGCGGCCGGTCTTGGGCGTCATCAGCCAGACCGCCCCACCGTCCTCGATCAGACCAATGGCATCCACCAGCGCGTCCGTAAGGTCGCCGTCCTCGTCGCGGAACCAGAGCAGGACGACGTCAGCGACGTCGTCGTAGTCCTCGTCGACGAGTTCCTGGCCGATTGTGGCCTCAATGCCCTCACGGAGCTCCTGCTCGACGTCGTCGTCGTAGCCGATCTCCTGGACCACCTGTCCGGGCTCGAACCCAAGCCTCGCGGCCGTGTTGGTCCGTTCCTCCGCGTGGTCCGCGGTCGCGCTCACGGGTTGCCTCCTGATCATGTTTCGGAAAATGCTTCAGCCACGCGCGGGCGCGGGGCGTTGGCCGTAGTCCACACGGGCTGGGCGAATCGCGCAAGTACCCGGCGTACGAGACCGCCTAAACGGTGACGTTCCCTGCCACATCACCGCAACTCCCGGCATGTCGCCTCAGGGGCCCGGGGATGGTGTCCGGACCCTTTACGTCCTTCCTCAGCTTATGCCGTTTCGGTCCGGCATAAGGAGTCGAACAGCCTTTGGGAACACTTGGACGCCTTGGGCGTATGGTTGCGTTTTGGGCCGGACCGCCCGCACCCTGCCGGTACTCGTGCCCCGGCGCGCCCGGCGGGAACCCTGTGTTACCCCACAGTAGAGATGACGTGGGGGGCCTCGCGGTACACGATGGAGGCGGCGTACAGCAGCCTTCCGGGGGTACGTTCCCCGCATACCAGGCCCCGAAGAGCACCACCGAACAGCGAAGGAACAGCGTGGCTTCCGGATCCGATCGCAACCCGATCATCATTGGCGGCCTTCCGAGCCAGGTCCCGGACTTCGATCCCGAAGAGACCCAGGAATGGCTGGACTCCCTCGACGCCGCCGTCGACGAGCGAGGCCGTGAGCGTGCCCGCTACCTGATGCTCCGGCTCATCGAGCGTGCGCGGGAGAAGCGTGTCGCCGTGCCGGAGATGCGCAGCACGGACTACGTGAACACGATCGCCACGAAGGACGAGCCGTTCTTCCCCGGCGACGAGGAGATCGAGCGCAAGGTCCTCAACGCGACCCGGTGGAACGCGGCGGTGATGGTCTCGCGCGCCCAGCGTCCGGGGATCGGCGTCGGCGGGCACATCGCCACCTTCGCCTCCTCCGCGTCGCTGTACGACGTGGGCTTCAACCACTTCTTCCGGGGCAAGGACGACGGCCTCGGCGGCGACCAGATCTTCTTCCAGGGGCACGCCTCCCCCGGTATCTACGCCCGCGCCTTCCTGCTCGACCGGCTGAGCGAGGCGCAGCTCGACGGGTTCCGCCAGGAGAAGTCGAAGGCGCCGAACGGCCTGTCCAGCTATCCGCACCCGCGGCTGATGCCGGACTTCTGGGAGTTCCCGACCGTCTCGATGGGCCTCGGGCCGCTCGGCGCGATCTACCAGGCGCGGATGAACCGCTTCATGGAGGCGCGCGGTATCGCGGACACCTCCGGGTCGCACGTGTGGGCCTACCTCGGTGACGGCGAGATGGACGAGCCGGAGTCGCTCGGCCAGCTCTCCATCGCGGCCCGCGAGGGGCTGGACAACCTCACCTTCGTGGTCAACTGCAACCTCCAGCGCCTCGACGGCCCGGTGCGCGGCAACGGCAAGATCATCCAGGAGCTGGAGTCGCAGTTCCGCGGCGCCGGCTGGAACGTGATCAAGCTCGTCTGGGACCGCACCTGGGACCCGCTGCTCGCGCAGGACCGCACGGGCATCCTGGTCAACAAGCTGAACACCACGCCGGACGGCCAGTTCCAGACGTACGCCACCGAGACCGGCGCGTACATCAGGGAGCACTTCTTCGGCGGTGACCCGCGGCTGCGCGAGATGGTCAAGGACATGTCCGACGACCAGATCCTCCACCTGGGCCGCGGCGGACACGACCACCGCAAGGTCTACGCGGCCTACGCGGCGGCCAAGGCCCACAAGGGCCAGCCGACGGTGATCCTGGCCCAGACGGTGAAGGGCTGGACGCTCGGCCCGAACTTCGAGGGCCGCAACGCCACCCACCAGATGAAGAAGCTCACGGTCGAGGACCTGAAGCGGTTCCGCGACCGGCTGCACCTCCCGATCGCGGACAAGGACCTGGAGGACGGCAATCCGCCGTACTACCACCCGGGCCGCGACTCGGCCGAGATCCAGTACATGCACGACCGCCGCAAGGGTCTCGGCGGTTACGTCCCGACGCGGGTGGTGCGCGCGAAGCCGCTGCCCCTGCCCGGCGAGAAGACGTACGCGACCGCGAAGAAGGGCTCGGGCCAGCAGTCGATCGCCACGACCATGGCGTTCGTCCGCATCCTCAAGGACCTCATGCGGGACAAGGAGATCGGCAAGCGTTTCGTGCTGATCGCGCCCGACGAGTACCGCACGTTCGGTATGGACGCCTTCTTCCCGAGTGCGAAGATCTACAACCCGCTCGGTCAGCAGTACGAGTCGGTGGACCGTGATCTGCTGCTCACGTACAAGGAGTCCCCGACCGGGCAGATGCTCCACGACGGGATCTCCGAGGCGGGCTGCACGGCCTCGCTGATCGCCGCGGGTTCGGCGTACGCCACGCACGGCGAACCGCTGATCCCGGTGTACGTCTTCTACTCGATGTTCGGTTTCCAGCGGACCGGTGACCAGTTCTGGCAGATGGCCGACCAGCTGGCGCGCGGTTTCGTGCTGGGTGCCACCGCCGGCCGTACGACGCTGACCGGTGAGGGCCTCCAGCACGCGGACGGCCACTCGCAGCTGCTCGCCTCGACCAACCCGGGCTGTGTCGCGTACGACCCGGCCTTCGGGTACGAGATCGCGCACATCGTCAAGGACGGTCTGCGCAGGATGTACGGCGGCACCCCCGAGGAGAACGAGGACGTCTTCTACTACCTCACCGTCTACAACGAGCCGATCCAGCACCCGGCCGAGCCCGCCGACGTGGACGTCGAAGGCATCCTCAAGGGTGTGTACCGCTTCCGCACCGGTGAGAAGGGCTCGGTCCCGGCCCAGATCATGGCCTCGGGCGTGGCGGTGCCGTGGGCCGTCGAGGCGCAGCGGATCCTCGCGGAGGAGTGGGACGTCAAGGCGGACGTCTGGTCGGCGACCTCCTGGAACGAGCTGCGCCGTGAGGCGGTGGACGTCGAGCGGTACAACCTGCTGCACCCGGAGGAGGAGCAGCGCGTCCCGTACGTGACGCGGAAGCTCTCCGGTGCCCAGGGCCCGTTCGTGGCGGTGTCGGACTGGATGCGTTCGGTGCCGGACCAGATCGCGCGCTGGGTGCCCGGGGCGTACCAGTCGCTGGGCGCGGACGGCTTCGGGTTCGCGGACACCCGTGGCGCGGCCCGTCGTTTCTTCCACATCGACGCGCAGTCGGTCGTGCTCGCGGTGCTGACCGAGCTGGCGAAGGCGGGGAAGATCGACCGTTCCGCGCTGAAGACGGCGATGGACCGCTACGAGCTGCTGGACGTGGCGGCCGCGCATCCCGGTGCGGAGGGCGGCGACGCGTAGCACGTGTCCGCCCCCGGGGGGCGGAGCCGGAGGGCGGCGGGCCGTACGGCTCGCCGCCCTCCGGCGTTCCGGTGCCGGGCGGCGGTGTCAGTTCTCCCAGATCTTGAAGGCCCGCACGGTGTACGGCGACCGGGGCGTCCAGGTCCCGCCGCCCGGATAGGTCTCGAATTCCCCGGTCTCCGCGCAGGTGGCCGACTGGTACGTGGTGACCGGGCGTCCGGTGCGGTTGGCCAGGGCCTGCGCGGTGGAGCCGGAGGCCAGTGGGGTGCAGCTCTCGATGTCCACGGTGGCCAGCTCGTGGGTCTGCCTGGCCCCGGCGAAGTCGGGCTTCGTCCAGAGGCAGAGCTGTCCGGCCCCGCAGGGGGCGAGCCCGCCGGGCGCGGACCGCCCGGCGGTGCGGGCGCTGTCCTGCCCGGCGGGCCGGTGCGGTGCCCCGGACACGGTGCCGGCCGTCGCGGTGGCCGGGATGAGCGCGGTGGCCGCCAGGGTGGCGGCGAGAACGGTCGTACGCATGGTGGTTCAACCCCCGTGGTCGAGCGAGCCGGATGGTTCGCGATGTCCGCACCCTGACCTGCGGGATGGTCCGTCCGGAAGGGGCGGGGCGGTGGACCACCCTGATAGGCGACAGCCCCGCCGGAACCGTCCGGCGGGGCTGTCGTCTGCGCTGTGTTGACGTCGGCCGTCCGGAGTGCGCCGGGGTGTGCGCCCGGGGTGCGCTCCGCGCGGCCGAGGGGTCAGATGTGGCCCGCGCCCATGCCCGCCTCGGCGTTCTCGCCGCGCTTGGTGAGCAGGGCGACCAGTGCGGCGACCACCGCGACGCCACCGGCGGTCAGGAACGCGAAGCTCATGCCCGACACGAACGTGTCATGGGCGACCTCCGTGATCTTCGCCGCGATCTCCGGCGGGGTGCCCGGCTGCACCGGCGGCATGCCGACCTCGATGGCGGAGGAGGCCTGCTCCAGTTGCGCCGCGTCCACCGGCGGAAGCTCCGCGGCCTTCCAGTTGTCGCCCAGGTTCGCGTCCACCTTGGTGGCCATGACCGCGCCCAGGACGGCCGTACCGAGGCTGCCGCCGACCTGCATCGCCGCCTGCTGGAGGCCGCCGGCGACACCGGAGAGCTCCATCGGGGCGTTGCCGACGATGACCTCGGTGGCGCCGACCATGACCGGCGCGAGCCCGAAGCCGAGCAGGGCGAACAGGAGCGACATGGTCAGCGTGCCGGTGTCGACACTCAGCTGGGACATGCCGAACATGGCGACCGCCACGCACACCATGCCGCCGACCAGCGGGACGCGCGGACCGAACTTGGTGATCGCCGCACCGGCCAGCGGCGAGCCGACGATCATCATCGCGGTCAGCGGAAGCAGGTGCAGACCGCTGTCCACGGGGCTCATGCCGTGGACGTTCTGAAGGTAGAAGGTGACGAAGAACAGGCCGCCCATGAAGGCGAACGCCATCAGCACCATCAGCACCACACCGGCCGACAGCGCCACGGACCGGAACATCGCCAGCGGGACCAGCGGTTCGCGGACGTTGTTCTGGGACAGCGCGAAGACGAGGAACAGGACCACGGCGGCACCGAGGAAGCCGAGCGTCTTGACGTCGCCCCAGCCCCACTCCGAGCCCTTGATCAGCGACCAGATCAGACAGAACATCGCCTGCGACAGCAGCACGATGCCGCCGATGTCGAAGGACCTCGGCGCGTTCTCGGCGCGGTGGTCCCTGAGGATCACCAGGCCGAAGACGAGTGCCAGCACCCCGACCGGCACGTTGATGAAGAAGACCGACTGCCAGCTGACGTGCTCCACGAGCACACCGCCGAGGATGGGCCCGCCCGCGGTCGAGGCGCCGATGACCATGCCCCAGATGCCGATCGCCATGTTCAGCTTCTCGGCGGGGAAGGTGGCGCGCAGCAGGCCGAGCGCCGCCGGCATCAGCAGGGCGCCGAAGAGCCCCTGGAGCACCCGGAAGAGGATCACCAGGGTGACGCTGCCGGAGAAGCCGATGGCCGCCGAGGCCGCGGCGAATCCGGCGATGCCTATCAGGAAGGTCTGGCGGTGGCCGAAGCGGTCGCCGAGCTTGCCCGCGGTGATCAGCGAGACGGCGAGGGCGAGCATGTAGCCGTTGGTGATCCACTGGACGTCGGCGAGCGAGGCCTTGAGGTCCTGCTGGATGGCGGGGTTGGCGATCGCGACGATCGTGCCGTCGAGCGCCACCATCATCACGCCGATGGCAACGGCGAAGAGCGTCAGCCAGGGGTGGCCGCGCAGGCCCTTCGCCGGTGCGGGAAGGGTGGTGTCTTCGGGCTCCCGCGGTGCCTTCTCGACAGTGGTCTGACTAGTCATGGGCCGAGATTAGTGTCAGCTTCTGACAGTTAACAAACCATTTCACATGACGGAAACTGTCGCGTAGGTCACAGGTAGGCTGAGCCGGTCAAAGCGGCAGAAAGAGGTCCGATACGTGACGAGCAGGCAGACAGTCGGGGTTTCGCCTCCCGGGCCCCCGGCCGGATTGCGTGAACGCAGGAAACAGCGCACCCGCGAAGCCCTGCTGCACACCGCCCTCGAACTCTTCACCACCCGGGGGTACGACCGGACCACCGTGGACGAGATCGTGGCGGTCGTCGACGTCTCCCAGCGCACCTTCTTCCGCTACTTCCCGAACAAGGAGGCGGCGGCCTTCGCCGCGCAGGACGCCGTGGAGTCGCGCTTCCTCCTCGAACTGCGCCAACGCCCTTGCGCGGAAGCCCCGTTCGAGGCCATGCGGCACGCGGCACTGGACACCTGGAAGAGTATCGCGGACACCGCCGCGGGCGATCTCCCGGTCGAACTCCGGCTGCGGACGTACCGGATGATCGAGTCGACGCCCTCGCTCGTCGCCGCGCACATGCGGCGCGGTGTCGACCTGGAGCGGAAGACCGCGCTGCTGATCGCCGAGCGGGAGGGGCTGGACGTGGAGGCGGACCCCCGCCCCCGGGTCGCCGTCGCCGCGTTCTCCGGGGTGATGCGGCTGACCGGGCAGTCGTGGGGCCGCCGGCAGGACGCGAGCGTGCACGCGCTGCGCGAACTGACCGAACTCCACCTGGGCCTGCTGCGGACGACGCTCCTCGGCCCGTGGCGCACGGCGTCGTCCACGGACCACGGGCCGGGCTGCCGCCCCTGCCCCTTCCCGGCGGACGACTCCAGGACCCCTTCCCGGGAACGGGCGTAGCCACGGCCCTCCGGAACACGCGTGGCCCCGGCGACACGCGCGGCCCGGCGACGCGCACGGCCCCGTCCTCCCCAACACCGCGCCCCGGCCTCACCGGACGCCCGCGCCCCGCCGCCCCCGGCCGACACGCCTTGACGCCCCCTCGTGACGAACATCACAAGAGCCCCCGTGTGGGCGCCATTTCAGGCACCGGGCCGCACCCACCCACGGACGCCGGGCGCGCCGGGGCGCGACACACGTCCGCCGCTCCTTCACAGCCGGGTGATCCGGGTCACCCCTGACACGACGGCCTGAAACCGTCTCCTAGGGTGGGGCGCAGTGACTTCCTTCGACTCCTCCCCCACCCTCACCGCGTGGCGCGCCCTGCTCGCCGTCGCGGTCGTGTTCGTGATGCTGGCGACCACGGGCTGGACGGCCGTACGCCACCAACACACCGCCACACCGCGTGACATCGCGCTCGCCTCCTGGGCGAAGGACCGGATAGGCGGTCACGCGCTCCCGGACGCGGGCGCCCCCGCGGACCGGCTGGCCCGCTTCTTCGCGTCGCTCACGGCCGGGCAGCGGGTGGCGCTCACCGACAAGTACCCGCTGGTGGTGGGCAATATGAACGGCGCCCCCGTCACCCTGCGCTACCGGGCCAACCGGCGGGCCCTCGTGGCGGCCGAGGCCGAGGAGCGCCAGCGGACCGGGGACACGAGACTCTCGTTCGACGGCCGCCACCAGGCCCTGCTGCGGCTGGAACGCTTCCGGTCGCTGCTCGCGAAGGACCGGCAGATCCTGTCGTTCGACCCCTCGGGGCGAGGGCACGTGGCCGAGGTCCTCGGTGACCTCGACCGCGCGCAGCGTGTCTCCGTGGTCGTCCCCGGGGTGGACACGAACCTGCTGACGCTGGAGCGCACCGGCCGCAAGGAGAACGCCGCGCCGGTGGGCATGGCCCGTTCGCTGTACGGCGCGGAGCGCTCGGCCCGGCCGGACACCCGTACCGCGGTCATCGCGTGGGCCGACTACACCGCGCCGGCGGGTCTCGGCGTGGACGCCGCCCTCGGCGGTCTGGCGGCGGCCGGGGCGGTCCGGCTGAACGGGCTCCTGGACGCGCTGCCCGGCACCTCGACGGTCTCGCTGTTCTGCCACAGCTACGGTTCCGTGCTGTGCGGTCTGGCCGCGCGGGACCTGCCCGGCCGGGTGTCCGACATCGCGGTCGCGGGGAGCCCCGGCATGCGGGCCGACAACGCGGCGGGGCTGCGCACCGGGGCCCGGGTGTGGGCCATGCGGGACGCCGACGACTGGATCGCGGACGTACCGAACATAGAGGTCGGCGGGGTCGGCCACGGCGCCGACCCGGTCGATCCGGAATTCGGCGCGCGACTCGTTTCGGCACAGGGCGCGATCGGCCACAGCGGTTATTTCGAGCCGGGTACGGAGAGCCTGAGCAATTTCGCCGCGATCGGTGTGGGCGCTTATGACTCGGTCAGTTGCGCGAGCGCCGAGGAGGCCTGCCGGAACGAGATCTCCGGCGGTGTGCGTGCCTGACGCGCGTAGAGCGCGGCGAACGGCGTGTGGACATCCTGTGAACGTTCCCATCGGGAATGCGCATCACCAAGGGGCGACGTGAGGGCGCGTGCCGCCTACGATGAGGCACATGGGTGATGTGCTGGCCGGAATTCATGCCACCTGGGAGTTCGACACCGACTCCGTGCTCATCCGCTTCGAACGGGGGATCCGCACGCCGAGACTTTTCCAGAGTCTGCGTGAACGCCGCATTCCGTATGCCGCGTTGTCGTCGGTGGAGCTGTTCCCGGGCAAGCGGGGCACGGTGGTCCTGCATGCCGTGCCGAGACCCGGTGCCGATCCGCTGCTGGAGGCGGCCGCCGGGCAGCTGAAGACGGGCTGCGACCCGTACCGGCTGGCCCTGCCCGCCGAGCGCGAGACGCTCGCCGAGTACTACGCGGCCGAGCTGCGGGCGGTGCTGGGACCGGACGCGTCCCTGCCCGCCGACCGGTTCCTGGTCGCGGCGCCCGAGGCGCCGATGCAGTTCAAGGCGTACGACGGCCGGGCGGGCTTCGACGGGTCGCGGGTCTCCTTCCGGTGGTCGTGGACCGGGGCGTCCAGCGCCAAGTGGAAGGCGGGCGACCAGACGTTCCCGGTGGCGGAGTTGTGCGGGGTCGAGTGGCGCTCGCCGGACGCGCTGGAGGGGTACCTGCGGCTGGTGCCGCGTGGTGCGCCCACGGACGCCGAGGTGGCGGTGTCCGTCCCGGGGCCGGCCACCGGCCTGGACACCCTTGGCCAGTGCGTCCAGGTGGACCAGGACCCGGCCGCCGTCCTGTTCGGGCGGGGGTACGGGCCGGTGCACGAGTCCCTGCCGTTCGCCGCGGCGGTCCTGGAGTCCGTACGCCGTACCCACCCCGCCCCGCTCGTCACGGCTCCCGCCCCCGTCGGCGGGCCGCTGCACGATCCGGCAGGCGTCGCGGAGCGGATGCGGCACCTCGGGGAGCTGCACCAGGCGGGCCTGGTGACGGACTCCGAGTACAGCGCCAAGAAGGCGGAGCTGCTCGCGGAGCTGTGACGCCCCGCGCCCGCGCCCCGCACCAAGGCCGAGACCCCCGCGTCCCCCTCCGTCCAGGCCCCGGACCCCGTACTCCGGTACGGGGCGGGCCGGGGCAGGAGCGGCACCCTGGTATGACGCCCCGGTGCGGTGCGCCCGCCTAACCTGGCCGGGCCATGTCCTCCTCCTCCGCCTCTCCGGCGCCTCCCCCGCCCGCCGACGGCCTGATCCGCGCCGCCCGCCGCCATCTGGGCGCGCTCGCCCGCAGTCTGGCCCACCCCTCCCACCCGCCGACCCCGTTGCTCGCCGGCTCCTCCAGGCGGTGGCGGCGGCTGGCGCCTTATGTCGTCGTCACCCTGCTCACCGCCCTCTTCGTGCCTGTCACCTTCCAGATCCTGACCTCGGACTACCAGGTGGGGCGCGGCCTCGCGGCGCTCCTGGCACTCGCCCAGGCGGGGCCGTTGCTGATGCTGGCCCACCGGCCGTTGCAGGCGTGGTGGATCGTGCTGTGCGCGGACGTCGTCGGCGCGCTGGTGCTGCTGACCCCCCTCACGGACCCGTCGCCCACCCTGGTGCCGCTCCCGCCCCTCCCCCAGGAACTCCCCTGGCCGTGGCCGCCTTCGGTCATCCTCGGCCACCTCTTCGTGCTGCTCGCCCTGGGCCTGCGCGAGACCCGGCGGACACTGGTCGCCGTCTGGCTGACGACCTGCGCGGCCGGGCTCCTGCTGTACCTGATCGGGTCGGACCGCGACGCCGGCGGTGTGGTGCTGCTGCCGGTCCTGGGTGCCGTGGTCCTGGTGATCACGGCGGCGCTGCGGGAGCGGGGCGAGGCGCAGCGCAGGCTCGTCGAGCAGGAGACGATCAGCGAGGCCGAGCGGGCCGGGCGGACGCTGCTGGAGGAACGGACCCGGATCGCCCGGGAACTGCACGACGTGGTCGCGCACCACATGTCGGTGATCACGGTGCAGGCGGACTCGGCGCCGTACCGGATCGAGGGACTCCCGGACCAGGCGCGCGCCGAGTTCGACTCGATCGCGGCGAGCGCCCGGGAGTCGCTGGCCGAGATGAGGCGGCTGCTCTCGGTGCTGCGCAGCGACGGTACGGACGGGGAGCGCGCGCCTCAGCCGGGGCTCGACCGGATCCAGCAGCTGGTCGAGGCCACGGTGCGCTCGGGGCTCCGCGTGGAGCTGTCGATGGGCGCGGAGGTCTCCGAGGCGATACGGGAGGGGCTGCCCCAGGCCGTCGATCTGTCCGCCTACCGGATCGCGCAGGAGGCCCTGGCCAACGTGGTCCGGCACGCGCCGGGGGCCCGCACCCGGGTGTCGGTCACCGTGGCCGGCCCTCACCTGACGGTCCTGGTCGTCAACGACGGTGCGGGGCGGCCCGGTTCGCCGCTGGAGTCCACCGGGACGGGGCACGGGCTGGTGGGCATGCGCGAACGCGTACGGTTGACCGGCGGCACGCTGGACACCGGTCCGCTGCCCGACGGGGGCTTCCGGGTGGCCGCACGGCTTCCGCTGTCCGCCGCCGCCCCGGTTCCGTCGACTTCCCTCGCCTCGGAGGACTCTTGAGCATCCGCGTGATCATCGTTGACGACCAGGCCATGGTCCGGGCGGGGTTCGCGGCGCTGCTGGCGGCGCAGAGCGACATCGAGGTGGTGGGCCAGGCGCCGGACGGGCGCCGGGGCGTCGAGGTGAGCCGGGAGACCTGCCCGGACGTCGTGCTGATGGACGTCCGGATGCCGGAGATGGACGGTCTGGCGGCGGCCCGCGCCCTGCTGGACCCGCCCACGGGGGTGGACCACCGTCCGAAGGTGCTGATGCTGACCACGTTCGACGTGGACGACTACGTGTACGAGGCGCTGCGGGTCGGGGCGTCCGGCTTCCTGCTGAAGGACGCGCCGCCGGCCGATCTGATCGCGGCGGTACGCGTGGTGGCCGCCGGTGACGCGCTGCTCGCCCCGTCCGTGACCCGCCGGCTCATCGCGGACTTCGCCCGGCAGCGGCCGTCCGGGGCGTTCCGGGGCGGCCCCGCCCGGCGGCTGAAGGGGCTGACCCCGCGCGAGACGGAGGTCCTGGAACTGGTGGCGCGGGGCCTGTCCAACCAGGAGATCGCGGGGCGGCTGGTGGTGGCGGAGCAGACGGTGAAGACCCACGTCTCACGGATACTCGCCAAGGTGGACCTGCGGGACCGGGCGCAGGCGGTGATCTTCGCGTACGAGTCGGGGCTGGTGGCGCCGGGCAGCACCGAGGGGTAGCCCCCGGGCCGCCCCGCCACGCGCACCAGGCCGGAAGGGCCACCGCACACCCGGAAACCCTGGCCCGTGACCCGTGACCCGTGGCCCGTGGCCGTGGGCCTTCCTACTCGCGGGCCATGGCCGTGTTGCTCATGTCCGGGTACCGGTCCCCCGCCACCTGCCCGGCGATCGGCTCCAGCCGCTCCAGCTCCTCGGCGCTCAGCGTCAGCCGGGTCGCGGCGACGTTCTCCAGCAGCCGGCTGCGCTTACGGGTCCCCGGGATCGGCACCACGGGCGTCCCGTACACCTGGGCGCGCTGCTGGACCCAGGCGAGCGCGACCTGGGCGGCGGTCACCCCGTGCGCCGCCGCGATCGTGTGGACGGGCTCCAGCAGAGCGGCGTTCCTCCGGGCGTTCTCGCCGGTGAAGCGCGGCTGGTGCTTACGGAAGTCGTTCTCCGCCAGATCCTTCGCCGCGTCCGCGAAGGCACCCGTGAGGAAGCCCCGGCCGAGCGGCGAGTACGGCACGACGGTCACACCCAGCTCGACGGCCGCGGGCGCGGCGCTGCGCTCCACGTCCCGGCTGAAGAGCGACCACTCCGACTGGAGCGCGGCGATCGGATGCACCGCGTACGCCTCACGCAGCTCCGCCCCGGTCACCTCGCTCAGCCCGAGCTGCCTGACCTTGCCCTCCCGCACCAGCTCGGCCATCGCGCCCACCGATTCGGCGAGCGGGACGAGCGGGTCGCGCCGGTGCATGTAGTACAGGTCGATGACGTCGGTGCCCAGCCGCCGCAGGCTGCCCTCGACGGCCTGCTTGATGTACGCCGGGTCGTTGTTCACCCCCCGGAACTCCGGGTCGTCCGTCCGCTGGATGGCGAACTTCGTGGCCAGGGTGATCTCGTCGCGGTGCGCCCCGACGAACGGGGCGAGGAAGGTCTCGTTGGCGCCGCGCCCGTAGACGTCGGCGGTGTCGAAGAGGGTGACCCCGGCCTCCAGCGCCGCTTCGAGGGTGTCCCTCGCGGCCGCCTCGTCGGTGTCCCCGTAGAACTCGCTGATCCCCATGCAGCCGAGCCCCTGGACACCCACCGTGGGGCCGCCCTTCCCGAGCTCCGCCGTGGCGATCCTGCCGGTGCTCTCGCTCATGTCGTCAGACCCTTTCCGACGCCGTTACGGGCGCCCGCATAGAAGTCGATCTTGTAGTCGAGTACGGCGAGGGTGTCCTGGAGCTCCGCGATGCGCGTCCGCACGTCGCGGCGGGTCGCCTCCAGCAGCCCCTGCCTCTCCTCGAACGTATGTTCACCCTCGCGCAGCAGTTCCGCGTACTGGACCATGTGGGCGACCGGCATCCCGGTCAGCCGGAGCTTGCCGACGAAGGCCAGCCAGTCCAGATCGCGGTTGCTGAAGCGGCGCTGCCCGGTGTGGGAACGGTCCACATGCGGCATCAGCCCGATCCGCTCGTACCACCTCAGCGTGTGCGCGGTGAGGCCGGTGAGGGCGGCCACCTCGCTGATGGTGTAGCGGTCGTCACCCTCCGGGCGCGGGTGCGCCTTCGGGGGTGCGCAGGCGTCGGTCCGTGCGGGTGTGCTCTCCATCACCGTCATGCTCTCCACGCTAGAACCTTGGAGTGCACTCGAAGCAAGCGCAAACGGGTGACCCGTCCGGCCGGTCGTAAGCTCGTTCCCATGCAGAGCCTGGCACTGATCGAGAACTGGCCCGTCCCCACCGCGGCGGCCGCCGTCGTCACCGCGGACGGCACCGTCGCGGGCACGCACGGCCCGACCGCGCACCGCTTCCCCCTCGCCTCCGTCACGAAGCCGCTGGCGGCCTACGCGGCGCTGGTGGCGTACGAGGAGGGCGCCGTCGAGCTGGACGAGCCCGCCGGGCCGGAGGGCTCCACGGTCCGCCACCTGCTCGCGCACACCAGCGGCCTCGCCTTCGACGAGCACCGGGTGACCGCGCCGCCCGGCACCCGCCGGCTGTATTCCAACGCGGGCTTCGAGGTCCTGGGCGACCACATCGCGAAGGCCACGGAGATACCGTTCCCGGAGTACGTACGCCAGGCGGTCCTGGAGCCGCTGGGCATGACGGCGACCACGATGGACGGCTCCCCCGCCAAGGACGGCGTCTCGACGGTGGACGACCTGGCCCGGTTCGCGGCCGAGGTGCAGGTCCCGCGCCTGCTGGACCCGCGTACGGTGCTGGAGGCCCAGACCGTCGTGCACCCCGGCCTCAAGGGCGTCCTGCCGGGGTACGGCCATCAGAACCCGAACGACTGGGGACTCGGCTTCGAGATCCGTGACTCCAAGTCACCGCACTGGACGGGCACGTCCTCCTCGCCCGCGACCTTCGGCCACTTCGGGCAGTCGGGCACGTTCCTCTGGATCGACCCGGTGGCGGGGGCGGCGTGCGTCGCGCTGACGGACCGGGCGTTCGGCCCCTGGGCGACGGAGGTCTGGCCGGTGCTCACGGACGCGGTGCTCAAGGAACTGGCCTGACGCCCCTTGGGGTCGGCCAGACACTCGAACCACACCGTCTTGCCGGTCCCGTCGGGGCGCGGCTCCACGCCCCAGCGGTCGGTCACGGCCGCGACCAGCACCAATCCGCGCCCGCCGTCAGCGAGTTCGTCACCGACGGCGGGCCGGGGCAGCCTCGGATCACGGTCCGCCACCTCGACCCGCACCCCGTCCGCCCACAGATGGATGCACGTCTGACAGCGACGGCCCGGGACGTGCCGGACGACGTTGGCGATCAGCTCGGTGAACGCCAGCTCGGCCGCGTCGGCGAGGTCGAGGAGGCCGGAACTCCTGAGGTACATGCGCAGGATGCGGCGCAGGTGCCGTGCCGAGTGCTCACCCATGGCGAACTCTGAGCGGTAGGCGGGCTCGGACTCGGCGGCGCAGTCACCGGTCCGGGTGTCAGTTACGTGATTCATGTCACCAGCGTGCAGTGCGCTGATTACTCTCGGCTACACATCGAAACGAACGCCGCACGGCGTTGCAGCCGGAGGTGCCCCATGGCCAACGTGCAGACCCTCGACCCCAACGCTTCCCCGCTGGACTACTACGGCTGGGAACTCCGCCGCCTGCGCGAGGCCGCCCACCTGAAGCAGGGTCAACTCGGGGACATCATCTTCTGTACGGGCTCTCTGATCGGCCAGATCGAGACGACGAAGAAGGTCCCCACCCGCGACTTCTCGGAACGGGTGGACGCCGCACTCGGCACGGACGGCCTCTTCTCCCGCCTGGTGGGCCTGGTGCTGCGCAGCCAACTGCCGACGTGGTTCCAGCCGTACGCGGACATGGAGGCACAGGCGACGTACATCTCCACGTATCAGGTGCAGTTGATCCATGGGCTGTTGCAGACGGAGGAGTACGCGCGGGCCGTACTGACCACCGGCGTGTCAGACGACTTGGACGGCCTGCTGGCCGGACGGATGGAGCGCCGGCTCATCCTGGAGCGGGAGCAGCCGCCGCTGGCCTGGGCCGTCTTGGACGAAGCGGTACTACACCGGCCTATCGGTGGCCAGGAGGTGATGCGGAACCAACTGGCGCATCTGTTGGAGTTCTCGGAACGCCGTTGGATGCGGATCCAGGTGATGCCCTTCTCTGTGGGCCAACACGCCAGCCTAGACGGCTCGTTCACAGCTATGCGCTTCCACGAAGACCCCGACATCGTCTACACCGAGGACCTCATCTCCGGTCACATGACCGCTAACCCTGCAACCGTCAGGGAGGCCTCACGCCGCTACGCTCACCTTCAGGCTGCGGCTCTCTCCGTCGAGGATTCCGCAGCACTGATCGCCCGTGTGATGGAGGAGCGTTATGGAAACCAGTCCCGCCCTGATGAACTCGCAATGGCGTAAATCCAGCTACAGCGGAAGCACCGGCGGCGAATGCGTCGAGGTGGCCGACGGCTGCCCCGCCACCGTCCCCGTCCGGGACAGCAAAAACCCGGCCGGTCCTGTCCTGTTGCTGGGCGCCGACGCCTGGCAGGCTTTCGTGGAGGGACTCCGGTAACCCGACACCAGGGGGCATCGATGGCGGCGTGGCGTAAGTCCAGCTACAGCGGCACGAACGGTGGTGAATGCGTCGAGTGCACCGTGACCGGCGCTGCCACCTGGCGTAAATCGTCCTACAGCGGCTCCAACGGCGGTGACTGCGTCGAATGCGCGGTCACCGGCAACGCCGCCTGGCGTAAGTCGTCCCACAGCGGAAACACCGGCGGCGAATGTCTGGAGGTCGCCGCCGGCTGTCCCGCCGCCGTCCCCGTCCGGGACAGCAAGAACCCCGGCGGCCCCGTCCTCGTCCTGAGCGCCGATGCCTGGCGGGCCTTCGTGGACGGGCTTCGGTAAGCCGACTTACACCAGGGGGCGGCGCCCGTCGGACACCGCCCCACCCAGCCCGCCAGGGCGCCGACTACAGGCGCTCCGGGCGGCGGCCCAGGGCGAGGATTTCGTGACCGGTCTCCTCGTCCGTCCGGCGTCCGCGCTCCTCGAAGCCCATGCGCTCGTAGAAGCGGCGGGCGCGCCCGTTCTCCTCGAAGACGTCCAAGGTCACCTCGCCGTGCAGGGACACGGCGTGCTCCACCAGCGCCCGGCCCACCCCGGTCCCCTGCGACTCGGGGGCGACGAACAGCCCGCCGATCTCGGCCTCCAGCAGCCCGAGCAGACCCACGACGGTGCCGTCAGGTGCCTCGGCGACCCAGTTGTCGGCGTGCACGAGATAGACCTCGCGCACCTTTCGCGCGCGCTCACCCTCACCTTCGCCCTCGATGAAGGGGTGCGCCTCCTTCGAGGCTCGCGACCAGAGATCGACCACGGCGTCTTCGTCGGCGGGCCGGTACGGGCGAATGATTGTTTCCGGGCTCATGCGGCCGAGGCTAAGGAGGGGGCAGGGGGCGTGCAATCGATTTAAGGCGCGGATGGATCACTCCCGGAGCCGGTGGGGCATGGTCACGAGGTCCCAGGGTGCTCACGGGTGCCGCGCAGCCGCAGGGCGAGGCGGATGAGGAGGGCGGCCAGGCCGGTCAGGAAAGCGACCTTCCCGATCAGCATCCCGGCGCCGTAGGGCACGGATGCCAGCAGTCCGTACTCGTACATCAGCGCGCACGCGGCGACGATCACCACCGCGGCGACAGCCCCTCCGTGACGGGACCGGGCCAGTCCGAGAGCAGCCGGAAAGGCCAGGACGAGCGGGGCGAACTGCAGGAGGACGCGCACCGGTTCCGGACGGGCGGACTCCACGATTCCCGGTCCCGCGACGGCCTGGAAGACGGTGGTCGAGGCCACCAGCAGGGGCACCCCCAGTGCGAGGGCGGTCAGCGTGGCGTTGCGACGGGCGCGCGGCGCGGTCGGCGGCAGGTCCGGCGGGGCGGCCAGCACCGCCGTGGCGGCCACCGCGAGACCGAGCAGCGTCGGCAGGTTCTGCGACAGCCCCTCCTGGCCGCCCGACCAGAAGGCGAGCGGCACGGACCCGGCGGCACCGGCCAGGGCACCGGCCGCGCTGATCCGGGCCCCTGTCCAGCGGCCCGCGATCAGGCATCCGAGCACCGCGAGCCAGGGGGCGTACGCGAGCGGTGTGTAGGTGCGCTCGCCGTCCCAGGCCTGCGGTTCGAGCGGCCACACCGCCAGCAGCGCGGCCGAGAGCGAGGCCGCCACGGCGACGACGTACGGGATCAGCCCGGCCAGCGCCCGCCCCGCCGGCCTTGCCGAGTCCAGGCCCGTACGCATGCGCAGAGCGTGCCCGGTGACGGCTGCCGTCTCGCGCCGTACGGCCCACCTGCCCTCGGCGTCGGCGATGTCCGCCAGGGTCGCGGCTATCTCCGCGCCGTGCTGTCGGCGGTAGGCGGCCGGGTACAGCCGCACCACGCCGCCCGGTCGGGGCGAGCGGCCCTCGGTGGACCCGGACCTGGTCCCCGTCACGCGCCCGCTCCGTCCCGCGCGGGGCGCAGCGCCGGACCTGGGCGGCCCAGCCCGATGCGGCGCTCGGCCTCCCGCGCGGTCGTCCGCAACCGGTCCGCCTCGGCGGCGAGCACCTCGTACCCGGCGTCCGTCAGCGCGTACGTACGGCGCAGCCTGCTGTCGACGACCTCTTCCCGTTCGACCCTGACGATCCCCTGCCCCAACAGGCGGTCGAGAGCCCCGTACAGCGTGCCCGCCCGCAGGCGCACCCGGCCGCCGGAGATGGCGGCGACCTCCTGGATCAGGGCGTATCCGTGCCGCGGCGCGTCGGCGAGGGCGGTGATGAGGAGCAACGTCGGCTCCTGCAAGGGGCGTTCAGTCATGACCGTCACCATATACCGGCGATCGGTATATGCAGATGACATGCGGGGGCGTGGGCAAGCGGTCGCGAGCGACCAGCCGGACCGGTGGGGCGACGTGGCCTCGACGCCGGCTTGGGCGGTGCGCATGGTCCGGCCGACCCCCGCGCTTCGCACGACGGACCCGAACCACAGCACCCAGAACGGAAATTGGTTGGCCTAGACCAGCCCTTGATGTGCACACTCCTGTTCGGCCGTGCCCCTCGGGGCCCCACCAGGTCCAGGAGAGGCGCACATGCCCGTCATCGAGGTGGCAGACCTCGTCAAGGAGTTCCGCAGGCCGAAACGCCAGGAGGGCTCGTTCGCGGGTCTGCGCACGCTGCTCACCCGTGAGCAGACCGTCAAACGAGCCGTCGACGGCATCAGCTTCCAGGTCGCCCGGGGAGAGATGGTCGGCTATCTGGGCCCCAACGGCGCCGGTAAGTCCACCACCATCAAGATGCTCACCGGCATCCTGGTGCCCACCTCCGGCACCGTGCGCGTCGCCGGGACCGTTCCGTGGCGTGACCGGGCGCGCAACGCGCGGCAGATAGGCGTGGTCTTCGGGCAGCGCAGCCAGCTCTGGTGGGACCTTCCGCTGCGCGACTCGCTGTGGCTGACCGGCCGGCTCTACGACGTGCCCACCGCCCGGTTCGAGGAGAAGCGGCGGCAGTTCACCAAGGTGCTCGACCTCGGCTCGTTCCTCGACACCCCGGTACGGCAGTTGTCGCTCGGCCAGCGGATGCGCGGGGACCTCGCCGCCGCGATGCTCTACGACCCGAGCATCCTCTACCTGGACGAGCCGACCGTGGGTCTCGACGTCGTCGCCAAGGAGCGCATCCGCGCCTTCGTCGGTGAACTCAACCGGGAGTCCGGGACCACCGTCGTCCTCACCACCCACGACCTGGACGACGTCGAGGAACTCTGCGACCGGATCGTCCTCATCGACCACGGCAAGGTCGCCTACGACGGTGCCGTGGCCGAGCTGAAGACCCGCTACGCGCCGCACCGCGAACTCGTCGTGCAGACCGACGCCCTGGAGAGCGTCGAGGGCGCCGAGGTCGTCCGCCGCGAGGAGGGCAAGGTGTGGCTGCGCTTCGACCCGGCGCGCACCCCTCCCGCCGCCCTGGTCGCCTCCGTACTGGCACGGCACGAGGTGACCGACCTGTCGATCGTGGAACCCGAGCTGGAGAGCGTCATCCACCGGATCTACGCGGACCGAGGATGAAGGCCCATCTCGCGTGCGCCCGGATGGAGTTCCGCGTCGCGCTCACCTACCGCACCTCCTACCTGTCCTCGTTCGTCATGATGCTCCTCCAGATCTACCTGCTGACGGTGGTGTGGAGCGCGTTCTACGACGGCCGCGACGAGGTGGACGGCGTCTCCCTCTCCACCATGACGGCGTACGCGACGCTGTCCACGCTCCAGTACACGCTGGTCAGCCCCTGGCGGTCGTCGCCCATCGACCAGCGGGTGCGTGAGGGCAAGGTCGCGGTGGACCTGCTGCGGCCCATCGGGTTCCCCGGGCAGATGCTGGCCGGCCAGCTCGGATGGGCCTCCGCCGCGGTGCCCGTGCTGCTGGTGGCCCTGCCGTTCGCCCTGCTGATCGGCGCCGGCCAGGCGCCCGCCTCGACGGCCGCCGCCGTCGCCTATCCCCTGGCCCTGATCGGCGCGCTGCTCGTGAACCAGTTGCTCGGGCTGCTGCTCGGCATGGTCTCCTTCTGGACACTGGAGGTGAGCGGGGCCCTCATGGCGTACCGCTTCGTCGCACAGTTCTTCTCGGGGGCCCTGGTCCCGCTGTGGTTCATGCCGGGGCCGGTCAGGGCCGCCGCGGAGTGGCTCCCCTTCCAGGCGACCGCGTACACCCCGGCCGCCCTCTACCTCGGCCAGGTCGAGGGGTACGGCATGGCCGCCGCCCTCGCCGTCCAGGGGGCGTGGATCGTCGCGCTCGGCGCCCTGGCAGCCTTCGTCTGGTCCCGGGCGCGCCACCGTGTCATGTCGCAGGGCGGGTGAGGGCGTTGCGAGGGCTGCGCGTCTATCTGCTGCTGGCCGGTGCGGCGTTCCGCGCCGAGTTCCAGTACCGGGGGAACCTGTTCATCAACATCATCGGCGGACTGTTCTACCAGGGCGTGGGGCTGGCCTTCATCTGGGCGGTCCTCGACCGTTTCGGCCAGGTGGGCGGCTGGGGGCTCCCGGAGATCGCGTTCCTCTACGGGCTGCGGCTGACCGCCCACGGCCTGTGGCTGCTGCCGGGCCACCAACTGGTCCATGTGGACGAGGTGGTGATCGAGGGCGAGTACGACCGGTACCTGGTCCGGCCGGTGTCGCCGCTGGTCCAGCTCCTCACCCGCAGGGTGCGGCTCAGCTCGCTGGGCGACCTGGCGGGCGGGGTGGTCCTGCTGTCCATCGCCTCGGCGTCCGCGCCGGTCGACTGGACGCCGGGGGCCGTGGGCTTCCTGCTGCTGGCGGTCCTCGGGGGCGCGTTGGTGGAGGGTGCGCTGCAACTGGCCGCTTCCGCGCTGGTGTTCCGGATGAAGAAGGTCTCACCGATCAAGTTCGCCATCGACATGATCTTCAGCGACTTCGGCAACTACCCGCTGAAGATCTTCGGTTCGGCGGCCGGATTCGGGCTGACCTTCGTGTTCCCGCTGGCGTTCGTGGCGTACCTCCCGGCTACCGTCCTGCTGGACCGCGAGGACGAACTCGCGGTGCCCGCCTGGCTCGGCTGGGGGGCGCCCGCCGTCGGGGTGCTGCTGATGTACGCCGCGTACCGCTTCTGGGAGCGGCAGACCCGCCACTACGAGAGCAGCGGGCACTGAGCGGGAGCGGTCCGCCCGGCGGCGGCTCTCCGCCGGTGCCGCCGTCCTTCGCGGGCGGCAACCGGCGGCACCGCGTAAATCCGTGGCGTGCGGCGCGCGGACGCACTATCGTGCCGCGCATGAACATCGTGCAGCTCTACGGCTGACGACGGTCGGGGCACCGCCCCCGCCTCCGTCCCCGCGCACCGCGCCCCGTGCGCGTCTCCTCCGGGCCGTTCCCGGGGAGCCGTCGCACCGGTCCGCCGTGCCCTTCGCCGTAGACCTGAATCGAGTTGATCTTCCATGTCCCGTCACCGTGCCCATATCGCGATGGTCGGCGTCCCCGCCGTCAGCCACGTCCTGCCGAGCCTCCAGGTCATCCGCGAGCTGGTGGCCCGTGGCCACCGGGTGACCTACGCCAACGACCCGGCCGTGGCCGGCCTGATCACCCCCACCGGCGCCGAGTTCGTCCCCGTCACCTCCGTGCTGCCCGTGACCGACAACGACTGGCCCGACGACCCGATCGGGGCGATGGGCCTCTTCCTGGACGACGCCGTCCAGGCGCTTCCGCAGGTGCGCGCCGCCTACGGCACCGACCCCGCGGACCTGTACCTGTACGACATCGGCGCGTACGCCGCCCGCGCGCTCGCCGAGTCGCAGGGCCGCCCGCTCATGCTGCTCTCCCCGACCCTCGTGGCCTGGGAGGGCTACGAGGAGGAGGTCGCGGCAGCCCTCTGGGAGCTGCCCGGGGCCGACGCCTACCGGGCGAGGTTCACCCGGTGGCTCGCGGAGTGCGGGGCGGTCACCACGGACATGGACGCCTTCTGCGGGCGTCCCGCCGACACGCTGGCCCTCATCACCCGGGCGATGCAGCCGCACGCCGACCGGGTGGACACCGGCACGGTGACGTTCGTCGGCCCCTGCTTCGGCCCGCGCGGCGATGAGCACACCTGGACGCGCCCCGAGGGCGCCGAGAGGGTGCTGCTGGTCTCCCTGGGCTCGGCGTACACCCGGCAGCCGGAGTTCTACCGCCGGTGCCTGGCCGCCTACGGCGGGCTGCCCGGCTGGCACGTCGTGCTCCAGATCGGGAAGTACGTCGATCCCGGGGAGCTGGGTGCCATCCCGTCCAACGTGGAAGTGCACTCCTGGGTACCGCAGTTGGCGATCCTGGAGCAGGCCGACGCCTTCGTGACCCACGCGGGGATGGGCGGCAGCGGCGAGGGCCTGTACACCGGGGTCCCGATGATCGCCGTACCGCAGGGCGCCGAGCAGTTCATGAACGCGGACCGTCTCGTCGAACTGGGCGTGGCCCGGCGCATCGACACGGCGGACGCCACCCCCGAGGCGCTGCGGACCGCGTTGCGCGAGCTGACCACCGACCCGGAGGTGGCACGCCGGTCCGCCGCGCTCCGGGCCGGGGCGCGGGCCGAGGGCGGCACCGCGCGGGCGGCCGACCTGATCGAGGCCGCGCTGCGCCGCCCCTCGTCGGGCGCGACGCGCTGACCCACCGGGCGGGGGGGGGGGGACGCCGGGCTCCCCGGCGCCCGCCCCGCCTTGCCCTGCCTCGCCTCGCCTCGCCCCAGCATCTCCTCGCCGCACGGGCATTGCTAGATTCATCGGCCATGCGTTCATACGAGTACGACCAGCAGTTCCGTGACCGCGCCGCCCGCACACGGGTCTGGGGACTCGCCCTGCTCGGCGTGGCGGCGGTTCTGTGGATCTGGGCCGCCAAGGAGCTGCTGCTCCCCCACCGGCCCGACCTGGAGGAGGTCGTGACGCTGCTCGGAGCCTCCGTGCCGGTGGCGGTCGCCGGGGTGGGGATCTTCGCCGTCGGGACCGTCAGCCACCGGATGAGCGCCCACGCCCACGGGCTGCGCGAACTGGACAAGCTCGCGCGGATCCAGGAGAGCTGAGGGCCGTCTACATCCGGCCGAACTCCCACACCAGCGCCTCGGCGTCGGTCAGGGCCACCAGCTCCAGCCCCCGGGGGCCCGTGATCCGCGCCGAGTCGCCCGCGCCCAGCTCCTCACCGCCGAGCCGCACCTCGCCCCGCACCACGTGCGCGTAGACCCCCGCCGCCTCCGGGACGGCCGTGCGCTCCCCCGCGGCCTGCCGCCGGACATGGAGCACCGCCCCCGCCTCGGCAAGGACGTACGGGGTGGCACCGGCGGGCCCCCGGACATGCGTGTACGAGGGTTCGCCGCCCGCCTCCAGCGGGGCCAGCCACATCTGAACGAACGTCAGCGGGCCCGCCCCGTCGTTGCGTTCGACGTGCCGCACACCCGCGGCGGCGCTGAGGTGCTGCACCTCCCCGGCCCGTACGACGGTGGCGTGGCCGGCCGAGTCGCGGTGCGTCAGCTCGCCCTCCACCACCCAGGTGACGATCTCGGTGTGGCTGTGCGGGTGCTCGTCGAAGCCCGCGCCGGGGGCGAGGCGCTCCTCGTTGCAGGCGAGGAGCGGCCCGAAGCGCAGGTTGTCCGGGTCGTAGAAGTGCCCGAACGAGAACGCGTGCAGGGTCTCGATGCCCGCGGAGCCACCCGTGGCCGGGTCCCCTCCGCGGAAGCGGTCGCCGGAGCGGCGTACGTCCATCACACGCACCACGGTAGCCCCGTCGGGTATCCCGCCGCCCCGGCCCTCCGTCCGGCGGTTCCGATAAGGCAGTCTTGTGTGCGTGCCCCGACCCGATCCCGAGCAGCCCGAGCAGCACGCTGCGAACGACGCCCATGACCACGCCGCGACCCTGAAGCGACTGGAGCGGTCCTCCGGCCGGCTGGCCGCGAACGCCATCGCCCGCATGGACGAGACGCTGCCGTGGTACCGGGCGATGCCCCCGGAGAACCGTTCCTGGATCGGCCTGGTCGCCCAGGCCGGTATCGCCGCGTTCACCGAGTGGTTCCGGCATCCGGAGACCCCGCAGGCCATCTCCACCGACGTCTTCGGGACGGCTCCCCGCGAGCTCACCCGGGCGATCACGCTCCGCCAGACCGTCGAGATGGTCCGCACCACGATCGAGGTCATGGAGACCGCGATCGAGGAGGTCGCGGCGCCCGGCGACGAGTCCGTGCTGCGCGAGGCGCTGCTCGTGTACGCCCGGGAGATCGCCTTCGCGACCGCCCAGGTGTACGCGCAGGCCGCCGAGGCCCGTGGGGCATGGGACGCCCGGCTGGAGTCGCTCGTGGTGAACGCGGTGCTGTCCGGCGAGGCGGACGAGGGTGCCGTGTCCCGGGCGGCGGCGCTCGGCTGGAACTCCCCCGAGCACGTGTGCGTGGTGCTGGGCACCGCCCCGGACGGCGACAGCGAGCTGACCGTGGAGGCGATCCGCCGGGCGGCCCGGCACGCCAAGCTCCAGGTGCTGACCGGGGTGCTCGGGCACCGCCTGGTGGTGATCGCGGGCGGCAGCGACAACCCGCTGAACGTCGCGAAGTCGCTGATCGGCCCGTACGCGGCCGGTCCCGTCGTCGCCGGCCCCGTGGTGCCCGACCTGCTCGCGGCCACCCGGTCCGCGCAGGCCGCCGCCGCGGGACTCAAGGCGTGCTCGGCGTGGCAGGACGCTCCTCGGCCCGTCCTGTCGGACGATCTCCTTCCTGAGCGCGCGATGGCCGGAGACCCCGCCGCGCGCGACCAGTTGGTGGAGGAGATCTACAGACCGCTCGAAGAAGCCGGTTCGGCTCTGCTGGAGACCTTGAGCGTCTACCTGGAACAGGCGAGCAGCCTGGAAGGGGCGGCCCGGATGCTGTTCGTACACCCCAATACCGTGCGCTACCGGCTGCGACGTGTGACCGACGTCACCGGCTGGTCGCCCTCCGACGTCCGTTCGGCCTTCACTCTGCGGATCGCCCTCATCCTGGGGCGCTTGGCCGCCGCGGACACCCCGTCCTAGACTTTTGTCGGACTTCAACAATTCCCCTGACGGTTCTTCGTCCCTGTCCCCACGGGCGTGGGAGGCCGTCCCCAAGAGAGAGTGTGAGTGTGCTCGTACTCGTCGCTCCCGGCCAAGGCGCTCAGACGCCCGGCTTCCTGACTCCCTGGCTCGAACTCCCCGGAGCCGCCGACCGCCTCGCGGGCTGGTCGGACGCCATCGGGCTCGACCTCGCCCACTACGGCACGAAGGCCGACGCGGAGGAGATCCGCGACACGGCGGTGGCCCAGCCGCTGCTGGTCGCCGCGGGCCTCCTGTCCGCCGCCGCCCTGGACGCCTCGCCCGGCGTCGTCGCGGGCCACAGCGTCGGTGAGATCACCGCCGCGGCGCTGGCCGGCGTGATCGACGACGAGGCCGCGCTCCGCTTCGTCCGCACCCGGGGGCTCGGCATGGCCGAGGCCGCCGCGGTCACCGAGACGGGCATGGCCGCCCTGCTGGGCGGCGACCCCGAGGTGACCGTTCCGCACCTGGAGAAGCTCGGGCTCACCCCGGCGAACGTCAACGGCGGCGGCCAGATCGTCGCCGCCGGCACCGCCGCGCAGATCGCCGCGCTGACCGAGGACAAGCCCGAGGGCGTGCGCCGTGTGGTGCCGCTCAAGGTGGCCGGCGCGTTCCACACGCGGCACATGGCCCCGGCCGTGGAGAAGCTGCGTTCCGCCGCCGCCACGCTGAAGGTCGCCGACCCCCGGGTGACGTACGTGTCCAACGGCGACGGGACGACGGTCGCCGACGGCGCCGAGGTCATCACCCGGCTCGTCGGGCAGGTCGCCAACCCGGTCCGCTGGGACCTGTGCATGGAGACCTTCGAGAAGCTCGGTGTCACGGCCCTCGTCGAGCTGGCACCCGGTGGCACCCTGGTCGGGCTCGCCAAGCGCGCGCTGCCCGGCGTGAAGACCCTCGCGCTCAAGACACCCGATGACCTCGACGCGGCCCGCGCGCTCATCTCCGAGCACGCGGGCGCCTAAGGAGCCCGAGAGCATGTCGAAGATCAAGCCCAGCCAGGGCGCCCCGTACGCACGGATCATGGGGGTCGGCGGCTACCGCCCGACCCGGGTCGTGCCCAACGAGGTGATCCTCGAAACGATCGACTCGTCCGACGAGTGGATCCGCTCCCGCTCCGGTATCGCCACCCGCCACTGGGCCTCCGACGAGGAGACCGTGACCGCGATGTCCGTCGAGGCGGCCGGCAAGGCGATCGCCGACGCCGGGGTCCGCCCCGAGCAGATCGGCGCGGTCGTCGTCTCCACCGTCTCGCACTTCAAGCAGACGCCGGCCGTGGCCACGGAGATCGCCCACAAGGTCGGCGCGGGCAAGCCCGCCGCCTTCGACATCTCGGCCGGCTGCGCGGGCTTCGGCTACGGCCTGACCCTCGCCAAGGGCATGATCGTGGAAGGCTCCGCGGAGTACGTCCTCGTCATCGGCGTGGAGCGGCTCAGCGACCTCACCGACCTGGGGGACCGGGCCACGGCCTTCCTCTTCGGTGACGGCGCGGGCGCGGTCGTCGTCGGCCCCTCGAAGGAGCCGGCCATCGGCCCCACGGTCTGGGGCTCGGAGGGCGACAAGTCCGAGACGATCAAGCAGACCGTGGCGTGGGACGAGTTCCACGCCGAGCGGCCGGAGAAGTTCCCGGCCATCACGCAGGAGGGCCAGGCGGTCTTCCGCTGGGCCGTCTTCGAGATGGCGAAGGTCGCCCAGCAGGCGCTGGACGCCGCCGGGATCTCTCCGGAGGACCTGGACGTCTTCATCCCGCACCAGGCCAACATGCGGATCATCGACTCGATGGTGAAGACGCTCAAGCTGCCGGAGCACGTCATGGTCGCCCGTGACGTGGAGACCACCGGCAACACCTCGGCCGCCTCGATCCCGCTCGCGATGGAGCGGCTTCTGGCGACCGGGCAGGCCAAGAGCGGCGACACCGCGCTCATCATCGGCTTCGGGGCGGGTCTCGTGTACGCCGCGACGGTCGTTACCCTCCCCTAGGCACAGCGGATCATTCTTTCCGTACGTCCGAACCCTGCAGACACACACCGAAGGAGCGCCAACATGGCCGCCACTCAGGAAGAGATCGTCACCGGTCTCGCCGAGATCGTCAACGAGATCGCCGGTATCCCGGTCGAGGACGTCCAGCTGGACAAGTCCTTCACCGACGACCTGGACGTCGACTCGCTGTCCATGGTCGAGGTCGTCGTCGCCGCCGAGGAGCGCTTCGACGTCAAGATCCCCGACGAGGACGTCAAGAACCTCAAGACGGTCGGGGACGCCGCCGAGTACATCCTGAAGCACCAGGGCTGATCCGAGCCCTGATCCGTGTGTCGCCACCCGGCGGTGGCGCCGCTGATTCACGACCCTCTACACGTGGAGAAGATTTTCCAGTGAGCTCGACCAATCGCACCGTGGTCGTCACCGGTATCGGCGCAACCACTCCGCTGGGTGGCGACTCCGCATCGACCTGGGAAGGTCTGACGGCCGGTCGCTCCGGCATCACGACCCTCCAGGGCGAACGTTTCGCCGAACTGCCCGTCCGGATCGCCGCCCTCGCGGCCGTCGACCCGGGCGACGTACTGCCCCGCCCCCTCGCCCGCAGGCTGGACCGCTCGGCGCAGTTCGCGCTGATCGCGGCCCGCGAGGCGTGGGCGGACGCCGGTTACACCGGCAAGGCCGGAGAGGACGAGAAGGTCGTCCCCGAGCGTCTGGGCTCGGTCGTGGCCTCCGGCATCGGCGGCGTGACCACCCTGCTCGACCAGTACGACGTGCTCAAGGAGAAGGGCGTACGCCGCGTCTCCCCGCACACCGTCCCCATGCTCATGCCCAACGGCCCCTCGGCCAACGTCGGCCTGGAGGTCAACGCCCGGGCCGGTGTCCACACCCCGGTGTCCGCCTGCGCGTCGGGCGCCGAGGCCATCGGGTACGCCGTCGAGATGATCCGTACCGGCCGTGCCGACGTGGTCGTCGCCGGTGGTACCGAGGCGGCCATCCACCCGCTGCCGATCGCCGCGTTCGCCAACATGATGGCGATGTCCAAGAACAACGACGAGCCCGAGAAGGCCTCGCGTCCGTTCGACACCGGCCGGGACGGCTTCGTCCTGGGCGAGGGCGCCGGCATCGTCGTCCTGGAGTCGGCCGAGCACGCCGCGGCGCGGGGCGCCAAGGTCTACTGCGAGGTGCTGGGGCAGGGGCTGTCCGCGGACTCCCACCACATCGCGCAGCCCGAGCCCACCGGGCGCGGTATCGCCGCGGCCATGCGGAACCTCCTGGACTCCTCGGACCTGAAGCCGTCGGAGATCACCCACCTGAACGCGCACGCCACCTCCACCCCGCAGGGTGACCTGGCGGAGATCAAGGCGCTGCGCAAGGTGCTGGGCGACGACCTGGACCACGTCGCCGTCTCCGGTACGAAGTCGATGACGGGCCACCTGCTGGGTGGCGCGGGCGGCGTCGAGACCGTGGCGACGGTCCTGGCCCTGCACCGCCGTCTGGCGCCCCCGACCATCAACATCGAGGAGCTCGACGAGGCGGTGGACGCGGACATCGTGCGCGACAAGCCCCGCGCGCTGCCCGAGGGGTCGATCGCGGCGATCAACAACTCGTTCGGCTTCGGCGGTCACAACGTGGTGCTGGCGTTCCGCTCCGTCTGACGGCGCGTCACCGTACGTGGACGAGGCCCGCTTCCCGGTCGTCCGGGGAGCGGGCCTCCCGCGTCGAGGACGGCAAGACAGCCGGGCCGTGAGGACGTGGCGCCGGGCCGTGCGGCCCGGCCTCAGACCACCTGGTGGAGCCACCGCACCGGGGCGCCCTCGCCCGCGTGCCGGAAGGACTCCAGCTCGTCGTCCCACGGCTTGCCCAGCAGTACGGCGACCTCCGTCTCCAGGTCCGCCTTGCCGTCCAGGGACCGGGCGAGCGCGGCCCGCAGCCGGTCCTCCGGGACCAGGATGTCGCCGTGCATGCCGGTGACGGCGTGGAAGATGCCGAGGCCCGGCGTGGCGCTGTAGCGCTCGCCCTCCGCCGTGGGGCAGGGCTCGGCGGTCACCTCGAAGCGCAGCAGGTCCCAGCCGCGGAGCGCCGAGGCGAGCTGCGAGGCGGTGCCGGCCCGGCCCTGCCAGGAGAACTCGGCCCGCCACATACCCGGCGCGGCCGGCTGTCTGATCCAGTCGAGCTGCACCCGCACACCGAGAACGCCCGCCACCGCCCATTCGACGTGCGGGCACAGCGCGCGCGGTGCGGAGTGGACGTACATGACTCCACGTGTCGTCACCGGGACCTCCAGTGTGGGACGAGGATCGCCTTCCCCAGCGGCCTCGCGCCCGTACCGCCTCTTCCCGGACGGCTCCCGAGGTCGTCTTCAGTAAACAGCATCGGGAGTGAATCTCCTGAAAAGGGACAATATGTGACATAGGATAACTTACCGGATCCCCATCGGTTCGGATCCGGCCGGAAAGACGACGTCACTGGTTCGACGGGGGAAAAGCTACCGTGCCCTGAGGCCGGGTGTGTGGCGTACGGTCGGTACGAGGCCCCCGGATCGCCCGGCGTTCACCCGCCGGGGCGCGCGGGCCCGCCACCTGGGGACGCCGGAGTACGCCGGAGTGCGCCAGGGGACTCATCGCCCGTGCGACCGGAGGGGACAGCAGGAATGGCCAAGGGTGTGTCTCGCCGTCGCGTCCGGCGCGCCGCGACCGCGCTGGCGGCGGCCGCGGCCGTCGGTGCCACGGTGCTG
The DNA here is from genome assembly GCA_000720535.1 of Streptomyces halstedii. Lineage (GTDB taxonomy): Bacteria > Actinomycetota > Actinomycetes > Streptomycetales > Streptomycetaceae > Streptomyces > Streptomyces halstedii. The sequence continues at coordinate 131,892 of JOAZ01000021.1, forward strand.
ACCGGATGCGGCGGCCTCGCGGACGACGGCTCGGCGGGCGACGCGGGGCACTCCCGGCGCAGCCCCTCGCCGACGTCCGTGTGGGACACCGGCCCCTCCTCCGTCGCCGCCGTCGGGGACTCCATCACCCGGGGCTTCGACGCCTGCTCGGTCCTGGCCGACTGCCCCGAGGTCTCGTGGGCGACCGGCACCGACGACGCGGTGCGCAGCCTCGCGGTGCGGCTGCTGGGCCCCTCGAAGGCGGCCTCGCACAGCTGGAACCACGCGGTGTCGGGCGCCCGGATGGCACAGCTGCCGGAACAGATGGCGCTGGCCGCGAAGGAGCGTCCCGAGCTGGTGACGGTGATGATCGGCGCCAACGACGCGTGCCGGGACACCGTGGACCTCATGACGCCGGTGGCGGACTTCCGGGCGTCGTTCGAGACCTCGCTCCGGCAGCTGCGCGCGAAGGCGCCCGGCGCCCAGGTGTACGTGTCGAGCGTGCCCGACCTGAAGCGGCTCTGGTCCACGGGGCGGGAGAACCCCCTGGGCAAGGAGATCTGGAAGCTGGGGATCTGCCGGTCGATGCTGGCCGACGCGGACGACATGAGCGCCGCGGCCGTCGCGCGGCGTGACGCGGTCCAGGAGCGGGTGGTCGCCTACAACGGGGTCCTGAAGGACGTCTGCGCCACGGACGCCCGCTGCCGGTACGACGGCGGGGCGGTGTTCGACTACCGGTTCACCGGCGAGCAGCTCAGCCGGTGGGACTGGTTCCACCCCGGCCTCGACGGCCAGGCCAGGCTGGCGGAGATCGCCTACCGCACCGTCACGGCCGCCGGGCCGCCCGCGTAAAGTCCGTGATCATGACCACGGGCACCGCGATACACAGCGAAGACTTCACCCCCCGCGCCGACGGCACGCCCGTCGGGCGCTGGACCCTGGAGCGCGACGGCACCCGGGTCCGGGTGCTGACGTACGGCGCGGTGGTGCAGTCCGTGGAGGTGCCGGGTCGGGACGGCGTCCGGGCCGGGGTGGCGCTGGGGCTGCCGGACACCGCCGGGTACGAGGCACACCCGGGGCCGTACTTCGGCGCCCTGGTCGGGCGGTACGCGAACCGGATCGCGGGCGGGACGTTCGTCCTGGACGGGCACACCCACCAGGTCACCCGCAACGAGGGCCGCAACCACGTGCACGGCGGGACCCGCGGCTTCGACAAGCGGGTGTGGGACGCCGAGGAGGTGACGGACGGGGTACGGCTGTCCCTGGTCGCCGAGGACGGCGAGGAGGGCTTCCCGGGGCGGCTGGCGGTCTCGGTGACGTACACCCTGGACGCGGGCGGGGCGCTGCGGATCGGCTACCGGGCGACCACGGACGCGCCGACCGTGCTGAACCTGACCAATCACACGTACTGGAACCTGGCGGGCGCGGGCAGCGGGAGCGCGCTCGGCCACGAACTGCGGCTCGCGGCCGGGCGGATCACGCCGACGGACGCCCGGTCCGTGCCCACCGGCGCCCTCGCGCCGGTGGACGGGACCCGCTTCGACTTCCGGAAGGCGGCGCCCGTGGGCCCCGGGTACGACGTCAACTACGTCCTCGACCCGGCGGGCGAGGCGCCGGTGGCCGAGCTGTACGACGCCGGTTCGGGCCGGCTGCTGACGGTGTGGACCACCGAGCCGGGTCTCCAGCTGTACACCGCCGACCACTTCGACGGGCGGCCGTTCACCGCGTGCGCCGGGATCGCGCTGGAGACGCAGCACTTCCCCGACTCCCCGAACCGGCCGGACTTCCCGAGCACGGTGCTGCGGCCGGGCGAGGAGTTCACCTCCACGACCGTGTACGGGTTCTCGGTGCGCTGAGGAGGGCCGAGGGGCGTTGCGGGGCCGCTGAGGAGGCGTCAGCGGGCGAGGCCGAGGGTGACACCGAGGCCCACCAGGGCCGAGCCGATCGTACGGTTGAGGGCCTTCTGCCGCCGGAGCATCGCGGTGCGCAGGTGGGCGTGCGAGAAGAACAGCGCGACCAGGCCGAACCACCCGAAGTGGGCCAGGGACATGAACAGTCCGTAGCCCGCCTGTCGCCAGTAGGCGGTGTCCTCCCCGACGACCTGGGTGAAGGTGGACACGACGAAGAGCGTCGTCTTCGGGTTGAGCACATTGGTGAGGAAGCCGGCGCGCAGCGCGGCCACCCCGCTCAGCTCCCCCTTCCCCCCGAGGTCCACGGTGAGGTCGCCCCGGGCGAGGAAGGTGCGGACGCCGATGTACACGAGGTAGCAGGCGCCGGCCAGCTTGATCGCGGTGAACAGCGCGGTCGAGGAGGCGATCAGCAGGCCGATGCCGAGCATCGTGTACGCGACGTGCACCAGGACGCCCGCGGCGACCCCGGCGGCCCCCAGCACGCCCGTCCTGCGGCCGTGCAGGGTGCTGTTGCGGACGACCATCGCGAAGTCGGCGCCCGGACTGACGACCGCGAGCACGGTGATCAGGGCCACGGCCAGGATCTCGGTCATACGGGCCCGTTCCTCGGTCCTCGCTCAGGGTACGGGGGCACCGGCGTTCAGTCCTTGCTCAGGGTGTACGGGGACGGGGTGGCCGGTTCCGGCGCGGGCGGGGCCGTGAGGTCGCGGACCAGCAGCGTGGCCCCGGCGACCGCGCCCGGCATCAGGAACACCGCGACGAGCGGGACCAGGAAGGCGAGCGCGAGCGGCACCCCGAAGCCGAGGACCAGCAGCCGGCGCGTACGCAGCAGCGCCAGCCGGTCCCCCAGCACCGCGCCCCGGCGCTGGAGCGCGACGGCGGTCAGCTCCTCGCACAGGAAGTAGCCCGAGACGCACAGGCCGAGCACCGGAATCACCGTCTGCCCGACGAGCGGGACGAATCCGAGGGCGAAGAGCGCCAGGCCGTACAGCGCGACGCGTGCCAGGATTCGGACGGAGTCCCGTGCGGAGATCCACAGTTCGCGCCAGAAGGACAGGCCGGACCCGGGGACCTCACCGCCCTCGGCGCGGTCGACCTCCTCGGACAGCGAGTCGTAGAAGAGCTGGCCGACCAGCAGGGTCACCGCGGTGAAGGTGACCACCGCGAGGAACAGCCCGAAGAGGAAGACCAGGACGGTCAGGGCGTCGCGCAGGAGTCCGGACCAGGGCGAGGACCAGTCGTCGGCGAACGGGGTGACCCAGGTGGCGAGGTCGTCGGCGCCGTAGCCGAGCCCGACCAGGGCCCCGGCGTAGACGACGAGGGTGATCAGGCCGGGCAGCAGGCCGAAGCCGAGCCACCTGCCGTGGCCGAGGACCCAGCGCTGTCCCTTGATCACGTACCCGACGCCCGCGGCGAGATCCTTCATGGCGTCAGCGTACGTGCGCCTGCGCGAACCATTGACACGGTCCCGGACCCGGTCCTACCGTCTCGCCAGGATTTCGAACGAGTGACGACATACCGAACAAGGAGAGCCAACTCCCGTGCGCATCACCGGAATCAGCACGCATGTCGTCGGCACGCCGTGGCGCAACCTCACCTATGTCCAGGTGCACACCGACGAGGGCCTCACCGGGGTCGGCGAGACCCGGATGCTCGGGCACACGGACGCGCTGGCCGGCTATCTCAAGGAGGCCTCGGCCAACCACGTGACGGGGTCGGACCCGTTCGCGGTGGAGGATCTCGTACGCCGCATGAAGTACGGCGACTTCGGGCGGGCCGGGGAGATCGTGATGTCTGGTATCGCGGTCGTCGAGATGGCCTGCTGGGACATCAAGGGCAAGGCGCTCGGCGTCCCGGTCTGGCAGTTGCTCGGCGGGAAGGTCACCGACCGGGTCAAGGCGTACGCGAACGGCTGGTACACCACCGAGCGCACCCCCGAGGCGTACCACGAGGCGGCGCGGGCGGTCGTGGAGCGGGGCTACCGGGCGCTGAAGATCGACCCGTTCGGCACCGGCCATCTGGAGCTGGGCCAGGAGGAGACCCGGTACGCGGTCTCGCTGATCGAGGCGGTACGGGACGCGATCGGCCCGGACACGGAGCTGATGCTGGAGATGCACGGGCGGTTCAGCCCGGCGACGGCGGTGCGGATCGCCCGGGAGATGGCACCGTTCGCACCGGCCTGGCTGGAGGAGCCGGTGCCGCCGGAGAACCTCAAGGCGCTGGCCAAGGTCGCGGAGAAGGTGGACCAGCCGATCGCCACCGGTGAGCGGATCCACGACCGGATCGAGTTCCGCGAGCTGTTCGAGTCGCAGGCCGCCGACGTCATCCAGCCGGACGTCGGCCACATCGGGGGCATCCTGGAGGCCCGCAAGCTCGCCGCGACCGCCGAGACCCACTACATGATGGTCGCCCCGCACAACGTGGGCGGTCCGGTCCTCACCGCGGCCAGTCTGCAACTCGCGGGCTGCACACCCAACTTCAAGATCCTCGAACACTTCAACGACTTCGCGGACGCCGACATCAAGAAGGTCGTCAAGGGCGCGCCCCGGGTGGACCCGGACACCGGCTGCTTCGAGCTGTCCCACGCGCCCGGACTCGGCGTCGAGCTGGACGTGGACGCGGCGGCCGAATTCCCGCAGCAGCGGGCGCGGTTCGACCTGTGGGCGGAAGGCTGGGAGAAGAGGCAGCCCAAGTGAGCGCCCTCTCCCGCTCCGTGGTCGTCGACCGGCCCGGTGGCCACCGGCTGGTCCAGGGGCCGTGCCCCACGCCCGGCCCCGGCGAGGTCCGGGTACGGGTCGCGGCCGCCGGTCTCTGCATGAGCGACCGCGAACTGTACGACGGCCACCGTGACGCGGCCTACGTGCGCTATCCGGTGGTGCCCGGACACGAGTGGTCGGGGACGGTCGAGGCGGTGGGCGAGGGGGTGGACCCCGCGCTCGCCGGGCGGCGCACGGTCGCGGAGGGCTTCCGGTTCTGCGGGGCCTGCGAGCGGTGCCGGTACGGCGAGACCTCGCTGTGTACGGCGGGGTACGACGAGACCGGGTTCACCCGGTCCGGGGCCTTCGCCGACCACGTGGTGGTCCCGGCCCGGCTGCTGCACCCGCTGCCCGACGAGGCCGACCCGCGGGCCGCCGCGCTGCTGGAGCCCGCCGCGGTGACCGCCGCCGCCGTACGCGCCGGGGCGCCCGAGCCGGGCGAGCGGATCGCGGTGCTGGGGGCGGGGACGCTGGGACTGCTCGCGGTCCAGCTGCTCGCCGCGTTCTCGCCCGCCGAGCTGACCGTGATCGACCCGCGGGGCGAACGGGCCGCCCTGGCACTGGACTTCGGGGCGAGTGAGGCCCGCGCTCCGCAGGACGCCGAGGAGGTGCGCGGGCGGTACGACCTGGTCGTGGAGACCGCCGGCGCCCCGGGCACCGCCGCCGACGCGTGCCTGCTGGCGCGGCGCGGGGGGCGGGTGGTGCTGACCGGGGCGCCCTCGGCCGCCTGGTCGTACGCGGTACGGGCGTTCACCTCGCGGCTGCTCGATCCGGCGCCGCTGATCACCCACGAGTTCCCGCTGGAGCGGTTCGGCGACGCCATGGCCCTGGTGGGGGCCGGGGGTCCGGGGACCGGAAAGGTGCTGCTGCGCCCCTGAGACGCGCCCTCAGGGCTCCGCGCGCCGGCGCGCGCCCCGTGATCCGAACCTTGTCCGACCTACCGAACACGAAGGATCCCGCCGTGAACGACGCACCCGCCTCCGCCCCCGCCACGGGCC
>JOAZ01000022.1 GCA_000720535.1 Streptomyces halstedii
GCGCCTGCGGCGGGCTGTTCCCCTCCCCGCCCCTTCCCGAAACCGTGGGCTTCGCCCCCGGGGCCCCCGTTGTCCTCAAGCGCCGGACGGGCTGGGGTTGGGGCTCTGCCCCTCGCCCCCGCTCCTCAAGCGCCGGAAGGGCTGGGTTTTACCGGGTGGGGCTGGAAGTGGTGGCTGGGTGGGGCCGGACGGGCTGGGGTTTGGGGCTCCGCCCCTTGCCCCCGCTCCTCAAGCGCCGGAGGGGCTGGGTTTTGCCGGGTGGGGCTGAAGTGGTGGGCGGGTGGGGATGCCGTCCTGTTGGGGGGCGGGGATGCTGCTCGTATGGATGGTGTCGCGGACGGTGACGGGATCCGGGTCGGTTCGGCCACCGGGCGGTGGGTGATTCTGGCGACCGTGCTGGGGTCGAGCATGGCCATGCTCGACTCCACCGTGGTCAACGTCGCCCTGCCCCGGATCGGCCGGGACCTCGGTACCGATCTCGCCGCGCTCCAGTGGACCGTCAACGCCTACATGCTCACCCTGGCCGGGCTGATCCTGCTCGGGGGTGCGCTCGGGGACCGGTTCGGGCGGCGGCGGGTGTTCGTCGTCGGGATCGTTTGGTTCGCCGTGGCCTCCCTGTGCTGCGGGCTGGCGCCGAACGCGGCCGTCCTCGTCGGGGCCCGCGCGCTCCAGGGCATGGGCGGGGCCCTGCTCACCCCCGGTTCGCTGGCGCTCATCCAGGCGAGCTTCCACGAGGACGACCGGGCCCGCGCGGTCGGGCTCTGGTCGGGGCTCGGCGGGGTCGGGTCGGCGATCGGGCCGTTCGTCGGGGGCTGGCTCGTGGACGGGCCGGGCTGGCGGTGGGTGTTCCTGCTCAATCTGCCGCTCGCCGCGATCTGTGTGCCCGTCGCCCTGCGCCACGTACCGGAGTCCCGGGACCCGGCGGCACACGGGCGCTTCGACGTGCGGGGGGCGGTGTTCGCGGCTCTCGCCCTCGCCCTGGTCACCTACGCCCTGATCGAGATCCCGGCGCAGGGCGCGTCGGTGGTCGTCGTCGGGGCCGCGCTCGCCGGGGTGCTGCTCGGCGCCGCCTTCGTACGGCTGGAGCGGCGGCTGTCCGATCCGATGGTTCCGCCGTCGATCTTCTCGTCCCGGCAGTTCACCGCCGTCAACGTCGTCACCTTCTGCGTGTACGCGGCGCTCGGCGGCTTCTTCTTCCTCTCCGCGATCCAGCTCCAGGTCGTCGCCGGATACTCGGCGCTGGGCGCGGGCACGGCCCTGCTGCCCACGACGGTGCTGATGCTGCTCTTCTCCGCGTCCGCCGGGGACCTCGGCCGGCGTATCGGGCCCCGTGTCCCGCTGACCGTGGGGCCGCTGCTGGCCGCCACCGGGATGCTGCTGATGCTGCGGGTCGGCCCGTCCGCCTCGTACGTACGGGACGTGCTGCCCGCCGTGCTGGTGCTGGGCACCGGCATGGTGATCCTGGTGGCCCCGCTCACCGCGAGCGTGCTGGCCGCCGTGGACACCGCGCGGGCCGGGCTCGCCAGCGGGATCAACAACGCGGCGGCCCGTGCCGCCGGGCTGCTTGCGGTGGCGGCGCTGCCGCTGCTGGCCGGGATGGGGCCGGAGGCGTACCGGGACGCCGGGGAGTTCGCCTCGACGTTCCGGCGGGCGATGCCCATGTGCGCCGGGCTGCTCGTCGCGGGCTCGGTCATCGCCTGGTGGACCGTACGGGCGCCCCTGACACCGGAACCCCGGCCCGCGTGCACCACGCACTGCGGGGTCTCGGCCCCGCCCTTGGAGCCGGAACACGGATCCAGGCACACTTGAACCATGTCGATCCACGAGAACCTGCTCGGGGGCCCTCCCCCGACCCATCTGCCCGACGACCCGGAGCCGCGTGAGCTGCTCGCCGCCGGCACGGCGCCCGCCGACGTCGCCGCGAAGTACCCCACGTCCTCCCTGGCCTGGGCGCAGCTCGCCGACGAGGCGTTCGAGGGCGGCCGGGTCGTCGAGTCGTACGCGTACGCCCGCACCGGCTACCACCGCGGGCTCGACGCCCTGCGCCGGGCCGGCTGGAAGGGGCACGGCCCCGTCCCGTTCGAGCACGAGCCCAACCGCGGCTTCCTGCGTGCCCTGCACGCCCTCGCGCGTGCCGCCCAGGCCATCGGCGAGCAGCCCGAGTACGAGCGCTGCTCGACGTTCCTGCGCGAGTCCTCGGAGACCGCCGCCAACACGCTCGGCTGATCCCCGCGGCTCCCTGCCCTCGGGCCCCGCGGGCACCGCCTGCGGGGCCCGAGGCGTCCTCGGCCGGCCGGGTCTAGGATGCCGACAGGGGACCGGAGCTCCACCACCTCACAGGAAGGGGCGGACCGCTACCCGGAAGCTTGTGTCGAGGAGACAGCGATGTCGACGTTTCACCCCGACCCCGAAGCCACCGGTGCGGACACCCCGCACCTCGACTTCGCGGGAACGACCCCGTACGAGGACTACGTCCAGGCGGACGTCCTGACCCACCTCCAGCACCTGCGCTCGGACGACCCCGGCGAGATGGTCTTCCTGGTCACCACCCAGGTCATGGAGCTGTGGTTCACGGTCATCGTGCACGAGTGGGAGACCGCCACACACGCGCTGCGCGAGGACCGCGTCCCCGCCGCCCGGGACGCGCTGAAGCGTTCGCTGCGGGAGCTGGAGGCGCTGAACGCCTCCTGGAAGCCGCTGGCCGGCCTCACGCCCGCCCAGTTCAACTCCTACCGCGGCTCGCTCGGCGAGGGATCCGGATTCCAGTCGGCCATGTACCGGCGGATGGAGTTCCTGCTCGGTGACAAGTCCGCGTCCATGCTCGTGCCGCACCGGGGCGCGCCCCGGGTCCACGCCGAGCTGGAGAAGGCGCTCCACGAGCCCGGTCTGTACGACGAGGCGCTCGCCCTGCTCGCCCGGCGCGGATACGCCGTGCCGCGGTCGGTGCTGGACCGGGACCTGTCGCAGAAGTACGAGCCGTCCCCCGCGGTCGAGGCCGTGTGGGCGGAGATCTACGCCGACCCGGACCAGAACGCCGAGCTGGTACGGCTCGGTGAGGTGCTGACCGACGTCGGTGAACTGGTGTGGCGCTGGCGCAACGACCACCTCACCGCCACCCGCCGCGCGATGGGCTCCAAGACCGGCACCGGCGGGTCGGCCGGGGTCGCCTGGCTGGAGAAACGGGCCACCAAGAGCGTCTTCCCCGAGCTGTGGACGGCGCGCAGCCATGTCTGACCTCAGGGAGCGCGCACAGGCGCTCGACTCCGCCGACGAACTCGCCTCCCGCAGGGAGCTGTTCGCCCTCGACGACACCGTCTACCTCGACGGGAACTCGCTGGGGGCGCTGCCCGCCCACGTCCCGGACCGGGTGCGGGACGTCCTCACCCGCGAGTGGGGCGAACTGCGCATCCGCTCCTGGGACGAGAGCGGCTGGTGGACCGCGCCCGAGCGGATCGGGGACCGGATCGCCCCGCTCGTCGGGGCCGCCCCCGGCCAGATCGTGGTCGGTGACTCCACCAGCGTGAACGTCTTCAAGGCGGTCGTCGCGGCGAGCCGTCTCGCGCCCGCCGGCCGGGACGAGATCGTGCTCGACGCGACGACGTTCCCCACGGACGGGTACATCGCGGAGTCGGCGGCCCGGATGACGGGCCACCGGCTCGTCGTGGCCGACCCGCTCGACGTCCCCGGGGCGCTCGGCCCGCGGACGGCCCTGGTCCTGCTCAACCACGTGGACTACCGCACGGGCAGGCTCCTGGACCTGCCCGCGCTCACCGCCGCCGTCCACGAGGCGGGGGCCCTGGCGGTCTGGGACCTGTGCCACAGCGCGGGCGCCCTGCCCGTCGGGCTGGACGCCCACGGCGTGGACCTGGCGATCGGCTGCACCTACAAGTACCTCAACGGCGGCCCCGGTTCGCCGGCCTTCCTGTACGTCGCGGAGCGCCACCAGGAGGCCTTCGACTCGCCGCTGCCCGGCTGGACCTCGCACGCCGACCCGTTCGGGATGACCCCGGGCTACACGCCCGCCGAGGGGTCCGTACGGGGCCGGGTCGGCACCCCGGACATCCTCTCCATGCTGGCGCTGGAGGCGTCGCTCGACGTATGGGAGGGCGTCACCATGGAGGCCGTGCGGGCCAAGTCGCTGGCGCTGACGGACTTCTTCCTGGAGTGCGTCGAGGCGTACGTCCCCGAGGGCCGGGTCGGCCGCCTCACCCCCGCCGCGCACGCGGAGCGCGGCAGCCAGGTCTCGCTGCGGTGCGAGACCGCCGAAGCCGTGATGGGCGCGCTCATCGGGCGCGGGGTGGTCGGGGACCTGCGCCGCCCGGACATCCTGCGCTTCGGTTTCACCCCGCTGTACGTCGGTTTCGCGGACGCGGAGCGGGCGGCGCGGACCCTGGCCGAGGTGCTGGAGGGATAGCGGCCGCGCGAAGGGCCGGGTCCGGTCGCCCGTTCCCCCGGACGGGGGTGTGACCGGACCCGTGCCCGTCCTGATACCGTCCCCGCAGTTCGGCCCAGTTGGGCACATGCGGAGGACGGGTGGAGCAGCATGTCGGATTCTGCCGCGCGTGATCGGGACGCCGCGGAGACCGAGTCGGCGTTCGCGCATCCCGAGGTCGCCCCGGACCGGACCGCGGCCTACGGCGGCCACCCCGACCAGGTGATCGACTTCTTCGCCCCGCGTGACGGCCGGGACGGGGCCCCGCTCGTCGTGGTGCTGCACGGCGGTGCCTGGCGGGCCCCGTACGACCGGCGCCACATGTCCCCCTTCGCGGACTTCCTGGCGCGGCGCGGACTCGCGGTGGCCGCCGTGGAGTACCGGCGCGGCGGCGAGATCCCGCGCCAGGGCGGCCAGGGTCCCGTCGCCGGACGCTGGCCCGAGACGTTCGACGACGTGGCCGCGGCGATGGACGCCCTGCCCGAGCTGGCCGCCCGGGAGCTGCCGGGCGCCGACGTGCGCAGGACCGTGGTCACCGGCCACTCGGCGGGCGGCCAGCTCGCGCTGTGGGCCGCCGCCCGGCACGTACTGCCGCGGGACTCGCCGTGGCGGCTGCCCGCGCCGCCGCAGTGGCGCGGGGTCGTCGCGCTGGCGCCGATCGGTGACTTCACCAGCGCGGTCGAGCGGGACGTGTGTTCCGGGGCGCTCCACCAACTCCTGGGCGGAGAAGAGCGGTTCGAGGAGCGGCGGGCGTACGTCGATCCGGCCGCGCTGCTGCCGACCGGGATCGCGACCGCCGTCGTGCAGGGCACCTGGGACCTCACGGTGCCGCAGGCGGTGACCGAGGCGTTCGTGGACGCGACGGCGAAGGCGGGGGAACCGGCCGGGCTGACGCTGCTGGACGGGATCGGCCACTTCCCGCTCATCGACCCGTCGGCGGACGCCTGCGCGGTGGTCGCCGAGGAGATCGACCAACTGGCCTGGTAGGTCCGGGCCGGGCAGCCCCGGCGCGGGTGGCGTGTGGGCCCGGTAGTCCTTGCGACGGACGGCACAGGATCCACATCACTGCTGACGACCCCGGCCGGGCCGCCGCCTACCGTGGAAGCGTGACCGAGACCAAGACCAGAAGCCCGGAACACCTCCTGGCCGCAGGGGCGATAGCGGGCCTGCGGCAGGACCTGTTCCAGAACGTGCTCGACTACCGCCCCCTGGGCCCCCTGGGCGCGGACGGACCGGTGATCCGGCGGCTGCCCGCGACCCTGCGCAAGGGCGCCGTCTGGTTCCCGCACGCGGTGGTGGGCCTGGTCGTGCTGATCGCGCTGGCGCAGGGCGTCTTCGCCGCCAACACGTACTCCCCCTTCGGGATCGCGACCGTCATCACCGCGTTCCTGCCGGCGGGCACGCTGCTGATGACCCTCGTCCGCCCCGTCTTCGCGTTCTGGGTGTCGATCGTCTCGACGCCGCTGGTGGCCGTGGTGGGCAGCGGGGGCTGGCCCTGGGCGCCGACCGTGTTCGTCTGCCACCTGGGGGTGCTGATCGTCGTCGCGGCGCGCACCCGTCCGCGTACCGCCGTCTGGATCTGGCTGATCACCCTGGTCACCGGTTCCTTCCTGGGGAACATCGGCGGGCACCCCTCCTCCTCGTCCACCACCTTCGCCATGGCCTTCGTCTCCGCGCTGGCCCTGCTCATCGTGACCCTGGCGCAGACCCGGCGGGACGCGAGGCGGGAGGTGACCGTGCAGCGCACCGTCACCGCGGTGGAGCGCGACCGGCGCACCCTGCTGGAGGAGCGCACCACCATCGCGCGGGAACTGCACGACGTCGTCGCCCACCACATGTCCGTCGTCGCGATCCAGGCCGAGGCCGCCCCGTACCGGGTGGAGAACCCGCCGCCCGAGCTGGAGCAGGCCTTCGTCACCATCCGGGAGAACGCGGTCGCCGCCCTCACCGAGCTGCGCCGGGTCCTGGGCGTCGTACGGTCGGAGGACTACGAGGCGCCGGACGCCCCGCAGCCCACCCTCGCGCAGCTCGACCGGCTGCTGGACAACGTCCGCGAGACGGGGCTGGAGACGGAGAAGACCGTGACCGGCGCGGTACGCGAACTGCCGCAGGGCGTCGAGCTGTCGGCGTACCGGATCGTCCAGGAGGCGCTGAGCAACTCGCTGCGGCACGCGCCCGGCGCGTCGGCCAAGGTGGAGGTCGGGTACGTGCTCGGCGGGCTGGGGCTGCGCGTCGTCAACGGGCCCGCCAGGGGCCTGGTGAAGCCCTCGCCGGGGGCCGGGCACGGGCTCACGGGGATGCGGGAGCGGGTGGCGATGCTGAACGGTGAGATGACGGCCGCCCCGACCGACGACGGCGGCTACGAGGTCGCCGTGTTCCTGCCCGTGCGGACCGAGCGGGACCGCACGGCCGAGGAGGAGGCGGCATGAGCGGGTCCACCACCGACACCATCCGGGTGCTGATCGTCGACGACCAGATGATGGTCCGCGAGGGATTCTCCGTCCTGCTCAACGCGATGCCGGGCATCGAGGTCGCCGGCGAGGCCGTCGACGGCAGACAGGCCGTCTCACAGGTCGCCGCCCTGCGCCCCGACGTGGTGCTGATGGACATCCGGATGCCCGAGCTCAACGGCATCGAGGCGACCCGGGAGATCGTCGCGGCCGACGCCGACGCCAAGGTGCTGGTGCTGACCACCTTCGACCTCGACGAGTACGTCTACCAGGCGCTGCGGGCCGGTGCCTCCGGCTTCCTTCTGAAGGACGCCTCCGCACGCCAACTCGCGGACGGCGTACGGGTGGTGGCGTCCGGGGAAGCACTGCTCGCGCCCACCGTGACCCGGCGCCTGCTCACCGAGTTCTCCAAGCGCGCCGAGGCGCCCAGGCCGCCCGCCATGGCCCGGATCGGCGACCTGACCGAGCGGGAGACGGAGGTGCTGGTGCTGATCGCCCAGGGCCTGTCCAACATGGAGATCGCCGCGCACCTGGTGGTCGCCGAGTCGACGATCAAGACGCACGTCAGCCGCATCCTGGTGAAGCTGGGCCTGCGGGACCGGACCCAGGCGGCGGTGTTCGCGTACGAGGCGCGGCTGGTCACCCCCGGATAGCGCCGGGCCCCCGGTAGCGTCGGCCCATGCATGTGTCCTTCGACCCCTGGTCACCGGCGTTCGTCGCCGACCCGTACCCCGCCTACGCCGCGCTGCGCGCCGCCGGCCGGGCGCACTACTTCGAGCCGACCCGGCAGTGGCTGATCCCGCACTACTCCGACGTGTCCGGGCTGCTGCGCGACCGGCGGCTGGGCCGGACGTATCTGCACCGCTTCACCCACGACGAGTTCGGCCTCACCCCGCCGCCCGCCGACCACGAGCCGTTCCACACGCTCAACGGGAACGGCATCCTCGACCTGGAGGCCCCCGACCACACCCGGATCCGGCGGCTGGTGGCCAAGGCGTTCACCCCGCGCCGGGTGGAGGCGCTCGCCCCGACCGTGGAGCGGCTGGCCGCCGGACTCGTCGAGGAGTTCGTGGAGGCGGGCGGCGGCGACCTGCTCACGGCGGTCGCCGAACCGCTGCCGGTGGCCGTCATCGCCGAGATGCTGGGTGTCCCGGAGTCCGACCGGGACCTGCTGCGCCCGTGGTCGGCGGCGATCTGCGGCATGTTCGAGCTGAACCCGCCGGAGGAGACCGCGCGGGCCGCCGTCCGGGCGTCGGTGGAGTTCTCCGCGTATCTGGCGGACCTGATCGCCGCCCGGCGCACCGCCCCCGGCCCGGACCTGATCAGCGCGCTCATCGCCGCCCACGACGAGGACGACCGGCTGAGCGAGCAGGAGATCGTCTCCACCTGTGTGCTGCTGCTGAACGCCGGCCACGAGGCGACGGTCAACGCCACCGTGAACGGCTGGTGGATGCTCTTCCGGCACCCGGAGCAACTGGCCCTGCTGCGCGGTGACCACGACCTGCTGCCGACCGCCGTGGAGGAACTGCTGCGGTACGACACCCCGGTGCCCATGTTCGCGCGGTGGGTCCTGGACGACATCGAGGTGGACGGCACCGTCATCCCGCGCGGCTCCCAGGTCGCCCTGCTCTTCGCCTCGGCCAACCGGGACCCGGAGCGCTTCCCGGACGCCGGGACGCTGGACCTGGCCCGGCGGGACAACCCGCACATCTCGTTCGGGGCGGGCATCCACTACTGCCTGGGGGCGCCACTGGCCCGGCTGGAACTGGCCGCCTCCTTCGGTGAGTTGCTGCGCCGGGCGCCGGGGATGCGACTGGCCGCGGAGCCGGAGTGGAAGCCGGGGTACGTGATCCGGGGGCTGCGGGAACTCCTGGTCGAGGTCTGAGGCGGGGCCGGTCAGAGGCGGGCCGGCACCAGCTCCTCCAGGTACCGCGCGGTCTCCGGGTCCGCCAGGTCCAGCTCCTCGTACGCGTCGGCGGGCCAGTGGGGGCGGCCGTCGATCCAGGGCACGGCCAGGAACGGTTCCTCCCGCCGTCCGCGCAGCTCGGCCGTACCGACCGGGGCGGGCAGCCCGGCCCAGGGGCGCTTGCGCGGGCCGGGGGCCAGCAGCCGCAGCAGGGCCCGTGGGGGAGCGGAGTCGTCGGCGTCGGCCGCGAAGAGCAGCAGTACCGGGGCGGGGCCGGTGCCGGACGGTTCCTCCAGCAGGACGTAGCGCGGGGTCCCGGCGACCGGTCCGTCGGCCTGGCGGGTCAACTGCCGGGCGAGCGGGACGCCTCCACGCAGGATGCGCAGGAGCGAGTACAGGCCGAAGGCGCCGAAGACCACAGCGAACACCTGAAGCGGCCCGGACACGGTTCCCGGCCGGACCAGGGTGAGGGTGCCGATGCCGACCAGGTAGGCCAGCGGGTAGAGGACCCTGGTGAGCCCGGTCGCCTCCAGCAGGACGGGCACCCGCCACCACGGCCCGGTCCGCACCCCGGCGCCCGGCCGGTCCGGGGGCGCGCCGGGGCCGCGCAGGGCCGCCTGACGGGTGGCCGCGGCGGCGCACACGGCGTACGTCAGCGGCGGCGCGGCGGACCCGTCGGGCGCCCAGGGCCGCCCGGACGGCGGGTTCACGCCCGCGTACGACGGGGCGGGAAGGGGGCCGACGGCGGCCCGCCGCCCCCGTCTGATCAGATGGACCGCCCCGCCGACCAGCCCCACCAGGGCACACAGCAGACCGCCCACCCCGACGGTGTCCATGACGGTGAAGGCGGACGTGCCCTCCAGCTCGGCGTTGTACAGGTCGCCCTTCCAGGGCCCGTACGACACGACGAAGCCGGTCTCCCAGTCGTCCAGCAGCGGGTCCCGGGCCGGGTCGCACCGATAGGGCCCGGTGCGCCGCTGGTGGTCGAAGGGGTCGTTCCACCGCACCACGCAGCGGCCGTCGCTCCGCTCGCTGAGCACGGTGAGGTCGATCTGCGGGTCGCTCTCCGACCGCTCCGCCCAGACGGTCGCGAGCACGACGCCGGCCAGACCCGCGACGAGGAGGGCGAGCCATGTCAGGCCGGGCCGCCGACGGCGCCGGCGAGCCGGTTTCTCCGGCGGAACGGTGAGCCAGGGGGAGGCGGGGCGGTCGGCGGCCGGGCCCGGCCCGGCGGCGGCCGGACGCGGTGGGCGGGGCGGTGGACGGTGGCTCAGCGCCCGTACCTGCGGCAGGTCCAGGGTCCTGCGCGCCCGGCGGGTGCCCAGCGGGCGGGCCCGGATCAGCTCCTCGCCGCCGGGCGGGGCCAGCACGCCCCCGGTACGCGGATCGCCGCACCACCACAGCACGCCGGCCGTGTCGGTGAGCAGGTGGTAGCGCCACTGGACGGTGAGGGGCGTCAGCACCAGCAGTTCGTCGCCGTCCGGGCCGACCGCCAGGACGACGGCGGCGCTGCCCCCGCCGCGCTGGACGGCGACCGAGGCATGAGCGGTCCAGGGCCTCGACCCGAGCACCCGGCGCATGCGCCGGACCCGCCCCCGCAGCCAGAGGCCGAGGCCCAGGGCACCGGCGCCGAGCGAGAAGCACCAGGGTCCCAGGACGGCCGCCAGCTCCTCGGCGGAGGCGGACCCGGAGGCCACGACGACGGTGAGGGCGGCGGCCAGCAGCGCGAGGCCCGCGTTCACGCAGTACGAGGCGTGGCGCCGGGCGCGTCCCAGCCCCGCGGCCGTCCGGGGCAGGTCGAGCGCCGTCCAGGCCGGGGCGTCGGGGGGCTCGGGTGCCCCCGGCCCCGTGGTCCCCGGCGTCCCGGCCGCCGCCGACCCGGTGGTCCCGGACGGCTCGGTCGCCCCGGGCCGCGTGGGTCCCGTCAGTTCAGGTGTGTCCCCCACCGTGCCGCCTCCCCGCCCGTCCCCCGGCCTCAGCGGTGTCGATCATCCCCCGGCGTCGTCGGCAGCACCAGCCCCCAGGCCCCCGGGCGTACCGTCCAGGTACGGGTGCGGACCGGGCCCGCGGACTGTATGTCGGCGCGGTAGCGGAAATCCGGGCCGGAGACCGTCACCGCCCCGGCCCGCGCCGTGACCGTCTCGCCGCACGTCGTGCGGATCACCACGTGCGCCGGACCGCCGTCGCCCCCCGGTGTCACCGAGAGGGCGTCGACCGGCCGGTCCAGGTCGTTCAGCAGGATCCCGTCCGCCTCGACCCGCAGCCGGTGCGCGCGCGGCGGGAGGGCGGAGGACGGCGCCTGCGGGGAAGGCCGCACCAGGGCCGATATCAGGGTGCGCCAGGTGTCCCGGACCGCCGTGACCCCCGGATGGTTCGGGCCGTCGTCCGGCTCCGGGGCCGGAATACGCAGATCGCCCAGGACGACGCCGTCGCTGTCGTCCACCAGCAGGTCGAGCCGGCGCGCGGTGCCGTCGAGCGCCGTGCGCGCCGCCGCCACCGCACCCCGGGGCACGCCCAGCGCGTGCGCCAGCTCCAGCGACGGCGCGGCGCCCACCGGGACCAGGCAGAGCGCACTTCCGGCCAGCTCCCGTTCGCGGTGGAGCTGGGTCACCGCCCGGAGCAGGGCGTGGTCGTCGCCGACCACCACCGGCCGCCGGGTCCCCCTCCGGGCGAGGGCACGGGCGAACTCCTCCGCGCCGTCCGGAAGGCAGATCTTCACGTCCGCACCCGCGCTCAGCACGTCCTTCGCGATGCGGACCGACTCCCCGTCGCTACGGCGCGCCAGGGGGTCGATGAGTACGAGTAGCTGGTGCTCGCCGTCGCCGGGGGGCTCTGCAGCCGACACCTCGGTCCTTCCTCGGGTAGCATCTTGGTGCAAGAGCCCCTTGCGCTATTGCGCCAGGGGCTTCGTCTATTCCGGGGCACCCGGTTCGACGGCTCAGGCTGTGCCGTACATCGTCGTACGGTGGGTACGACCTTTACGTACGCCCCCTGACCTTGGACATGCCCCGCCCGGAAGGGGTGTACGCCTGTGCCCGCACTTGTGCTGCTCGGTGCTCAGTGGGGTGACGAGGGCAAGGGGAAGGCCACCGATCTCCTCGGTGGATCTGTCGACTATGTGGTGCGCTACCAGGGTGGCAACAACGCCGGCCACACGGTGGTCGTCGGCGACCAGAAGTACGCACTGCATCTCCTCCCCTCCGGAATCCTGTCGCCGGGGTGTACCCCGGTCATCGGTAACGGTGTCGTCGTCGACCCGGCGGTCCTGCTCTCCGAGCTGAGCGGCCTGAACGAGCGCGGCGTCGATACGTCCAAGCTCCTGATCAGTGGCAACGCTCATTTGATCACTCCGTACAACGTCACGGTCGACAAGGTGACGGAACGCTTCCTCGGGAAGCGCAAGATCGGCACCACGGGACGCGGCATCGGTCCGACGTATGCCGACAAGATCAACCGTGTGGGTGTCCGCGTCCAGGACCTCTACGACGAGTCGATCCTGGAGCAGAAGGTCGAGGCGGCGCTGGAGCAGAAGAACCAGCTCCTCGCCAAGGTCTTCAACCGGCGCGCGATCGAGTCGGGGAGGATCGTCGAGGAGATGCTCCAGTACGCGGAGCAGATCAGGCCGTACGTGGCCGACACGACACTGATCCTCAACAACGCCATCGACGAGGGCAAGGTCGTCCTCTTCGAGGGCGGTCAGGGCACGCTGCTGGACGTGGACCACGGCACCTACCCCTTCGTGACCTCGTCGAACCCGACCGCGGGCGGCGCCTGCACGGGCTCCGGCGTGGGCCCGACGAAGATCAGCCGGGTCATCGGCATCCTCAAGGCCTACACCACGCGTGTCGGCGCCGGTCCGTTCCCGACGGAGCTGCACGACGAGGACGGCGAGGCGCTGCGGCGCATCGGTGGCGAGCGCGGTGTCACCACCGGCCGTGACCGCCGCTGCGGCTGGTTCGACGCCCCGATCGCGCGGTACGCGACCCGGGTCAACGGCCTCACCGACTTCTTCCTCACCAAGCTGGACGTGCTGACCGGCTGGGAGCGCATCCCGGTGTGCGTGGCGTACGAGATCGACGGCAAGCGCGTCGAGGAAGTCCCGTACAACCAGACCGACTTCCACCACGCGAAGCCGGTCTACGAGATGCTGCCGGGCTGGTCCGAGGACATCACGAAGGCCAAGACCTTCGGCGACCTGCCGAAGAACGCGCAGGCCTACGTGAAGGCGCTGGAGGAGATGTCCGGCGCCCCGATCTCCGCGATCGGCGTCGGCCCCGGCCGGACCGAGACCATCGAGATCAACTCCTTCCTCTAGCCGTCGCCGACGTACGAGGAGCCGTTCACGGCACAGGCCCCCGGCGCACGCGCGCCGGGGGCCTGTGCCGTACGGGCGGTGGCGCGGGTCAGCCCTTGCGCCGGTAGGTGGCCGGGGCGTCGTCGTCGGAGCCCACCCAGGTGAGGGACAGCCCGTCGGCGCCCTTCATCTGCACCGTGCGGGTCCCGCCGCCCTCGCACTTGTCCTCGGGCTCCGCCGCCGTCACGGTCTGCGGGCCGAGCCGCAGCTCCTTGCTGTTCGCGTAGACGAGAACGCTCTCCTGCTCGCAGTGGTAGGAGGGCCCGTCGCTGGTGTACTCGGCGACCACCTCGCCGTAGGCGCCCTGGCTCAGGACCAGGGTGGTGGTGTCCGTGGACGGTGAACCGCCGGTCTCCACGTACTCCCAGGTGCCGAGGAACTCGGCCGGGACCGGCGTGGTGTTCGCGGTGCTCTTGGTGAGGGTCGCGCTCTCGCCGTCGTCGTCGGTCCAGATGAGCGTGCCGTCACCGGCGGCGCGGATGGTCTGCCGGCCCCCGTCGGAGCAGGCGTCCTCCGGGACGGAGCTGGTCGCCCGGGACTCGACCACCATCAGGTTGTCGAAGGAGACCAGCTCGGCGGCGCCGTTGCACAGCGCGCTGTCGAACGAGTTGAACGTCGTGACGACATCGGCCCCCACCCCGCCCTGGGTGATGGTGAGGCGGCGGAAGGAGACGGGCCGCTGCTCGCTGTCCTTGCCGTGCCCCTCCCAGAGGCCGAGGTACTCCTCGGCGATGACCCCCTCCACCGCACCGGAGGGATCGGCGGCCACTTCCGAGGGGGAGGCGTCCTCGGTCGAGGCGTCCGGGGACGGCGTCGTGCTCGGGGACGTCGAGGCGGACGGGGCCGCCTGTCCGCCCTTGGCGTCGTCCTTGTCCGACCCGGAGTTCATCGCCGCGTAGACGATGCCGCCGGCCAGCAGGGCGACGACGGTGACCGCCGTGGTGACGATCAGCGCGGTACGCCGCTTGCGGATGGCTCCCGGGCCGGGCCCCGGTCCGCCGAGGTCGGTGGGGGTGGTGAGCGGAGCGCCGAAGACCCCGAGCGGCGGGGCGGGCGCGGCGTGCTGTGCGGGGCCGGGAGGCGTCGGGGTCCCGGCCGGTACCCCCGCCGCCCCCGCCTGCCCGCCGGCCGGTGGCGGCGTCGGGTCCGGGGCGGAGAGCGGCGGTGTGGCGGCCGGCGGTGTGGCGGACGCGGTGGCGGGCGCGGACACCGGGGGCGGGGTCGGCTCGGCCGCCGGGACCGGTGGTGTGCTCGGGGGCGGCGGCGTGGGCGCCGCGGCGGGCATCGGGACGGACGGCAACGGGGTGGGCGGGGCGGCCGGAAGGGGCGGCGTCACCCCGGTGGTGGGCGCCGTCGTGGGCGGCGGGGGCGTCGCGCCCGGCGGCGGCCCGGCGGGACGGGCGGGCACCCGGTGCGCGGGGCCCTCGGAGTCCAGCAGTTCGGCGGCCTTGCGGCCCAGCTCCGCGATCAGACCGGCCGGCAGCCAGGGTTCGGTGTCCGCGGCCACCTCCTCGGTACGGGCCACGACCTCGTCCGGCGAGGGCCGCTCGGCGGGGTCCTTCGCCAGGCAGGCCCCGACCAGCTCGGTCAGGCCCTCGGGGAGACCCGTCAGGTCGGGCTCCTCCTGGGCGATCCGGTACATCACCGCGTGCATGCCGCTCTCCGAGGAGCCGAACGGATGCCGCCGGGTACCGGCGAAGGCCAGGACCGAGCCCAGCGAGAAGACGTCGCTGACCGGGGTGAGCGTCTCGCCGCGCACCTGCTCCGGCGACATGTATCCGGGCGAGCCGATCACCGCTCCGGTGCGGGTCAGCTTGCCGTCGGCGGTCACCGCGTCCAGCGCGCGGGCGATCCCGAAGTCGATGACCCGCGGGCCGTCGATGGTGACCAGGACGTTGGCCGGTTTGAGGTCGCGGTGGATCAGCCCGGCGGTGTGGACCGCCGTGAGCGCCTGGGCCAGCCGGTGGCCGAGGATGCGCACCGACCGCTCCGGCAGCGGCTCCGCGCGCCCGGCGAGCACCGCGTGCAGCGAGGGCCCGGGGACGTACGCCGTCGCGACCCAGGGGGCGGCGGCGTCGGTGTCCGCGTCCAGCACCGCCGCGGTCCACCGGCCGCCGACCCGGCGGGCCGCCGC
The DNA here is from genome assembly GCA_000720535.1 of Streptomyces halstedii. Taxonomy (GTDB): domain Bacteria; phylum Actinomycetota; class Actinomycetes; order Streptomycetales; family Streptomycetaceae; genus Streptomyces; species Streptomyces halstedii. The sequence goes on from JOAZ01000022.1 coordinate 15,277, forward strand.
GATCTCCTGGGCGAAGCGCCTGCGGAACTCGGGCTCGGTGGCGAGCTCGGAGCGCACGAGCTTGACGGCGACGGTCCGCCCGCCGCCGGAACGCGCCAGGTACACCTCACCCATCCCACCCGCGCCCAGGCGGGCAAGGAGGCGGTAGGGGCCGATGTGTGACGGGTCGTCATGTGTCAGCTGGTCCACCATCGGATCCTCGCACAGAGGCTGCGCCGCAGGTGGGCGGAGCGTCGCCGCTGGTGCCGTTCCGTTACGCGGTGGATGCCGGAGCGGGTTCGTCCGCATGTCCGTCCGCCGCACGGTTGGTCTAGACCTTGACAGGTCCAGACCAGTAGGCGTTGAGTGACGGCACGTCACGTCGGCCCGCCGGGGTGCTCGGCGCGGAGCCCCGAAGGAGTGAGCAGCGCTGAAACACATCAAGAGGTTCCTGACCGCACTGAGCGCCGTCGTCGCCACGGCCGCCTTCCTGCCCGGAGCCGCGGGGGTGGCCGCCGCCGCACCCGCCGACGGCGCTTCGGCCTGCGCGCCGCTGTGGAGCGCCACCACCGACTACGCCGCCGGGGGCACCGTCTCCCACCACGGACGCAACTGGAGCGCGAAGTGGTGGACGCGGAACGAGAACCCGGGCGCCGCCTCCGTCTGGGCCGACCGGGGGGCCTGCACGGGCGGGGAGTCGGACTTCGTCGTGAGCGAGGCGCAGTTCGACGCGATCTTCCCGGACCGCGACCCCTTCTACACGTACCAGGGCCTGGTGGACGCGCTGGACGCCTACCCGGGCTTCGCCAACACCGGCACCCCGCAGACCCGGGCCAGGGAGGCCGCGGCCTTCCTCACGCACGCGGACTTCGAGTCGGTCGGGCTGCGGTACGTGAAGGAGATCAACGAGGCCAACTACGGGCGCAAGTGCGACGACACCCAGCCCTACGGCTGTCCGGCGGGGCGGGAGGCGTACTACGGCCGGGGCCCGATCATGTTCAGCTGGAACTTCAACTACAAGGCCGCCGGTGACGCCCTCGGCCTGGATCTGCTGAACGACCCGTGGCTGGTCGAGCGCGACCCGTCCGTGGCCTGGCAGACCGCCCTCTGGTACTGGAACACCCAGAACGGCCCCGGCGTGATGACCTCGCACGAGGCGATGGTGGGCGGCGCGGGCTTCGGCCAGACCATCCGCTCGCTCAACGGCGCGCTGGAGTGCGACGGCGGCAACCCGGAGTCGGTGGCGTCACGGGTCGACCGCTACGAGCGGATCACCGGGATCGTCGGCACGGCCCCGGGCTCCGGGCTGACCTGCTGACGCGCCCCGCCGGCACACCCCCCGGCACACCCCGCCGACGCGTCCCGCGAGGCCCACGGCACCGGCCCGGCGGCGGGTGCCGTGGGCCGGGTCCGGGGGCGATGTCCTCCGGGAACCCGGCCGCGCGGAGTGCCGGACGGGCGGGCAGGCCGGGCGGATCCGGGGCGGGCGGTCCGGGCGGAGGAGCTCAGCGCACCTCGCGGATGCGGATCTGGTTGCCGGCCGGGTCGCGGAAGGCGCAGTCGCGTACTCCGTACGGCTGCTCGGTCGGCTCCTGGACGACCTCGGCGTCGCGGGCCTGCACCCGCTCGAAGACGCCGTCGAGGTCCGTGGTGGCCAGCATGATCCAGCCGTAGGTGCCCTTGGCCATCATCTCGGTGACGGTGCGGCGCTCGTCCTCGGTGACCCCGGAGTCGGCGGCCGGGGGTGCCAGAAGGATCGAGGTGCCGGGCTGGCCGGCGGGGCCGACCGTGATCCAGCGCATCTTCCCGCTGCCGACGTCGCTGCGTACCTCGAAGCCGAGGGCGTCGCGGTAGAAGGCGAGGGAGGCCTCCGGGTCGTCGTGCGGGAGGGCGGCGGTATGAATGGTGAGGTCCATGGTGTCCATGAGGCCACGCTAGCTACGGCCCGGTGGGGGGCGCTTCTCGATTCCTGACGGGTCGGGTCACCTGTTTCGCCACGCACGGCGGCATCCCCGCCGTGACGTCCGCCCCCTGCCGCCGGTAGACGCTGGGCGGCACACCGACCAGTTCGGTGAAGCGGGTGCTGAAGGTGCCGAGCGACGCGCAGCCGACCTCGAAGCAGACCTCGGTGACGCTGAGGTCGCCACGGCGCAGCAGCGCCATCGCCCGCTCGATGCGCCGCGTCATCAGGTAGGAGTACGGCGATTCCCCGTAGGCGAGCCGGAACTGGCGGCTGAGGTGCCCGGCCGACATGGCCGCGTCGCGGGCGAGCGCCTCCACGTCCAGGGGCCGCGCGTACTCCCGGTCGATCCGGTCGCGGACGCGGCGCAGGCGTGCGAGGTCGCGCAGGCGCTGGGCTTCGGCGGGTCTGCTGGTCACCGTGCGATCGTGCCACGCGGCGCCGGGCCGCCCGCGTCCACGGCTCCCGACTCCCGTCCCGTACACGGGAACCGAGTGGTTCCGCGTGGAGGGAGTGGCTGGTTCCGGCAGGGGGACTGGCCGGTTCCGCGCGCCCGAACCGGCCGGGGCGGCCCCGTGCGGCCGAACGGGTGAGAATCATGCGCGGGTGCTGGTCTAGACCTTGACAGGTTCAGACCATCGACGGTTGGCTGGGTGCACCCCCATGGCGGCACACCTTCCGGCTGTGCCGCGCCGAAGGAGTCGTTCACGTGGTCAAACGTGTCATGAGCCTGCTTACCGCGATCGGTGCGGTCGTCGCGATGCTGGTCTTCCTCCCCGCCACCACCGCCTCGGCGGCCACCTGCGCCCCGGCCTGGGATGCCTCGTCCGTGTACACGGGCGGCGGTACGGCCTCGTACAACGGGCACAACTGGTCCGCGAAGTGGTGGACGCAGAACGAGCGTCCGGGAGCCTCGGACGTCTGGGCCGACCAGGGCGCCTGCGGTTCGGGCGGCGGCGGCAGCGAGGAGCCGGACCCCTCGGGATTCGTCGTCAGCGAGGCGCAGTTCAACCAGATGTTCCCGAACCGGAACTCCTTCTACACCTACAACGGCCTCACCGCCGCGCTGAACGCCTACCCCGGCTTCGCGAAGACCGGCAGCGACACCGTCAAGAAGCAGGAGGCGGCGGCGTTCCTCGCCAACGTCAGCCACGAGACGGGCGGTCTGGTCCACATCGTGGAGCAGAACACCTCCAACTACCCCCACTACTGCGACACCAGCCAGCCCTACGGCTGCCCGGCCGGCCAGGCCGCCTACTACGGTCGCGGGCCCATCCAGCTCAGCTGGAACTTCAACTACAAGGCCGCCGGTGACGCCCTCGGCATCGACCTGCTGGGCAACCCCTGGCTGGTGGAGCAGGACGCCGCCGTGGCCTGGAAGACCGGCCTCTGGTACTGGAACACCCAGTCCGGCCCCGGCACCATGACCCCCCACAACGCCATGGTCAACGGTGCCGGGTTCGGTGAGACCATCCGGTCCATCAACGGCAGCATCGAGTGCAACGGCGGCAACCCCGGCCAGGTCCAGAGCCGCGTCAACACCTACCAGTCGTTCGTCCAGATCCTCGGCACCACCCCCGGCTCGAACCTGAGCTGCTGAACTCGGCCCCACCCCGAGGAAGAGGGGGCGTGCCCGGCGACCGCCGGGTGCGCCCCCGATTCGTTGACCAGGCACGGCGGTTGGCAGGATCACCCACCATGACAACGGACAGCGGCACACCGCCGACCGGCCCGAAGGCCTCGCTCGCCCTGATCGACGACGTACTCGCCCTGCCCTTCCCGGCCGGCGAGGAGAGCGAGGACAGCGGTGTACGCAGCAGCGGCCCCGGGCACCATCTGCTGATCCTGCGGGCCGGGCAGGACTTCTGGGACGACGCCTCCACGGAGACCGTGGAGGCGTCGGAGGACGAGATCGAGGCGGAGTTCAGCGCGGTGGCGACGGCGTTGGCCGAGCGGTGGGGCGAGCCGGAGACCGTCGACCTCTGGCCGTATCTGGCGGAGGACGCCTCTCCCGTACCGGAGCCCCTGGGCCAACTCAGCAACCTGGCCGGGAGCATGCAGCTCTGGCGGCCGCCGGCCGACGCCCCGGGGGCCGGCGGACGGTGGCTGGGGCTGACCGTGGGGCAGGCCGACCCCGAGTTCCCCATCTGGCTGCTGGCGGCGGTCGGTGACGTGTCCACTCTGCCGGTCTGAGGACGCTCCGGCCCGCGTCGGGCGGGGGTGTGGCCGGTGCCCGCGCGCTGACCGGCGGCCGACGACAGCGACCACCCCCGTGGACCGCTGCCGCCGTGCCCCCCGGCATCCCCCGACGCCTTCCGGAGGGACCCGGGACACCCTCGGGACTCTAGGGGGACCGGGCCCCGGGCCGGGAGGTTCAGGTCGCACGGTGAGGGCGGCCGAGGGGTATCAGAGCGCACAGTCGAACCGGTACCCTGCACTCCGGTTCGGTTCGGTCGGCAGAGCGGGGGACGGGTGCGCGCGCGGGAACGGGCCGACGACGTACTGCGGATGTACCGGCTGGCCCGCACGGGCGGATCGCCGGAGCTGCTGGGCTGGCTGGCCCGGCGGGCGAACGGATGGGCCGGACTCCTCGACGGCGACGGCACGGTCCTCCAGGCCGTGGCCGGTACGGCACGGTGGCCGGGCCAGGACGCCGCGGGACTCGCCTCCCGGGCGGTGCGGGAGCTGACGGTACGGGGCGCCCGCGCCTACTCCCTGGAGACCGGCGGGCGTACGGCGCTGCTGCTGCCCCTCGACGGCGCGGGCGAAGGCCGGGACACCCTCCTCGCCGTCGTCGCTCCCCGGCCGGTGCCCGCCCAACTGGCCACCCTGCTCGCCGACGCGACGATGCCCCTCGGCCTGGCCTGGTCGTCGGAGAGCGTGGAGCGCAAGCGGCGGCGCGTCGATCTCGCGGAGTTCCGGGGGCGCGAGGCGGTCCTGCATCTGCTCATGACGGGCCAACTGTCCATCGCCCATCAGGTCGCGGGCGCGCTGCGGCCGAAGCTCCCGGACCCCGTCCGGGTCTGCGTGGTCGAGTGCTCGGGCGGACAGCGGGACGAGGTGGCCCGGATCTGCGCCGACGCCTCCGGCGGCCGGACGTGGATCGTGCGCTGCCCGGTGTACGCGCGCCACCTGATCCTCATCATGCCCGTGGAGCCGGACGCGGTGTCCGCGCCGGGCGGGCGGGGAGCGGGGGCCGGACGGGAAGAGGGCGCCCCGCTCGACCGGACCGTGGCCGAGCTGGTGGACGACTGCGTCGTCGGCGTCAGCGAGGCCGTACCGCTCTCCGACACCGCGGCCGCCTACCGCCAGGCCTTCCACGCCCTCGCCGTGGCCCGCGGACTCCCGGACCGGCACGCCCGGTTCGGCAGCGCGCCGGAACCGGCCCTGGTCGCCGGAGCGGCCGGGGCCCGGTGGGCGGACGCGCTGCTCGCCCCGCTGCTCACCCACCTTCCCCGCCGCTCCCAGGACCCGGGCAGCCAGGAACTCGCGGCCACCCTGGCGTCCTGGCTGGCGTTCTCCTCCCACGCCACCCAGCACCTCAAGATCCACCGCAACACCCTGGCGGCCCGCCTCAAGCTGATCGGCGAGCTGCTCGGCCTGGACCTGAACCGCCTCGCCGGGCAGGCCGCCCTCGACCTGGCCCTCTGCATCAGGGCCGCCCCCGCCCGGCACCGCCCCGACGTCCGCCGGGAACACCCGGCGGCCCCGGACCTCGACGCGGTCCTGTCCGGCCCCGGCATCCAGGACTGGGCGGCCCAGCAACTGCGGCAGATCGCCCCGGCCGGCCCCACCGCCGAGGAGACGCTGCGTACCTGGCTGCGCTGCGAGGCCCAACTCGCCCCCACGGCCGCCGAGCTGGGCATCTCCGTGCCGGGGACGCGTAAGCGCCTCGTCCGGCTCGAAGCGGTGCTGCACCGGTCGCTGCTCCGGACGCCGAGCGCGCGCTACGACCTGTGGACGGCGTTCCGGGCGGCGGACCTCCTCGTGTAGCCGCGGCGGAGCCGGCACCAGCGGCAGCGGCGTCAGTCCGAGCGGGTGTACGTCAGGCTCTCACCGGTCTCCGGGATCTCCCGGCGCAGGCTGCCGTCGGGCAGCAGCGTCAGCACGGTCGGTCTGCCGGGGGTGCAGGACGTGGCCGGTTCGCCGGAGGCGACCTGGGACGGGCCGATGCGGACCGGGGAGCCGGAGGCGGGCTCGGTCTCCAACGCGGCCCGGAACACGCAGTGGTAGGAGCCGCCGGTGTCGAGCGGCCCCTCGGCGGTGAGGGACAGGACCGTGTCCCCGACCTCGCCCTGCTGGATGACGAGCCGGCGGGTGGAGCGCCCGGCGCCGCCGTCGATCGCGCCGGACCAGGTGCCGAGGTAGCCGGAGGGGACGGCCCCGTCGTCGTCCCGGTCGCCGCCCTTGTCCTCTCCGTCGCCCCGGCCCTCGGCGGCGGGATCGACGGACGGGGAGCGGGTGGACGTGTGCGCCGGGGAGTCCGTGGTGTGGCCGCCGTCCTTCATGAAGGCGAAGACCGTCCAGCCGGCCCCGATCGCGACGAGCACCGCCACCATGACCAGCGCGACGGCCGGTCCCGTACGACGGCGCTGCGGGGGCGGTCCGTACCCGGGCGCCTGCCCGTGGCCGTGGGCGTACGCCGGGACGTTCGGCTGGGGGTAGCCGTAGGCCGGGGGCGGTCCGGCCGGGCCGACCAGGGTGGGGGCCGGGTATCCGGCACCGGGGGGCTGCTGCTGGGCCGGTATCCCGGGGTACGGGGGGTTCCTCGGCGGTATCCCGGTGTTCGGGTGCGGTACTTCGGGGCTGTGGGGGCTCTGGGGGCTCTGGGGGCTCTGGACGTCCTTGACGTCCTGCGGGTCCTGCGGGTCCTGCGCGTTCTGCGCGTTCTGCGCGTCCTGCGGGTCCTGCGGGTCCTGCGGGTCCTGCGCGTTCTGGGGATCCTGCGGGTCCTCGGGGTCCTCGGCGTCCAGCAGTCCGACCGCGTGCCGCCCGAGCTGGGCGATCAGTGCCCCGGGCAGCCAGGGTTCCGCCGACTCCGTCTCGCCCAGCTGGTCCAGGACCGCGTCCGTGGACGGCCGTGCGGCGGGATCCTTGGCCAGACAGTCCTGGACAAGCCCGACGAGGTCCACCGGTACGCCGGTGAGGTCCGGTTCCTCCTGCGCGATACGGAACATCAGCGCGTGCACCCCGCTGTCCGCCACCCCGAACGGCATCCGTCCGGTGGCCGCGTACGCGAGCAGCGAACCGAGGCAGAACACGTCGCACGCGGCCGTCACCCGCTCACCCCGCACCTGCTCGGGCGACATGAATCCGGGCGAGCCGATCAGCGCCCCCGTGCGGGTGAGGCCGGCCTCGGTGACGGTGTCCAGCGCGCGGGCGATGCCGAAGTCGATGACCCGGGGGCCGTCGATGGTGACCAGCACGTTGGAGGGCTTGAGGTCGCGGTGGACGATTCCCGCGCGGTGGATGTCCTGGAGGGCGCCCGCCAGCCCGGAACCAAGGACCCGGACGGAGTGTTCGGGGAGCGGGCCGTACGCCCCCGACCCGGCCGGGACGCCGGGCGGACCCGACACGATCCGGTGGAGCGAGGGCCCCGCGACGTAACCGGTGGCCACCCACGGCACGGGCGCGTCGGTGTCCGCGTCGAGCACCGGCGCGGTCCAGACGCCCCCCACCTGACGGGCCGCCCGCACCTCCGCCCGGAAGCGGTCGCGGAACTGCTGCTGTTCCGCGAGATCCGGGCGGACCACCTTGATCGCGACCGTACGGCCCCGGTCGGAGCGCGCCAGGAACACCTGACCCATGCCTCCGGCGCCCAGGCGTCCCAACAGGCGGTACCGGCCGATACGTTGCGGGTCGCCGTTGCCCAGCTTCTCCATGGCGCGTTTCCTCCCCCGTACGGCCGCCGTGGCGAACGGCAGTGCCCCGAGAATAGCGGCGCGCCCCGCCCCCCTGCCCAGCCCGGGGACCGGGGCGCGACGCCCGCCCGTGGCGCGGCGGGCCCGGACCGGCGCGGGTCCGGCACCCTGGCCGGACCCGCGTCTTCAGGCCGCGCGCACGGCCCTGGAGATCGGGTACTCCGGCCGCCTACGCTCACCGTATGACCCCTGAAGCCCCTCGCGCGCCCCGTGCCCCGTACGCCGATCCCGCCGCGGGCGCGGCCGTCAAGGCCACCGACCGCGCGCACGTGTTCCACTCCTGGTCCGCCCAGGGTCTGATCGACCCGCTCGCCGTCGCCGGCGCCGAGGGGGCGTACTTCTGGGACTACGACGGCAACCGCTATCTGGACTTCACCAGCGGGCTCGTCTTCACCAACATCGGCTACCAGCACCCCGCCGTCGTCGCCGCGATCCAGGAACAGGCGGGCAGACTCACCACGTTCGCGCCCGCGTTCGCCATCGAGGCGCGCTCCGAGGCGGCCCGCATGATCGCCGAGCGCACCCCCGGCGACCTGGACAAGATCTTCTTCACCAACGGCGGCGCCGAGGCCGTCGAGAACGCCGTCCGGATGGCCCGGGTGCACACCGGGCGGACGAAGGTGCTCTCCGCCTACCGCTCGTACCACGGCGCCACCTCCACCGCGATCAACCTCACCGGCGACCCGCGCCGTTGGGCGTCCGACACCGGCTCGGCGGGGGTCGTCCGCTTCTGGGCGCCGTTCCTCTACCGCTCGCCCTTCTACGCCTCCACCGAGGCCGAGGAGTGCGCCCGCGCGCTGCGGCACCTGGAGGACACCCTCGCCTTCGAGGGCCCGTCCACCGTCGCCGCCGTCGTCCTGGAGACCATTCCGGGCACCGCGGGCATCATGCCTCCGCCGCCCGGCTACCTCGCGGGTGTCCGGGAGATCTGCGACCGGTACGGGATCGTCTTCGTCCTCGACGAGGTGATGGCCGGTTTCGGACGCACCGGCAGGTGGTTCGCCGCCGACCACGACGAGGTCGTACCGGACCTGATGACCTTCGCCAAGGGCGTCAACTCCGGTTATGTGCCGCTCGGTGGCGTCGCCGTCAACGCGGAGATCGCCGCCACCTTCGAGACCCGGCCCTACCCCGGCGGACTCACCTACTCCGGTCACCCGCTGGCCTGTGCCGCCGCCGTCGCCACCCTGCGCGTCATGGAGGAGGAGAGGACGGTCGAGGCCGCGGCCCACCTGGGCGAGCACGTGCTCGGTCCCGGCCTGCGCGAGCTGGCCGAGCGCCACCCGTCGGTCGGCGAGGTCCGGGGCCTGGGGGCGTTCTGGGCGCTGGAGCTGGTCCGGGACCGGGAGACCCGCGAGCCCCTGGTCCCGTACAACGCGACGGGCGAGGCCAACGCGCCGATGGCGGCCTTCGGGGCGGCGTGCAGGAAGAACGGCCTGTGGCCCTTCATCAACATGAACCGCACCCACGTCGTCCCCGCCTGCAACATCACCGAGGAGGAGGCGAAGGAGGGCCTCGCCGCCCTGGACGCGGCGCTCTTCACCGCCGACGAGCACACCGTGGACGCGGCCTGAGGCGACGCCGGACGGCTTGGGCCCCGTTCGCGGGACGCCTGACGGCCGCCCCCCCGGTTCGCGGGACGCTGACGACCGCCCCCCCGGTTCGCGGGACGCCTGACGGCCGCCCCGGCCCGCACACCGCCGGGGCGGCCGCCCGTGCCGGGTGCCCGCCCGGTTCTCGTGCCCGGATCCGGGCAGGCACCTGGCTTAAGGTGACCCAAGCCGAAAACGGGAGAGGGGCACGTCATGCCTGCGAGCGGACCTGTGAACCGCAGCACCCTGCGGGAGCAGATCGCCGACGCACTGCGTGACGAGGTGCTCGCGGGGCGTCTCCAGCCGCGCGTGGAGTTCACCGTCAAACAGATCGCGGACCAGTACGGGGTGTCCGCGACCCCCGTCCGCGAGGCGCTGTTCGACCTCTCCGCGCAAGGGCTGCTGGAGTCCGACCAGCACCGCGGCTTCCGGGTCCGGGAGTTCACCGTCGCCGACTACCGGTCGATGGTGGACGCCCGCGCGCTGGTCATCGACGCGGTCTTCCGGGGCCTCTTCGACGGGACCGGCGCGGTGCACGACCTGCTCGCCGCCCACCAGACCGCCCTGGTCTCCGTACGCCGCCGGGCCGAGGAGGCCGCGCGCGCGGCCCGCGGCGGCGACCTCGACATCCTCATCGGCTACGACCTGCGGTTCTGGCGCGAGCTGGGCGCGGTCGTCACCAACCCGTACCTCACCGACTTCCTCCACCGGCTGCGGGTGCAGGCATGGGTCTTCGCCGTGCCCTACCTGCGCGGGGACGCCGATGTGCGCGACTGGCTGTGGAACGGCCACCCGCGGCTGGTGGAGGCGATCACCAGCGCCGACGGCGACGCCGTACGGGAGGTGCTGGACGCCTACTACGCGCACGGGCTGAACTGGGCCGACCGGCTGGCCGCCGGCGACCCCCCGCACCCGGGCCACACCCGGAACTGACGCCCCCCGCCCCCGGGCCGTACCCGGAACGGACACCGCGGCGGCCCTGGCGGGGGCCCGGCGGCCCGGAGGCGGACCCGGCCCGGCCCGTGGTCGCGCCGGGGCGCCGCCCGGAGCGGACCTCCGGGGCCCCCGCACCCTGTGCGCCGGGTCCGGGCGGCATTACGCTGTCCCGACCACCGCACGAACCCGTTGGAGAGCGAGACTTCGTGGCCTGTGACCTGTGGCTGGTCCCCCTCGTCGATGTGCTGTGCCACAGCCCCGACAACCCCTTCGCCGAAGAGATCGCCGTCTACGACAAGGCGCTGGGCGAGGCGGGGCTGCCCCCCGTCCCCGTCTACGCCTACATGCCCGGACTCACCGGGGACGTCGCCCCGGTGGCCGGCTTCGACTACGACGCCCTGCACCTGCTGCGCCGTGCCCACCTGCTCCAGCTGAGCGGCCTCGCCGTCACCCCCGTGGGTGAGCTGGGCGGGGACTACGAGCAGCTGCTGGAGATGTTCGAGCAGGCCGCGCAGCAGTCGCACCTGGTCTGGCACTTCGACCACGCCGGCTCGTACGTCCCGGTGGACTTCCCCGCCCCCCTCTACGACGACGGGCTGCTGGAGGGCGGCGGCGGGCCCCTGGGGTCCTCGCACGGCCTGCTGCGGGACCTGGAGTCGGTCGCCCCGTCCATCGGCATCGACCCGGCCAACCCGCCGATGGCCCCGCTCCCGCCCATCGGCCCGACCACGCTCGAAGAGCCGGCCGGACCGATCCTGCACGACGACAGCCCGTTCGCCCGCGAGCGCCACGTATGGCTGGGGCTGCACGCCGCGGCCACCCGGAGCCTCGCCCAGGGCTCGATGATCGTCTTCAGCTGACCGGTACCGGAGCCGTCCGGGACCCTGGGTCCGGGACGGCTCCGGCAACGCCCCGGAGCCTGGGTCCGGACCCGGGCTCCGGGGACCGGACACCCAGGACAGCACCTACCGGGGCGGCTCCGGCGGTCGCTGACGCGGCATGTTCGGCCGGACCGCCGCGGGCATGGTGAGGCGGCCGGGGTGCCCGCCCTGCTCGGGGCGGCCACCGGCCGCACCCGAGACCAGGGACTGCACGCCCATGGGCGCCGGACCGGCCCGGAACTCCACCATCCAGTCCGCCGTCTCCATGCGGACCAGCTCGGTGACGTCCTCCGAGAACCGCCGCAGCACCCCCAGGCACCGCTCCGCGGCCTCGCTGGCGGTGCCCTCGGTGGGGCCGAGCACCTCCCGTACGGACTCCGACGACCAGTCGAACTGGAGCACCTGGAGGCGCCGCTGCACGGCCTGCGCCGTCGCGAGATCCCTTATCCAGCCCGAGGTCAGGCCGAAGTACCGGTCGTACGCCATGCACGCGGCGCCCAGCAGCAGCGACAGGTATCCCCAGCCGGCCGCCCCGCGCAGATCACCGGTCAGGTCCAGCAGCGGGAGGGCGGCGCCCGCGACCACGCCGACGGCCGTGCCGAGGCGCAGCAGCCGGGCCAGACGGCGCTTGCGGACCCGGTCGTGCAGATACCAGTCGGCGGTCTGGAGAGCGCCCGCCTCGACCCAGCGGTACAGCTCGTCCAGCCGCTCGGCGGGCTCGCCCCAGTCCCCGAGGGGGAAGGGACGGGCGGTCAGGTCGCGCGGCCCCGAGCCGTGACGCGAACCGGAGGGTTCGCTTCCGGTATCAGCGCTGGATCCCGCGCCGGACTCCTTGCGGGGCGGCCCTTCGGGCTGCATCTCCGGCTGACTCACCGGGGCACTCCTCTGCACTCTGAGTTCGGCGCGTATCGGCGCGTGGTGACGCGGATCGGCACGGCTGGACGGACACGGGAGGGACGGATCACGGCATATGACCTGGGCCCCACCCGCGTAACTCTGCGTTACCTGCGGTGTGCGTATGTGTACGGATACGCCTGCCCTTCCTACCGCCGAATGGTGGGCCACGGGGTCGAAATCGCGGGATTCCCGCCTGGGCCCGGCCTCTGGTCAGGTATAGGAGCGCGACAGCCCGTTTTTGAAACTCACTCGAAAGAGTTGCTCTCTGGCGGGTGGGGCGGACCGTCCGGCGAACACGTAGGCTCGGAACACCGAAACAATCCGTCGTCGATGTGCCAGGAGTGACCGTGATTCCCGGTGGTGGCCAGCCCAACATGCAGCAGCTCCTCCAGCAGGCCCAGAAGATGCAGCAGGATCTCGCGGTGGCCCAGGAGGAGCTGGCCAGGACCGAGGTCGAGGGACAGGCGGGCGGGGGCCTGGTGAGGGCCACCGTGACGGGGTCCGGCGAGCTGCGCGGCCTGGTGATCGACCCCAAGGCGGTGGACCCGGAGGACACCGAGACGCTCGCGGACCTCGTGGTCGCCGCGGTGCAGGCGGCCAACGCGAACGCGCAGCAGCTCCAGCAGCAGAAGCTCGGCCCGCTGGCCCAGGGCCTCGGCGGCATGCCGGGGCTCCCCTTCTGACCCCCGGCCCGGTCCCCGGCCGGGTCCCGTGAGGGCCCCCTGGCCGTGTCCCTGACCGGTCCCCGTGAGGGTCCCCGGCCGGGGGCGGTCCCGGCGGGCCGGGCCCCTGTAGCTACCCGCGCGTACCGGCTACGGTACGAGCGGGAAGAGGAAAGGCGTTCCGTTGTACGAAGGCGTGGTTCAGGAGCTCATCGACGAACTGGGCAGGCTGCCCGGCGTCGGTCCCAAGAGCGCGCAGCGGATCGCCTTCCACATCCTCCAGGCCGAGCCCACCGACGTACGCCGTCTGGCCCACGCCCTCCTGGAGGTCAAGGACAAGGTCCGGTTCTGCGAGGTCTGCGGGAACGTGGCCCAGCAGGAGCAGTGCGGCATCTGCCGGGACGCGCGCCGCGACCGGACGGTCATCTGCGTGGTCGAGGAGCCCAAGGACGTCGTCGCGATCGAGCGGACCCGGGAGTTCCGGGGCCGGTACCACGTGCTCGGCGGCGCGATCAGCCCGATCGAGGGCGTCGGCCCGGACGACCTGCGCATCCGGGAGCTGCTGGCGCGGCTCGCGGACGGCACGATCACGGAGCTGATCCTGGCCACCGACCCCAACCTGGAGGGCGAGGCCACCGCGACCTACCTCGCCCGGATGGTCAAGCCGATGGGCCTGCGGGTGACCCGTCTGGCCAGCGGCCTGCCGGTGGGCGGCGACCTGGAGTACGCGGACGAGGTCACCCTCGGCCGCGCGTTCGAGGGGAGGCGACTGCTCGATGTGTGACCCTGCCTCTGACGTCGTCCTTACGCGGGGCGCGGATACGTTCTACCCACCGTTCGCGACCGCGCCCACCGGGAGGTCCCCTCGATGTCCGACGCCACGCTGAACTCCGTCACGCAGGACCCGGACGACTTCGCCGTACAGATCGCGGACCAGATCAAGACGTTCATCGTCGCGGTCGCCGAGGTGTCCAAGGCGGAGGAGCCCGAGGAGGCCGTACCGGTCCTGCTCCTCCAGGTCTCCCAACTCCTGCTGGCCGGTGGCCGGCTCGGCGCCTACGAGGACATCCTCCCGGAGGAGCGCTACGAGCCCGACCTCGGCGCCGAGCCGGACGCCGACGGGCTGCGCGAGCGCTTCGCGGCCCTCCTGGAGCCGATCGACGTCTACTCCGAGGTCTTCGACCCGTACGAGCCCCGCAAGCCCCCCGTCCCGCACCGGATCTCCGACGACCTGGCCGACCTGGTCACGGACCTCGGCCACGGGCTCGCGCACTACGAGGCGGACCGCACGGCGGAGGCCATGTGGTGGTGGCAGTTCTCGTACTTCTCCAACTGGGGCTCCACCGCGTCCGCCGCCCTGCGCGCCCTGCAATCGCTGATCGCCCACATCCGGCTGAACCAGCCGCTGGAGGAGCTGGACGGCCTCGACACCGACCAGGACCCCGGGGACGGTGACCTCGCCGAGGAGGCGGGCCGGGTGATGGTCGCGGAGATCGCGGGACCGCTGGGGCTGCGGCCGGTCAACTGAGGGCCGTCCCGGCCCGGGTGGCGGTTCCGGCGCGCTCCTGACGAGGTGCGCCGTTCTGTCCCTGAGAGGTGCCCTGTTCCGGCCCTGACGAGGTGCCCCGTTCCGGCCTGACGAGGTGCCCCGTTCCGGCTCTGACGAGGCGCCCTGTTCGTTCCGGTGTGTGTCCTGGGCCACAAACGGGCGTGCTCGGAGGGGGTTGTGGGCAGCAGCCCGGTACGAGCAGTTCGGGCGACGCGCCGGACCACGTGGTGAGCGGGACATCTCATCATCTGGTAGGGACGGGTCGATTCCGGACTGCTCGTTAAACTGAGCCGACCGCACCATTAATGAGCGAGGAGCGCACGTGGGCCTTGTCGTGCAGAAGTACGGAGGCTCCTCCGTAGCCGATGCCGAAGGCATCAAGCGCGTCGCCAAGCGAATCGTCGATGCCAAGAAGAACGGCAACCAGGTGGTTGTCGTGGTGTCCGCGATGGGCGACACGACGGACGAGTTGATCGATCTCGCCGGACAGGTATCCCCGATGCCTGCCGGGCGTGAGTTCGACATGCTGCTGACCGCCGGAGAGCGGATCTCCATGGCCCTGCTGGCGATGGCGATCAAGAACCTGGGGCACGAGGCCCAGTCGTTCACGGGCAGTCAGGCCGGAGTCATCACCGACTCGGTCCACAACAAAGCGCGCATCATCGATGTCACGCCGGGCCGCATCAGGACCTCGATCGACGAGGGCAACATCGCCATCGTCGCCGGGTTCCAGGGCGTGAGCCAGGAGGGCAAGAACATCACCACCCTCGGTCGCGGCGGGTCCGACACGACCGCCGTCGCCCTGGCCGCCGCCCTGGACGCCGAGGTCTGCGAGATCTACACCGATGTGGACGGTGTCTTCACCGCCGACCCCCGGGTCGTGCCGAAGGCCCGGAAGATCGACTGGATCTCCTTCGAGGACATGCTGGAGCTGGCGGCGTCCGGTTCCAAGGTGCTGCTGCACCGCTGCGTCGAGTACGCACGCCGTTACAACATCCCGATCCACGTCCGCTCGTCCTTCTCCGGACTGCGCGGCACCTGGGTCAGCAACGAGCCGCAAGGGGACCAGCAGGTGGAGCACGCCATCATCTCCGGAGTCGCCCACGACGTCTCCGAGGCCAAGGTCACGGTCGTCGGTGTGCCCGACAAGCCGGGCGAGGCCGCAGCGATCTTCCGCGCCATCGCGGACGCCGAGATCAACATGGACATGGTGGTGCAGAACGTCTCCGCCGCCTCGACCGGGCTGACGGACATCACGTTCACCCTGCCCAAGGCCGAGGGCCGCAAGGCCATCGACGCCCTGGAGCGCAACCGCTCCGGCATCGGCTTCGAGTCGCTGCGCTACGACGACCAGATCGCGAAGATCTCCCTGGTCGGCGCGGGCATGAAGACCAACCCCGGGGTCACGGCGGGCTTCTTCGAGGCGCTCTCCGACGTCGGCGTGAACATCGAGCTGATCTCGACCTCCGAGATCCGCATCTCGGTGGTCACCCGCGCCGACGACGTCAACGAGGCCGTGCGCGCCGTGCACAGCGCCTTCGGACTCGACAGCGACTCCGACGAGGCCGTCATCTACGGAGGCACCGGCCGATGACACGACGCCGCCCCTCGCTCGCGGTCGTGGGTGCGACCGGGGCGATCGGCGGCGTCATGCTCCAGATCCTCTCGCAGCACGCGGACGTCTGGGGCGAGGTCAGACTGCTGGACTCCCCGCACGCGGCCGGGCGCAAGCTGGTCGTGCGCGGGGAGGAGTGCGAGGTGCTCCCGGTCGGCGAGTCCGCCTTCGACGGGGTGGACGTGGCCCTGTTCCTGGTGCCGGACGAGGTGTCCGCCCGGTGGGGCCCGGTCGCCGCCGCGCGCGGGGCCGTGGTGGTGGACGACTCGGCGTCGTTCCGGCTGGACGACGACGTGCCGCTCGTCGTCCCGGAGATCAACCCCCATGCCGCGCGGATCAGACCGCGCGGCATCATCGCGTCCCCGAACTGCACGACCCTGTCGCTGATCGTCGCGATCGGCGCGCTGCACGCCGAGTTCGGGCTGCGGCAGCTCGTCGTCTCGTCCTACCAGGCGGTGAGCGGGGCCGGCCGGGACGGTGTCGCCGCCCTCCGCGCGCAACTGTCCCTGGTGGCCGGTACGGAGCTGGGCACCAGCCCCGGGGACGTCCGGCGGGCCCTGGGCGAGGGGAACAGCCCCTTCGCCGCCCCTGTCGCGCTGAACGTGGTGCCCTGGGCGGGTACGGACGCCGGTGACGGCTGGTCCTCCGAGGAACTGGCGATCCGTGAGGAGTGCCGGAAGATCCTGGGCCTGGCCGATCTGAAGGTCTCCGCCACCTGTGTGTACGTCCCCGTCGTGGCGACGCACTCGATGTCCGTGCACGCCCGCTTCGAGAACGAGGTGGCGGTGGAGCGCGCGCACGAGATCCTGGCGACGGCGCCGGGGGTGGTGCTCTTCGACTCCCCAGCGAGCGGGGACTTCCCGACCCCCTCGGACGTCGTGGGCACCGACCCGACCTGGGTGGGGCGGGTGCGGCAGTCGATGGACGACGCGCGCGCCATCGAGATGTTCATCTGTGGAGATAATCTCCGAAAAGGTGCGGCTCTCAATGTGGCGCAGATTGCGGAATCCGTCGCTGCCGAATTTCACCGGGATTGATCGAATCTGTTTTGTAGGATCTGTGTGCGCCCTGTGGGAAATTGGCTGGTCTGAACCTCTTGAGCTGGGGCGTTGCCGTATCCGACGATGATCTCCTGGCCTCCTGCAACCGCTCGTCGGATGCGGCGCGTCTCAATCGTCACTTCTTGCGTGGCTGGGTGCGTCTATGTGGCATTTGGGGAAGAGCAGGTACGAATGAGGGCATGTCGCACAGCATCGAACGTGGTGCCGCACGCGTACAACCCTGACGGGGAGAAGTGTGTCCAACTGGCGTGGCAGAGGTTCTCGACATCACAGTGGTGGGCCCGTTGCGAGGCGCGTCGGCGCGCCCGCTCCGGCGGCCCCGCGCGGCCGGCGGCATGCCGGTGATCGCTCCCATGCCCGCCGCGCGGCCCGCCCGTCTGCCGTCCCCGCGCGAAGGCGCTGAGGAGACGGTGGCGGCGGGAACGACGGTCGACCATCTCACCGAGACCTACCGTGCCCATTACCGCTCCCTGCTGGGGCTCGCGGCGCTCCTCCTGGACGACACGGCGTCCTGCGAGGACGTGGTGCAGGAGGCGTTCATCCGGGTGCACTCGGCGCGCAACCGCGTCCGGGAGCCGGAGAAGACCCTGGCGTACCTCCGGCAGACCGTGGTCAACCTCTCCCGCTCCGCGCTGCGTCGGCGCATCCTCGGGCTGAAGCTGCTCACCAAGCCGATGCCGGACATGGCGAGCGCCGAGGAGGGGGCGTACGACCTGCTGGAGCGGGACGCGTTGATCAAGGCCATGAAAGGCTTGCAACGCCGCCAGCGGGAGGTGCTGGTGCTGCGCTACTTCTCGGACATGACGGAAGCCCAGGTCGCGGAGACGCTGGGGATATCGCTCGGTTCGGTGAAGGCGTACGGATCGAGAGGCATAGCGGCACTGCGCGTCACGATGGAGGCGCAGGCATGAGCAGGCCGGAACACAGGCACGACGATGACCGGACTGGAAACGACATTGTGAACCACGGGCCGGACAGCACTCCGAAGACGGATCCGGAGCAGACGGCGGACGGACGGGGCGAGGGCGAGAGCCACACCGGCGGCCCCGCGGCCGGCACCGAGAGCGACGCCGAGGGCGTGGATCCCGAGAGCGCGGATGCCGGTGGTTCGGCCGCCGGTGGTTCGGCGGGCGGCCCTTCGGCGGGTGGTGTCCCGGCAGGCGGTGTCCCGGCAGGCGGGACGGGCGACGCGGACGTGACCGTCGCGGGCGTGAACGTCGCGGGCGTGAACGTCGCCGACGTGGACGACGCGGACCTGGACGAGATGGCGCTGCGCCGCATGCTGCACGGCGCCGTCCAAGGGATACGCCCCGCCGACGGAACCCTGGACCACCTGCACCGCGCCGTACCCGCCCGGCGCGCCAAACGGCGTCAGGCGGTGGTCGGCGCCGTCGCGGCCGCCCTGCTCATCGGTACGGCGGTCCCCGCCTTCGTCCACGTGGCGAACTCGGACGGCTCGGTCACGGCCAACCCGGCCATCGCCGGACACGGCGAGCAGGCCCAGGGGGGCAACGGACAGAACACGGGTACGGAGACGGACGGCCGGGAGACCGCCGGACCGGCCGCTCAGCAGAACGAGGGCGTCGAGGGGGAGACCGGCAGGTCCGCGACCCCGACCCAGGGCTCCGGTACCGGCACCGAGGGCACCGGCACCGCCGGTCTCGACGACACACCGGGCGTCCAGGCGGCGGACATGCCGGCCTGCGAGCCGGGGCAGCTCGGCGTCGCCTCGGCCGAGGCGGGCGCGCCGGGGTCGGACGGCAAGGTGTACGGCAGCTTCAAGATCTCCAACGTGTCCGGCAAAGCCTGTTCGGTGACGAGCAACGGCACGGTCGGGTTCCAGGCGGCGGGCGCGGCCGACCCCCAGAAGATCAGCGTCGTCCGGTACGCCGGAGGCGACCCGGCGAGCGGGCTGCCCGATCCGTCCAAGGAGCCCGGTGCGGTGCTCCTCAAGCCGACGACGGCGTACGAGGTGCGCTTCGCCTGGGTGCCCTCGGACACCTGCACGAGCACCGGTGGTTCGCCCAGCCCGACGCCCACGGACGGCGACGGCGGTGGCGGCAGCGGCGGCACGACGGGCGGCGGCGGCACGGGGCCTTCGGACACGGCGGCGCAGTTCGGCAGCGCCGATGACGCCCCGGCGGACGGCAGTGTCGTGGTGACCCACACACCGGAGACGGGAGCGCCGACGGCCGAGGCCACGATCTCCCACGCCTGCGCGGGCACGATCTACCGCACCGGCGTACTGAGCGCCTCGTAACCGTCTCCCGACGCCACCCGCTCGGCCCGCGGCCCCGCACGCCCCGCGGCCTTGCGAAGGCGTACGAGGCCAGGGCAGCACCGTCCGGGATCGAGGCGGCACCTCCCGGCGTCCGGGGCAGCGCCTCCCGGCCGTCCCCGCCTAAGCCCGGCTGTCCCGCGCGGGTCCGCGGGGTGCCGTTTCCCGTGCACCGGCCGAGCCCGGCCGGCCTCCCCGCGTGGCGTCCGGCTCAGTCGGCGTCGGCGGCGAGGCCCAGCCGTAGGTCGCGGGCGGCCTCCGCCTCGCGGCGTACCAGCCGGAACCACATGAAGAGCACGAAGCCGGCGAAGACGAACCACTCGCCCGTGTAGCCGAGGTTCTGGAACGCCTTCAGGTCCAGCCCGCTGCCCTGCGCCGCGGCGGCGGGCACCGGCTTCAGGGCGGTGCCGCCCGGCTCCGGCTCGGTCAGGGTCACCCAGGCGTCGTAGACGTCGTACGGGACGAGGTTGACCAGCGAGGCGGCGCTGATCATGCCCAGCTGGCCTTCGGGAAGCCCGCCCCGGAGGTCGACCCCGGTGCTGCCGGTGTTCTCCGACGCCTGGAGATCGCCGGTCACGGTCACCTCGCCGGCCGGAGCCGCCGGAACCTCGGTGCCGTCCGGTGTGCCGGGAAGCCAGCCCCGCACCACGGGCAGTGCCTTGCCGCCGTCGGTGCGCAGCAGGTTCAGCACGTAGAAGCCGGTCCGGTTGTCCAGCTCGCGTCCGGGGACCAGGAACTGGTCGGCGTACGATCCCGTCGCCACCGCCGGACGGCCGGAGGACTCCGTGGTGACCGGCAGCAACTCGTCGAGCGGCTGCACGGCCCGGGTGCCGGGGTCGGGCCGGTTCTCGGCTTCCTCGTGCGACTGCACGCGGTCCTCGAAGCGGCCGAGCTGCCAGGTGCCCATGAACACGCAGAACGGGATGGCCAGCACGACGAAGAGGTTGATTCCCCACCATCGCGGGGTCAGCAGGAACCGGTACACCCCTCCACGGTACGGTTCCCCGCCCCGGGCCCCCGGAGCGGGGTGCACCATTTATCCGGACCCTACGTGCTCCGGGCGTCCCCGGAGGCCGGTGCGCGGTTGCCCGGTGAGGCCCGCCGCGTCCCGGCCGGGACCCGGCCGGCTCCCCGGCCGGGACCGGAGCGGGCTCCCGGCCGGCACCGGACGGCCCCTCCGGCCGGGACCGGAGCGGACTCCCGTCCCGGGAGCGGTAGTTACCGCCCCCTGCCTTTCCGTCCCCCGGCAGGCGCCCCTGCTCCTCACGAGGCCGGGCACCCTCCACGCGCCCACGCGCCCACGCGCCCACGCGCCCACGCGCCCACGCGCCCACGCGCCCACGCGCCTCCGCTCCTCACGAGGCCGGGCCCGCCACCTCCCCCTTCCCCAGGTGCCGCAGCGCGAAGTCCAGCTCCAGCCGGACCTGCTTGATCCGCTCCTCCACCACGAGCGAGCCGTGCCCCGCGTCGTAGCGGTAGACCTCGTGGACCGCGCCACGGGCGGCGAGGCGGTCCACGTAGTTCTCCACCTGGCGGATCGGGCACCGCGGATCGTTGACCCCGGCCGAGATGTACACCGGGGCGCGCACCGCGTCCACGTACGTCAGCGGGGACGACGCCTCGAACCGCTCCGGCACCTCTTCCGGCGTCCCGCCCAGCAGGGTGCGGTCCATCGCCTTCAGCGCCTCCATCTCGTCGTGGTACGCGGTGACGTAGTCGGCGACGGGGACCGCGGCCAGTCCGAGGGTCCAGGAGTCCGGCTGTGTACCCAGCCCGAGGAGGGTCAGATAGCCGCCCCACGACCCGCCGGCCAGGACCAGCCGTGCCGGGTCGGCGAGCCCCGACTCCACCGCCCACTCCCGGACCGCCGCGATGTCCTCCAGCTCGATCAGCCCGACCCGGTGCTTGAGCGCGTCCGTCCAGGCGCGGCCGTAACCGGTGGAACCGCGGTAGTTGACGCGGACGACCGCGAATCCGTGGTCGAGCCACGCCGCCGGACCGGACGCGAAGGTGTCGCTGTCGTGCCAGGTGGGCCCGCCGTGTATCTCGAAGATGGTGGGGAACGGGCCTTCGCCGTCCGCCGGGGTCTGCACCAGGGCGTGGATCCGTCCCCCCGGCCCCTCCACCCACGCGTCCCGCACCGGCTCGGATGCGGGTGCCTCGGGACCCGGCGGGTCGAGGACGACGGCGCCGGTCGTGGACCGTACGACGGGTGGCTGCGCGGCCGACGACCAGAGGTACTCCACCGAGCCGTCGGGCCGTGCCGTGGCGCCGGAGACCGTCCCGGCCGGGGTCTCGACGCGCTCCGGCCCCTTCGCCCCCGGCTCGTACCGCCACAGCTCGCCGCGGGCCTCGAAGCTGTGCTCGACGAGCAGGGCCGAGCCGTCGGGATACCACTCGGCGCCCACGTCACCGGGCAGCTCGACGGGCAGGTCCGTCTGGGTCCCGGCCACCGGGTCCCAGATCATCGGCTCCCAGCGCCCCCGCCGCTGGTGCCCGACGAGCAGCCGGGTGTCGCCCGCCACCGGGGCGAAGCCCAGCACCGACAGGCCCAGCTCCTTCGTGCCGCCCTCGGTGTCGTCCAGCTCGGCGACCGTCGAACCGTCGAGGCGCACCACGCGCAGCGCGGAGTGCATCGCGTCCCCGTGCTCGGTGTGCTCCAGGACGATCAGCGTGCCGTCCCGGGAGAGGTCGCCGACGCCGGCGGACTCCCTGTGCCGGTAGATCTCGACGGGGCTCTCCCCGGCCCGCACCACGTGGATCGTCGTGCCGTCCTCGTCCGTCGACCGCCCGACCACAGCGGTCCCGTCCCGGCCGATCGCGAGCCCCGCCGGGTAGGAGGGTTCCAGGCCGGGCACCGCGGGTTCGTCCGCCCCGCCCTCGAAGGGCTGCCGCATCCACACGCCGAACTCGTCGCCGTCGGTGTCGGAGAACCACCAGACCGAGGCGCCGTCCGGCGTCAGCACCCCGTCCGTGGTGCCGTTGGGCCGGTCCGTGACCTGGCGCTGTTCTCCGGTCGCCCGGTCCCAGGCGTACAGCTCGTACGTGCCGGTGGCGTTGGACACGAACAGCGAACGGTCCGGCGCGTCCTCCGCCCAGTCGGGCAGGGACACCCGGGGCGCGCGGAAGCGCTGCTCCCAGCGGGGCAGCCGCTCCCACGCGGGGTCCGGTTCACGCGGGTCCGGTGTGCGCACCCGCTCGGGTGCGGACGTGTCCTTCTGTGCGTCGCTCATGGGCTCCATACAACCCGATGCGCCGGGCAACCGGTGAGCCTGTGGATAACCGATCGCGCCCACCCCCAGGCTGTGGGTAACTTTCCCCGCATGTACGCACCGACACCGGACGACTGGCACGAGGCCAACCGCGCGCGCTGGGACGAACGCGTGGCCATCCACGCGGCCGGCGACTTCTACGACCTCGACTCCTTCCGCGCCGGGAAGGACGCCCTGCGCGACTTCGAACGCGCGGAGGTCGGCGACGTGCGCGGCCGCACCCTGCTGCACCTGCAGTGCCACATCGGGCTCGACACCCTGTCCTGGGCACGCCACGGCGCCGCGCGAGTGGTCGGCCTCGACTTCTCCGAGCCCGCCGTGGAGACCGCCCGCCGTCTCGCCCGGTCGCTGGACCTTCCGCCGGAGCGCGCGTCGTTCGTCGTCGCGGACGTGTACGACGCGGCCGAGGCCGTGCCGGACTCCGCGTACGACATCGTCTACACCGGGCTGGGCGCGCTGAACTGGCTGCCTGACTTGGGTCGTTGGGCGGACACCGCCGCGTCCCTGGTCCGGCCGGGCGGCTTCCTCTACCTCGCCGAGTTCCACCCGCTGACGGACTGCCTGGACGACGAGACCGGCTCGGCCGTCACGTACGACTACTTCAGCCGCGACGCGTGGGTGGACGACACGCCCGGTACGTACGCCGACCGCGACGCCGAGACCGTCCACAACCGCAGCGTCGAATGGCAGCACCCCCTGGGCGAGGTCGTGTCCGCCCTGGCCGCCGCCGGCCTGCGCGTCGACTTCCTCCACGAGCACGACGCCTCGCTCTTCGCCCGCTACCCGGCGCTGCGCCGGCACCCGGACGGCTACTACCGCTTCCCGGCCGACCGCCCGCGCATCCCGTTGATGTACTCGATCAGGGCGACCCGGCCGGACGGCGGCTGACCGGCCGCGGGCGCCACCGGGCCGGATACGCGCGACGGCACCACCCGGGCCGCCCGGGTGGTGCCGTCACACGTGTGGGGGGAGGGAACCCTCTGCCTACACAGCCGAGCGGAAGGCGGGCAGATACCCGTTCGACTGCCCGATGGCCTTCGGGTGGTACGAGTTGGTGACCGGGAGCGTCACGCTGTGGAGCCAGGGGTCGCCCGAGCAGAGCTCATGACCCGTGAACTCGTCCACCACGCTGGAGTAGGTGAACCCGGCGTCGGCCGCCCGCTTGGCGATCACCCCGTTGAGGATGTCCGAGGCGCTGTTGATCGCGCCGCGCTCCTTCTCGGTGAGACCGGCGATGCAGCTGCCCGAGAGCTTGTAGAAGCGCGGATAGCCCAGCACCACCACATGGGCCTGCGGGGCACGCGCGTGGATGCCGCTGTACAGCGAGTCGAGCTTCCCCGGAAGCGTGTTCTGCGCCTGCGAGACGGCGGTGTTGACGCGGCTGACGCAGGTGGCCTCGCTCTGGAGCACGCAGGTCTGCATGACGTCCGCGAACCCGACGTCGTTTCCTCCCGCGGTGACGCTGACGAGCGTGGTGGACGCGGAGAGGGCGCCCAGTTGACCGCTGGCCACACTGCTCGTCGTCGCGCCCGAACAGGCGACGGACGTGAACGAGGACGGCGCGTTCGCCGCCGCCCAGAGGTAGGGGTACGACTTGGTGCTGCGCTTGCAGTCACCGGACTCGGACGTGTAGCTCCCGGCGCCCACTCCGGAGGAGTAGGAGTCGCCGAGAGCGACGTAGTTGGCGCCGGCGGCGGAAGCCGGCTGTGCCAGGCCGAGCACGGCCGCGGCACCGATGGCGAGAGTCGAAACGGAGGCCCAGAAGGTACGTACTGACATGGCTGTCAGCCCTTCGAAGTGTGGGGGACGGGTGGGGAGTTCGTGGGGCTTGCACGTTTGTAGCAGCTCTCGGTACCCGTCGGTAATAGCCGCGAAAGAAGTCGTCTGATATGCCCGAATGCTCGTTCGGTCGGGGAAGCTCCGCGCGTAGATAAACCTCCAACGACCCCTCAAATGGGTGAAGTTGTGGATCTATCGCGCGGTTGCGTTGACTTCTTCGCTCCATGCCCCGTTGCCCCCGGACGCTCCCGTGCCTCATCCGGCTGATGGCGCCTCAGCCCGGCGCGCGGGGCGTGCCGCGACGTACGAGAGCGGCCGCCGGGAGAACCCGGCGGCCGCTCTCGTGCGGAAACGGAAGGGTCGTGCGGAAACGGAAGGGCTTACAGCGTGCGCTCCAGCCGGTCGGCCATCAGCCTGCTGAAGCGGGCGGGGTCACTCAGCTCCCCGCCGTCGGAGAGGAGCGCCAGCCCGTGCACCAGCTCGGCGGTCTCGGCCAGCTCCGAGTCGGCCCCGGGCTCGGTGTCCTGCGCCGCGTGTGCCCGCTTGAGGGAGCTGATCAGCGCGTGGGAGGGGTTGAGTTCGAGGATGCGCTTGATGTGCGGCACCTCCTGGCCCATGGCGCGGTACATGTTCTCCAGGGCCGGGGTCACGTCGTGCGTGTCGGAGACGATGCAGGCCGGTGACACGGTGAGCCGCGAGGACAGGCGCACCTCCTTCACGCTCTCACCGAGGCGCTCGGTCATCCAGGTCAGCAGGCCCGCGTACTCCTGCTGCCGCTTCTCGCGCTCCTCCTCGGCCTTCTCCTTCTCCTCGTCGCTGTCCAGATCGACCTCGCCCTTGGCGACGGACTGCAACTGCTTGCCGTCGAACTCCGGTACGGACTGGACCCAGACCTCGTCCACCGGGTCGGTCAGCAGCAGGACCTCCAGGCCCTTGGCCCGGAACGCCTCCATGTGGGGCGAGTTCTCCATGGCGGCACGCGATTCGCCGGTCATGAAGTAGATCTGGTCCTGGCCCTCCTTCATGCGTTCCACGTAGGAGCGCAGGGTGGTCAGCCCCTCCTCGTCCTGGGTGGAGGCGAACGAGGAGATCTCAAGAATCGCGTCACGGTTCTCGAAGTCCTGGAGAAGGCCTTCCTTGAGGACCCGGCCGAACTCCTTCCAGAGGGTGCGGTAGTTCTCCGGGGACGCGGACATCATGTCCTTGACCGTCGACAGCACCTTCTTGACCAGGCGGCGCCGCATCATTTCGATCTGGCGGTCCTGCTGAAGGATTTCACGCGACACGTTGAGCGAAAGGTCCTGGGCGTCGACCACACCCTTCACGAAACGCAGATACGTCGGCATGAGCGCTTCGCAGTCGTCCATGATGAAGACGCGCTTGACGTAGAGCTGCACTCCGCGCTTGTGCCCCTGCATGAAGAGGTCCTGCGGGGCGTGCGACGGGAGGAAGAGCAGCGCCTGGTATTCGAAAGTACCCTCCGCCTGCATGCGGATGGTTTCGAGCGGGTCCGTCCAGTCGTGGCTGATGTGCTTGTACAGCTCGCTGTACTCCTCGTCGGTCACCGAGTCCTTGGACCGGGCCCACAAGGCCTTCATGGAGTTGACCGTCTCGGTCTCCGGCTCCGCGCCGTCCTCGCCGGGCGTCGCGGCGGCCATGCGGATCGGCCAGGTGATGAAGTCGGAGTAACGCTTGACGATCTCCCTGAGCTTCCAGGGCGAGGTGTAGTCGAAGAGCTGGTCCTCGGTGTCCTCGGCCTTCAGCCGCAGGGTGACCGACGTGCCCTGGGGGGCGTCCTCGACGGACTCGACGGTGTACGTGCCCTCGCCGTCGGAGTTCCAGCGGGTGCCCTGGCTCTCACCGGCGCGCCGGGTCAGCAGGGTGACCTCGTCGGCCACCATGAAGCTCGCGTAGAAACCGACGCCGAACTGCCCGATGAGTTCCTCGGAGGCCGCGGAGTCCTTGGCCTCCTTCCATTCCCGCAGAAACTTCGCCGTTCCGGAATTGGCAATGGTTCCGATCAGTTGCACGACCTCGTCGTGCGACATTCCGATCCCGTTGTCGCGCACGGTCAGCGTGCGCTTTTCCGTGTCGGTCTCAAGGGCGATGTGGAGGTCGGACGTGTCCGCCTGGAGCGATTCGTCGCGAAGTGTTTCCAGCCGCAGCTTGTCCAGCGCGTCAGAGGAGTTGGAGATGAGCTCGCGCAGGAATACATCCTTGTTCGAATAAATCGAGTGGATCATCATCTGCAGGAGCTGACGTGCTTCCACCTGGAACTCGAATGTCTCGGCCGGCATGAGTGCGGGATTCCTTTCCGGAGTACGTGAGTTGAGCCGAGGCATATCGTAACCAGCCGCGGTCGCGCCGACGTGCCGCTTGCCGAAGTCCCGCCCCCGCGAGGCCTACGGTCCGGCGCAGAGCCGGGTGACGAGGTCGTGCCAGCCCTGGTCCAGTTGCTCGATCGACATGGAGCGGTCCGTCGTCAGGTGGTGGACGAGAGCGGCGTCGACCGAGCCGAGCAGGGTGTGGGCGAGCAGCTCCACGTTTCCTTCCGCGCGGGCCTGGCGCAGCAGCATGGCGACATGGCTGATCCGCAGGCGGTTCGCGGGCACGGCGTAGGTGCGCAGCGGGTCGGTACGGGAGGCGAGGATCAGCTCGTGGTGCTCGCGCTCGTGGCGCATCAGGGCGGGCCCGAAGGCGTGCAGCCGGTCCAGCGCCGGGGCGCCGGGGCCCATGGGGGGCGGCCCCGAGAGGAAGGCGGCCTGGAGCAGGCCCTCGCGGTGGTTCATGAGCGCGATGAGGAGGCCGGTGCGGTCGCCGAAGCGCCGGAACACGGTCCCCTTGCCCACGCCGGCGGCGGCGGCGACCGACTCCATGGTCAGGTTCGTGGCGCCGCAGCCGGCCATGAGGCGGGAGGCCGCTTCCAGCAGGAGGGTGCGGTTCCGCGCCGCGTCCGCCCGGAGCCGCTCGGGTTCGCCGGTGCTCGCGAGCGGAAGCGTCGTGCGCGCATCCCCGGAGCCGGAGCCGGAGCCGGAGCCGGAGCCGGAGCCGGGCGGCCGGGGCGGCGAAGGGACAGCGGAGCCGGTCATGGCTCCAGCCTAGCGGGCACCCGGTGGAAGTGGACTGTGGTCCGTTTGAGGTGGTACACATTTAAACGGACCACGGTCCGCTTGCTTGCGCATCCTTGTCTCTCTCCTGGGAGTTCCCCCATGCCTGTTCGTATCCTCGCCCTCGTCGGAAGCCTCCGCTCCGGTTCCCACAACCGCCAGCTCGCCGAGGCGGCCGCCAAGCACGCGCCCGCCGGTACCGGTGTCGAGATCTACGAGGGCCTGGCCGAACTGCCCTTCTACAACGAGGACCTGGACGTCGAGGGTGGCGTCCCCGCCGCGGTCGTCCGGCTGCGTGAGACGGCCGCACGCGCCGACGCCTTCCTGCTGTTCTCGCCCGAGTACAACGGCACCATGCCGGCCGTCCTGAAGAACGCGATCGACTGGCTGTCCCGCCCCTACGGCGCCGGAGCCCTCACCGGCAAGCCGGTCGCCGTCGTCGGCACCGCCTTCGGCCAGTACGGCGGGGTCTGGGCCCAGGACGACGCCCGCAAGGCCGCCGGGATCGCCGGTGGCGCCGTGCTCGCGGACGTGAAGCTGTCCATCCCCGGCTCCGTGACCCGCTTCGCCGAGCGCCACCCGGCCGAGGACGCCGAGGTCGTCACCTCGCTGACCGAGGTGCTCCGCCAGGTCACCGAGCAGGCCGCGCCCGCCGCCGCCTGACCCCGGTCCCGCCGCCGCGGACGACGCACCTCGCCGTCCGGCAAGCCCGTGGCCCCCTCGCCGTCCCACGGCGAGGGGGCCACGGGCTTGCCCCGGAGCCGCCGGTCACCAGGGGGTGGCCGCGTGCAGGAGCAGCAGCAGGGTGACCGCCGAGTTGGCCGAGAACATCGCCGACAGGGCGGCCCCGGTGGCCGCCGTCCACAGGGCCAGGCCCACCGCGGTGGAGAGGGGCGGCCAGGCGCGCGCGACGGGCGCCGGACCGAGGAGCGCCGCGACCCGGCGGGGGAGCGGACCCGGCGCGGCGAAGCCGGCGAGGGCGGGCGTGGGCGTGCCGCGCGAGACGAGCGCGGCCTTGCCGATCGCGCGGGCCACGGTCCTGCGGCTGCCCACGGTACGGGCGGCCTCCTCGTCCGCCCAGCGCTCCGCCGTGTAGGCCACGGCCGTCCGCAGGGGCCGCAGGAACGGGTTCGCGTCGGCGGCCAGCCGGACGAGCAGCAGATGGCGGTGGTGCCGCGCCGCCAGGTGGACGCGCTCGTGGGCGAACAGCGCCCGGCGCTCCCGGGAGTCGAGGCAGGCCAGCATCGCGGTGGACACCACGATGCGGTCGCGTCCCCCGCCGGGCAGGGCGTACGCGTAGGGCCGGTGGTCGGGCAGGACCGCCACCTCCGTACGCGGCAGGGCCTCCAGGGCCTCATGGGCCCGCCGCCGTACCCGGCGGTGGCGTACCAGCGTGCGCAGGAAGCTCGCGGAGACCACGACCAGCGCGACGATCGCGGCCTTCCCGGCGACCTCGTGGTACGGCACGCTCGCGCGCACCTCGGGGTCCGACCAGCCGTCCGGCAGCGGGTTGCCGGGGAGCTGGGCGGTGCCGACCACCATCAGCAGGATCAGGCACACGGTGCTGCACAGGGCCATGACGGCACAGACACCGGTCAGCAGCCGCGTGGCGGTGCGGGGGTGGAGGCGCTGCTCGGCCAGGCGCGCCACCGGCCAGGCGGTCAGCGGCAGGACCAGGGGGAGGAAGACGAAGATTCCCATGCGCGTCAGCCCCCGTCGCCGGCCTGGTGCAGCAGCTCACGCAGCACCTGCTCGTCGTCCGCGGGCAGCGCGGTGACGAAGCTGGCCAGGACCGCGCGGCGGTCCTGCTCGCCGTCCAGGACCCGGTGCATCTTCAGCGCGGCGAGCCCCGCCTGGTCCGCGGCGGGCACCCAGACGAACGAGCGGCCCTCGCGCCGGCGTGTGACGGCGTTCTTCGCCAGCAGCCGGGCCAGCACCGTCATCACGGTCGTGTACGCGAGACCGGCCGTCAGGTGCTCCCGCACCCAGCCCGCCGTCACCGGCACCCCGGCGTCGTGCAGCGCCGTGAGCACCTGGGTCTCCAGCGCGCCCTGCGCCCTGCGCACACGGTGCGGATGCGTCTCCGTCACGTGCCGTCTCCCTTCCACAGCCTCCCCCTTTATTTCTACAGTGTTGTAGATTTTAGATCGGGGTCCGGGCTTCGGACCCCGATCGACCGCGAGTACGGAGAGATGAACCATGGGCGTTTCCCTGGCCAAGGGCGGCAACGTTTCGCTGAGCAAGGAGGCCCCGGGCCTGTCCGCCGTCCTTGTCGGACTCGGCTGGGACGCACGCGGCACCACCGGCGCCGACTTCGACCTCGACGCCTCCGCCCTGCTGCTGACCACCGCCGGCAAGGTCGTCTCCGACCAGCACTTCGTCTTCTACAACAACCTCACCAGCCCGGACGGCTCCGTCGAGCACACCGGTGACAACCTCACCGGTGAGGGCGAGGGCGACGACGAGTCCATCAAGGTCAACCTGTCGGCGGTGCCCGCCGAGGTCGACAAGATCGTCTTCCCGGTGTCGATCCACGAGGCCGTCTCGCGCGGGCAGAGCTTCGGACAGGTGCGCAACGCCTTCATCCGTGTGGTGAACCAGACCGGCGGCACCGAGATCGCCCGCTACGACCTGTCCGAGGACGCCTCCACCGAGACCGCGATGGTCTTCGGCGAGCTCTACCGCCACGGCACCGAGTGGAAGTTCCGCGCGGTGGGCCAGGGCTACGCCTCCGGCCTGGCGGGCATCGCGTCCGACTACGGGGTCAACGTCTGAGACCCGCGTCCGCCCACGGGTGGGGCACCGGAGTCCCGC
Organism: Streptomyces halstedii; assembly: GCA_000720535.1. Classification (GTDB taxonomy): domain Bacteria; phylum Actinomycetota; class Actinomycetes; order Streptomycetales; family Streptomycetaceae; genus Streptomyces; species Streptomyces halstedii. Next base: position 45,580 of record JOAZ01000022.1, read on the forward strand.
CCCGGTCCGGGCCCCGGCCGGCGGAGCGGGGCGGAACCCGGCGCACCGCCGGCCGTTCCCGAACCATCCAGCGACAGAAAGCGAGACGACGACGCATGTCGGTCAACCTGACCAAGGGCCAGCAGATCAGCCTGAGCAAGTCCGACGGCAGCACGCTGAGTTCCGTACGCATGGGGCTCGGCTGGAAGGCCGTCCAGCGCAAGGGGTTCTTCGCGAAGCTGGCGGGCACCCGGGAGATCGACCTGGACGCGGCCGCCCTGCTGTTCGCCGGTGGGCAGCTGGCCGACGTGGTCTTCTTCCAGCACCTGACCAGTGACGACGGATCCGTACGGCACCTGGGGGACAACCTCACCGGTGGCGACGGGGCCGGCGGCGACGACGAGGTCGTCCTCGTGGACCTCGGGCGCGTCCCGGGCCATGTCGACCAGATCGTCTTCACGGTCAACTCCTTCACCGGGCAGACCTTCGCCGAGGTGGAGGACGCGTTCTGCCGTCTGGTCGACGAGAACACCGGCCAGGAACTCGCCCGTTACACCCTCAGCGGTGGCGGCACGTACACCGCCCAGATCATGGCCAAGCTGTACCGGACGGGCTCTGGCTGGCAGTTGAAGGCCATCGGTGAGCCCGCCGCGGGCCGGACGTTCCAGGACCTGCTGCCCGCCGTCGCCGCGCACCTGTGAGTCGGGCGGCGGCTCGGGCGGGCCGGTGGCCGGGTCAGTTGCGCGAGTTGCCGAACAGCAGCCGGTAGCCGATGAGGAGGACCAGGGAGCCGCCGACCGCCGCACCCCAGGTGTAGAGGTCGAAGAACTGGTTCTCCACCGGGCGGTCCAGGAACCGGGCCGACAGCCAGCCGCCGACGAACGCGCCCGCGATGCCGATGAGGGTGGTACCGAACAGCCCGCCCGGGTCGCGGCCGGGCAGCAGGATCTTGGCGATGGCTCCGGCGAGCAGGCCGAGGATGATCCAGCCGATGATGCCCACGTCGTTGTCCTCCAGTCGGGTCGTGCCGGTGGGTGTCCGACGGACACCCACCGGCACGTAGTTGCTTGATTGCGCAATCCTATGAACAGTTCGAAGGTCTGACGAGCCTCCTCCGGGGATCGGGTCCGATCGGTGACGAGGTGCCGAAGTCCGTCACGGGCTCGTCACCGGCCCGTCACCCGGCGCGGGCCGCGCGGCGGAGCCGCCCCGCCTCCCGGTAGCGGGCGCGGCACGTCCGGACGCCTACACTGGGTCGGCGCGTGTGCGGCAGTTGTGATGCGGGCGGGACGGGAGAGGACCTTGGCGGAGAACGTCGCTGGCTTCGGGGATCCGTCCGCCGAGGTGCTGGCGGACGCGGCCGCCGCGTTCGGCCTGCTCGCCTCCTCGGCCCGGCTGCACATCATGTGGGCGCTGTCGCAGGGCGAGAGCGACGTCACGCACCTCGCCGACCGCGTCGGCGGCGCGCTGCCCGCGGTCAGCCAGCACCTGGCGAAACTGAAGCTCGCCGGACTCGTACGCTCCCGCCGTGAGGGCCGCCGCCAGGTCTACTACGTCGACGACCCCGACATCGTGACCGTGGTCCGGGTCATGGTCGGGCAGCTGACCGTGCGCTCCCACCAGGCCCACGCGGCGGTGACCAGGCTGCCCGGAACCGGTGGCTGAGACCACCGAGGCCTCGGGCAGGGCCGCCGGGGCACCCGCCCCCGCGGCCGTACCCGGACCGGGACACGGCCGGGACGCTGCCGGGGCCCCCGGCCGGGGGCCCACGGCGCCGACCGTGCTGGAGGTGCTGCGCCGGCTGGACAGCGGCCCGCGCGGCCTGACGGAACCGGAGGCCGAGGAGCGGCTGGCCCGGTCGGGCGGCAACACGGTCCCGGGCCGGCGCCCGGCCTCCTGGCCGCGCCTGTTCGTCCGCAGCCTGCGGGACCCGTTCACGGCCGTACTGGGATGCCTCGGGCTGGTCTCGGCCCTCGTCCTCGCCTGGGGCGCCGCCTCGGTGATCCTCCTGCTGGTCGCGGTGAGCTGCGTCCTGCGCGCGTCCGGGGAGCACCGCGCCGACCGGTCCATGGCCGGACTGCGCGAGCTGGTCGCCACCACGGCCACCGTGCTGCGGCGCGGGGGCGAGGAGGAGGCGGCCGCGGCCCGCGAGATACCCGTGGACGACCTGGTACCGGGCGACGTCGTCCGCCTCGGGCCCGGCGAGCTGGTCCCGGCGGACGTACGGCTGCTGCGGTCGAGCGGGCTCACCGTGCACCAGGCCGCGCTGACGGGGGAGTCCGCACCCGTCGCGAAGTACGCCGAGGACACCCCCGGCAGGACCGGCGGCGGGGTGTTCGAGCAGCCGCAGCTGTGCTTCCAGGGCAGCAGCGTCGCCTCCGGAAGCGCCACCGCGGTCGTCATCGCGACCGGCGCGTACACCCGGTTCGCCGCCGCTCAGGACCGGCACCCGGGGGCCAGGGAGGCGAGCGCCTTCGACCGGTCCGTCCACGGGATCTCGTGGACCCTGATCCGGTTCATGCTGCTCACCCCGCCCCTCGTGCTGATGGCCAACGCGGCGCTGCGCGGGCGGGGCCTGGAGACACTGCCGTTCGCCGTGGCGGTGGCGGTCGGGCTGACGCCGGAGATGCTGCCGGTGCTCGTCACCACCTGCCTGGCCCGGGGAGCCTCGCTGCTGGCCCGTACCCACGGGGTGATCGTCAAGCGGCTGCCGGCGCTGCACGACGTCGGCGCGGTGGACGTGCTGTGCCTGGACAAGACCGGCACCCTCACCCAGGACCGTCCGGTCGTCGACCGCGCCATCGGGGCGGACGGCCGGGACGACCCGGACGTGCTGCGCTGGGCCGCCGTCAACGCCTGGTGGACCTTGCAGCTCGCCGACCTGCCGGTGCCGGACGCCCTGGACGAGGCGATCCTGGACGCGGCCGACGAGGACGCGCTCACGGCGTACGACGGGACGGCGGCCGTCCCCTTCGACCCGCTCCGCCGCCTCGCCACCGCCGTCGTCCGCACCCCCGGCCGTCTCGGCCGGCACACCCTGGTCGTCAAGGGGGACGTCGAGGCGGTGCTCGGCCGCTGCGTCCTCACCGAGGACGCGCGCGAACGGCTGCGCGGCCTCGCCGCCGAACAGGCCGAAAGCGGCGTACGCGTACTGGCGGTCGCCACCGCGGAACGCCGCGCACGCACCCGCGCCTACACGGCGGCCGACGAACGCGGCCTCACCTTCCACGGCCTGGTCACCCTCCGGGACGCGCTCACCCCCACCGCCGCCGACGCGCTCGTCGTCCTCACCGGGCAGGGCGTCACGGTCAAGATCCTCACCGGCGACCACCCCGGCACCGCCGCCCGCGCCTGCCGCGACCTCGGCATCCCCGTCGCCGACGACGCGGTGCTCACCGCCGACCGGATCGACGGGCTCACCGACGCCGAACTCTCCGAGCTGGCCCGCCGTACGACGGTCTTCGCCCGCTGCACCCCCGAACACAAGGCCAGGGTCACCCTGGCCCTGCGGACCGCCGGGCACACCGTGGGATTCCTCGGTGACGGCGTCAACGACCTGCCCGCCCTGAGCTCAGCCGACGTCGGTATCGCCCCGCGCGAGGCCGCCGACGTGGCCCGCGAGGGCGCCGACGTGGTGCTCGCGGAGAAGGACCTCACGGCCATCGCCCACGCGATCAGCGCGGGCCGGCACGCGAGCGGCAACATCGCCACGTATCTGCGCGTCACCCTCTCCTCGAACCTCGGCAACGTCATCGCGATGCTCTCCGCGGGCCTGCTGCTGCCGTTCCTGCCGATGCTGCCGGCCCAGGTGCTCGCGCAGAACCTCTGCTTCGACGCCGCCCAGCTCGCCTTCGTCCACGACCGCCCGCACCCCTCGGAGCTGCGGCGGCCGACCGTGCTGCGCCCGCGCGAACTCCTGCGGTTCATCACCGGGTTCGGCCTGCTCAACGCCGTGGCCGACCTCGCGACCTTCGGCGTCCTCGCGCTGGCCCTGTACGGCCCGGGAACCGGCGACGACGAGGCGGCGTTCCACTCCGGCTGGTTCACCGAGAACCTGCTCACCCAGGCCCTGGTGATGGTGATCCTGCGCATCGGCCGACGCGGGGCGGAGGGGCGCCGACCGGGACCGGTCGCGTGGGCCGCGGTGGCACTGGCCGCCATCGGACTGCTGCTGCCACCGTCACCGCTCGGCCCGCTGCTGGGCCTGACCACACTGCCGGGGATGTACTACCCGCAGCTCGCCGCGGTCCTGGGGTTGTACGCCGCCGGCCTCCTGGCGGCACGGGCGCGGTACGAGCGACGGCACGCGGGGGACGCGGACGGAGGGTGAGGGGGGTGCGGTTCGGGCGGCGGTACGCGGGGACGCGGACGGGCTGTGACGGGGTGCGCGGTTCGGGCGGCGGCACGCCGAGCACGCGGACGGACGGTGAGGGGGGTGCGCCCCTGGGGCCCGACCGGACGGAGGGCACGTCCGGCGGCCGTCAGCCGCCGGTTCCGTACGAGAGGTCCGCGCACAGGTCGTCGTCGCCCGAACGGGCGTCGTCCGCCACCGAGCTGGGTGCGTCGGTCTCCGTACCGGTGCCGGATGCCGCCGGGGAGTCACCGGCGGTGTAGGACGCCCCCACGACCACGTTGATCGCGGATCCGCCGATGGGCTCCAGCTGTGCGCCGGGGAACAGCCCGGCGACCGTCTCGGCCCGGCTCCGCAGCCCCGTGCCGTACTGGACGACCGTGGTGCTGTGCTCCCGGCTGCCGGCGTTGCCGGTGCCGGTGACCGTGAAACCGTGGCCGGTGAGGGCGGCGGCGGCCTCGGCGGCCAGCCCCTCGACGGTGGTCCCGTTGTAGACGGCCACGTCGATGCCGTCCCCGTCGACCCCGCTCCCGTCGCTCCCGGCGGCCCCCGGGGAGGCCGACGCCTCCGAGGGCTTCCCGTTCCCCCCGCTGGCGTCCTTGCCGTCGATGGTGCGGTCGGCCTTCAGCGCGGCCCACAGACCGGAGGCGTCCGGCTCGGCGAGCGCGACGCGCGAACCCTGGTAGCGCCAGGGGACGGTGACGAACTTGGTGTCGTGCAGGTCGATGTCCTTCAACGACATGCCGAAGGCGATCAGTTTGTCCGCCGTGCCCAGACCGGGGTCGACGGTCATGGACTGGGTGGCCGCGGTGGCCAGCGGCAGCAGCTTGGTCGGGGTGAGGCCGTCGCTCTTGATCTTCTTGAGGAGGCTCGACACGAAGGCCTGCTGGCGTTTGATCCGCCCTATGTCGGAGCCGTCGCCGATGCCGTGCCGGATACGGACGTAGTCCAGGGCCTTCTGCCCGGAGACGTCCTGCTCGCCCTTCTCGAAGATCAGGTCGCCCTTGGTCGCGCGGTTGGGGTTGAGGTCGCCTTGGTAGATGTCCTGGGGGAGGCACACCCGCACGCCGCCGACGACGTCCGTCAGCGCCGCGAAACCCTTGAAGTCGACCACGAGCGTGTGATCGACCCGGAGTCCGGTGAGTTCCTCCACGGTGTTCTGGGTGCAGGCCGGGTTCCCCGATTCGGTCTGCCCGACCGAGAAGGCCGCGTTGAACATGGTGTCGGACTGAGCTTCGGTCCAGGTGCCGTCGGGCAGCAGGCACGGCGGGATGGTGACCAGGGTGTCGCGCGGTATGGACACCGCGATCGCGTGCTTGTGGTCGGCGTAGACATGGAGCAGGAACGCCGTGTCGGCGCGGCCGATGTCGTCCTTGCTGCCACCGCCGAGCGCGCTGTTGCCCTCGGTGCGCGCGTCGGAGCCGATGACCAGGACGTTCGCACCCTTGGACGCGCCGGACTCGGGCCGGTTCTTGGACAGTCCTTCGCCGTCGAAGGTGGCGATGTCGCCGTTCAGCTTCAGATAGACCCACCCCAGGCCGGCCGTAGCGAGCACCGCGAGGGCCAGGGCGGCCATCAGGACGGTACGCAGCGGGCCGCGCTTACGGCGCCGTGCCGCGCGGCCACCGTGCCGCTTGCCACGTGGCCTGCCCCGCGTACGGCCCGGAGCCCTGTCGTGCCCGGGCGGCTCCTCGCGACGCCGCCGACGGGAGGGCGTGGCCTGATCGCTGGTGGTGGTCATCCCTGCACCCTCATCCGTCCGACTCATACGGAGTGGACGACTGACCCACCCCCCCATGGTTGTACAGTTGCGCAATGTAGCAATGATGTCAGACGGTGCGCACCGCCCGGTGGGCACCGAGGGTCGGCGAAGAGGAGAGGTGGGCGGGATGATCCGCAACGGACTGGAGCCCTGGCACCTGCTGGTCGTGGCGATCGTGATCATCGTGCTGTTCGGGTCGAAGAAGCTGCCCGAGGCCGCCCGGGGGCTGGGCAAGTCGATGCGCATCCTCAAGAGCGAGGCCGAGGCCATGAAGAAGGACGGCACGACCGCACGGCCCTCCGGGGGCCCGGCCGAGGACGCGGCGAGCGCGACCGCCACCGAGCACACGCCGTACACCGCCCGGACCGTCCCCGGCGAGACGGCGCAGGCGCGTCCCGCCACGGAGAACGACCCGACACGCTGAACCCTCGACCGCCGGGGTGCGCCTGACGTGGGCGCACCCGCCGGAGGTTCCGTACGCACCGGGTCCGCCGAGGCATGCGGGGGCTGATGCGTGCGGGGGCGGCGTCACACCCCAAGGTGGAGGCGCGCCGGAGGCACCTTGCGCGGCACCCGGGGCGTAGCCCGTCGCCGGTGTCACGACGTGGTCACCTCTGCCGGGCAGCGCGGCCGCGTCCCCGCCGGAGACCGTCGTACGCCCGTGACCGTCGTGCGTCCATGACGGTCGTGCGTCCATGACGGTCGTGCGTCCATGGCCACCGCGCCCCGGGGGCCACCGTGCCCCACCCACCGCGCAGCGGGGGCCACCGCACCCCGGGGCCGGCACGCGCCGGGGGGTTCAGTTCGACGCGTGCCGGGGTCCGTGCGCGTCAGGGGCTCGCGACATCGAACCCGTATCGCAGCGGTTCGCTGGTCACGGCGTAGTCGCGGCGGTAGACGTACACCTCGTCCACGCGCACGCCGTTCGGTGCGGCTTCCACCTGGCAGGGGTATGTCACCTGGATCACCTGCGGCCGGTCGGCGACCTCCATCCGTAGTCCGTCCGCAGGCCCTCCGTCGAGCACTGCGGTTTCCTGTCCCGTCGTCGCGTCAGCGGTCTCCATGCAAACAGTTTAAAGGTTGCGCAACTAACGGGAACAGGTGTCGGGAATCCCGTCCATCACGCGGAGCCCTCCGCACCCTGCCCGTCACGCCCGTCACACCCCCAGCGCCGGGCGCGCACCGGGCCCGCCGAGCGGCAGCCGAACCCGCCCCCCGGACGAGGCGTGGCCGGATACGGCGACCGACGTCCCGGGGCGTTCTACAGTGCTGTAGAAGTCTCTCCTGAAGGGTGACCAGATCGCCCGACGAGCCCGCCTCCCGGCAGCATCGACCGGGAGGGGGTGGCGCGAGAAGGAGACAGGGCAGCACGATGCCGGAGCAGCACGACCGGACGACCGCCGTCGAGTCCCGGTCCGACCGTCTGGAACTGGCACGACGTTGCCGCCGCGTCACCGAGGCCAGATGGTTCGCCCTGACCGTCCTCGCCGTGATCCTCCTCAACGCGGCACTGCTGGGCCTGGAGACGTACTCCGGACTCGTCGCGGAATGGCACCGCTGGTTACGTCTGGCCGAGCACGCCTGCCTGGCCGTGTTCACCGTCGAGATCCTGCTGCGCCTGGGGGCCCACGCCGACCGCCCCCGGAACTTCTGCAAGGACCCGTGGAACCTCTTCGACCTCGCCGTGGTCCTGTGCGCCTTCCTGCCGTTCGTCCGCGAGAACACCACCGTCCTGCGCCTGCTGCGGCTGGCCCGGGTACTGCGGACTGCCCGCTTCCTGCCGCAGCTGCGGATCGTGCTGGTCGCCGTGGGCCGCAGCCTCCCCGGCACCCTGAGCTTCCTGCTGGTCGGCGCGCTCCTGCTCTACGTGTACGCCATGGTCGGCTGGGTCTTCTTCGGCCACCAGGACCCCGAGCACTACGGCTCCATCGGCCGCGCGGTCCTCACACTGTTCCTGCTGATGATCCTCGACGGCATCGGAGACGCGATCCACGCCGGCCTGGAGATCTCCCGCTGGAGCCTTCTCTACTACGCCTCCTACGTGCTGCTCGCCTCCTTCGTCCTCGTCAACGTCCTCGTCGGCGTCGTCATCACCTCCCTTGAGGAGGCCCGCGAGATGGAAAGGGAGGAAGAGCCGCCGGAAGTGCCGGACCCGACACCAGTACCTGAAGACCAACGGTTGCTGCTGGAGCGCGTCACAGCGGCCCGCAGAGCCCTGGACGCCCTCGAACGCGACCTCACCGCCACAGCCCTCCCGCCCACCACGGACCACCCACGACGCGACCTGGCGGAGGAGGGCGCTCCGTCGTGACCACCTGACGGAAGAACGGGGCGGGGGTCTCGTCCGGCCGGTCGTCCGAGACCACGGGACGGAGAGCCCCGCCCCCGGAACGGGTGGCCCCACGGGCAGACACACGAAAACGCCAGAGGGCCCAGTGTCACTTGCACACTGAGCCCTCTGGCGTTGCTGCTTAGCTGTCGGGGTGGCGGGATTTGAATCCACGACCTCTTCGTCCCGAATGAGGGTCGGGCAGGATCGGCATCTGGTCGCCTTGCTAACGGTGCAGGTCAGGGCCAAGTCTTGGGTTGGTGTGGCAAGGGCTCGGTCGGCCTGCGGAGGAAGATCATCTCTCAGAATTCTCCCAAGTCCTGGTGCTGTGACCGACCCGCGAAGCGGGCGCCGCTTTTGTCGGCCGCTTCGCAGAGGCGAGTTTGCACGCTGCTTAGAGAGACTCAGGTACTTCTGCAGGGGTGGCATCGACGGGCTTTGCGTCCTGACCCGCATGGGCAGGGCGTGGTCTTGCCAACGCTGCGGCCCGGCCCGACGGGCCTTTGCTTGGGAATCGTGCGCCCAGACACCAGCGGCCCCTGGCGGGTAAGACGTCTGACGCGGCACTTCGTCGGGTTGTCGGAACGCCCGAAGGGTCACCCCCGCTGCTCGTCGGTGTCGTACAGCCGCCAGGCCGGCCAACGCGCCGCTTCGGCTCCACCGTCACCATCGCCCAGCAGATTCCGGCGGTGCAACATGAGCCGGAGGTGGCGTGCCGCGTCGCCGTTCTCGTCCATTCCCCGATCGAGAAGTACGGGTTGGGGGGTAGCTCCGTCGGCGCGTATCACGGCGTCCGCGGGATACCCGTTAACGGTTTCCCCCAGCGTGACAGTGGCTTCTTCCGCGAGGGAGAGGGTCTGGTACAGGCGTTTGAGCAGCACGTCCTCGTCTTCGCCTCCCAGGGCCAGGCCGTCCCGCTCCGCGGCCTCAAGCAGTGCGGCGCCCACGCCTCCCCGCTTCCGCCAGAGCTTCTTGTCCCCGACCACGATCAGGTGACTGCGGGCCCGGGTGATGGCGACGTTCCACAGGTTCAGCTGTTCACCGACCCATGCGACGGAGCCCGGGTGCATGCCTTCGCCGACGACGAGGGAGAACACCATGACGTCGCGTTCACCGCCCTGGAAGGTGTGCACCGTACCGATGCGCAGACGCTCCTCGTCGTACGGGCGTAGCCGTTTGCGCAGGGTTTCGGCCTGTGCCGTGAAGGGGGTGACGACACCAACGGCGGCCTCGGGCGGCAGCTGTTCCAGCAGATAGCGGACGCTGTCGTGCACCTTGCGGATCTCGTTCTCGTTGACCCAGGAGCCACCGAACAGAGGCCGGGCGGCCCGCCCGGCCACATCCGTCCAGATCACGGCGGAACGGTTTGCCAGAGCTGGACGGCCACGGGTGTCGGTGAGAACGGTCAGCCCACCGTCGTAGAAGAACTCGTTGGAGATCCCCGCGATGTGCGGATGACAGCGGAAGTGCTCGTCGAGAAGCAGCGTGCCGCCCGCGGACTGCTCGGCCGCGTGGAAGGCGGAGTGGCGCCGGTAGGCGAGGTGGTGCTTCTCCAGCCAGTCGGACCGCATCCCGTTCCCGCGCCTGACGAGAGCCTCGCGGTGCGGGCTGGTTTTCGTGATGTGCGTGAGCTGCATGGGGTCGCCGATGACCAGGGCGCGCCGTGCGCGGAACAGCAGGGGCAGGACTTGGGGATGGCGCACTGGCTGGCCTCGTCGATGACGACGAGGTCGAACAGGGCCGGGTCCGGAGGGAAACGCCGGGCGGAGAGGCTGGTGACCGCCCATCCGGCCACCGCGGGCGCGGTCATCGAGGTTCCCGAGCGCCCGAGGACCTTTCCCAACTGCGTCCAGTCGCCGCGTTTGCCCTCCCGGGCCGTCAACAGCTCCATGATGCGGCGGCGTCCTGCCCAGGCGGCAGCGTGGACCTTGGTGGCGAGGAACGTATGTGAAGCGTCCTGGACGGCGCTCTCCGCATCGCGGAGGTCACGCGTGAGCGCTGTGTCGTCAACAGCGGCCGCGCGCTCGCGCCCGTCACGCCATTCCGCCTCTGCCGCGGCGAACCCGGCGAGCGCGAGGCAGCCCGTGACGGGATCACCGGCGTACCCCTCCAGGCCGACCTTGCGCAGAAAGCGGGATCGGCGCCACGACCCGAGGAAGCGCGCGCGGGAGCGGCGGCGTGCGCTGTCCTCCAGCTCCCTCGGCAGTTGCGGGCCGCCGAGCAACTCCTGCAGTTCGGTGACGGTGATCCCGAGCTGTCCCGCGTAGTGGACTCGCGCCTCGCCTGCCTGGCGGAGCTTCAGCTCGGTCTCGGCGATATGGGCAAGATGCCGCCGTACCTCTGCCAGGCGGTCGGCGGCCAGCATGGTCTCCATGGCTGCCGTGGCCACGGTGGTGGACGGCTCCGGGCCGGTACGCAGCGCGTGGAGCGCGGCGGTCTCGTGCTCCGCGTTGCTCTTGCCGGTCTTCCGTGCCGAGCCGGTGCGTACGACGCTGCCGGGCACCAGCTCGTCGCAGCGGCGCCATACTTCGTCCACGGCATCGTTGTTGGTGGACGCGACGAGCACGGTCTGGCCTGCCGCGATCGCCGTGGCTACGAGATTGGCGACCAGTTGGCTCTTGCCGGTGCCGGGCGGGCCCGTGGCCACGGTGAGGCGACGGGTCATGGCGGACCGGAGAACCAAGCTCTGCGCCTCGTTGCAGGGCAGCGGAGTCACGAGGCCCGTCGGCTCGGGATCTGTGTGGGCGAGGCATCGGATGCGCTGCGAGGGGTCGGGTGCGAGCACCCCGAGGGCGGTATTTCCGATCTGGTCCGTCTGTTCGGTGATGCGGGCGAAGTCGTTGAGAAGCCCCTTCGTGAAGTTCGTCTGGGGGCGTGCCGAGAACAGGACCGCGGTGTTGCGGGCCCCGTGGCCGGGTGTGCGCACGTCGATGTGGTCGGCGAGCTGGTCGGGACGGAGCTCCTGTACGCACGGCAGCTCGAACTCCTGGGTGAGGAGGTTGCGTACCTCCACCGCCATACGGTCGTGCTGTCCTCGATGCCAGGACGGCTGAAACGTGTCGATGAGCTGGTTGGCCTCATCCTCGCCAAGCCAGTCGTGGGCCAACTGAGGGTGTGGCTGGACCGGCCCGAACGGCTTCAGCCGCACTTCGCCCTCGTCCTGGACGATCTCGACCCGGCGCACCAGCAGGGGCGCGAACTTCGGCTGCTGCCAGGGGCTCCCGGTACGAGGCCCGGTGAGTAGTACGGCCGGATAGCCCGCCCACAGCTCGGCGTCCTCCTCTGCGGCTGAATCCACCAGCGGGCCCGCTTCCTTGGGAAGCGCGACGCAGCCGTCGTCGTCGACGTTGCCGGAGATGAACCTCTCCGCGCCGTCCAGACACACGTACGACGTGCCCTGCCGACTCACGTCCATGAGAGGTGTCTCGGCACTCTCGGCCAGGACGCACTCGCGGTAGTAGTCCAGCAGGTTGGTCCAGGTGGGTTGTGCGTGAGCGGACTTCACGGCGTGTGGCGGTGCAGCTTCTCCCGCGGCTGCCCGGGGCCGAGGACTCAGAGGATTCAGGATGGGGGCTCGGCCGAAGGGGCTGTCCGCGATGACGATGCGGTCGTCGACGCCGAGCGCGGACTGCACCGGCACCTGACGCCCGCTGTCCTGGGCACGCATACGCCGGTTGACATAGTGGAACAGGTCGCTGACCGTCACCGCGCTGCCGCTGTCCTTGCTGACCTTCCCCGTGCGCAGCGCCTCGATGACCTCGCCGGTGAATGCTGACGGCTTCACATCATCGCCGCCGCCCGCGTCCGCGTACGAGTCCTCCCCGGCCCGCGAGGACGACAGGACGTACACGCCCCTGCTCGTCAGCGGGGGCCGCTCGCCGGACTTCACCACAGAGCCGTCACCTTGCCGGTCGGACGTACGCAGACCCACAGCGAACCCGCCGCTGCGGCAGCAGTCGATCATTACGATCTTCTGTGGTGCGACGCATTCCTCCAACGCGTCGTTGAGAAACCCGGCGCTGACTCCGGTCGCGGCCACCCGGTCGTAGTCGGTGTCCTTGGCGACGAAGTGGAACTCGCCGCCGTCACGTACGGCGCGCACCCCGTGCCCGGAGACGTACACGAGTGCGAGTTCGTCCTCCTCGCACTCCTGGAGGAACTCACCGATGACCGCCCGCATGTCATCGGCGGCGAGATCGGATTCCGTCTGTACGGAGACGAAGTTGCCGATCTTGCGGTGCTTCAGGACCTGGGTGAGTCCCCATACGTCCGCCCTTACGGAAGCCAGCGAAGAGAAGCGGCTGTCGTCGTAGTGCTCGTTGCTGATCAGGAGAGCCCGGCGCTGGTGGAAGCGGGTCACGCCGCGTCGTCATCCGATGCGGGACCGTCGTCGCCGGCGACCCGGTCCTGGAACTTCCTGGCCATGCGCTCCTGTGCGTCGTCCGGGCGACCGGTGATCTCGATGGAATCCTCCCCGAAGGTGACCACGACCTTGCGGTGCCGCTCCTTGGCGCACCACTCCTTGATCAGGGTGATCAGGACCTGGGACGCCGGGCGGGCGACGGCGGCGGTGGTGGCGGCCCAGAGAGCCACCTCACCGACGCCTGTGCCCTTGCTTCCCGGTTCGGAGGGTCCGTCGGCGTCATGGAAGCCGACGACGAGATCGGCTTCCCTCCGCAGGCTGTCGTGCAGATCCCGGGTGAGACGCTCCTGCCGGAGTGTGTCGCCGCCTGTGGGCACGGTGAGTGTCCACGGCGATCCCCCGTTGTGCATGTGCCGCTCCTTGCCTTCGCGTATACGCCTGCTGGTCTGTTCAGCGACTTTGGCACGCAGGCCGTCGGGAGGGACAGCCGGGCTGGGCTGGAGGTACGGCATCAGGCCACTCCGCCCAGCGACGGAAGGAATGTGTCCGACCACTGCCCGGCCTGCCCGAGTCGGCACGGACTGGCTTCTCCTACGGGGATATCCTTCGTACCGGTCAGCCTCGGGAACGGTCGTAGGGCGATGCCGACTCCGGCACCACCCTTATCGCGAGTGCGGTGCCGTCTGGTCGGATGGAACTCGCACCCCAGTCGTCGATGTCGTCCGGCTCAGGCCAGTCATTCCGCCGTTCATACGCCTGTCGGCGATACTCTTCCACCTTGCCCTCCGCGAGCAGGGCGTAGAGATCTGAGGCCACGCCTGAAAACGCTTCGACCCGCGTGCCGTTGATACGGAAGACCTGGTCAGTGCCGACGTACTGCTCGCCGGCGAGACAGGCTTTCGCGTCGTGGACACTGGCAGTCCCGGCGTAGGCGGTTTCGCTGAAGTGCTTGCGGCCCTGCTCGTCGATCAAATATTGGCCGACAGTCCCACCGCCGCCAGCCAGGGAGAGCTGCCCGGCGGCGTGCGCCCGGGCGACGACGCGGCTGAACCACGAGAACTCCTTCTCAGGGATCAGGAATGCGTTGTGCCGTTCCGCCCCCCGTTCCTCGGGGAGGGTCACGGAGTCCACGTACGGCAGGGTCCGGCGGCCGATGGCCGTATCGGCTGAATCCGCACCGGCCGCCGGTCGTACTGGAAGCTCGACACCTCCATCCGTGTGCAGGACATGCACCGTCACACCGGCGGCGGCCAGGAACTCGGTCGAGGTCGTGAGCGCGGGAGTCGCGTTCCGCTGCCCCAGATGGAATCGCTCCACGCGCTCACTGCCCCGGGCCAGCTGCCTGTATGTCGTGCGAGAGCTTGCGGAGGTCTTCGGCTTCACGGCCTGATGGTTGCCGTTCACGGTCACCACGAAGACTCGGGAGCCTTCACCGGGACGCCATGCCTCCAACAGGAAGTCCGGCCGCGGCCTCGCGCCCAGAGTCCCGGCCGGCTTTGTTCGCGCGAAGCCGGGAAGCAGGACGGTTTCCGCGTCGACAATGCTGATCAGGTGGTCCGGATACCTTTCGCAAAGCGCCCATTCAGCGACGGCGAGCCCGAACGCTCGGCCCAGCTCCCTTGCCTGCATGGCCCGATAGGACAGTTCGGGCGCTTTCCCCTCATCGGTAAGGCGCAGACTTCCGTGCCGGTCGGCGGCGAAGGCGCGGCAGTATTTCAGCCCCTGCCAGTGCTCAGCGAGTCCCCTGCCTCGTCCTTGCCGCGCCAAGGCCGTACCGCGCGCGAATGTCGCGAGCACATCCCATGGAGTTACCCATAGGGGACCACGCTCGGCCCGGGGTAGGTGGCGCAGGCCCGGCTTGCGCGGACCGTGACCTTCGTTCGAGGTCTTCTTTTTCGCCCGCTCGCGGTCGACGGCGTTGGCTGCTTTCCCCACTCCGGCGCTGAGTTCGGTCGATGAGTTCACCTGCACGGTCAGAAGGTCACCGAGACGCTTGATCACGTCGAAGGCCGTGGAGTCCATGCAAAGGGACGGTAGGAACCCCCGATATCGACGACAAGAATGCGATTCAGGCCATGGTGGCGCAGTCGCCCGACTCCGTGAGTAGCTGGACGAGGTTCTTCCGGTTGTACGCAGCGATGCCGTGGTACCCGGAGTCCCCGCACGAGGACGCGGTGCCGGCCAACGAGCGGACGCCTGCTGGCTCCCGATCGCCAAGGGCCTCACGCCCCACGGACTGCGCCACACCCACAGGACCATGATGGAGGACCTTGGCACCGAGAAGGTCCTCATGGACCAGCGCATGGGACACATCGACGGCTCCGTTTCGGCGCGCTATGCCCATGTCACGCCGGGCATGCGCAAACGCCTCGTGCTCGGCTTGACCGAGCAGTGGGAGGCAGCGCTCGCTGCGCGCCTGTCGATGTGTCCCAAGTCGCCCGTGCACGTGCTCGACGCCCTCCTGCGTGTACGCCGGTAACACGGACCGAGGCGAAGTCTGGGCGGCGCGAGGCGCCCGGACTTCCCGATCGCAGGGGTGAAATCCGGGCCGGACCGCCCGGCCCTGCTGGAAGTTGCTTCTCGGGTCATGCGGACCGCCTCTCGGGCCTCGGATGAAGAGGGGGAATGCCTGACGCGGACATACGGGCCTAATATGAGGACCGCCTCGGCCGTTCGGGACTCGCTTGGCCGCCTGTCTCGGACGACCGAGCGCCTTTCCGTGCGAGCCCGGCCGACGGTAGACGACTCGGCGGAGTGGCACCTGGGTGCCATACGATTGCGGCGGCCTGCAGCTCCGCCCGTCACCATGCGTGAAACGGTTGAGCGACCTTGCGTGGTCGCGCCTGCTGCACCCTCCCGACTTCGGCCCGCCGTGGCACCGCCGCCGGCGCCAAACGTACGAAATGGAGCATCCAAGGATGGCTCGACACCTGGTAACCAGCGCGCTTCCCTACATCAACGGGATCAAGCACCTGGGCAACATGGTCGGGTCGATGCTTCCGGCGGATGTGTACTCCCGGTACCTCCGCCAGCGTGGTCACGACGTCCTGTACATCTGCGCGACCGACGAGCACGGGACGCCCGCCGAGCTGGCCGCCAAGGCGTCCGGGCTCTCGGTGGCCGAGTTCTGCGCGCAGGCCCACGACGACCAGAAGGCCGTGTACGACGGTTTCCAGCTGGCCTTCGACTACTTCGGGCGCAGCTCCTCGCAGCAGAACGTCGAGATCACCCAGCACTTCGCGCGGAAGCTGAAGGAGAACGGCTTCATCGAGGAGCGGGCGATCCGCCAGGTCTACTCGCCGGTCGACGGCCGCTTCCTCCCCGACCGGTACGTCGAGGGGACCTGCCCGCACTGCGGTTACGACAAGGCGCGCGGCGACCAGTGCGAGAACTGCACCCGCGTCCTGGACCCGACGGACCTGCTGCAGCCCCGTTCGGCGATCAGCGGCTCCACGGAGCTGGAGGTCCGCGAGACGAAGCACCTGTTCCTGCTCCAGTCGAAGCTCCAGCACGAGGTCGAGGCGTGGGTGGCGCGGCATGAGGCCGACTGGCCGCAGCTGTCCTCCTCCATCGCCCGCAAGTGGCTGACCGAGGGCCTGCACGACCGGGCGATCACCCGCGACCTGGACTGGGGCGTGCCGGTCCCGGCGGACACCTGGCCGGAGCTGGCGGCCGAGGGCAAGGTCTTCTACGTCTGGTTCGACGCCCCGATCGAGTACATCGGCGCGACGAAGGAGTGGGCGGACGCCGCCCCGGACGGTGAGAGGCGCGACTGGAAGTCGTGGTGGTACGAGGCCGACGACACGGTCCGTTACACGCAGTTCATGGCGAAGGACAACGTCCCGTTCCACACGGTGATGTTCCCGGCCACCGAGCTGGGCGTGCGCGAGCCGTGGAAGAAGGTCGATGTCGTCAAGGGCTTCAACTGGCTGACGTACTACGGCGGCAAGTTCTCCACCTCCCAGAAGCGGGGCATCTTCACCGACGCCGCGCTGGAGACGCTCCCGGCCGACTACTGGCGCTATTTCCTGATCGCCAACGCCCCCGAGTCCGACGACTCCTCCTTCACCTGGGAGCACTTCGCGGCTACGGTCAACAAGGACCTGGCCGACACCCTCGGCAACTTCGTCAACCGCGTCCTGTCCTTCTCCCGCAAGCGTTTCGGCGACGAGGCCCCCGCAGGGAACGCGGCAGGCGAGGCGGAGACGCGACTGGGCGAGGAGATCGCCCGACTCCTGGCCGAGTACGAGGAGCACATGGACACCCTCCAGTACCGCAAGGCCGGCACGGCGCTCAGGGCTCTGTGGTCGGCGGGCAACTCCTACCTGGAGGAGAAGGCCCCTTGGCTGGAGATCAAGACTGACCCGGAGGGCGCGGCCCTGACCCTGCGCACGGCGATGAACCTCATCCACCTGTACGCGATCGTCTCCGAACCCTTCATCCCGGCCTCGGCGGCCGCCATGCGGGGCGCCTTCGCCCTGACCGCCGACACCGCGACCTGGGTGACGGCCGAAGAGGCGAAGTCCCTGGCCTCGGTCCCGGCCGGCACCCCGTTCACGGTCCCGCCGGTGCTCTTCGCGAAGATCACGGAGGAGGACCTGGAGTCCTACCGTGCGCGCTTCGGCGGATCCGACGCCTGACTGCGTCTTCGTCCGACGGTACGGGCGCGGAAGCGCCCAGCCGGTTCATGTCGGCTCGGACTCAACCAGGGCGGGGGGCTACGTGGGTGCCGCTCTGCTCACCTGCTGCACTGGCCCGTAGTGCTCAGGCCACGGCCGGACTCGCCCCATGGCGTTCGTAGAGCCGTTTCACCTGCGTGATCCAGAACTCGAACTTCTCGTCTGCGGATGCACTCATAGGCAGAAGCCGGAGTTCTTTGGCCAGCTGGTAGAAACCGGATCCGGCGTCGTTGGCACCCAGGTAGTTCACCAGTGCCGAGAGCATGACAGGAGGGTCGGAAGGGGCGATCTCCTGATCCCGCTCCACGATCAATCCGAGCAGATGCCCCACGGCCGCGCGCTCATCAGCCCGCTCGAAGTCGAAGGCGCGGCAGCCGGTTCGCTTGGCCAGGGTGACGCTGAGCTCTGTGTAGGAGGTGAGCTTGCCAAGTTTCGCGCGCTCGACGAGGAATCCCCGTCCGGCGTCTACGAGCACGTCCCACTCGCTGTCTGCGCGGCCGTATCCAGGCATCCCGTCCCCTCCGAGCCAAGCCGATCCATACGCGGAAACGTACAGTGACGGCGCGGGTCCCACAATCGCTCGTTCGGTGGCGAATGAGTGCGAAGTCAGGACAACCCTCTTTGCCCATCTGGCCCTTACGGTAAGGCGAGTTGGCAGGCAACCTCGGAGGGCATATGAGCAGCACTCAGACACACGCTGAAATTCTCAGCGAGGCCATCCACGCCCTCTATGGGACCTGGGACGCTGAACGCGCCTTGGCGGCCCTGTTCGGAGCTGGATACCGTCCAGCTGATGTGGCGACCGGGAAGAAGCGGGCACGCCAGGTGCTCCGAGAGCTTGCCGACGCCGGTGTCATCGTGAAGGTGAGTGCGAGGCCCGTGGAATACCGACGCACTGACGGCTGATCTGTTGCCGACTGGGCGCGGCGCGCCCTGCTAGATACCGCCCGCGGGGTCAGGCTGGCCCTGCCTGCGTCGTGGAGCGCCGCAGTCCCCTCCATAGTCAGCCCGCCCGGTGAGCGGGATCGGTTCCGGCAGCCGACCGGCAACCATGGCGAGACTATCCACTCTGTCCCTCACCCGCCTGGCGGCTTAGGTCGAGCGCTCCAAGCGCAGGGCATGTGCGGCCTTGGTCATAGCAGCCCCGCTCTGCGGTTGCCCTCCCCGCATCCCTCTGGGAGCCGACGGGGAGCCGCCTCCCGTGCTTGGCTCCCAAACGGCTCCCAAGGTGACCCCGGAAACCACTCAGGGGCTTGATCCACTGAGTGGATCAAGCCCCTGACCTGGTGTTTCAGCTGTCGGGGTGGCGGGATTTGAACCCACGACCTCTTCGTCCCGAACGAAGCGCGCTGCCAAGCTGCGCTACACCCCGATGTCCACCGTTGTCCCGGCGACAACGTTTACTTTAGCCCACCGGCGCCCGGAGGCGAAATCCGGATTCGGGGCCGGGCTCCCCAGGCCCCGGGGAGCCGGTGGTCGCGTGCTCACCCTCAGTCGCGGGGCGTCAGGGTCAGCAGGGTCGCCTCGGGGGGGCAGGCGAAGCGGACCGGGGTGTAGCGGTTCGTGCCGCAGCCCGCCGAGACGTGGAGGTAGGCGCGCTTGCCGTCGGCCGTGTGGCTGGAGAGGCCCTTCACCCGGTCCGTGTCCAGGTCGCAGTTGGTGACGAGGGCGCCGTAGAACGGGACGCAGAGCTGGCCGCCGTGGGTGTGGCCCGCCAGGATCAAGGGGTAGCCGTCCGCGGTGAAGGCGTCCAGGGAACGCAGGTACGGGGCGTGGACGACGCCGATCGAGAGGTCCGCGTCCGTGTCGGGTCCGCCGGCCACCTCGGCGTAACGGTCCCGCTTGATGTGCGGGTCGTCCAGGCCGGTGAAGGCGATCTCCAGGCCGTCCGCCTTGAGCCGGTCCCGGGTGTTCGTCAGGTTCAGCCAGCCCGCCTCGTCGAAGGCGTCCCGCATCGGCTCCCACGGGTTGTGGACCACGCCGACGGCGGGGGCGTTCCCGTTGAGCCCGTGCTTGCCGTGGGCCTTCTCCAGGAGGTAGCGGGCGGGGTTGCGGAGCTTGGGGCCGTAGTAGTCGTTGGAGCCGAAGACGTACACCCCGGGGAACCGCATCAGCGGGCCGAGGGCGTCCAGCAGCTCGGGTACGGCCTCGGGGTCCGAGAGGTTGTCCCCGGTGTTCACGACGAAGTCCGGGCGGAGGCCCGCCAGCGACTGGAGCCAGGCGCGCTTCTTGCGCTGACCGCTCACCATGTGGATGTCGGAGACCTGGAGTACGCGCAACGGGCGTGCCCCGTGCGGGAGTACGGGAATCGTGATGCGGCGGAGACGGAACGAGCGGGCCTCGAACCCGGCCGCGTACACGAGGCCGGCGGCGCCGATCGCTGCGCCGACTGCCGTGACTTTCAGAGGTACTCCGTAGCGTGCGCGCATGGTCCCATCGTCGCAGACACGGTGCCCGGAGTCGAAAACAGGCGGGCGACGAGTGCCCCGTACCTGTCACAATCACGGCATGACCACGCTCAAGTCCAAGCTCAAGGAAGACCTCACCACGGCCATGAAGGCGCGTGACGAGCTGACCTCGTCCACCCTCCGGCTCACCCTCACCGCGATCACGAAGGAAGAGGTCAGCGGCACGTCGGCGCGTGAGCTCTCCGACGACGAGGTGCTGAAGGTGATCGCCAAGGAGGCGAAGAAGCGCCGCGAGGCGGCCGAGGCCTTCGCGCAGGGCGGCAGGACCGAGCAGGCCGAGCGGGAGCGGGCGGAGGGGCAGCTGCTCGACGCCTACCTGCCCAAGCAGCTCACCGACGACGAGCTCGACGCGATCGTCACGCAGGCCGTCGCGGAGGCCAGGGCCGCCGGGGCCGAGGGGCCGCGGGCCATGGGCGCCGTCATGAAGATCGTCAGCCCCAAGGTGGCCGGCCTGGCGGAGGGCGGCCGGGTCGCCGCCACCGTCAAGAAGGTCCTCGCGGGCTGAGCTCCTCGCGGGGTGACCGGCCGCTGAGCCCCGGGGACGCCCCGAGGGCACTCAGGGCACTCAGGACAGCAGCACGTGAAGGAGGGGCGCCCCCGGCCGGGAGCGCCCCTCCTTCACGTACGGTTCCGCCGGTCAGTGGCCGTTGCCTCCGCCGTGCCGGTCACCGCGTCCACCGGTGAAGCCGGGGCGCGAGGGGGTGGTGTCGGGCTTGTCTTCGTCGCCCTTGTCCCCGTCGTGACTCTTGTCCTTGTCCTTCTCCTTGTCTTCCTTCTCCTTCGCGCGAGGCACGTCGACGGCGTTGAAGGAAGGGGTCTCCGAGGCGTTCAGCGCGCCGGTCATCGCGGTCCGCCAGATGGGGCCGGGCAGACAGCCACCACAGACCTTGTCGTAGTACTGGCCGCCGATGGTGATGTCGTACATCGGCACCTTCTTGCCGACGTCCGCACCCACCCACACGGCCGTGGAGAGGTTCGGCGTGTAGCCGACGAACCAGGCGTCCACGCGGTCGTTGGTCGTACCGGTCTTACCCGCGTTGTCGCGGTCCGTCAGGCCCGCCTGGGTACCGGTGCCGTCCTCGACGACGCCCTTCAGCATCTGGTTGACGGTGTCCGCCGTCTTCTCGCTCATCGCCCGCGAACACGTGGACTTGGGGACGTCGACCTTCTTGCCGTTCGCGTCGGTGATGGCCTGGATGGCGATCGGCGTGCAGTACGTGCCCCGGTTGGCGAACGCCGCGTAGGCGGCGGCCATGTGGAGCGGGGTGCTCTCCGTACCACCCAGGGTGATCGACGGGTTGTTGTCCGACACGGGCTTGCCGTCGCCCCGCTCGTAGCCGAGCTTCTTCGCCATGGTGACCGTCTCGCACAGCCCGGCCTGCTGCTCCAGCTTGGCGAAGTAGGTGTTGATGGACTTCCCGAGGGCGCTCGTCATGTCGAACGCGCCCTTCTCCGAGTCCATCTCGTTCTGGAGGTCCCAGTTGCCGCTTCCGGTGGGCGCCCCCTTGCAGTTCCGGAAGGAGCTCATCGGCACCGAGAGCTTCCAGTCGGAGGAGTAGCTCTGCGCCGGGCTGATGCCCTTCTCCAGCGCCGCGGCGGCCGTGATCGGCTTGAAGGTCGAGCCGACCTGGAAGCCGTAGGTGCTGCCGCCCATCGCGTTGCTGACGGCGAGGTTGAGCACCGTCTCGTGCTGCGTCTGGTCCAGGCCGTACGGGCGGGACTGGCCCATCGAGAGGATCTTGCCGGTGCCGGGCTCGACCTGGACCACCGAGGCGGCGATCTTGTCGTCCTTGTTGACCTTCGAGGTCGCGGCCTCGTTGGCCGCCTTCTGGGCACGCGGGGAGAGCGTGGTCTTGACGGTCAGACCACCGAGGTTCCACAGCTTGGTGCGGTCCTCCGCGGTCTTCCCGAAGGCCGGGTCGGTGAGGATGGTCTTGCGCACGTAATCGCAGAAGAACCCGGAGCCGCTGACCGCGGTGATGCAGCCGTTCCTCGGCCTCTTCACCTTCAGCTTGAGCGGGCTCTCGATGGCCTTCGCGGCCTCGTCCTTCGAGACACTGCCGACGTCCGCCATCCGCCGCAGCACGGTGTTGCGGCGCTTGGTCGCCTCTTCCGTGTCGTTGACCGGGTCGTAGCGGGTGGGCGACTGGACGAGGCCCGCCAGCATCGCGGCCTCCTCCAGCTTGAGGTCCTTGGCGTGCTTGGAGAAGTACCGCTGGGAGGCGGCCTCGACGCCGTACGCCTGCTGTCCGAAGAACGTGATGTTGAGGTAGTTCTCCAGGATCTTCTTCTTGCCGAGTTCCTCCTCGACCTGGATCGCGTACTTCAGCTCGCGGACCTTGCGGCCCAGCGTCTGCCGAGTGGCCTCGGCGACCTTCTCCGGGTCGTCGCCCGCCTCCTCCACGAAGACGTTCTTCACGTACTGCTGGGTGAGCGTCGAGGCACCCTGCGTGGCGCCGCTCTGCACGTTGCTGTTCAACGCGCGCAGCATGCCCTTGAGGTCGACCGCGCCGTGCTCGTAGAAGCGTGAGTCCTCGATCGCGAGGATCGCGTCCTGCATGTACGGGGAGATGTCCTTGAGGGGCACGACGGTGCGGTCACGTGAGTAGACCGTGGCGATCGTGCCGCCCTCGTTGTCCAGGATCGTGGTCCGCTGGCTCAGCGGCGGTGTCTTGAGGTTGGACGGGATCTCGTCGAATCCCTCGACCGTTCCTTTGGCTGCTAGCCCCAGTGCTCCGGCGGCCGGCAACGCGAGGCCCGCCAGTACCGCTCCGGAGAGCGCGGCGACACCGAGGAACTTGGCGGCCTGCTGGGTCGTCGTGAGACCCCCGCCTGAGCGCTTCTTTGGCATGGTAGGCAGCCTAATTGGTCGTGAGCGGCGTTCCGTGGGACCGGGGGTGTCCAGGGGCGTTCGAGTACCAGACCGTGACATCCGCAGGTCGTTTCGTGTCCGTCGCGGCCTGGCCGGCGGCACCCGGAGCGCGCCGCGCGAGGTCTGTCCTCACGGAAACGGAACGGGACGGGCGGAACGGGACGGGACCGAACGGGGCTGAGGCCGAACGGGACGGGGCAGCACGGACCGCGACCGCACGGCAGAGCGCGGCGGTATGAGGTGTCTACGTTCTCATTCGCCGGACACACCGATAGGCCTTGGCCTAAGCTGCTCCCAACTGTCACAGCAATGCGATGCAGCATCAAGTCCCCTGCACAGCCCCTGCGCAATTCAGCCACACGTCAAGGCGACCCCGAATTCGCCCGGTGTGTCGCTGAATGTCCGTTGCGACTTGGGTATTCTGTCCTGATTCCGTCAGGATGGTTACGCATGTCCTCCGCTCACTCCTCTGGGTGATCTGCCGCGTACGCATAGTCCGTTCGGGCCATCCAAGATTGGGCCCGAAGGGGGTGTTGTGCTGTCGCCACTTTCCGTAACGTCCTCAACTGGCAGCGGTGAATATGCCGCTGCCGCCGTGGGGGAGCCTCGATTCGGGAGAGGACGGCGCCGGCATGGGCTGGGTAACCGACTGGAGTGCGCAGGCAGCCTGCCGCACTACCGATCCGGATGAACTGTTCGTACAAGGGGCAGCGCAGAACAGGGCCAAGGCGGTGTGCACCGGATGCCCGGTGCGGACCGAATGCCTGGCCGACGCGCTGGACAATCGCGTCGAGTTCGGCGTGTGGGGTGGAATGACGGAAAGGGAGCGTCGCGCACTGCTGCGACGACGGCCCACAGTGACGTCCTGGCGCCGGCTGCTGGAGACCGCGCGCAGCGAGTACGAGCGCTCGACCGGCCTGCTGCCCGCCGCGGTGGGCCTGGACGACGAACTGCACGAGACGTACGCGGCGGTCGGGTAGTTCCCGTCCGGTCGGTTCCGGGAGGGGCATCGACCGGCGGGGCCTGCCGTACACGGCTCCGCCTTTGGGGGCACCTGTCGCACGGGGCCTGGGCCGCACGGTCCGCCCTGGGCCGTACGGGCCTCGGGCCGTACGATCCGCCCCGCGCGGGTCCGGGCGCGGAGGCCCGCCTTACGTGATTCCGCTCGGGCGGTCCGCCCTGAGCGGGTCCGCTCGGTGCCGCCGCCTTACGCGGTTCCGGTCGTGGAGGGAACCGCGCCGGTCGCGAGCCGTTCTCCGACGGACCGGAGCCCCGACAGGTCGTGTACGTCTCCGGGCAGCGCGGCCACCTCGGTCACCGGGACCTCGGGGTGGAGCGCGGTGAAGCGGTCACGCGTGTCGCGCTCGCGTGCGATGACCTGCATGCGTTCGGCGTGCAGCCGCAGCAGCCCGGCGGTCAGTTGCTCCACGGACACGACATCGGCCGATACGGCATCGTCGGACGGGACATCGGTCGATACGCCTGCGGTCGATACGGCTTCGTCGGCATCGGCATCGATGTCGGCGACCGGGGCATCGATGCCGGCGGCCGGCGTGGCCGGACCCGTGGGCGTGGTGGGGTCTCCGGCCCCGTCCGGCCTGTCCTCTTCTGCCGTGTGGTGGTCCGCCGCGTGGTCGTTCACCACGCCGTCGTTCACCGCGTCGCCGGCCGCCGTGTGCGCGGCCGACCCGGGCGGAACGGGCGTCCGGTGCTCCTGCGGGTCGGCGGCCTGCGGGTCACGGGCGGTGTGACCGCGCGGCGGCCGCTCCTCGCGGTACTCAGGGGGGAGCGGTGGCTCAGGGGGGAGCGGTGGCTCAGGGGAGAGCGACGACTCGGGGGAGAGCGACGACTCGGGACGATCGGGTTCTTCGGGGGAGGCGTGGGGCTCATGGTGTTGGGGGGCTTCAGCGGATTCGGGAGATTCGGGAGAGGTGAGGGCCGCCGAGCCCGCCGGGTCACCACAGCCAGCCTTCCCGGACGACTGATCCACAATGCCGATGTCCTCAAGATTTTCTGCGGCGGCCAGCGCGCCGTCCGCGGAGAGCCGCGCGGCCTCGCTGCCGTGCACCCGGTTGAGGACCAGTCCCGCCAGCGGCATCTCTTCCGCGGCCAGCCGCTCCACGAAGTACGCGGCCTCGCGCAGCGCGTCCCGCTCCGGTGTCGCCACCACGAGGAACGCCGTACCCGGGGCCTGGAGCAGCTGGTACGTGGCATCGGCCCGGGTGCGGAACCCGCCGAACATCGAGTCCATCGCGGCGACGAACGTCTGTACGTCACGCAGGAACTGACCCCCCAGCAGTTTGCCGAGGGTCCCCGTCATCATCGACATGCCGACGTTGAGGAACTTCATCCCGGCCCGCCCGCCGATCTTCGCGGGGGCGATGAGGAGCCGGATGAACTTCCCGTCCAGGAAGGAGCCGAGACGTTTCGGCGCGTCCAGGAAGTCCAGCGCGGAGCGGGACGGAGGGGTGTCGACGACGATCAGGTCCCACTCGTCGCGGGCCCTCAACTGGCCGAGTTTCTCCATCGCCATGTACTCCTGCGTGCCCGCGAAACCGGCAGACAGGGACTGGTAGAAGGGGTTCTCCAGGATCGCGCGGGCCCGCTCGGCGTCCGTGTGCGCCTCGACGGTCTCGTCGAAGGTGCGCTTCATGTCGAGCATCATGGCGTGGAGTTCGCCGTCGCCCCGTATGCCGTCGACCCGGCGCGGGACGTTGTCGAGCCGGTCGATGCCCATGGACTGGGCGAGCCGGCGGGCGGGATCGATGGTGAGGACCACGACCCTGCGGCCGCGCTCGGCCGCCCGTACCCCGAGCGCCGCGGCGGTCGTGGTCTTGCCCACGCCACCCGACCCGCAGCACACCACGATCCGGATCCCCGGGTCGTCCAGGAGCGCGTCGGTGTTCAGCCCGGACGCGATGCCGGTGCCCAGCGTCATGACCCCACCCCTTGTCCCGAGCCGCCCCCGGGGCGCTTCCCGGCCCGCTCCGCGCCTCCCGGTCCCTGCCCGGCCGCGTCCGCCGTGCCGTCGCCCACGCCCTGCTTGCGGAGCTCCGTCGCCAGGTCGTACAGCCCGGACAGGCTCACACCCTCGTTCAGGAGCGGCAGTTCGGCGGCCGGCAGCCCCAGGCCGGCCAGTACCGCGCGCTGCTCCCGTTCCAGCCCCACCCGCTGGGCGTGCTCGGCCGCCTGCTCGACCAGGGGGCGTACGAGTCCGGCCGAGCCCGTGACGCCCGCCCGGGTCAGCACCTTCGCGATCTCCTTGCGGCGGCCGCCCGACGCGGTGCGCAGCGCGTCCTCGTCCAGCAGGTGGGGGCGCACCATGTTCACCACGATCCGGCCGACAGGCAGATCGGCCGCCCGCAGTTCGGCGATGCCGTCCGCGGTCTCCTGGACGGGCATCTCCTCCAGGAGGGTCACCAGATGGACCGCTGTCTCAGGCGACTTCAGGACGCGCATCACGGCCTGCGCCTGATTGTGTATGGGCCCGATCCGGGCCAGACCGGCCACCTCGTCGTTGACGTTCAGGAAGCGGGTGATGCGGCCGGTGGGCGGGGCGTCCATGACCACGTAGTCGTAGACGAACTCGCCTCGCCGGTCCTTGCGGCGTACCGCCTCGCAGGCCTTGCCGGTCAGCAGGACGTCCCGGACGCCGGGGGCGACGGTCGTGGCGAAGTCGATCGCGCCGAGTTTCTTCAGCGCCCGGCCGGCGCTGCCCAGCTTGTAGAACATCTGGAGGTAGTCGAGCAGGGCCCGTTCGGCGTCGATCGCCAGCGCGTGGACCTCCCCGCCGCCCGGCGCCACGGCGATCCTGCGTTCCTCGTACGGAAGGGCTTCGGACCCGAAGAGCTGGGCGATGCCCTGTCTGCCCTCGACCTCGACGAGGAGGGTGCGCCTTCCCTCGGTCGCGAGGGCGAGCGCGAGGGCGGCGGCGACCGTGGTCTTACCGGTACCGCCCTTGCCGCTGACGACCTGGAACCTGCTCACGTCTTCGAGCCTAACCAGTCGACGGGCAGGCTACGCACGAGGCCGCGTATGCCAGGCGTTACAGTCGGGCCCATGACCAAGTGGGAATACGCGACCGTGCCCCTTCTCGTGCACGCGACCAAGCAGATTCTGGACACCTGGGGCGAGGACGGCTGGGAGCTGGTCCAGGTCGTTCCCGGCCCGAACAACCCCGAGCAGCTCGTGGCCTACCTGAAGCGGGAGAAGTAGGCGTGGCGGGCGTTGTCGAGGCGCGGCTCGCCGAGCTCGGCCTGACGCTGCCGGACGTCGTTCCTCCGCTCGCCGCCTACCAGCCGGCTGTGCGGTCCGGGGTGTACGTCTACACCTCCGGGCAGCTCCCGATGGTGGACGGCCAGCTCGCGGTGACCGGCAAGGTCGGCGCCGAGGTGACGCAGGACGAGGCGAAGGAACTGGCCCGGACCTGCGCGCTGAACGCCCTGGCGGCCGTGAAGTCGGCCGTGGGCGACCTGGACCGGATCGCCCGGGTCGTGAAGGTCACGGGCTTCGTCGCCTCCGCCGCCGACTTCACCGGGCAGCCCGGGGTGGTCAACGGTGCGAGCGAACTGCTCGGCACGGTCCTGGGTGACAAGGGCGTGCACGCGCGCAGTGCTGTGGGTGTCGCCGTGCTGCCCCTGGACGCACCGGTGGAGATCGAGGTCCAGGTCGAGCTGACCGAGGACTGAGCCCGTCCCGTCCCTGATCCCGCCTGGTCCACCACGACCGGGCGGGATCAGCCGTGTGCGGGCGCGTGTGAGCCCTGGCTGTGGACGGCGAGCCCCCTGGGCACGCACGGCGAGTCCTGGGGCGTGGCGCGTACGGGCGGGCCCCCAGGAGGCCCGGGGCGGCGAGCGGTCCCCCAGGAGGCACTGGGCGGCCGGAAGGGTACCGCGCGCACTTCCGCCTCTCGAACATCGGCTCGCTTCCGGATAGCCTCCGGCCATGTCCAACGGTCAGTGGTACCCCCCGGAATGGCCCGCCCGGATCAGGGCCCTCGCCAGCGGTGAGCTGACGGCCGTGCCCCCCAGACGAGCGGCCACGGTCATGCTGCTCCGGGACGCCCCGCCGGAGCAGGCGGCCCCGGGGCCCGCGGTGCACATGCTGCGGCGGAGCGCCTCCATGGCCTTCGCCGGGGGCGCGTACGCCTATCCGGGAGGCGGCGTCGACCCGCGTGACGACGACCACCTCGTGAGGTGGTCCGGGCCGTCCCTGGAGACCTGGGCAGCGCGGCTGGGCGTCGGGACGGTGACCGAGGCGCAGGCCGTCGTCTGCGCGGCGGTGCGCGAGACGTACGAGGAGGCGGGTGTCCTGCTCGCCGGGCCGACCGGGGACACGGTCGTCGGTGACACGACGGGCGCCGGCTGGGAGGCCGACCGCGAGGCCCTCGTCGCCCGGGAGCTCTCCTTCGCCGACTTCCTCGGCCGGCGCGGCCTGGTGCTCCGCTCCGACCTGCTGGGCGCCTGGGCCCGCTGGATCACCCCGGAGTTCGAGTCCCGGCGGTACGACACCTGGTTCTTCGTGGCGGCCCTCCCGGAGGGCCAGCGCACCCGGAACGCGTCGAGCGAGGCCGACCGCACGGTATGGATCCGCCCGGCGGACGCGGTCGAGGGCTACGACCGGGGTGAGCTGCTGATGATGCCGCCGACCGTGGCCACGCTGCGGGCGCTCCTGCCGTACGGGACGGCCGCGGCGGCCCTGGAGGGGGCGGCCTCCCAGGACCTCGCGCCGGTGCTCGCACAGGCGCGTATGGAGGGCGATGAGCTGGTGCTGAGCTGGCCGGGCCACGAGGAGTTCACCAAGCACGTCCCGGCGGACGTCCCGGGCGGTACGGGAGGTGGCCCGGCATGAGCGACGCCGCGAGCCTGCCCGGACAGCCGCGCGGCGGGGTGCTGTCCGGACCCGCCACCGCCCGTACGGTCAACGTCCTCGCCCCCAACGCCTCGGCGATGACCCTGGACGGCACCAACACCTGGATCGTCGCGGAACCCGACTCGGACCTCGCGGTGGTGATCGACCCCGGGCCACTCGACGAGACCCACCTGAGGGCGGTCATCGACACGGTGGAACGGTCCGGGCGGCGTGTCGGCCTGACGCTGCTGACGCACGGCCACCCCGACCACGCGGAGGGCGCGGCCCGGTTCGCCGAGCTGACCCGCACCAAGGTGAGGGCGCTGGACGCGGCACTGCGCCTGGGGGACGAGGGCCTGGCGGCGGGTGACGTGATCACCACGGGAGGGCTGGAGCTCCGGGTGGTACCCACCCCGGGGCACACCGCCGACTCGCTCTCCTTCCACCTGCCCGCCGATCAGGCCGTGCTGACGGGCGACACGATCCTGGGGCGCGGGACGACGGTCGTCGCGCACCCGGACGGACGGCTCGGCGACTACCTGGACACCCTGCGGCGGCTGCGCTCCCTGACGGTCGACGACGGGGTGCGCACAGTGCTCCCGGGGCACGGCCCGGTGCTGGAGGACGCCCAGGGCGCCGTCGAGTTCTACCTCGCCCACCGGGCGCACCGGCTCGCCCAGGTGGAGACGGCGGTGGAGGCCGGTATCCGCGCCCCGGCCGAGGTCGTGGCGGCGGTGTACGCCGACGTGGACCGGTCCCTGTGGCCCGCGGCGGAACTGTCGGTGCGCGCCCAGCTGGAGTACCTGGCCGAACACGGACTGACCGGGACACCGTCCTAGGCACCGCTACGAGGCTCCGCCCACCTGGGACAGGCCCTCAGGGCCCGCATCCACCCTGGACAGGCCTCAGGCCCCACCGCTCGTGCGGTGGGGCCTGAGAACGCGTGCGCGGGGCGGGGCACCCGCCTCAGCGGGACCGCTTCGCCAGCCGCTCGACGTCCAGCAGGATCACGGCGCGCGCTTCGAGACGCAGCCAGCCGCGGCCCGCGAAGTCCGCGAGCGCCTTGTTGACCGTCTCGCGGGAGGCGCCGACCAGCTGGGCCAGCTCTTCCTGGGTCAGGTCGTGGACGACGTGGATGCCCTCCTCGGACTGGACGCCGAAGCGGCGCGACAGGTCCAGGAGCGCTCGGGCGACCCGGCCCGGGACGTCGGAGAAGACCAGGTCGGACATCTGGTCGTTGGTCTTGCGCAGCCGGCGGGCGACGGCACGCAGCAGGGCGGTGGCCACCTCGGGGCGTGCGTTCAGCCAGGGCTGGAGGTCGCCGTGGCCCAGACCCAGGAGCTTGACCTCGGTGAGGGCGGTCGCGGTCGCGGTGCGCGGTCCCGGGTCGAACAGCGACAGCTCACCGATCAGCTCTCCGGGGCCGAGGACGGCCAGCATGTTCTCCCGGCCGTCCGGGGAGGTGCGGTGGAGCTTCACCTTGCCCTCGGTGACCACGTACAGCCGGTCGCCGGGGTCGCCCTCGTGGAACAGCGCGTCACCGCGTGCGAGGGTCACCTCACTCATCGAGGCGCGGAGCTCCGCGGCCTGCTCGTCATCGAGCGCCGCGAAAAGCGGGGCGCGCCGCAGAACGTCGTCCACGAGTTCTCTCCTTGTCGGCCTGTTCAGGGAAGCGTGGTCCCCATGATGCAGGACGGTAAAACAGTGCGATCAATCACAAACCAGTTTGACGCACGGGCGTGCCGGACCCTACGGCAGGGGGCCGATCGGGCGTGGAAAGGCGATGACCGGCCCAGATGTCAGTGGTGGGCTCTAGGCTGGCCGAGTGTCCGCAACGCCGGTGAGAGCGCAGGCCAAAGGGGCTGATGGGGTGTCCGAAGAAAAGAGTTCCGCTGTGGGCGAACAGCCTGCGCGGCGTCGCAAGAAGGCCGCGGAAGGCCCCTCGCGTCCGGCCGCGGGCGGCTCGGCACACGAGGACGGATCGGCACGCGCGGGCGGGCGGACAGCGGTGGCACCCGGTGGGACGGAAGCGTCCGGTGCGGCTCGTCCGGCGAAGAGGCAGGCCAAGCCGGAATCGCATCTCGCGATGGTGCGCCGTGCCCGCCGGATCAACCGCGAGCTCGCGGAGATCTACCCCTACGCCCATCCCGAGCTGGACTTCCGCAATCCGTTCGAGCTGCTGGTGGCCACGGTGCTGTCCGCGCAGACCACCGACCTGCGGGTCAACCAGACCACGCCCGCGCTGTTCGCCGCGTATCCGACTCCCGAGGACATGGCCGCCGCCGACCCGGAGAAGCTGGAGGAGCTCATCCGGCCGACCGGCTTCTTCCGGGCGAAGGCGCGCTCCCTGGCGGGACTGTCGGCCTCCCTGCGGGACGACTTCGGCGGTGAGGTCCCGGGGCGCCTGGCGGACCTGGTGAAGCTGCCCGGGGTGGGCCGCAAGACGGCCAACGTCGTCCTGGGCAACGCCTTCGGTGTGCCGGGCATCACCGTGGACACGCACTTCGGCAGGCTCGTCCGCCGCTGGAAGTGGACCGAACAGGAAGACCCGGAGAAGGTCGAGGCCGAGGTCGCCGCGATCTTCCCCAAGAGCGAGTGGACGATGCTCTCACACCGGGTGATCTTCCACGGCCGCCGCGTCTGCCACGCCCGCAAGCCCGCCTGCGGTGCCTGCCCGATCGCCCCGCTCTGCCCGGCGTACGGGGAGGGCGAGACGGACCCGGAGAAGGCGGCGAAACTCCTGAAGTACGAGCTGGGCGGATATCCGGGCCAGCGGCTCAGCCCGCCCCCGGACTACCCGGGGCGCCCCGCCCCGCCCCTGGGCGCCGGATGAGGAGCACCCTTCGGTGGCACGGGCGGCGCCGCACGGAACGAAATCGCAGACGGCAGGCGTTGGAACGACGGGGTGCCGATGACGTACGCACAGAGCACGACGCACGCACAGAGCACACACGCCGCGCCGGCGGCCACCGGAGGCACGGACACGTCCCAGGACAGCACGATCACCGTCACCACGGACGGCATGCCGGGCTGGCTCGACCCCGTCGCCCAGGCGGCGCGCAGCGTCCGGGCCCAGCAGCTGAGCCGGTTCCTGCCGCCGGAGAGCGGCGCGGGACGCCAGTCCGCCGTACTGGTCCTCTTCGGCGAGGGCGAGCGCGGCCCCGAGCTGCTCCTGATGGAGCGTTCCGGCTCCCTGCGCTCCCACGCCGGCCAGCCCTCCTTCCCCGGGGGCTCGCTCGACCCGGAGGACGGCGACCCCGCGACCACCGGACCGCTCCGGGCGGCCCTGCGTGAGGCCGAGGAGGAGACCGGACTCGACCCGAGCGGCGTCCAGCTCTTCGGCGTGCTGCCCAGGCTCTACATCCCGGTGAGCGGCTTCGTCGTCGCACCGGTGCTCGGCTGGTGGCGCGTACCGAGCCCGGTGGACGTGGTCGACCCGGCGGAGACCGCCCGGGTCTTCACCGTCCCCGTGGCGGATCTCACGGACCCGGCGAACCGGGTCACGGCCGTCCACCCCAGCGGCCACCGAGGCCCGGCGTTCCTGGTCGAATCCGCGCTGGTGTGGGGTTTCACGGCCGGTGTGATCGACCGGATCATGCATTACGCGGGCTGGGAACGCCCGTGGGACAGGACCAAGCAGGTGCCGCTCGACTGGCGCGCATGACAGGCTGACTTCCCTGCTGCGCTGTTCCGGGCCTGGCCCGGACCCCGTCGAACCGGACGGGCCAGGTGACGAATCTGCGAGGCTATAGACGGTGAACGTGCTGGACATCCTGCTGCTCGTCGGCGCCGTGTGGTTCGCGGTCATCGGCTACCGCCAGGGTTTCGTCGTCGGCATCCTGTCCGTCGTGGGGTTCCTGGGCGGCGGTGTGGCGGCCGTCTATCTGCTGCCGGTGATCTGGAACCGGATGACCGACGGGTCGGAGGTCTCGTCCACCGCGGCCATCGTCGCGGTGGTGATCGTGATCGTCTGCGCCTCCGTGGGCCAGGCCTTCACCACCCACCTGGGCAACCGGCTCCGCCGGTACATCACGTGGTCACCCGCGCGCGCTCTGGACGCCACCGGAGGCGCGCTGGTCAACGTGGTGGCCATGCTGCTGGTCGCCTGGCTGATCGGCCTGCTGCTGGCGGGTACCTCGCTGCCGACCCTCGGCAAGGCGGTCCGCAACTCCTCGGTGCTGCTCGGCGTCTCCCGCGTCATGCCGAACGAGGCGTCCAACTGGTTCAGGGACTTCTCCTCCGTCCTCGCGCAGAACGGCTTCCCGCAGGTCTTCAGCCCCTTCGCCAACGAGCCCATCACCGAGGTCAGGCCCCCGGACCCGGCGCTGGCGGGCAGCCCCGTCGCCGCCCGTGCGAAGAAGTCCATCGTCAAGGTCGTCGGTACGGCACCGGGCTGCGGCAAGGTCCTCGAAGGGACCGGCTTCGTCTTCTCCGACCGGCGGGTCATGACCAACGCCCATGTGGTCGGAGGCGTCGACGAGCCCACCGTCCAGATCGGTGGCGAGGGCCGCCTCTACGACGCGAAGGTCGTCCTCTACGACTGGCAGCGCGACATCGCCGTACTGGACGTCCCGGACCTCGACGCGAAGCCGCTGCGCTTCACCGACGCGGACGACGACGCGGAGAGCGGCGACAGCGCGATCGTCGCGGGCTTCCCGGAGAACGGCGCCTACGACGTACGCTCCGCCCGCATCCGTGGCCGCATCGACGCCGACGGCCCGGACATCTACCACCGGGGCACCGTGCGGCGCGACGTGTACTCGTTGTTCGCGACCGTGCGCCAGGGCAACTCCGGCGGACCGCTCCTCACCCCGGAGGGCAAGGTGTACGGCGTGGTGTTCGCCAAGTCCCTCGACGACCCGGACACGGGCTACGCGTTGACGGCCGACGAGATCCGTCAGGACATCGACCTGGGCAAGTCAGCGGTCCAGCAGGTCGACAGCCAGGGATGCGCGCTCTGAGCGGCGCCCCGTGCGCGTCCCGGGCCGGCCGTGTCCCCACCGCACGCACGTAGGAACCGGGCCCCCTCGTACGTACGAGAGGGCCCGGACCGTTCGGGAAGAGAGCCCCGGAGCGGCCGGGGCGATCGGGCGGCCGCTGCTCACGGGCGCCGGATCAGTGCGTCATGCCCTCATCCACGGGGATGGCGGAGCCGCGCCGAGAACCATCGCGCCCGGCGGTGGAGAATGCGGGGAATGCCCAGCCGGAGATCATGGAAATCGCTCATATCGTGCACCCGGCTCCGGGAGCCGCCCCCCTCATGAATGCTCGGACCAGCAGGAGCGGTCGAGCGGCGGTTGCGTGCTGCGTCACTGAAGTCGCGCGTCCAGCCCATACCCCGACGTCTGCCCCTGACCCATGGTCGGTAATCGTGAGGGAGTCAGCCAATTGGCTTATGCGCCAGGCAATTGGCGTTCGTCGGACGCGTGTTCGCTCAGATCAGCGGTCGGGCTCAGGATCCTTGAGCCAGTTGACGAGTTCGGTCGAGAACCCAACCGGATCCTCCTCGTGGGGGAAGTGGCCCAGACCGTCGAAAAGTCGCCATCGGTACGGCGCTTCCACGTACTCGCCGGACCCCGCCGAACTCCGGGTGCGCATCGCCGGATCGAGTGAACCGTGCAGGTGCAGTGTGGGCACCCGCACCGGCCGCTTCATCCGCCGGTTGAACTGGGCCCCGTCCGGACGCGCCAGGGAACGCACCAACCAGCGGTAGGGCTCGATCGAGCAGTGCGCCGTCGACGGGATGCACATGGCCCGCCGGTAGACGTCGACCGTCTTGTCGTCGGGGAAGTCCGGGGTACGCGGCCCCGACCAGTCCCGGATCAACCGCCCCACCAAGGCGGCGTCGTCCGCGACGAGCTGACGCTCCGGCACCCACGGCCGCTGGAATCCCCAGATGTGGGAGTTGGCCCGGGACTGCGCGAAGTCGGACAGCATCGAGGAGCGCCAGCGCCGTGGGTGCGGCATCGACGACACCACGAGCCGGCGGACCAGCTTCGGCCGCATCACGGCGGCGGTCCAGGCGAGATAGCCGCCCATGTCGTGCCCGACCAGCGCCGCGTCCGGCTCGCCCAGCGACCGGATCACACCGGTGACGTCCAGCGCCAGGTTGGCGGGGTCGTAGCCCCGGGGCGTGCGGTCGCTGCCGCCCACCCCGCGCAGGTCCATCGCGACCGCGCGGTACCCGGCGTCGGCCAGGGCGGTCAGTTGGTGGCGCCAGGTCCACCAGAACTGCGGGAAGCCGTGCAGCAACAGAACCAATGGCCCGTCGCCGAGCTCCGCGATGTGGAAGCGGGCGCCGTTCGCCGCCACGTCGCGGTGGGTCCAGGGACCCTCGATGCGTACGGGCCCGCCGGTGCCTGCGGCCGGGCCGAGCGGTCCGACGGGGCCGGGAGAAGCGCTGTGATCGGGGTCGGTCATGTGGACGAGCGTGCCACAGCGGACGCCTTGTCCTGAACCGGACGGTTCTCGATGGCCTTGTCCGGGAGTGTGCTGCCGCCCCGGTCCAGCTCGCCCGCCAGGGTGGCGCGGGGGTGGGGCTTGACGCCCTGGAGGACGGAGGCGGTCTGCTTGGCCGAGGCGATGGACTTCTGCGGCGGCTTGACCTTCTTGAGCTTGGCGACCCCGAAGAGGCCGATCAGGAGGGCCAGCAGGGTGAACGCTCCCCACACGATCAGGAACGACCAGGCGAGCCCCAGACCGAGGTTGTGGATGCCGTAGGCCGCCGCGAAGCTCAGCATCGGGAGCGAGAAGAGCAGCAGCACACCGGCGACGATGGCCGAAGTACTCCCGATCACGCCCCGCTTGACGTCCTGGCGCATCTCGGCCTTGGCCAGGGCGATCTCGTCGTGCACGAGCGCCGACATCTCGGCCGTGGCTGACGCGAACAGCTGACCGAGGCTGCGGTCGGTGCTGCCCGGGTAGTTGCTGGGGTCGCTCATCCCTGACTCCCTCTCCTCATCCGTACATCCGATGTCCGATCATGCCGGACTGTCGGGCTTGCTGCGCGCTGCCCCCGCCTCTTCGGCAAGGCGTCGGTGCTCGGCCGCCTTCTCCTCGTGGATCGCGGCCATGCGGCGGTGGTACTCGGGGTCGTCCTGTTCGTAGACGTCGGGGACGCCCGAGGCGTCCTCGTCGAGTTCCTCCTCCTCCGACAGTGCTCTGTATCTCCGTACCCGGAGTCGCAGCAGTACACCGGAGAGTGCGGCGGCGATCAGCGAACCGATCAGGACGGCGGCCTTGATCTCGTTGACCGTGTCCTCGTCCCCCGCGAAGGCGAGCTCCCCGATGAGGAGCGAGACGGTGAAGCCGATCCCGGCCAGTGTGGCGACGGCGAAGAGGTCGGCCCAGGCCAGCTCCTTGTTCAGTTCCGCCTTGGTGAACCGGGTGACGAGCCAGGTGCCGCCGAAGATGCCGAGGGTCTTGCCCGCCACCAGGCCGAGGACCACCCCGAGCGTCTCGGGGCGGGTGAACACACCTGCCAGGGCCTCGCCCTTGAGTGTGACGCCGGCCGCGAACAACGCGAACAGCGGCACCGCGACGCCGGCCGACAGGGGGCGCACCAGGTGCTCCAGGCGCTCACCGGGGGACTGGACCTCCCCTTCCCGCCTGGTGCAGCGGAGCATGAGCCCCATGGCCACACCGGCGATGGTGGCGTGGACACCGCTGTTGTACATGAGGCCCCAGATCACCAGGGCGAGCGGTACGTAGACGTACCAGCCCCGGACACCGGCGCGCAGCAGTACGTAGAAGACGACGAGCCCGGCGAAGGCGCCTCCCAGGGCCAGGAAGTCGAGGGAGTCGGTGAAGAAGACCGCGATGATCAGGATCGCGAACAGGTCGTCGACGACGGCGAGTGTCAGCAGGAACGCGCGCAGCGCGGACGGCAGCGATGTCCCGATGACCGCGAGGACGGCGAGGGCGAACGCGATGTCGGTGGCCGTGGGCACGGCCCAGCCGGACGTCGAACCGTTGCCCAGGACGACGGTCAGGGTGTAGACCAGCGCGGGTGCCACCATGCCGCACAGGGCGGCCGCCACGGGCAGGACGGCCGCCTTGGGGTCGCGGAGTTCGCCCGCGACGAGTTCGCGTTTGAGTTCGACGCCCGCGACGAAGAAGAAGACGGCGAGCAGTCCGTCGGCGGCCCAGTGGGCCACGGAGAGGTTCAGGCCCAGCGCCTCGGGGCCGAGGTGGAAGTGGCTCACGGCCGCGTAACCGGAGCCGTTGGTGTTCGCCCAGACCAGAGCGGCGATGGCGGCGACCAGCAGGATGACCCCGCCGACCGTCTCCGTGCGCAGGGCGTCCGTGACGTAGGTGCGCTCCGGCAACGGGAGACGGCCCAGCAGAGTGCGGCGGGGGGAAGGCGGAAGGGGCGCGGCCACGAGGGGGACCTCCGGAGGGGATACGGCAGCGATGGCATGGCGAATGCACGTGCCGACCAGACTTCCCGGCGCCCCTGTGGAGATGTCGTATGCAGTTGTCGCTGAGTGCCGACGTGGTCCGCCGACGAAGTCTCCACTCTACCCGGGGCACCCGGAACGGTATCCGGATCCGGTGCCCCTCGCCCGCGACGTGCCCGGCGCCACACCCGACGGCCCCCGGCGCCCCGCGGACGGCGTACCCCCGCCCGGCACGGGACCCGCGTCCGGTCCGCGTGCGGGTCCGCATCCGGGCCCCGGAGGGCCCGAAGGGGCACCCGGTCATGTCCGGGTGCCCCTCACCGCCGCCGGGCAGCGGGCTCTCTTCGCGGTACGGCAGGCCCGCTGACCGGCTTCGGACCCGGCCCTAGTCCTCGGAAGGCGCGGCGGGGAGCTGCGTCTGGATGAGGTCCATGACCGACGAGTCGGTGAGCGTGGTGACATCGCCCAGCTCACGGTTCTCGGCGACGTCGCGGAGCAGGCGTCGCATGATCTTGCCGGAACGGGTCTTCGGCAGCTCGGCGACCGGCAGCACCCGCTTCGGCTTGGCGATCGGACCGAGCGTGGCGCCGACGTGGTTGCGCAGTTCCGCGACCAGTTCCTCGGAGGCGGTGGCCGTGCCACGCAGGATCACGAAGGCGACGATGGCCTGACCGGTGGTCTCGTCGTTGGCGCCGACCACGGCGGCTTCGGCGACCGACGGATGCGAGACGAGGGCCGACTCCACCTCGGTCGTCGAGATGTTGTGCCCGGACACGAGCATGACGTCGTCCACCCGGCCGAGCAGCCAGATGTCGCCGTCCTCGTCCTTCTTGGCACCGTCGCCCGCGAAGTACATGCCCTCGAAACGCGACCAGTAGGTGTCGAGGAAACGCTGGTCGTCGCCCCAGACGGTGCGGAGCATCGACGGCCACGGCTCGGTGAGGACCAGATAGCCGCCCCCGCCGTCCGGTACCTCGCGGGCCTCGTCGTCGACCACGGTGGCGGAGATGCCGGGCAGGGCCCGCTGCGCCGAACCGGGCTTGGTCGCCGTGACCCCGGGGAGCGGCGAGATCATCATCGCGCCGGTCTCGGTCTGCCACCAGGTGTCCACGATCGGGCACTTGTCGGCGCCGATGTGCTTGCGGTACCACATCCACGCCTCGGGGTTGATCGGCTCACCGACCGAACCGAGGACGCGCAGCGACGACAGATCGAACTTGGCGGGGATGTCGTCACCCCACTTCATGAACGTCCGGATCGCCGTCGGCGCCGTGTAGAGGATCGTCACCCCGTACTTCTGGACGATCTCCCAGAAACGCCCCTGGTGCGGGGTGTCGGGAGTGCCCTCGTACATCACCTGGGTGGCACCGTTGGC
The DNA here is from genome assembly GCA_000720535.1 of Streptomyces halstedii. Taxonomy (GTDB): domain Bacteria; phylum Actinomycetota; class Actinomycetes; order Streptomycetales; family Streptomycetaceae; genus Streptomyces; species Streptomyces halstedii. The sequence goes on from JOAZ01000022.1 coordinate 84,007, forward strand.
GAGCGGGCCGTACACGATGTACGAGTGTCCGGTCACCCAGCCGATGTCGGCGGTGCACCAGTACACATCGGTCTCGGGCTTGAGGTCGAAGACCGCGTGATGGGTGTAGGCGGCCTGGGTGAGGTATCCGCCGGAGGTGTGGAGGATGCCCTTCGGCTTACCCGTGGTGCCCGAGGTGTAGAGGATGAAGAGCGGCTGCTCCGCCTCGAACGCCTCGGGGATGTGCTCGGCGGACTGCCGGCCGGTGATCTCGTGCCACCAGACGTCCCGGCCCTCGGTCCACGCGGTGTCCTGGCCGGTGCGCCGTACGACGACGACGTGGTCGACGCTGTCGAACCGGGAGACGGCCTCGTCCACGGCCGGCTTGAGAGCGGACGGCTTGCCACGGCGGTAGCCGCCGTCGGCCGTGATGACGACCTTGGCGTCGGCGTCCTGTATGCGCGCGGCGATGGCGTCGGCGGAGAAGCCTCCGAAGACCACCGAGTGCGCGGCACCGATGCGGGCACAGGCCAGCATCGCGATGGCCGCCTCGGGGATCATCGGCAGGTAGACGGCGACCCGGTCGCCCTTTCGGACACCCAGCTCGGTCAGGGCGTTGGCGGCCCGGGAGACCTCGTCCTTCAGCTCCGCGTACGTGATGGCGCGGCTGTCGCCGGGTTCGCCCTCGAAGTGGATGGCGACCCGGTCGCCGTTGCCCGCCTCGACGTGACGGTCCACGCAGTTGTACGCGACATTGAGCTCGCCGTCCGCGAACCATTTCGCGAAGGGCGGATTGCTCCAGTCGAGCGTCTCGGTCGGCTCCGTGGCCCAGGTCAGGCGTCGGGCCTGCTCGGCCCAGAAGCCCAGCCGGTCCGCCTCGGCCCGCCCGTACGCCTCCGCGGTTACGTTGGCGTTCGCGGCCAGATCGGCAGGCGGTGTGAACCGCCGCTCCTCCTTGAGCATGTTGGAGATGGAAGGACGCTCGCTCACTGTCCCGTCTCCCCCCTCAGCAGATCGGTCAGGCTTTCGTTGCTCACGACATCTCCCATTCCCAGGGTGTCCGTTGTGTCCAGGGGGACAGCTCATCAGGCCGTGGGCCACGTGACAAGTGTCTTCCAGGAATTGGTTTAGACCTGTGTTTCGTGTATGGGGGCACGCGTCCCGCTCCCGTTGCCGCACGCGTGTGCCGCGGAAGCGGGACCACAAGGTCTCACGGACAAGGGGCGTGAGAGGTTCAGGCCGTCAGGCGCCCACGGCCGCGTCGCCGACCGGCCGGCTTGCTCCGGTGCCTGCCCGGCCCGCCCGGCCGGCCTCATACAAACCCTCCGGACCCGTGCCGGGACCCGTGCCGGGACCCGTGCCGGGACCCGTGCCGGGACCCGTGCCGGGACCCGTGCCGGGACCCGTGCCGGGACCCGTGCCGGGTGCGGGCCGGTCACCAGGGGCGACCCGAACGAAGACCTCGTCGGGCCCCGTCCCGGAACTGGCACCCTCGGTCAGCAGGTACGCCTGTGCCTCGCCGACGTGGAAGTACATGCCGTGCAGTCGCAACGTGCCGGCGGCGACCCTGCGCGCGACCGAGTCGTGCTCCCGCAGATGCTCCAACTGCTGGACCACATTGGTCAGGCAGAGCTGCTCCACCGCATCGGTGGGCAACCGGCCGGAGATGCGTGCCCAGGAGTGATGGCGCGACTTCATACGTTCAAGGCTCGGCAGGCCATGTCGGAGCCATCGCCACATCGGGGTCTCCGGGGCCGTGGGCGCGCCGCCGAGGAGTGCCTGCATGGCCCCGCAGCCGGAGTGTCCGCAGATGGTGATCGACTCGACCTCCAGCACGTCCACCGCGTATTCGATGGCGGCGGCCACCGAATCGTCCGTACCGGATACGCTCCCGGCCTTCGGCGGGGGCACGAGATTGCCGACGTTCCGTACGGTGAAGAGGTCGCCGGGCCCGCTTGCGGTGATCATGCTCGTCACCAGCCGGGAGTCGGCGCAGGTGAGGAAGAGCTGGGAGGGGCGCTGCCCCTCTGCGGCCAGCCGTGCCAGCTCTTCGCGGACCAAGGGCGCCGTGGTGCGCTGAAAAGAGCTGAGGCCGTTGAGCAACCGGTGGACGACCGGCTGATCCTCCGAGGCGGCCGCGTAGACGCTCGGTGTGTCGGCGGTCCCGGAGGCCGATGGGGGCGGGGCGGTGGGGATGGTCCGGTCGTGGCACTGGTGGTTGCGCCAGGGGGTCCAGGGGCGGCAGCAGGAGTGGGCCGTCGACGTCGGCTCGGCGATTCTGCCGCCGGAGCGCCCTGTGACCTCGACGCGACCGCCCAGTGTGGTCTGCGAGGCGCACCAGCCCTGGATCGTTTCGTACGCGGCGTGGTCCATGAAGGAACCGTCCAACTCCACGGTCACCTCCGCCCCTTGCGGCAGTCGGCCAAGCATCCTGCTGAGCCGCGGTACGGCGAGGAAGGTGAGCTGTCCGCGGGCCGTAACGACGTGCCGGCCGTCCCGCTGGGACACGGTGATCCGGGTGCGGGCCAGCCGGTGGAGGGCCAGGGCCATCGCCACGACGATGCCGATCGCCACCCCCATGAGCACCCCGGCGAGGAGTACGCCGACGATCGTGGCCGCGTAGACCGGGAACTCACGGTGCTTGTGGACCTGGCGGATGTGGGCGAAGTTGACCATCTGGATGCCGACGACCATCACCAGCGCGGCGAGCGCGGCCAACGGAATGCGTTCGAGCGCGCCGACCAGCAGCAGCGCGGCCAGGAGGACCCAGACACCGTGCAGCACCGTGGCCGCGCGACTCGTCGCCCCGGCACGGACGTTGGCCGAACTGCGGACCGCCCCACCGGACACGGGGAGCCCGCCGAGCAGCCCCGACAGCGAGTTGGCCACACCCTGTGCCCGTAGCTCCCGGTCGAGGTCGGAGCGCTTGGCGGGGGGCGTCGGAGCGGGGCGGTCCTTGGGCGGAGCGGCCGCACGGTCGGCCGCCAGTTTGTCCACGGCGACAGCGGCGAGCAGCGACTCCAGGCTGGCCACGAGCATGACGGTGAACACGGCCGTGGCCAGCGCGGTGACTGGGCCGTGCGGCATCTCGGGCAAGGCGTGAGACCGCCAGGAGGGGAGCTCGACCCGGGCGATGCCCGGTGCGACGGCAGCGGCCACGGCCGTCGCGATCGCCACGGCCGCGAGCGCGGCGGGAAGGCGGCCGAGGCCGGCACCGGCCCGTCCGGGCAGCCTCGGCCACAGGACGAGAAGGATGATGGTCAACGCGCCGATCGCTGGCGCGGCCGGGCTGAAATGCTCGAACTGGTCGGGCAGAGCCAGGGCGTTGCCGAGTGCGGAACTCCGCGGTGAGCCGCCGAGCACGATGTGCAGTTGGGCGAGCGCGATGGCCACCCCGATGCCCGCGAGGGTGCCGTGCACGATGGCCGGACTGACGGCGAGCGCGGCGCGGGCGGCTCGCAGAGAGCCGAGCAGGATCTGCAGGAGTCCGGCGGCGATGGTGATCGCGCACGTGGTGCGCCAGCCGTAGAGCTGGATCAACTCGGCTGTCACCACGGTCAGTCCGGCTGAGGGACCGCTGACCTGAAGAGGGACACCGCCGAGCAGGCCGACGACGATACCGCCGATGACAGCGGCGACCAGGCCGGCTGCCAGCGGGGCGTCCATGGCGACGGCGAGGCCCAGGGACATGGGGACCGCGATCAGGAAGACCGTGATCGACGCGGACAGGTCGGTGCCTGAGAGGCGGTATCGGCGGCCGCCTGGTGGCGGCGGGCTGTGTGGACGCTTGAAACCCGAGGCGCGCGAAGGGCGCCAATTGCGGGAGTGGTCGTGGCGAGTAGGGGCGCAGGAAGGCATGTTCCCGTCTCCTCCGGGGCAGCGCGGTCGCGGAATGTAGGAAACGCGGCCGTGGGTCGGCGTGCAACGGTGGGATTAACTCAACTCTTGGTAAACGAATCGTAATGGTGAGTAAAGGGAAGTGTCCATGCTTTCGAGCAAATAGCGGATCAGCTCACTCGTCTCAGTGAATAAGCAGTTTTTCATCACGCTTGTCGTACTAATCACTCGCTCTCCGTGCGACCTTGACCGCGCCGTGTCGGCACTGCAACGCACGAAATCCTGCGAGGAAGAGGTGGACGGATGATGGCCGCCACGAAGAGGATCGCCCTGGGGGCCGTGGTCACGGCGCTGGTCGCGGGGCTGGCGGGCTGCTCGAATTCCGGTACGGAGGCCGGTGGCCCCGGAACCGGGAAGAAGACCGCGCCCGGTGGCGAGGAGCGGTCCCCGGCCGCGGCGCCCAAGGGCGCGGTCAAGCTCATCGGCGACGGTTCCACCGCGTTCACCGGAGCTCAGCCCAAGCTTCCGGTGGCCAAGAAGTTGAAGCCCGGACAGAAGCCGCCGCAATTCGTGGTGTTCTCCTGGGACGGTGCCGGAGAGGACAGTCAGAAGCTCTTCTCACACTTCCGTGAAGTCGCGAAGAAGTACGACGCGAACATGACGTACTTCCTCAGCGGTGTCTATCTTCTGCCGGAAGAGAAGAAGGCGCTCTACGACCCGCCCCAGCACTCGGCAGGCCGGTCCGACATCGGCTTCAACGACGCGGAGGGCATCCACAACACCCTGACGGAGCTTCGTGCCGCCTGGCTGGACGGCAACGAGATCGGGACCCACTTCAACGGCCATTTCTGCGGACCGGACGGAGGCGTCGGCACCTGGTCGGTCGAGGAGTGGAAGAGCGAGATCAGCCAGGCCAAGTCCTTCGTGCAGAACTGGAAGACGAACACCCCCACCCTCAAGGGCGAAGCGCCACTGCCCTTCGACTACGACAAGGAACTGGTCGGAGCGCGCACCCCCTGCCTGGAAGGGCAGAAGAACATGATCGCCGCAGCGCGGACGATGGGGTTCCGCTACGACTCGAGCGGGGTCCGCGACCAGGTGTGGCCCAAGAAGAAGGGCGGCCTCTGGGATCTCTCCATGCAACTCGTTCCGGTGCCGGGCCGCGATTTCGAGACTCTCTCGATGGACTACAACTTCATGTTCAACCAGTCCGGGACGACCCAGGGAGACCCTGACCAGCACGCCTACTGGGGCAATCAGATGAGGGACGGGCTCCTCCAGGCGTTCGACCGCGCGTACAACGGAAACCGCGCGCCCCTCATCATCGGCAACCACTTCGAATCCTGGAACGGCGGCACCTACATGCGCGCGATCGAGGAGACGATCAAAAAGGTGTGCGTCCAGAAGGAGGTGCGCTGCGTCTCCTTCCGGCAACTCGCCGACTGGCTGGACGCGCAGGACCCCGCGATGCTCGCCGACCTCGGCACACTGAAGGTGGGCCAGAAGCCCGAGCAGGGCTGGCCCGCCTTCCTCGGGGCCACTCAGGGCAAGGCGACGAGCAGCCCCGTACCCGCCGGGCCTTCGGGTGAGGCGGCGGACCGGAGCGCGAAGTAGCACCGGCACCGCCGGGTTCCGGTGCCCACCGGCGCGCGACCGGGGAGTGCGCCTGCCCGTCAGGCGGGCTGAGCGGCACTCGCCTCCACGCGGTGCTCCGCGAGGACGAACGAGGGGTCGACCTGGGCAGCCAGGTCGGCCCCCGTCTTCTCGTTGCCCCAGCTCGCCGCGTTCTTCAGGTGAAAGTGCACCATCTGCCGCGTGTAGCGCTCCCAGTCGCGCTGCTCGTACGAGTCCTCCGCGGCGTTCTGCAAGGCCTGCAGCGCCATCCGGTTGTCGGCTTCGAGCAGTTCGAAGGCGGCCGGCCTGCCCTTCTCCATCGTTCGCACCCAGTCCGACTGCCCGATGCCGACCAGCAGGTCGTCGCCGACCTCCGCGCGGAGGAAGTCGAGGTCGTCCTGGCCCTGCACCTTGTTGCCGACCACTTTCAGGGCGACGCCGAAGTCCTGGGCGTACTCCTTGTACTGCCGGTAGACGGAGACGCCCTTCCGGGTCGGCTCGGCGACGAGGAAGGTCATGTCGAACCGGGTGAACATGCCCGAGGCGAACGAGTCCGATCCAGCGGTCATGTCGACCACCACATACTCTTCGGGGCCGTCGACCAGGTGGTTGAGGCAGAGCTCCACCGCACCGACCTTGGAGTGGTAGCAGGCCACCCCGAGGTCGGACTCGGTGAACGGACCGGTGGCCATGAGCCGAACGTCCCCGTCGTCGAGCCGGACCGTACGCGCGCAGGCGTCGAAGACGGGGTTGTCCTCGTGCAGCCGCAGCAACCGCGAGCCTTCGCCGGGGGGCGTCGTCTTGATCATTGTCTCGGAGGAGGCGATGCGGGGGTTGCTACCGCGCAGGTAGTCCTTGATGAGCGGTAGCTGCGCCCCCATGGCGGGCAGCGCGGCGGCCTGCTCCTCGTCGAGACCCAGTGCGGCCCCAAGGTGCTGGTTGATGTCCGCGTCGACGGCGACGACGGAAGCCTCGTTGGCCGCGAGGTGTCGGATGAAAAGCGAGGACAGCGTGGTCTTGCCACTGCCGCCCTTGCCTACGAAAGCGATCTTCATGTTCACCTAGGGTAGTGGTTCCGATGCGTAGCGCAGTCATGATTGGTGAAGAAGACCACTCCCGGGCGGTATCCGGCCAAGGGGCGCGTAGCCTCGCTTCTTATGAGTACGCCTTCCCCCGATCCGCTCGCCGCTCTGGGTTCCCTGCCCGGAGTGCCCCACGCGGTGGACTCCGTACGCAAGGCGGTCGACCGGGTCTACGGTCACCGAGTCATGCGGCGCCGCAGCAATGAGGTGACGGCCGAAGCGGCCCTGCGCGGCGCGCGTGGTTCGGCCGCACTCGCGGGTGCCGACTGGAATCTCGAAGAGGTGCGCCGACGCACCGACTTCAGCGGTGACCCGGAGGCGCGCACCGTGGGCGCCGCCTTGAGGCTGACCGCGGAAGCGGGTCAGCTGCTGTCCATCTGGCGACAGTCCCCGCTACGGGTCCTGGCGCGACTGCATCTGGTGGCGGCCGGCGGTGCTGCGCCCGATGACGCTGTGGGCAGGCCACGGTTCGCGGGGGAGCCGGTCGAGGAACCCCTGATCGAGGCGCCCCTTCCGGACGCGGACGAGGTGGCGGGGCGGCTTGAGGGACTCGCGGGCCTCGTTCTCGCGGGCAGCGACGCGCCCGCGCTCGTGACGGCTTCGATCGTGCACGGTGAGTTGCTGGCCCTGCGGCCCTTCAGCTCCCATAACGGGCTGGTCGCGCGGACCGCCGAACGGATCGTGCTGATCGGCAGCGGCCTCGACCCGAAATCCGTCTGTCCCGCCGAGGTGGGACACGCCGAGCAGGGGCGAGCCGCGTACATCAAGGCTTTCGAGGGCTACCTCTCGGGGACGCCTGAGGGGATGGCCGCCTGGATCGCCCACTGCGGGCGCGCCGTGGAACTGGGTGTCAGGGAGTCGACCGCCGTCTGCGAGGCGCTGCAGCGAGGTGCGGCGTAGGAGGCTTCCCTCCCACGCCCGGCCATCCCGATGTGGGGCGCCGCACCACACGAGAAATGAATGCGGCGGTACCGCTTCCGGTACCGCCGCAGGCATGTCCGCCCAGTTACCAAGCGTCCTCGATATACGCCCATCAGGTCGGTTCGTTGCCCGTCACCTGGTGTGGCTGGCCCGTATTCGACGGGTCGACGTCGCGTGGGTGCTCGGCTTCCATGCTGGGTCCGTGGGGCCATCTGCTGTGCGTGAAGGTCATCCTCTCGGACGTCCTCGGTCTCGCGGGCCACTCATTCCTTTGTACTCCTGGCGCGACAACAACGGAAGGTCCGGCTCCGCTTCTTTGCCTTCGCGTTCACGCAAGGGGGTGAGCCGTGGTCGAGCTGCCGCATCGGGCCTTTCCTGTCCTTGTCAGGTGCTGAGCGCCGGCGGACGGCGTCGGTTGGCGTACCAGACGATCCCCGCGGCCATGGCTGCCGCGCCGACCGCTGCCACAGCCACCAGGGCAGGGCGGGGTGGCATGGAGAATTTCGGCAGCCTCTGTTTGAGCCGGACCGGGCGGTCGAAGACGAGAATCGGCCACTCCCGGAGGGCCGCTTCACGCCTCAGTGCTCGGTCCGGGTTGACCGCGTGGGGGTGGCCCACCGACTCCAGCATCGGCACATCGGTGGCCGAGTCGCTGTAGGCGTAGCAGCGTGAAAGGTCGTACCCCTCGGACGCGGCGAGCGCCTTCACCGCCTCGGCCTTGGTCGGACCGTAGGCGTAATACTCCACCTCTCCGGTGAAGCAGCCGTCGTCACCGACGACCATGCGCGTGGCCACCACCCGGTCCGCGCCCAGCAGTTCCCCGATCGGCTCGACCACCTCGGCGCCGGAGGTGGACACGATGACGACATCGCGCCCGGCGGTGTGATGCTCCTCGATGAGGGTGGCGGCCTCGTCGTAGATGATCGGGTCGATCAGATCATGGAGGGTCTCGGCGACCAGCTCCTTGACCTGCTGGACGTTCCATCCCTTGCAGAGTGCCGAGAGATATTCACGCATCCGCTCCATCTGGTCGTGGTCGGCGCCGCCGGCGAGGAACACGAACTGCGTGTACGCGGTCCGCAGTACGGCACGGCGGTTGATCAGCCCGCCTTGGTAGAAGGACTTGCTGAAGGCGAGCGTCGATGACTTCGCAATGACCGTCTTGTCCAGGTCAAAGAAGGCTGCTGTGCGCGGTGAGAAGCAGTTTTCCACAAAGCTGAGCATAAGGGCCCACCATTCGGCGTAAACTCCGGCGGGTGGGTTTGCCTGAGAAGACGCTCGGGTACACCATGGAAGTCACGGATCGTTCGCGACCGTGCTAACCCCGGTCCGGCTCCTCCCCCCCCCGAGTCGGCCGTGGGGACGACCCCCGCTCTCCCCCCCGGCGGGGGTCGTCGCATGTCCGGATGCGGTTGTGCCGCTTCTCGCGGGGGGCTCCCCTCCGCTCCGAGACGTACCGGCCGTCCTTCGCCGTGCTCTCGTGCCAGCATCACCCATCACGCAGTGTAGCGGAAGGGGTGCGCTCCGAATGTCGCCTGTATGAGCGACGGAGATATTCACAATGCTGAAGGTGTCCACAGTTTGCGACCAAGATCCACATGCTTTTCCGCGCCGTTGCATGGTGATTCCACCCGCGAAGTCCGCGGGTTCCGGAATCGCGTATCTCGGATGGGCCCGAGAGCACCGCGAACCGCACTGAAGGGGCAGTGGGAAGGGGCGGAGTCCGTGGCTGGAACCAACACACGAGAAGGACTGCCGAGCGCCGGCGAGCTGAGCGGCGGGCCGTTGATCGTGACCGAGGACGCACATTTGCTGGACGATCTGCTGAGGCTGTGCGCGGCCGCCGGTGCGATGCCCGAAGTCCATCACGGACCTCCGGCCGCGAGAGGGAGCTGGGAGCGGGCGCCGGTGGTGCTGGTGGGGGACGACGCGGCCGCCCGGTGCCGGGGAACGGTGCGCAGGCGAGGCGTGATGCTCGTCGGCCGCGATCGGGGCGACCCGGACATCTGGCGCCGGGCGGTGGAGATCGGGGCCGAATACGTGCTGCGCCTGCCGGACGCGGAGAGCTGGCTCGTTGATCAGATCGCCAATGCCGCGGAAGGAGTGGGGCGTCCGGCCCTCACCGTCGGGGTGATGGGCGGGCGGGGCGGCTCCGGCGCGTCCACGCTGGCCTGCGCCCTGGCCGTGACGGCGGCCGGGTCCGGTCGGCGCACCATACTGATCGACGGCGACCCACTGGGCGGCGGCATCGACATCCTGCTCGGGGCTGAGGAAACCGAAGGGATGAGGTGGCCGGATTTCGCCCGTTCCAAAGGCAGGGTGGGCGGAGGAGCGCTGGAGGAGTCGCTGCCCGCGTTGCACGGTCTGCGCGTGCTCAGTTGGGGCAGGGACGACGAAGTGTCCGTCCCACCGCAGGCCATGCAGGCGGTGCTGGCAGCGGCGCGTCGGCTCGGCGGCATCGTGGTGGTCGATCTTCCACGCAAGGTCGACGACAGCGTGGCCGAGGCCCTGACGCAGATGGATGCCGGTCTTCTGGTGGTACCGGGGGAGCTCAGGGCGGTCGCCGCGGCCAAGCGGGTGGCCTCGGCGGTGGGCATGGTCCTGCCGGATCTGCGGGTCGTGGCGCGGGGCCCCTACGCGGTGGGACTCGACGAGCACTGGGTTGCTCAAGCACTGGGGCTGCCTCTGGTGGGTGACCTCCCCGTGGAACCGGGCCTCCAAGCGGCCCAGAGCGGGGGAGAGCCGCCGGGGAGTGATCCGCGCGGCCCACTGGCTCGCTTCTGCACGGCCTTCTGGGATCTGGCGGACACGTCCGGCGGTGCTGACGGTGTGGTGGCGGCCTTCGGGACGGGGGCGCTATGACCGAGGTACTGCTGGACGCCGTGCGGCAACGGCTGGCCCGTAGCGGCGCCGCTCCGACCCCTGCCGGGGTGGCCGCCGCGCTGAGGGCCCAGGGCCGCTTGCTCGGCGACGCCGAAGTGCTCGGTGCGGCCGAGGAGTTACGCGGTGAGCTGGTGGGCACCGGAGTGCTGGAGCGGTTGCTGGCCGACCCGGCGGTGACCGATGTCCTGGTGTCCGCGCCCGACCGGGTATGGGTGGACCGCGGGAGCGGGCTGGAACTGACCCGGATCACCTTTCAGGACGCGGCGGCGGTCAGCCGGCTCGCGCGGAGACTCGCCGCGGTGGCCGGGCGCCGACTGGACGATGCCCACCCGTGGGTGGACGCGCGGCTGCCGGACGGGACACGGATGCACGCGGTCCTGCCACCGGTGTCCGTGGGATCGACATGCCTGTCTCTACGGGTGGTCCGACCCCGGGCTTTCACACTGGAGGAACTCGTGGCCGCAGGGACCCTTCCGCCCGGCGGTGACCGGGTGCTGCGGGCCCTGGTCGAAGCGCGGGTCTCCTACCTGATCAGTGGGGGAACGGGTGCGGGGAAGACGACGCTGCTGTCCAGCTTGCTGGGCGCGGTCGGAGACCGGGAACGCATCGTGCTCGCCGAGGATTCGGCGGAACTCCGGCCGGATCATCCGCACGTCGTCCGTCTGGAGTCGCGCCCGGCCAACCAGGAGGGGGTGGGGCAGGTGACGCTCCGGGACCTGGTGCGCCAGGCCCTCCGCATGCGCCCCGACCGGCTCGTGGTGGGGGAGGTGCGGGGGCCCGAGGTCGCCGATCTGCTGGCCGCGCTCAACACCGGGCACGAAGGGGGGTGCGGCACGGTGCACGCCAACGCCGCCGAACATGTACCTGCCCGTCTTGAGGCCCTGGGTACGGCCGCGGGTCTTGATCGTGCCGCCTTGCACAGTCAGTTGGCGGCGGCGCTGTCGGTGGTCGTCCATCTCGTGCGGGACCGGAGCGGACAGCGGCGGCTGGCCGAGGTGCATGTCCTCGGCCGGGACGACACGGGGCTGGTGGTCACGGTACCCGCACTGCGCTGGGGCAGCGGGGGCTTCGTTCCGGAGCGGGGCTGGGAACGACTGGAATCGTTGATCGGCGCGGCGCCATGACGGTGGTGGAGGCGGTGCCGTCGATGCCTCTGTCGTCCTTGGTCCTGGCGGCGGGCGCGGGTCTCACGGGCGGGCTGGCCGTGGCCCGGGATCCGGGACCTGGGCGAGCGCGGGCGATGTTCGTGGACCACGTGGCACGTGAACCCGGTGCCCTCGGCGCATGGGCCGTCGTCCGGGCGCGTCTCGACGGGCACCGTGAGTGGCTGTGCGTTCCTGTGGCGGTCCTGCTGGCGGTGCTGGGGGAGTCGGTGCTGCCGTTGCTCGCCGGTGCCCTGGCGCTGCCCCTGACGCGACGGTGGATCCGGCGGCGCGGCTTACGGCGCTGTCGTGAGCGCGCGGCCGATGCGGTGACGGCGCTCTGCGCCGACCTCATCGGGGAGTTGCGGGCCGGGCGTGAGCCAGGGCAGGCGTTACTTCTCGTGGGCCGGGGCCAAGGGGCTCTGGGGACGGCCGAGGCCGCGGTGCTGGCGGCTGCCCGCTTCGGCGGTGACGTGCCGGGCGCTCTCCGCAAGGCGTCCGCGGCACCGGGCCTCGAAGGACTGGCCGGGATGGCGGCCTGCTGGAAGGTGGCGGTGGACGGCGGGGCCGGTCTCGCGACGGGGCTGGCCCGTATCGAGCACGCGTTCCGTGCCGAGCGGCGCGGACGGGAGGAGCTGCGGGCGCAGCTGGCCGGGGCCTGGTCGACGGTGGTGGTGCTGGCCTTGTTGCCGATGGTGGGTCTGGGATTGGGAGCGGCGATGGGAGCCGATCCGCTGCGGGTCCTGTTCCACACCCCGGGCGGCCTCGCCTGTCTGGTCGCCGGCTCTCTGATGGAGGGGGCGGGGCTGTTCTGGGCCGCTCGGATCGTGCGGACGGGGGAGGCCGTATGACCGGGTCGGCGGAGGTGATGCAGCGGCTGGCGGTGGCGGGTGGGCTCATAGGTACGGCGTTGTGTCTGGTGCTCGCCCTGGCGGGGGCACGGCGGGAGCGTGCGACGCGCCGACGGGGAGCACGGCTGACGCACTCCGGCACGTGCGGACACCCTCGGCGGCCCTCGGCGCGGTCCGCGGACCGGGACGGTGTGCGGCGGTGGGCCACCTCGCTGGCTGCTGGTGCGGCCTGCTGGTTCCTCATCGGCGGAGGCGTCGGAGGCGGCGCGGGTTGCGCCGTGGCGTACGGCATATGGAGGTGGCAGCAGTCCGCAGGGGCGCGCCGGGCCGCCACGGCGGCGAAAGCGGCGGACGCGTCGGTCGCGGCCCAGTTGCCGCTCGTCGCCGACCTCTTGGCCGCCTGTCTGTCGGCTGGGGCCGGACCGCAGGAAGCGGCGGAGGCGGTCGGTGAATCGCTGGACGGCCCGGTAGGTGCCCGGCTCGCCCGCACAGCCGCCGAGATCCGGCTCGGCGGCGAACCGTCCGACGCGTGGGGGAGGTTCGGCGAGACACCCGGTGCCGCGCCGCTGGCCCGTTGCCTGGAGCGGGCGGGAGCGACCGGGGCTCCGGCGGCGGAGCCGGTGTCCCGGTTGGCGGACGAGATGCGAGCCGAGCGGGCGAGCGCGGCAGTGGCACGCGCCCAGCGGGCGGGCGTGTTGATCACCGCACCGGTCGGACTGTGCTTCCTGCCCGCGTTTCTGGCCGTGGGTGTGGCGCCGGTGGTGATCGGTCTGGCGACCGGTCTGTTGCAGCGGAACTGAGGGCGCGCGGCGGGTCTTTGCCGCCGTCCGCGCTTATCGCGTCGCACGGGAAAGCAAGAAGACCATGCCCGGAACGGCGTTCCGGGCCCGAGACACAAGACGACGACAAGACGGGGACAACGGGGTCGAGATGCGGAAGAACACCATGACACGAGCGCTGGGTTCACTACGGCGCGCTTGCCAGGACAGGATCGGCAGGCTCAGGCGCTCCGGCCGGCAGGACCGGGGAATGACGACATCCGAATACGCGGTGGGAACCATCGCGGCGTGTGCGTTCGCCGCCGTGCTCTACAAGGTGGTGACCAGCGGGGCCGTTCTGTCCGCGCTTCAGTCGCTGATCAAGGACGCCCTCGATGCGAAGTTCTGAGTCGGTCGGGAGAGGTACAGGGCGGCGCTCGGTTTCCTGGGTGGGGGCAGGAGGCCGGGTTCGATCGCGGTCCGCGGACCGAGGCGCGGTGACGGCGGAGGCCGCCATGGCGGTTCCGGTGCTGGTCGCGTTCGTCCTGGTGCTCGTCTGGGCGCTGGTCGCCGCTTCCGACCAGATCCGTTGTGTGGACGCTGCCAGGGCGGGCGCGCGGGCGGCGGCACGCTCGGAGCCTGAGGCGGAAGTTCTGTCCGCCGCGCGGGCAGCGGCGCCGGACGGCGCCCAGGTGGAGGTGGAGCGGGCCGGTGAGCTGTGGCGGGTCCGGGTCGAGTCACCGGCGCCGGGTCCTGGCGCGCTCGCCCTGACACTGAGCGCCGAGGCGGCTGCCTTGGCCGAAGACACGATCGGGGCGGACGCGTGACGAGAGGGCCAAGGCATCCCCGGACGGATCCCCCGCGCGAACCACGAGTAGAGGCCGGTCCGGGGCCGGGTCCCGGCCCCGGACGGGAGCCCGGACCCGGTTCCGAGCCCGAATGCGGTCTCGGACACGGTCCGGGACGTGGGCTCGATCCCGGCCCTGTCCCCCGCCCCGACCCCGATCCGGATCACAGGTACGGACGTGCCCCAGGTCTTGATCCCCAGGCCGGAACGCGAGCCCGACCCCGTGCCGGCACCTTGGCCGGAAGACGGGTCGGCCGTCGGGGCGAAGCGTGGGCCGAGAAGCGGGACCGGGGGATGGCGACGGTGTGGGTGGCCGTGACGACGGCGACGCTGTGTGCGGTCTTCGCGGCGGTGCTCGCGATGGGGCAGGCGGTGGTCGCCAGACACGAGGCCGGTGCCGCTGCGGATCTGGCGGCTCTCGCTGCGGCCGATCGCGCATTGCTGGGCGCGGCCGAGGCGTGTGAGGCGGCGAGGGAAGTGACCGGGGCGCAGAAGGCGGAACTGGTGCGGTGTGTGGTGCGGGGGGACATCGCTGACGTGACCGCACGCGCTCGCTTCGGCCTGTACGCACCAGAGGCCAGATCGAGAGCCGGCCCTCCGACGGCACAGGCTCCCGACACACCCGACGTGCCGTCGTTCACCCGGAGTTCAGCGGCCTGGGAGGGGAGCCGCGCATGACCGTGACGTAGCCGTGGGACAGCCATTTGTTGAGGTGCTGGTGCTGGTGCTGGTGGTGCCACGCGGACGGGCTCGGGAGGGAGGAGGAGGCCGTGGGGTGCCGGTGTGATCCGGGTGTGGCCGTGGCAGTTCAGGGCGCCGTGGTGGCGGGCGGCAGGGGGTGGTGCTCGTTGCCTTCCGGCTGCCGGCCGTCGCCGGGGTCCGGCGGGGCGGTCCGGAGGAGCTCGGTCAGAAGGCGTACGGCGCCCCTTTTGTGCAGTGGGTCGTTTCCGTTGCCGCACTTGGGGGACTGGATGCAGGACGGGCAACCGGCCTCGCACTCGCAGGACGCGATGGCCTGCCGGGTCGCCGTCAGCCACGCACGTGCCGTCCGGAAGGCCCGTTCCGCGAAGCCCGCTCCGCCGGGGTGGCCGTCGTAGACGAAGACCGTCGGCAGCAGCGTGTCGGGGTGGAGCGGCACGGAGACTCCGCCGATGTCCCAGCGGTCGCAGGTGGCGAACAGCGGGAGCATGCCGATGGAGGCGTGTTCGGCGGCGTGCAGGGCGCCGCCGAGGATCTCGGGACTGATTCCGGCGGCGTCGAGCTGGTCCTCCGTGACCGTCCACCACACGGCACGGGTGCGAAGGGTGCGGGGCGGCAGGTCGAGTTTGGTCTCGCCCAGGACTTCCCCGGTGATCAGTCTGCGACGCAGGAAGGAGACGACTTGGTTGGTGACCTCGACCGAGCCGAAGCAGAGCCGCCCGTCACCCCAGGGAATCTCGGTGTCGGTCTCCAGGACGCTGATGGCGGTCGTGTCGCGCGCGGTGGTCGAGTACGGCGGAACGGCTTCCTCGACCAAGGCCACCGAGTCCCGCAGGTCAAGCTTCCGTACCAGGTATGTGCGGCCCTGGTGAAGATGGACGGCGCCCTCGTGCACGGTGGTGTGCGCGGCGGACTCGTCGACCGTGCCCAGCAGCCGGCCGGTGCCCTCCTCGACGATCTGGACCGGGCGCCCTCCCTCGCCGCGGATGCCGGTGAGATCGGCGGCCCGCTCGCGGCGGGTCCAGTGCCAGCCCGTCGTACGCCTGCGCAGCAGTCCCGCGGCCTCCAGCTGCGGCAGCAGATCGGGTACGGCGGGACCGAAGAGCGCGACGTCGGCCTCGGTCAACGGGAGCTCGGCGGCGGCGGCGCACAGGTGCGGGGCGAGGACGTACGGGTTGTCGGGGTCGAGCACCGTCGACTCCACGGGCTGCTGGAAGAGCGCCTCGGGATGGTGGACCAGGAAGGTGTCCAGCGGGTCGTCCCGGGCCACCAGGACGGCGAGTGCGCCCTGCCCGGAGCGTCCCGCACGGCCCGCCTGCTGCCACAGGGACGCCCGGGTGCCGGGGTAGCCGGCGATGACGACGGCGTCGAGGCCCGAGACGTCGATGCCGAGCTCCAGGGCCGTCGTGGCGGCGAGGCCGAGAAGCTCGCCGGAGTGCAGGGCCCGCTCCAGGGCCCGGCGCTCCTCGGGCAGATAGCCGCCGCGGTAGGCGGCGACCCGGCGGGGCAGAGCCCGGTCCACTTCGGCCAGCCGCTCCTTCGCGATGACGGAGATCAGTTCCGCTCCGCGTCTGGAGCGCACGAAGGCCACCGAGCGGACCCCCTGGAGGGTCAGGTCGGTCAGGAGGTCGGCGGTCTCCGCGGTGGCGGTGCGGCGCACGGGAGCCCCCCTCTCGCCGTGCAGCTCGGTGAGAGGCGGCTCCCAGAGGGCGAAGACCATCTCGCCTCTGGGCGAGGCGTCGTCGGCGACCTCTCTGACGGGCAGGCCGGTGAGGTGGCCTGCCGCGACGGACGGCTGCGCCGCGGTGGCGGAGGCGAGGAGGAAGACCGGTTCGGAGCCGTAGCGGGCGCACAGGCGGCGCAGACGGCGTAGTACCTGGGCGACGTGGGAGCCGAAGACGCCCCGGTAGGTGTGGCACTCGTCGATGACGACGAAGCGCAGGGCGCGCAGGAAGGAGGCCCATCGAGGGTGGGACGGAAGTATGCCCCGGTGCAGCATGTCGGGGTTGGTGAGTACGTAGTTGGCGTACTGGCGCACCCATTCGCGTTCTTCGACCGGCGTGTCCCCGTCGTAGACCGCGGGCCGGACGGCTGTACCGAGCGGTTCCGCGAGCGCCTTCACCGAGCGCAGCTGGTCCGCGGCGAGCGCCTTCGTGGGCGCGAGGTACAGGGCGGTGGTCCCTCGGCCGTTCGGGGCCCGGGAGCCGTCGAGGAGGGTGCTCAGGACGGGGGCCAGGTACGCGAGGGACTTCCCCGAGGCCGTTCCCGTGGCGATGACGACGGACTCGCCGTCCAGGGCGTGCTCGGCGGCGGCGGCCTGGTGGGTCCACGGATGGTCGATTCCGGCCCGGCCAATCGCGGCGACCACTTCCGGCCGGATGCGTTCGGGCCAGATGGCATGGGTTCCCTCGCGCGGGGGCAGGTGCTCCGTATGAGTGATGCGCGCTGCCCGGCTCGCCCCTGCGGCGAGCCGGTCGAGGACCACTGCGGGAGACGGGCGCGAGCTGCCGTTCTCGGGTGGTTGACTGGGGCGGTGATTCTTGGCCATCGACACCGAGTGTGTCACCGGCATGACGGACAATGGTCCCAAGGCGTCGTGCATGGCTGCTGGTAAGTGATCGAATGCCATCGCGGCTGGCGATCCGTCCCCTGGCCTCCGTCGGGGAGACCGAGGGGCGACCGCTCGATAGCAAGGTGCTGGAGGATCCGTGGACCTGTCCTTGTCGACTCGCAATGTGTCCGGCCCTGGTGGCGACCGTACGGTCGTCGAGGTCGGTGGCGAGATTGATGTGTATACCGCGCCCAAGCTGCGCGAGCAGTTGGTCGAGTTGGTGAATGACGGCAGCTACCACCTGGTTGTCGACATGGAAGGTGTCGACTTCCTCGACTCCACCGGACTCGGCGTGCTCGTGGGTGGGCTGAAGCGTGTCCGGGCCCATGAGGGCTCACTGCGTCTGGTGTGCAACCAGGAGCGCATTCTCAAAATCTTCCGGATCACAGGCCTGACCAAGGTGTTCCCCATCCACACCACGGTCGATGAGGCTGTCGCGGCCACTGACTGATCAGCCGGAGGTCACTGACTGATCCGCCGGATCGGGTCGGCCGGTCCTCCGGCCGACCAGATGGTGGCCCGGCGGACCAGGCCGTGTCCAGGCCGGCAGACGGCAGCGGGCAGGCCGTCACGAGCAGGTGGTCGACCTCTTCGGTCGACTGCCGGCTTCGTCGGTTTCCGGAGGAAGATGGAAACCAGGGTTCCGGGCGCCACGCTCGGGCCTCTGAGAAGCACGCCCAAACGTTCGAGGGGGATGGCATGCCAACCGTTGAACTCCGCTTCAGCGCTCAGCCCGAGCACGTCAGGACGGCACGCCTGGTGGCGGCCGCCGTGGCGCGTCGGGCCGGTGTCGACGAGGCGGTGCTCGACGAGGTCAGGCTCGCTGTCGGCGAGGCGTGCAGCCGTGCTGTCGGACTGCACCGGAGCCATGACATCACCGCCCCGGTGACCGTGGTGCTGATCGAAGAGGAGAAGGCGTTCTCCATCGAGGTGGGTGACGCGGTTCCCGGCCCGGGGGACAACACCTCGCTGCCCGGACGGTTCCGTGGCGCGGGCGGCGGGCCGGAGACGGACGCCGACAGCGAGGACGAGATGGGTCTCGCGGTCATCAGCGGTCTCGTGGACGACGTGGAGGTCCGGTCGGCCACGGACGGCGGAGTGATCCGTATGAGCTGGCCGACGACGCCTGCGGTCGTCGCCCCCTGAGCGTCGCGCGCTCGGTGAGGGACGACTACGGGACGCGTAACCCGGACGGCGTTGCCGGACAGCGCGTCGTTCGCACCGCGCGTCTTTCGCACTGCGCGTCCTCTTTCCCTTCCCCTCATTCCACTGTTCTCTCTTCCTCCCGGCGTCACCCGTACTGGCAGATCAGGACGAGGTCAGCTGTCGGAGCGTCAGGAAGTCGACGTCTCCTCTGCGCTGACATGGCGTCGGGCGCGCCGCGTGCTCGTCCATGCGGTCGCGGGCGTGCGGGTCGAGCTGTTCGGGTGAGTTGAATCTCCCTCGCTCCTCTTGGTGCAAATGGCTGCAAAAGCACGCACATCAGATGCCTGCCGCCTGAATGTCGCCCACTTGGCGTGTAAGTTCCGGGGCCGAGAGCCTTGGAAGGGACCCAATCCGGTGAACAAGAAGCTTGCGGCCGCGCTGTCCGGCGGTGCGGTACTCGTACTGACGCTGTCGGGCTGCAGTGACGACAGCGACGACAAGGTGAACGACTGGGCGAAGAAGGTCTGCGACCAGGTCCAGCCCCAGCTGCAGAAGATCGCGAACGCCAATGCCGCGATCCAGGAGCAGACGGCCGACAACAGCAAGCCCGCCGACGTGCAGAAGACCGACTCGGCCGCCTTCCAGCAGATCTCGCAGGCCTACAAGGCGCTGGGCGCCGCTGTCGACTCGGCGGGCCCGCCGCCCGTCGACGACGGCGAGACCACACAGAAGGAGGCCGTGAAGGAGCTCAACGCCTCCTCCACCGCCTACGCGAACCTGAGGACGAAGGTCGACGCGCTCGACACCGGTGATCAAGCCAAGTTCGCCGACGGCCTCAAGGGCATCGCGGACGAGCTGAACAAGATCAGCACCAACGGCGACCAGGCCTTGAAGAAGCTTCAGTCCGGCAAGGTCGGCACCGCGATGTCGAAGCAGAAGGGCTGCCAGAAGCCGACGGCTTCCACCTCGCCCGCCGCCGCGCCGCCGGCTACCGCGTCCGACGACGCGTCGAAGTCCGCCTCGCCCACGCCCTCCAAGGCCGAGAAGGAATAGCGAGGCGTAGCGCGCGGGCCGGGCCACGCCGCGTTCGGCCGCCCGTGAGAGCTCCCGAGGGGCGCCGCGCACGGCCCGGCCGCCCTCTCCGGGCGGCCGGGCCGCTGCCGTTGTCAGAGGAAGCGGACACAATGGGCGGGTGAGTACGACCAGCCTTCCCGCATCCGCCCGCACCCCTCGGCTCCGCGAAGCCCTGCTCGCCGCCGACTTCACCGCCGACGGCCTTCTCGAACGGCTCGGCGCACCCGCCTACGCCGCTCTCGCGCGCAGTGAGACCGTCCCCGCCCTCCGGGCCACCCGAGGGGACTCGCCGCTCGACACGCTGGTGCGGCTGTTCCTCCTCCAGCGTCCCGTCCCGGCCGCCGCCGCGGCCCTCGCTCTTCCGCTGGAGGAGTCGGTGGAGGACGGCTGGCTGGTCCGAGGGGCGGACGACCTGATCCGGGCGGCCGTCGACATACGGCCGTACAGCGGTCCCGAGGGCCAGGACTGGTTCATCGTGTCCGACCTGGGATGCGCGGTCGGCGGGGCCGGAGGCATCGGCTCGCACGAGGAGGGCGTCGTCCTCGGCGTCGGCGGGGCGTCCACCACGCTGGCCGGGATCACCGTCCGCAGGCCCGTCGGATCCGCCCTCGACCTCGGGACGGGCTCCGGCATCCAGGCGCTGCACGCCGCACAGCACGCCAACCGGGTCACCGCCACGGACGTCAACCCGCGTGCTCTGGAGTTCACCCGGCTCACCCTCGCCCTGTCCGGCGCCGCCCCGGCCGATCTCCGGGAGGGCTCCCTGTTCGAGCCCGTCGGCGACCTGACGTACGACCTGATCGTCTCCAACCCGCCCTTCGTCATCTCCCCGGGCGCCCGGCTCACGTACCGCGACGGGGGCATGGGCGGGGACGACCTGTGCCGGACCCTCGTCGAGCAGGCGGGCGCCCGGCTGAACGAGGGGGGATACGCGCAGTTCCTGGCCAACTGGCAGCACGTCGAGGGGGAGGAGTGGCAGGACCGGGTGCGTTCCTGGGTGCCGCGGGGCTGCGACGCGTGGATCGTGCAGCGCGAGGTGCAGGACGTCACGCAGTACACCGAGCTGTGGCTGCGCGACAGCGGCGACCACCGCGCGGACCCCGCCGAGTACACCGAGCGGTACGAGGCGTGGCTGGACGAGTTCGAGGCCCGCAGCACCAAGGCCGTGGGCTTCGGCTGGATCACGCTCAGGAAGTCCGCCGCTGCCGCCGCCGGGAACCCGTCGGTCGTCGCCGAGGAGTGGCCGCACTCGGTGGAGCAGCCCCTCGGGCCGGCCGTGGAGGCCCACTTCGCGCGCCAGGACTATCTGCGTGAGCACGACGACGCGGCGCTGCTCGGGACGCACTTCACCCTCGCCGAGGAGATCGTGCAGGAGCAGGTCGGCCTGCCGGGCGCCGAGGATCCGGAGCATGTGGTGCTGCGTCAGCACCGGGGCATGCGGCGGGCGACCAAGGTCGACTCGGTCGGAGCGGGATTCGCGGGTGTGTGCGACGGTTCGCTGCCCGCCGGCCGGATCCTGGACGCCATCGCCCAGTTGACGGCGGAGGACCCGGTGCTCCTGCGGGACCGTACACCCCAGGCGATCCGGCTGCTGGTCGAGGAAGGCTTCCTGGAGCCCGTCCGGGGTGGTGCGCCGGAGCGCTGACGGACACGTTCCGCTCCGGCGCGGACGTCGTGCGGCGCGCCGTGATCCACACCGTTCCGAACAGCGGGTTCCCGGGTGTCGAGGCGTGCGCACGCGGTCGTTGTGCGGATTCCGTTCGAGGGGGTCGCGGGCGGCCGCGAGGCGCTGTTCATCCGTGGTTCGCGTCGGCGTCGTCCGGGGGTGGCAGCCTCCCCACTGCCACGGGCGGCATCCGCCGCAGCCGACGCGGACAGGGTTGAGGGGTACGGACATGGAGAGCGTCACCGCCGGCTTGGCCGGTACGGCATTCGCACTGTTCGGAGCGGCGCTCCTGGTCTGGACGGGGGCGCGGACCATCCGGCGCGCGCCCGTCGCACTCGGTGTGAGCCCCGTCGCGTCCACCACCCTCGCCACGCTCTTCGGCGCGCTCTTCCTGGCCCTCGGCGTGTGGTTCCTCACCCACGTCTGACCTGCCTCTCCCGAAGGGAGGATCTCCGGACGGACGTGCGTTCCCCGGTACCCCCGCCGATCCCGTGAAACCCGCGGGTGGAAGTGGTGCGAAGCGCGGACCGGGCGGTCCGGGCGGCAGGAATGCCGGAAGTCGGGTTACCGTTCGAGTGGCCGTTGCGGGCTTTTGCCGTTTGACACGGGGGCGGGTTGTACCGTCACACTCCGCAGCGACAGCACCGCGGGCAGCGTCACAGGGCTGCCCGGATGCCCACCCGTGCCGACCGGAGAGAAGAGCGAAGTTGTCCCCGACCAGCGAGACCGC
This sequence comes from Streptomyces halstedii, assembly GCA_000720535.1. GTDB lineage: Bacteria > Actinomycetota > Actinomycetes > Streptomycetales > Streptomycetaceae > Streptomyces > Streptomyces halstedii. The sequence continues at coordinate 105,847 of JOAZ01000022.1, forward strand.
ACAGGGCGGCCGCCGACTCGTCATCGTCGAGTCCCCTGCCAAGGCGAAGACGATCAAGGGCTACCTCGGCCCCGGATACGTCGTCGAGGCGAGCGTCGGGCACATCCGAGACCTGCCGAACGGCGCGGCCGAGGTTCCCGACGAGTACACCGGCGAGGTCCGTCGGCTCGGCGTTGACGTCGACCATGACTTCCAGCCCGTCTACGTCGTCAACGCGGACAAGAAGGCCCAGGTCAGGAAGCTCAAGCAGCTGCTGGCCGAGTCCGACGAACTCTTCCTCGCCACCGATGAGGACCGCGAGGGCGAAGCCATCGCGTGGCACCTACAGGAAGTGCTCAAGCCCAAGGTCCCGGTCCACCGGATGGTCTTCCACGAGATCACCAAGGACGCGATCCGGGCGGCCGTCGCCAACCCGCGTGAGCTCAACCAGCGCATGGTCGACGCCCAGGAGACCCGCCGCATCCTCGACCGCCTCTACGGCTACGAGGTCTCGCCGGTCCTGTGGAAGAAGGTCATGCCGCGGCTCTCCGCCGGCCGCGTCCAGTCCGTCGCCACCCGTCTCGTCGTCGAGCGGGAGCGCGAGCGCATCGCGTTCCGATCCGCCGAGTACTGGGACCTGACGGGCACGTTCGCCACCGGCCGCGGCGGCGACGCCTCCGACCCCTCGGTGTTCACCGCGCGGCTCAGCGCCGTCGACGGACGCCGTATCGCCCAGGGCCGTGACTTCGGTCCGGACGGGCTGCTCAAGTCCGGCTCCGACCGGACGCTGCACCTGGACGAGGAGAACGCCCGCGCCCTGGCCGCGGCGCTCGCCGACTCGGCGTTCGCCGTCCGCTCGGTCGAGTCGAAGCCGTACCGCCGCTCCCCGTACGCCCCGTTCCGTACGACGACCCTCCAGCAGGAGGCGAGCCGCAAGCTGGGCTTCGGGGCGAAGGCCACCATGCAGGTCGCGCAGAAGCTGTACGAGAACGGCTTCATCACCTATATGCGTACCGACTCCACGACGCTCTCGGACACCGCGGTCGCAGCGGCACGGGCGCAGGTCACGCAGCTGTACGGGGCGAACTACCTGCCGGACAAGCCCCGCACCTACGCCGGGAAGGTCAAGAACGCTCAGGAGGCGCACGAGGCGATCCGTCCGTCCGGCGACCGCTTCCGCACCCCCGCCGAGACGGGCCTGACCGGAGACCAGTTCCGGCTCTACGAGCTGATCTGGAAGCGGACCGTCGCCTCCCAGATGAAGGACGCCACCGGTAACTCGGTCACCGTGAAGATCGCCGGCCGGTCGAGCGACGGCCGGGACGCCGAGTTCTCCGCGTCCGGCAAGACGATCACCTTCCACGGCTTCATGAAGGCGTACGTCGAAGGTGCCGACGACCCGAACGCCGAGCTGGACGACCGTGAGCGGCGTCTGCCGCAGGTCACCGAGGGCGACGCGCTGAGCGCCGACGAGATCACGGCCGACGGGCACGCCACCAAGCCGCCGGCCCGCTACACCGAGGCGTCGCTGGTCAAGGAGCTCGAAGAGCGCGAGATCGGCCGCCCGTCGACGTACGCGTCGATCATCGGGACCATTCTGGACCGCGGGTACGTGTTCAAGAAGGGCACGGCCCTCGTGCCGTCGTTCCTCTCGTTCGCCGTGGTCAACCTGCTGGAGAAGCACTTCGGGCGACTCGTCGACTACGACTTCACCGCGCGGATGGAGGACGACCTCGACCGCATCGCGCGGGGCGAGGCCCAGTCCGTGCCGTGGCTGCGGCGCTTCTACTTCGGCGCGGGCGCCGAGACGGACGGCGCGGGCGCGGCCTCCGACGCGGGCAACGGCGACGGCGACCACCTCGGGGGCCTGAAGGAACTCGTCACCGACCTCGGCGCGATCGACGCGCGGGAGATCTCGTCCTTCCCGGTCGGGAACGACATCATGCTCAGGGTCGGCAAGTACGGCCCGTACATCGAGCGTGGGGAGAAGGGCGCCGAGAACCACCAGCGCGCCGACGTGCCGGAGGACCTGGCACCCGACGAGCTGTCCGTGGAGTACGCGGAGGAGCTGCTGGCCAAGCCCAGCGGCGACTTCGAGCTGGGCGCGGACCCTGTCACCGGGCACCAGATCATCGCCAAGGACGGGCGTTACGGCCCGTACGTCACCGAGGTCCTGCCCGAGGGCACGCCGAAGACGGGCAAGAACGCGGTGAAGCCGCGGACGGCGTCCCTCTTCAAGTCCATGTCGCTCGATACGGTGACTCTGGCCGACGCGCTGAAGCTGATGTCCCTGCCCCGTGTCGTGGGCGAGGACGCCGAGGGCGTGGAGATCACCGCGCAGAACGGCCGCTACGGCCCGTACCTCAAGAAGGGGACGGACTCGCGCTCGCTGACGTCCGAGGACCAGATCTTCGACATCACGCTGGACGAGGCCCTGGCCATCTACGCCCAGCCCAAGCAGCGCGGCCGGGCCGCCGCCAAGCCGCCGCTGAAGGAACTCGGCACGGACCCGGTGAGCGGGGCGCCGGTGGTCGTGAAGGACGGCCGCTTCGGCGCGTACGTCACCGACGGCGAGACGAACGCGACGCTGCGGACCGGTGACAGCGTCGAGGAGATCACGCCGGAGCGCGGCTACGAGCTGCTCGCCGAGAAGCGCGCCAAGGGTCCCGCGAAGAAGAAGACGGCGAAGAAGGCGCCCGCGAAGAAGGCCACGGCCACGAAGAAGGCGACCCCGGCGAAGAAGACGGCCGCCAAGAAGACGACGACGGCGAAGAAGGCCACGGCCACGAAGAAGGCGGCCACGGCCAAGAAGGCGCCTGCCCGGAAGGCGACCGCGTCGTCCTCGACGGAGGAGTGAGGCGGGCCGGGCGCGGGGGTCCGGCCGTCCGAGTGTGGGACCGTCGACGGCCTGAGTGCCTGAGTGCCTGAGTGCCTGAGTGCCTGAGTGCCTGAGGCCAGGGTGCCTGAGGCCAGAGGTCTGACCGCTGTCCACCTGGGCACGTGAGGCGCCGCGCCTCGCGTGCCCCTGGTCGTACGGGGGCTGCGCAGGGACCGGGCCAGCGAAGCCGCGCGGGCGGCTGGTCCCGGCCGCCGTGTCCCGGTCGCCCTGTCCCGGTCGTGGGTCGCGGTTCCGGCCGGGTCGCCCGGCCTCCGGTGTGGCCGTATCACCCGTTCGCGGGTGCGGGCGGGCGATGCCCGCCGTTGTTCGCACGGGGCGGAACGCGGTGCGGACCGCGGGGCGTACGGCAGGGCGGACCGCGGGGGGATTCCGCCTCCGTCCGGCTGCGCGGAGCGTGGTCCACCCGCCCCGCCGGTACCCCGTACCGCCCGGTCCATACGTGGCGGCCATATGTTCGGGTGCGGCCCCCGGGCACTGTGTCACTGCCGATAGGCTGGGCGGATGACGCGAGCCGAGCAGCCACCGGTCGTGAGCCCCACCTCCGACACACTTGCCGCAGACTCACGCGAGCGCGCCGTACGAGCCCTCCTGCGTGTTCCCCCGCTCAGGCGGTTGTGGAGCGCCCAGCTCGTCGGCGGTATCGGCGACGCACTCGCCGTTCTCGTGCTGGTGCTGCTGTCGCTGCAAGCGGCGGTCGTCGAGGGCTCCTTCGGGGCCGGATACCGCGGGGCGGCCTTCGCCGTCGCCGCCGTGTTCGGTGCCCGGATCCTTTCCACCGTGCTCTTCGGAGCCGTACTCCTCGGGCCGTTGACGTCGCTCGTGGCCCCCGGCGGTGCGCTGGACCGCCGATGGCTGATGGTCGGGGCGGACGGAGTGCGGCTCGCCCTGCTGGTCGTCGCGCCGCTGTGGATCGACTGGGTGCCGGACAAGGCGCTCATGATGATCCTCATCACCGTCTTCGTGACGGGCGCCGCCGAACGCCTGTGGACCGTGGCCAAGGAGAGCGCCGCCCCGGCGCTGCTGCCCGCCCCGCCCCTTGAGGGCGCCGCCGTGCGCCCGCTCCCCGACCACCTCGACGCCCTGCGCCGGCTCTCCCTGCGGACGAACTTCCTGGCGATCCCCGCCGCCGCGGTCGTACTCCTGGTCGCCTCGCTGATCGGTGAGCTGCTGGGCACCGGGTTCGAGTGGTTCTCCTTCCACCAGGCGGCCCTCGGGTCGTACGTCGCGGCCGGTCTCTTCTCGGCCTCGATCTCGGCCCTCTACTTCCTCGAAATCCCGGGCACCGCCACCCCCAGGCCGCGCTCCCCCCTGGAGGGGCTGCGCCGTCCGGGCAGCGGTTCCGTGCCGGACAAGGGCCGTACGGGTTCGGTCCGGCTCGTCGTCGCCGCGTGCGCGGCCGTCGCCGGTGCCATCGCGGCCGCCGCCGGGGTCGTCGTGCTGCACGCCTTCGACCTGGGCGGCGGCCCCGCGGCCTTCGCCCTGCTGATCCTCGTCCTGACCGGCGGTACCGCCCTCGGTATGCGCACCGCGGAGAAGGTGCTGCCCGCCCTGTCGCGGCGCCGGCTGCTGGCCCTCGCCATCGCCGTCACCGGGGTCGCCCTCCTCGCGCTCGGCCTGGTGGCGGACACGGCGACCGGGGTCCTCCTCGCGCTGCTCGCCGGTTACGCGGCGGGGGTCGCCGCCCGCGTCGGGCACGCGATCCTCGACCAGGAGACCGAGGCGCCCCGCCAGGCCAGGACGACCGAGCACCTCCAGGCCGTCGTCCGGGTGCTCGTCGCCCTCGGCGCGGTGGGGGGCCCGCTGCTCGCCGCCGCGATCGGATGGCACCGCCTCGGTTCCGGCGACTTCGTCTTCGCCCACGGCGGCGCGGCGTTCGCCCTGATGCTCATCGGCGCGCTGCTGCTGCCCGTCGCCGTGATCGTCCTCGCCCGGATCGACGACCGGTCCGGTGTCCCGCTCCGCCGGGACCTGCGGGACGCGCTGCGCGGGGGCGACCCCGCGGTGGCGCCCGCCGCGTCGGGCTTCTTCCTCGCCGTCGAAGGCGGCGACGGGGCCGGCAAGTCCACCCAGGTCGAGGCACTCGCCCAGTGGATCCGGGCCAAGGGCCACGAGGTCGTCGTGACCCGTGAGCCGGGGGCGACCCCCATCGGGAAGCGGCTGCGGTCGATCCTGCTCGACGTGTCCTCCGCCGGGCTGTCCAACCGGGCCGAGGCCCTCCTGTACGCCGCGGACCGCGCCGAGCACGTCGACTCGGTCGTCCGCCCGGCGCTGGAACGCGGCGCGGTGGTCATCTCGGACCGCTACATCGACTCCTCCGTCGCCTACCAGGGCGCGGGCCGGGACCTCTCCCCGACCGAGATCGCCCGTATCTCGCGGTGGGCGACGAGCGGCCTCGTACCGCATCTGACGGTCCTTCTGGACGTCGCCCCGGAGACCGCCAGGGAACGCTTCACGGAGGCGCCCGACCGGCTGGAGTCCGAGCCGGCCGAGTTCCACAACCGGGTGCGGGCCGGGTTCCTGACCCTCGCGGCCGCCGCCCCGTTCCGCTACCTCGTGGTGGACGCCGGGCAGGAGCCCGAGGCGATCACCACCGTCGTACGGCACCGGCTCGACCAGCTCCTGCCCCTCTCCGAGGCCGAGATCAAGGCCCAGGAGGAGGCGCGCCGGGCGGCCGAGGAGGAGGCCCGTCGCAAGGCCGAGGAAGAGGCGGCCCGCAAGGCCGAGGAGGAGCGGCTGGAGCGCGAGCGGCAGGCGCAGCTCGCCAAGCTCCGTGCCGAGGAGGAGGAGCGCAGGCGCCGCGAGGAGGAAGAGGCGCGGCAGCGTGAGGCCGAGCGGCAGGCGGAGGAGGCCCGGCAGCGTGCCGAGGAGGCCCGCCGCCGCGCTGAGCAGGAGCGGGCCCGCGTCGAGGCGGAGGAGCGTGCGCGCGAGGCCGAGCAGGAACGGCTGCGCAAGCAGGCGGCCGAAGAGGCCAGGCTCCGCAAGGAGGCGGAGGAACTCCGCCTGGAGAAGCAGCGCAAGGCGGAGGCGGCGCTGGTGCGGGCCGAGGAGGCACGGCGCCGTGCCGAGGCGGCCGCCGCGGCCGCGGCAGCCGAGACGGCGTCGCGGGAGTCCGCGCCGTCCGACTCCTCGGGACCTTCGACGCCTTCGGCACCTGACAACGAGCTCACGGTCCCGACCCCCGTCGTGAACCCGAACGAGATCACGCAGCCGGTACCGCTGGCCCGGCCGCAGGACCGTTCCGTCCCCGACTCCGAGGAGACGACCGTCCTGCCGGCCGTACGGGACGCGGACGAGACGACCGTGCTGCCGCCCGTGCGCGACGAGAACCCGGCCGACCGGGTGCCCCCGGGTGTCTTCCGGGACGAGCGCGGGTCCGAGGGCGAGAACGAGCGCACGCGCGAGCTGCCCCAGGTCGGTGAGAACCCGCGGACGGACGGCGGGGACCAGGACCGCTCGGACCGCCGTCGGCGGCCTCGCCCGGACTGGGCCGAGGAGACACCGCTCGACGACCTGCCGACGCTGGCCGACGAACTGCTCGGCGGCCAGGAGGACGACGACCAGGACCGGCGCGGCCGGGGAGGCCGCGGGCCGCGCGGCTGACGGAACGTGAGGCGTCCGGCGCGGGCGTCCCGGGGTGACGGATCTCCGCCCCCGGGGCGCCCGTTCCGCCGAGCGGCTCCGGCGGCTCGGGACCGGCTCGCCCGGGAAGCGCGCCGGCCGTGCGGGCCGAACCGCCCGAGCCGCCGGACGGTGGTGGAAGCCGGGCCGCGGTGGCGGCGACGGCGTACGGAGAGGACCGGTCCGGGTGCCGGTGTGGTCCGGGCTGTCAGACCCCTCCCGCACAATGGAATCCGGCTTCCTCAGCAGCACACCACCGGAAGGGCGGTGACCCATGACCGTATGGGACGACCTGGTCGGGCAGGACCGAGTGCGGGAGCAGCTCGGTGCCGCCGCCCGGGACGCCGACGCGCTGGTCACCGCGCAGTCCGACCGCACTCCGGTGCCCTCGGGGTCGAAGATGACCCACGCCTGGCTGTTCACCGGGCCGCCCGGATCCGGCCGGTCGACCGCCGCCCGCGCCTTCGCCGCGGCGCTCCAGTGCACCAGCCCCGACCGTGCCCTGGGCGGGGAGCCGGGCTGCGGATTCTGCGACGGATGCCACACGGCCCTGATCGGGACCCACGCGGACGTCGACGTGATCCGCACCGAGATGCTCTCCATCGGCGTGAAGGAGACCCGTGAGCTGGTCCGCCGTGCTCAGCTCTCGCCCGCCGTGGGGCGCTGGCAGGTCATCGTCATGGAGGACGCCGACCGTCTCACCGAGGGCGCGGGCAACGTCCTGCTGAAGGCGGTGGAGGAGCCGGCCCCCCGCACCGTGTGGCTGCTCTGCGCACCGTCGCTGGAGGACGTGCTGCCCACGATCCGCTCCCGCTGCCGCCACCTCACCCTGAGCACGCCGCGGGTCGACGCGGTCGCGGACATGCTCGTCCGGCGGGACGGCGTCGACCCCGAGCGGGCGGCCTCCGCAGCCCGTGCCACCCAGGGGCACATCGGCAGGGCGCGCCGGCTGGCCACGGACGAGCGGGCCCGTGCCCGGCGGGCCGCGGTGCTCAAGCTGCCGCTGCGCGTCCAGGATGTCGGAGGCTGCCTCAAGGCGGCCCAGGAGCTGATCGACACGGCCAACGACGACGCCAAGCAGGCCGCGGAGGAGGTGGACGGCAAGGAGACCGAGGAGCTGAAGGCGGCGCTCGGTGCCGCCGCCGGGGGCCGCATGCCCCGCGGGACCGCCGGAGTGATGAAGGAGCTGGAGGACAAGCAGAAGCGCCGCAGGACCCGCACGCAGCGCGACAGCCTCGATCTCGCGCTCACCGAGCTCACCGGCTTCTACCGCGATGTGCTGGCCCTCCAGCTCGGCTCCCGGATCGCCCTCGCCAACACCGACGTACGGGACGCGCTCGACCGGATCGCCGGGGCGTCGGCCCCCGAGCACACCCTGCGGCGGATAGAGGCCGTGATCGCCTGCCGCAAGGCGCTGGACCGCAACGTCGCCCCGCTGCTGGCGGTGGAGGCGATGACGATGGCTCTGCGGGCCGGCTGACGGCCGCCGCTCCCGGCCGGGACGCGACGCGCGAATTCACCCGTAAGAGCAGGGAATCGGTGGAGTCGTCACCCGGCGGCTACGCTCCGGGGATGAACACCAGGCGCCTGTTCACCGTCTTCGCGACCGCGCTCGGCACTGCCGGTCTCCTCGTCTCCGGTTGCAGCAGCGGCGGATCGGCGCCGCGTGCCTCGGCCACCGGCTCCGCGGCCGCCGAGGAGCTCAAGCCGTACTACGGGCAGAAGCTGCGCTGGCGGGACTGCGGGGTGGAGGGCTTCCAGTGCACGACCATGAAGGCCCCGCTGGACTACGCGAAGCCCGACGGCGGTGACATCGACCTGGCCGTCTCCCGGAAGAAGGCCACCGGCCCCGGGAAGCGGATCGGCTCGCTCCTGGTGAACCCGGGCGGCCCCGGCGGATCGGCCATCGGCTACCTCCAGGGGTACGCGGCGATCGGCTACCCGGCCCCGGTCCGCGCCCGGTACGACATGGTGGCCATCGATCCGCGCGGGGTGGCCCGCAGCGAACCCGTCACCTGCCTCACCGGCAAGGAGATGGACGCCTACACCCAGGTGGACCAGACCCCCGACGACGACGCGGAGGTCGCGAAGCTGAACGAGGCCTTCCGCACCTTCGCGTCCGGCTGCGAGAAGCGGTCGGGCAAGATCCTCCCGCACGTCTCCACGGTCGAGACCGCGCGGGACATGGACATCCTGCGCGCCCTGCTCGGTGACGAGAAGCTGCACTACCTGGGCGCCTCGTACGGGACGTTCCTCGGCGCGACGTACGCCGACCTGTTCCCGGCCCGCGTGGGCCGGCTCGTCCTCGACGGCGCGATGGACCCGTCGCTGTCCGCGATCGACATCAACCGCGACCAGACCGCCGGTTTCGAGACCGCGTTCCAGTCGTTCGCGGCGGACTGCGTCAAGGAGAAGGACTGCCCGCTCGGCACCACGTCCACCGCGGACGCGGCGACCGCGCTGAAGAAGCTCTTCGCCGACCTGGACGCCGAACCGGTCCCGACCGGTGAGAGCCGCGAGCTGGGCGAATCCCTGGCGACGACCGGCGTCATCGCGGCGATGTACGACGAGGGGGCCTGGCCGCAGCTCCGCCGGGCGCTGGCCGAGGCCCAGCAGGGCGAGGGCTCCGGTCTGCTCGCCCTGGCCGACAGCTACTACGAGCGCGAGCCCGACGGGTCGTACGCGAATCTGATGTTCGCCAACGCCGCGGTGAACTGCCTCGACCTCGCCCCCGCCTTCACCCGCCCCGAAGACGTCGAGAAGGCCCTCCCGGACTTCGAGAAGGCCTCCCCGGTCTTCGGCAAGGGCTTCGCCTGGGCGGCCCTGAACTGCGGGTCCTGGCCCGTCGAGGCCACCGGCACCCCCCACCGCACCGAGGCGGAGGGAGCCGCCCCCATCGTCGTGGTCGGCACCACCCGCGACCCGGCCACGCCGTACACGTGGGCGCGGTCGCTCGCGGAGCAGCTCTCCTCGGGCCGCCTCCTCACCTACGAGGGCGACGGACACACGGCCTACGGCCGGGGCAGCGACTGCGTCGACTCGGCGATCAACACGTACCTGCTGGAGGGCACGCCCCCCAAGGACGGCAAGAAGTGCTCCTGACCTGGGGGTGCGGGCGGGGCCCAGGGCGGTTCGGAGCACCCTGGGAAACTGTGTAGACTTGGCGTCGCTGCTGGTCACACCATGGTGTGCCGGAGCGTGCCGCCTTAGCTCAGTTGGCCAGAGCAACGCACTCGTAATGCGTAGGTCTCGGGTTCGAATCCCGAAGGCGGCTCTGTGAAAGCCTCAGGACTCACTCGCCGTGACCTGGGGCTTTTGCTTTTCGTGATCCATTCTTGCGGGTAATGCGTCCCGCCTGGACCCTCATGATCGTGCCCGGTGGGCAAGCGGTGGACAGGCGTGCAGCGAGCGTGCAAACCGGTGGACGGGGGCAAGGCCGCCGGTGAGTGTCGAGAAGTTGGCTGGCGAAGCATTCTTGCCGCTCAGGGCGGGCGTAACTTAACGACCGGCCTTGGATAGTTCATACAAGACGGATGATCATGCGGTTAAGCAGTCGAAGAGCCATCCGTGAAGGGCTGGCCCGTCGCCAGGATCTCCCGGAAGATTCTTTGTCGGTCAGTGTGCCGCTCGGGACCGAGAGGTGGAGCCCAACCTCAAGAGGAGTACCGCGTGGTCTTGGATTCGTTAGGAACTGCACAGAACCGCTTTCTGGTTCAGACGCCTCGTGCGGGGACCGTGTACACCATGGCGGTCATCGCCTCCGGAGATGGAATCCGAGTGGAGGAGATGTTCTGGAGTGGTCGCGGCCACAACACGGTGTGCCCCCGGCCAGATCTGGTTGAGGCCCTGATCTGCCGAAGTGCCGCGAGCGGGACTGTGGCCCACTTCGGTGTCAGCCCCGAGGCCCAGAACAGGACGATCGACCTTCTCTGCCGCGACGTGTTGGCGGTGCCGCAGAGTTCACGCTGGCGGGAGGCCGCTTCAACAGCACTACTGAGTGACTGGGACGACCAGTTGTGGCAGACGGGCCGCCTTTCGTCCCAGGCTGTGGGTGCACTTCGGGCGGAGGCGCGCGCCATTCACCGGGAGTTGGTCCCGTTGTGGCGGCGGCGCACCCGGCATGGACGGGTGCTGTCGCTCGACGCCAGTCTTGGTGACGGGATGTCGTTGTACGAGCTGGTCGCCGCCGACATCGACCAGCTTGAGCGCTCCGCGGGGGGAGTGTACGAGGACGCCCGCCTCAACGCCCTCCTTCGGAGCTTGAAGCCGGCCGAGAGGCAGGTGTTGTTCGCCCTGGCAGAGGGTGAAGGGACCACGTGGGCGGAGGCCGCAAGCGTTACGGGAGCTGCTGACCCGGAGAAGTTGGGCGAGCGAGTACGCCGCAAGGCCAAGCGCCTCGCTGCTGAGCAGAAGCGCCGTGCCACCCTGCAGCGCGGGGGCGAGTCTCGGTGAACCGTTCCTTCCTCGACCTAACTACCTTTAAGGGCTTAGCCCTGGGCGGTGTAACGGCGAGCTGGCCATGGGCGTTCGGGGCGCCGTGGTGGGTGACTTGCATCGGGGTGTCTCTGGCCATCCTGCTGCCGCAGGAGTCGGCGCATCGTCGCGACCTCTACCGCGAGGTTCTGCGACATCGTGAGCGGATGGTTGGGCTGAGGCGCGAGCGGGGCGAGTAGTCGCACCCCCTCATCACGGCAGCCTGTCGGTACGGCAGGAGCCCCGGTCGGCATTCCTCTGACCGGGGCCCTGCGGATGAAGTGAGGCGTTCGACGCGAAGGTGAGGCCGGTGCGTGCCGGACCTCACCCGTGGGCCCCCGTCGGTGACCGGCGGGGGCCCACACGTGAGTCCGCCGGGCTCGGGCGCGTACGACCGGGGCTCACGTCCTCGGCAGCCCTTGGCCCTCTGCCTGGCGCTTCACCACCGGCGGATCCCCGGAACGCGGCGGGGCCACATACCCGGTGCGGTGAACCTTCCCTTCGGTGAGATCCAGCGGGACGGCCGCGCACCTCCCGCGAGTGGCCGCGCGCATGCCTGCGGCGGATGTCCCCGGTGGCCGGCCCGTTCAGTCCGTCAGCGCCGTGACCAGCGCCGCCGCCTCGTCCAGCAGCGCCTTCTCCCGGTCGCTGAGCCCGGGGTTCACCGCGCGGAGGGCGGTGGCACGGGCGAGGGCGTCGGCCGGGACCCCGCCGTCGTCGGCGAGCCGCTCCAGGAACGTCGCGAGCAGCGCCTGGACGTTCGCGCCCGCGGTGAATTCGGGGTCCACCGCGATCTGGGCCAGGATCAGCGAGGACACGGCCCGGTCCAGCGCGGGCGGCCCTTCCGCGGCGGTCGTCCAGTCGATGACCACGGCGCCCCGCGGGGCCAGCATGACGTTCTCCGGGTGCAGGTCCAGATGCAGGATGCGGTCCGCCGGGTCCTGCGAGATCCGTGGCGGGATCGCGTGCAACTCCCTTAGCAGCCGCGCCAGTACGTCGGCGCCCTCGGCCATCGTGACCGTGCCCGCCAGCAGCGCGTCGGCCAGTGTGGGCCCCGTGAGCCGCTGGATCACCAGGTCCTGCGGAAGGACCTCCGAACCGCCCGGGGGCCCGATGCGGGGGAGGGGGTAGCCGTGGGCCGAGAGGTACGACATCACGGCCAGTTCGGCGGTGGCGTCGGTGTCGCCGCGGTAGCGGCGCAGGACCCAGGAGTCGTCGAGTGCGTACACGTCGGCGGTGCGCCCTGAGCCCAGGAGAGGGCCTATGTGCATGGGGGGCAACCTACCCGTGTCCGTGGGTGAGGGGGAGATCACCAGCGCATGTGGACGTCCTCGGCCCAGCCCAGGAGGTGCCTGACCGCGATCTCGGTGCCGTCGTCGGTGCGGACGCGGCCGTCGTAGTGGCCGAAGCTCTGGTCGGTGCGGTTGGCGATCAGCCCGGCGTCCGTGCGTGTGGCCCGGTTGTGGAACGGCGTGAACGTCAGGTCCACCTGGTCGGACACCGGCGTACGGATGGTCCAGGGGGCCGACCGGTCGGTGGCCGACCAGCGCCAGTCGAGCTCCTCGCCGATCTTGGTGAGCCGGCCGTCGACGCAGAGTCCGTTCTCGGTGGACCCGGTCCCCGCCGTCCAGCGCCCGCCGAACTGGAGGCCGAGGGTGTGGCCGTCCGTACGGCCGCCGGCGGCGCCCCAGTTCCAGTCGACCGTACGCGGCCAGCGCCCCCGGCCGTGGTCCAGGACCGCCCAGGCCGGCTCGTCGTCCCCGCCGAACCCCAGGACCTCCGTACCGATCCTCACCTGCCCGGTGGCGGGCAGCGCGGTGTGCTTGGAGGTGTACTGGAAACGCCGGTCGCTCCACGGCACCACGACGGAGAGCGACTCGTGCCCCTCCGGCCGGGCGACCAGCAGATCGACTTCCAGCGGCAGCCGGTCCGGCGTCAGGCAGCGGGCCCGCAGCCGGGTGCCTGACGCCTCGTCACGGATCTCGATCCGTACCTTTCCGCCGGACGGGCGGGCGGGGCCGACCACGACGTCCTCCGTGCCCGGGGACCCGGCGACGGTGTCCGGGAGCCGGACGCCGCGGGCGCCGGGGACGATCGAGGTGCGCTCCGTCTCGCGTCCGCCCGCGCCGAATTCCAGCAGGTAGACCGTGTTCAGCGCCAGGAAGTCGAGGTCGCTGACGGTCAGCGCGACCAGGTGGGTGGGCGTCGTCACGCACCAGTACTCCCACCGCTTGGTCCGGCCCCAGCCGCGCAGGTTCGCGCGGTGCAGCGGCACCCGGGACCAGCCGACCGCCGCCCGGTCGAGCCTGCCGTCGGGCAGGCAGAGGTCCACGGGTTCGGTGATCTCGTGCTCATGCGTCGCCATGGCGGGGAGCCTACGGGCGGACGCCTGCGGCCGGGAACCCGCGCCGTCGGTTCCGGGCGCCCCATAACGCGGTGGTAGGGGGCGGGCGGGATCTCCTGCGCGGCGGTGCGCGCGGCTACGTTTTCGGCAATTCCCCACCTCCTTCCGAGCTCCCCCACCCCCGGAGCCCGACACCCCCTCAATCCAAGGAGAGTTCACGTGGAGAGAACCAAGCTCCGCAAGCGCGCGCTCGCCACGGCCACCGCCGTCGTGGCCGTGGGCGCGCTCGGCCTCGCCGGCCTGGCGGGCATCGCCTCGGCCGACCCCCAGCACGGCCCGGCCCCCACCGCCGCCGCCGACCAGCTCTCGCCGGGGCTGATCAAGGCCATGCAGCGCGACCTCGGTCTGGACGCCGACGCGGCCAAGGCCCGGATAGGCAACGAGTACCGTGCGGCGGTCGTCGCCCAAGGGCTGGAGAAGTCCCTCGGCGCCGACTTCGCCGGGGCCCGGGTGAGCGGTGACGAGGCCGCCCTCACCGTCGCCACCACCGACCGCGCCGACGTCGCCCGGATCACCGGGGCGGGCGCGCGGGCCGAGGTCGTCGACCACAGCCTGGACCGCCTGGACGCGGCGAAGGCGGCACTGGACGCGGTGGCCCTGAAGAAGGCGCCGAAGGACGTGCCCTCCTGGTACGTCGACGTGCGCGCCAACCGGCTCGTCGTCAACACCGCCCGCACCGGTGCGGCGGACGGCCTCCTCGACGCCGCCGGTGTCTCCCGCGACCTCGTCCAGGTCCGGCACACCACCGAACAGCCCCGCACCTACGCGGACCTGCGCGGCGGCGACGCGTACTACATGAACGGCTCGGGCCGCTGTTCCATCGGCTTCCCCGTGAAGCGGGGCACCCAGAACGGCTTCGTCAGCGCCGGCCACTGCGGCACCCCCGGAGTGACCACCAGCGGGGTCAACCAGCAGTCCCAGGGCTCCTTCCAGGGCTCCACCTTCCCCGGCCGCGACTACTCCTGGGTCGCCGTCAACGCCAACTGGACGCCCCGCGCCCTGGTGAACGGCTACGGCAACGGCGATGTGACGGTCGCCGGTTCCACCCAGGCCGTGGTGGGCTCCTCGGTCTGCCGCTCCGGCTCCACCACCGGCTGGCACTGCGGCACGATCCAGCAGCACGACACCAGCGTGACGTACCAGGAGGGCACGGTCTCCGGCGTCACCCGTACCAACGTCTGCGCCGAACCCGGCGACTCCGGCGGCTCGTTCATCTCCGGCAGCCAGGCCCAGGGCGTCACCTCCGGGGGTTCGGGCAACTGCTCCCAGGGCGGTACGACGTACTACCAGCCGATCAACCCGGCGCTGTCGGCGTACGGGCTGACCCTGGTCACCAGCGGCACGCCGACCGACCCGCCCACCGACCCGCCGACCGGGGAGCCGGGCGGCACCTGGGCCGCGGGCACGACCTACGCCGCCGGTGCCGTGGTGACCTACGGCGGATCGAGCTACCGGTGCCTCCAGGGCCACCAGGCGCAGCCCGGCTGGACGCCGCCGAACGTGCCCGCGCTCTGGAAGCTGATCTGACCCCCGTCCCGTTCCGAGGAATCCGAGCACCCGGCGGAATCCGCGTCCACCGAGGAATCAGCCATGACCGAGAGATCCGCTGTGCCGCCGGAAGAGACCGGTGGCACCCCCCGCAACGACTCCCGGCAGGCCACCGGCCGCCCGATCAGCCGTAAGAGCCTCCTGAAGGCGGCCGTCGCGGCGAGCGCCGTGCCCCTGGTCGTGGGCGGAGGCGCGGCGCTGGCCCGGGACGCCGGCCGCGCCGGCACCACCCCCCTGGCGCTGACGCCGTCCTGCGACGACGGTGACGACCCGACCCCCGAGCAGATGGAGGGCCCCTACTTCAAGCCCAACTCCCCGCTGCGCACCAGCCTGGTGACGTCCTCCACCCCCGGCGTGCCGCTCACCGTGAGCGGCTATGTCTTCGGCCGGGCCTGCAAGCCGGTCGCGGGCGTGCTCCTGGACTTCTGGCAGGCGGACACCAACGGCGCCTATGACATGGCCGGATTCGCCTTCCGCGGGCACCAGTTCACCGGTGCCGACGGTTCGTTCTCGCTGACGACCATCGTGCCGGGGCTGTATCCGGGCCGCACCCGGCACATCCATGTGAAGGCGCAGGCGCCCGGCCGGCCCGTGCTGACCACGCAGCTGTACTTCCCGGGCGAGCCGCGCAACGCCACGGACGCCATCTTCGACCCGGCGCTGCTGATGAACGTCCGCTCCGCCGGGTCGGGGCGGGAGGGCACCTTCGACTTCGTCCTCGACGTGGCCCAGCAGCCCGACCCGACCGATCCGCCCACCGTCCCGCCCACCGATCCTCCGGGCGGCAGCTGGGCGGCCGGAACCACCTACCGCGCCGGTGACCGGGTGACCTACGGCGGCGGTTCCTACCGCTGCCTCCAGGGGCACAAGGCCATCGTGGGGTGGGAGCCGCCGCTGGTCCCCGCGTTGTGGGAACGCGGGTAGAGGGAGCGGCACAGGCCCGGACCGGGGCATCGTCCCGGTCCGGGCTCTTCCGCGCCACCGCCCCTTCGCCGACCCTCACCCCGCACCGCCGCCGCTCGCTCACTTGGCCTCCGAGTACCGCTCGACGACCGCCGTGGTGAAGGGGAACCGCACGGGAGTCGGGCCGAACGCGGTCAGCCCCGCCAGCTCCCCGGCCGCCCGGATCGCCTCCACCACGTCGGGCGCCTCGTCGGCCGGGCAGTGCACGATCACCTCGTCGTGCTGGAAGAACACCAGCTCGGCCCGCATCCCCCGGGCGGCCAGCGTGCTGCGCAGTGCCGCGAGGAGCAGGAGCGCCCAGTCGGCGGCGCTGCCCTGGACGACGAAATTACGGGTGAAGCGGCCCCGGGCACGGGAGTCGGACGAGGCGTAGCCGGGGGTGAGTCCGTACTCCCCGGAGCTCTCTCCGGGCCCGGTGTCACCGGTCTCCTGCGGGATGCCCGCCTCCTCGTACTCCCCGGCGCCGGCCGCGGGCGGGCTGGTGCGGCCGAGCCAGGTGCGGACGAGGCGGCCCTCCTCGCCGGCCTTCGCCGCGTCGTCCACATAGGCCACGGCGTGCGGGAACCTGCGGCGCAGCGCCGCCAGGTTCTTCAGGCCGTCGCCGGAGGTCTGGCCGTAGACGGCGCCGAGCAGGGCGAGCTTGGCGTGCTCGCGGTCACCCCGGAAGGCGCGGTCGGACAGGGCCGTGTAGAGGTCGCCGTCGTGTCCGGCCACCTCCATCAGACCCCGGTCGCGGGAGACGGCGGCCAGCACCCGCGGCTCCATCTGGTCGGCGTCCGCCACGACCAGGCGCCAGCCCGGGTCGGCGACGACCGCCTGGCGTATCACCCGGGGGATCTGGAGGGCGCCGCCGCCGTTGGTCGTCCAGCGCCCGCTGACCGTGCCGCCCGGCTGGTACTCCGGGCGGAAGCGGCCCTCGCGCACCCAGTCCGTCAGCCAGCTCCAGCCGTGGGCGGTCCAGACGCGGTACAGCTTCTTGTAGCGGATCAGCGGCTCCACCGCCGGATGGTCGAGCGCCTCCAGCTCCCAGCGGCGGGTCGAGCGCACCTTGATCCCGGCCTGGGCGAAGGCCTTCACCACGTCGGCGGGCAGGTCGGGGCGCACCCGTCTGCCGAACGCCGCCGAGACCTCGTCCGCCGCCTCGGCCAGCCTGCGGGGTTCGCCGCCGCCCGCGTACCGCTCGCCCAGCAGCTCGTCCAGGACCGCGCGGTGCACGTCGGCCCGCCAGGGCAGGCCGGTCCTCTTCATCTCGGCGGCGACCAGTGTGCCGGCCGACTCGGCGGCCGTGAGCAGCCGCATCCTGCCCGGGTGCTCCGCCGCGTCGTGGCGGCGCGACTGCTCGGCGTAGACCTGGAGCAGGGCGTCGAACGGCACGTCCGTGCCGGAGGGCGGGTCGAAGAGGGAGGACTGGGAACCGGGTTCCGCCGGGCGGGGCGATGGATCGGGCGGCACCGGCGCGTCGCGCAGCCGGGCCCAGGCGGCCGCGGCGGAGCGGGGTTCGCCGAGCCGGCCCTCGTGCCCGAGCAGCAACTGCTCGGCGCACTCGATGTCGTAGCACCGCTCGACCCGGACACCGGCCGCGAGCAGGCGGGGGTAGACCTCGGCGGTGGACCGCCAGACCCAGCGGACCACGTCGGGGCGGGAGCGGACCGCCTCGACCAGGTCGCGCTCGGTCAGCACGGGACCGGCGGGCAGCCCGTCCCGCCCCAGCGGGACGAGGCGCGCGCCGCCCCCTTCGAGGGGTGCCAGGGCCCAGCGTCCGGTCATGGGGCGAGTCTGGCACCCGGCACTGACAGTGACCGGGCGGCGGGCCCCGCACGGCGGCGGGCTCGGGGCGGCCGGTCCCGCGCGGCGGCGGGCTCGCCGTCTCTCGCCGGGCGGCCGGGCGGTCCTGCCGCGACCATCGGGGGGA
This sequence comes from Streptomyces halstedii, assembly GCA_000720535.1. Lineage (GTDB taxonomy): Bacteria > Actinomycetota > Actinomycetes > Streptomycetales > Streptomycetaceae > Streptomyces > Streptomyces halstedii. Next base: position 123,643 of record JOAZ01000022.1, read on the forward strand.
GGGGCGGGCGAAGCGCGAGGGCACCGAGGAGACGGTGATGGAAGCGATCGTGTACGAGGAGTTCGGCGGCCCGGAGGTCCTGCGGTTCACCGAGACCGAGGACGTCCGTCCGGGCCCCGGTCAGATCCGGGTGGCCGTGCGGGCCGCCGGGATCAACCCGATGGACCACAAGATCCGCAACGGCTGGATGGAGGCGGCCTTCCCGACCCGGCTGCCGGCCGTGCCGGGCAGCGAGTTCGCCGGGGTCGTCGAGGAGACCGGCGAAGGGGTCACCGCCTTCGAGCCCGGTGACGAGGTGCTCGGCCGGAGCGTCACCGGCGCCTACGCGCGGTACGCCCTGGCCGACGCGGACGCCGTGGCGCCCAAGCCGGACGGCCTGGGCTGGGAGGAGGCCGCGGCCCTGCCGGTCGCGACGGCGACCGCCGCCCGGGTCCTGGACGAGCTCGCGGTCACCGCCGGGGACACCCTGCTGCTGCACGGGGCGGCCGGGGCGGTGGGCTCCGCCGCCGTCCAGCTGGCCGCGGCCCGGGGAGCCACCGTGATCGGGACCGCCTCACCCGCCAACCACGACTATCTGCGGGTGCTCGGCGCGTTCCCGGTGGAGTACGGCGAGGGGCTGGTCGAGCGGGTGCGGGCGGCGGCCCCGGAGGGCGTGGACGCCGTGTTCGACGCGGCGGGCCGGGGCGCGCTCGCGGACTCCGTCGAGCTGCGCGGCGGTACCTCCGACCGGATCGTCACCATCGCGGACCCGGACGCGGCCGCGTACGGCGTCGCCTTCTCCGGGGGCGGCGGGAACCGTCCGGGCGAGGGCGCCCGGCTCGCGGAGTTCGCCCGGCTGGCGTCGGTCGGCGAGCTGCGGATCCCGGTGACGCGGACCTTCGCGCTCCGGGACGCGGCGCGAGCCCAGGCGCTCAGCGAGGCCGGGCACGTACGCGGCAAGCTCGTGCTGCTCCCCGGGGAGCGTTGAGGGGTCCGTCCCGGCCTACCCTGATCCGATGGAACCGGTGATCGACCAGGCGTGCGCGGCGGCCCTCTACTCGGCGGACGACGCCGGACTGGACACCGGCGCCTCCCTCCTCGCCGCCGACCCGTCCGCCGACGCGGCGGCGCACCGCAGGGGCGAGGAGTTCGTCCGGCGCGCCTGGGAGCGCGGCTGGCAGCCCGCCGACGTCGTCCGGTTCGTCCGGCGCGAGCTGGACGAGGGCGGCGCCGCCCTCGTCGCCGCCCTGATCACCGCCGAGACCGCCGACTACGACCGGCTGCCGCCCCGCTGGGCCGACCAGATCGCCGAACTCCCGGCGCCCGCGCCGCGCAACAGGCCCGACCGGTTCGGCTACGCCTCGGCGCTGCTGGAGCTGTACCGGCTGCTGCTGCGGCTCCCCGCGATCGAACCGGTCGGCCCGCCGCCCGGCCGGGCCTCCGAGGGCCCGCACCGGCCGCCCGCGCACGGCGAACCCCGGATGCTCACCCGGATCCGGGCCCTGCTCGCCAAGGCGGAGGCGACCGGCTTCCCCCAGGAGGCGGAGGCCCTCACCACCAAGGCCCAGGAGCTGATGGCCCGGCACAGCATCGACGAGGCGCTGCTCGCCGCCCGTACGCACGGGGGTGACGGCCCGGGAGCGCGCCGGATCGGCGTGGACGCCCCGTACGAGAGCGCGAAGGCCGTCCTGCTCGACGCGGTCGCCTCCGCCAACCGCTGCCGGGCCGTGTGGGACAGCGACCTGGGCTTCAGCACGGTCGTCGGGTTCGAGGCGGACCTGGAGGCGGTGGAACTGCTCTTCACCTCGCTGCTGGTCCAGGGCACCTCCGCCATGACCACGGCGGAGGCCGGGCAGCGGGCCGCCGGGCGGAAACGGACCAAGACCTTCCGGCAGTCGTTCCTGATGGCGTACGCCCAGCGCCTCGGTGCCCGGCTCGCGGCGGACACCGCCCGGGTCACCGCCGCGGCCGGCGGTGGTGACGCCCCGGGAGGCCTGCTTCCGGTGCTGGCGGCCCGGGACGTCGCCGTCACCGACGCGGCGGAGCGGATGTTCCCCAGGACCACCACGTCCCGGGTGCGCGGGGTGAGTGACGCCGAGGGGTGGACGCACGGAACGGCCGCCGCGGACCGGGCCAGGGTGGGCGCCCGTCCGCCCGGAATCGGCCGGTAGGCCGGGCTGGGTGGCGTAAGCCGGGATCGTGGGGGATTGCGGTTACGCTCGGCCCATGAGCTGGCTCCGGGCGCTGAAGGAGACCGCCCGCTCCGGGTTCAGGATCGAGCGGAAACGCCTCGAACCGCTCATCGCGGTGCGCGGAGCCGCGGGCCTCGCCCTCGTGGTCGGCGTCACCCTCACGTTCTTCGGCCCGGCGATCGCGGCCAGTTCCGCCTTCGGGGCGTTCCAGGCGGCCATCGCCTCCTTCCAGCGCAGCTGGCGCCCCCGGCCGGTGCTCGCCCTGGTCTCCGGTGCCAGCCTGGCCGTGTCCACGTTCATCGGCTACGTCAGCGTCTCGCACACCGTCCTGTTCGTGGCGGTGCTGGCGCTGTGGACGTTCGCCGCAGGGATGTCGTGGGCCGCGGGCTCGACGGGCGGCATCATCGCGGGGTCCAACGTGGCGATCATGCTGGTCACGATCACCCTGCCCACCTCCGTCCTGGACGCTGCCGCGCACGCCGCCATGATGGCGGTCGGCGGCCTCGTGCAGGCGGCGCTGATCGTGCTGTTCCCGGTCCGCAGATGGGGTGCCCAGCGCGACGCGCTCGCCGACGCGCTGGCCGCCGAGGCCGAGTACGCCCGCCGGCTGCGCCACGACCCGGTGGCGCACTTCGACCCCGTACCGCTGATGACCGCCCGCAGCGCGGCCGCCGTCACCCCCGCCCAGGCCCGTCGGCGCCCCGCCGAACTGCACGGGGCCCGCAAGATCGCCGAGCGGATGCGCCCGGTGCTGGCCTCGCTGGCCGACCCGGCGCTGGGCGTGCCCGCCGAGGGGCTGGAGCGTGTCTGGGTGCGCGAGATGCTGGCCGCCGCCGGTTCCGTGCTGGACGCGGCGGCCCACGCGATCCGGCACGGCGAACCCGTCCACATCGCCCCCACGGACCTCGGCGTGCTGCGGACCCCGGACAACGAGGTGATCCTCACCGGCCGGCCCCGCCGCGCCGCCGACCGGCTCAACGTGCTGCTCGCCGACGTGCTGGAGATCGCCGAGGGCACGGGCACCCGGGAACCGTCCAGCGGCGACCTGGAGACCCGGCGACGCCCCACCCTGCTGCGCATGGTCCCGGTGGTCCTGGCGTCCATGCGCCGCGAGCTGCGCCGGGGTTCACCGATCCTCCGGCACGCCGTCCGGGTGTCGGTGGTCGCGTGCGCCGGCTATCTGATGGGGACGGCGCTGCCGTTCGGACACGGTTACTGGGCGCCGATGACGGCCGTGATGGTGATGCGCCCGGAGTTCTCCCAGACCTACTCACGCGCGGTGGCCCGGTTCGGCGGGACCCTGGTCGGGGTCGGGGTCGCCACGGGCATCGTGCAGGCTTTCCAGCCGGGTGCCGTGCTCGCCGCCGGCCTCGCGGTGCTGTGCGCCCTGCTGATGTACCTGCTGATGCGCACCGGATACGCGGTCGGCCAGGTCTGCGTCTCCGCCTATGTGGTCTTCCTGCTCGGCATGGCGGGCGACGACTGGTCGCAGACCGTCCCCGAACGCGTCGTCCTGACCCTCGTCGGCGGGCTGCTGGCCATGGTCTCGTACGCCCTGTACCCCGCCTGGGAGACGCCTCGGCTGCGCAACCGGCTCGCCGAATGGCTCATCACGGACAGCGCCTACGCGGCCACGGTGCTCGACCACTTCGCGGATCCGGCCGGCGGCAGCCTGGCGGACGTGCGCAAGGCGCTGCTGACCACCCGTGAGGCGCGGGTGGTCTGGCAGGACGCGCTGGAGACCGCCCAGCACGAACCGGTACGCCACCGGGGCATCTCCCGGACCGCCGCCGCGGACGCCCAGCAGGCGCTGGCCCAGCTCGGCAGGGTCGCGATGCTGATGGAGGCCCACCTCCCGGCCCGCTCGGCCGACCCGGCGCCGGGCGCGGCGGAGCTGGCCGGGGCACTGCGCAAGGCGGCCGACCGGGGGGCGAGGGCGGTACGCGAACGCCGGGTGCCGGACTGGGAGCAGGTACGCCGGGTACTGGCCCGCTGGGACCTCCCCGAGGACGACCCGGAGGCGACACCGGCGCCCGACCCCTTCCTGCGCGAAGGCGCGGCCATGCTCGTGGAGGCGCTGGAGGACTTCTCACGGGGTCTGGAGGGCACGGGGGCGAAGTCCTGACCTGGGGCCGGATCCGCCTGTCGGCACCGCTTGACGGTTCAAGGAATTCGCGGCCGCGCCGGGGGAAGCCTTGAGGGAAGCCCCGAGTGAAGTCCGGGTGAAGGGATCCTGATCGCCCCGCGGAGCGTCTTTCAGAAGAGAGGTGCCTCGGCGGAGTCTGGGGGCAGAAGGAGCGTAACCGCGTGCGCACCCCGCGTGCACGTGCATCTGCTCATGCATCGGCATATGAACACAGCTATGATCCGAGCTAGTTGACACTTGCACCTTGCAACTCGGGAGCGTCCTGTGCACGACGTGTACAACGGCATGGCGGCCACAGAGCTTCGCGGAGTCGTCTGGCAGAAGAGCAGCCACAGCAACTCCCAGGGCTCCTGCGTGGAGTTCGCGAAACTGCCCGGGGGCGATGTGGCGATGCGCAACTCGCGCCACCCGGACGGGCCGGCGCTGGTCTACACCCCGGCGGAGATAGAGGCGCTGCTACTGGGCGTCAAGAGCGGGGAGTTCGACCATCTCGCGGCGGGCGGCTGACCGCACGTCCGCGCCCGTACGCCGGCCGGCCCGTCCTGGCCGGGCGCCCCGGTGCCGGCTCCGGCTCGCCCGCGCCCCGGTCCGGGCCGGTCCGTGACGCGTCCCGGTCCTACCTGCCGTCGGTCAGCGCCTGAGCGGGCTTCGCCGCGCCCAGCACCGGGAACACCGGTGCCGTGGCCGCGGGGGACTGCTCCGGCAGACGGAACAGCGCCCAGACCACCTTGCCGCGCTGGACCGCGCCCCGCGCGGTGTCGGCCGGTACGGGGGACGGGTGCCAGCCCCAGCAGTCGCTGAACGACTCCACCAGGAACAGCCCGCGCCCCGACTCGGCCGAATCGGCGGCGTCGCCCGCCACCGGGCTCTCGTCACTGGGGTCGCGGACCGCGCACACCAGCCGGGAGGTCCAGCGCATCAGGTGCAGTCGCACGGAGCGGTCCTGGCGCTCGCGCGCCGGGTCGGCCGGCAGGGCGTGCCGCAGGGCGTTGGTGACGAGCTCGGAGACGACCAGGGCGACGTCGTCGAACCGGTTGGCCAGGTCCCAGGAGGTCAGCGTCGTACGCGTGAACGACCGTGCCCCGCCCACCGCTTCGTACCGAGGCGGCAGGGTGCAGGACACCGAACCGGCGACGGACGAGGGGTCGATAGGGGGAAGACCCCGCCGTAACGGTTCGAGCATCGTCGATCCATTCGTCCCCATGCGAGGCACTCCCGGGATTCGCGGCTGTAGCGGCACTGCTGGTAGCGGCACTACTAGGAGGTACAGCGGCACAACACGAACGAGCACGCAGGTGCGCGAGGGCCATGGTTCCGAATGCGCAGGGCAGATGCAAGGGCAGATGCACGTGCACGCGCCGGACTCGCCCGGTAGCGTGGCGGTTCTTGGTCATTTCTTCCGTCGACCGGATCGGCGGCACTTCGGATCCATGGCCGGTTCTGTAACCGAATGAGTACGGGCTGAAGCGTTTTGGTGGCAGAATCCGGCTCCGGGGTTCGGGGGTGCTCCGGTGCAAGGGAAGCGATGGGGAGGGCAGTACCGGTGTCGGCAGGCGAGTCGAGTGGATCTGTGGTGCGACGCATCCTGCTGGGCTCACAGCTCAGGCGGTTGCGCGAGTCGCGGGGCATCACCCGTGAGGCGGCCGGCTACTCCATCCGCGCCTCCGAGTCGAAGATCAGCCGCATGGAGTTGGGAAGGGTGAGCTTCAAGGCCAGGGACGTCGAGGACCTCCTCACGCTCTACGGAGTCACGGACGAGGTGGAGCGGGAGTCGCTGCTCGGCCTGGCCCGTGAGGCCAACGTGGCGGGCTGGTGGCACAGTTACGGCGATGTGCTGCCCGGCTGGTTCCAGACGTATATCGGTCTGGAGGGGGCGGCATCGCTCATCCGGATCTACGAAGTCCAGTTCGTGCACGGTCTGTTGCAGACCGAGGCGTACGCCCACGCGGTCGTCTCGCGCGGCATGCCCGGCGCCTCCGCGGCCGAGGTGGACCGCCGTGTCGCGCTCCGCCTGGAGCGGCAGAAGGCGCTCGTCTCCGAGCGCGCCCCGCGCTTCCACGCCGTGCTCGACGAGGCGGCCCTGCGCCGCCCGTACGGCGAACGGGACGTGATGCGCGCGCAGTTGCGGCATCTGATCGACATGTCGGAGCAGCCCAACATCACCCTCCAGGTGATGCCCTTCAGTTTTGGCGGACACGCGGGCGAGAGCGGCGCCTTCACGATGCTGCGCTTCCCCGAATCCGATCTGTCGGACATCGTCTATCTGGAGCAGCTGACAAGTGCGCTCTATCTGGACAAGCCGGAAGAGGTCTCTCAGTACGAGAAGGCGATGGCGCGGCTCCACGACGACAGCCCCGGTCCCGAGGAAAGCCGGGACGTTCTTCGCGGACTCCTCCAACTGACCTGATCCGCACGTACGATGACGCCTCTACAGGAGTTGGCGCCTGCAGTAAGGGAATGCATGTCCTTCCATGAACTGGCCCACCAGTACATCGACGGCGAGTGGCTGACCGGCAGCGGCTCGTGGGACATCATCGATTTCAATCCCTACAACGGCGAGAAGCTCTGCTCCGTCACCGTCGCCACGGCGGCCGAGGTGGATCTCGCCTACCGCGCCGCGGAGCGCGCGCAGCGGGAATGGGCCACGGCACACCCCTTCGAGCGTGCGGCCGTTCTGCGGAACGCCGAACGGATCGTCGCGGAACGCGCCGGCGTCATCACCGAGATGCTCATCGACGAGCTGGGCGGCACCCGGTGCAGGGCCGAGTACGAGGTGCGTGCCGTACGGGCGTTCCTGCGCGAGGCGGAGACGCAGGCCCTGGGGCCGACCGCGCGGCTGCTGCCGGCCGCCGTGGACGGCAAGGAGAACCGGCTCCACCGGCTCCCGATCGGCGTCATAGGGGTCATCAGCGCGTCCAACTTCCCCTTCCTGGTGACGATGAAGACCGTCGCGCCCGCGCTGGCCCTCGGCAACGCGGCGGTGGTCAAGCCCCACCAGAACGCCCCGGTGGCCGGCGGCCCGCTGGTGGCCGACATCTTCGAGGCGGCCGGGCTGCCCGCCGGACTGCTCAACGTGACGATCACCGACAGCGCCGAGATCGGTGACACCTTCATCGAGCACCCCGTGCCCAAGGCGATAGCGTTCACCGGCTCCGACCGGGTCGGCCGCCATGTCGCGGCGACGGCGGCGGGTCTCTTCAAGCGGACGTTCCTCGAACTGAGCGGCAACAGCGCCCTGGTCGTCCTGGACGACGCCGACGTGGACCAGGCCGTCCGGGCGGCCGTGCACAGCCGCTTCCTCTACCAGGGCCAGGTCAGCATGGCCGCCAGCCGCATCCTGGTGGACCGGTCCGTGGAGCCGGAGTTCACCGGGCGGTTCACCGCGGAGGTGGCCGCCCTCAAGACGGGCGACCCGCGCGACCCCGAGGTCCGTATAGGCCCGGTGACCAGCGGTTTCCAGGCAGACGCGCTCACGGCGCTGGTGGACGAGGCACTGGCGCGCGGGGCCACCGCCCTGGTGCGGGGCACCACCCGCGGCAATCTCGTCGGCCCCTCGGTGCTGACCGGTCTGCCGGACGACTCACCGCTGCTGCGGCAGGAGATCTTCGGCCCGGTGGCGTTGCTGGTGCCGTTCGACGGCGAGGACGACGCCCTGCGGATCGTCAACGACAGCCCCTACGGTCTGAGCGGTGCCGTGCACACGGCGGACACCGAACGGGGGGTGCGGTTCGCGCGGCGGATCGTGAGCGGGATGTTCCATGTCAACGACACCACGGTGCAGGACGACCCGCTGGTCGCCTTCGGCGGCGAGAAGATGTCGGGCATGGGGCGGCTGAACGGCGCGGCGGCGGTCGACGCCTTCACCACCCTGAGGTGGATCTCGATCCAGCACGGGCGCACGGTCTTCCCCTTCTGACCCGGTCCCCCTGGGTCATCCCGGCAGGACGGCGTTCGCGCCGGCCGACGCGGAGGCGGGCTACGCTGGTCAAAGTTGAGTACAGGGGGTGGAGGGTTTGTCCGCGATCCGGCTCCTGGTCCTGGGCGCCGTCCGTCAGCACGGGCGGGCACACGGCTACCAGGTCCGCAACGACCTGGAGTACTGGGGCGCGCACGAGTGGTCCAACGCCAAACCGGGCTCGATCTACCACGCGCTCAAGCAGATGGCGAAGCAGGGCCTGCTCCTGGCACACGAGAGCGCCCCGTCCACGGCGGGGGGCCCGCCCCGCACCGAGTACGAGATCACCGAGAGCGGCACGAGCGAGTACTTCACCCTGCTGCGAGCCGCGCTGACCTCGTACGACCAGAGCGTGGACGTGCTCTCGGCGGGCATCGGCTTCATCGTCGACCTGGAGCGCTCCGAGGCCGTGGCGCTGCTCCACGAGCGTGTCGCCGCCATCGAGGGCTGGCGGGCCTCGGTCACGGAGGACTACATACCGGCCGACGGGCCGGAGTCGATCGGTCACATCGGCGAGATCATGAATCTCTGGGTCCACTCGGCGGACGTGGGTGCCGAGTGGACCCGGGGCCTGATCGCCCGGATCGAGGCCGGTGCCTACACCTTCGCCGGGGAAGGCGACCCCTTCGTCGGCGTGCTGCCCGAGGGCCGGGAGAACCCGTACGCGACAGGCTCGGCCGACCGGGACGCGTCCCGCTGAGCCCGCACGGCCCTCAGTGGTGGAAGGCCGTCGCGGTCGACCGGTCTCGGTTCAACGGATGCGGCTGCCGCCGCAGCTCGGGCAGGAGCCGACGCAGGTCCTCCAGCAGCAGCTCCGCGAGGTCCGAGGTGAAGCCGTTGCGGCAGACCACCCGCAGCACCGCGAGGTCCTGCCGGTTGGCGGGGAAGGTGTACGCGGGCACCAGCCATCCGCGCTCCCGCAGCCGCCGTGACACGTCGAAGACGTCGTACGCCTGGACGTCGGGCTTCGTCGTCACGGTGAACACCGGCAGTTCGTCGCCCCGGCTGAGCAGCCGGAAGTCCCCCAGGGCCTCGATCTCCCGGGCGAGCCGCATCGCCACGTCCCGGGACGCCTGCTGGACGGCACGGTAGCCGTCGCGTCCCAGGCGCAGGAACGTGTAGTACTGGGCCACCACCTGGGCGCCCGGCCGGGAGAAGTTCAGCGCGAAGGTCGGCATGTCACCGCCCAGGTAGTTGACCCGGAAGACCAGTTCCTCCGGAAGCTCCGCCGGTGAGCGCCACAGGATCCATCCGACACCCGGGTAGACCAGGCCGTACTTGTGCCCCGAGGTGTTGACGGAGGACACCCGGGGGAGCCGGAAGTCCCACACCAGGTCCTCGTCGAGGAACGGGGCCACCATCGCCCCGGACGCCCCGTCGACGTGGACGGGGATGTCGAGGCCGGTACGTTCCTGGAGGTCGTCCAGGGCCGCGCAGAGCTCGGCGATCGGCTCGTAGGAGCCGTCGAAGGTCGATCCCATGATGCCGATGACGCCGATGGTGTTCTCGTCGCAGAGCTCGGCGGCGGCCTGCGGGTCCAGATGGAAGCGCTCACCCTCCATGGGGACCTGGCGGGCCTCGACCTCCCAGAACGTGCAGAACTTCTCCCAGCACACCTGCACGTTCACGCCCATCACCAGGTTGGGCCGGGCGTGCGCCGGATAGCGGTCGGCGTTCCGGGTCGACCAGCGCCGTTTGAGCGCCATCCCGGCGAGCATGCAGGCCTCGCTGGACCCCGTGGTGGAGCAGCCCACCGTGGCCTGCGGGTCGGGGGCGTTCCACAGGTCCGCGAGCATCGCCACGCACCGTCGCTCCAGTTCGGCGGTGCGCGGGTACTCGTCCTTGTCGATCATGTTCTTGTCCCGGCACTCGCCCATCAGCACAGCGGCCTGGGACTCCATCCAGGTGGTGACGAAGGTCGCGAGGTTGAGCCGGGAGTTGCCGTCGAGCATCAGCTCGTCACGGACGATCTGGTAGGCGTTCTTGGGCGGCATCGGGCCGTCCGGCAGCCGGTGCACGGGTGGCGCCGCGGTCATCGCGGCCGTGGGGTCGGCCTCGGCGAAGAACGGGTTCATCGCGAGCCTGCGGTCCCCGTCGGCCTGGTCGGCGCCGGGTGAACCCTTGTGGAGCGGCATCGGTGTGTGGTCCTCTCAGTTCTCGGCCGGGAGGCCGTCCTGCCCGCGAGGACGCGGGCGCCGGCGGGGGAGGCGCGCCGTCAGGTCCGGCTGATCACGACGGCCGTTCCGTAGGCGCAGACCTCCGTGCCCACGTCCGCGGCGTCCGTCACGTCGAAGCGCATCGTCAGCACGGCGTTGGCGCCTCGGGCCCTGGCCTGCTCCACGAGGCGTTCCATGGCCTGGTTGCGGGTCTCGACCAGGGTCTTGGTCAGGCCCTTCAGCTCGCCGCCGATCATCGACTTCAGGCCCGCGCCGATCTGGCTGCCGAGGTGGCGGGACCTGACCGTGAGTCCGAACACCTCGCCGATGACCTGGGTGACCTGATGGCCGGGTACGTCGTTCGTGGTGACGACCAGAACGTCCGCCTGGGCCGTCTGCCCGCCGCCGTAATCCTCGATGCCCATGGGTGACACCTCCCGGGGCCACCTTTGCCCCGGTTCGCGTCGGGCGCATCCTTGCTTACGCCACTGGAACCCTGAGCTGTCGCGCCGCGTTGATAGCTTGGGGCGGCGCTGCCGCCGTCATCGATCGATCCTGGAGCCCGGACCCTTGAATACGCTTGCGCTCGGCCCGAGCTGGCTGGACCCGGACTATCTGCTGAACACGTTCGGGCTCCCCGGCCTCCTGCTCATCGTCTTCGCCGAGTCCGGTCTGCTGATCGGGTTCTTCCTGCCGGGCGATTCCCTGCTCTTCACCACCGGTCTGCTGGTGACGACGGGCGACCTGAAGTACCCGCTCTGGGTGGTGTGCGTCCTGGTGGCGCTGGCCGCGATCATCGGGGACCAGGTCGGCTACCTCTTCGGCCGCAAGGTGGGACCGTCGCTCTTCAAGCGTCCGGACTCCCGCCTCTTCAAGCAGGAGAACGTCGAGAAGGCGCACGAGTTCTTCGAGAAGTACGGCCCGAAGTCGCTGGTGCTCGCGCGCTTCGTGCCCATCGTCCGGACGTTCACGCCGATCATCGCGGGCGTCAGCCGGATGAACTACCGCTCGTTCATCACGTTCAACATCATCGGCGGGGTGCTCTGGGGTGTCGGGGTGACCCTGCTGGGTTCCGCCCTGGGCAAGATCGACTTCGTGCACGAGCACATCGAACTGATCCTCATCCTGATCGTGCTGGTCTCCGTGGTGCCGATCATCATCGAGTTCCTGCGGGCCCGGAGCCGGTCGAAGAAGGAGGCCGCCACGGCCGCCGAGGCCACCCCGGCTGACACGGCGGAGCGGCGGGCGGAGGAGGACGGCTCCTCGGACGGCGGCCCCACCGGCCCCCAGGGCTTCGGCGGCCCCACCGGCCCCCAGGGTTTTGGTGGCGACACAGCCCGGTACGACCAGGGCGGGTACGGCACGGGCCAGGCCGGCGGGTACGACGGCGGCCAGGCCGGCGGCGGATACGGCGACGACGCGTACGGCGCCCAGCCGGGCCCGTACGGCGGCGGCCCCGGCCCCGGCGGCGGCGCCCCGTACGGCGACGCGCAGGGCACCCCGTACCAGGCACCCCGGTCCGCCGGCCCGTACGGCACCGGCCCGTACGCCGCCGGTGACGCCCAGGGCGGCTCGTACGGGGACGGGCAGCAGGGGGGCCCGTACGGCAGTCCCCCGCAGGGCTCGTACGGCGGGGGACAGGCCTCGTACGCGAACGGCACACCCGGCCCGTACGGCGGGCAGAACCCGTACGGCACCCCGCAGGACCCGTACGGCAACGCCCAGCAGGACCCCTACGGCAACGCCCAGACGGGCCCGTACGGCGGCAACCCCCCGCAGGGCCCGTACGGCAACCCCCAGCCGGGCGCGTACGGCAACGCCCCCCAGGGCGCGTACGGCAACGGGCAGCCGGCCCCGTACGGCAACGCCGGACCCGGGGCGTACGGCAACGCCCAGCCGGGTCCTTACGGCAACGCCCAGCCGGGCCCGTACGGCAACGGCCAGGGCGCGGCGTACGACGGCGGGTACGACGCCCGGCCGGAGGACGACCAGGAGGGTGACCCCGGGCAGCACGGATGGCAGGCCCGGCGCTGATCCCACCCAGGACGCGCGGTGACAGGCGCCCCGGCCCGTGACGGGCCGGGGCGCCGTCGTGTGTCAGAAGCCGCGCGTCCGCTTGGCGGCGCGGCGGGAGGGGCCGCCCTCGACCCCGCCCGGTACCCGCATGAACAGGCGGGAGATCTCGCTCCCCAGATTCACCCCGATGGCGATGGCCAGCGCCGTCGCCACCGCCGTGGAGAGCAGGGCGAGACCGGTGTCCACCTCGTTCTGCGCGAAGGCCAGCAGACCGAAGTACGTCGCCGAACCGGGCAGCAGGGGGCCGATCGCCGCCGTGATGTACGGCAGCGACGAGGTGTACCGGTACCGCGAGAACAACTGGCCGAACAGGCCCACCAGACCCGCCGCCACGGCGGTCGCCGCCACGGGTGAGATGTCCCCGGCCCGGGCCATCGCCCCGTAGACGACCCAGGCCACGCCCCCGTTGAGGGTGACCGCCAGGACCGTGGAGCGCTCCTGCTGGAGCAGGATGGCGAAGGCCAGTGTCAGCGCCATCGAGGCGAGGATCTGCACCACCGGCCGGTCGTGCGGCACGAACCGGGCCTCCGGGTTCAGCTGGGCGCCGAGCTGGACGCCCAGGTAGAGCATCAGCAGCACCCCGGCGACGATGCCGATGAAGAAGTACATGACCTCCAGGAGCCGGGCTCCGGCGGTGATGTAGTAGCCGGTCAGCCCGTCCTGCACGCCGGCCACCAGCGCCCGTCCGGGCAGCAGCGCGAACAGTCCACCGGTGACCACCGCGGAGGGCCGGATGTCGGTCGAGTGGGTGAGGGTCAGCGCGATGCCCATGGCCGCGGGCGGCATGGCCGCCGCCATGAACTGGTAGAACTCCGGCAGTCCGCGCCCGGCGAAGAGCCAGGCCAGCCGGTCGCCCAGCATCGCGCCCGCGGCCGCCGCGAGGAAGACCAGCACACCACCGCCGACCAGGACGGACGCCGATCCGGCGAGCAGCCCGGCGGCGGCCGTCAGCACCCAGCCCGGGTAGGGGTGGCGGTTGCGGCGGATCTCGGCGAGGCGCCGGTAGGCCTCCTCCAGCGAGACCTCGACGTGCTCGGCGGTCGTGATGTCGTCGACCAGCTGGAACACCGCGGCCAGCCGGGTGTAGTCGGTGCCGCGGCGGCGCACGGTCCGGCTCGCGGTGACCGGGTCCTCCACCAGCGACGGCTGGTGCGAGATGGACAGCAGGGTGAAGGTGACCGTCGGTTCGCAGCGGTCGAGTCCGTAGGAGCGCGACACCGCGAACATGGCGGCCTCGACGTCCTCGGCCCCCTCACCGCCCGCGAGCAGCAACTCCCCGATGCGCAGCGTCAGGTCGAGCACCCGGGGGACCGCGGGCCCCGAGTCGTCGGTCTTCTGCACGCTCTCGGGCGCCGGACGCTCGAAGACGGGCATCCGCAGCATCGTGCGCATCCGGTCCTGCCAGGGGGCCTCCTTGGTCAGCCGGACCATCGGGACACCCTGCGCCGGGGTGAAGGCCGGTGCCGGGTGCCCCTGGACGCCGCTCGGCGTGGTGAACGCGGAGGCCAGGTGCTCGGAGCCGTTGCCGCCCCCGGGGGCGGAAGCGGAACCGGGCGAAGAGGGGTGCTCGGTCTGGAGTCCGGCCGGGACGGCGAACTCCGAGGTGGGGTGGTCGTCCTCGGACGGACCGGGAGGCTGCTCCACACCGGCCGGCGGGACGAACGCGCTGCGCGCCTCGTCGGACTGGGGCTTCTGATCCTCCGGACCGCCCTGCTCCGCCACCACTCGTCCTCGTTCCTCTCGACCGTGTTCCGGAACGCTTCTGCCCAGTATGGCCACGGACAAGGGCCACCACGCGCAGCGGGCGGCGCACCGGTGAACGGTGCGCCGCCCGCTGCTTCCACGGTCGGCCGGGCCGGTCGGCCCGATCCCCGCGAGCCGCCCGGTCCCGCTCGGAAGCGGAACCGGAAGGGACGCGTCAGTGCTTGCCCTGCGTCTCCAGACGCTTGTAGGAGGCCTCGATCTCGGCCTCGGCCTCGGCGCGGCCGACCCAGTCCGCGCCCTCGACGGACTTGCCGGGCTCCAGGTCCTTGTAGACCTCGAAGAAGTGCTGGATCTCCATGCGGTCGAACTCCGACACGTGCTGGATGTCCTGCAGGTGGTCGACACGGGGGTCGGACGCCGGGACGCACAGCAGCTTGTCGTCGCCGCCGGCCTCGTCGGTCATCCGGAACATGCCGATGGCACGGCACTTGATGAGGCATCCGGGGAACGTCGGCTCGTCCAGGATGACGAGCGCGTCCAGCGGGTCGCCGTCCTCGCCGAGGGTGTTCTCGACGAAGCCGTAGTCGGCCGGGTAGCTGGTCGAGGTGAAGAGCCGACGGTCCAGACGGATCCGACCGGTCTCGTGGTCCACCTCGTACTTGTTCCGCGAACCCTTCGGAATCTCGATGGTGACGTCGAACTCCACGGGTGGCTCCTCCATGATCAAGACATACGACTGGTGGTTAAGTGTCCCTCACGCAGACGAGTGCTCGCGAAAGGGGCTGGTCAACGGTGGCCGAGCCGGTGGAGAGACCGACGGACGGACCGGTGACCAGATGGCGCGTGTGGAAAGACCGGATGTCTCCGGTGCCGGGGAACGGGGCGGACGACCGCCGGTTCGTCGCAGGCTCCGCGGTGCTGGGCCTGGTGGTCGCCGCCGTCGCCGTCCTGGCCGCCGGGCCCTGGGACACCGGTCAGCGTAAGGCCGAGCACGACCGGGTGGTCGCGGAGGAGCGCACAGGTGGCGTACGTCACGTGCCCGACCCAGGCGGCCCCCGGCCCGCGCCGAGCGCCGCCGCCGTGCTGACCGCGCTGGGCGAGCCGTCCGGCCGTACCGCACCGGTCGCGGCGGGCACCCTGGACGCCGTGCTCACCCCGCTGCTGGAGGTTCCGGGGCTCGGTGACGTGAGCGCGGCGTCCGTCGTGGACACCGCCACCGGCACCCAGGTCTACGCCCACGGCGCGACGACACCGATGACGCCCGCCTCCACGGTGAAGATCGCCGGCGCCGTCGCCGCGCTCTCCGCGCTGGGGCCGGACCACCGCATCCCGACCACCGTCCAGGTGTCGAAGGACGCCCGGACCCTCACCCTGGTCGGCGGGGGCGACCCCACGCTGGACGGGGCGGCCCTGCGCGCGCTGGCCGCCGGCACGGCACGCGCCCTGGGCGACAGCGTCCCCGGGAAGGTGCGGCTGACGTACGACACGTCCAGGTACTCCGGGCCCGCCCTGCACCCGATCAGCCCCAACGAGAACATCGCGCCCGTCAGCGCGCTCATGGTCGACGAGGGCCGGCTGGACGGCAGCGACCACGGCCCCGCCCCCCGGACCGCCGACCCCGCCCGGGAGGCCGCCCGCGCGTTCGCGGAGCAGCTCGGGAAGGCGGGGGTGCCCGTCCGGTCCGCCCCCACGTCCGGACGGGCCGGCAAGGAGGCCAGGACGGTCGCCACGCACCTCTCCGAGCCGCTCTCCGCACTCGTCGAACGGGCCCTGACCAACAGCGACAACGACATCGCCGAGGCGCTGGTACGGCAGACCGCGCTGAAGGCGGGCGAGCCCGCCTCGTTCGCCGGGGCGCGGCGCGCCGTGACCGCACGGCTGAAGGAGCTGGGCGTACCGGTGGCGGGGGCCGCGCTGGTGGACGGGAGCGGGCTGAACCGCCAGGACAAGGTGACCGCGCGCCTGCTCACCTCCCTGCTCACGCTGGCCGCCGACCCGGACCACCCCGAACTGCGCCCGGTCCTCACCGGCCTGCCGGTCGCGGGCTTCAGCGGCACGCTCGGGGACCGCTACGCCGCGACGTCCCGGGGCACCGGGCTCGTACGGGCCAAGACGGGCACCCTCACCGGGGTGAACACCCTGGCGGGTACGGCGGTCGACCCCCAGGGCAGGCTGCTCGCCTTCGCGTTCCTGACCTCGGGCACCACGTCCCCCGGGGAGGCGGAGGCCTCCCTGGACGCCTTGGCCACCGCCCTCACCCGGGGCGGCCGGTAGACGGCCGACACCCCACCACGGGGCGACCGCCTCACGTACCGTTGACGCATGACGCGCATCGGTGGTGCCGAGATGGTCGACTGGAATCTCGCGGTCGCGACCGCGACCCGGTTCGTACGGCCGGGTCCCGAGATCAGCCGTGAGGAGGCCCGTGCCGTCGTCGCCGAACTCCGGCGGCACGCCAAGGCCTCGGAGGAGCACGTCCGTTCGTATACCAGGATGATCCCGGAGGGCCACGAACCCGAGGACACGCCGGTCCTGGTCGTCGACCGGGCGGGCTGGATCAGAGCCAACGTCGCCGGGTTCCGCGCGCTGCTGGGCCCCCTGCTGGGGAAGATGCGGGACCGCCGCGGCAACGGCCCCGGCGGAGCGGTGCTCGGTGCCGTCGGCGGCAAGGTGACCGGCGTCGAACTCGGCATGCTGCTGTCGTTCCTCTCCTCCCGGATCCTCGGGCAGTACGAGACCTTCGCCCCCGCGAGCCGGGAGCTCCCCGCTTCCGCGGACGGCGGCGGCAGGCTGCTCCTGGTCGCCCCCAACATCGTCCACGTCGAGCGCGAACTGGACGTGGAACCGCACGACTTCAGGCTCTGGGTGGCGCTGCACGAGGAGACCCACCGCACCCAGTTCACCGGGGTCCCCTGGCTCCGTGACCATCTGCGGGGCGAGATCCAGACGTTCCTCGACGAGACCGACGTCGACCCGATGACCGTCCTGGAACGCCTCCGGGAGGCCGCCCAGACGTTCGCGGGCGGCAGCCGGCCCGAGGGGGAGACCGGTGAGGAGGGCGGCCGCAGCCTCGTCGAGATCGTCCAGACACCCGCCCAGCGCGAGGTCCTGGGCCGCCTCACCGCCGTGATGTCGCTGCTGGAGGGGCACGCCGACTTCGTGATGGACGGGGTGGGGCCCGAGGTGGTGGGCTCCGTCACCGAGATCCGGGAGAAGTTCCAGGAGCGCAGGGCCCGCGGCGCGAGCCGGCTGGACCTGGCGCTGCGCAAGCTCCTCGGCCTGGACGCCAAGCTCCGGCAGTACCGCGACGGCGAGAAGTTCGTGCGGGCCGTGGTCCAGGAGGTCGGGATGGACGGCTTCAACCGGGTGTGGACCTCGCCCAACACCCTGCCCACCAAGGCCGAGATCGCCGCGCCCGGGGACTGGGTGGCACGGGTGCACCGCAAGGCGGATTCGTGATCGAGGCCCGCCCGGTGGCAGAAGATTGCCCCTCCAATCACCCATCCGAGGGACCATAGGGGCATGGGAAGGCGTGCAATGCTCGGTGGACAGCTTGGCTCTGTCACCATCGACGCACTCTGAGTGACGGGACGTCACGTCCCGGCACTCCGAAGCGCCCCCCAAAACTTCACCGAAGGGCACCGGACATGGGTCCCCATCCTGCGGTCGCGGCGATACGCCTGGCGGTCCGCCGCGTACTCCACGACGTCGTCACCGACTACCACCGCCACATCGAGCAGGCGGGCCGCGCCGAGCTCGCCGAAGCCGGGGCCGGTGCGGGCGGGCGCGGCGGCGCGCTCCCCGAACGCCCCGGCACCCCCCTGGTCCTCGTCGCGTGCTCCGGCGGCGCCGATTCGATGGCGCTCGCCTCCGCCCTCGCCTTCGAGTCGCGCAAGCTGCCCGTCCGGGCGGGCGGGATCACCGTCGACCACAACCTCCAGCCCGGTTCCGGTCTGCGCGCCGCCGAGGTCGTCGCCCGCCTCACCGAGATGCGGCTCGACCCGGTGGAGGCCGTCGCCGTCCACGTCGGCCGCGACGGCGGACCCGAGGCCGCCGCCCGTGACGCCCGCTACGCCGCGCTGGACGCCGCCGCCGAACGCCACGGCGCGGCCGCCGTCCTCCTCGGCCACACCCGCGACGACCAGGCCGAGACCGTCCTGCTCGGCCTCGCCCGCGGCTCCGGCATCCGCTCGCTGTCCGGGATGGCCGCCGCCTCCGGACCGGCCGGCCGCTACCGCCGCCCCTTCCTCCAGCTGGACCGGCAGACCGCCCGCAAGGCCTGCCTGGTCCAGTCGCTCCCCGTCTGGGACGACCCCCACAACATCGACCCCGCCTACACCCGCTCCCGGCTGCGCCACGAGGGCCTGCCCGCCCTGGAGAAGGCCCTGGGCAAAGGTGTCGTGGAGGCCCTCGCGCGCACGGCGCAGCTCTCCCGCGACGACGCGGACGCCCTGGACACCTGGGCCGCCGACGCCGCCCGGTCGGTCCGCGACGACGACGGACGGCTGGAGTGCGCCAAACTCGCCGTCCTGCCGCCCGCGGTGCGCCGCCGGGTGCTGCGCCGAGCCGTGATCGACACGGGAGCGCCCGCCGGTTCGCTCTTCGCCCGGCACATCGAGGAAGTCGACCGGCTCATCACCGGATGGCGGGGTCAGGGGGCCATCAACCTGCCCGGACGCGTCGAGGTGCTGCGCCAGGGTGGCAGACTGGTCATCCGGCAGAGCTGAGGCGCAAGCGGCCGAGGCGCGGGCGAGACGGCCGGTCCGGCCCGGGGCTCCCGGGCCCGGCAGGCACAGAAAGAGACGCGGGTGAACGAGAAGGACATGGGTACCGACCTTCAGTCGGTGCTCATCACCAAGGAAGAGATCGACGCGAAGCTCGTCGAGCTGGCCGCGGAGATCGACACGGAGTACGCGGGCAAGGACCTGCTCATCGTCGGCGTGCTCAAGGGCGCGGTGATGGTGATGGCGGACCTGGCGCGCGCCCTGTCCACCCCCGTCACCATGGACTGGATGGCCGTCTCCTCGTACGGCGCGGGCACCCAGTCCTCGGGCGTCGTCCGGATCCTGAAGGACCTCGACACCGACATCAAGGGCAAGCACGTCCTGATCGTCGAGGACATCATCGACTCCGGCCTGACGCTGTCCTGGCTGCTGACCAACCTGGGCTCGCGCGAACCCGCGAGCCTGGAGGTCTGCACCCTGCTGCGCAAGCCGGACGCCGCGAAGGTCGCGATCGATGTGAAGTGGGTGGGTTTCGACATTCCCAGCGAATTCGTCGTCGGCTACGGCCTGGACTATTCGGAGAAGTACCGCAACCTCCCCTTCGTCGGCACGCTCGCCCCGCACGTCTACGGCGGCTGACCCCGCGCCGGCGGAGCGCGACCCGTCCGGCGGAAAGCGGCCCGGACGCCGGGGAACCCTCGTGGTCCCCCCGCCGTTGGAGCCTTCGTAGGCGGGTTTGTCAGACGTCCCCTGCGGTCGCGGGTGACAATGCTGGGGTACCGTCCGAAGAACAAACTTTTCTCACAGCAGCATTTACCTACGGGCAGGAGGGACGGGGCGACTTCGCTCCGTATGGATGGACGTGAAGCGATACTTCCGTGGGCCGGTCATGTGGATCGTGCTGGCCGTCCTCGCCGTGGTCGTGTTGATGCAGGTCGTCGGCTCGTCGGGCGGCTACAAGACGGTGGACACCGGCAAGGTGATCCAGGCGATCAGCAAGAACCAGGTGGAGCAGGCCAAGCTGACCACCGGTGACGAACAGATCATCAAGATCGAGCTGAAGAACAAGGAAAAGCTCAAGGGCGAGGACGGCAGCAAGTTCCAGGCCAGCTACATCGGCAACCAGGGCGTCGAGCTCGCCAACACGCTCCAGCAGAAGTTCGAGAGCGGTGACATCGAGAAGGGTTACACCGTCTCGCCGTCGAAGCAGTCGCCGTTCGTCTCGATCCTGCTGTCGCTGCTGCCCTTCGTCCTGATCGTGGTCGTCTTCCTGTTCCTGATGAATCAGATGCAGGGCGGCGGCTCCAAGGTCATGCAGTTCGGCAAGTCCAAGGCCAAGCTGATCACCAAGGACACCCCGAAGACGACCTTCGCCGACGTGGCGGGGTCGGACGAGGCGGTCGAGGAGCTCTACGAGATCAAGGAGTTCCTCCAGGAGCCGGCGAAGTTCCAGGCCGTGGGCGCCAAGATCCCCAAGGGCGTCCTGCTCTACGGTCCGCCCGGTACGGGTAAGACGCTGCTCGCCCGCGCCGTCGCCGGCGAGGCGGGTGTGCCGTTCTACTCGATCTCCGGCTCCGACTTCGTCGAGATGTTCGTCGGTGTGGGTGCCTCCCGTGTCCGCGACCTCTTCGAGCAGGCCAAGGCGAACGCCCCGGCGATCGTCTTCGTCGACGAGATCGACGCCGTCGGCCGGCACCGCGGTGCCGGTATGGGCGGCGGCCACGACGAGCGGGAGCAGACGCTCAACCAGCTGCTCGTCGAGATGGACGGCTTCGACGTGAAGGGCGGCGTCATCCTGATCGCCGCCACCAACCGGCCCGACATCCTGGACCCGGCCCTGCTGCGTCCCGGACGTTTCGACCGGCAGATCGCCGTGGACCGCCCGGACATGCTGGGCCGCCTGGAGATCCTCAAGGTGCACCAGAAGGGCAAGCCGGTCGCGCCCGACGTGGACCTCAACGCGGTCGCCCGCCGTACGCCCGGCTTCACCGGTGCCGACCTGTCGAACGTGCTGAACGAGGCGGCGCTCCTGACGGCGCGCAGCAACCAGAAGCTCATCGACAACAAGATGCTCGACGAGGCCATCGACCGCGTCGTGGCGGGTCCGCAGAAGCGGACCCGGATCATGTCCGAGAAGGAGAAGAAGATCACCGCGTACCACGAGGGCGGACACGCCCTGGTCGCGGCGGCTTCCCCCCAGTCGGACCCGGTCCACAAGATCACGATTCTCTCCCGCGGCCGCGCCCTCGGTTACACGATGGTGCTCCCGGAGGAGGACAAGTACTCCACGACGCGCAACGAGATGCTCGACCAGCTGGCGTACATGCTGGGCGGGCGCGCGGCCGAGGAGCTGGTCTTCCACGACCCGACGACCGGTGCCGCCAACGACATCGAGAAGGCCACCACCACGGCCCGCGCGATGGTCACCCAGTACGGCATGACCGAGCGTCTCGGGGCGATCAAGTTCGGTGGTGACAACACCGAGCCCTTCGTGGGCCGGGAGGTGGGCCACCAGCGCGACTACTCGGAAGAGGTCGCGGCGCTGGTCGACGAAGAGGTCAAGAAGCTCATCGAGACCGCGCACAACGACGCGTGGGAGATCCTCGTCGAGAACCGCGACATCCTCGACGCGCTGGTCCTCGAACTCCTGGAGAAGGAGACGCTCGGCAAGGAGGAGATCGCCGAGATCTTCGCCCCGATCGTGAAGCGTCCGGCCCGTCCGGCGTGGACCGGTTCGTCCCGGCGTACTCCCTCGACCCGTCCTCCGGTCCTCTCCCCGAAGGAGCTGGCCCTGACCAACGGCGCCACCACGGCCAACGGTTCGGCCGCTTCGGAGAGCGCCCCGAAGGACATCCTCTCGAAGGACAACGGCCCGGCCCCGGAGCCGCACGACGAGGACCGTCCCGAGAGCTGATCACCGGCTCGGTGTGGCACCTGTCACGGGTGCTCCACCGGTCCCGGAATGGATGCCGCGCCCCCCAGGTTCTAGCCTGTGGGGGCGCGGCATTTCGGTATGCCCGCGTGCGATGCCCGCCGTGTTCCGTGATGTCCGGTCGGGCGCCCGCGCATGCGACAGCACAGAGGAACGAGGCACAGATGACCGACCCCGTGACGCTCGACGGGCAGGGTTCGATCGGCGTATTCGACGAGAAGCGGGCCGAGGCCGCCGTACGGGAGCTCCTCATCGCGGTCGGTGAGGACCCGGACCGCGAGGGGCTGCGGGAGACGCCGGGACGCGTCGCGCGCGCCTACAAGGAGATATTCGCGGGCCTGTACCAGGAGCCCGAGGACGTCCTGACGACCACCTTCGACCTCGGCCACGACGAGATGGTCCTCGTCAAGGACATCGAGGTGTTCAGCACGTGTGAGCACCACCTGGTGCCGTTCCGCGGCGTCGCGCACATCGGATACATCCCGGCGACCAGCGGCAAGATCACCGGGCTGTCCAAGCTGGCCCGGCTGGTGGACGTCTACGCCCGGCGGCCCCAGGTGCAGGAACGGATGACCACGCAGATCGCCGAGTCGCTGATGGCGATCCTGGAGCCGCGCGGGGTCATCGTGGTCGTCGAGTGCGAGCACATGTGCATGTCGATGCGGGGCATCCGCAAGCCCGGCGCGAAGACGCTCACCTCCGCCGTACGCGGTCAGCTGCGTGACCCGGCGACCCGCGCGGAGGCGATGAGCCTCATCATGGCGCGCTGAGGCGTACAGGCACGGGCGGTGACCGGGAATCCCCCGTCACCGCCCGTGTCCCGTGCGGGCCCGTGTCAGGCCGCGGCGGTGCTCCCGTGGTCGTCGCCGTCTTCGGGCAGTCGGCAGACGCGCTCCAGGAAGACCGCGGCGGCGACCACCGCGATGCCGGCGACGACCGCGAGCCCCGAGTAGATGGCCTGGTCGCGCCGGGGCGGAATGTCCAGATAGCCGAGCAGGAAGACGAAGACGCCGCCGTACATCCCGGCGACCAGCGACGCGACGAGCGCGCTCGCCTGCCCGAAGACCACGGCGCGCGCCGCCATGAGGGGCTCGACGCCCTTGGCGCCGGGCCGCCGTTCCCGCTGGGCGCGCAGCCGCGACCGTATCGACAGGGCCGTGGCGAGCAGGACGACGGCGATCGCGGCGAGCACGACGGGCGCGGCGAGGGGCACGCTCGGCAGGGACCCCAGGGAGTCCCAGAGGCGCGCTCCCGCCCAGGACAGCACCCCGGCTCCGAAGAGGATTCCGGCCAGCGGCCCGAGCCGTAGTTGCTTCACCGAGAGTGCCGCCCTTCGCCGCTGTGCCGGTGCGGGGCGGTGCCGTGCCGGACGCCGCCCGTGTCGTCGTACCCGGATACCCGTCGTACCCGTGTACCTGAGCTGTGTGCCCTTGAGCCTAACGACTACTCGGGCAGGCGGAGTTCCAGGTCGGCCCGGGGAAGCACGCCCTCCCTGCCGACGCCCGCCAGCAGCTCGGCGACCGGACCGGAACCGGGCAGCTGGGCCTCGGGCTCCACGTCGTGCCAGGGGGCGAGGACGAAGGCGCGCTCGTGGGCGCGCGGGTGCGGAAGGGTCAGTGACGGCTCGTCGGAGACCACGTCGGCGTACGACACGATGTCCACGTCCAGGGTCCGGGGGCCCCAGCGCTCCTCGCGGACCCGCTCGAAGGCCTCCTCGATGGCCTGGCCGCGCTCCAGCAGGGAGGACGGGGGCAGGGTCGTCTTCACCACGATCACCGCGTTGAAGTAGGACGGCTGGGAGCCGGGGTCCACGCCCCAGGGCTCCGTCTCGTACACCGGGGAGACGGCCTTGACCCGCAGACCGGGGGTGTCCTCCAGGGCGTCGATGGCCCCCTGGAGGGTCTCCAGGCGGTTGCCCAGGTTCGAGCCGAGGGCGAGCACCGCGCGTTTGGGGTTGGAGAGGGTGACGTCCGCGGCGTCCACCTGCTCGACGACGGAGGCCGGGACCGGCTGGACGGTGGGGTCGCTCTGCCCCTCGGTGGAAAAAGCGGTCATGCTCGGCTCCGGGTGATGGTGATGGTCACGTCGTCGAAGGGGACGGTGATGGGGGCGTCCGGCTTGTGGACGACGACTTCGACCTCCTCGACCCCTTCGTGTGCGAGGCACTGGTGCGCGATGCGTTCGGCTAGGGTCTCGATCAGATCGACCGGTTCCCCCTGGACGACGGCGACGACCTCCTCCGCGACCACGCCGTAGTGCACGGTCTTCGTCAGGTCGTCGGCGGCCGCCGCGGGGCGGGTGTCGAGGCCGAGCACCAGGTCGACGATGAAGGTCTGGCCCTCTTCCCGTTCCTTGGGGAAGACACCGTGGTGTCCACGGGCCTTGAGGCCGCGCAGCGCGACACGATCCACGCGAATCACTCCTGCTGTTGTCGTCTCCGGTGGCACCCGCCCGTGTGCGGACGGTGGGGTGCCGTCTTTCGAATCTACCTGCGGGCACCGACACGGCCGACGAGCGGGGGGACGCGGAACGGCGCGGCAGGGACCGGGAGCGGCGTCTACCCGTGATCCGGGAATCCAATCCCCCGAGCGCGCGTCAGGCGCTCAGGAGGGGGTTTCCTCGTCCTCCTCGCCGGTCTCCGCCAGGACGGGGGAGCCGTGGTGCGACCAGAGCTTCCAGCCGTCCGGTGTGTGCCGGAACACGTTGGAGGCGACGACGAGCTGGCCGACGAGCGGACCGAGCGCGTCGCCCTCCTCCGCCGGGCCGCCGCTGAGGATGTTCTCGGTGCAGGTCACCAGGGCGGTGTCACCGGTCATGGCGACCCGGACATCGGTCAGGAAGAACTGGATGTACTCGGTGTTCGCCATGATCAGCGCGTAGCTGCGCAGGACCTCGCCGCGGCCCGAGAGGACCGGCCAGCCGGGGTGGACGCAGGAGACCGTGAGGTCCTCGCCCGGCAGCCAGAGCCCCGAGAGGGCGTCGAGGTCGCCGCGCTCCACCGCCTCGTAGAACGCGGTGTTGGCCGCCTCGACGGCCCGGACGTCGGCGGCCGCCGCCTCGTGTCCGTCGCGCGGGGAGCTCACGCGGCTCCCTCGACGGCGCGGGCGACGCGCACCGCGTCCGCCGTGGCGCGGACCGCGTGGACCCGGACCGCCCAGGCTCCGGCGTGCGCGGAGAGGGCCGAGACCGCGGCGGTCGCCGCGTCGCGCTCCCGGGCCGGCGGCGGGGTGCCGTCCGGGCCGGCCAGGACGTGCCCGAGGAACCGCTTCCGGGAGGCGGCGACGAGCAGCGGCCGGCCCAGCTCGCGCAGCCGGTCCAGGTGGGCGACGAGGGCGAGGTCCTGGGCGGCGTTCTTGGCGAAGCCGAGCCCCGGGTCGATCACCAGGCTCTCCGGGTCCACCCCGCCCCCGATCACCGCGTCCATGCGCGAGCGCAGCTCCGTGAGGACCTCGGAGACCACGTCCCCGTACACCGCGCGGCTGTTCATCGACTCGCTGAAACCGCGCCAGTGCATCACGACGAACGGCACCCCGGCGGCGGCCACGACCGGGATCATGTCCGGGTCCGCGAGGCCGCCGCTCACGTCGTTGACCAGGGTGGCCCCGGCGGCGACCGCCTGTTCGGCGACCTCGGCGCGCATGGTGTCCACGGAGAGGGTGACGCCCTCGGAGGCCAGCCCCCGTACGACGGGGATCACCCGGCGCAGCTCCTCCGAGGCGTCCACCCGGCTGGCGCCGGGGCGGGTGGACTCGCCGCCGACGTCGATCAGGTCCGCCCCCTCGGCCACGAGTTCGAGGCCGTGCTTGATCGCCGCCGTGGTGTCGAACCAGTGGCCGCCGTCCGAGAAGGAGTCGGGCGTCACATTGACGACACCCATGACCGCGCAGCGGTCCCATACCGGCAGACCCCGCACCGTGCCCCGTCCTCGCAACGTACTCATGGGGTCAGCCTAGAGGGATCAGGCGGCCCGGACGCTCCGGTCCGAGGGCCGGTCACCGCGGTGGTCGCAGGGGCGGGGAGCGCGGGGGCGGAACGGACGGGGCGGGACGAGGTTCACGAATCCCTCCGCCTGAAGGGCCGCGAGACCGATCCGGGGCAGCTCGCCGCCCTTGCGGAAGACCACGAAGCGGGGTTCCCAGCGCGGCCGGAACTTCGCGTTGAACTTGTACAGCGACTCGATCTGGAACCAGCGGGACAGGAAGATCAGCAGCCCCCGCCACCAGCGCAGCACCGGGCCCGCCCCCAGCCGCTCACCGCGGGCGAGGGCGGAGCGGAACATCGCGAAGTTGAGCGAGACGCGGGTGACCGAGAGCCGGGGCGAGGCCTGGAGGGTGGCGACGATCAGGAGTTCGTTCATCCCGGGGTCGGCCGACCGGTCGCGCCGCATCAGCTCCAGCGAGAGGCCGTCCTCGCCCCACGGCACGAAGTGGATCACCGCCTTGAGGTCGCCGTACGGGGACGGGTCGTCGCCGTCCGCCCCGGCCAGATGGGCGGTGGCGATCACGCAGTCGCCGTCGGCCTCGTCGCCGAGCCGGCCGAGCGCCATGGAGAAGCCGCGCTCGGTGTCGGTGCCCCGCCAGTCGGCGGTGGCCCTGCGGATGCGCTCCAGTTCGGTGGCGCCGATGTCGCGGACGCGCCGGACGCGGGTCTCGTAGCCGTTACGTTCGATGCGTTTGACCATCTGGCGTACGTTGCGCATCGCGCGTCCGGCGAGGGAGAAATCCGCGACGTCCACCACCGCCTCGTCGCCGATCTCCAGCGCGGTCAGGCCCGTCTCGCGGGTCCACACCTCGCCGCCGGTCTCGCTGCACCCCATGACCGCCGGGGTCCAGGAGTGGGCCCGCGCCTCGTCCATGAAGCGTTCGATGGCGCCCGGCCAGGCCTCCACGTCGCCGATCGGGTCGCCCCCGGCGAGCATCACCCCGGAGACCACGCGATAGCAGACGGCGGCCTTGCCGCTGGGCGAGAAGACCACGCTCTTGTCGCGGCGGAGCGCGAAGTACCCCAGGGAGTCCCGGCCGCCGTGCCGCTCCAGCAGGGTCCGCAGCCGTGCCTCGTCCGCCTCGTCGAGCCGGGCGGCGGGGTGTTCGGGCCGGAAGGCGAAGTAGATCGTGGTGACGGCGGTCAGCAGGCCGAGCGAGCCCAGGGAGTACGCCACCGTCCACGAGGTCGCCCCCCTGTAGTCGACGGGCCCCTCCAGGCCGAACAGGCCGTACAGCACGTGCTGGAGCCGGTCGGCTATGGAGGGGTCGCCCACCACCCGGCCCGGGTGGACGCTGACGATGACGAGGCCCAGGGCGAGCGATCCGGCCCCGAGGAGGAAGAAGTTGGCCAGGGCGCGCCAGCGGCTCCGGGGGTCCGGGAGGGCGGCGAACTCGGCCCGGTGGCGGATCAGCAGGAAGCAGAGCGCGAGGGAGAGCAGCACACCGAGGATGGAATGGCGGTAGGAGAACTGCGCCACGGCGCCCGCGGGCAGCAGGATGACGGCGGACCGCCAGGCCCGCCGTTTGCGCCGTTTGATGCCGTGGGCGAGCAGGAGGAGCAGGACGCCCGAACTGAGCGACAGCGCCGCGGCGAAGGGGCCGAGCGCGCCGGGGAGCACCTCGGCGAGGGTGTGCATCCGGCTGTGCCGGAAGCCGGGGAAGACGCCCGCGGCGACGTCGATCAGACCGACGGCCGCGCACGCGCCGCCCACCAGGAGCGGCACCGACTCCGGCCGTGGGCCGCGGAGGAACCTGCGACGCCGGCTCTCCTGCGGAACCATTCCTGATTTATCACTATCTACCGTGACAGACATCGCTTCCTGTGGCCTCGCGCGAGATTCTCGGGTCCGTCGGCCGAAGCCCTACGGACGGTGTGCCCTCTAGGACGAGTTATCTCCGGAGCGGGTTCATCCGCTACCCGGAAATTCCTGCACAGAAAGCTCATTCGCACCATGGGTCTCACCAGTAACGCGGTTCTGGCTGTCGCGGTCTCCCTGGCCGTCGCGCTGTTCACCGTCACCGTCTGGCTCTGGCCGAAGCTGGCCGCCCGGAGCGCCGGCGCCGTCGCCGGCCGGATCGGCCTGCTGCTGGCGACCCAGCTGCTGGTGTTCGTCTCGGTCGGCCTGCTCGCCAACCACTCCTTCCTCTTCTACGGCTCCTGGGACGACCTGTGGGGGCGTCAGCAGGAGCTGGGCACGGTGGTCGACCACGGTGCGGGGACGGGGGCGACCGGGGGCGTGGTGCGTACCGGGGCGCAGCGGCCGGACGTCCCGGGCGGCAGCCGGCCGGCCAAGGTCGGGCGCATCGACAAGGTGGTGGTCGCCGGGCGGGCCTCGGGCATCGACAGCCCCGCGTACGTCTATCTGCCGCCGGAGTACTTCCAGCCGGCGTACGCCCGGCGGACGTTCCCGGCGGTCGTGGTGCTCACCGGGTACCCCGGGACCGCGGAGAACCTGATCAAGGGGCTGCGCTACCCGCGTACCGCCCAGGAGCGGGTGCGGGCGGGGGCGTCGCAGCCGATGGTCCTGGTGATGCTGCGGCCGACCGTGGCGCCGCCCCGGGACACCGAGTGCGTGGACGTCCCGGGAGGCCCGCGGACCGAGACGTTCTTCGCCGAGGACCTGCCCCGGGCGGTCTCCCGGACATACCGGGTCGGTGACCGGGCCCGCAACTGGGGGGTGATGGGCAACTCCACCGGCGGCTACTGCGCGCTGAAGCTGGGACTGCACCACCCGGACCGCTTCGCGGCGAGCGCCGGCCTCTCGGCGTACTACAAGGCCGCCGAGGACCCCACGACCGGCGACCTCTTCCACGGCGACGACGCGGCCCGCCGCCGCGCCGACCTGCTGTGGAGCCTGGACCACCGGGCCCCGGCCGACTCGTCCTTCCTGGTCACGACCTCCCTGAAGGGCGAGGGGAACCTGCGCGCGACCCGGCAGTTCATCGACCGGGTGAAGGCGCCCGCCCGGGTGTCCTCGATCGTGCTGGACAGCGGCGGGCACAACTTCAACACCTGGCGCCGCGAGATCCCCGGCGCCCTGGAGTGGATGAGCGGCAGGCTCTCGGCGGAGTGAGGCGGGTCCGGGGGCCGGGGGTGGACCCGAGTTGGTCCCGGGGCAGGCTGACGCGGGCTCAGGCGGACCCGGCGGACCCGGCGGACCGACGGACCCGAAGGACCGGCGTGGACCGGCGTGACCGGCGCGGCCCCGGGCCGGACCGGTCAGGGACCGGCGACCGTGGCGACCGTCTCCACCGCGACCCCGGCGCGCGGGACGTCGTGCGCGTCCGCGTCGATCGAGCGGCGCAGCGCCTCGTGGAGGCGGGCGGGGGTGAGGACGCCGAGGAAGCGGCCGGTGCTCTCCGGATCGACGACCGCGATCCAGCCGGCGTCGTGCTGGAGCATCGTGGCGAAGGCCTGCTTGAGGGGGGAGCCCAGCGGCAGCCACGCCTCCATCCGGCGGGCGTGCTCCCGGACCGTGCCGCCGGTCCGGGCCGACGAGGCCTCCTCGGCCGGGATCCAGCCGTGCAACTGGTCGTCGCCGTCGAGCACGACCGCCCAGCGGGCCCCCTCGGCCCGGAGCCGCTCGGTCGCCTTCGCCAGCGGGTCGTCGAGGTGGACGACCGGCGGCCGGTCCAGGTCGCTCTCCTCGACGGGGGTGACCGAGAGCCGCTTCAGGCCCCGGTCCGCGCCGACGAAGTCCGCGACATAGGGCGTCGCGGGCGCTCCCAGCACGGTGGCGGGTGAGTCGAACTGCTCGATACGGCCCTGCCCGTACACCGCGATGCGGTCACCGAGCCGTACCGCCTCCTCGATGTCGTGCGTGACGAACAGCACGGTCTTGCGGACCCGCGCCTGGAGCCTGAGGAACTCGTTCTGGAGCCTTTCGCGCACGACGGGGTCGACCGCGCCGAAGGGCTCGTCCATCAGCAGGACCGGCGGGTCGGCGGCCAGCGCCCTGGCCACGCCCACCCGTTGGCGCTGACCGCCGGAGAGCTGCTCGGGATAGCGGTCGCCGTGGACGGAGGGGTCGAGTCCGACGAGGTCGAGGAGTTCGGCGGCGCGCTCACGTGCCTTTCCCCGCTTCCAGCCCAGCAGATGGGGAACGGTCGCGGTGTTCTCCAGGATCGTCTTGTGCGGAAAGAGGCCGACCTGCTGGATCACATAGCCGATACGCCGGCGCAGCCGCACGGGGTCGATGGCGGATATGTCGTCCCCGTCGAGGAATATCCGGCCCTCGGTCGGTTCGATCAGCCGGTTCACCATCTTCATGGTGGTCGTCTTCCCGCATCCGGAAGGCCCGACGAGCGTGACCAGTTCACCCTCGGCGACCTCGAAGGAAAGGCGGTCGACGGCGGTGGTTCCGTCCGCGTAGCGTTTGGTGACCTGCTCGAAACGGATCATGGTTCCCCATTGTGGCGCGGATGGTGTGAAGGACATGTTGCCGGAATACGACGGCTTCGGCGATTGTCAGTGCTCGGGGATAGGGTCGCCGGTGATCGGGTAGACGAGGGCGACGCGGGAGGTGGGGGGACGTATGGCCGAGCAGAACTGCCTGGTGGCGAACGACTGGATCTGCGGGGAGTATCTGCGCTCCCGCAGCCAGGAGTTGACCGATGCCACCGTCCAGCACATCTGGATCACCGCGGTATCGGTGCTGATCGGACTCCTGGTGGCATTTCCGCTCGCCCTGCTGGCCCGCCGGGGCCGGCATTTCGCGGGGCCGGTCCTGGGGCTGACCACCGTGCTCTACACCGTGCCGTCACTGGCGATGTTCTCGCTGCTGCTGCCGCTATTCGGGCTGTCCGCGGCGCTGGTCGTCACCGGTCTGGTGCTGTATTCGCTGACCATTCTCGTGCGGAACATACTCGCGGGCCTGGAAGCCGTTCCACAGGAGGCGCGGGAAGCCGCGAAAGGCATGGGTTACGGCCCGGCGCGGCTTCTCTGGGAAGTGGAACTCCCGCTCGCACTTCCCGCCTTGATGGCCGGTCTGCGGATCGCCACGGTCTCGACCGTCGCGCTGACCACGGTGGGCTCGCTCGTCGGCAAGGGCGGGCTGGGCAATCTCATCGAGGACGCGCTGCCCAGTTTCTTCAAGGCGCAGGTGCTCACCGCGTCCGTGCTCTGCGTGCTG
Source organism: Streptomyces halstedii (assembly GCA_000720535.1). Taxonomy (GTDB): domain Bacteria; phylum Actinomycetota; class Actinomycetes; order Streptomycetales; family Streptomycetaceae; genus Streptomyces; species Streptomyces halstedii. The sequence continues at coordinate 154,622 of JOAZ01000022.1, forward strand.
CTCGCGGTCGCCGCGGACCTGTTGCTGCTCGGCGTGCAGCGCCTGCTCACGCCCTGGACCCGGATACCGGGGCCCGCGGGCCCGGCGGCGGAGGCGGGCTGATCCATGGGAGTCGTTGAGGGGGCCTGGACCTGGCTGACCACCGGGGCCAACTGGTCGGGGGAGAACGGCGCCTCGCACCGGCTCGGTGAGCATCTGTACGTCAGCGGGGTCGCCCTCGCGGTGGCGTGTGCCGTCGCGCTGCCGCTCGCCCTGTATCTGGGGCACATCGGCAAGGGCGGCGCGCTCGCGGTCAACCTCTCCAACGTGGGGCGGGCGGTCCCGGTCTTCGCGGTGCTGGCCCTCTTCATGCTGACGCCCCTGCGCAACTCCGGCTATCTGCCCACGATCGTCGCGCTGGTGCTGTTCGCGGTGCCGCCGCTGCTGACCAACGCCTACGTCGGCATGCGGGAGGTGGACCGGTCGGTGATCGAGGCCGCGCGCGGCATGGGGATGTCCGGCGGACAGCTCTTCGTGCGGGTCGAACTCCCGCTGGCCTACCCGATGATCATGACCGGGCTGCGCTCCGCGGCCGTCCAGGTGGTCGCCACCGCGTCGATCGCCGCCATGGTCGGCCTCGGCGGCCTGGGCCGGATCATCACCGCCGGCTTCAACACGTACGACACGGCGCAGGTCTTCGCCGGTGCCGTCCTGGTCGCCCTGCTGGCCCTGGTCGTGGAAGGCGTCCTGGTGGCGCTGGACCGGCTGCTGTCCCCCGTTCGCCGCCGCACGACCGCATGAACGCGGTCCTCCAGGACCGCGCAACCACTTTTTCTTTCCCGGACGGAGAACAACATGAGCAGGACCTCGCGCACGGCCGGAGTGCTCGTCTCGGTGGTCGCGCTGGCCGGGGCACTCGCGGCCTGCGGCGGCGACAGCCTGGAGAAGGAGAAGGGGGGTTCGGACGGCGCCTCGGGCGGGGGCGGGAAGAAGGGCTCGCTCGTCGTGGGCGCCGCCGCGTTCACCGAGTCCAAGGTGCTCGCCGAGCTGTACGCACGGGTCCTGGACGAGGCCGGGTACAGCACCTCCGTCACCACGGTGAAGAACCGCGAACTCTACGAACCCTCCCTGGAGAAGGGCGAGATCGACGTCGTCCCGGAATACGCGGCGACCCTGGCGGAATTCCTCAACGCCAAGGTCAACGGGGCCGACGAGGCCCAGAAGAAGCCGGTCGCCTCCCCTGACACGGCGGCCACCGTCACCGCTCTGGAGAAGCTGGCCGCCCCGCTCGGGCTGAAGGTGCTCCCGGCAGGCGGAGCCGTCGACCAGAACGCCTTCGCGGTCTCGAAGGAATTCGCGGAGAAGAACAGCCTGGAGACCCTTTCCGACCTCGGCCGTTCCAAGATCAAGGTGAAGATCGCGGCCGGTGACGAGTGCGAGATCCGCCCCTTCTGCGCACCTGGCCTGAAGAAGACGTACGGCATCGACGTGGCCGGGATCGACCCCAAGGGCGTGGGCACTCCGCAGTCCAAGCAGGCGGTGCGGGACGGGGCCGACCAGTTGGTGCTGACCACCACCACGGACGCGGTGCTGGACGGGCTGGTGTTCCTGGAGGACGACAAGAAGCTCCAGAACGCCGACAACGTCCTTCCGGTGCTCAACGCCAAGGACGCGGGCGCCCCGGAGATAGCCGACGCACTCGGGAAGCTCACCGATGTGCTCACCACCGAGGACCTCGCGGGACTGAACCGCGAGGTCGACGCGGAGCGCGCCAAGCCCGCCGACGCGGCCGAGAAGTATCTGCTGGCGAAGGGGCTGATCAAGAAGTAAAAGGGCGTTTCGGAGGGCCGAAGGGGAGGCCCGGAGGTAACCGGCGGGGAACAGATTGGCGGGCGGCCTCCCAAGTGGCGCGCGCGCACGGTAAATTTCGAGCCATGCCACAAGGACGCCACCGCCATTCGCCACCCCTTCACAGAATCCTGCCGCCTTCCGTGGTGGCCGGAGTGTCGGTCGTCTGCGCCGCCGCGGCCTGGCCGGTGTCGGAACCCCTGGTTCTGCGCGTGCTGGTGGCCGCCGCGGCGGCCACCGCCGTCACCGGCGCCTGTCTGATGCGCAGCTGGGACCGGGCCGCGGGGCTGCGGGTCGCCGAGCTGAACCGGGCACGCGCCGGGGAGGAGTGGAAGGCCGAGGAGCGGATGGCCGAGCTGGAGGCCGACCTCGACGAAGCGCGCGAACTGCGTACCCGGCTGGAGGCGAAGCTGCGCGGCAAGCGGGTGGAGCTCACCGGGCTGCGCGGTGAACACGCCGCCCTGCTCCGCCGGTACGCCACCGCGGAGACCGAGCGGGCCAGTGCCCTGGAGGGCCGCAGGCAGCTCGCCATCGAGGCCTCCGCGCCCCGGGAGCTGCCCGCCGCGCGGTCCACGCCGACCCCCGGCGCGTATCTGCGTGCCGCCCAGGCGTTGCAGGACCTGGCGCGCAACGCGGCGCTCCAGGAGGCCCGTCGCACGGCGGAGCTGGCCAGGTCGCGCGATCTGGCCGAGCGCGCCGCGGAGCGGGACCCGGAGGGCGAGAGCCCGAAGGGGAAGCACGCGGCGGTCGCCGGGGCGGAAGACCGGCAGCACCGCCGTACGCCCGCCGCGCTCCCCGCCCCGCAGCCCTCGCCCGCCCCGGTGCGGGCACCCCGCGCCGGGGCCGCCGCCTCGGCCGTCGTCCCGTACGCCGCGCGCCGCCACCTCGCCCCCAGGGGAAGCTTCGACTTCTTCGGTACGCAGCGGGAGGGCACCGCCCCGGTCGAGTCCGTGCAGGACGAGGACCTCGCGGACGTGGTGGGCGAGGAGGCGCTGGCCGCGCACCGTACGGGCACGGCCGAGAACCCCGCCGTCGGGGAGGTCATCGACCTCACCGCCCACGACGAGACCGAGCAGCTGGACATCGTCCCGCTGCGCAGCGCCGTCTCCTCGTAGCCCGCCCAGGGACGCCGGAGCGCCGGAACCGTGCGGTGCCCGGCGCCCGGTGCCTCGGGGCCGGGAGCCCGGACCCCGGCGCACCGATGGCCTGGGGCCAGGCCCCCGGCGTCCCGGGGGCCCGCTACTTGTCGATGTCCCCGACGACGAAGAAGAGCGAGCCCAGGATCGCCACCATGTCGGCCACCAGCGTGCCCGGCAGAAGCTCGGTGAGCGCCTGGATGTTGTTGTACGACGCGGACCGCAGCTTCAGCCGGTACGGCGTCTTCTCGCCGGTGGAGACCAGGTAGTAGCCGTTGATGCCGAGCGGGTTCTCGGTCCACGCGTAGGTGTGGCCCTCCGGCGCCTTCAGGACCTTGGGCAGCCGCTGGTTGATCGGCCCCGGGGCCAGCTCCGCCATCCGGTCCAGACAGGCGTCGGCCAGGTCCAGCGCGTTGTGCGTCTGCTCCAGCAGGCACTCGAAGCGCGCCAGGCAGTCCCCCTCGGTCCGGGTGACGACCTTCAGGGTGTCCCGCAGCTCCCCGTACGCCAGATACGGCTCGTCGCGGCGCAGGTCGAAGTCCACCCCCGAGGCGCGGGCGATCGGGCCCGACACCCCGTAGCCGTGCACGGCCTCGGCGGACAGCACGCCGACGCCCCGGGTGCGGCCCCGGAAGATCTCGTTGCCGAGGACCAGCCGGTCGTACACGTCCATCCGGGAACGGACCGACGCGACGGCGTCCCGGGCCCGGCCGAGCCAGCCGGCGGGCAGGTCCTCCTTGAGGCCGCCCACCCGGTTGAACATGTAGTGCATCCGGCCGCCGGAGACCTCCTCCATCACGGCCTGGAGCTCCTCGCGCTCCCGGAAGGCGTGGAACATCGGGGTGATGCCGCCGAGTTCGAGCGGATAGGAGCCGAGGAACATCAGGTGGTTCAGCACCCGGTTCAGCTCGGCCAGCAGGGTCCGCGTCCAGACGGCGCGCTCCGGGACCTCCATGCCGAGCATCCGCTCGACGGCCATCACGACACCGAGTTCGTTGGAGAACGCCGACAGCCAGTCGTGGCGGTTGGCGAGCATGATGATCTGCCGGTAGTCGCGGGCCTCGAAGAGCTTCTCGGCGCCGCGGTGCATGTACCCGATGACCGGCTCGGCCTGCTGGACCCGCTCCCCGTCGAGGACGAGCCGCAGCCGGAGCACCCCGTGCGTGGAGGGGTGCTGGGGACCGATGTTGAGCACCATGTCGGTGCTCTCTGCCGCGCCGCCGATGCCGACCGTCGTCTCCGTCATGCCCGACAGTATCCCTCCCGCGCCGTCCCGGTTCAGGGGCGGTCTCCCGGGGCCACCCACTGCCGCAGCCACCCGAAGTCACCCAGGCCGCCACGGGCGGTCAGTTCGGCGGCCTCGCCGGCCGAGGCCAGCGCCCGGACGTAGCCGGCCGGGTCGGTGGACGCCCGTGCGAGCGGCGGCCGTTCGCCGCTGACGCCCAGCTCCCGCAGCGCCGTGCGCTGGTCCACCAGCTCGGCCCCGGAGCCGATGTGCGCCGTGGCGGCCGCGCACGCGTCGAGCGCCACGTGCGCCGTCAGGTCGCAGCCGCCGTCCGGCACGGGCCGCACCTCCCGCCCGGCCCGGAACCCGGTCAGGGTCCCGAACGGCGGGCGGGCCGAGCGGGGATGCGCGTAGTCCACGGCCACCGCGAGCCCGCCGGCCAGCGAGCCGACCGCCCCGGCCCAGGCCTCGTCGCGCGGGCGGCCGATCTCCGCGCGCTCGCCCGGCCGGGTCAGCGGCCACCAGCGCTCCAGCCACCGGGCGTCCTCGCCCGTCACCGGATCGCCCAGCCGTTCCGCGCCGTCGGACCGGCGGACCAGGACCCGGCGCGCCACCCCGTCCGCGTCGGCCTCGGCCACCTCGGCGGGGACGTTGTCCAGCCACTCGTTGGCGAACAGCAGACCCCGTACCCCCGAGGGGACGCCGGAGCACCAGGTGACGGCCGGATCGAGGCCCGGCGGGCGCGGGGCCAGCTCCACGGCGTACGCACGTACGGTGAGCGAGGGGCCCTCGGCGGGCAGCGCGGCCAGGACCCCGGTCAGCAGCTCGCCCCGCCCGGCACCGACGTCCACCAGGTCGACCGTGCCGCTCCCCAGCTCCCGGGCCGTGCGGACCAGCAGCCGGGCGACCGCCGAGGCGAAGAGTCCGGAGGCGTGGACGGAGGTGCGGAAGTGGCCCGCGGGCCCTTCCGGACGCCGGTAGAACCCCTCGTCCCCGTACAAAGCGGTCCGAGTCGCTTCCCGCCAGCCGCACCACTCATCCGTCATGTAGGCAAGTCTCCACCTTGGGGAGTACGGTCCCAGGACCTGGATCGGCCCTCCGGCTGACCCGGGTACCGATCCGGTGTCCCTACGCTGGGTGACGTGCAGCGCCTCTACGATTTCATCCGCAGACACCCGACGGGCGTCGACACCTTCTGGGCTGTCGTGCTCCTCGGGCTCTCCGGCATGTCCATCGTGGGGGCCCCGGTGGGGAGCGGCCGGGAGCGGGTCACCGCCGTGCCGCTCGCCGTCGCCCTGTGCGTGGTGGTGGCGCTGCGCCGGCGTGCGCCCGAGAAGATGCTCCTCCTCGCGATCGGCACGGGCCTGGCCCAACTGCTCCTCGGGGTACGGCCGGACGTGGCCGACTTCGCCCTGCTGGTGATCACCTACACCGTGGCCTCCGTGGGCGAGCGGTGGGCGTCCCGGCTCGCGCTGGCCTGCTGCCTCGGCGCGGCCGCTCTCTCGCGGCTGCGCTGGCCGCAGGAGACGGATATGGACAGCTGGCCGCAGACGGTCTTCGTCGTGGTGGTGCTGACCGTGCCGTTCGTCCTGGCCTGGGTGCTCGGCGACTCGTTGCGCACCCGGCGGGCCTACTTCAGCCAGCTGGAGGAGCGGGCCGCCCGGCTGGAGCGCGAACGCGAGGCGCAGTCCAAGGTGGCGGTGGCCGCCGAGCGCGCCCGTATCGCCCGGGAACTGCACGACGTGGTCGCGCACAACGTCTCGGTGATGGTGGTGCAGGCGGACGGCGCCGCGTACGTCATGGACGCCTCCCCCGACCAGGCCCGGCAGGCGCTGGAGACCATCTCCGGCACCGGCCGGCAGGCGCTCGCGGAGATGCGCAGACTGCTCGGCGTGCTGCGCACCGGCGACGCCCCCGAGAGCGGGGAGTACGTCCCCCAGCCCGACGTCGAACAGATCGAGGAGCTCGTCGGCAAGGTCAGGGAGACGGGCCTGGCGGTGGACTTCAGGATCGAGGGGACCCCACGTCCGCTGCCGAGCGGGGTCGAGCTGACCGCGTACCGCATCGTGCAGGAGGCCCTCACCAACACCCGTAAGCACGGCGGCCCGGACGCCGGTGCCAGTGTGCGGCTGGTCTACTTCGACGACGGTCTCGGACTGCTGGTCGAGGACGACGGCCGCGGCGCCTCCCACGAGCTGTACGAGGACGGCGGAGCGGACGGCGCGGGGCACGGCATGATCGGGATGCGGGAGCGGGTCGGGATGGTGGGCGGCACGCTGGACGCGGGACCGCGCCCCGGCGGCGGCTTCCGGATCAGCGCGCTGCTGCCGCTCAAGCCCGCGAACCAGTGACCCCGAGGACAGGACGGCCCCAGATGGCGATCCGCGTAATGCTCGTCGACGACCAGGTGCTGCTGCGCACCGGCTTCCGGATGGTCCTCGCGGCCCAGCCGGACATGGAGGTCGTCGCGGAGGCGGGGGACGGCCAGGAGGCGCTCGACGTCCTGCGCTCGACCGCCGTGGACGTGGTGCTGATGGACGTCCGCATGCCGCGGCTGGACGGTGTCGAGGCGACCCGGCGCATCCGCGCGCGGACCGATCCGCCGAAGGTGCTCATCCTGACCACCTTCGACCTGGACGAGTACGCCTTCTCCGGGCTGAAGGCGGGCGCCAGCGGCTTCATGCTCAAGGACGTGCCGCCCGGCGAGCTGCTCTCCGCGATCCGCTCCGTGCACAGCGGTGACGCCGTGGTGGCCCCCTCCACGACCCGCAGGCTGCTCGACCGGTTCTCCTCGATGCTGCCGAGCGGCGGCACGGAACCGCGGCACAAGGACGTCGAGCGGCTGACCGGGCGCGAGCGCGAGGTGATGCTCCTGGTCGCCCAGGGGCTGTCGAACGGGGAGATCGCGGGGCGGCTGGTGCTGTCCGAGGCGACCGTGAAGACCCATGTGGGCCGCATCCTGACCAAGCTGGGGCTGCGCGACCGCGTCCAGGTGGTCGTCCTGGCGTACGAGACCGGCCTCGTCCGGGCCGGTGGTCACGCGGGCTGAGCGGTAGGCCGCCTCCCCCCGGTGCCCGGTGCCGCCGGTTCACCGCAGGACGCCCTCCAGGAAGTCGCTGCCGAGCCGTGCCACCACCGTGAGGTCCAGCGCGTGCAGGACGTAGCGGCCGCGCCGGCGGGTGGTGACCAGACCGGCCTTCTTGAGTACCGCCAGGTGCCGGGAGACCTCGGGCGAGCTGATGCCGTGCGAGTCGGCGAGTTCGCCCGTGGTGTACGGGGAACGGGCCAGGTTGCGGCACATCCGCATCCGCATCGGGTGGGCCAGGGCCTCCAGACGGAGCTGGAGGAGTTCGACGGAGGCGGCGGACGGCAGCTCGGGGCGGCGCACCGGATAGTGGATCACCGGCCGCCAGCCCGGGGCGTGCAGCACCATCAGGTGGGGCCAGCCGAAGCTGGTGGGGACGAGAGTGAGACCGGTGCCGGCGGCGTCGGTGCGCCCCTCCGCCAGCTTGTCGACGCTGATCCTGCCCGTCTCCTCGTCCAGCGACACGGCGGCGGAGACCGCTTCCAGCGCGGGGCCGAGACCCTTGTGCCGCAGCACCTCGGTCTTGTGCCGGGCGTCGGCCGCCAGCTGCACCTGGACGCGCCGCCAGGTGTCCGCGAAGAAGGCCTGGTCGCAGTCCTCGAAGAAGCGCCGGATCCAGCGGCGTACGGAGGCGGGGTCGGCCAGCAGCCGTTGGCTGAACTCCACCTGCGCGGGGCCCCTGGCCGCCGCCATGTCCAGCGCGCGCTCGCGCGTCCGGGCGTCCGTGAGCGGGGACGGCGTCCCCGCTCCGTACAGGCCGGCGCAGGTGAACTCCAGGGCGGCGGTGACGAACCGCTCGTCGTCCAGCCGGTCGAGGATGTCCAGGTCGTCGGCGAGGGCGGCCCCGGTCCTGCCGTCGCCTCCGCGCACCCCGGCGAACGGCATGAAGATGTCGGAGAAGGTGTTCCGCCAGAGGAACTCCGCCTCGCGCATCCGGTCCGCGAGATCCGGTTCCAGCGAGGCGGCCGTCGCGGTCGCCCAGCCGTGCAGCCCCGGGTGGTGCCCCGGCTCGGACAGCGCGTGCAGGGCCTGCCCCAGCTCGACCAGCGGGGAGACCTCGAAGACCACGTGCTCGGGGGCCACGCCCGCCATGTCGATGTGTACGCTCACCCCTCCATGGTGCGGGTACGCGTCCGGGACGTCCGCCCGTTTGACGGGGGCCGTCAATCGGCGGGGCACCGGCCCGTTTGACGGGGGCCGTCAACCGACAGGACGTCCGGCCGGCGCGGGGTCAGGCTGGAGACATGGACATCGTTCAGCAGCAGATCCTCGACAGCTACCGCGCGGCGCAGCACGGCGAGGCGCCCCCGCCGCCGCCCGGCCGCCACGACCGGGAGGTGCTGCGCGAACTGCGCGGCCGCCTCCGGGCCTGGGCCGCCGAGCACCCCCGGCCCGACCGCCGCCCGCCGCCGGGCTGAGACCGGGCCGCGCGGCCCGCAGCCGGGCCGGGCCCCGGGCCCCGTACGCGGCCCGTACGCGGCCCGTCCAGCGCTCACCCCAGCCGTTCCACGAACCCCGCCACCGCGTCCCGTACGTCCCCGGCCGTCCACTCCAGTCCCGGGGCCGCCACCGTGACCTCGGTGTACGAGAGGCCGGGCGGCCCGGCGGCTGCCGGGAACCAGCGGCGGAAGAGCGTCACACCGGTCTCCTCGGCCTGCCGTACGGACGCCTCGTCCAGTACGTCGGTGCCGTAGGGCAGCCACACCTGGAACTGGTGGGTGTGCGGCGGCTCCGGGTGCACCCGGGACCACGGCAACCCGGAGCCGGCGAAGCCCTCCGCCAGCGCCCCGGCGACCAGCTTGGCGTGCGCCACGTACGACGGCAGCCTCGGCAGCTCACGTTCCATGCCCAGCAGGGCGGAGAGCGCCGCCGGGAACTGCTGGAAGACCTGCCCGCCGTAGCGGTGGCGCCAGGTGCGGGCCTCCTCGACCAGCGTTTCGGGGCCCGCGAGCACCGCCCCGGAGAGCCCGTCCAGCGACTTGTAGAACGACACGTACACGCTGTCCGCGAGCGCGGCGATCTCCGGCAGGCCGCGGCCGAGGTGCGGGCCGCACTCCCACAGCCGGGCCCCGTCCAGGTGGACCACCGCGTCCCGGTCGCGGGCGGCGGCCACGACCGCCTCCAGCTCCTCCCAGGAGGGCAGCGTGAAACCGGCGTCCCGCAGCGGCAGTTCCAGCATCAGGGTGCCGAAGGGCTCGGGGACGTCCCGGACCTCCTCCGCGGTGGGCATCCGGGGTTCGGAGGTGGGGTGTACCGTGCGCAGGCCGCTGACCGTGGTGAGGGCGCCCCCTTCGTGGACCTCGGGGTGGGAGAGGGGGTGCAGGGCCACGACCGGGTTCCCGGTACGTCCCGCCCAGCAGCGCAGCGCGACCTGCTGCGCCATCGTCCCGGTCGGGAAGAACGCGGCGGCCTCCATGTCCAGGAGGTCGGCGGTGCGGCGCTCCACCTCGGCGACGACGCCGTTGCCGTACGCGTCCGTCCACTCGTCCGGGGCGTGGACGGTTCCGGCGTCGGCGGCCAGCGAGGCCAGACGTTCGGCCAGGGGGCGGTCCGCCGAAGACCGGGACAGGATCCTCTCCGACCGCCGCCACGCGGTCATCCTGCGGTGCCGTCGCCTCTGTTCGTCGGTCTCTGCGGTGTCTCCCATGGGACGATCATCCCCGGCCGCCGGGGCCGCCGGCGTCCCGGGTGCCCCGCCGCGCGAAGTTACCCACAGGCTGTGGACAGGCCGGGTCGCCGTCGAAGCGCTGGCGTAGCATGCAGAGAAATCGTCCGGTACCCCCCGCGGACTGGAACGGAAGGCCGTCGCCGCGTGAACCCATCATTCTCCCAGGAGCCCCTCGACGCGAGGGACCGTCCCGCCCGCCTGACCGTGGGCGTGGTCGGCGCGGGCCGGGTCGGACCCGCGCTCGCCGCCTCGCTGCGGCTGGCCGGGCACCGCCCGGTCGCCGTGTCCGGTGTCTCCGACGCGTCCGTGCGCAGGGCCGCGGCCCTGCTCCCCGACGTCCCCCTGGTCACCCCCGCCGAGGTGCTGGCCCGCGCCGAGCTGGTGCTGCTGACCGTCCCCGACGACGCCCTTCCGGGCCTGGTCGAAGGGCTCGCCGAGACCGGTGCCGTACGCCCCGGACAGCTGATCGTCCACACCTCGGGGCGGTACGGCACCCGGGTCCTCGACCCCGCCCGGCGCGCCGGGGCCCTCCCGCTCGCCCTGCACCCGGTCATGACGTTCACCGGCACCTCCGTGGACGTCCAGCGGCTGGCCGGATGCTCCTTCGGCGTCACCGCTCCCGAGGAGCTCCGGCTGGCCGCCGAGGCGCTCGTCATCGAGATGGGCGGCGAACCGGAACAGATCGCGGAGGAGGCCCGCCCGCTCTACCACGCGGCGCTCGCCCTCGGCGCGAACCACCTGGTCACCCTGGTCGCGCAGTCCATGGAGCTGCTGCGGAAGGCGGGGGTGGGCGCCCCCGACCGGATGCTCGGCCCGCTGCTCGGAGCCGCGCTCGACAACGCCCTGCGCTCCGGCGACGCGGCGCTGACCGGCCCCGTCGCCCGGGGTGACGCGGGCACCGTGGCCGCGCATGTGCGCGAGCTGCGCACCCACGCCCCGCAGGCCGTCGCCGGATACCTCGCCATGGCCCGCACCACGGCCGACCGGGCGCTCGCCTCCGGCCTGCTCAAGCCGGAGTCCGCCGAGGACCTCCTCGGCGTCCTGTCGGACAGCGCGCACACGCTGAGCGGCCCGGACGGGCTGAGCGGCCCGCACGGCCCGGACGGGCAGAAAGGGCTGAGCGGCCCGGACGGACGGGACGGGCAGGACGGACAGGACGGGCAGGACGGCCCGGAGGGCTCAGGACCGGGGGAGAACCGATGACCACCGCACCCGCCACCCTGCTGCGCACCGCCGCCGAGCTGGACGCCCTCGCCCGGCCCGCGGGCGCCCGGCGCGCCGTCACGATGACGATGGGCGCCCTGCACGACGGCCACGCCACCCTGATCCGGGCGGCCCGGGACGCCGTGGGCCCGGACGGCCAGGTCGTCGTCACCGTCTTCGTGAACCCGCTCCAGTTCGGTGAGTCCGCCGACCTCGACCGGTACCCCCGCACCCTGGACGCCGACCTCGCCGTGGCCGTGGCCGCCGGTGCCGACGCCGTCTTCGCGCCGTCCGTGGACGAGGTCTATCCGGGCGGCGACCCCCAGGTCAGGATCGTCGCGGGCGCCATGGGCGAACGGCTGGAGGGCGCCGCGCGCCCCGGCCACTTCGACGGCATGCTCACCGTCGTCGCCAAGCTCCTGCACCTCACCCGGCCCGACGCGGCGTTCTTCGGGCAGAAGGACGCCCAGCAGCTCGCGCTGGTCCGCCGGATGGTGCGCGACCTCAATTTCGGCATCGACATCGTCGCCGTCCCCACGGTCCGCGACCCGGACGGCCTCGCCCTCTCCAGCCGCAACCGCTTCCTGAGCGCCGACGAGCGCCGTACCGCGCTGGCGCTGTCCCGGGCGCTGTTCGCGGCCCGTGACCGGCTGGCCGCGCGGCAGGCGCTGCACGCCCGTGCCCGGTCCGTGGCGTCCGGATCCGACCGGGCCGCCGGACTCACGAAGCTCGGCGAGGCGCGCGCGGCCGCCGACTCCCAGGCGGTGGCGGCGGCCCTGGCGACCACGGGGCCCGCCGTGGTGCGGGCCGCCGCGCTGGCCGTCCTGGACGAGGTGGCGGAGGAGTCCGTCCCGCTCGTCCTCGACTACCTCGCGCTCGTGGACCCCGCCGACTTCACCGAGATCCCGGAAGGCCGTGAGAGCGGCGAAGCGGTCCTCGCCGTCGCCGCGCGGGTGGGCGCCACCCGGCTGATCGACAACATCCCGCTGACCCTCGGAGCCTGACATGACCGGAATACGGCTGACCGCCCCCGCCCCCGGCTGGTCCATCGACGCGGACGTCGTCGTGGTCGGCTCGGGCGTGGCCGGTCTCACCACCGCACTGCGCTGCGCCGCGGCGGGCCTGGCCACGGTCGTCGTGACCAAGGCCCGGCTCGACGACGGCTCCACCCGCTGGGCGCAGGGCGGCATCGCGGCCGCGCTCGGCGAGGGCGACACCCCCGAACAGCACCTGGACGACACCCTGGTCGCCGGGGCCGGTCTGTGCGACGAGGCGGCGGTGCGAGCCCTGGTCACCGAGGGCCCCGGCGCCATGAGCAGGCTGATCGGCACCGGGGCGCGGTTCGACACGACCGAGGCCGGTGCCCTGGCCCTGACCCGCGAGGGCGGCCACCACCGCCGCCGCATCGCGCACGCGGGCGGCGACGCGACGGGTGCGGAGGTCTCCCGCGCCCTGGTCGGCGCGGTCCGCTCGGCGGCCCTGCGCACCATCGAGAACGCCCTGGTCCTCGACCTGCTCACGGACGCCGAAGGCCGGACGACGGGCGTCACCCTGCACGTCATGGGCGAGGGCCAGCACGACGGCGTCGGAGCCGTCCGGGCCCCCGCGGTGGTCCTCGCCACCGGCGGCATGGGCCAGGTCTTCTCCGCCACCACCAACCCGCCGGTCTCCACCGGTGACGGGGTGGCCCTCGCGCTCAGGGCGGGCGCCGAGGTCTCCGACCTCGAATTCGTCCAGTTCCATCCGACCGTCCTGTTTCTCGGCGCCGGCGCCGAGGGCCAGCAGCCGCTGGTCTCCGAAGCGGTACGGGGCGAGGGCGCCCACCTCGTGGACGCCTCCGGCACCCGCTTCATGCTCGGGCAGCACGAGCTGGCCGAGCTGGCACCCCGCGACATCGTCGCCAAGGCCATCACCCGGCAGATGCGTCTGACGGGCACCGAGCACATGTACCTCGACGCCCGGCACTTCGGCGCCGAGATGTGGGCGCGCCGCTTCCCGACGATCCTCGCCGCCTGCCGCGCCCACGGCATCGACCCCGTGACCGAGCCGGTCCCGGTGGCACCCGCCGCGCACTACGCCTCCGGCGGTGTCCGGACCGACCTGTGGGGGCGGACGACGGTGCCCGGCCTGTACGCCTGCGGGGAGACCGCCTGCACCGGGGTGCACGGGGCGAACCGGCTGGCGTCCAACTCCCTCCTGGAGGGCCTGGTCTTCGCCGAGCGCATCGCGGCGGACATCGTGGCGGCCGGCCCCCAGGAGCGGGGCCCTGAGCCGGCACCGGAGCGGGCGGACGGCCAGGACCCCGCACCGGCTCCCGTACCCCTGCTCGCGGCCGAGTCCCGGACCGCCGTCCAGCGGATCATGACCCGGGGCGCCGGCGTCATCCGCTCCGCGTCCAGCCTGGCCGAGGCCGCGGAGCGGCTGGAGGCGCTGGGACGCACCGCGAGCGCCTCCGGAACCGACGCCGAGGACGCCGCCAAGGACGCCGTCCCCGGTGTGGAGGCGTGGGAGGCCACCAACCTCCTGCTCGTCTCCCAGGTGCTGGTCGCCGCCGCCCGGGAGCGCGAGGAGACCCGCGGCTGCCACTGGCGCGAGGACCGGCCCGACCGCGACGACACCGCCTGGCGCCGCCATCTCGTCGTCCGGACCGGGCCGGACGGGCGGCCGGTCGTGAGCCGTACGCGGGACGCCGCCTTCCCGCCCGTACGCCCCGGCGCCCCGGCGGACCCCGCCGGACCCACCGACCTGCCGAACCACCCCGCCGAAGCCCCTCAGGAGCCGCAGCCGTGAGCACGCCCGAAGAGAACCCGCGTCCCACACCGGTGGACGTCCCGCTGATCCAGATCGGTGTCCCGGCCGAGTCGGGCGGCGGTTGCGGCGACGACTGCGGTTGCGGCGGGGGATACGACCCCGACGCCCTGGAGTGCGGCCTGGACCCCGCGCTCGCCCGGCTCCTCGCCGACGCGGGTCTCGACCCCGTCCAGGTCGAGGACATCGCCCATGTGGCCATCGAGGAGGACCTGGACGGCGGGGTCGACGTGACGACCGTCGCCACGGTCCCCGAGGACGCCGTCGCCACCGGTGACTTCACCGCCCGCGAGGCGGGTGTCGTCGCGGGCCTGCGCGTCGCCGAGGCCGTCCTGTCCATCGTCTGCACCGACGCGTTCGAGGTGGAGCGGCACGTCGAGGACGGCGACCGTGTCGTACCCGGCCAGAAGCTGCTGACCGTCACCACCCGCACCCGCGACCTGCTGACCGGCGAGCGCAGCGCGCTGAACCTGCTCTGCCGGCTCTCCGGGATCGCGACGGCGACCCGCGCCTGGGCGGACGTGCTGGAGGGCACGAAGGCCCGGGTCCGCGACACCCGTAAGACGACCCCCGGGCTGCGCGCGCTGGAGAAGTACGCGGTGCGCTGCGGCGGCGGCGTCAACCACCGGATGTCGCTGGTGGACGCGGCCCTCGTCAAGGACAACCACGTGATCGCGGCGGGCGGTGTGGCCGAGGCGTTCACCCGGGTGCGGGCCGCGTTCCCCGAGCTGCCCATCGAGGTGGAGGTCGACACCCTGGAGCAGGTCCGGGAGGTGCTGGACGCCGGTGCCGACCTGATCCTGCTGGACAACTTCACCCCGGTCACGACCGCGGAGGCGGTCGCCCTCGTCAACGGCCGCGCGGTGCTGGAGTCCTCCGGCCGGCTCGCCCTCGACTCCGCCCGCGCCTACGCCGACGCCGGTGTGGACTACCTCGCCGTCGGGGCCCTCACCCACTCGTCGCCGATCCTCGACATCGGCCTGGACTTCCGTGACGCCGAGGAGGCCGGCGTCTGATGCTGCTCACCATCGACGTCGGCAACTCGCACACGGTCCTCGGGCTGTTCGACGGCGAGGAGATCGTCGAGCACTGGCGGATCTCCACCGACGCCCGCCGCACCGCCGACGAGCTCGCCGTGCTGCTCCAGGGCCTCATGGGGATGCACCCGCTGCTCGGGATGGAGCTGGGCGACGGGATCGAGGGCATCGCGATCTGCTCCACCGTCCCCGCCGTCCTGCACGAGCTCCGCGAGGTCACCCGCCGCTACTACGGCGACGTCCCCGCCGTGCTGGTGGAGCCCGGCGTCAAGACGGGCGTACCGGTGCTGATGGACAACCCGAAGGAGGTCGGCGCGGACCGCATCGTCAACGCGGTCGCCGCCGTCGAGCTCTACGGCGGTCCGGCGATCGTCGTGGACCTCGGCACGGCCACCACCTTCGACGCGGTCTCGGCCCGGGGCGAGTACGCGGGCGGGGTGATCGCGCCCGGCATCGAGATCTCGGTGGAGGCGCTGGGGGCGAAGGGGGCCCAGCTCCGCAAGATCGAGCTGGCCAGGCCGCGCAGCGTGATCGGCAAGAACACCGTCGAGGCCATGCAGTCCGGCATCGTGTACGGCTTCGCGGGCCAGATCGACGGGGTCGTCGCGCGGATGAAGAAGGAGCTGGCGGCCGACCCGGACGACGTCACCGTCATCGCGACGGGGGGCCTTGCTCCGATGGTGTTGGGTGACGCCTCCGTCATCGACGAGCACGAACCCTGGCTGACGCTCATCGGACTGCGCCTGGTCTACGAGCGCAACCTCGCCCGGATGTAGGGCGCGCCCGCGGTCACCTGCGGGAACGGCCCGGCGGCAGCGGTGGGACGCCGCGCCGCCGGGCGACCAGTTAAGCGGATTTTGTCCATTTAGCACGTATTGTCGCTCCATGCCCACGCCCTACGGATCACGCGGCGGCATGGCGTTCGGTGCGGACGAGCTGCGGGTGCTCCGACGCGCTCTCGCCCATGCCCTCCACCCCACGCCCCTGCCGGAAGAGGATGTCCAGGACTGTCTGCGGCTCGCGGACGCGGTGGACGAGGCGGTGGACGAGGCGGGCAGGCTCCGCGCCTTCCTCCTCGCCGACCTCGCCCGCTACCGGGGCGCGCTTCCCGGCTCGCTCAGCGGCTATCTGGAGCTCCTCCAGGACGCCCTGGCCGCCGGGTACGACCCCCGCCCCGAGGATCTCGCCGCCCTGCGGGCGCTGCGCGGCGGTCCGGTCGCCGCGGCGCTCCTGGAACGCTGCCAGGTGATCGCCGAACGCTCGGTCCGGGCCCGCCTCGCCGGGCGCGCCGCCCCCGTGACCCCCGCTCCGCGCGGCCGGCTGCTGGCCCTGCCCGGCGGCCGGGCGGCGTCCGGGGAGCCCGCCCGCCCCAAGGAGCCCACGGGGCCCGGGACGCCGGCCCGCCCGGCGGCCCCGGGACGGCCGAACGCCCCGGCGCGGCCCGCGCCCAAACCCTCCGAGGTCTTCCCGCCGCGCCGCCGTCCCGCGCCCGCGCCTCCACCTCCGCCCGGGGAGCGCGCCGCCTCCTGACGGGCGCGGCCGGTGCGGCGGGGCCTCCCGGCCGCCGCACCGCACGGGCGGGCCCCCGGACACGCCGTGCCCGAGGGGTCCCCAAGAGGCCGGAATGCCGGGCTCGCTACTCTGGAGCGCATGGACTACGTATCCGCGCTCGTGCCGCCCGTGGTGATGGCCGTCTTCTTCATCGGCCTCGTCGTGACGATCATCAAGAGTCAGGGCGGGCCGAACAAGGCCAAGGAGGACGCCGCGGTGGACGCGGCCCTCGCCAGCGCCGAATCGGCGCGGCAGGCCCCGCGGACCGACGGCGTCTGACCCGGCCCCAGCGTGAAGGGCGCACGGCTCCTGGAGGAGTTGTGCGCCCTTTTTTGTACGAAAAAAATATCCCATTCCAGACATCTAGCACTAAGGTGATGCCGTGCCTCGCGCATTGGGAGAGCTGGAAGACGCCGTGATGACACGGGTCTGGCAATGGAACCGGCCGGTCACCGTGCGGGAAGTCCTTGAGGACCTTCAGCGGGAGAGGTCCATCGCATACACGACCGTCATGACGGTAATGGACAATCTCCATCAGAAGGGCTGGGTACGCCGGGAAGTGGACGGACGGGCTTATCGATATACGGCCGTCTCCACGCGGGCCGCCTACTCGGCCGCACTGATGAACGAAGCCTGGTCGCGCAGTGACAACCCCGCGGCGGCCCTGGTCGCCTTCTTCGGGATGATGTCGGCCGAGCAGCGTGAAGCGCTCCAGGACGCGGTGCGCATCGTCGCTCCCGCTCTCCCCGGCGCCCCGGAGGCGGTGGCCGGTGACAAGGCGGAGGAGCCCGAGGAGAAGGCCGCGCGGTCCGAGGAGAAGGCCGCGTCCGGCGGTGAGCCGGGGACCGAAGACGACTTCCCCGCCGATGAAGCACCGCCCGACTCCGGGCGATAGCGTCGGGGCATGTCCTCAGAGCTGCCGCAAACCGATCCCCGTAACGATCCGGACGCCGATTTCCGTACCGACCCGTCGGTAAAAGGGGCGGCGGCCATCACCGTGCGGCGCGCCAGGACGAGCGATGTGGCGTCCGTACGGAGTCTGCTCGACGGGTACGTCCGCGAAGGCATCCTGCTCGACAAAGCGACCGTGACGCTTTACGAGGACATCCAGGAGTTCTGGGTCGCCGAACGCGACGAGGACGCCCGGGTCATCGGCTGCGGCGCACTCCATGTGATGTGGGAAGACCTCGCCGAAGTGCGTACTCTCGCCGTCGATCCCGTCAGCAAGGGCGCCGGTGTGGGGCACCAGGTCCTGGACAAGCTCTTGCAGACAGCGCGCTGGCTGGGTGTCCGCAGGGTTTTCTGCCTCACCTTCGAAGTCGACTTCTTCGCGAAGCACGGCTTCACCGAGATCGGAGAGACGCCGGTCGACGGAGATGTCTACAGTGAGCTGCTGCGTTCCTATGACGAGGGTGTCGCCGAGTTCCTGGGCCTCGAACGAGTGAAACCGAACACCTTGGGCAACAGCCGGATGCTTCTGCACCTGTGAACGGCGGACGGCACCGGAGAACCCCTATGTCCGAATCGCGCACGTTTCCCGTCCTCTTGTGCTCCTGAACCTCTCCCAGGGGTTTGTGTTTTCCGGGGAAAAGCGGTTTCCTTTCCGCGTACTACATTTTCGATGAAAGGAAATCCGGTGGCGCAGAAGGTTCAGGTCCTTCTTGTTGATGACCTCGACGGTGGCGAGGCGGACGAGACCGTGACGTTCGCTCTGGATGGCAAGACGTACGAGATCGACCTCACCACGAGCAACGCGGACAAGCTCCGCGGTCTTCTTGAGCCGTACACCAAGAGTGGCCGTCGTACCGGTGGCCGCGCGGCGACCGGCCGCGGCAAGGGCCGTGCCACCACGGGCGGCAACAAGGACACCGCGGAGATCCGCAAGTGGGCCCGGGAGAACGGCCACAACGTGAACGACCGCGGCCGTGTCCCGGCCGAGATCCGCGAGGCCTACGAGAAGGCCAACGGCTGACCCTCCGGCCGGCCGGCCGTCAGACGCGTCCGCGCACCCGCCAGCCGGGCCCGGTGGCATTCCGTCGCAGCGGCGTCCACGAGCCGTACGAGATCGGGAACGTCCCCACCCCTGTTCCCGAAACCGACCAGCGCCGGGAGCATGGGCTCCACCGCCCGGCGCGGTTCGGGGGGCCGCAGCCAGAGCGCGGCCCCCGACGGGCCTCGCGATCCGTCGGGCGGCACCGGGGCCGTGATGTGCCCGCCCGCGCCGATAGCGGTCAGGTCGAGCGTGATCCCGCCCCACTCCAGCCAGTCGAGCAGCCCCGGCAGCTCGTCGGCCCCTCCGGCGGCCACCAGCAGCCACATCCGCTGCCCCGCCAGCGCCACCGGACCGGTGCGCCCCACCCGGCGCAGCACCGCGTGGCCCGCCACGGCGGGCAGTTCCAGTACGTCGAAGCGCAGCCCGGTGGGCAGCCGCACGGGCGAGGTGCCCGCCGTGGCCCAGCCGAGCTCGCGTGCGTACCACCGCGCGCGGCCGTCGGCTTCCGGCGAGGAGCGGGGAGGCGGAACGATGGGTGCCATGCCGGATGAACCCCCGGAACCCCGCAGGGGTTACGCATAGCCGCACGGTCGTCGCGCTTCGTGTGCGCGGCGGGGGCGCACAGGAGCATGCGACGGTGCGCGGTTGTTCGCCCGTAGCGGAGTGAACAGGGGTGCGCCGCATGGACTGCCGGTGAGTGCGGGTAAGACATCCCTAGTGGGAAGGGGCGACACGCGGGCAAAAGCGTCTCGCGTTCGCCATCGGCGTACTGGCGAAAGGGCTATCTGCCTGGCCTGCGGGAACATCGTCTCGCACCATCGGGTTGAGGCAGTTGTCGGCGTTCGGGGCAGGAGGCCATCGACGGGTGTCGGCAGTTGAAATGAGCGGTCCCCGCTTGCGGGACTAAGCTGCGGAAGGACAGGGAGGGGACCGACCCCTTACTGCCTGACCGCTCTGAGGAGCGATTAACGATGTTCGAGAGGTTCACCGACCGCGCGCGGCGGGTTGTCGTCCTGGCTCAGGAAGAAGCCCGGATGCTCAACCACAACTACATCGGCACCGAGCACATCCTCCTGGGCCTGATCCACGAGGGTGAGGGTGTCGCCGCTAAGGCCCTGGAGAGCCTCGGGATTTCGCTCGAGGCGGTCCGCCAGCAGGTGGAGGAGATCATCGGTCAGGGCCAGCAGGCCCCGTCCGGACACATCCCCTTCACGCCCCGGGCGAAGAAGGTCCTGGAGCTGTCGCTCCGCGAGGCCCTTCAGCTCGGTCACAACTACATCGGCACGGAGCACATCCTGCTCGGCCTGATCCGCGAGGGCGAGGGCGTCGCCGCCCAGGTCCTCGTGAAGCTGGGCGCCGACCTGAACCGGGTGCGGCAGCAGGTCATCCAGCTGCTCTCCGGGTACTCGGGAGGCAAGGAGGCCGCCACCGCCGGTGGTCCCGCCGAGGGCACGCCCTCGACGTCCCTGGTGCTCGACCAGTTCGGCCGGAATCTCACCCAGGCCGCTCGTGAGTCCAAGCTCGACCCGGTCATCGGGCGCGAGAAGGAGATCGAGCGGGTCATGCAGGTGCTCTCCCGCCGTACCAAGAACAACCCGGTCCTGATCGGCGAGCCCGGTGTCGGTAAGACGGCGGTCGTCGAGGGCCTGGCCCAGGCCATCGTCAAGGGCGAGGTGCCCGAGACCCTCAAGGACAAGCACCTCTACACCCTGGACCTCGGTGCCCTGGTCGCCGGCTCCCGTTACCGCGGTGACTTCGAGGAGCGCCTGAAGAAGGTCCTCAAGGAGATCCGCACCCGCGGCGACATCATCCTGTTCATCGACGAGCTCCACACCCTGGTGGGTGCGGGCGCGGCCGAGGGCGCGATCGACGCGGCGAGCATCCTCAAGCCCATGCTGGCGCGGGGCGAGCTCCAGACCATCGGCGCCACCACGCTCGACGAGTACCGCAAGCACCTGGAGAAGGACGCCGCGCTGGAGCGCCGCTTCCAGCCCATCCAGGTCGCGGAGCCGACGCTGCCGCACACGATCGAGATCCTCAAGGGTCTGCGCGACCGTTACGAGGCGCACCACCGCGTCTCCATCACGGACGAGGCGCTGGTCCAGGCGGCCACCCTGGCCGACCGGTACGTCTCGGACCGCTTCCTGCCGGACAAGGCGATCGACCTGATCGACGAGGCCGGTTCGAGGATGCGCATCCGCCGGATGACCGCGCCGCCGGACCTCCGCGAGTTCGACGAGAAGATCGCGGGTGTCCGCCGCGACAAGGAGTCGGCGATCGACTCCCAGGACTTCGAGAAGGCGGCTTCGCTCCGGGACAAGGAGAAGCAGCTGCTGGCCGCGAAGACCAAGCGGGAGAAGGAGTGGAAGGCCGGCGACATGGACGTCGTCGCCGAGGTCGACGGCGAGCTGATCGCCGAAGTCCTGGCCGCCTCCACCGGTATCCCGGTCTTCAAGATGACGGAGGAGGAGTCCTCCCGTCTGCTGCGCATGGAGGACGAGCTCCACAAGCGCGTCATCGGGCAGAAGGACGCCATCAAGGCGCTTTCGCAGGCGATCCGCCGTACGCGGGCCGGTCTGAAGGACCCGAAGCGCCCCGGTGGTTCGTTCATCTTCGCCGGCCCGTCCGGTGTCGGTAAGACGGAGCTGTCCAAGACGCTCGCCGAATTCCTCTTCGGTGACGAGGACGCGCTGATCGCCCTCGACATGTCGGAGTTCAGCGAGAAGCACACGGTTTCCCGGCTCTTCGGTTCGCCCCCCGGTTACGTGGGCTACGAAGAGGGCGGCCAGCTCACCGAGAAGGTGCGCCGCAAGCCGTTCTCCGTCGTTCTCTTCGACGAGGTCGAGAAGGCCCACCCCGATATCTTCAATTCCCTGCTCCAGATTCTGGAGGACGGTCGCCTGACCGACTCCCAGGGCCGGGTCGTGGACTTCAAGAACACGGTCATCATCATGACGACCAACCTCGGGACCCGGGACATCTCGAAGGGCTTCAACCTGGGCTTCGCCGCTCAGGGCGATGTGAAGACGAACTACGACCGGATGAAGAACAAGGTCAACGAAGAGCTCAAGCAGCACTTCCGGCCCGAGTTCCTCAACCGTGTCGACGACACGGTCGTCTTCCACCAGCTCAGCGAGGAGGACATCATCCAGATCGTCGACCTGATGGTCGACAAGGTGGATGAGCGTCTCAAGGACCGCGACATGGGCATCGAGCTCAGCGCGGAGGCGAAGACGCTCCTCGCCAAGAAGGGCTACGACCCCGTGATGGGCGCCCGGCCGCTGCGCCGGACGATCCAGCGCGAGATCGAGGACATCCTCTCGGAGAAGATCCTCTTCGGTGAGCTGCGCCCCGGTCACATCGTGGTCGTGGGTACCGAGGGCGAGGGCGACGAGAAGACGTTCACGTTCCGTGGCGAGGAGAAGTCGGCCCTGCCCGACGTCCCGCCGATCGAGCAGGCGGCGGGCGGCGGCCCGAACCTGACGAAGGAAGCGTAGGGGCGCCTGGCGCCTGAGCGTGCACCAAGGGGCTGCCCCGGACCGTCCAAGGTCCGGGGCAGCCCCTTTGTCATGGGTGTGTGCGTTGCGGGGGTGTACGGGGCTGTCGGACGGGCCCGTGGTGCGCGGCGGGTGGCCGGGCTCCTTGGGGCGCCGGGTCGCCTCGGACCGGCCGGGGGCCGCCTTCGGGGGTGCCGTCCACCGCGTCGGCGGTCGGTCAGGGGCTCGACGGTCCGGGCAGGGGCCCGGCCGGTCCGCTCCGGGGGTCGGCCGGGTCGGTCCGGGGGGTCGGCCGGCCGGTTCGAGGGGTGGGTGAGGTGGCGTCCGGGGTCGTGTCCGGGGGGCCTGAATCGGGGGTTCCAGGGCCCCGGCCGGTGACAAGGCGCACAGCCCTTTTCGGGCCTACTAGGCGCCCTAGGAGTAACCCGCCTGCCTTCCGCCGGGACTTTGGTCCCACGGCGGCCGAGTCCTTCGGCAACAGGGGTGATATGTCGGTATCGCGGTCCTGTGTCCAGGAAAGATGTGGTTCGAGCAGCGGTTAAACCCGTTCCGGAGAACCGTTCCGGAAGATCGTCACCCCGGTCGCGGTCCGGCGTGCGTGGCGCATTCCCGCCCGTTCGACTACGACTTTTCATCGTAGATGGGGTGTTTGAGCGTTTCGGGGGGTTCGGGTTACCAAGGTGGAGCAAGCCCGGTGAGAGCGCCGGGTCCAGCCATCCCGGAGGTTCTCCCCGCATGTCGAAGCGCGTTACGTTCCAGCACTTCCGCCGTCCGTCCATGTCCCGCGTCAGTGGCGCCGTCGTGGCCGCAGGCCTGGGTGCGTCGATGGTGTTCGGTGCGGGTGCTGCGTTCGCGTCCGGCACGACGGACACCGCCAAGCCCGCGGTGACCGCCGGCGCGTCCACCGCCGACTCCGTCGCCAAGCAGGCGACCGCCCAGAGCAAGGCCGCCTCCGACAAGGAGGCCGCGGCCAAGAAGAAGGCCACGTCCTGGCAGACCCCGGTCAGCCACTACGTGCTGAGCGCCACCTACGGCACCGGCGGCGACCGCTGGGCCAGCAAGCACTCCGGCCAGGACTTCGCGGTGCCGATCGGCACCAAGGTCCAGGCCGCGCACGCCGGTACGGTCGTCAAGGCCGGCCCCAACGGCGGCGGCGACGGTCCCGCGTACGGCAACGCCATCGTGATCAAGCACTCGAACGGCAAGTACTCGCAGTACGCGCACCTGTCCAAGATCCAGGTGAAGGTCGGCGACCAGGTGAAGACGGGCGAGCAGATCGCGCTGTCCGGTAACACCGGTAACTCCAGCGGTCCTCACCTGCACTTCGAGATCCGGACCACCCCGAACTACGGCTCGGCGATCAACCCGGTCTCCTACCTGAACTCGGTGCACGTCAGCGTGTGACGGGACCGGCGTCCGCCTTACCCGGCGGAGTCACCAGGGCCGTGATCGTGGGCCCTGGTCACCAACTCGACGGCGACTTCGAGAGCAGCCTCGCGCTTCTCCTCGGGGTCGCCTTCGGCGTCTCTGAGGGCGAAGACACCCGCGTGCATGGCCATCAGCGCCGTGAAGCAGCGCACCTGGTCGGCGAGCGGGGCGTCCTCGTCCTTGAGCAGGTCCACCAGGGCCATGACCCGGTGCTTCATGGTGTGGCCGATCCTGAGGTCCCGGACCGTCGCCTGGTTCTCCTGCATGAAGCGGAAGAGCGGTGCGGCGGCGGTGAGCGCCTCGCTGTAGCGGACCAGGATCTCCTTCTTCGTCTCCAGGGTCCGCGGCTGCTCCGCCCCCCAGGCCAGAAGCTCCTCGACCGGTCGGTTCAGCACCTCGAAGAGGCTGTTGAGGATGTCTTCCTTGGTCTTGAAGTGGTAGTAGAGGGCCGCCTTGGTGACGTCGAGCCGCTCGGCGATCTCGCGGAGCGAGGTCTTGTCGTACCCCTGTTCGGCGAAGAGCTCCATGGCGACGTCCTGAATGCGCTGGCGGGTGTTCCCCCGACGCGGCTGCGGCGTGCTGCCCATGCGACGACTCTCCCTCAACTTACTTGACGCCCGGCTAGTTACGGGTCTACTTTTCCGCAGTGTAGCCAACTAGCCGGGCGGCAAGTAAGCGTCGTCCCGGCGGCAGACCGGGCACTGGGGATACAGGGGAGCGCGTGACATGGCGGAACTGAACAAAGCGGCGGCGACCGGGAAACCGGAACCCCGGCCGCGCAACGTCCGGGTGGTGGTGCTGGCGCTGATGATCGCGATGCTGCTGGCCATGCTGGACAACCTGATCGTCGGTACCGCGATGCCGACGATCGTCGGTGATCTGGGCGGTATGGAGCATCTGTCCTGGGTGGTTACGGCCTACACCCTGGCCACCGCGGCCTCCACCCCCATCTGGGGCAAGCTCGGCGACATGTACGGGCGCAAGGGCGTCTTCCTCACGTCCATCGTGATTTTCCTGATCGGCTCGGTGCTGAGCGGAATGGCCCAGGACATGGGTCAGCTGATCGGATTCCGGGCGGTCCAGGGCCTCGGGGCCGGTGGTCTGATGGTCGGCGTCATGGCCATCATCGGTGACCTCGTGCCGCCCCGCGAGCGAGGCAGGTACCAGGGCATGATGG
Organism: Streptomyces halstedii; assembly: GCA_000720535.1. Classification (GTDB taxonomy): domain Bacteria; phylum Actinomycetota; class Actinomycetes; order Streptomycetales; family Streptomycetaceae; genus Streptomyces; species Streptomyces halstedii. The sequence continues at coordinate 179,257 of JOAZ01000022.1, forward strand.
CCGGGGTCATGGCGATCGCCATGATCGGCGGCCCGCTCGTCGGCGGCACCATCACCGACCACCTCGGCTGGCGCTGGAGCTTCTACATCAACCTGCCGCTGGGCGCCGTCGCGCTCGCCATGGTGACCATGGTGCTGCACCTGCCCCGCAAGGAACGGGCCCAGCACACGGTCGACTACCTCGGCGCGGCCCTGCTGACCGTGGGGATCACCGCGATCGTGCTGGTCACCACCTGGGGCGGCAGCGAGTACGACTGGGGCTCCGCCGTCATCATGGAGCTGATCGCGCTGGGCGTGGCCTCCCTCGTCGGGTTCGTCTTCGTCGAGACCAGGGCCGCCGAGCCGATCATGCCGCTGCACATCTTCCGCAATCTGAACTTCACCCTGATGTCGGTGGTCGGCTTCATGGCCGGGTTCGTGATGTTCGGCGCGGTGCTCTTCCTGCCGCTGTTCCAGCAGTCGGTGCAGGGGGCGTCCGCGACCAACTCGGGGCTGCTGCTCCTGCCCATGCTGCTCGCCATGATGATCGTCTCGCTGGTCGCGGGCCGGATCACCACGAGCACCGGCCGGTACAAGGTCTTCCCGATCGTGGGCAGCGTCCTGATGGTCGCCGGACTCTTCCTGCTCTCCAGCATGGACACGGACACCACCCGTCTGCTCTCCGGTGTCTACATGGCCGTGCTCGGGGCCGGTATGGGCTTCCTGATGCAGATCACCATGCTCGTCGCGCAGAACAGCGTCGAGCTGAAGGACATGGGCGTCGCCTCCTCCTCCACCACCCTCTTCCGTACGCTCGGCAGCTCCTTCGGCGTCGCGATCATGGGTGCCCTGTTCACCGGGCGGGTGCGGGACGAGATGGCGGCGCGCGGTGGCGGGGGCGTGACCGAGCGGTCGGCCCAGCTGGACGCGGCGAGCCTGGCGAAGCTGCCGGACGCGGCCCGTGAGGCGTACGAGTACGCGGTGGCGTCCGGCACGCACCTCGCGTTCCTGGTGGGCGGTTCGGTCGCGATCGTCGCCCTGGTGGCGGCGCTGTTCGTCAAGGAGGTCCCGCTGCGGGGCACGGCGAAGCCGACGGCGGAGGACGGCGGGGCGGCTCCGGCCGGGCCCGCGGCGGCCAAGGAGTCGCAGACGGTCTGATCCGTCCGTGGACGCGCGGACGGTCCGGACCGTCCGCGGGTGAGATGAGCGGGCCCCGGGGGACGGCAACCCCCGGGGCCCGCTCGCGTCCGCCCAGGCCCGTCCGCGTCGGCCGTGCCCGCCCCGCCCCGGCCTTTCCGTACGGCCGGTGGCTCAGTCCGTGGCCGGGCGCAGTACGGGGAAGCTGCCGGTGTCGGTCGGCGCGTGCTCGGGCAGCCACAGCACGGCGACCGCCCCGCCCGTCCCGTCCGTGGTCCCGGCGGGGGCGGCGTTGCGGAACGTCAGCCGGGCGCCCAGCACCCGTGCCTGGCCCGCGGCGATCGTGAGCCCCAGCCCGTGGCCCCGCCCGGCCCGGTCGCTGCTTCCCGTACGGAACCGGCTCGGCCCGTCCCGCAGCAGGTCGTCCGGGAAGCCGGGCCCGTGGTCGCGGACCCGTACGACGCGGCCCTCGACGGTGACCTCCACCGGGCCCGCCCCGTGCTTGGCGGCGTTGCCCAGCAGATTGCCCAGGATGCGTTCCAGCCGGCGCGGGTCCGTGGAGACCCAGGACTCGTGGACCACCCGCACGGCGATGTCCGGGTCGAGCAGCCCGACCCGGCGGGCCACGAACTCGCCGAGCTGGAGCTGCTGGAGCTCGGCCCGCTCGGAGGCGCTGTCGAGGCGGGCCACCTCCAGGACGTCCTCGACCAGGGTCCGCATCGCCTGGGCCCGGTCGCGTACCAGCTCGGAGGGGCGGCCCGGGGGCAGCAGCTCGGCGGCGGTCAGCAGCCCCGTCACCGGGGTACGCAGTTCATGGGCGATGTCCGCGGTGACCCGGCGTTCCGCCTCGATCCGTTCGTTCAGCGCGTCCGTGAGCGCGTCCACGGCGCGGGCCAGCTCGTCGGTCTCGTCCCGTACGACACCGCCGACGGCCTCCCGGACACGGACGTCGGTGTTGCCCTGGGCGACCTTGCCGGCCGCGGCGGCCGCCTTGCGCAGCCTCCGGGACAGCTGGCCGCCGACCAGCACCCCCAGAGCGCAGCCGCCGAAGACGACCGAGACCGATCCGATGATCAGCGCCCGGTCGAGATCGCCCATGATCATGGAGCTGCGGTCGGCGAACCGGGTGTGCAGGGACAGGACCTCGCCGTTGGCCAGCGGTACGGCCGCCCAGACGTCGGGCACCCCGTCGCCGTACTCGTCGACGTGGGTGGCCCTGCGGTTCTCCCGTATCTGCTCGCGCAGGCTCGACGGCAGCGCGGGGTCGTTGAGCTTGGCGCCGAACTTCGGCGCCGACTTCTGTGTGCCGGCCGCCTCGTAGAGCCGCTGCGCGAACAGCAGCCGCTCCAGCTGCACCTCGCGGGCGTTCTCCAGCATCGACACCCGGGCGGCGTTGTGCACGACCAGGCTCAGCGCCACCGCGATGAGCGCGCCGACCGCGGCGATCGCGATGCTGATCTTCCAGCGGACACCGGTCCGCAGCGCGAGCCGCCTCATGCGCGGAGCTTGTATCCGAAGCCGCGCACCGTCTCGATCCGGTCCTGTCCGATCTTGGTGCGCAGCCGCTGCACATGGACGTCCACGACCCGGGTGTCGCCGCCCCAGCCGTAGTCCCAAACCCGCTCCAGGAGCCGGTCGCGGGAGAGGACGGTGCCGGGGGCGGAGGAGAACTCCAGCAGCAGCCGCATCTCGGTCGGCGTCAGCCCCACGGGCGCGCCGGACCGGCGTACCTCCATGCCCTCGGTGTCGATCTCCACGTCCCCGAAGACCAGCGCCCCGCCCGCACCGCCGGGGGCGGCCGCCCCGCCCGCCCCGGCGGTGCCGTCCGGACCCGAGGCGTGGCCGAACCGGCGCAGCACGGCGCGGATGCGGGCGACCAGCACCGCGCCGTCGAAGGGCTTGGTGACGTAGTCGTCGGCCCCGGCCTCCAGGCCGAGCACCACGTCGATGGCGTCCGCGCGTGCCGACAGCATGATCACGGGCACCGTGGACTCGTCCCGGATGCGGCGGCACAGGCTGACGCCGTCCAGGCCCGGCACCATCACGTCGAGCAGGGCGATGTCCGGCCGGTCCGCCCGGAACGCCTCAAGCCCCAGCAGCCCGTCCGGTACGGCGGTGACGGTGAAGCCGACCCGCTCCAGGGCGAGCTGGGTGGCCTCGCGGATGACGTCGTCGTCCTCGACGAACAGGACGTGGGTGTCGGCCATGCGGGAGCCCTCAGTTCTGCGCCGTCGGCTCGGGGAGGGCGCCCTGCCCGTTGCCGACGGCCCGGTTGAAGTCGTTGTGCACCCGGTCCGTCTCGGCGAAGCGGCCGGAGGCCCAGCGGTAGGTGATCACGTCCTCGCCGGAGGGGAACGCGACCGCGTCCTTCGCCCCGTACACCTGGGTCGTCACCACCAGGTCGCCCCGGTCGATGGTCCCGTAGACGGCGGGTATCTCGGTGGCGTAGACGTTGACGTACCCGCCGTTCCCGGCCTGCCGGTACACATAGGTCCCGATGCCCACGGAGTCGCCGCAGGTCAGCACGTTGACCACGACGTCGGGCGCGGAGCCCCCGGTCAGGGTGCCGTAGGAGGTGTCGATCGGGTACTCGTCGCCGGTGCAGGGCTTCAGGTCGTTCCTGACCCGCAGGCTGACCTCCGGGTCGCCCTTGACGAGCTGCACGGCGTTGACCCGGGGGGCGGGCTTCGCCGTGCCGGTGGGCGTCGTGGCGGACGGGGAGACCTGGGCGACCGGCTGGGTGCCCGCGGGCCCCTCGTCGCGGGTGCCCGTGCCGCCTGTCGAGCAGGCCGCGCACAGCAGACCGACGGCGACCAGCCCGGCCGTGGCCGCACCGCCCGCCGCCAGTGCCCGGAGCCCACGCGGGGGCTCCGGGCGCGTCGTACCGGCTCCGGGCGGGGGAACGGTCTCCGTGCCCACACCGTCGCCGCCTGTCAGGCCGCGCACCGCTTCCGCCCCCGCTCCTCGTGACGCCCGTCCCGCTGCGCCGGGACACGGCGCCGGTCCGGCTGTGACGGGATCCGCGCCGGTATCCCGTCGGCCTCGCGGCTCCGCGCCGCCCGGTCCTCCAGCTCCTGGCGCAGCCGGGCCAGCGCGCGGTGCAGCGTGCTCTTCACCGTACCGGCCGACATGCCGAGGGCCGCGGCCGTCTCCTCCGTGCTCATCTGCTCCCAGTGTCGCAGGACGACGACACTGCGCTGCTTCGGAGCCAGGACCCCCAGGACGTCCATGAGCAGGGCGCGGTCGGCGCGCTGCTCGGTGCCGTCGTCGACGCTCGCGTCGGGCAGCTGCTCGGTGGGGACCTCTTCGAGCCGGCGGGCCCGCCACCACTCCGTACGCGTGTTGATCATGACGCGGCGCAGATAGGCGTCGGCCAGCGACTTGTCGGCGATGCCGTCCCAGCGGCCGTAGGTGCGGGCCAGCGCCGTCTGGAGCAGGTCCTGCGCGTCCACCGGGTCGGGGACCAGCCGCCGGGCACTGCGCAGCAGCGCGTCCTGCCTGGTCCGTACGTACTCCTCGAACCCGAGCGCGTCACCCTGCGCCATCACAACCGCCTCCGTCGTCCCCGTCGTACCCCGTGGTCCCGCTGTCGGCGACCGGTCATGTCGCCGACAGCGGTGACGCTACGGAGCTGTTGTCACGGGGTTGTGCGGAGCAGCCGTACGCGGACGCACGGCTGTCCATCGGTTGTGTAACAGCGCGGGCCGGCCGGGCCCGCTTCCGGTGCGGACCCCCGGGCCGGGGATCAGGTCAGCGGGAGCCGGTACCGGCCGCCCGCCAGCGGTTCGACGAGACCGTCCGCGACCAGCCCGTCCAGGGCGCGGGCCCGCTGCACGGGCTCCTCCCACACCGAGTCCAGGGCCGCCTGCGACACCGGGGCGACCGACTCACGCAGGACGGCGAGCAGCCGTCCGCGCACCTGCCGGTCCGTGCCCGCGTAGGTCTGGCCGCGTCGCGGTGCCCCCTGGTGGGCGGGCTTCCCGGCCAGCCGCCAGGCGCACTGCCCGGCGATCGGGCAGCGTCCGCAGTCCTCGTTCTTCGCGGTGCACACCAGGGCGCCGAGCTCCATCGTGGCCGCCGCCCAGCGGGCCGCGCGCGCGTCCTCCTCGGGGAGCAGGGCGCGGGCGAGCTTGCGCTCGGCCGCGGTGGTGGCGTTCGGCGGGTACTGGATGCCGGACGCGGCGCGGGCGAACACCCGGCGCACGTTCGTGTCCAGCACGGCGTGGCGCTGGCCGTACGCGAAGGAGGCCACGGCCGCCGCCGTGTACTCACCGATCCCGGGCAGCGCGAGCAACTGGCCGTGCTCGCTGGGTACGTCGCCGCCGTGCCGTTCCGTTATCGCCTGCGCGGCCCCGTGCAGGCGCAGCGCACGGCGCGGGTAGCCGAGGCGGCCCCAGGCCCGGACCGCTTCGCCGGGGGCGTCGGCGGCCAGGTCGGCGGGGCGGGGCCACCGGGCCACCCACTGCTCGTAGACCGGGAGGACCCGGTTCACCGGAGTCTGCTGAAGCATGAACTCGCTCACCATCACACCCCAGGCGCCCGCTTCGGGACGTCGCCAGGGCAGATCGCGGGCGTGCTGCTCGAACCACCCGATGACGGGGGTGTGGAGGGAGACGGGGGGCGTGTGTGTCGAAGTCATGGCAGTCATCGCACCTACGATCCTGGCACGGAAGCGGGGACATCGGGCACGGCGACGGGGGTGTCGGACCGGCGGATGGTTCAGGGGGTGATAACGCCACCCGTTTCGACCCTTCGCGCCCCGCCACCTGGTTCAAGGCCGGGGCAAAGCGGACGGAAGCGCCGGGAACGGCCGCCGCGTGATGATGATCCGGAAAACTTGTCGGCCGGAGCGGCGGGTAGGGGCCGGAGTCGCCCGTGAACTCTCGTACAGTTCGGTCTTGTGGGATCTATGCGCAATCCGGTCGGGCCGCTTCCCTCCAGCATCTACTGGCGTCGGAGGGCAGTCGCGGCGCTGGTGATCGCCCTGCTCGCGGCGCTGGTCGTATGGGCCGTCACCTCCACGGGCGGCGGCGGGAAGAAGAGCGACGACGCCAAGACGGGTGACGCCTCACCCGCCCCGTCGACGATCACCCCCGGTCCCTCCAGTTCGGATCCGGTCGTCGGCCAACCTCCGGGCGGGCGCGACGAGTCGGGCGGCTCCGGGGAGAGCGGTGACACCGGTGCCGACACCGGCGGCGGTGACTCGGGGACGGGCGGCGGGACCGGGTCCGGTACGGGCACGGGCGGATCGTCCTCCGGCGGATCGTCGTCCGGGGGATCGTCTTCCGGTGGTACGGGCGGCGGCGGCACGGCCGGCCAGCGGGTGCCGGCGGACTCCACGCTCCCCAACTGCGCCCCCTCGGCACTCCGGTTGGGCCTCAAGACGGAGAACAGTTTCGGCCCGGACGACAAGCCGGAGTTCCGGCTGGTCGCCGAGAACACCTCGGCCTCCGACTGCAAGGCCGACCTGGGGCCGAAGAACGTGGTGCTCACCGTCACCGAGGCCGGCGGCGACGACGCGCGGGTGTGGTCCTCCAAGGACTGCCCGCCGGGCGGCGCGGTGTTCCTGAAGGTCCCGGCGGGCGCGACGATCACGCACACCGTGGAGTGGGACCGGAAGAAGAGCGCCCCCACGTGCCCGACGACGCCTCCCGGTACGGCCGCTCCCGGCACCTACCTGCTGGAGGCCAAGGCCCCCGGCGAGCCGGTGCAGCGGGCGTCCTTCGTCCTCGCCAAGGACTGACCGGCACCCTGGAGCTGACCGGCACCCGGGAGCTGACCGGCCCCGGGGGACTGACCGGCACCTGGAGCTGACCGGCCCCGGGGAGTGACGGGTCCCCGGGACCGAACGGTTCCGGTGCCCGGAGGCCGCAGGGGCCTCCGGGCTCAGGCTCCGGGGCTCAGGGCCCACGTGCCGTCGTCCGGGCTCAGACGTACCGTTCGAGGATCGACGACTCCGCCAGGCGCGAGAGTCCCTCCCGCACGCTGCGCGCGCGGGCCTCGCCGACCCCGTCGACCGCCTGGAGGTCGTCCACGCTGGCGGCCAGGAGCTTCTGGAGGCCGCCGAAGTGCTCCACCAGCCGCTCGATGATCGCTCCCGGCAGCCGCGGCACCTTCGCCAGCAGCCGGTAACCCCTCGGCGACACCGCCGAGTCCAGCGACTCCGGCGATCCGCTGTAGCCCAAGGCGCGCGCCGCCACGGGGAGTTCCAGCAGCTCGGTGTGGGTGAGCGTGTCCAGCTCGTCCAGCGCCTCCGCCACCGTGCGCGACCGCTTGGCGGTCGGCTCCGGCACGTAGTCGCGGACGACCAGCTCGCGTTCCGGGTCCACGCCCGCGATCAACTCGTCCAGCTGGAGGGCCAGAAGCCGGCCGTCGGTACCCAGCTCCACCACGTACTCGGCGATCTCCGTGGCGATCAGCCGCACCATCTCCAGGCGCTGGGCGACCGCCGTCACGTCCCGGACGGTCACCAGGTCCTCGATCTCCAGGGCGGAGAGCGTGCCGGCGACCTCGTCCAGCCGCAGCTTGTACCGCTCCAGCGTGGCGAGTGCCTGGTTGGCGCGGGACAGGATCGCGGAGGACTCCTCAAGGACCCGGCGCTCCCCGTCCACGTAGAGCGCGATCAGGTGCATCGACTGGGACACCGAGACGACGGGGAAACCGCATGCCTTGGAGACGCGGTCGGCCGTGCGGTGACGGGTGCCCGTCTCCTCGGTGGGAATGCCGGCGTCCGGGACCAGCTGCACACCGGCCCGCAGGATCTTGGTCATGTCCTTGTCGAGGATCAGGGCGCCGTCCAGCTTGGCCAGCTCGCGCAGCCGGGTCGCGGTGAACTCCACGTCCAGCACGAAACCGCCGGTGCACATGGACTCGACGGTCTTGTCCATGCCGAGGACGATCAGGCCTCCGGTGTTGCCGCGGAGGATGCGCTCCAGGCCGTCACGGAGGGCCGTTCCGGGCGCGACCGCGCTCAGGGAGGCGCGCATCAGCGCCTCGTTCCCCGTGCCTTGGCCGGACTTTCCGGGCGATGCTGCCCGGTCGTTGGCTGCCACTGCACTCCTCCGGTCACAGGTTTGGGGTGCCCTTGCGTCCCTCATACCGTTCGTACGGGCGGGCGAGACCAGGGCAAAGTCTACCGGCGTGCGCCGTCCTCCCGTGGTCCGTCCGGGCGAGAGCGGCGGGGAAGGGCGCGCAGGGCGTCACCCATGTCGGCGACTTCTGTGACCTTCATACCGGACGGGACCCGTCCTGGGTCCCGGGGGACCAGGGCGTGCCGGAACCCCAGGCGGTGCGCCTCGGCCAGTCTGCGCTGCACCCCGGTGACCCTTCTGACCTCGCCCGCGAGCCCCACCTCGCCGATCGCCACCAGGTTCTTCGGGAGCGGTGTGTCGCCGGCAGCGCTGGCCAGCGCCAGGGCGATCGCCAGGTCCGCCGCGGGTTCGGTGAGCTTCACGCCGCCGACCGTCGCGCTGTAGATGTCCCGCTTTCCGAGCGCGCTGATCCGGCCCCGCTGCTCCAGGACGGCCAGCATCATCGAGACCCGGGACGTCTCCAGCCCGGAGGTCGTGCGCCGGGGCGAGGGGATCTGCGAGTCGACCGTCAGCGCCTGCACCTCCGCGACGAGGGGGCGCTTGCCCTCCAGGGTGACCGTCAGACAGGTGCCCGGCACCGGCTCGTCGCGGCGGGTGAGGAAGAGGCCCGAGGGGTCGGTGAGACCGGTGATGCCCTCGTCGTGCAGCTCGAAGCAGCCGACCTCGTCCGTCGCGCCGTAGCGGTTCTTGACGCCCCGGACGAGACGGAGGCGCGCGTGCCGGTCGCCCTCGAAGGAGAGCACCACGTCGACCAGGTGCTCCAGCAGCCGGGGCCCGGCGATCGCGCCGTCCTTGGTGACGTGGCCGACCAGGAGCGTGGACATGCCGCGCTCCTTCGAGGCCCGGATGAGGGCGCCCGCCACCTCGCGGACCTGCGCCATGCCGCCGGGAGCGCCGTCGATCTCCGGCGAGGCGACCGTCTGCACGGAGTCGAGGACCAGCAGGGAGGGCTTGACCGCGTCCAGGTGCCCCAGCACCGCGGACAGGTCCGTCTCCGCGGCCAGATACAGATGGTCGTCGATGGCCCGGATGCGGTCGGCCCGCAGCCGCACCTGGCTCGCGGACTCCTCCGCCGTGACGTACAGCGTGGGGTGGTCCTCGCTCGCCGCCTTGGCCGCCACGTCCAGCAGCAGCGTCGACTTGCCCACCCCCGGCTCGCCGGCGAGCAGCACGACGGCGCCGGGCACGAGCCCTCCGCCGAGCACCCGGTCCAGCTCCCCGACGCCGGTCGAGCGCGCCGTGGCCTGCCGGCTGTCCACCTGGCCGATCGGCAGGGCCGCGGTGGAGACGCGGCCCGCGGCGGTGGTCCGGATCGCGGGGGCACCGCCGAACTCCTCGACCGTCCCCCAGGCCTGGCACTCCGGGCAGCGGCCGAGCCATTTGGCGGTCGTCCAGCCGCATTCGGTGCAGCGGTAGGACGGCCGGTCCTTCGCGGATTTCGTACGGGCAGCCATGGCGTCACCGTATAGGCGGCCTCGGACAGTGCCGACCACGGGAACGGGAAGCGAACAGGTGCGCGAAGGCGGAAGGCTGGTGGGAACCGGGGTTCCTGTCCTCTTTCGAGGGATAGCGTCACCCGTAAGGATTAAATGTGCAGAAGTGCCGTCAGGGGCCCGCGCCGGTCTGCCTACGGTCGCCAGGTGACGAGCAGCAGACTGGAGACCCCCCCACACACCACCGGCGTACACCGGGCGCTTCGCCGCGCGTCCCGCCCGTCGGCTCAGCGAGCGTCCGTCCGTTACGAGCCGTACCTCGACGGCCTGTTCACCTACTGCCTCTCCGTGCTGTGCGACCACGAGGCGGCCACCGAGGCCCTGGGCTCCGTCCTCGCGATCGCGGAACGGCAGCACGGCCGCTGCCCCGCGGCCGAGGAGGAACGTAAATCCTGGCTGTACGCGCTGGCCAGGTGGTCGTGCCTGCGCGCCCTCACCGAGCGGAAGCGCGGCCGCCGGACGCACCGCCGCGAGGCCGCCCCACCGCCGTGCGCACCGCCCGAGCCCGTCACCCCCGCCGCGCCCGGCACCCCGGAGGAGGCGGCCGCCCCGGACCTGGCCCGCGCCCCGGACCCCGGTCGTGGCCTCGTCCCCGGCTCCGACCGTGCCCCGGACCCCGCCCGGTCACCGGCGGCCGAGGCGCGTCGGCGTGAACTCGCCCGGCTGGCCTGGCCGGAGGCGGCCGGTACCACCCCGGAGCAGCGCGAGGCGCTGGAGCTGGCCGTCCGCCACCGCCTCACCCCGCGCGCCGTCGCCGCCGTCCTGGGCCTCGAACCGGGCAGCGCCCGCGAGCTGCTGGCCGCCGCCGCCTGCGAGGTGGAACGCACCAGGGCCGCGCTCGCCGTCGTCGAGACGGGCGACTGCGCCACCGTCAGCCGGCTCACCGGCGCCCACCAGGTGCTGCTCTCCTCGGCCCTGCGCCGGGAGCTCGTCCGGCACGTGGACGACTGCCCCCGCTGCCGCCACGCCGCCGAACGCGCCGGAGCGGCCGGGCCCTGGCCGGGCGCGACCGTCACCCCGGCCGTCGCGCTGCCGGTGGTCGAGGCGCCGCGCCCCTCGGTGCACGTCGCCCTGGCCCAGGCCCGCCGGACCCGCTCGGGCGCCCCGCGCTTCGGCCGTACGGGCTTCCCGCTGGACCCCAAGGACCACGCCGCGCGCCGCACCCGGCTGCGCTCCCGGGTCGTGACGACCACCGTCGTGGCCACGGTCGTCGCCGCCCCGGTGATCGCGCTGTGGGCCGCCTACCGGGGCGCGCCGCTGATCGGCGAGGGCCGTGAGGGCTCCTCGGTGACCGCGACGGCGATGGGCGGCCCGGACAACCCCTCCGGCGAGCCGAGCGACCACTACGAGAACGCGGGCAACGCCCGCCTCGACCCGGGGGGCCGTTTCACCGGCGGCGACCGGCGGCCCGACGTGTCCGCCGAGGTCGTCAGCGTCGGCCACGGCGGGCACCGGGCGGGCACGCTCAGGATCGCCGCGCGTTCCTCCGGCGGCCGTACGACGATCATCCTGACCTCCACCGGCGAGGAACCCGTCTCCTGGTCGGCCCGCGCCACCGCCCCGTGGCTGCGTCTCAGCCGGGTGTCCGGCACGCTCGCGCCCGGCCGTTCCACCACGCTGGACGTGGTGGTGGACCGGGCCGCCGAACCGGCCGGACCCTGGCGTGCCCGGGTCGTCCTGACGCCCTCGGGGTCCACGGTCACCTTCACCGGCCGCGGCGGCACGACCACGGTCCCGGAAGCCCCGGCCGCGCGCCCACACGCGCCGTCCCCCGGCTCTCCCGACCCGTCCCCGTCCGTCCCGCCGTCCGCGTCGCCGGACCCGACACCGGGCACGCCGGAGCCCACCGAGCCGACGCCCGGCCCGACCGGCCCCGAACCGGGCACGCCCGACCCCACGCCGTCCCCGACCGGCGGGCCCTCCGCGCCGGTGCCGTCCGACCCACCGACAGCGCTGGGCGAGACCTCACCCCAGCCGGCCGGCTGAACGCGGCCGAACGCGGGCGGCGCGGCTGAACGCAGGCGGCATGGGCGGCACGGGCGGCGCGGCCGGTCCCGACCGAGCCCCTCCCGCCGAGCCCGTCCCGCCCGCGCCGGTCCCCGCCGAAAGTCCGGCGGGACCGGCTCAGGGGTCTCAGACCGGGTCGGCCGGGTGCGGGGCCATCGGGAGCAGTGAGGCAAGCCGCTGTTCGCACAGCTCGACCAGCTGGTCGTACGCCTCCTTGCCCATCAGCTCGACGAGTTCGGGCCGGTAGCTGACGTAGACCGGTTCGCCCGCCCCGTGCGCCGAGGTCGCCGAGGTGCACCACCAGTGCAGGTCGTGCCCGCCCGGCCCCCAGCCGCGCCGGTCGTACTCCCCGATGGAGACCTGGAGCACGCGCGTGTCGTCCGGCCGGTCGATCCAGTCGTACGTCCGCCGCACCGGCAGCTGCCAGCACACGTCGGGCTTGGTCTCCAGCGGCTCCTTGCCCTCCCGCAGGGCCAGGATGTGCAGCGAGCAGCCCATGCCGCCCTTGAACCCCGGCCGGTTCTGGAAGATGCAGGAACCCTCCCAGCGCCGCGTCTGGCGTTCCCCGTCCTCGTCGACTCCGACCCAGCCCGACTCCGTACCGACGTCGTGGAACTGCCAGATCTCCGGAGTGAGCCGGGCCACGTGCCCGGCCACCCGCTTCTCGTCGCCCTCGTCGGAGAAGTGCGCGCCCAGCGTGCAGCACCCGTCGTCCGCGCGGCCCGCCTGGATGCCCTGGCAGCCGCTGCCGAAGACGCAGGTCCACCGGGAGGTCAGCCACGTCAGATCGCAGCGGAAGACCTGCTCGTCGTCGGCGGGGTCGGGGAACTCGACCCAGGCCCGCGCGAAGTCGAGCCCCTTCTCGTCGGGCACGTCGGGCCCCTTTGCTTCCGGCTGGCGCATCTCCTGCTTCGTCTTCTGCTTCTTCGTGACTTTGTCCGGCTTCGCCTTTTTCGTCTTTGGCACGCGCCCAGGGTAAGTCCGTGGCCGCAGTAGCGTTTCCCGGTATGAGACTCGGAGTCCTCGACGTGGGATCGAACACGGTTCATCTGCTGGTGGTCGACGCGCACCCCGGCGCCCGCCCGCTGCCCGCGCACTCGCACAAGGCGGACCTGCGGCTGGCCGAACTCCTTGACGCCGAGGGGGCGATCGGCCCGCTGGGCATGGAGCGCCTGGTGGCCACGATCACCGGCGCCGTCCAGGCGGCCGAGGACAAGGGCTGCGAGGACGTGCTGGCGTTCGCCACCTCCGCGGTGCGCGAGGCGACCGACGCGGACCGGGTGCTGGCCCGCGTCAAGGAGGAGACCGGTGTCGTCCTCACCGTGCTGAGCGGTGTGGAGGAGGCCCGGCTGACGTTCCTGGCCGCCCGCCGCTGGTTCGGCTGGTCGGCGGGGAAGCTGCTGCTGCTCGACATAGGGGGCGGCTCCCTGGAGATCGGGTACGGCATGGACGAGGAGCCCGACGCCGTCGCCTCCCTGCCGCTCGGCGCGGGCCGGCTCACCGCGGGCTGGGTCCAGGGCGACCCGCCGGACCCGACGGCCGTACGGGAGCTGCGCCGCCACATCCGTACGGGCATCGCGCGCACGGTCGGCGACTTCGCCCGGCTGGGCCCGCCGGACCACGTGGTGGGGACCTCCAAGACCTTCAAGCAGCTCGCCAGGATCACCGGCGCCGCACGCTCCGCCGAGGGCCTCTACGTCCAGCGCGTCCTGAACCGCCGGGCGCTCCAGGAGTGGGTGCCGAAGCTGTCCTCGATGTCCGCCGAGGAACGGAGCAACCTGCCCGGGGTCGCTGAGGGCCGCGCCGGGCAGTTGCTCGCCGGGGCGCTGGTCGCCGAGGCCGCGATGGACCTGTTCGGCGTCGAGGAGCTGGAGATCTGCCCCTGGGCGCTGCGGGAGGGCGTCATCCTGCGCCGCCTGGACCACCTGCCGACCGGGGAGGACGCGGTGACCTGAGCCCGGCCGCCGGGCCGGACGCGTGACCTCGGCCCGTCACCGTGGCCGGACGCGGTGACCTGGGCCCGGACGCGGTGACCTCGGCCCGGCCGCCGCCGGGCCTCGCCACCGTCCGGGACGCGGCCCCGGCCCTCCTCCGCCACCGTCCGGGACGCGGCCCCGGCCCTTCTCCGCCGCCCTCCGCCATGGCCCTTCTCACTTTCGGGCGGCGACCGCGAAGCCGCCCACCGGTGCCCGTACGCTGTCCACGTGGCAGAACCAGTGGTGCGCGTCCCGGATGCGAAGGTCGCCCTGTCGACGGCCTCGGTCTATCCGGAGTCGACGGCGACGGCCTTCGAGATCGCCGCGCGCCTGGGCTACGACGGTGTCGAGGTCATGGTCTGGACCGACCCCGTCAGCCAGGACATCGAGGCGCTGCGGCGCCTGTCCGACTACCACCAGGTGCCGATCCTCGCCGTCCACGCCCCCTGTCTGCTGATCACCCAGCGGGTCTGGACCACCGATCCGTGGGTGAAGCTCCAGCGGGCCAAGGCGGCCGCCGAGAAGCTCGGGGCCTCGACGGTGGTCGTGCACCCGCCGTTCCGGTGGCAGCGCGGCTACGCCCGCGCGTTCGTGGACGGAATCTGGCGCATGGCCGACGAGACCGATGTGCGGTTCGCCGTCGAGAACATGTACCCGTGGCGCTACCGGGACCGCGAGATGCTGGCGTACGCCCCCGCCTGGGACGTCACCCAGGACGACTACCGGCACTTCACCGTGGACCTCTCGCACACCGCGACCGCGCGCACCGACGGCCTCGCCATGGTGGACCGGATGGGCGACCGGCTCGCCCACGTCCACCTCGCCGACGGCAAGGGCTCCGCCAAGGACGAGCACCTGGTGCCCGGCCGGGGCGACCAGCCCTGCGCCGAACTGCTGGAGCGGCTGGCGCACACCTCCTTCGACGGCCATGTCGTCATCGAGGTCAACACCCGCCGCGCCATGTCCTCGGCCGAACGCGAGGCGGACCTCGCCGAGGCGCTCGCCTTCACCCGGCTGCACCTGTCGTCCTCGCGGGCCCCGCGCACGTGACGACCGGCGGCACGGACGGCCCGGCCCCCCGGCGCCGGGGGCGCCCCTCCCGTACGGCGAGGGAGGGCGGCCCGGACACCCGGGACACCATCCTCCGGGCGGCCCGCGCGGAATTCGCCGAGCGCGGCTACGACAAGACGTCGGTCCGGGGCATCGCCAGGGCGGCGGGCGTGGACCCGGCCCTGGTCCACCACTACTTCGGTACGAAGGACGAGGTCTTCGCGGCGGCCGTCGAGCTGTCCTTCGAGCCCGCGCTCGTCCTCCCCTCGATCCTCGGCGGCCCCCCGGGCGACATGGGGGAGCGGCTGGCCCGCTACTTCATCGGCGTGTGGGAGAACCCGGTGTCCCGGGCACCGCTGCTGGCGATCATGCGGTCGGCGCTCACCCACGAGAAGGCGGCGGACGTACTGCGCGGCTTCGTCCTGCGCCGGCTGCTGGAGCGGATCGCGGCGGACCTGGACGTGCCCGACCCGACCCTCCGCGCCGAACTGGCCGCCTCGCACATGATCGGGATCGCCGTCCTGCGGTACGTGGTCCGGGCGGAGCCGCTGGCCTCCGCCGACCCGGAGCGGATCGTCGCCATGGTGGCGCCCACGCTCCAGCGGTACCTCACCGAGCGCTGAGCCGGATCCCGGGCCAGGTTCCAGGTCGGGACCGGTCCCGACCCGGCTGTGCCGGTGACTTCACAAAGGTGTCGCGGGTCGGTATCAGGTGGTGACCATGGCCGGATCCCGATGGTTGGCTGTGCGGGACCGGTGGGCCGGACGCAGGCCCCTCGGCGACACCTGGGGGAGAAGACCATGACGCATCGGACCGTGGACAGACCGGACGCGCCCGTGGAGTCCGCCCTGCCCCGCAGGGGCCTGCTGCGGATGGCGGGCGCGGGCCTGGGACTCGTCCTGGCCGGAGGGCTGATCACCGCCTGCGGGCCGGAGGAGGCGGACACTCCGGGCGGCGCGGGCGGTCCGGGGTCCGGTGACCCGAAGCCCGGTACGGGCAAGGGCGCCGACGCCTTCACCACGCCGCCCCCGGGGACCGCGCCCCGCGCCCTGTGGCAGGAGGACGCGGCGGCGGGCGCCCTCGGCAGCCTGGACGCGCTCGCCGTCGTCGGGGACGTGGTGCTGGTCTCGGGCGACCCGCTGGTGGGCCGGGACATCGCCACCGGGAAGCGGCGCTGGTCCCGTCCGGGGGTCGCCGTGCCCGGCGCCCGGCTGGTCCTGGGCGGGGACACGCTCTACCTGGCGAGCGGACAGTACGACGGCGACGTGGTGGGCCTGGACCCCGCCACCGGGAAGGAGACCTGGCGCAGCCACCTCGGGAGCCGCTACACCCTCCCGCGTCCGGTCGGCGCCGACACGGACCGCGTGTACGTCGTGGCGGGCATCCTGGAGAAGGATTTCTCCTCGCACCACAACGTGATCGCCGCCATCGACCTCCGTACCGGCAAGGCCGTCTGGAGCGAGCGGCGGGACGCCGGGACCGAGGAGTCCGGCATCACCTCGGCGGTGCTCGGCGACCGCCTCGTCTACACCGACCACCGCGAGAACCTGACCGTCCGGGACACCGCGACCGGACGCCAGCTGTGGACGAAGAAGATCAGCCGTTCCAACTTCGCCAGGATCGCCGTGCACGACGGTGCGGTCTTCGTCGCGGACGGCCGCTCGCTGCGCTCCTTCGACGTGGACGGCGGCACCGAGCGGTGGTCGCTGAAGGCCGACGAGTTCTCCTCGTTCAACGGCCCGGCCGTGCTCGACGGGGTGCTGTACGCCTCCGACAGCGGCCGTTCCGTCTGGGCGGTGGACCCGGCCACGGGCAAGCGCCGGTGGCGCAACACCGCGCTGACCGACACCGCGGCCCCCGTCCAGTTCGCGAAGGTGGGGGACACCCTCTACGGGGCGACGGAGTTCGACAAGCAGGGCGGCGTCCACGCCTACGACGCCCGCGACGGCAAGCTCCGCTGGACGTACAACGACGGTACGGGCGACGTGGAGCAGTGGTACGTGGCCGCGGGCGGCACCCGGCTCGCCGCGCTGCACGCCCGGCGCATCCAGGGGCTCCCGGCCGTGTGACCTGGGGCGGGGGCGAGGCGCAGGCGTCGCCCCCGCCGTCCGCCGAGGCAGCACATCCCGCATAACGGACACTCTGTCCAGATCTTGGCACCGGGGGCGTACGCTCGGAGACAGTCTTTTCTGTCGAAGGAGCGAGCGACGATGCCCCTGCTGAGGTCCCGCACTGTCACCCACGGCCGCAACATGGCGGGCGCCCGCGCCCTTATGCGGGCGTCCGGCGTAGCGAGCGAGGACATCGGCAAGCCGATCATCGCGGTGGCCAACTCCTTCACCGAGTTCGTGCCCGGCCACACCCACCTCGCCCCGGTCGGCCGGATCGTCTCCGAGGCGATCAAGGCGGCGGGCGCGGTGCCCCGCGAGTTCAACACCATCGCGGTGGACGACGGCATCGCCATGGGCCACGGCGGCATGCTCTACAGCCTGCCCTCCCGCGACCTCATCGCGGACAGCGTGGAGTACATGGTCGAGGCGCACTGCGCCGACGCCCTGATCTGCATCTCCAACTGCGACAAGATCACCCCGGGCATGCTGATGGCCGCGATGCGCCTCAACATCCCCACCGTCTTCGTGTCCGGCGGCCCGATGGAGGCCGGCAAGGCCACCCTGGTCGACGGCACGGTCCGCAAGCTCGACCTGGTCAACGCCATCAGCGACGCGGTCGACGAGAACGTCTCCGACGAGGACATCCTCCGCATCGAGGAGAACGCCTGCCCCACCTGCGGCAGCTGTTCGGGCATGTTCACCGCCAACTCGATGAACTGCCTGACCGAGGTCCTCGGCCTCTCCCTCCCCGGCAACGGCTCCGTCCTCGCCACGCACACCGCCCGCAAGGCGCTGTACGAGGAGGCCGGCCGCACGGTCGTGGAGATCACCAAGCGCTACTACGAGCAGGACGACGAGACCGTCCTGCCGCGCTCCATCGGCACCCGCGCCGCGTTCGACAACGCCATGGCGCTGGACATCGCCATGGGCGGTTCGACCAACACGATCCTGCACCTGCTCGCCGCGGCGGAGGAGGCCGAGCTGGACTACGACCTGGACGACATCAACGAGGTCTCGCGCCGCGTGCCCTGTCTGTCGAAGGTCGCCCCCAACGTCGCGCCCGGCGGCACGTACTACATGGAGGACGTCCACCGCGCGGGCGGCATCCCCGCCCTCCTCGGCGAGCTGTACCGGGGGGGTCTGCTCAACGAGGACGTGCACGCGGTGCACTCCGACACCCTCGCCGAGTGGCTGAAGACCTGGGACGTCCGGGGCGGCTCGCCGTCCCCCGAGGCCGTCGAGCTCTGGCACGCCGCCCCGGGCTGCGTCCGCAGCGCGACCGCCTTCTCGCAGTCGGAGCGCTGGGACACCCTCGACCTGGACGCGGCGGGCGGATGCATCCGCGACCTGGAGCACGCGTACTCCAAGGACGGCGGCCTGGCGGTCCTCAAGGGGAACCTCGCGGTGGACGGCTGTGTCGTGAAGACGGCGGGCGTCGACGAGTCGATCTGGACCTTCGAGGGACCGGCCGTGGTCTGCGAGTCGCAGGAGGACGCCGTCGACAAGATCCTCCGCAAGGAGATCGAACCGGGCGACGTCGTCGTCATCCGCTACGAAGGCCCGCGCGGCGGCCCCGGCATGCAGGAGATGCTCTACCCGACGTCGTTCCTGAAGGGCCGCGGCCTCGGCAAGGTCTGCGCCCTGGTCACCGACGGCCGGTTCTCCGGCGGCACCTCGGGCCTCTCCATCGGACACGCCTCGCCCGAGGCGGCGTCCGGCGGCACGATCGCGCTGGTCGAGGACGGCGACCGGATCAGGATCGACATCCCCAACCGTGCGATCGACCTCCTCGTCAGCGATGAGGAGCTGGCCGCCCGCCGCGAGGCGCTGAACGGCGTGTACGCGCCGAAGAACCGCGAACGCAAGGTCTCGGCGGCGCTGCGCGCCTACGCGGCGATGGCCACGAGCGCGGACCGGGGCGCGGTCCGCGACGTCTCCAAGCTCGGCTGAACCCCGGCCCCGGCCCGGTGAGGGCTGGGGCGTGTTTCGAACGTCCCGCCTGGCCCGCGACGCCCGGCACGCACGCTCGCCGCGTTGTCGGAGTCGCCCGAGTACGTCCAGTACGAGGGCGATCCTCCGCCTTGCGATCGCCTTCGGGACGACCTGGGTAGGCCACGACGGCGGCTACGGGCTGCGGCGCGTGGGCGTCGCGGCCGGCTCGCTGGTGGCGGCCGCCGTCTCCTGCCTGGTCCTGCGCTTCGCCTACCAGGGCCTGGAGATCGCCGAGGTCGACGGGCTCGTCGGCATGCTCGTCGTGCTGATGTTCGCGGTGTGCAGCGCCATCGCCTTCCGCCGGACCTGGGACGGCTTCTCCCGCCGCCCCGCCGATCCGTCCCGTGAGGACAGCCTGCGCGGCCTCAAGTCGATCGGGTTCATCGGCTCGCTGCTCGCCTACTTCGTCCGCTCGCTGACCGAGGCGCCCGGCGAGAAGCTGCGGCGTACGGAGTACGAGACGGCCCTCGCGCGGTACACCAAGCGCCGCTCCGCCCGCACCGGCAACCCGGCCGCCCGCAAGAGCGGCGGGAACGGCAAGGCGAAGCGCCCCGGCCGGGGATAGCCGCACCAGGCGGCGGCGTACCCCTGGACCCGCCGCCGGGCACGGTGACGTGTCCCGGCGGGCGGTGGCGCGCCCGGCGGGTGGCGACACCCTGGACCCGCCGCCCGGACGTGGAACACGATGGGGCATGCAGACACCCTCCGCGTCCACGCCCCGCGCCCTCTCCTTCGACCGGGCCGCCGCCGCGTACGCCGCGAACCGCCCCGGCTATCCGCCCGCCCTCTTCGACACGATCGAAGAGCTGTCCGGCCGCCCCCTGAAGGGCGCGCGGACCGTCGACGTCGGCGCCGGAACGGGCATCGCGACCCGGCTGCTCCAGGCCGGAGGCGCCCTGGTCACGGCCGTCGAGCCCGGACCCGGCATGGCCGCCGAACTACGCCGGGCGCTGCCGTCCGTACCCGTCGTCCGGGGCGACGGCAACCGGCTGCCGCTGGCCACCGCCTCGGCGGACCTCCTCACCTACGCGCAGTCCTGGCACTGGACGGACCCGGCCCTGTCCCTGGCCGAGGCGGTACGCGTCCTGCGGCCCGGCGGCGCCCTGGCACTCTGGTGGAACGTCGCCGACCACGACGTCCCCTGGGTCGCCGCACAGGACGAACGCCTGCGCCGCCACTTCGGAACCGGCGACAGCGCCCACGGCACGGCGGGCGCCGGATCGCCGCTCCCCGCCGGTGCCTTCGCGCGGCGGCGGCTGCGCTGGAGCAGGTCCGTGCCGATGGAGACCCATCTCGCCAACCTGGCCAGCCACTCGGCCTTCCTCGTGCGCGGCGCGGACGAGGAGGCGCGGACGCGGGGGTTCCTGGACGAGGAGCGCCGCCACCTCGCCGACGTCTTCCCGGACGGGACGGTCGAGGAGCGCTATGTGGGGTCGATCTCGGACTGATGGTCGTGGACAGGGCGAGCGGGGCGGACGGGGAGGGCGGGGCGGACGGGGAGGGCGGGGCGGAGACAGACGCTCCCCGCCGCTGAGCTCGTCCCGTACGGGCGGAGGCCCGCGCCGCTGAACCCCTGCCGCACCCCCCCCGCGAGCACGTCCCGTGACGGGGCACCACACCCGGGCCGTGACGGGACACCACACCCGGGCCGTGACGGGGCACCACACCCGGGCCGTGACGGGGCACCACACCCCGGCCTTGACGGGGCACCACACCCCGGCCTTGACGGGGCACCACACCCGGGACCAGAATTCATCACATGATGAATAAAGCGGCCGACGCGGGCGCGAACGCCGTCGAGGCCCGCGCCCTCACGGTCGTACGAGGCGACCGCACCGTCCTGCGCGCCCTCAACTTCACGGTCGGAGCCGGCAGGATCACCGGCCTGCTCGGCCCCTCCGGCTGCGGCAAGTCCACCCTCATGCGCGCGGTCGTCGGCACCCAGGCCAAGGTCACCGGCACCCTGGACGTCCTCGGGCGCCCGGCGGGCCACCCCGCGCTGCGCCCGCGCGTCGGCTACGTCACCCAGGCCCCCTCGGTCTACTCCGACCTCACCGTCCGGCAGAACCTCGACTACTTCGCCGCGGTGCTCCGTCCGGGCCGGGCACACCGGGGCGCCCGGCGGGACACGGTGACCCGCGCCCTCCAGGACGTCGACCTCACGAGCCACGCGGACGCGCTCGCCAAGCACCTCTCCGGTGGCCAGCTCAGCAGGGTCTCCCTCGCCGTCGCCCTGCTCGGTACACCCGAGCTCCTGGTGCTCGACGAACCGACCGTCGGCCTCGACCCCGTGCTCCGGCGCGACCTCTGGGACCTCTTCCACGCCCTCGCCGCCGACCGGGGCACCACCCTCCTGGTCTCGTCCCACGTCATGGACGAGGCCGAGCGCTGCCACCGGCTGCTGCTCATGCGCGAGGGCACGGTCCTCGCCGACGACAGCCCCGACGCCCTGCGCTCCCGTACCGGTTCGGAAACCGTCGAACAGGCCTTCCTCCACCTCGTGGACACGGCCGCCACCCGGCAGGAGAACTCCCGATGAGCACCGGCACCCCCGTGGCGGACCCGGCCCGCACCCTGGCCACCGCGGCACGCGTCCTGCGCCAGCTCCGCCACGACCCCCGCACCGTCGCGCTGCTGCTGATCGTCCCGGCGCTGATGATCACGCTCCTCCGGTACGTCTTCGACGGCAGCCCCGACACGTTCGACACCATCGGCGCCTCGCTGCTCGGCATCTTCCCGCTGATCACGATGTTCCTGGTGACCTCGATCGCCACCCTGCGCGAACGCACCTCCGGCACCCTGGAACGCCTGCTCGCCATGCCGCTGGGAAAGGGCGACCTGATCGCCGGATACGCCCTCGCCTTCGGTGCCGTCGCGGTCCTCCAGTCCCTCCTGGCGACCGGGCTCTCGGTGTGGGTCCTGGGCCTCGACGTCGTCGGGTCGCCCTGGCTGCTGCTCCTGGTCGCGCTGCTCGACGCCCTGCTCGGCACGGCGCTCGGCCTGTTCGTCTCGGCCTTCGCCGCCTCCGAGTTCCAGGCCGTCCAGTTCATGCCGGCGGTGATCTTCCCGCAGCTGCTGCTGTGCGGCCTGTTCACCCCGCGCGACCGGATGCACCTGGTCCTCGAAGCCGTCTCGGACGTCCTGCCGATGTCGTACGCCGTCGACGGGATGAACCAGGTCCTGACCCGTACGGAGGTCACCGCCGACTTCTACCGCGACATCCTGGTCGTGGCAGGCTCCGCGCTGCTCGTCCTCTTCCTGGGTGCCGCCACCCTCCGCCGCCGCACCGTCTGACGGCCCGGTGCGAGGATGGCGGCAATGTCGCGTACCGCCGCCCGGAGGGTGAAACCGCATGACCCAGACAGTCGCAGTCCTCGGTACAGGAAAGATCGGCGAGGCTCTGCTCAGCGGCATGATCCGGGCCGGCTGGCGGGCCGGTGACCTGCTGGTGACCACCCGCCGCGCCGAACGCGCCGACAAACTCCGCACCCGGTACGGGGTCGAGGCCGTCACCAACGCGGAGGCCGCCAAGAGCGCGGACATCCTCATCCTCGCGGTCAAGCCCCAGGACATGGGCACGCTCCTGGACGAACTCGCCCCGTACGTCACCTCCGACCGTCTGGTCATCAGCGCCGCCGCCGGCATCACGACCGCGTTCATCGAGGACCGCCTCGCCGAGCGGACCCCGGTGGTCCGCGTCATGCCGAACACCCCCGTCCTGGTGGACGAGGGCATGTCCGTCATCTCGGCGGGCAGCCACGCCACGCCCGGCCATCTCGCCCTCGCGGAGGCGATCTTCGGGGGCGTGGGCAAGACACTGCGTGTCCCGGAGTCCCAGCAGGACGCCGCCACGGCGCTCTCCGGGTCGGGCCCCGCGTACTTCTACTTCCTCGTCGAGGCCATGACCGACGCTGGCATCCTCCTCGGACTGCCCCGCGCCCAGGCCCACGAGTTGATCGTGCAGGCCGCGATCGGTGCCGCCGTCATGCTCCGGGACAGCGGTGAACACCCGGTCAAGCTCCGTGAGGCCGTGACCAGCCCGGCCGGCACCACCATCAGCGCCATCCGGGAGCTGGAGAACCACGGGGTACGCGCCGCGCTCATCGCCGCACTCGAAGCCGCCCGCGACCGCAGCCGCGAACTGGCCTCCGGCAACGGCTGAGCCGGCCCGCTCCGGACCCGTGGCTCACGAGCTGACCCGTACGGCGGATTGGCCCACGCCCGCATGGGCACCGACCGTACGGGCCGGCTCACCCGCCCGTACGGTCGTCCGCCGCTCCCCCTCCGCTCCGGGGTACGTGACCGGGGCACCGGCCGATCGACACGGCATCACCGCAGGTCAGGTCCGTCAAGCACCCCGATCGCCGCTACCGGCGACGTACCTCCGCCGGGGCTCCGGAGCGGGGAGGCCACCGTGCGCCGACCGTGCTTGGGGCGGCTCGTCACACGCCCCGCGGCCACCATCGCTCGTACCGGCGAGGGAGCGGGCACGGGCCGGGGTTGACAGAGCCTGGTGACCTCCGTAGTGTGCTCCGAGTTGTCCGACGTGAGCGCCGACCTCGGTCGGTCCCCGGACAACCATTCCGCAGTCTCCACAGCAATCGAGCGACATCTGTCGCGCGTTTTGTATGTGCGTGTGTGCGAAATGAGGAATCAGCGTTCGAAGGTGACCCGATTAGCGTCGGGGCCAGGGATTCCGCTAATGTCTCACTCGTCGGAACGGCCCAACGGCCGGGACGGCGAAGCCCGCTGACTGGGAATCAGGCCCGAAAGGATCTGATAGAGTCGGACTCGCCGGAAAGGGAAACGCGAAAGC
>JOAZ01000023.1 GCA_000720535.1 Streptomyces halstedii
CCCGCACGGTGTGGTCGTCGGATGCGGTGACGGCGACGGGGCGCCCGTCCACCACCGTGCACGCCACCGCATTCACCTCGTCGGTGTGGCCGGTGAGGGTGCCCAGGTAGGCGGGGTTGAGACTTCCTCCTGTTGCTGAGACGGGCGTCCATGTGCCCGCCTCGGCCCTGTCCATCAGGGCGGAGGTGAGGGCCTTGGCGCCGTAGCGTGCCGCGTCCAGCGCGAGGAGTCGGCGGCGGGACGCGTGGTCGGTGTTGCGGTGTTCACCGATGGAGGTGCGGTAGACGGCGCGGGAGAGCAGTGCCTGGTCGGTGTGGGCGCGGGGGAATGCGGTGAGGAGTGCGTCCGGGGTGCCGTGGACCAGGAACTCGGCGTCGGTGAGGAGTTCGTTCAGGCGGCCGGCGGCCTGGGCATGTGCCGGGGCGTGGCGCAGGAGGTAGGGGGGTGCGGTGTCCCAGGTGCGGCGGGTGCCGTCGTGTGTGGTGTGGGTGGCCAGCAGGTGGGTGAGAACGTCGCCGGGTGTGGGCGTGGTGGGGTCGGGTGTGGGTGGGTTGAGGTGATCGACGAGGGCTTGATGGAAGAGGCGGTAGAGCAGGGTGCCGTCGTGGTCGGGGGTGGTGCGCAGGTAGAACAGGACCTCGGGCAGGAGGTCCCGGCGGGCGTGTTGGAGGTCGAGGTCGGTGAACAGGCCCGCAAGGGGCAGGGCGATTTCCAGGGGCATGCCCTGGCCCTGGGCCAGGGCGATCGCCGCAAGGATGGCGCGCAGCTGCTGTCCGTGGGGGTGGGTGTCCAGGTCCAGGTCGAGGACTTGGGGCAGCGTCGTGGGCGCCGAGTGGCCCAGCGCTGCGGCCGCTTCGGCACTGCCCGGGGCGGGAACGCGCTCCAGGTAGCGGGCAAAGATCCCGGCCACCAGGAACGCGCCCCACATCGCGGGTTCACCCGGGCGTGGGGCGAGGCGATCCGCGACGGCGTGGGCGAGACGGTCGCGGATCGCGCGCATGCGGGGCTGCTCATAGAGCTTCATCACCATGAGGCGGCCGGTGAGGTGGGCCGCCAGGTCGCCACGGACCTCGTCGGGGTCGGCGTCGTCCAGATCGATCAGGCCGTCACCGGCGCGTGCAAGATCGAGAAGCGCGGAGAACTGCGGCCACGGGCGTGTACCCACCGTCAGGCGCACCACCGGCCGGCCATCGCTGCGCACGGTGCGAGCCAGGCGGACCAGTTCCGTGCAGGTCCTATCTGGTTCGGATGCTTCGTCCAGGGCGTCCACGATCACCGCCGGCACGTCGCCGGTGTCGGGAAGCAGGTTCACGAGTGCGGTAGCATTGCAGGCTTCCGCCGCGGGGCCGAGACGCAGTTGGCGGGCGATGGTGGTGAGCACATCATCCGCGGAGCGGCCGCGGGCGTGGACAGCGGCCAGCCGGTCGTGGACCGAGGGGCACCCCCCCGAATCACGTGACAACAACCGCTCCCGCACATGCGACGCCACCCTGTTCAGTTCCGGATGTGCCGCACACGCGAGCGCGCCCAGCAACGCGGACTTGCCCACCCCGGGATTGCCCGTGACCACCCGAAGACCGCCCGCCTCGACATCGTCCAGCCACGGTGCGAGTGCACGTAATTGGGAACGTCGGCCGACGAACTGATTCCTGGCCTTGTCGGCGAAGTGTCGCTTGTCCTGCTGGCCGAGGAAGGCCCGCAACGCCGGATCGACCTCGGCCAGCCTCGCCTCGGCCGGGTCGAAGGCACCATTCGGGAAGAACGGGAGAGCCGGCTCGTCCGCGGCCAGCACCATCGCCGTGCTCTGCACGCTCTGCGCCATCCCCGACATCTGCGCGACACGGTGCGCAACTTGCCGTGCCACCTTTTGGAACTCCACGTGCGACCGCGCCGGGTCGGTGTCCAGCCCGGTGTCGGCGACCTCCTCCAGCACCTGGGCCAACGCGATGCTGAACCGTCCGTCGTAGGCGTCCTCGCCCCCACTGGACGCGGCGAGCACCCACGCGTTCACCGGCGCGTGGGACCGGTGCACCAAATATGGAAGCTCCGTCACAAGGCCGGACCGGCACAGGTCGAGCAGGAACAATGTCGGCTTCTCCGACTCCTGCGCGTTCTCCACCCAGTGCGTAGCGTTCGTTTTGGACCCGTACCGCGCATCCGCGGGCACCACGTCCAAACGATGCGGGTTCCTTGCGCTTGGCTTCCCGTGGGAAGCCACGTAGACAACCCGCACAGACCCGATCGCGTCGAGCACGGCAGCCCCCAACGCGTCCGCGCCGACGTCCCGGTGCACATCGGTCGTATACCCCAACCGGCTCAGCGCCGCCGCGACCGGCGGCACGACCTCGTCCACGAACGGCAGATCCGGCAAACTCGACTCCCCGACCCGAGTTTCACCCTCCGACGGATCCGCATCGAAACGCCCGATGCCAACCAACACTGCACGCCCCACGGTCACCCACGCCCCCTCCTGAAGCATTTGCAGTCTGCCAGGAACCGACCGGCCACACCCACCGAACGAGAGCCGAACCCCAGCAGTACACCAATCGTGCGCGCTGGATCAGTTCCCGAAGCCATGGGATGACTTCGGGCGCCGCTTCGGCCGTAGGGCCAGCGCACATGAGGAGGAGCTCTTGGGACCGGACGTTCAGGCGGCCTGACCAAGGCTGGCAGCGGGCAGATCCTGCTCGCGCAGCGGGGTGAAGTCGACGTCGAGTTTCGGGGTCATACGCGTCGGGCTGAATGCCGAGCTCGTGAGTGGAGTACTCGCCGAACCGGTTGACGTGCTCGGTCAGGTACGGCGAGATGTGCGCCAGGTCCTCCGGATCGATCTCCCATCCCTCCTCCAGCAGCTGCCGCACGATCTCCGCGATATCCAGGGCGTTGTGGAAGATCACCGCGTTCGTGAGCAGGGCGTTGAACTTCATCACCTTCTCCTGCTCGATGGGGTCGTTGTCCGCGATGACGGCGGTTGCCGAAGCCGATCCACTGGGAGAACCGGTTGAACGACTCGACCTTGTTGGTCGCCGCGGTCACCCGCCGGCGCAGCGGCGCGTCGGAGAGGTAGCGCAGGAGCTGGACGGTGCGGATCACACGGCCGACCCCGCGGAAGGCGGCGTAGGTGGCGTTCTTCCTCGACCCCGACCGCAGCCGCTTGAGCAGTGTGGAGGAGGAGATGGTGCCCTCGCGCACGGAGACGGCCACGCGCATCAGGTGGCGGAACTGGGACTCGATCAGGTCGAAGTCGACGACGTGCTTGCCCGGCTCACCGAACAGAGCGTCGATGTGCACGTACTCCGTGGTCTTGGAGGGTCGGTAGAAGGTCAGTTCCTTCCAGTTCCTGATGTTCCTTGTCCCTTGGGTTCGTTGGCCACCCCGGGCGCCTCTACCCGCATGCAAGGCAGGGTTGACGGATCATCGGGATTCCTGAAATATTTGCCTCCTTGTTGATTGATCTGTCGTATTGGTGAAGGTGAGGTTGGTGGTGTCGCTGGCGCTGGTGCGCGACCTCCGATCGGTCCGGCCGACTCCGACGGATGAGGATCCCGACGCCTTCGAGCAGGACCTGGTCGCCGGCTTTGTGCTGGCGCGATCCGCAGCGGGAGTGGAAGACGGATCGATCCAGGCAGAGATCAGAGCTGTATCGGAGTTCCGTGACTCGATGGGGCGTCATCTGTGGACAGCTCGCCCGGACGACGCGGACCGGTTCCTCGGCGAGCGGTGCCGGGGCCAGTCCCACAGCACGCTCAGCGGCAAAGCCTTCGGCGTCTCGGTGTTCTTCGAGTACCTGGAACTGCGCCACTACGCGGAGATCCACGCGCTGACCGGTGACCTCGTGACAGTGCCCGATCGACGAGATGAACAAGCCGCGGGACGGTTGGAAGCTGAACATCCGCATCCCGCCCAGCGACGCCGAGATCGCCAAGTTCTTCGACGGCTGGCGCGACCACGTCACCACGACTCGCAAGTTCCTGCCCGCTGCCCGCAACTACACCGCCGCAAAGCTGTGGTCCCAGGTGGGCCTGCGCATCGGAGAGTCGACCCGGCTCGACATGGCGGACCTGAAATGGGAGTTGGGGCCGCTCGGAAAGGTTCATGTGCGCTTCGGCAAGGGTTCGCGACGCCGCGGGCCCAAACAGCGCATCGTGCTGCTGATCAATGGGGCCCGGGACCAGGCGGTGTGGTTCGTCGAGGAGGTCCGGGGGCAGTTCGACGACGCCTGGGACCAGCCGGGCGCCCCCTTTCTCGTCTCCGAGCGCCGCGCGGCCGACGGGTCGTGGGGCCGGGTCGGCACCGAGACGCTGAGGGCTGGCCTGGCCAGGGCCGTCGAGCGGCATCTGCCGTCCTGGCAGGGGCGCTTGAACCCCCACGTCCTGCGGCACTATTGCGCGTCGTCGCTGTATCGCAACGGCGTGGATATCGTCGCGATCCAGGAGCTCCTTGGTCACGAATGGGTCGCCACCACGATGGGGTATATACACGTGCATAACAGTCATATCGAAGATTCCTGGGAGAGGGCGGCGGACCGATCGGCGGACCGGCTGGGTGGGGTGAGGCCATGAAGTGGGACCTGCGGATGGCGGCGGCTCGCCGCGAGATCTGGAAGGCCAGCGACATGCGCAGGCTGCTGGCCGAACGGGGACTGGAGATCAGCGTCGGGAAGATGTCGTCCCTGTGGTCCGGGCAGCCGACCTCGATCCGGCTCGATGACCTGGAGGTCATCTGCGACGCCCTCGGCTGCGGCCCTGAGGAGTTGCTGTTGCGCGAGCCCGGAAAAGTGCAGGCTCACCCAGTCGCCGATGTCGACACGCAGGATGTTGCGGTCGGGCAGTCGCCCGCTGTCAGGCCGGTCCGACGCAGTGGCCGTACGGCACCGCCGTGAACAATTGCGAGGCGTTCACCGCTGCCCTGCGCGGCGAGTTGGTCTGTTCCGGCTGCGGAGTTCGACCGCCCCGGACCCCCAAGCACCTACGGTGCTGGGGGTGTGCGCGCGACGGTGGGGCGGCTCCGCCCTGCAAGGGGTGCGGCGGAACGTTCTGGATGTCGGGCTGATGCCGGAGTTGCCATCCTGGTCTGGTGCCACTGTCTGAGCGCCCGCGCTCGTGCCGGACGTGTTTCGCCTGGGGTCCGATGAATGCCTTGACCTGCAAGGCGTGCCGCAGCTTCAGCCGTGCGCACTCCACGGGCTCCTGTGGAACCTGCGCACGCCAGCTTCCGCTCTCGGGCGGTCACTGCAGGCTCTGCCGTCACCAGGCCCGGATACTGGCCGGTCAGAGCGGCGACTACGGACCGGCTGCCCTCCACCTCGTACGTGCCTCCGGCCAGCAGCTGTTCATCGGAGGCACGCAGCGCAGCATCACGCGCCACAAGCGGCCCGCGCGGCGTGTGCGGCGGCAAGAGCCCGAATGGCCGTGCACGGATCCAAGTTGCGCATGTGGCGTCCGGTGAGCTGGCCTGTTCGGCATGAACTCTTCAGCCTGCCCATCGACGAGCTGCCCCACCGGATACTGCGCGACGACGCTCCACGTGTGGCCTGGTTCGCGCACCTGGAACCCGCCGTCGCCCGGATCGGCGGGGCCAAGGGATGGAGCCACGATGTGCTTGACAACGTCACACTCACCCTGGAAGGCGTAGTCGCCACCCACGAAGCCGGAACCCCCAGATACTCGGCGTCCCGCGTCGCCCTTCTGGCCGACGGCTGCAAGCGGAATGTCACCCGGACCATCGGGCTGCTGGCCGAGCTCGGGCGGCTCGACGACGACCGCGCCGATCCACTCGATCAATGGCTGGAGCGCAACCTGGCCTGTCTGCCGGCCGGCATCCACAGCGACGTCGCCGACTGGATGGACGTCCTGAGAAACGGCAGCTCCCGCCGCCGCCCCAAGGCCGAACTCATTTGGAAAGACCACCTGTTGCAGGCCCGGCCGACCCTTTTGTCCTGGTCGACAGAACATGGAACTCTCCGTGAGATATCCAAGGCCGAGGTCGTCGCTGCCCTCGAAGCACCAACGCCGTTCGGCGGCGACGGGCACACCCGGCTGACTGCACTGCGATCGCTCTTCGCCTACCTCAAGGCCCAGCAGAAGGTATTCGCTGATCCCACGCGACGACTGAACCGGGGCGTCACACGCAGACCGGGACAGAGAATCCCGATCCGGCTCCCGGCCTCGGTCCTGGAAGAGATCGGAGTAATTACGCACACTCCCGCCACGTGGCTGGTGACGGTGCTGACCGGCCATCATGCGCTCGGAGCCGTACACCTCCAGACTCTCGCTCTGGGGGATGCCGATCTGCCCAACCGCCGATTCACCATCCAGGGCCAGTCTCGTCCCCTCGACGACCTCACCTACCAAGCCATCCAGCGCTATCTCGGCCACCGAACCGCAGGTGGCCGAGCACGGCCAACCCCCATCTGCTGATCACCCAGCAGACCGCCCATCACGACAGCCCGGTCAGCCGGTGGTGGCTCAGAACTGCTCTGCGTGGACAGGAAGCCAGCCTCGACCTCCTGCGGCAGGACCGAATCCTCGACGAAGTGGAAGCCGTCGGTGTCCGCGATCCTCTGCATATCGCGGCAGTCTTCGGACTGCGACCCGATACCGCCCAGTGGTATGTCGACGCGGTCTACGGACGCTCCGCAACCGATCTGAGGTGAGGGGCTCGAGGTCCGCCGGCATGGTTCAGCGGGCCCAGCCGCTGGTGGCCTGGGGGCTACCGTCACACCGGCACCAGCACAGCGCAGATGCACGTTTTCTTCACGCGATCGTGATCGATGGACGCGCAACTGTGTCCATCGTCACATCCGACACGTCCTGGAACCAGGTGTACGCCCCACTTAGTGGTCTTGCTGAGTGGTCTCGGTCCGCATAGACAGGGTGGCAGCGAGGTCACATCACTCGCCTAACTCGTAAGGAGACAAGCGGACTTGAGACGCAGACGAACAGTGAAATTCCTGCGCAGGGCGGCCATAGTCGCCGCTCTCGCACTCCTCATAGGATCCAGCCCTGCATTAGCCGCCGGCTCCATCGGTAGCGTCGACCCCAACGCAGCGCCGTCGACGCGTCCAGCAGCCGGTCCCGAACTTCGGGTGGCTGCTGCGGGTAGCCGGCCAAAATCCGGTACAACTCCGAAGGCAGGGCCGGAGTTCAAGCAGGCGAACAGCGTCTGGACCGTCACTAGCCCGGAGACCGTACTGCGTAACACGGTGACCGATGCCGACGGCGACAAGAGCAACGTGACATTCGAGGTCTGGACTACCGACTCGAGCGGCAACGCGAAGGACCAGGTCAAACTCACCGACGAGAACAGCTACGGCGTCCTCGTCTCAGACTTCATTCCCTCCGGAGGGACCGCCGAGGTCACCGTTCCCGCGGGGCGCCTGAAACAGGGCGTCACCTACACCTTCCACACCTCCGCCTTCGACGGCACCCTGTACGAGACAGACTGGTCGCCGTGGGCGAAGTTCCGCATCAGCCCGTACGTGACCTTCCCCGCTCCGCAGTCATCCTCCACCATCGATCCGGTTGCCCAGACCGAGCAGGAGATCTTCCGCAGCGACCCGGGAGCCTTGGCGGTCCGGTCTGCTGACGGCCGGCGGAACTGCTCCAAGTCCAATGCACAAGGGCAGAAGGTGTGCATCGAGTTCCATCCAGCATCGACGGACAGTGCAAAGTCTCTGAAGTCCACCCAGGCCGCGGTGTCGGATCTGGTGGAGTGGTGCGAAGGTAAGCCGTCGGGCCATGACTACATGAACCGCACCGACGCTTGTCTGAACGACCTGGGTGAGGCGACGCTGATCTTTACGTCCGGTGGTGACGAGACCAAGCCGCCATTTGGCACGGCTACGTTCAAGCTCCAGCAGCAACTGAAGGCTTACCCGAACAAGGGTGCCAGTGGCAGTGACTTCGCCGAGTTCGACCAGCAGCTGTTTGTCACTCCGACCTATATCGACCCTGCTCTGATGGGTGTCCGTCTGACCTGGAAACCTGGGGTGGTTTGCGACGCCTGCGACAGCACCCTGCCGACGTGGAAGAACTACGAGACGGGCGCGAGCGAAGCAGCGTACTGGCTGCCCAGCGACGTATACGAGACTCAGGTTGCCAGTACCACGACGAAGTGGCTGGGCACCGGCAAGGAGACCATCGGTCTCACCTGGGACATGACGGGGTTTGTCGATGTCGATCTCGATTTGAAGGCGAACGCCGACTTCGGCTCCAGCGGTGACGAGCTCAAGGTGCGCTGCGACGACCTCGTTCCCGGGGGTAGTACACCGGGCTGCGTGCTGCCGTACTTCACCCCGGTCTACACCGCCGACACCAATCTCTACCCGGCAGCCGGTGCCTACTACTGGCTGATGCAGCACAGGATGACCGGCATCCCGGGCACAGGCGATGCACCCCTGCATTACCTTGGCCCGGACACCACGGTCAAGGCCGACGACGGCTCGACGTGGACAAGCGACGACAGTCGAAAGGTGGTGTGCCCGGACTCCTGGACACGGCATTCGATGGACACCGCATTGGGCTCGCCGACCTGTGACGAGTTTGCCATGGCCTCCACCCATGAGAGCGGCGGCTTCCCTGGCGGCGCCAACGAGGTAACGTCCGGCGACCAGTGCGCGCAGCTCTACGCAGCCCCATCCGGATCCACCTTCGGAATCTTCGCCGATACCCGGGAAGATAAGAACGGCCCTGCCAGTCAGGAGAAGTGCGGTAGGGCCACCATCCCCGGTGATCAGAACTCCGGCGTGTTCAGTAAATTCCCGGCTCCCTCGTGGCGGATGCTGGACAACGACGCGTTCTACCTCAGCAACCCCGGCTTCGAGCACTGTACTTCCACCACCACTTGTGCCTGGAAGCAGGTCAGCTAGCTCTATTTGATGTGTGGGGGCGGGCTCGACCTGCCGCCCCCACATGCCTCACTCAGTAATCGGCTCCCACAACGCACGTTCCGCAGCATTACGAGGCGGCCCCCATACCAGAACGCCATTTACCAGACCAGGCTTGTCACCAGTTGCCAGGGACGGCACTTCAAGAACGTCGGCCATCTCCTCCAAGTAGGCGGTGAGCGACTCGAACCCAACAGTCCGCTCGGCGTACTCGCTCCAGTACCACAACCTCCCAGATTCGACGTCCAGGCAGAGACCAGAGAGGCAATCTACCCCGAAAGAGCAGAAGGGGATCCACGCTGCACGCCACATGGTGAATTTATCACCGCCTCCCCTCTGGCGGTTCAACTCATCCTCGCGTCGTTGCAGCAGCATCTTCTGCCGGTAAACGCTGAGAACCGCATCGAAGTCCATCAACGCACCCTGGCCCAGCATGAAGCTCGCCAGTGGACCGGGATGACATCCGGAGTGTTGACGCCATAGGGCCTTTAGCCCCTCAGGAAGTCGAACCCCCAGTGTCTGCTGCAAGGCCGCGATTTCCGCCTCGGATGCGCCGGGCCGAAGCTTAGCCAATGTCGCCGGAGCGTGTTGATGCAACCACGACTCGATCCGCTGCCAGGCGTCGACCACCTGCCGTTGTTCGATGACCTGCGCCCGCTGTATGTAGTCGTTCACAGCTGACACGGTACCGGTCAGGGCAGGCGCAGTCCGGCCCATAACCACAGTGGTAACAGGCGACGTTGGGGGTGACGGGCCGCCCAGTTGAAGCTTTTCGTCGGGGGTAAAACGGCCAGCAGGCCGGGCGTCCCGATCTGCCTGCCTTGGAAGACCAGGTCATCCGTCAGGTGCTCGGCCGTCTCCCAACATGTCCACTCCAATGAACCGGCTGTCGCGTACCACGCCTCCGCCTCCGAGGGGCCGGCCGCACCGTGGCGAGTGCGAGTTGCACCGCGCGGGCCAGGGCGTCGGCTCAGGCGCCGTTCGTGCGGGGCCGAGTGATCATGATCTTCGAATGTCATCCGGGCACGGTAACGTGCACGCCCGATCGCCGCATTACGGTTTGGGCAACGTCCCTGACCGCCCCACTGCGGCGCCACGAACGGCAGTCCGAGCGCCTCGTGGCCGCCTGCGCGGTTACCCCGGCTGGTCGCTCGGTAGACGGGTTTCGCCCAGGTCCCCAGCGCTACCGAGAGCTGATCCCCTACACCACGACAAGCCACGCATGGACCCCACGGAGAACCTCTGAACTTGAGGGTGCACACTGGTCAAGCAGTATGTCGACCCCTTCAGTTCCGCCGCAACAGCCCTTCGGTAATCATGAACTTGTGGCCTCCTCCTGGGCATCAGGTCGAAGCCCAGCAGGTGGGCGAGCGCAAAGACAGGGAAACTCTGGCCTTTGGTATCCGCGTGCACGGTGGTCGGCTGCACCTCGGAGGTGTTCTTCAGCAGGCCCTCGATGATGTAGGCGGCCTCCCACACCCCGCACGGGATGAAGTGCGTGAACAACGCGATGTAGGTGTCCGAGACGTGGTGGTAAGCGATCCTGCCGGGCTTGCCGTACCGGACGCTCGTCTCGGAGAGCAGGTTGTCGAGGTACGTATCCATGTGGGTGCCGTCCGCAGCGACAGCGGTCCCGTCGTCCCACGCCGGGGAGATGTCCAGGCGGGCGTGCGCGTTCACCAGGTCGGCGACCGCCTCGTTCAGCAGCTGAATCGAGAAGTGCTTGTTGGCGACGTACGACAGCTCGTGCCCGCTCACGCCAGGGATGTGCCGGGCGGCCTCGTACGGACCCATGTTGGTGCCCTGGACGAACGTGACGATCACGTAGCGGCCCATGGGGTCGGTGAGCTTGGGCTCGTTGGGGGCTGCCCGGCCCTGAACGCGGGGCCCAGCCCAGGTGCTCGACATGGAGGAACCACGGGCAGCCCCGCGACGCGAACAGCGCCTTGAACACCTGCTCGAATCCATCCCCTGGGCCCACCGCTCCTGACCTACCGGACACCGCACTGTTGGGGTTCCGGTGGCTCCGGTACCTGCGATGTGCGCTGCCTGGAGCCGTTGGCCACGTCAAGGCTTGAGCGGTACGGTTATGCCAGCGGTTCGAGGATGCCGGAGCGTTCCCTGATGGGGATCGTGGCCCGGACCGCGTACTGGGTGGAGTGGTGGCGCCGTTTCGGCCCCCAGTCGGGCAAGCGCGCCCTGTACTTCGAGCAGGGCAATCTCCGCCAGCTCCGCGACACCCTCGTCGGCTTCGACGACGAGGCGTTTCAGCGGGACACCAGGTGGTTGCGTGAGGAACTTTTCTTCCGCCCCTCGGACTTCACCCAGGACCCGGGTCACCCGTAGAACTTGTTCGCACCCTGCCGCGGTGAAAGGAGCTTCAGTCATGCCCACCCTGTTCTCGCACATCATCGCCGGTGAGCTGCCCGGACGCTTTGTCTGGCAGGATCCTGAAGTCACCGCGTTTCTCACCATCGCGCCCTTGCGGCCCGGTCACACCGTCGTGGTTCCTCGGCGCGAGATCGACCGGTGGACGGATGCCGACGGCGCGCTTCTGGGGCGGTGCATGGAGGTCGCCCAGGCCGTGGGGCAAGGGGTGCAGCGGGTTTGGGACGCTCCGCGAGCCGGCCTCGTCATCGCGGGCTTCGAGGTGCCGCACCTGCACATACACGTAGCCCCCGTCTGAGACATGTCCGACTTTGACTTCAGCAGGGCCAAGCCGGAGGAGGACCAGTCCGCTCTGGACGACGCCGCGGAGAAACTGCGGGCCGCCTCGCTCGAACTCGGTTATGAACAGGCCCGGGACACCGACCGCGGCTGATATTTCAAGGAGACGCTGAGTGTGAGCATCCACCCCGGCCAGGCCAATGCCGCGGCGACCACGACGATGACCACGACCTCGCATCGGCTCGCACTCGCCGACCACATGGACGACGGCGCCACGTTCGACTACATCGTGTGCGGCGCCGGTTCGTCCGGTTCCGTTCTCGCCGGCCGGCTCGCGGCCGATCCGGCCGTCACGGTACTGCTCGTCGAGAGCGGCGGCGACGACGAGCGTGTCCGCGACCCCGACCTGTGGCCGGCCAGCCTTGGCAGCGAGCGGACGTGGGACCACGTCACGGAGCCGAACCCGCATCTGAACGGGCGTCGGCTCGCTTACGCCACCGGCCGCGGGCTGGGCGGGGGCAGCACCGTCAACGCGGGTGTGTGGGCCTGTGGCCACCGGAGCGACTGGGACTCCTACGCGGAGGCCGCGGACGATTTCGCGTGGGGCTACGCGCATGTACTGGAGCACTACCGAGGCATCGAGGACTGGCAGGGCGTGCCCGACCCCGAACGCCGGGGCACCGGCGGGCCGATGCGGATATGACCGTCGCAGGACGTGCACCCACTGTTCACCGCCTTCCTCGACGGCGCCGAGGCCACCGGCATCCCTCGTTTCGACAGCGCCAACGGCGCCCTGATGGAGGCCGACTCCGGTTGCGCCGTGCGGGACGAGAACATCCGCGACGGCGACACCATGACCTGCGTGCACCGTGCGGAAACTGCGGCATGCCGCAAGGAGAAACTCCTACTTGCGCTGCCCGTCGACGAGGACCCGATGAATCACTCTGTCGCAGCACCTGCGTCAACCTCGTCTACACCGACCGGGACATCGCCGAACACCGCACGCGCCTGCCCGTCCTGATGGCGGAGGCACGCGATCCGATGACCCCGCGCCCGCGCCGGGACCGCGCCGCCGCACAGGCCAGCCAGATCCTCGCAGTCATCGAACAACACGAGACGTCGCGGCCAGCAGCCGCACCCTCGAAGGGCGGCCGAGCGGTATGACCCGCAGGAACAGGAATGCGGAGCGTGAGGCGATCCGAGCCGCCGCGACACGTCTCCTGGCCGGCACACCCTTTCGCTCGACGACCGGCAAACTCACCAGAACCGAGTTGATCACCGGGTGTGGGCTACGGCGCGACATCGTCTACGGCGACCACAAGGACCTCATGGACGAGTTCAAGGCGCGGGCCGAGGCACAGAACCTCACCCCGAAGGCCGCGCGGCACATGACCGAGGACAACGCCGCGCTGAGGGACGCCCTGGCGAAGACCAAGGCCGAACTCGCCGCGGAGCGTGAGCGGGTCCGCGCCCTCGTGCGTGCTACAGCCGAACTGTCACTCGAACTCGACCAAGCACGCGAGGAACTCGCAGCAGCTCAGCAGATCACACGACTGCCCGGCCCGCGAGGAACTGACAGTTCATAGCTGGCGCATGGTGACGTCCAAGTGCGCCTGATGCGAGGCCCGGGGCGCCGGATGGGAGCATGCGGGCGATGCTGCCCGGAATATGCCCTGCTGTCGGGCGCAGCATCGTCCGGGAAGCGGCTGTCTGAGCCACGGCCCCTGGCGGCATCAGCAGCAGCCGCGGGAGGCGCTGCTGCGACTGCCTTGCCGCCCTTCCCGGCGTTCCTCCAGGTCAGGCTGTCGTCAGCTTCGCCTGCCCGCTACGACGAGCAGACGGCAGGGTCCTTTCACCTCCGCTCGATCACACGGCGCCTCGTGGCGCACCCCCTCGTGGCGTGGAGGCACGTATTCCGGTCCGATCGCGCATCGAGAGGACCGTGCACGAGGCCGTCAACAGACACGGCGCCCGCCGCTGCCGCTACCGGGGCGAGCGCAAGAACCAGTTGTAGCTCCCCCCGTTGAAGGCGAGCAGGACGCCGAAGAACAGGTTCGCGAAGATGTTGATGGTGTAGACGCAGGTGGCGAGCAGTAGGTAGGTGTGCTGTGAGAAGCCGATGGTGGGTGAAGTGGAGCGGCGCGGCGACGAACAGTGCGAAGATCGGGGCGGTGTTGACGTGCCGGACGAATGCGCCGACGGTTGCCCGCTGGTCGCGCAGGATCGTGCTGCCGCGCACCCAGTCCGCCCAGGGAGTCATCGGCGCCGGCTTGTAGGGTCGGGCCGGCGTGGCGGAGGTCGCGTACGCCGAACAGCGCGATGAGCGCGCCGAGCGCGACGATGGCCAGGCGACCCAGAAGGTGCTGAACTCGCCGACGAGCGGGTCCGAGGCGCCGGCGACCAGGGAGCCGAGCAGTGCCGGGCCGGGACGACGAACCACTGCCCCGACCTGGTGCCGATCGGCGTGACCACCGTCGGGGCCTGCGCCGAGCTGGTGCGCGTCCCCGCCAGAGTCGCCTTCCACCTGCCCGAGGGCGTTGCCCCCGCGACGGGCGCCCTGGTCGAGCCACTGGCCTGCATGCTGCCTCGCTCATCCACCCAGTCAAGGACCAGCGCGTCCGGGTTTACAGGACGGGATCGATCGGGCTGCTCACGGTCGCCTCCGCGCGGGCTCAGGGCGCCAGGAGCGTCGACGTGATCGAGCCCAGCGCGGTGCGCCGCCATGGAGTTCAGGGCCGACGCGGTGCACGCGCCCGGGCGGCGGCCCGCGGGGCACCACTTCGATCTGGCCGCTGGCCTCGACCGGCTCGCCAAGCGGGGCACGGTGCTGCAGATGGGCGTGGTCAGCCCGGAATAGGCTCCAGCCGCTCCAGCGAGAACATGAAACGCTTCGGAACTGGCATCGCAGCCTCACGGGGAACCCGCAGCGCTCACGGCAGGCCGGGACGTGACCGGACCGTCGCCCCCTCGTATCCGCCGGTGCTGCCGCGGCGGCGAGAGTCACGCGCCCGGTGGGTAGCCCCTTGCTCCTGTGGTGAAAGTCACTGACCTAATGACCGGTTCAATCGGTTGGCCCACATATGGGCCCGTGTCCAACACCGGCATATGCCAGGTACGTTCGCGCTGCAATTATGTGCATCCTATGAGTGAGATGTGAGCTAGATGTGGGGACAACGGCCGGAGAGCCGTCGCTGGTTGGGGGTGATCGTCGGAGCTGCGGTGGGCATGGGCCTGTTGCCGGCGGTCTCCCTTGGCGGAGCGCAGCCGGCGGCAGCGGATGAGGGGCGCGTTGCGCCTGCGGCACTCTCCGAAGAGGCGGCGATAAGGGAGGCGAAGAGGAGCGGCCAGGAGGTCGAAGTCGTCTCTCGGCGCGGGGAGTCGCGGGAGGTGTTCGCCACGCCGGAGGGAAACTTGGAGGCGCGGGAGCACCTGCGCCCGGTGTGGACTCGCTCAGATGGTGAGTGGAAGCGTATCGATACAGCGCTGTCTCGCCGTGAGGATGGATCTGTCGTACCCGCGGCAACGGCGGTGCAGCTGCAGTTTTCTGGTGGTGGCGACAAAGCACCCCTGGTGCGCATGGAGCGAGCGGGCCGGGCAGCATCACTGAGTTGGCCGGGAAAGCTGCCTGCACCGGAGCTGAACGGAGCGGTGGCCATCTACCCGTCGGTTCTGCCGGGAGTGGATCTGCGAATGACGGCCCAGGAGGATGGGTTCGCGCAGATGCTGGTAGTCAAGACGGCGGCGGCTGCGCACAGCGTGGAGTTGAACGAGCTGCGGCTGAAGCTCGGTACCGAGGGCCTGGATGTGAAGGAGACCTCGGACGGCGGCTTGCGGGCAGTGGATCGCGGTGCGGGCGGCGCAGTCTTCGAGGCTCCACGACCGATGATGTGGGATTCGAGTCCCGGCGATGCGGCTGCGCCGACGGCTCTGCGGGCCACAGCGTCGGACACCGGTTCTGCAGACCGTGAAGAGCCCGGTGCTACGGAATCAGGTCAACTGGCTCCTGTCGGCGTCGAGGTCACCGCAGAAGACGAACTTGTTCTCACCCCGGACACGGAGGTTCTTCGGGGCGACAAGACCGAGTATCCCGTGTTCATCGATCCGCAGTGGTCCTCCCCGCGGGCCACGGCGTGGACGATGGTGTCAAAGTACTGGGCGTCGTCGCCTCAGTGGAAGTTCAACGGTGACTCCGACTCGGGGATGGGCTACTGCGGCTGGACCTATTGCAAGCCGCAGGACACGAAGCGCCTCTTCTACCAGATTCCGGTCTCCACGTTCGCCGGCAAAACGATCCTGTCCGCCGAGTTCGTGGTGCGCAACACATGGTCGGCGTCCTGCTCGGCGCGGAGTGTCGAGCTTTGGCAGACAAAGGGCATCTCCTCGTCAACGACCTGGAACACGCAAACGGCGTCAGGTTTCTGGACCAAGGAGCTGTCGTCCAAGTCGTTCGCGTACGGTTATGACGGCTGCAGCGCCAAGGACGCTGAGTTCAATGTGAAGACTGCCGTGCAGAGTGCTGCCAATGCCAAGGCATCCACGATGACCTTCGGCCTGCGGGCAGGTAGCGAATCGGACGCGTATGGCTGGAAGCGATTCTCCAACAAGGCGTTTCTGCGAGTGCAGTACAACCGGCCGCCTCCGCAGATCAAGATGTCGCAGCTGACCATGGAGTACGGCGGGGCCTGCAAGGTGCCGGCGAGCGCGGCTCGTATTCGTACCCTGGGCAAGATCTATGCCAACAATGTCACCGACCCGGACGCTGACAACGTTCGGGTACAGTTCCAGGCCAAGTGGGACACCGGAGACGGCAAGGGATCGATCGCCCGATGGACCACCACCACCACTTACAAAAAGTCCGGCTCCACGTTTGCGGTGACTCTGCCGTCCACTGTGCCCAAGAACAAGAGTGTTAACTGGTATGCCCGTTCCCACGACGGCAGCAACTACTCGCCCTGGTCCTATGCCGGAGACCCGACCGGCTGCTACTTCGTCTATGACACAGGGGTTCCTGCGGCACCGTCGATCACTTCGGGTGAATATCCGGCCTCGAACCCCGAAGA
The DNA here is from genome assembly GCA_000720535.1 of Streptomyces halstedii. Lineage (GTDB taxonomy): Bacteria > Actinomycetota > Actinomycetes > Streptomycetales > Streptomycetaceae > Streptomyces > Streptomyces halstedii. The sequence continues at coordinate 16,615 of JOAZ01000023.1, forward strand.
CCCCGACGATCCGTGGTGGGACGGAGTCGGGCAGTACGGCACCTTCGCTCTGAAGAGCTCGTCCACCGATGTGAACCGCTACCGGTGGAACCTCAACGGCGACCCGATCAGCGCCAACCAGATCACCACGACCGGCGGTGCGGCGAAGTCGGTCGACGTGCTGCCCGCCAAGCCGGGGCTGAACTTCGTTACCGCCCAGTCCTTCGATACGGCCGGAAACGGCAGTGAGATCCGCACGTACCAGTTCCGGGTCAAGGCCGGTCAGCCGGAGCGTGCCAGTTGGCAGATGAACGATGCCGCCGACGCCCGTGAGGCGAGCGGTGGCTCCGGGGCGCGCAACGCCGCGCTGCACGGAGGGGCCACCCTGGGCGCCGACGGGGTCAAAGGTGGTGCGCTGCACCTGGACGGCACCTCCGGCTACGCGGAAACCGACATCCCCACGGTGAACACTGCCAACGGGTTCAGCATCTCCACCTGGGTCAAGCTCGACAGAATTCCGGACGGTGCCGCGGTCGTCGCGACGCAGCCAGGCAATTACGGACCTGGCTTCGAGCTGTACTACTCCAAGGGCTACGACCGCTGGGTGTTCAATCAGTACACCTCCGACGCGCCGGGTGCCGGCATAGCCCGAGCCATGGCCGACACCCCCGGCGGTGTGAGCGTAGGAAAATGGACCCACCTGGTGGGCGTTTACTCGGGTGGTGACCGGGAGCTGCGCCTGTACGTGGACAACACTCTGGTCGGCTCCAAGCCGTACACCACGGCATGGAATGCGCGGCGGGGTCTGCAACTCGGCGCGGCGAAGCTGAACGGTGTGGTGAAGAACTTCGTTCCGGGCGCCCTGGACGAGGTGCGCATCTTTGACAAGCCGGTCTCCGCGACCGAGGTGGGCCGTCTCTTCCGCCACGAGTCGATCGGAAACGGCCGCACCGCTCGCGCGGTGTTCCCGCTGGACGAGCCGGCCGGCTCCACCGAGGTGATCGGCCGCGCCGACACCCAGCCGCTGACCCTGGTGGGCGACGCCAAACTGGGCGCACCGGGCATTGCTGGTACCGCCTTGCAGCTGGACGGTGCAGGCGACTACGCGCGCACTTCGGCACCGCATGTTGACACCCAGCGGGCGTTCACCGTGTCCGCCTGGGCGAAGCTTGACCAAGTTCCCTCTCAGGCAGCCACCGTGGTGGCTCAACTGGGCACAAACCGCCCTGGCTTCGAACTGTATTACTCGAAGACATCCAATCGGTGGGGCTTCACTCAGTACTCAGCCGATGTGCCTGGTGCCAGTCAGATCCGGGCCGTGCAGCCGGAGGGCACGACGGCCCGGGTGGGCGAATGGGTTCATCTTGTCGGCGTTCACGACCCCACGGCCGATACCCTCACCCTGTACGTCAATGGCGTCAAAGCAGCCACAGTGGCCCAGTCGAAGCCCTTCTACGCGGGTGGCAAAGTCCAGGTTGGTGCACTGGACATTGACGGTGGTCAGCGCATCCAGTACTTCCCCGGCACCATCGACGACGTCCGGTTCTTCGACCGCGTAATGGCACCGGCAGAAGTCAACCAGCTGTTTGTCCAGCGGCCACTGGTCATGGGCCGGTGGAACTTCGAAACCATCCAGGGCGGTTCCCCTGCCACGACCCCGGATCTCTCCGCGATCGGCACTCCGATGACACTGGGCGGGCAGGCTCGCCAGGGAGCGGGATGGGTCGACCTGCAAGGTCTCGAGCTGGACGGCGCCGCGGACTACGCAGCCACGAGTAGTCAGCCGCTAGACACCTCTGCCAGCTTCACCGTGACAGCCTGGGCTCAGGCTGCCGCGATTCCTGACGGCACGGCCAGTGTCATGAGCGCCGCTGGCACGCACACCAGCGCTTTCGACCTGCGCTTCGAACCGGATGGGAAGGATCCGGTTGGCCTAGGGCGCTACACCGCAGCCATCCGTGATAGGGACACCAGTGCACCCGGGGAGCGCTTGGTGTCCAATACCGAGTTCTACGACGGACGCGACTGGAATCACCTGGCGCTGGTCTACGACGGCTTCACAAAAGAAGCCCGTCTGTACACCAATGGCGTACTCCAGGAGAGCGCCTGCGCCGACGAGGACGGCAACGGAGACGCGGACGAGAGTACCTGCCAGGACCTCATCGCCTGGGCCGACAACGTGCTCTCGTTCAAAGCCGGCGGCGCGCTGCAGGTAGGTCGGGCGCGAGCTGATGATGCCTGGGGCCAGTACTTCCCGGGCGTCATCGACGACGTGTGGGCCTTCCAGGGGGTGCTGAACGACAGCCAGGTCAACGAGTTGGCCGGTTCGTTCATCGATATCCCCACCGACGTGCCCAGCGGCTCCTGACAACAGCGGGCCGGAGCAGCGCCCTGCTCCGGCCCGCCTGCCACATCCCCTTACATTCACCCGGGTGTCGCCATGGCAGCACCCCTTGACCTGGAATTCTCATGCCCACACCAAGAACATCGCGCTCACGCAGTGCCTTGCGACCGACCGCCTTGGCACTGTCCACGGCGCTCGTCGCGACGCTAGTGCAGTTCGTCTCCACAGCTCCGGCGTACTCGCTGCCGGGGCTTCCGGATGCGGAGAAGCCCGTCAAGGGAGAGGGCTACTCCAAGGTAATCCCGCGGACCACGACGCCAGGGCCCAGGACGCCGTCCCGTGCCCCCCACGCCGAGCGACCTGTCTCCGCCAAGCGAACTGTCGAGTTTGACGGCAGTTCGGCTGGAGCGTCTTCGCTGCGACAGGTTGACAAACTTCCCTTGAGTATCGGCGCAGCGCCCGGCAAGAAGGCGAAGGCCGCTGCCGATCCCACCCCCACCAGCGTCGACGTACAAGTACTCGGCGACGACGAAGCGAAGAGGACCGGCACCGACGGGATGCTCCTCACGCTTCAGCCCACGGACGCTGGAAAGCGTATGCGGCAGAACCTCTCAGTTTCGGTCCGTGTTGATTACAAGGGATTCAGCGAGGCATACGGCGGCTCGTACGCCTCCCGGCTCCAGCTCGTGCAGTTGCCGGCGTGCGCTCTGGATACTGACAAGGGCGCCAAGTGCACCGCTGGCGAGGCCACCCCGGTGGAGTCGGTCAACGATCCGTCCTCGGGAACGCTGACAGCCACCAAGGTGGTGCTCAAGAGCACGCAGCCCACCGTCCTCGCCGTCACAGCGGCTGCCGACGGTGCCACAGGCACGTACAAGGCCACCAGCCTGTCGCCATCCTCCTCCTGGGACACCCAGCTCAACACGGGTGACTTCACCTGGCAGTACCCGATGCCGGTTCCTGAGGTGCCCGGCACCATGTCTCCGAGCGTGGGCCTGAACTACTCGTCGCAGAGCATCGACGGTCGCACGACCGCCACCAACAACCAGGGCTCCTGGATCGGCGACGGTTTCGAGTACGCGCCTGGTTTCATCGAGCGCCGCTACAAGCCATGTGCCGACGACGGAGAGAAGAACGCTGACGGCGCCAAGCCCGGCGATCTGTGCTGGGGCTACGACAACGCGTTCTTGACGTTCAACGGTTCCTCCAGCGAGCTCGTGCCTTCCGGTACAGACGAGTTCAAGCTCAAGAATGACGATGGCACTCGCGTCGCTCGCCTGAAGTCCACCAGCCGGGGCAACGGCGACAACGACGGCGAATACTGGCGCCTGACCAGCCCCGACGGTACGCGCTACTACTTCGGCTACCACCGACTGCCCGGCTGGGCCGAGGGCAAGGAGACCACCAACTCCACCTGGACGGTCCCTGTGTTCGGCAACAACGCCGGCGAGCCGTGCCACGCTGCCATGTTTGCCGACTCATGGTGCCAACAGGGTTGGCGCTGGAACCTCGACTACGTCGTCGACTCCCACGACAACGCCATGGCCTACCACTACGCCAAGGAGACCAACTCCTACGGCCGGAATCTCAAGGGCACCGACGACACCCCCTACGTGCGCGGCGGCTACCTGATCCGCGCCGACTACGGGCTCAAGGCGTCCAAGGTCTACACGGACAAGCCGCTCGCCCAGGTGGTGTTCACCAGCGAGGAGCGCTGTATCCCGGGAACCGGAGTCACCTGCGCAGCGGACAGCATCGACGACAAGTCCTTCTACTGGTACGACACCCCTTGGGACCTGAACTGCAAGGCAGGCACCAACTGTAACGACGCCCGCACCTCGCCGACCTTCTGGACGCGCAAGCGGCTGACCGGCGTCACCACGCAGGTCATACAGTCGAACGGCAGCTACGGCAAGGTCGACACCTGGAAGCTCGGCCACCGATGGGGCATGGCAGACACGGACTACCAGCTCCTCCTGGACAGCATCCAGCACACCGGCCACAACGGCACCGACAGCATCACACTGCCGAAAACGACCCTGGCCTACACCCAGCTGCCCAACCGGATGGACAAAACCGGCGACGGATACGCACCCTTCATCAAGGCGCGCCTATCGACAGTCGCCGACGAATCCGGAGGCCAGACCGACGTCGCCTATTCAGCCCCCGCCTGCGAAGCGGGGAACCTGCCCAGCCCGCAGTCCAACACGACACGGTGTTTCCCCCAGTACTTCGGCGGCGGCTGGAACGAAGACCCGTCAATCCACTGGTTCAACAAGTACGTCACCACAGCGGTCACCGACACCGACCGCACCGGCGGTTCCCCCGACCAAGTCACCCGCTACGACTACCTCGGCGACGCTGCCTGGCACTGGGACCACGACGGCCTGACCAAAGACAAGGAACGCACCTGGTCCCAGTGGCGCGGATACGGCCACGTCAGAGTCCGCACCGGCGGACAGGGCGGCGACTCAGCCATGAAGAGCCAGGAGGAGTACTACTTCCTGCGCGGCATGGACGGTGACCGCAAGGACAAGGGCGGCACCTCCACCAAGGCAGTCAGCGTCACCCTTGACGCCGACGAAGGCGATCCAATCACCGACCACGACGCCTGGGCCGGATTCGAGTACAAGCAGACCACCTTCGACGCCCCCGGCGGCAAGATCCTGGCCAAGACAGTCAGCCGGCCATGGCGGCACGAGACCGCGTCCAAGAAGTACAGCTGGGGCACCCTGGCCGCAAACTTCACCGGAACCGGCCAGAGCAAAACGTTCAACAGCCTCGACGCCGGTGCCGGAAGCAAGTGGCGCACCACGTCCGTCGCCACCACGTTCGACACCATCGCTGGACGCCCCGTCCAGGCCGACGACTTCGGTGACAACTCAATCTCGACCGACAACGAGTGCACCCGCACCACGTACGCCACCAACACCGACACCAACATCCTGAACCTGACCTCACAGGTCGAGACAGTGGCCGGATCATGTGGCGACACACCCGACCGCTCCCAGGATGTCATCTCCGACGTGCGCACCGCCTACGACAGCGGCGCCTACGGAGCTGCCCCGACCAAGGGTGACGCGACAGCCAAAGCAACGTTGAAGTCGCACGACGGCACCAAGGCCACCTATCTCGAATCGGGTGCCACGTTCGATGCCTACGGCCGGCAGCTCACCACGACCGACCTCACCGCCGACGTGACCGTGACGAAGAACGGCACCCCCGCCCGCACGCCGCGGACCGACGGCCGTACCACGACCACCGCCTACACCCCGGCTACCGGAATGCCGGTCCAGGTCAGGAGCACTACACCGCCTTCGACGGCGCTCGACGCCACCACGGCTCAGACAACCACCAGGGACCTGGAGCCGCTGCGTGGCCTGGTCGTCAAGGAGACCGACACTAACAACAACATCACCGAGAGCACCTTCGACGCGCTCGGCCGCACCATCAAGATCTGGCTCGCCGACCGGCGCAACACCCAGACCCCCAGCTATGAATTCGCTTACACCCTCGCTGAGGGCAGGCCGGTGGCCGTGGCGACCAAGAAGCTCGACAACAACGGCGGCCAGATCACCAGCTACCTCCTCTACGACGGACACCTGCGAGAACGTCAAAGCCAGGACCCCGGCCCGAACGCAGGACGGATACTCGCCGACACCTTCTACGACGAGCGCGGACTGGCCACCAAGTCGTTCGCCCCGTACTACACGGACGGTGCCCCAAGCAGCACCCTGTTCAAGCCCGCCGACGCCCTGTCGGTCGAAACGCAGACCCACACCACCTACGACGGCCTGGAACGCCCGATCGAGGTCAAGCAGATCGCCGGAAACGGCGACGGCGGCACGGTCCTGCAAACCAGCAAGACCATCTACGGCGGCGACCGCACCACGGTGATCCCGCCGGTCGGCGCCACCGCCACGACCACACTCACCGACGCCCGCGGACACACGACCGAACTACGCCGACACCACTCACGGAGCACGGACAGCCCGTACGACGCCACCACCTACGGGTACACACCCCGCGGCGAGCTGAAGAAGATCACCGACCCGGTCGGCAACATCTGGTCCACCACCTATGACCAGATGGGGCGCCCGATCAAGGAAAGCGATCCGGCCAAGGGCAAGAGCACCACCGTCTACGACGACCGTGGCCAGGTCACCTCAACCACCGACGCACGCAACACCACACTCGTCAACGTCTACGACAATCTCGGACGCCGCACCGCTGTCTACACCGGCAGTGTGAACGGACCGCTGCGGGCCAAGTGGACCTACGACACCGTCACCGGCGCCAAGGGAAAGATCGCCGAATCAACCCGCTACGAGAACGGTGAGGCGTACACCACGAAGGTCACCGCCTACGACCGGCTCTACCGCCCATACCGCACCTCCCTCACCATCCCTGCCAGCGAAAAGGCCCTGGCCGGCACCTACCAGACCGGGACCACCTACAAGCCCTCCGGCCTGCCGGCCAGCACCACCTACTCCGCAGCGGGAGCTCTGCCCGGCGGCACCGTCTCCTACGGCTACGAGGACCAGACGCTGCGCCAGAACAGCATCTTCGGCCAGGGCATGAGCACATCGACCGTACACAGCCTCACCGGCAAGCCCCTCCAGTACACCCTGGGACTAACGGCCGGCGGCAGCAAGACCCAGATCACCAACACCTATGAGTGGGGCACCCAGAGGCTCGCCACAAGCCGCGTAGACCGCGAGAACCAGAGCGGCGTCGACCGCAACGTCACCTACCGCTACGACGAAGCGGGCAACGTCCTCTCCCAGAGCGACGTCTCACGCACAGGCACCGACAACCAGTGCTACACCTACGACCACCTTCAGCGCCTGACCGACGCCTGGACCGCCAAGACCAGCACCTGCGCATCCCAGCCGAAGACCGCAGACCTCGGCGGCCCGGCCCCGTACTGGCAGTCCTACACCTACGACAAGGCCGGCAACCGGCTCACCGAAGTCAGGCATGACACCGGCGGAGACAGCACCAAGGACACCAAGAGCGCCTACGCCTACACTCCGCCCGGCACGACGGACGCCAACCAACTCACCGGCGTGACCACAACCCAGGGCAGCATCACCAACTCAGGCGTCTACGCCTACGACGACAGCGGCAACACCACCAACCGCCCAGGCCAGACTCTGACCTGGGACGCCGAAGGCCATCTGGCCACCACCACCGACGCCAAGGGCGCCACCAGCTACCTCTACGACACCGACGGCAACCGCCTCATCACGCGCACCCCGTCCAAGACCATCCTCGACCTCGGCCACACTGAGATCACCCTCGACAAGGGAGCCACCACCGCCAAAGCCACCCGCTACATCGGCCTAGGAGGCGGCAACCAGGCCATCCGCAACAACGACGGCACCTTCGCCTTCACCCTGGCTGACCACCAAGGCACCGGCAACCTCGCCGTCAACGCCAGCAACCTCACCCTCTCCCAGCAGAGAACTCTCCCCTTCGGCGGCACCCGAGGCACTGCAACCGGCACCATGCCCGGCACCAAGGGTTTCGTCGGCGGCACCGACGAAACCACAACGACCGGCCTGGTACACCTCGGCGCCCGCGAATACGATCCGACCATCGGCCGCTTCATCTCCGTCGACCCCATCCTGGACGTCACCGACTCCCAGCAGATGAACGGCTACAACTACGCCAACAACAGCCCCGTCACCCTCTCCGACCCCGACGGGCTGAGACCGATCGGCCCCACCAACAGCATTCGGGGCGACGAGGAGTACGCCAAAAAGCACCACGGGTCGACCTGGGTCAACAACGGCTACGGCTGGTACTGGAAGAACGTCCAGCAGGCCAAAATCCAGGGCCATGGAACCGTCACCGTCACGACCTACATCGGTCGTGGCACGAAGAACCACCCCGCCCCCCTAGGCTCGGTGACCTTCAAGGCCAAGCCCAAGCCCAAGGAAATCACCACACGCCCGTACATGGGCGGTGGCATGTTCGGGCCCCCCGTCAGCTACACGCCGACCCCGCTCAAGACGTGGCAAAAGATCGTCATCGGTATCGCCGCCGGGGCACTGGCAGTCACCGTTGGGGCCCCTGTAGCCGCCGCGGTCGGCCCTGAAATCGCCGCAGCCTGCCTCGCTAACCCAGCAGGCTGCGCAGAAATAGCCGCAGAACTCGGAACCGGCGGAGCAGCAGGCGGCAGTCTTCCGTCTGGTACTGCGGGTAAAATCCCAGGCGCTGCTTCCAGGGGCGCCGAGGCTGGTGCGCTTGGGATTCGACGGGAACAGTACGTAGCGGATCTTGTGGGTGGAGTCGTCGCAAAAAATGCGCGAGGGCAAGACATTAAGATTGTCATGCCAAATGTTGGCTCAAGCGGCCTGGATGTGATAGGCCCGAACGGCGAGTATATTTTCGTAGGTGGAGGGGCGAAAGCCGCTAATCCGGCAAATTTCGGTAAGGCGCTAAAAATCAACAAGTACGCAGCTGACGAGGCTGGTGTCCCCGCCACTTACTATCTAGACGCGGCCAATACGCCGGAATCGGCGATCAATCAGGCCCGTAAGGTCTTCGGGGCGGACAACGTTCATACCTTCAACATGCCCTAGGGGTGAAAATGGCAGACGGGTTCATTCGGTGGTATCGCGAGCTGGGTGCAGAATCTGTATTCGCAGACCAGGTGGCCGAATTCGAGAGAAATGGTGTCACCTTGACTCATCCCGACAGTGGCGTAATATCGGTGATCAACGTTGATGGAGATGACGTTGGCGTCGAGTTCGAGACACTTGAGATGATCGTCGGCGTCAGGCTTCCATCCGTCACCACGAACTGGTGGGTATCATCCAGTTCAAACGTCGTCGGTGAATTTTCGCACGAGCCTCTAGGGTGCGAAATTCAGACATTCTGGCTGGATGGCCTTACTCATGCGGAAGTGGAATCATTCAGCATGGCGGTCATGGCGGTTATGGGGGCTGTGGCCCCGCTCACTCGCGCGCTAGTTTGCGACTACCGGGGGATCACTGATGCGGATGACTGGGACTCTCCGATTCTCTACGGTGGGGATAAGATCCCGGGAGTCGTGGATGACCTGCTCGCAGGCCCAGATCTCGTTAGTCATATTCTTGCCAATTCGGCCCTTCGCGCTGAACGAGAAGGCGATACGCTGACGAGATTGGTACGCCGCGAGTAATGGTAGCTACTGGTGCCGTCATCGTCGGGTGACGGCACCAGGCAGCGAGCTGCCGAACAATGACCCTGCTGTTTTCGTGGGCTGTTGGGGCGTAGGATTCCGGGGTGTCGGAGAGGACGAAGGCAGAGCTTGTAGACACGTTCGGGGTGTTGCTACCGCATCTCGATGAGCGTCAGCAGCGCCTGACGCTGGGCGCCGCGGCCGGCGTTCTGGGCTGAGCCGTCAACAGCACAGTGATCCATGCCCAACAGGTCGGCGCGGCCAGACGTCGACCTCGGTCCAGTCCCGCAGGCGGCGACATGCCGTCACTCCGGAGCACCCAACCGTTTCGACTGGGACATCGCACCAGGCGACGCCGGTTCGCAGTACGTACATCACCCTGTGGGAGGGTCTGGCTCCGCTTCTGCCCGTATAGGGTTCATGGTCTACCGCGAGATCGCGCTCAGAACAGCGCCAGGCCCTCGCCGCTGGTGTCGGCGATGACTGGGCGAGACTGGGTGGGGTGGCCGTCGAGGCGGTCGGGTTCGGCCGCGGCGGCCACGTCGGGGGCGGTCTCGGCCAGCCAGGTGTCAAACCGCTCGGCGGCTTCGCGGTAGGGGACTCGCGCCAGGACACGGTGCTCACCGGAGGGACAGAAATCGACGATGGTGAGCAGGCAGGAACGGGGCGTGTTCTGGCGGCCCATCCAGGACACGCGCAGCACTCCGCAGTGAGGGGCCTCGCGTTCTTCGGACAGGGAAATGACTATCTATTTCACGCGACGGATCGCAACTTCACATGTTCGGCGTGGGCTTTTCGCGGAGGGTGACGGCCGACGGCCTAGTGGAGGCGTTCGTGATTGTACCAGAATTCGATGTAATGGGTGATGTCGCGTCGGGCCTCCTCGCGGGTCAAGTACGTCACCCGAGATACACGTTCGTTCTTCAGAGTCCCGAAGGACGATTCTTCCATGGCGTTGTCGAAACATATCCCGATTCGGCCGGCCGGCGAAGGTCCAGCCCTGCAAGGGAATTGGCGTACTTGGCAGGTTATAGTTACTGCCCCGCCCGGTGCGCATCTGGTCGGCGATCGACCAGCCCGCAAGCCGCCTGATAGAGGGCCTGACCATCGCCGATGGGTGGATGCGTGGTGTCACCGACATGCCTGGTGTTCGGCTCGCTCGCGGAGTTCCGCTGCAGCAGGTCCGGCACCAGGGCCGCTATCGGCTCAGGGGCCGGGCATTGTTCCAGGCTCGCGTTATGCGGACCGGGGCCGCCTTCAGCCGCCGGTAGAAAACGGACCTAGAGATCTCCAGGATGCACAAGATCTAAGCTGCTTGTTCTCTTCTTTGAGCACAGCGTCGGAGGGAGGCTGCCTCCGCAGTCTGTGCCGCCCGCGGCGAGCCCCTGGTACCCGCCGCATGGCCTTTGGGGGCCCGCTGGGCCTGCCCCCAGTTGCGCAGAGGCTGATCCCCAGGTCCTTCCCGACACCCTCGAATGTGTTCTTCGGGTCCGACAGGTGCAGCGCGACAGCGTCCGCCTTGAGCTCCGCCCAATACACCTTCATGCCCAGGCGTGACATCTCTTCCTCCGGGCCCTCAAGATCCAGTGTTCAAAGTGCCCATGCTCAAGGGGGAAAGGCCCCATCGACAGGAACAGAGTGTAGTGGCCACTCACTCCCGGGACACTATTGCCGCCGCGGACACCATCGGACGGCCGACCCTGCGGGGCCCAGCGATGGCCCGGCTACTGCTGGTCGCTGCGCGCTGGGGGCCGGATAACTTGCACGTTCGAGACGCCGCCCTGATTCACGCAGTCTTGAGCGAGGTCGTGAACGTGCCAGTGGTAGTCCAATGGGGGCTCCATCGCGTTCACAGTGGTCTCAACAGGCGTGTAGCGATGCAGCGGGGTTGAGGTGCCGTCATAGGCACGCCCGAAATTGTCCCTAGTGAGGATCGTGAGCGGTTCCTGGCCGGCCCATTCGATCCCTACACGAACGTCGTACTCCTCGTTGTCGGTTGCTTCCGCAGTGGTGCGGAGGAGTGCCATGACATCCACGATGGCGCACTCGATGGCGGAGGACTCGACTTCCCAGCCCTCGAAGTAGGTGTCGCGGCTCTTGCGGTGCCCACCGACCGCAGCGGCGAGGGTGACCGAGCCGTCATGGTGGATGCTCATCCAGGCTTCTCTCCAGGGCGAGTGATCGCTGATGGCCATGCCGACGGCAACCCAGCGGCGCAAACCTGGGCGAGGGTTGTCCCGGTCGACGTTCTCCAGGGGGTGCACGCCGCCATTCCGTGAGGCGTAGGCCAGAGCCAGGGGCACCGTTTCGGACAGCACATAGCGTGCCATGTCGCGTGTCGTCCGGTCACGGAAGCGCGGGATGCGGGGGTGGGCGACCGCTATCAGCCAGGCGCGCGTGTCGGAGTCCCGTCCAGCGGACGCTTCACTGAACAGTGCGTCCAGTGCCTCGCTCGCGTGTCGGCGTTCCTCGAACCGGGCGCGGTACATGGCTTCGATCTGCCGTTCCTTCATCCACACGGTGTCGGAGTCATTCCGAATGGGCGCGCCGAAGTAGTCGTTTCTGTAGATCAGGTGCGGTCCGTCGATGCTTGCGGAGACTTCCACGGCGATGGCCCGCTTGCCGTCACCTTCGAGGCGGTGCACGTTCAGGCCGAACACGGGCGGGGAGATGGCGGTGATTGCGGCGCTGCGCAGCGTTCGTTCGTAGGTCTCATCGAACTCGCCGATGTCGACGCGCCCAGTCGCTGCCTTCTGCGACTCTTCCACGCCGTACACGATCAGGCCTCCGCCGCTGTTCGCCATCACCGCGACGTCCTTCGGGAAGTCTGTCTGCGTCAGCCCCTTCGCGGGGGGAGGTCGCCCTTCCAATCCAGGTCGTTTGCCTCCGTCGTACCAGCAGCAACTGCGGCGTCGAGGAGATCGTCGGTGAGTGGGCCTGGTGTCGCTCCGACGGCGCGATGGAGTGCTGTGAAGCATGCGCCAGAGTGTAGGCACCGAGCGCGTACAGCAGCCGTCAGCCCGGCCCCGTCGCGCCCCCGCACTGGCGTGGATCCTCGCCTCCTCCTGAGTCGTACGCCGAACGGAGCATGCGCGCCCACCACGCACCCACCGTGAAGGCCCTGGACGTCCAGGCGGAGTCGAGCACGAAGTTCCAAGGCTGAGTCGGTGCACCCTGGTTGCCGTGATCCGCCCCTATAGTTCAATGCATGGCCCTGTTTAGTAAGGGTGCGTCATACGAGCGCATCAGCAAGGCTGATCGTGGCGACGAAGACGGTGTCATCCGTCAAGGTGAGGACACCGCAGAGTTGGCCGAGCGGCGCGGAATCCCCCTCCAGGGGCGCCGCTTCCGGGACAACGACAAGTCAGCCACTCACGGCAAGCACCGTCCTCGGTACGAGCTCCTCATGGCAGCCGTGCAGCGCGGCGAAGTCGACGTCATCATCGTCTACATGCTCGGCCGGCTCTGGCGGAACCGGCGCGAACGGGCCGAGGGGATCGAGATCCTCCGCAAGCACGGGGTGTCCGTGCTGTGTGTCAAGGGCCCCGAGTTGGACCTTACGACGGCTGCTGGCCGCCTCCTCGCCGGCCTTCTCGGCGAGGTGGACACGTTCGAGGTCGAGCAGATGTCGGAGCGGGAGCAGCGGGAGACGCGCCAGCGCGTCGAGCGTGGCCTGCCGCCGAGCGGGCCGCGCTGTTTCGGTTACACCGCAGACGGTGCGGAGCTCGTCGAAGACGAGGCCGCCGAGGTCAAGGACTGCTTTCACGCGCTGCTCGCCGGAGCGACCCTCTCCGGCATGGCCGCCGGCCTCAACAAGCGGGGCGTCCTCAACCGCAACGGCAGACCCTGGTCATACAACGCCATCCGCGGTGTACTCCTGAACGAGCGCTACGCAGGGCTGCGTCAGTACCGCGGCGAGCTGTACCCGGGCAAGTGGCCGGTCATCGTGGACGAGGCCATATGGCGGGAGGCGAAGCACGTCCTTGAGGACGACAGCCGGGCGACGAGCCCGGGACCGGGCCGGCGGTGGCTGTTGTCGGGGATCGCCCGGTGCGGTGTCTGCGATGACGGGACGACCGTGACGTCCGGGTCGCGAGGCGGCCCGAAAGGTACGCGGGGGCTCACAGCACCGCTGTACCGGTGCCGGACGACGAAGCACCTGGCGCGGGGTACAGGACCGATCGACCTCACCGTCGAGGAGTACGTGATCCGGCGCCTGTCGCGCCCCGACGCCGTCGATCTCCTCGTCGACGAGACCGCACCGACGACGGAGGAGCTGTGGGCGAAGGCCGTTGCCCTGCGGTCCCGAATCATGGTTCTGACGGACGAGTTCGCGGATGACGACGATGCGGACGCCGCCGAATTCAAGGCCGCCACCCGCAGGATCAAAGCCCGGCTGGCTGACGTCGAGGCGCAGATGGCGCACCCGCAGCGAACGCGCATCCTGGTGGACATCGTGACCGCCGAACATCCCGCCAAGGCATGGAAGGATCTGGCGCTGGACCGGCAGCGCGCGGTGGTCGGGACGCTGGCCACGGTAACGCTCCTGCCCGGCCGTCCGGGCAGGGCGCCGTTCGATCCACGTTCGGTACGGATCGAGCCGCTCCCAGGGATGGGCTGACCCTGCCGACGGCGCCTACGTATCTGCGGGTGGGAGGGCCGGCCACCCGGCTCCCACCAACATGATGGCCCGTCAGGACGGCAGCGCAGGTTCAGTTTCCGAGAAGCACCTCTGCGCTCATCCGTAGCCGGGACCCCGGGGGCGACCGGCGGGCCACTCGCAGTCGGCGAAGAACACGACGCCACGGGCGGCCTACGCTGACCTGAGCGTCCACGCGGAGACGCCGCGGTGAGCATCACGGGAGTCGCAGGGGCTGTCCGGGGCTCGCGGGGCGATGGTCCGCGGATTGGCTCCGCGGCGGCCTGTACGGGTCGGTGATGGACTGCCTCGACGGAGTCTTGGACGACTGGCGTGATCCTGAAATGTGGCTGCTGCTGGTGCTTCGTTACAGGCGCTTCGCTGTGCGGTCGCGCAGCAGTAGCCACTGACTCGTGTCGGCGCCGCCTGGGTGCGCAGCCGGTTCATGCAGCAGCACGGTGTAAGCCGTCCTCTCCGCCTCGTTCGGGGCGGCATGCTGGCCTGGCGCCTCCGGAGCCGGGAATGACTTCGTCATGCCCTTCCAGGCCCTGTCCGCGTTCGGAGTGCTGAGCATCGGTCCTCCCGGGCTCAATAGGGTCATGCAGTGGAGTACGAGCAGGCGTGGGTGCAGCCCCGGTACGGGTTCACGGTCCACTCGAACGGCATCCGGGACGCGCCCGGCACCCGGTTCACGATCGAGCGGGCGCGGATCTCGTGGAAGGTGATGCCGCGGAATTCCGGGGTGTCGAACGTACGGGTCGTCACCGCGTCCGCGGCGAACAGGGCTCCGGCCCCTGTCCGTGTGGTGTTGTCGGCCAGATTGTCCCAGCGCATGGACACCTCCTAGGTGGTACTGCGCAGAGAATAGAACACTTGTTCCCTTGATCGTGCGCGCCACCGGCCGGGCCCGATTTTGAGGGGCGCACCGGAGGTGGTTGGCTCAGCACCGTCCCGTACAACCGAGTGCTGGAGGAGCAGGCATGGCGCAGGTCGAGGCCACGACGGAGCGGATCATCGCGGCGGACCCGGAGGCGGTGTTCGACGCGCTGGCCGACTACAAGGAGGTCCGGGGCAAGGTCCTCCCCGGGCAGTACAGCGAGTACGAGGTCCGCGAGGGCGGCGACGGCGAGGGCACCCTCGTGCACTGGAAGCTCCAGGCCACCAGCAAGCGGGTCCGCGACTGCCTGCTGGAGGTCACCGAACCCACGGACGGGCAGCTGGTCGAGAAGGACCGCAACTCCTCGATGGTCACCACCTGGATCGTCACCCCGGCCGGCGAGGGCAGGTCCAAGGCGGTCGTCACCACCGTCTGGGACGGCGCCGGAGGCATCGGCGGGTTCTTCGAGAGGACCTTCGCGCCCAAGGGCCTCGCCCGCATCCACGACGAGCTGCTGGCGAACCTCGCCGCCGAGGTCGAGAAGTAGGTCACCCCCGGATTCCGTACGGGAATCAAGTCATGTGCTGACACTGCGGGTTCGCGACCGGCCTCACCGGAACGAGTGGTTTTCCGGAACGGCCGGTCGCGTGCCGTAACACCTCCCACCGGCGCATACGCCCTCCGCGCGCGCCGCCCGCAGACCCGGTCGCGTTTGCCCCGCCTTACCGCCTGATGCGACAAATGGGCGGCGCAGGAGCGGACGAGGGGAGCGTCAGGTGGTGGGTGGGATCACTCTGCTGAAGGACGAACCGGACGGGCCCGGGTGCGGGGGCCACGGACCGGGCGGCGAGGGAGGCGGGCCGGGCGGGCCCCCGGAGAGAGGCGGCCTGGCGGACGAACTCCTCGGAGGGACCCGCGACGCGCCGACCGTGCCCGTCGCCGTCCCTCCCGGGCCGCCGGACGGCGCTCCCGCCGGGACCCCGGACGGCGAGTTCAGCCCGCGCCGGGTCCGCCTGGTCTTCCTCGGCCTGATGCTCACCCTGCTGCTGGCCGCGCTCGACCAGATGATCGTCGCCACCGCCCTGCCGAAGATCGTCGGCGAGCTGCACGGCCTGGACAAGATGTCCTGGGCGGTCACCGCCTATCTGCTGGCCTCCACCATCGGGCTGCCGCTCTACGGCAAGCTCGGGGACCTCTTCGGCCGCAAGGGCGTCTTCCAGTTCGCGATCGTCGTCTTCGTCATCGGTTCGGCACTCGCCGGCTGGTCGCGCACCATGGACGAGCTCATCGCCTTCCGCGCCGTCCAGGGCATCGGCGGCGGCGGGCTCATGATCGGGGTGCAGGCGATCATCGCCGACATCGTCCCCTCCCGGGAACGCGGCCGGTACATGGGTCTCATCGGGGCCGTGTTCGGCCTCGCCTCGGTCGCCGGTCCGCTGCTCGGCGGCTTCTTCACCGACCACGTCTCCTGGCGCTGGTGCTTCTACGTCAACGTGCCCTTCGGCCTGGTCACCCTCGCCGTCATCGCCGTCGTCCTGAAACTCCCCAGACCGGCCGTCCGGCCCCGCCTCGACGTCCTGGGCGCGCTGCTCCTCGCCGTCGCCTCCACCTGCCTGGTGCTGCTCACCAGCTGGGGCGGCACGGAGTACGCGTGGGGCTCGCGCACCATCCTGGGGCTGGCCGCCGGGGCCGTCGGAACGGCCCTGCTCTTCCTCGTCGTCGAGCACCGGGCGGCCGAACCCGTCATCCCGCTGCGGCTGTTCCGCGACTCGGTCTTCAACGTCACCTCACTCGTGGGCGCCGTCGTCGGGGTCGCGCTGTTCGGCGCGGCCAGCTACCTGCCGACCTACCTCCAGATGGTCGAGGGCGTCTCGGCCACCGAGTCGGGGCTGCTCATGCTCCCGATGATGGGCGGGATCGTCGTCGCTTCCGTCGTCTCGGGGCAACTGGTCTCCCGTACGGGCCGCTACCGCGTCTTCCCGCTGATCGGCGGTGCCGTCTCGGCCGTCGGCATGTGGCTGCTCTCCTTCCTGGACACCGACACCACCCCGCTGGAGTACGGCGTCTGGCAGGCGGTCCTCGGCCTCGGGATCGGCCTCGGGATGTCCGTCCTCGTGCTGGCCGTCCAGAACTCCGTACGCCCCTCGGACCTCGGCACCGCCACCAGCGCCCACAACTACTTCCGGCAGATCGGCGGCAGCGTCGGCGCCGCCGTCTTCGGCACCCTGTTCGCGGGCCGGCTCGCGGACGCGCTCGGGGTGCGGCTCCCGTCCGGGGCCGACCTGCCCGACCCGGCGTCGATCACCCCGCAGGCCGTCCACTCCATGGAACCCGCGCTGCGCGACGCCTACATCCAGGCGTACGCCGACGCCATGCCCCGGATCTTCCTCTACCTCGTGCCGGTGCTCCTGCTCGGCCTGTTGCTCGCCTTCTTCCTCAAGGAGAAACCGCTGGTGTCCCACCACACCCCCGCCCCGGCCGCGGAACCCGCCGCGCCCCCCGCCCCGATCCCCCCGGCCCGCACCGACCCCGGCCCGCCGCAGCCGGTCCCGCCGCCCGGCGTCCCGGTCAGCGGCCGCGTCCAGCACTCCGACGGGACGAACGTGGGCCGGGCCGCGCTCACCCTCATCGACGGGCTCGGCCGGCAGGTCGGACGGGGCGCCAGCGGCGACGACGGACGGTACGCGCTGAGCGTGCCCGGTTCCGGTTCCTATGTGCTGATCGCCGCGGCCGGGGGTCACCAGCCGCAGGCCGTCAGCGTCACCGTGGGGGAGCGGCCGGTCGACCTCCAAGTGGTGCTCGGCGGGGCGGGGCGGCTCGCGGGGGCGGTCCTCACCCCCGACGGCACCCCGGTCCGCGACGCCGCGGTGACCCTCACCGACGTACGCGGCGAGGTCGTCGCCACCACCCGTACCGGGTACGAAGGCGGCTATGTGATCGGCGAGCTGGTGGCCGGCGAGTACACCCTGGCGGCCAGCGCGCCCGCCTTCCGCCCGGCCGCGCTGCCGGTCAGCGTGCAGCCGGCACGGGAGACCCGGCAGGACATCGAACTGGCCGGCGGCGCGGTGCTGCGCGGTGTCGTACGGGCCCCCGGCGGCCGGGTCGTCGAGGACGCCCGGGTCACCCTGCTGGACGCGGCGGGCAACGTCGTGGACACCCACACCACCGGGCCCGACGGGTCGTTCCGCTTCGTCGATCTGTCGACCGGCGAATACACCGTGATCGCGGCCGGATACCCGCCGGTCGCCACGGTCCTCCAGGTGCCCGGGGGCGGCCGCACCGAACGTGACATCCAGCTGGGGCACGAGGACTGAGCCCCGGGCGACGGGGGCACGGGTCCCGCCGGGGCCCGCGCCCCCGCCGCGTACGCCGGTTCGGCCCGCCGCGTACGCCGGTTCGGCCCGCCGCGCACGCCGGTTCAGCCCGGCGTGTCCTGGCGGACCAGCTCCATCAGGGCCTTCGCCCCCGGGCTCAGGCTCCGGGCGGGCGGCAGCACCACCACGCTCCGGTAGCCCGGCGGACGCGCACCCGCGAACTCCGCCACGCCCAGCCCGCGCGCCTCCGGCTTGCGGGAGAAGTGGTGCGGCACCACCGCGATGCCCAGCCCCTCGTGGACCAGCTCCAGCAGGCTGTGCACATCGTTGACTTCGAGGCCCACCGTGCGGCGCACCCCCGCCGCCGCGAACGCCTCGTCGGCCGCCCGCCGCGGCCCCCAGTCCGGGTGGAAGTCGATGAAGGACCGGCCGCGCAGCGCGGCCCACTCCACCCGGGTCCCGTCCGCCAGCGGGTGCCCCGGCGCGCAGAGCACGACCATCCGCTCCCGTGCGAGCGGCACCAGCTCACCCCGCCACTCCGGAGGGCTGACCGTGGCCGCGAACGCCAGGTCCAGCCGCCCGCCGGCCACCCCCTCCAGCAGGCTGGACGTACCCTCCTGGCGCAGCCGGATCTCCATGTGCGGGTGCTCCCGGTGGAAGGCCGCCAGCAGCCGGGCCGGACTCACCCCGGCCACGCACTGCTCGACCCCCAGCGTCAGCGTGCCCCGGAGCAGCCCCCGTACGGCGTCCACCGCGTCCCGGGCCGCCCGCGCCCCCGCGAGGGTGCGTTCCGCCTCCACGAGCAGCGCCTGCCCCGCCTCGGTCAGCCGCACCGTACGCGTGGTGCGGCTGAAGAGCGGGGTCCGCAGCTCGTGCTCCAGCGCCCGCACCGAGGCGGACAGCCCGGACTGGGAGACGGCCAGCCGCTCGGCCGCGCGGGTGAAGTGCCGCTCCTCGGCGACGGCGACGAAGTGTTCCAGCTGACGCAGTTCCATGATTGAGCAATGTAGGCGATGAATCCCAGCGGAATCTCCTGTTGGACCGCTGGATCATTCTGCGCCAGGCTGGAACCCGCCACACCTGGCCCGGATCTCTCCCGTGGAGTGCTCGTATGTACCTTCCGTCCGCCGACCGCCACACCGCCATGCCCTACCGGCGCACCGGACGCAGCGGCCTGCTGCTGCCCGCGCTGTCCCTCGGGATGTGGCACAACTTCGGGGGCGACCGGACGCCCGAGAGCCAGCGGCAGATCCTCCGCAGGGCCTTCGACCTGGGCATCACCCACTTCGACCTCGCCAACAACTACGGCCCCCCGCCCGGCTCCGCCGAGCTGACCATGGGCCGCGCCCTGAAGACCGACTTCGCCCGCCTGCGGGACGAGATCGTCGTCTCCACCAAGGCCGGCTACCACATGTGGGACGGCCCGTACGGGGAGTGGGGCTCCCGCAAGTACCTGCGCTCCTCGCTGGACCAGAGCCTGCGGCGGCTCGGCCTCGACTACGTCGACATCTTCTACTCGCACCGCCCCGACCCGGACACCCCGCTGGAGGAGACGATGGGCGCCCTGGACACCGCGGTGCGCCAGGGCAAGGCGCTGTACGCCGGGATCTCCAACTACTCCGCCGAGCAGACCCGTGAGGCCGCCCGGATCCTGGAGGAGCTGGGCACCCCGCTCCTCATCCACCAGCCGCGCTACTCGATGCTGGACCGCTGGGTCGAGGACGGACTCCTGGACACCCTGGACGTGCTGGGCACCGGCTCCATCGCCTACTCGCCGCTGGAGCAGGGGATCCTCTCCGACCGCTACCTCCAGGGCATCCCGGAGGGTTCGCGGGCGGCGGGCGCCAGCCCCTTCCTGTCGGCCGACTCCGTCACCCCCGAACTGGTGGAACGGCTCCGGTCGCTGGACACGGTCGCGCGGGAGCGCGGGCAGTCCCTGGCGCAGATGGCGCTGGCCTGGGTGCTGCGCGGCGGCCGGGTCACCTCCGCGGTCGTGGGGGCCAGCAGTGTCACCCAGTTGGAGAACAGCGTCGAGGCCGTGCGCAACCTGGAGTTCGACGAGGCGGAGCTGGCCCGCATCGACGAGCTGGTCAAGAGCGCGGCCCGCCCCTGAACGCGGTCGCCGGGGCCCTGGGGCCGGGCGTCCGCCGCCCGTTTCGGTGGGCCCCGGCGGGCGGCGGACGGCGGTACCACCGGACTGGACCAGTGACAGGCGCCGACGGCTCTGGCCCGGTGCCGCCCCGGCGCGTACCGTGATGCGGCACGAAGATCCTCTTCCGGCCGGACGGCGGGAGGAGGGTCCCCGCGACCAGCCACAGGGACCGCTCATCGTGAAGATCCTCGTCAGCGCCGACATGGAGGGCGCCACCGGAGTGACCTGGCCGGCCGACGTGCTGCCCGGCACCCCGCAGTGGGAGCGGTGCCGCTCCCTGTTCACCTCCGACGTGAACGCCGCCGCCCTCGGCTTCCTCGACGGGGGCGCCGACGAGGTCCTCGTCAACGAGGCCCACTGGACGATGCGCAACCTCCTCCTGGAGCGGCTCGACGACCGCGTCCAGATGCTCACCGGCAAGCACAAGTCGCTCTCCATGGTGGAGGGCGTCCAGCACGGGGACGTGGACGGCGTGGCGTTCGTCGGCTACCACACCGGCGCCGGCACGGAGGGCGTGCTCGCCCACACCTACCTCGCCAACTCCGTCACCGGCGTCTGGCTGAACGGCGTCCGCGCGAGCGAGGGCCTGCTGAACGCCCACGTCGTCGCCGAGTACGGCGTCCCGGTCGTCCTGGTCACCGGCGACGACCTGACCTGCCGGGACGCGGAGCTGTACGCCCCGGACGCCCGCAAGGTGGCCGTGAAGGACCACGTCTCGCGGTACGCCGCCGTGTGCCGTACCCCGGCGCGTACGGCCGCCGACATCCGGGCCGCGGCCCAGGAGGCCACCGCGCTGGCGGGCCGTGTGGCCCCGGCGCGGGGCGGCCCCTTCACGGTGGAACTTGAGTTCGACGCCGAGCATCTGGGGGCCGCCGCGACGGTGGTTCCCGGCGTGGTGCCGAGCGGTGAGCGGCGCGTGGCCTACACCAGCGCGACGATGTACGAAGGAATCCGCACGTTCAAGGCGGTGACGACGATCGTGTCGGCCGCCGTGGAGGAACAGTATGGCTGAGGCGACGATCCCGTCCGGACCGGTCGACGACCGGGCGCTCGACGAGTCGGTCACGTTCACCTCGGACCTGATCCGGATCGACACCACCAACAGCGGTGACGGCAGCTGCCGCGAGCGCCCGGCCGCCGAGTACGTCGCCGAGCGGCTGGCCGGCGCCGGGCTCGAACCGCTCCTGCTGGAGCGGACGCCCGGCCGGACCAACGTGGTCGCCCGGATCCGGGGCACCGACCCGTCCGCCGACGCCCTGCTGGTCCACGGACACCTCGACGTGGTGCCCGCCGACCCCGCCGAGTGGAGCGTCCACCCCTTCTCCGGGGAGATCCGCGACGGAGTGGTGTGGGGGCGCGGCGCCGTCGACATGAAGAACATGGACGCGATGGTCCTGGCCGTCGTCCGGGCCTGGGCCCGCGCCGGCGTGCGCCCCCGCCGGGACATCGTCGTCGCCTACACGGCCGACGAGGAGGCCAGCGCCGCCGACGGCTCCGGCTTCCTCGCCGACCGCCACCCCGAGCTGTTCGAGGGCTGCACGGAGGGCATCAGCGAGTCCGGTGCCTTCACCTTCCACGCGGGCACCGGGATGTCGCTCTACCCCATCGCGGCGGGGGAGCGCGGCACCGCCTGGCTGAAGCTGACCGCCGAGGGCCGGGCGGGCCACGGCTCGAAGGTCAACAAGGCGAACGCGGTCAGCGCGCTGGCCGCCGCCGTCGCCCGCATCGGCGCGTACGAGTGGCCGGTACGGCTCACCCCGACCGTACGGGCGGCGCTCGTCGAGATCGCCGCGCTCCACCACATAAAGGCCGACCTCGACGCGCCCGGCTTCGACGTGGACGAACTGCTGGGCAAGCTGGGCCCGGCCGCCGACCTGGTCGCGCCCACCGTCCGCAACAGCGCCAACCCGACGATGCTGGACGCCGGTTACAAGGTCAACGTCATCCCGGGCCGGGCCACCGCGCACATCGACGGGCGGATGGTGCCCGGCGGTGAGGAGGAGTTCCACGAGACCCTGGACCGGCTCACCGGGCCGGGCGTCCACTGGGAGTTCGACCACCGCGAGATCCCGCTCCAGGCCCCGGTCGACTCGCCGACGTACGCCAGGATGTGCGCCGCGGTCGAGCTGTTCGACCCCGGTTCGCACGCTGTTCCCTACTGCATGTCGGGCGGGACGGACGCCAAGCAGTTCTCCCGGCTCGGTATCACCGGCTACGGCTTCTCCCCGCTGAAGCTGCCCGTCGGGTTCGACTACCAGGCGCTGTTCCACGGCGTCGACGAGCGGGTCCCGGTCGACGCCCTGCACTTCGGCGTCCGGGTCCTGGACCACTTCCTGCGCACCGCCTGACCCACGAGGGGGGAACCGACCATGGCGTCCACAGCGGCGTACGGCACATGGCCGTCACCGATCGACGCGGCCCTGGCCGCCTCGCACGACGGCAGGCCCGAATACGTCGGCACCGTCGGCGACGAGGTGTGGTGGACGGAACCGCGCCCGGCCGAGGGCGGCCGCCGCGCCCTGGTCCGCCGCCGGGCCGACGGCACCACCACGACCGTGCTGCCCGAGCCCTGGAACCCGCGCAGCCGGGTCGTCGAGTACGGCGGAGTGCCCTGGGCCGGTGCCGCCCGCCCGCCCGGGGAGGGCGGCCCGCTCGCCGTCTTCGTGAACTTCGCCGACCAGCGGCTGTACGCGTACGCCCCGGACGGCTCGGAGCCGCCCCGGCCGCTCACTCCGGCCTCCGGCACCGGTGGCGGCCCGCGCTGGGTCGATCCGCACCTCCACCTGGACCGGGGCGCGCACGGCGAGGTCTGGTGCGTGCTGGAGGAGTCCACCGGCCCGGCCCCCACCGATGTGCGCCGGGTGATCGCCGCCGTACCGCTGGACGGCTCGGCCGCCGACGACCGCGCCGCCGTACGTGAACTCAGCGACGACCGGCACCGGTTCGTCACCGGCCCCAAGCTCTCCCACGACGGCCGCCGGGTCGCCTGGATCGCCTGGGACCACCCGCGGATGCCGTGGGAGGGCACGGTCGTGATGATGGCCGAGGTCACCGCCGAGGGCACCTTCACGGGTGTGCGGCCGCTCGTCGGCGGCACGGACGAATCGGTCGTCCAGGTGGAGTGGGACCGGGACGGCACCCTGCTGTTCGTCTCGGACATCTCCGGCTGGTGGGAGCTCCAGCGGATCCGCCCCGACGCCGCGCCGGGGGCCGTCGTCCCCAGCAGCCGGCTCTGCCCCGGGCGGGGCGAGGAGTTCGGCGGGCCGTTGTGGAAGATCGGGCTGAGCTGGTTCCGGCCGCTGGACAGCGGACTGATCGCCGTCCTGCACGGCCTGGGCGGCAAGCGCCTCGGCGTCCTCGACCCCGAGACCGGCGAACTGGTCGACGCGGTGGGCCCGTGGACCGAGTGGACCGAGACGCTCGCCGCGCAGGACACCCGGGTCATGGGGATCGCCGCCAGCCCCGTCGGCGCGGCCGAGGTGGTCGAGCTGGACACCGCGACCGGGCACACCCGGATCCTCGGGGCGCACCACGAGGACGCCGTGGACCCCGCGTACTACCCCGAGCCGCGGGTCCGCGTCTTCACCGGGCGGGACGGCCGGGAGGTCCACGCGCAGGTGTACCCGCCCCGCCACCCCGACCGCACCGGCTCCGAGGACGAGCCGCCGCCGTACGTCGTCTGGGCCCACGGCGGCCCCACCGGACGCGCCCCGCTCGTACTCGACCTGGAGATCGCCTACTTCACCTCCCGGGGCATCGGCGTCGCCGAGGTGAACTACGGCGGCTCCACCGGCTACGGCCGCGCCTACCGCGAACGGCTGGCCGGGCAGTGGGGCGTCGTGGACGTGGAGGACTGCGCCGCCGTGGCGCTCGCCCTGGCCGAGGAGGGCACCGCCGACCGCTCCCGGCTGGCGATCCGGGGCGGCAGCGCCGGAGGCTGGACGACGGCCGCCTCCCTGACCGGCACGGACGTGTACGCCTGCGGGGCGATCAGCTACCCCATCCTGGACCTCGAAGGCTGGGCGACCGGCGAGACGCACGACTTCGAGTCGCGCTACCTCGAATCGCTCGTCGGACCGTACGCCGAGGTGCCCGAGCGCTACCGCGAACGCTCGCCGATCAACCGCACCGACCGCCTCACCGCGCCCTTCCTGCTGCTCCAGGGGCTCGACGACCCGATCTGCCCGCCCGCGCAGTGCGAGCGCTTCCTCGCCCGGATCGAGGGCCGGGGCATCCCGCACGCCTACCTCGCCTTCGCCGGGGAGAGCCACGGCTTCCGCCGCACGGACACCCTGGTCCGCGCTCTGGAGGCCGAACTCTCCTTGTACGCGCAGGTGTTCGGATTCGAGCGGGCCGACGTCCCGGTCCTGGACCTCGGCCGGTGACCGTCCGTCCCCCGCCGCCCGCGTCCCTCGCCCGGCCCGCCCGGCCGCGGCCCGGCGCCCGCGTGGCGGCCGCACCGGCGCGCTCGACGGCGTGGCCGGGATCGCGTGCGGCTCCTGGGAGGGCTGCGGCCCCTACCCGGCGGTGCGGGCGGTGCTCGCCGGCCGGCTCGGCCAACTGGGCGTCCTGGTCGTCGAGGAGCTGGGATTCGGGCACGGCCCCACGGCGCTGACGATCCCCTTCGGCGTACCGGCCGTGCTGGACGCCCCGGCGGACGGCGGGCGGTACACGCTCACCACCGAGGTCCCCGCACTGACCTGACGGCCCGTCGGCCGTCGCCCTGTGTCCTGAGGGTTCGTCACGCAAACCACCGATTCGTGCGTTGACAGTGACGTGATGCCTGTCACACCATGGTCGGGACTGTTCCTTACCAGTCGGTAAGGTGCTCTCGGCGTGGAGGTCCATGTGTCGCGTACTGTCTCCGGGCTCCGCCGCCCCTTCGCCTTCCTCGCCGGGGCGGCGCTCCTGGCCCCGCTCGCCCTGGCCGGCGCGGAACCGGCGGCGGCCGGGGAATTCCGGGTCACCGCACTGGAGTTCACCGTGCGGGCCGGTGACCGTTCCTGCACGGTCGACGCCGACCTCTACCGCCCGGCCGGTGCCGACGCGGAGCACCCCGCCCCGGCGGTCCTCGCCACCAACGGCTTCGGCGGCAGCAAGTCGGACGGGACCACCGACGCCCTCGGCAGGGCGTTCGCCTCCCGGGGCTATGTCTCCCTCGTCTACTCGGGGCTCGGCTTCGGCCGGTCCGGGTGCCTGATCACCCTCGACGCCCCGGACATCGACGGGAAGGCGGCCTCCGGGCTCATCGACTTCCTCGCCGGGACACGCGCCGCCGACGACGGCACCACGGCCGACTACGTCCTCTCCGACGGCCCCGGCGACCCCCGCGTCGGCATGATCGGCGGCTCGTACGGCGGGGCCGTCCAGCTCGCCACCGCCGCCACCGACCACCGGGTCGACGCCCTGGTGCCGCTGGTCACCTGGAACGACCTGGCGTACGCGCTCGCGCCCAACGCCACCGACGCGCGCGACGGCGTCTCCTCCGGCACACCGGGTGTCTTCAAGTGGCAGTGGACCAACGGGTTCTATCTGATCGGCGAGGGGCAGCCGCTCCTGGTCCCGAGCCTGGACCCGTCCCGGTTCAACCGCCTCGCCTGTCCGCACTTCGCCACCCGGGCCTGCGACGCCATCCGCTTCCTGAACTCCGGCCGCCTCCCGGCCGACCGCACCCGGGAGACGCTGACGTATCTGCGGGGTGTCTCGCCCGCCACCTATCTGACGGGCGTCACGGCTCCCACGCTCCTCGTCCAGGGGCAGGCCGACAGCCTGTTCAACCTCAACGAGGCCACCGCCACCTACCGGGCACTGCTGGCCCAGGGCACCACGGTGAAGATGATCTGGCAGGCCTGGGGCCACAGCGGCGGCCATGTCCCCGGTGAACTGGACCTCGCCGCCGGCAATCTGGACACCAGCTACGTCGGACAGCGCGTCCTCGCCTGGTTCGACCGGTACCTGCACCGGGACGAAGGCACCGGTACCGGGCCCGCGTTCGCCTACTACCGCGACTGGGAGAGCGGCTACGGCACGGCCGCCACGGTCCCCGCGCCCACCCGGACCCTCTACCTCTCCGGCGACGGCGCCCTGGTGGACCGCCGCTCGGAGGTCGTCGCGGGCAGCCGCGCCTACACCAACCGGTCCCTGCCCACCAGCCATTCCGAGAGTTCCCTGGCCGGTCTCATCGGGCTGAGGGACCCCGCGCCGTACGACACGAAGGGCACCTACCTCGGCTGGACCAGCACCCCGCTCACCGCCCCGCTGGACGTCGTGGGAGCCCCGAGGGCGACCCTGAGGGTCCACTCACCGGCGACCGAACGGGTCCAGGACAGCGGGGACGCGGCGGACCGGCTCGTTCTCTTCGCCAAGGTGTACGACGTGGCCCCCGACGGCACCCAGACGCTGGTGAACCGCCTGGTCGCGCCGGTGCGGGTGCCCGACGTCACCCGCCCCTTCACCGTCGATCTACCGGGCATCGTGCACCGGTACGAGGCGGGGCACCGGCTGCGGTTCGTGATCGCGGGCAGCGACACGGCGTACTTCGGCAACCGGGGGCCCCGGCCCGTCACCGTCGTCAGCGCCCCGGGGGACACGGGCGTCCTGGAACTGCCGGTGACCGGCTGACCGTCACCCGTTCGGCGGCCCCGCACTGCCCGGAACGCGTGCGGGCGGGACCCTTGCGCCATGAGCCCCAAGGATGCCCCTCACCCGGACGCGCCGACCGCCGGCGCGTTCAGCCCCGCCCGGATCGCGGTGACGGTCCTGGCCGTGCTCGCGATCGTCTTCATCTGCGTGAACACGGAGGACGTCACCATCCGTGTGATCGTCCCGAAGGTCACGATGCCGCTCTGGGCGGCGCTGCTCGGGATGTTCGTGGTGGGCCTGCTCTGCGGCGGGTACGCGCTGCACCGCCGTCGCCGCCGGTAGCCGCAGGCTTCCCGCCGGGCCCGGCCTCGGACCAGGCCCCGGATCCGGACCTGTATCCGGCCCCGGGCCCCGGCCCCGTACGCCGTCCTCCGGCTGCCGGGACGCCGTCCTCCGGCTGCCGGGCGGGACCGCCGTCCGGCAGCCGGTTTCCGGCCGATTCCTCCGTACGGGTTTGTCCGCCCGCCTTCACCCGGAGTGATGGACACACCCGGCGGCCATGGCGTGGCGCCGCCGTCCTTGCCTAGCGTGCGGGGAGAGCGCCATGCGCCGTGCGTGGCCCCCGGGGTGAGGACGACCGCATGACGCATGCCGTGAAGGGCCAGAAGTTCAGCACCCTGTTCACCTGGTTCGACCAGGACGGCGACGGGCAGCTGACACACGACGACATGCGGGGGACCGCAGCCGCGTTCGCGGAGGTGGCGGCGTGGGGCGACGAGGCCGACCTCGCGGCCATGCGCGACGCGTTCGGCCGGTGGTGGCGGCTGCTGCTCACGCACGGTGACGCGGACGGGGACGGGCGGGTCTCGCGGCAGGAGTTCATCACCGTCATGGAGCGTGAGGTCACGTCCCCCGAGCACTTCGAGGGCGCCGTCATGGCGATCATCGACGCGCTGATGAACGCCCTCGACACCGACCGTGACGGTGTCCTCAGCCGCGACGAGTACGTGCGCATGTACGACGCGCTGGGAATCCCGCCGCAGCGTTCCGGCGAGGCGTTCACCCGGCTGGATCTCGACGGGAACGGCGTGATCAGCCGCGACGAGTTCCGCTCGGCCGTCTCCGACTTCTATCTCAGCACCGACCCGGACGCACCGGGCAACCACCTGCTCGGTCCGGTCGGCCCGCCGGCCTGACCGGCCCGGCCCGCCGCCGGACCCCCGGTGCCCCGTTCCGTCGACGGACGGAACGGGGCACCGGGACCGGCCGGAGGAGTACCTCAGGCACCGGCCAGGCGCAGGTCGGCGCCGCCGGCGCGGAGCCCCTCGGCCGCCGCCTCGGCCAGCGAGCGGTCGGTGACGACGGTGTCGAAGGCGCTGAGCGGAGCCACCCGGAACTTTCCGAACGTCCCGTACTTCGACGACCCGGCGACCAGCACGCTGGAACCCGTGCACTCCATCGCCGCCTGCTTGACCTCCACCTTCGCCGCCGACGGGGTGGTCACCCCGCGCAGCAGGTCCCACGAGCTGGTGCTGATGAAGGCGACGTCGAGGGCGAGCTGACGCAGTGTCGTGGCGGCGAGCCGCCCGACGCTCGACCGGTTGGACGGGTCCACCTGGCCGCCGATGTGTATGACGTCGAGGTGTGTGTACTCCATCAGGCGGTCCACGGTCGTGAAGTCGTTGGTGACGACCGTCAGCGACTCGTGGCGCGCGAGCAGTGGCACCATGGCCAACAGGGTCGTGCCCGCGTCCAGATAGACGGTCATGCCCTCCCGTACCAGCTCCGCGGCGGCTGTGGCCATGGCCTGCTTCTCCGGCTGCTCGATCAGGGCCTTGGCCTGGAAGCTGGGCTCGCTGTGCAGATGGCTCGCGATCCGCGCCCCGCCGGGCACGGAGAACACGAGCCCCCGGCGCTCCAGTTCGGCGATGTCGCGGCGGACGGTCATGTGGGACACGCCGAAGAGCTGGGTGATCTGCTGCACGCTCAGCACACCGTCGCGCCGCAGGTGCTTCAGCAGCAGCTCGCGTCGCTGATCGGGGATCAGGGGCAACTGCTCTTCTTCGGCCACCGCTTGTTCACCTTTCCTCACGCGGCCACCGCGGCCGCTGCTCGATTGTGCCGTTCCCACCGGCACCGTCCCAACCGGGCGCGGCTCAGGAGCCGACGAACGTGCTCAGCAGGAGCACTCCGCCCAGGCTGAGCAGCGACTGGAGGGAGAGCATCAGCGTCCAGGTACGGAACGTCTGGGCCACCGAGAGCTGGTAGTACTCCTTGAACAGCCAGAACCCGGAGTCGTTGACGTGCGAGAGCATCACCGCGCCCGACGCCGTCGCCAGCACCAGCAGTTCGGGTGAGAGGCCCGGGTAGGCGCCGATCAGCGGGGCGACGATACCGGTTGCCGCGGCGGTGGCCACCGTCGCCGAGCCGAGGCAGATGCGCAGCAGCGCGGCGACGAGCCAGGCGAGCAGCAGCGGGGGTATGGACCAGCCCACCGCGTAGTCGGAGATCAGCTTGTCGATCCCGGTCGCGGTCAGCATCGCCTTGAGGCCGCCGCCGGCGCCGAGGATCAGGACGATCCCGCCGACCGGACCGAGGCCCTTGCCCGCCATCTTCTGGAGCTGGTTCAGACCGAAGCCGGAGCGCAGGCCCAGCGCGAAGAAGGCGAAGATCACGGCGGCCAGCAGCGATATGACCGAGGAGTCGCACGCCTCGAAGATCGCGTAGGGAAGCGAGCCCTCCGCGGTGTTCGAGGTGCCCACGGTCCCGATCAGCATCAGGACGGGCGGCAGCAGCACGGTGATCAGGGCGAGGACGAACGAGGCCGGACGCTTGCGGTTCTCCGGCTCGGGGCTGCTCTCCGGTATGGGGCCCTTGTCCAGGTCGGGGGCCGGGCCGAACCAGCGCGAGGCGAACCTCGTCAGCAGCGGTCCGCTGACCACCGCGATCGGGATGCCGATGATCAGGCCGTACATGATGGTCAGGCCGGTGTTCGCCCCGTACGCCGAGACGGCGAGCGTGGGGGAGGGGTGCGGGGGCAGCAGGCCGTGCGAGATGTACAGGCCGGCGGCGAGCGGCAGACCCACGTACAGCAGATGGGTGCCGGTGCGCTTGGCCACCGCGTACACCAGCGGCACCAGCATCACGAAGCTGACGTCGAAGAGGTGCGGCATCCCGATGAGCAGGGCGGCGGCCGTGATGGCCGTCGGTATCCACTTCACCGGGCGGGCGCCGATGAAGACCGTGGCGATCCGGTCGGCACCGCCGGAGCCGAGCAGGATGCCGCCGAGGATGGTGCCGAGCCCGATGGTGGGCCCGGTGCTCTTCAGCGCGTCGCCGAAGCCGTCCTGGAAGTGCCCGACGGTGTCGCCGGGCCCGAGGCCCGCGGCGAGTCCGAGGCCCAGGGCGGACAGGGCCAGCGCCAGGAAGGGGTGGAGCTTGGCCTTGGTGATCAGCAGGATCAGGACGACGACCGCGGCCGCGCCCAGCAGGAGGTTCTGGAGGTCGGCGCTCATCATCGGCTCGCGTGGGGATCGGAGGACCGGGTGGTGCGTGAGGCGCGCCCGGAGGTCCAGGCGCGCAGCAGCTCGGGGTGCGCGTCGGCGAGGTCGCCGAGCGTGATCAGCTCGCCGGCCCGGACGTCGCGCCCGAGGGTGGCGTGGGCGGCGAGGTACAGCGGGGCCGTGTCGGCGGGGGCGTCCTCGTCGCGGAGCAGGACGGCCTGGACGCCGGTGACGTCGTGGTGGTGCCCGCCCATCTCCAGCACGGTGCCGGCGGGCAGGTCGCGGCGGGCGCGGCCGGCGAGCACGGCGTGGGCCCGCGGGTCGGTCCCGCCGGACGGCCGCCCGTGGAGCACCGCGGACAGCAGCGAGACGGGGGTCTCGACGCCCATCAGGTGGTACGGGAGGTAGATCGCCGCGTACCGGCCGTCCCGGCTGACCACGTGGCCCTTGCCGCGCAGCGTCTCCCAGGTGACCGGGTCGCCGGTCCGTACGACGACGAAGACGCCGCCCGCGAAGGAGGCCTCGTCGGGCAGCCGGAGCGCGCTGAACACATCGACGGCACCGGCGCGGTGCAGCAGGCCGCCGTCCTCGCGCAGGGCGTAGACGTCGGCCAGCTCCGCGATCCGGGCGACCGGGTAGTGCAGCCGCTCGGTGTCCGGCCGGAAGCCGGTGTTCGTCGCCACGACCGCCATCTCGCAGTAGTCGGCGGTGGCGCCCGTGGGCAGGGCGGTCACGGCCGCGGCCCGTGCGGCGAGGGTGGCGCGCGGGTCGGAGCCGAGGGTGAGCAGCCCGGCCAGTTCCGGGGCGGGGACGGTGGTGTCCAGCTGGGTGACCGTGCCGGTCGCGGGGTCGAAGACGAGGTCGTACTCGCTGGACTTGCCGATCGCCACGATGTCCAGGCCGAGCAGCTCGGCCCAGGTCACCAGGGCGATGAGGTTGGCCGGCTGGTCGCCGTCGGCCGTGCTGTAGACGACGCCGTGGTCACGGGCCAGGTCGGCGAGGTGCAGCCCGGCGACGGAGTCGACCTCCTTGCTGACCATGGCGACGTGTCGGCCGGCGGTCAGCGCGGCACGGGCCATCGCGTATCCGTCGGCGGGGCTTCCCGTGGCCTCGACCAGGATGTCCCAGGGGGCGGCGGACAGGAGGGCGCCGTCCGCGACCAGGGCCACGGAGCCCTCCTCGACGGTGCGGGCGACCTCGTCGGGGCCGTCGCACACGCGCAGCCGCCCGGCGTCGTAGCCCAGCTCGACGAGCATCTCGCGCAGCCGCTCCACGTCCCGGTCGCAGAGGACGGCGGGGGCCAGGCGGCCGATGCGCGGGGTCTGGGCGAGCAGGGTCCGGGCGAAGCCGCCGCCGGCCCCGGACAGCGCGTAGCGCACGGTCCGGTCGCCGGTACCGGCGAACAGGTGTTGCAAGTTCATGGACTCTCCTAGACGGGCGCACGGCTCGGTTCAACGGCTCCGGAGACGCGGTCTCGGCAACGGCACGAGCACCACACAGGGGAGCGTGTTAACAAGATGTACCAGCAGATTTCGTCTGCGTAAAGTCTGTTAACATTTTTTCACACGCGGATCGCTGGGACACTCAGCCCGCCGGGACACTCCGCCCGGCACCGCACCCCCCAACGCAAGGAGGTCCGATGCCGACCCTCGGGGCCATCGCCGACGACTTCACCGGAGCCACCGATCTCGCCACCATGCTCGTCGCCCGAGGGCACCGGACCGTGGTGACCGTCGGCACGGACGCCTTCTCCGACAGCGCGGGAAGCCGGACGGTGCGCGACGCGGACGCGGTGGTCGTCGCCCTCAAGTCGCGCACCGCACCCGTGGACGAAGCGGTCGGTACCTCGCTCACCGCCCTGCGCGCCCTGCGCGAGGCGGGCTGCGCGCGCTACTACTTCAAGTACTGCTCCACCTTCGACTCCACCCCCCGCGGCAACATCGGCCCGGTGGCCGACGCGCTCCTCGCGGAGCTGGGCGAACGCCGTACGGTCGTCGTCCCCTCGTTCCCCGCCACCGGGCGCACCGTCGACCAGGGGCTCCTGCGCGTCCACGGGGAACTCCTGGCGGAGAGCCCCATGCGGCACCACCCGCTCACCCCCATGCGCGACTCCCACCTGGGCCGGCTCCTCACCCCGCAGACCGGCCACCCGGTCCGGCTCGTCGGCCTCGACACCGTGCGGAAGGGGAGCGACGCCCTGCGGAGCGCCCTCGACGCCCCCGGCCTCGCGGACGCGCTCGTCGTCGTGGACGCGGTGAGCGACGAGGACCTGGTCACCGTCTGCGCGGCCACCGCGCACCTCACCCTGGTCACCGGCGCGGCGGGACTCGCCCTCGGCCTCACCGGCCCGCACACCGAGGCCGCCCGCGCCACCCCCGCCTCCGCCCCCGGTGACCCGGGCGTGGTCCTCTCCGGCAGCGCCTCCTCCGCCACCCGCGCCCAGGTCGCCCACGCCAGGACCCGGCTGCCGCACCGCAAGCTCGACCTGGCCGCCCTGCGCGCCGACTTCGACGGCACGGTCGCCGCGCTCGTCGGCTTCGCGCGCCGCGCCTGGGACGACGACCCGGCGAAGCCACCGCTGATCTACGCCGTCGGCGACCTCGCCGACCTCGACGACTCCGCGCCCCACGACGGCCCCGCCGCCTCCGAACTCGTCGAGCGGGCCCTCGCCGCCTGCGCCACCGGCCTCGTCGCCGCGGGCGCCCGCCGGCTCCTCGTGGCCGGCGGCGAGACCTCCGGAGCCGTCGTCACCGCCCTCGGCGTCCGCACCCTCGCCATCGGCGCGCCCATCGCGCCGGGCGTGACCTGGGCCCGCGCGGACGGACGCGCGCACGACCGGGAACACACCGTGGACCTCGCCCTCAAGTCCGGCAACTTCGGCGACGCCGCCATCTTCACGGAAGCCTGGAGCGCGCTGGTATGAGTGACCCCCGCACCGACCTCGCCGCCGCCGGCGCCCGGCTCGCGGCACTCGGCCTCAGCCCCGGCTCCTCCGGCAACCTCAGCGTCCGGACCGGGGACCGCGTCCTCATCACCCCCACCGGCGCCGACCTCGCCGCGATCGACCCCGACGGACTCAGCGAACTCGGCCTCGACGGCGTCCACCTCGCCGGACCGCGCCCGTCCAAGGAATTCCCCCTGCACAGCGCCTTCTACCGGCGGGACGCCACCACCCGTGCCGTCGTCCACCTGCACGCCCGGCACGCCACCGCCGTCTCCTGCCTTCCCCCCTGGTCACCGCGGAGCGCCGTACCGCCGCTCACGCCGTACTACGTGATGCGGGTCGGCCAGACCCCGCTGCTCCCGTACGCGCCGCCGGGCGACGCGGGCCAGGCCGAGGACATGGCACGGCTGCCCTTCCCGTTCCGCGCCGCGCTCCTCCAGAACCACGGCCCCGTCCTCGCCGGCACCACCATGGCGCGCGCCGTGGACGCGGCGGTGGAACTGGAGGAGGTGGCGGCCCTGCTCCTCAGCCTGGGCGAGCGGCCCGCACGGCTGCTCACCCCCGAGGAGGCCGGGCAGCTCTCCCGGACGTACGACTCCCCCTGGGACGACCACCGCTGACGAGCCGTCGGCGCGGCGGCAGGGCGTGCGGGAGTGTCCCTTCAGCTCTGCCGCCGCGCCGCCCACGGCCCGTACCGCCGTCAGCCGGGCTCCCCCAGCAGTTCGCGGACCAGCGCGCCCACCTGGTCCGTCTCCAGCAGGAAGCCGTCGTGCCCGCTCGGCGACCCGATCACCCGCGGCCGGTCCGCGCCGGGCAGGGCCGCGGCCAGTTCCCGCTGCTGGGCGAGCGGGTAGAGGCGGTCCGAGTCGACCCCGGCCACCAGCGCCGGCATGCGCGCCGCGCGCAGGGCGGCCCGCACCCCGCCGCGCCCACGCCCCACGTCGTGCCCGTTCATCGCCTCGGTGAGGGCGATGTAGCTGCCCGCGTCGAAGCGCCGGGCCAGCTTGGCCGCGTGATGGTCGAGATAGGACTCGACCTGGAACCGGCCGCCCCGTTCCGGGCTCTCTCCGTCCTGGGCCTCGCGGCCGAAACGGGCCGTCAGTTCGGCCTCGCTCCGGTAGGTGACGTGGGCGATCCGGCGGGCGATCCCGAGCCCCCGGTGGGGCCCCGCGCCCGCCGGGGCGTCGTGGTAGCGGCCCGCCCGCCACCCCGGATCGGTGCGGATGGCGGCGATCTGCGTGGACCCCCAGGCGATCTGCTCGGCCGACGCGGCGGCCGGGCAGGCGAGCAGCAGCAGGGACCCGGTCCGCTCCGGATGGCAGGCCGCCCATTCCAGGGCCCGCATACCGCCCATGGACCCGCCGATGACGGCGGCCCATCTGCCGATCCCCAGCGCGTCGGCGAGCCGGACCTCGGCCGCGACCTGGTCGCGCTGGGTCAGCCGGGGGAAGGCGGGCCCCCAGGGCAGGCCGTCGGGACCCGGCGAGGACGGACCCGTACTGCCCTGGCAGCCGCCCAGCACGTTCGGCGCGACCACGAACCACCGCCGGGTGTCCAGCGCCCGGCCCGGACCCACCACCGCGTCCCACCAGCCGGCCGTGGGATGGCCCGGACCGGCGGGGCCGGCCACATGGCTGTCCCCGGTGAGGGCGTGCAGGACCAGCACCGCGTTCGAGCCGTCCGGCGCGAGCCGGCCCCACGTCTCGTACGCGATCCGTACCCCGGGCAGCGACTCGCCCGACTCCAGGACCAGGGGCGCGCCCGGCCCCAGCCACACGCGTCCGCCCGGTTCCCCGCCCTCCCGCCAGGCTCCGGTGGCCGGCGGGAGGGCGGAGACGTCCGTCACCGTCATGCCTCGGCCGCGCCCTTCGCCGCCCGGAACCCGGACTCCAGATCGGCCTTGAGGTCGTCGATGTGCTCCAGCCCGACCGACAGGCGCACGAGACCGGGGTCGGTCCCGGTCGCGGTGAGCTGCTCGGGGCCGAGCTGGCTGTGCGTGGTCGACGCGGGGTGGATGATCAGGCTGCGTACGTCACCGATGTTGGCGAGATGGCTGAACAGGCTCACCCCGTCGACGAACCGGCGTCCCGCCTCGACGCCGTCGCGCAGTTCGAAGGAGAGCACGGCGCCGGCCCCGCGGGGGAGGTAGCGCCGGGCCGCCTCGCTCCAGCGGTTCGACTCCAGGCCCGCGTAGTGGACGGCGGAGACCTCGTCGCGGGCCTCCAGCCACTGGGCGAGGGCCAGCGCGTTGGACGTGTGGCGTTCGATCCGCAGGCTGAGTGTCTCCACGCCCTGGAGCAGCAGGAAGGCGGAGTGCGGGGAGAGCGCCGGGCCGAGGTCGCGCAGCAGTTGGACGCGGAGCTTCACCGCGAAGGCGCCGGGTCCCAGGTCCGGCCAGTAGCGCAGGCCGTGGTAGCTGGGGTCGGGCTCACTGAAGTCCGGGAAGCGGTCGGCGTGCGCCCCGAAGTCGAAGGTGCCCGCGTCGACGACGACCCCGCCGATCGTCGTGCCGTGCCCGCCGAGGAACTTCGTCGCCGAGTGCACCACGATGTCGGCGCCGTGCTCGGCGGGCCGCAGCAGATAGGGCGTCGGCACGGTGTTGTCGGCGATCAGCGGTACCCCGGCCGCGTGGGCGACGTCGGCCACCGCCCGCACGTCGAGCACGTTGCCGCGCGGGTTGCCCAGCGTCTCGGCGAACAGCGCCTTGGTGTTCGGGCGCACGGCGGCGCGCCAGGCGTCCAGGTCGTCCGGGTCGTCGACGAACGACACCTCGATGCCCAGCCGCGGCAGGGTGTGCCGGAAGAGGTTGTAGGTGCCGCCGTAGAGCGAGGTGCTGGACACCACGTGGTCGCCGGCCCGCGCGAGGGTCAGGATCGCGAGGGTCTCGGCGGCCTGTCCGGAGGCGACCGCGACGGCGGCCACACCGCCCTCCAGCGCCGCGATCCGCTGCTCCAGCACGTCCTGCGTCGGGTTGTGGATGCGGGTGTAGATGTTGCCGGGCCTGGCCAGCGAGAACAGGTCGGCCGCGTGCTGGGTGTCGTCGAAGACGAACGAGGTGGTCTGGTAGATCGGGGTGGCACGGGCCCCGGTCGTGGGATCGGGCGCGGCCCCGGCGTGGATCTGCCGCGTCTCGAACGACCACGCGGCCGCCTCGTCCCCGGGGGAGGCGTCGGCGGGCGTGTGGCCCGCGGTCACGGAGTCGATGGGCTGGCTCATGTCTTGACCTCGCACGGTTCGCTGGAGAAGCACCGCCACCGAACGGTTCCGGCGGCTCCCCAAGGACGCTAGAGGCCGGCGGCCGGCCGCGTCAGCGTCTCGCCGTACGGGTTCACGAACCTGTAATACCCCCGCAATCTACGCGGGTCGTGCGGTCCCGGAACCCCGGCGCCCCTTGTGGTTGATCTTCATCGCGTCCATGTCGGTCACGGTGGAGCGCAGCGCGCCGTGGGGCAGGCCCCGGTCGCGCAATGTCCGCTCGGCACGGTCCTCGGCGATCGCGGCTGCCATCTCGTCGCCGTCCTCCGGGTCGGAGACCACCACATAGCGGAAGCTGAAGTGCTTCAGCACCGCGTCGTACGCGAGAGAGCCCTGCTCGGTGAACCGCATGGCGGTGAGCCCGTGTTCGTCCACCTCCGCCAGCAGCCGCTCCCGGTCCGGGCCGGTCAGCCCCTCCCAGGTGCCCCGCACGATCACCCGGTACGTGTGCCGCGTGCTCATCGTCCTGCCCGTCCTCTGCTTCCGCCGCCGCTCCGGAGCGGGTGCCCCGGAGCGCTGGGAAGTGAAGGGTACGACGGCGGGGGACCGGGACGATCCCGAATTTCGCGCGGCCCGGTGGGAAGGCCACGCCTCCGCTACGTTGGGCCGGTGATCATCTGGGTGAACGGCGCCTTCGGCAGCGGCAAGACGACTCTCGTGGACGAACTGCACCGGCGGAGGCCCGACGCGCTGGTCTACGACCCCGAGCACACCGGGTTCGTCCTGCGGAACATCGTGAGGGAGCACACCGGAGACTTCCAGGACCTGCCGCTGTGGCGCAGCCAGGTCGCCGGCATGGCCCTCGACCTGGTCCGGGCGTACGGGCGGCCGGTGCTGGCGCCGATGACGCTGGTCGATCCCGGCTACGCCGAGGAGATCTTCGGTGCCCTGGAGTCCGCCGGGATCACCGTCCACCACTTCTTCCTGGACGTGCCCGCGCACACGCTGGAGGCCCGCCTCGACGCGCGGGTCGTCGTGCCCGGGGACGCCGAGCGTGACGAGAGCGTCCGGCGGTGGGGCAAGGCGCAGATCCCCCGCTGCGTGGCCGCCGCGTCGGCCCTGCGGCCCGGCACCGTGCGCCTCGACGGCGAGCGCACCACCGGATCGCTGGCCGACGAGGTCATGGCCCGCCTGAGTTGACGGGCCGTCAGGCAAGGGGCCGCGTTCCGTCAGGCGGGGCGTCGCGTTCCGTCAGGCGGGGACGTTGCGGTCCACGTACTCGAAGACGGAGCCGTCCGGGTGCAGGGCGATCAGATTGCGGCCCGCCGGGGTGGGCACCGGGCCCGCGATCACCTTCGCCCCCACCCGGGTCAGCGCCGCGTGGGCCTCGTCCACGTCCTTCACGGCGATGGTCGCCGACACCTTGCGCAGCACGTCGATCTCCGCCGCCGGGCCGCTCATCAGCAGGAAGCAGCCGATCGCGGCCACCGAGACCCCGCCGCGCTCGAAGCGCAGGGCGGGAGTACCGGTCAGGCCCTCGTAGAAGGCCACCGCGGCCTCCAGGTCGTCGACGCAGATACGCAGCGTGGTTCCCAGGATCTCCATGCCCACGAGGTTAGTTGGCCCCCCGCCGATGTGTGATCGATTCCGCCGTACGGCACCCTCGGGACCCCCGGACCGAGCCCGGGGCCCTGACCGTTGCCACGGGGCCTTGCCGGTCAGGGCCGGCAGAGCACCTCGCCGTGCGGGACCATGAACCACGCGTCGGGCTCCTCGCCCCAGGCCCGCCAGGCGTCCGCGACGGCCGCGAGCTGTCCGGCCGTCGCGTGCCCGCCCTCCACCGCGCGCTCCGCGTACGCCGAATCCGTCGTACGGTCCGCCCACAGCCCGCTCCACCAGGCCCGGTCCTCCCCGGCGTAGCACCAGGCCCCCGCGCTCGGGGTGATGTCGGAGAAGCCGGCACGCCTTGCCCAGGACAGCAGCCGGCGTCCGGCGTCCGGCTCGCCGCCGTTGGCGCGGGCGACCCGGCGGTAGAGCTCCAGCCAGTCGGTCATCCCCGGCACCGACGGGTACCAGGCCATCGCGGCGTAGTCGCTGTCACGCGCCGCGACGACGCCGTCCGGCCGGCACACCCGACGCATCTCCCGGAGCGCCTGGACCGGATCACCCACGTGCTGGAGCACCTGATGGGCGTGGACCACGTCGAAGGAGTCGTCGGGGAAGTCCAGGGCGTGGACATCGGCGACGGCGAACTCCACGTTGTCCAGGCCGCGTTCGGCTACCACCTCGGCCGCCTGGCCGAGGATGCCGCTCCCCGTGTCCACCGCGGTCACCCGCCCCGGCGCCACCAGCGCGGCGAGGTCGGCGGTGATGGTGCCCGGTCCGCAGCCGACGTCCAGCACCCGCAGCCCGGGGCGGAGTTCGTCCAGCAGATAGGCCGCGGAGTTCGCGGCGGTGCGCCAGCGGTGCGAGCGCAGCACCGACTCGTGGTGGCCGTGCGTGTAGACGGCGGTTTCCCTGGACATGGCCGTAGGTCCTCTCTCTCGCACCGTGCGCCGCGGCGGCCGCCGGTACGGTCACCGTACGCCCGTGTGCCGCATCCTGAGACGGGTGTCTCAGGATGCGGTCGGGCTCATACCGGCCTCGGGCAGTAGACGGTCAGCGCCTCCGGCATCTTGTCGATCACCAACTCACTCCCGGAGTGCGCGACTTCACCGTCGTACGCATACGGCGTACCCTCCGCGAGACCGGAGATCCGGACCTGGCGCCGCCGCACCGCCGCGTGGACGGGGGAGCGCGTCAGCGGCCCGGCGACCGCCGCCGCGAGCAGCCGGAGCGCCGGTGTCCGGCCGCCGTGCACCACCCGTACGTCCAGCAGCCCGTCCGCCAGGTTGTGGCGCCGCCCGGGGGCAGGGCCCACCCGCTGGAATATCCCGTTGCCCACGAAGAGCAGCCACAACGGTCGCCTCCTGCCCTGGAGTTCGGCCGTCAGCGGGCGTTCGCCGCGCAGCGCCTCGAAGGCCGCCAGCACTCCGGCCGGCCAGCCGCCGATCCTCGGTGCCCAGCGCTCCCGCGTCCGCACCAGCTCCGGATACACCCCCAGGCTGAAGGCGTTGAGGAAGTACCCGTCCGCCCCCGAGGCGCCCCGCGGGCCGGGCCGGAAGCGGCCCAGATCGACCCGGACCGCGTCGCCCGAGGCGAGCGCCGTCGCCGTGTCGTGCACCGCCTCGATGCCCAGGTCGTACGCGAAGTGGTTGAGGGTGCCGCCGGGGAACACCGCGAGCGGCACCCCGTGCGCCGCCGCCACCGAGGCCGCCAGGTTGACCGTGCCGTCGCCCCCGCAGACCCCCAGCGCCCGGCCCCGCCCCGCCGCCTCCTCCAAGGAGCCGGAGAGGTCCGAGGGCGCGCACTCCACCACCGTGGCCAGCGGCAGCGCGTCACGCACCAGCCCCGCCGTGGCGGTCGCGGACCCGGACTCCCGGTTGACGACCACCACGAGC
This sequence comes from Streptomyces halstedii, assembly GCA_000720535.1. GTDB lineage: Bacteria > Actinomycetota > Actinomycetes > Streptomycetales > Streptomycetaceae > Streptomyces > Streptomyces halstedii. Next base: position 56,815 of record JOAZ01000023.1, read on the forward strand.
CCGTCCCCGGCGGGCAGCGACGGCGCCTGGGCCGGAGGCCGGCCCGGCGCGGGCAACTGCCCGCGGGTCGGCACCACGCCCCGCAGGGCGAACGCCGCCCCTACGCCGAGTGCCGCCCCGGCCAGGACGTCGCTCGGGTAGTGCACCCCGGTGTAGACCCGTGACGCGGCCACCGCCACCGCCACCGGGGCGACCACCGCGCCCCAGCCCTTCGACTCCAGGGCCACACCGGTCGCGAACGCCGCCGCCGACGCGGCGTGCCCGGACGGGAAGGACGTGGTGAACGGCTGCCGCTTCAACCGCCGTATCACCGGCACCAGATCCAGTATCGGCCGCTCCCTGCGCACCGCCCGCTTGGCCACGGTGTTGATCGCCGCCGACGCCACACCCAGCGAGGCGATGCCGCGCAACGCCGCACGGCGGGACCGTGCGCCGCTGCCCAGCGCCGCCATGCCCGCCGCGGCGCCGAACCACAGCAGGCCGTGGTTGGCGCCGCGGCTCAGCCGGGGCAGGACGTGCTCGGCGCCCGGCCAGTGCCGGTCCGCCACGGCCTGGAAGGCGGCGAGGTCGTAGCGGGTCAGACGGGCCCGCCAGGGGCCGGGCTGGGGGATCGGGTTCGAAGTCGGCATGGCACAGCGAATACCCTGCCGTCGGGCGGTGAACCAGGAGGCGCGCACACCCGGCCCGCCCGGAAGCCAGCAGGCGCGCACACCCGGCCCGCCGGAAACCGGAAGGGCGGCGCCGTGGGGGACGGATCGCCCGGTCTCCGGACGGCTGCCGCGCCGGGACCGTTGCCCGGACAAGTCGCTTGCGATTAGCCTGCGTTCGTGATTCCGGTCAATGGCCGGAGTGTCGAACGGAATGGGGTGGGTGATCATGGGGCGACTCGTCCCCGCGGTGACCAGGGCACTGGACGTACTCGAACTCTTCCTCGAAAGCGACGGCACCCTCTCCGCCCCCGAGGTCACCCGCCGGCTCCAGCTGCCGCGGACCACGGTCCACGAACTGCTCACCACCCTCGCCGCCCGCTCCTACCTGGTCACGGTCCCCGAGCAGCCCGGCCGCTACCGGCTCGGGGTGCGCACCTACCAGCTGGGCAGCCGGTACGCGGAACAGCTCGACCTGGCCGCCGAGGGGCAGCAGGTGGCGCGGGAGGTCGCCGAGACCTGCGGTGAGACGGTCCATGTGGCGATCCTGGAGGACACCGAGGTCATCTACATCGCCAAGGTGGACTCCACCCACGCGGTACGGATGGTGTCGGCGGCCGGCCGTAAGCTGCCCGCCCACTGCACCGCCGTCGGCAAGCTCCTGCTCGCCGCCCTGCCGGAGGCCGAGCTGGACGCCCGGATCGAGGGCCGCGCACTGGCCGCGATGACCGGCCACAGCATCACCGACCCGGCGGAGCTGCGGGCCGCGCTCGCCGTCGCGCGCAAGCGGGGCGTCGCCGTCGAGCACCGGGAGTCCAACCCCGACGTGAGCTGTGTCGCCGCACCGGTGCGCGACCGCTCGGGGCGGGTCGTCGCCGCGCTCTCCATCTCCGTACCCGTGATCCGCTGGAGCGAGGAGCGCGAGGACGAGCTGGCCCGGCTCGCCGCGGGCGGCGCCGACGCGCTGTCCGGCAGGCTCGGCCACCACGGGGGGCGGGGATGAGCCGCGCCTGGGACCTGGCCGTCCGGGAGCGGGCGTACCTCGGCGAGGGCCCCACCTGGGACGCGGCGGCCGGCCGTCTGATCTGGGTGGACATCCTCTCGGCACGCGTCCACACCTACGACCCGTCGGCCGGCCGCCGCACGGTCATGGCGACCGGGCAGCACGTCGGCGCGGCGAAGCCACGGGCCGGCGGCGGGCTGGTGGTCAACCTGCGGGACGGGATCGGCCTCTACGACACCGCGGGGGCGTTCTCCTGGCTCGTGACCGACCCGGTCGCCGGACGCCGGGGCAACGACGCCGCCGTGGCCCCGGACGGCGCGCTCTGGGCGGGCACCATGCGCTACGACGAGGCGGCGGGCGGGGGCACGCTGTCCCGCGTGGCACCCGACGGCACGGTGGCACGGATCCCGGACGCGGTGACGGTCAGCAACGGCACCGGCTGGAGCCCGGAGGGCCGCCTCATGTACTACGTCGACACCCCCACCCTGCGGATCGACGTCTTCGACGTGGACGGCGAGCGGATACACGGCCGCCGCCCCTTCGTCACCGTGCCGCCCGGCCAGGGATGGCCCGACGGGCTGACGGTGGACGCCGACGGCTGTGTCTGGGTCGCCTTCTGGGACGGCTCGGCGCTGCGCCGCTACACCCCGGACGGCCGCCTGGACCGGACGGTGGAAGTGCCCGTCCGCAGGCCCACCGCCTGCGCCTTCGGCGGCCCCGGCCTGCGTGACCTGTACGTCACCACCGCGCGGACCGGCCTGGACGCGCCGCACCCGCTGTCGGGTTCGCTGCTGGTGCTCCCGGACGCGGGGCAGGGGCTGCCCGGGACGCCGTTCGCGGGCTGACCACCCCGCCCGTACGGGCCGCCGACCCGGCCCGGACCAGGGGCGACGGACACCTCGGCGGTCCGGCGGGTCCGGAGCGCGGGCGCACCACGCGGAACCTCCGTATAAAGGCCATCAGGGCGACGCGGAGGAGGGCGCGGGATGCACGGGAGCGAGCGCGGGCGGCCCCCTGTCCGGCAGGACCGCGGACCGGTCCGGTACGGACCCGCCGCCCCCGGCCCCGGCCTCCCCGTCCTGCCCGAGCTGGTGGACGTCCTGGCCGCCTCGGCGGACCGGCCCCGGCCCGAACCCCCCGGCGGCGGACCGGCCCTCCGGGAGGCCGCCCTCGCCTACTGGCGGCGCAGGGGGCTGCGCGGCGTCCCCGAGGACATCGTGGCCGCCCCGGGCGCACCGCCCCTGCTGTTCGCGCTGATGGCCGCGTACGGCGGCGACGTGCTCATGCCGCGCCCCTGCCCGGCCACCTGGATGCCGCAGGCCCGGCTGCTGGGCCGGCCCGCCTACCTGGTGCCGACCCCGGCCGAGTGCGGCGGCATCCCCGACCCGTACGCACTGCTGGAGACCGTGCGCAGGGTACGCGCCGAGGGCGGCAGGCCCCGGCTGCTGCTGATCTCCGTGGCCGACGACCCCACCGCCACCGTCGCCCCGCCGGAGCTGGTCCGCGAGGTCTGCGAGGCCGCGGTGGGGGAGGGGCTGCACCTCGTCAGCGACGAGACCTGGCGTGACACCCTGCACCACCCGGGGGACACGGTGCTGCTGAGCCCCGCCGAGATGTGGCCCGAGGACGTCACCGTCCTCAGCGACCTCGCCGGTGCGCTGGCCCCGCCCTCCTGGCCCGCCGCGGTCGCCCGGTTCCCTGCCACCGGGCGCGGCGCCGACCGCCGCAGACGGGTCCTCGACGTCCTCACCGCGCTCGGCGCCGTGGTGGCCGAGCCGGTGGCGCGGGCCGCGGCCCACGCGCTGCGGGAGCCCGCGCCCGTCACCGACCGCGTCCGGCGGACCGCCTCGCTCCACGGCCAGGTCGCCGCCGCCGCGCACCGCGCCGTCCTCGCCTCCGGCGCCCTGGCCAGGCCCCCGCGGGCGGGCCGGCACCTCTACGCCGACCTCGGCCCGCTCCGGGCCCGGCTGGCCGCCCGGGGCGTCACGGACTCCATGGAGCTGGAGGAGTACCTCACGGACCGGCTCGGCGCGCCCGTGCCGGGCGGCCACCGGTTCGGTGACGAGCTGGGCGCCCTGCGGGCCCGTATCGGCACCGGTCCGCTGCTCGGCGCAACCCCGGAGCAGCGGACGGAGTCCCTCACTGCGGTGGATCCCCTGCGATTGCCCCATGTGGCACAAGCGCTGAGCATGTTCGCAGCAGCCCTCGACGAACTCGGATGACGGGAGCCTCTCGATGACGGAACAGACGGAGCGCTCCCTGTCCGGTCCGGGCCGTCCCACCGGGGGCCGGATCGCCGAGGCACGGCCGCTGGGCGAGGTGCGGACCTGGCCCCGCAGCTTCGCCGACCGTCTCACCGCACCCCTTCCGGGTGTCAGGGGCATGACTCGTCTGGCGCGGGAGCGCGGGATGCGGCCCGACGCCGAGGGCATGCGGGGCGTCCACCGGCTGCCGTACGCCCCCGAGCCGCTGCCCGACGTACCGGGGGGCGCCCTCGCCGTCACCTGGGCCGGGCACGCCAGCTGGATCGTGCGCATCGGCGGTCTGACCGTCCTCACCGACCCGGTCTGGTCGCGCCGCATCCTCGGCACGCCCGCCCGGATCACCCCGGTCGGCGTCCGCTGGGAGGAACTGCCGAAGGTGGACGCGGTCCTGATCAGCCACAACCACTACGACCACCTGGACGCCCCCACCCTGCGCAGACTGCCCCGGGACACCCCGCTGTTCGTCCCGGCCGGGCTGGGACGCTGGTGCAGACGGCGCCGGTTCACCTGCGTCACCGAGCTGGACTGGTGGGAACGGGCCGAGCTGGACGGGGTCAGCCTCGACTTCGTGCCGTCCCACCACTGGTCCAAGCGCACCCTCACCGACACCTGCCGGTCCCTGTGGGGCGGCTGGATGCTGGACGACGGACAGGGCCACCGGGTCTACTTCGCCGGGGACACGGGCTACGGCCACTGGTTCGGGGAGATCGGCCGCCGCTACCCCGGGATCGACCTGGCCCTGCTGCCCATCGGGGCGTACGCGCCGCGCTGGTGGCTCTCGGACGTGCACACCGACCCCGAGGAGGCCGTACGGGCCTACGAGGACCTGGGGGCCCGCGCGATGGCGCCCATGCACTGGGCGACGTTCCTGCTGTCCTCCGAACCGGTGCTCGAACCGCTCCACCGGCTCCGCAGCGCCTGGCAGCGGTACGGACATCCGCGCGCCGACCTCTGGGACCTGCCGGTCGGCGGCTCGCGGGTCCTGGAGCACTGAGCGGCCGGTACTCGCGCTCCCCCGGGCGCTCGGCGTGCGTCCACCCGTGGCCGCGGGCTCGGCGTGCGCCCACCCGCGCCGGTCCGGGCGTCCGGCGGTCAGTGCGCCCAGTGCGCCCGGAGCCGGCGCCACACCGCGGGCGCCCCGCTGATCAGCAGCGTCAGCACCACCGCCGCGAGCACCCCCTGCCACGGCTCGGCGAAGAGCGAGCCGCCCAGTATCCCGATCAGCTGATACGTCGCCGCCCACGCCAGACACGCGGGCACATCGCCCCGGGCGAACTGCCGGAGCGGCATCCGGCCGAGCAGACAGGCCAGCATCACCGGGATCCGCCCCGCCGGCAGCAGCCGGGACAGCACCAGCACCACCGCGCCGTGCTCGTCCAGCTTGCGCTGGGCCTGCTCCAGGCGCTCCGGCGCGGCCCGCCGGGTGATCGCCTCCAGCCACTTCGAACCGTTCTTCGACCGCACCCCCCGCTGTCCCAGCCAGTACAGGCATATGTCCCCGAGGAACGCCGCACCCGAGGCCACGGCGAACACGTAGAGCAGGGCGAACGGGGACGTCTGGTGGAACGCCACCACGGCGGCCGAGCTCACCAGCGCCCCCGTGGGCACCACCGGAACCAGCGACCCCAGCGCCACCAGCGTGAACAGCGTCGGATAGCCGACCGCCTGCTGCGTCGACTCGGTCGGCAACTGGCGCAGGACCTCCTGGATCACCGGCGCGCCTCCGGTCTCACGTGCTCACCGTGGCCCAGCCGGTGCACCGACACCTCCGGGGCCAGCCGCGCCGCCTGCCGGACGAACTCGTCACCCGGGGAGTGGAACTCGTGCGGCCGGATCCCGTCCATCCCGATCGGCCAGTACGTCCCGTAGTGCACGGGGATCGCGGAGCGCGGCGCCAGCAGGGCCAGGGCGTGCGCGGCCCGGACCGCGTCCAGATGGTCGTGCCCCAGGTACGGTCCCCAGCCGCCGACCGGCAGGAGCGCCACGTCCACCGGCCCCACCGCCTCCGCCATGGCGTCGAACAGCGCGGTGTCCCCCGCGAAGTACGTGCGCGCCTCGCCCTCGACGACGTACCCCAGGGCGGGCGCCCGGCGCGGGCCGACCGGCAGCCGGCGGCCGTCGTGCAGGGCTGGCACGGCGCGCACCCGCAACGCGCCGACCGCCACCTCGTCCCCCGGCGCGACCTCGGTGATGCGCAGCCCACGCACCCGGCGCAGCACGCGAAGACCAGGGACGGCCGCGACCGCGCCCCGGGGCACGATCAGCGGGCTGCCCGGGGCGAGCCGGCTCAGCGAGGGCAGATGCAGGTGGTCGGAGTGCAGATGGGAGATCAGGACCGCGTCGGCGACCGCGGCCTGCGGCGGAGGGACCTCGCCCCGGCGGCGGCGCAGATGCGCGAAGCGCCGTGCGAAGAGCGGATCGGTGAGCAGGCGGACACCGGAATCCTCGATCGTGCACGTGGCGTGACCCCACCAGGTGACCTCCACCGTGCCGCCTCCTCGCTCCGCCGTCCCGGCCCCTGCCGGTGTGCCCGGTACGAGCGTAGGCGCTCGGGCGATGTCCTCTCGCAGGTGCGCCCCTGTGCGCCGGTGTGCTCCTTCGCGCCCACTGCCGCACGCGTTCGAGCGGCTACGCAGCGCAATGCCGGGGGTAGGGTCGAACACAGCATCTTCGCGCGGGGAGACGCGCGGATCCGGTCCAGGGGGGACGTCATCGGTGAGGTACGGGTGGCGGCCATCGCCAGTCTCACACCGCTGGAGGAGCTCGACGGGGATCCGTTCCTGGTCGACACCCGGAGCCAGCACGCGATGTGCGCCCGCTGGGCCGAGGACCAGGGATACGTCGTCACCCGGCAGCTCCGCGTCTACGGACTGCGCCCGGACCACCACGCACTGTGGGCGGACGTCGAGGGCGGCCAGGTCGAGCTGTTCGTGGCCCCGAACGACCGGGTGCTCGCGCGGGCCGTCGTCTCGGCCGGGGACTTCGCCGCGGAGTGCGAGCGGCGCGGGGTGCGCCTGGAGTTCGCGGGCCTGGAGGAACCCGCGTACACCGCGGGCACCAAGGCGAGCGTGCACCGCAGGCTCTCCATGCCGACCGCCGGGTACGACGGCCGCTGACCCCCCGGCAGTCCCGGCCGCTGACCCCCGGGCAGTCCCGGCCGCGGAGCCCCGGTAGCCCCGGCGCTGACCCCGGCCGTCCCGGCCTGACCCCCGGCCGTGACGCGGGCCGGCTGTGAAAAGGTGGACGCGGGCTCTTGACAGCACAGGGCCCGGACGTGAGGTGGAACGACGTGGGTGACGGGCGATGGCGTACGGCGGGGCGCGCCCTCATGCGTGTGATCGCGGTCTGGGCGGTCTCCACCCTCACCATGCTGGTGCTCGCCGGGATCCTGCCCGACTTCCAGCTCCAGTCCGACGACGGTGACAGCATCACCAGGACCGCCTTCACCGCGGCCTGGGGCGCCGGGGCCTTCGGCCTGCTCTCCGCGCTGGTGTGGCCCGTGCTCGTCCGGGCCCTGCTCATCGTGCCCGCCCTGGTGCTGGGCGCCCTGGTCTTCTTCCTCAACGGCTCACTGCTGTGGATCGCCCTGCGGCTCATCCCGGACGGCCGGGGCGACGCCAACCCGGAGACCGCCGTCGTCGTCGCGGCCGTGATGTCGGCCGTCGCCTCCGCCGCCTCCACCGCGCTGGCCGTGCGCGACGACGACGCCCACTGGCGCAGACTCTCCCGGCTGGCCGACCGCCGCCGACGGCGCGGCAGCGCGTCCGACGGCCGCGACGGCCCGCCGGGCATCGTGTTCGTCCAGCTCGACGGGGTGGGCCACGAGGTGCTCCGCCAGGCGGCGGCCGACGGACTGATGCCGACCGTCGCCGCCCGGATCGCGGACGAGGCCGGACACCGGCTCACCCCGTGGACCACCGACTGGTCCAGCCAGACCGGCGCCAGCCAGCTCGCCATCCTGCACGGCAGCAACTTCGACGTGCCGGCCTTCCGCTGGTACGAGAAGGAGACCGGCACCGTCATGGTCTCCAGCAGACCCGCCAGCGCCCTGGAGATGCAGCGCAGGGCCATCGTCCGCTCCCGCGACGGCGGCCTGCTCACCGTCGACGGCGCGAGCCGGGGCAACCTCTTCAGCGGCGGCGCCACCCAGCTCGCCCTGGTGCTGTCCATGGCCGCCAGACTGGGCAAGGGGCGGCGCTCCCGCGCCGGCTACTTCGCGTATTTCTCCGACCCGGCCAACGCCGTCCGTACCGCCCTCTCCTTCACCGCCGAGGTGATACGCGAGATCGCGGAGTCCACCCGGGCACGCATACGCAAGGACGCGCCGCGGGTCAAGCGCGGCGGGCTGTACCCCTTCATCCGGGCGTTCGCGACCGTCGTCGAGCGTGATGTCGTCGTCGCCGCGGTCGTCGGCGACATGTTCGCCGGGCGCACCGCCGTCTACGCCGACCTGGTCGCGTACGACGAGGTCGCCCACCACTCCGGGCCGCGCAGCAGGGACGCCGAGAAGGTCCTGAAGCGCCTCGACCGCTCCCTCGGTCTCATCGAGAGGGCCGCCGAGCACGCCCCGCGCACCTACCGGATCGTGCTGCTCTCCGACCACGGCCAGAGCTCCGGGGAGACCTTCGCCGGGCAGTACGGCCTCACGCTCAAGGACCTCGTACGGGCGGGCTGCGGGCTGCCCGTACCCCGCCGCGCCCAGCGCACCCGCAGCGCCTCGGAGGCGCGGGACGCCGTGCGTATCGCCCTGCACCGGCCGGTCGGTGAGCAGGAGGCGGAGCACCCGGCCGCCGCCCCCTCCGATCCGGTGGTGCTCGCCTCGGGCAATCTCGGGCTGCTGTCGTTCCCGGACGTCGAGGGGCGGGCCTCGCGTGAGGAGATCGACCGCCGCCATCCCGCCCTGCTCGGCACGCTCGCCAACCATCCGGGGATCGGCTTCCTGCTCGTGCGGAGCGAGGAGCACGGCTCGGTGGTCCTCGGACACGGCGGGGCCGAGATACCGGTTCCGGAGCTGAGGGACGGCGAGGGGCCGCTCGCCGTGTTCGGCGCGGGCGCGGCGGACGCGGTGCGGCGTACCGACTCCTTCCCGCACGTCGCCGACGTCATGGTCAACTCGATGTATGACCCCGGTACGGGCGCCGTGCACGCCTTCGAGGAGCAGATCGGCTCGCACGGCGGGCTGGGCGGGGAGCAGTCCAGGCCGTTCCTGCTGTGGCCGCGCACGCTCACCGACCCGCTCGACGCCCTCGCGGCGGAGGACGGCGCTCCGGTGCCCGCCGTGGTGGGGGCGGAGGCGGTGCACCGGGTGCTGGCCCGCTGGATCAAGGAGCTCTGCGGGCCCCAGGTGCCGTTGCGGGAGGAGGGCTTCGCGGGGGGTGTACGGGAAGACGCGCCGTTTCCCCCGGAGCCGGGCGCGGGGACCACGGGCACCGGACCTTCCGGGGCCGGGTCCGATTCGTTTTCCGGCTCCGGGCCCGGTTCGGGGCCCGGTTCGATTTCCGGCTCCGGCTCCGGTTCCGGTTCCGGTTCCGGTGCGGACTCCGGTTCCGGGGTGGATGTCCGTGGTGCCGTGCCGGGGGCGTGCGGCTGATCGGGGCGGAGCCCCAGGGCGACGACGTCTCAGAACCTCAGGGAACACCTCACGTGGACGCGCGCTTCATCAGCGTCGGGTGGAAGACCGCCGACGGCACGGGGCCGCCGGGCTTGCCGATCTGCTGGAGGAGGAGCCGGGCCATCTCCGCTGCCATCTCCTCCACCGGCTCGCGCACGGTGGTCAGCGGCGGATCGCAGGCCGTCGCGGCGCTGCTGTCGTCGAAACCCACCACCGCCACGTCCGCCGGCACCTCCTTCCCGGCGCGCAGCAGCACGGGCAGCGCACCCAGGGCCATCAGGTCCGAGGCGATGAACACCGCGTCCAGACCGGGGCGTTCGCCCAGCAGCCGGCGCATCGCGGACGCGCCTCCCGCATGGGTGAAGTCGCCCTCGGCGACCGCCACGTCCTCGATGCCGTGCAGCCGCAGCGCGTCCAGGAAGCCGGTCAGCCGCGCCTGCCCCGCGGACATGTCCTGGGGCCCGGCCACCGTGCCGATGCTCCGCCGGCCCAGGGACGCCAGATGGTCGGCGGCGAGCTGGGCACCGGCACGCTGGTCCGCCTCCACATAGGTGAGCGGGGACGGCCGCAACGGCCGTCCGGCCAGGACGGCGGGCAGCCGGGTGTCGTGGACGAGACCGGGCAGCGGGTCCTCGACATGGGAGGAGATCAGGACCATGCCGTCGACATGCCCCTGGCGCAGATACGACAGCAGTTGGTTGCGCGAGCCCTCGTCGTCGGCCAGCATCAGCACCATCTGGATCCCGGCGGGGCGCAGCACCTCCAGCAGGCCGCTGATCACACGGCCGAAGTACGGGTCGGAGAACATCCGGCCGACGAACGGTTCGGAGACCGGGCGCCGTTCGCGTTCGGAGACGACCACGGCGATCGAGTCGGTCCGCCGGGTCACCAGTGATCGCGCCGCCCGGTTGGGTACGTATCCCGTGGTGACCACCGCCTCCTCCACGACGCGCCGCAGGGCCGGGTCCACCGTGGTCGCACCGTTGATCACCCGTGACACCGTGGCCCGGGAGACACCCGCGACGGCGGCCACGTCCTCCAGGGTCGTGGGGCGCACGGGCGGCGAAACGTCGGCAGTCATGCAGTCTTTATACCGGCTGGTCGGACGGGCGTGCGAAGGGTTGCGGCACGTCAGCCGTGTACTCCGGGGAGTCCCTCCAGCTCGGACAGCTGGTCCTCGTGCGCGGCGGCGAGGGCGGTCGCCCGCTCCTTGGCCTCGGCCGCCCGGCCCGCCGTGGTCTCGGAGCGTGAGACCTGCGCGGACTGCCGCAGATGATCCCGGATCTCCGTCACCAACAGCCGGTCGAACGCGTCGCCTTCGGCCGCGCGGGCCCGTTCGAGATCCGTCGCCGTCACCATGCCCGGCATCTCGTGCCCCTGGTGCACATCGGTGTCCGGGAGCCCCATCCGCTGCCGCAGCCCGCGCAGAGCGGTCAGTTCGTCCTCGTGGGCGGTACGCAGACGGGCCGCGAAGGACCGGAGCGCCGGGTCGGCCGTCTTCCGGGCCGCGAGGTCGAGCAGGGACACGGCTCCCTCGTCCATCGGGATCATCAACTGGAGCCAGCCGGTGTCGGTCGGGTCGGCGGCCGGCCCTCGGGAGGGAGCGAGGGAAGGGGCGGGGGCCGACGCCGGGCGGGATGGCACGGGCCCCGGATCAGGTCCTGGGCCGGTGGAGCAGGCGACCGGACCGGTGAGCACGATCAGGCCGAGCAGGAGTGGTGCCGCGGTACGGCGAAGGGCGCTCCGCGGTGCCGCGGTGCGACGAAGGGGGTGCATCGGGCGACCTCGGGTGTCTGTCGGGTGTCCTCGGGTGCTGGCGCGCCCGGCCGGAGGGCGCGCCCGGCCGGAAGGGGCGCCCGCCCGAGTGGTACCGGTCCGGGCGGGCGCCGTTCGGTCACGGGGTGAGCCGACGGGGCGTCAGGGGCGCCCGTCGGCACCGCACTTGATGATGGCGTTGATGCAGTCGCGCACCCGCTGAGCCATCTCCGCCTCCGGCCACACGTTGAAGAAGTCACCGTGCATCGTGTAGCCACGGCCGGACGCCAGTCGCAGGCGGCCCGGGTCGCCGTTCACCGGGTAGCGCAGGACCTGGCGCAGCTTGGGGACCGGGACGGGGTGGGTCGACGGGCAGGCCCCGCCCACCGGGTAGGCCATGTGGCTCTTGTGGTCGGCCGAGTCCAGGTCCCTGCCGTTCCAGCACTGGGGGAAGTCCAGGTAGGACTCCAGCATCGAGCCCGCGGGGCAGTTGACGAAGTCGTGGGACGGATTGACCTCGCCGTGGTGCAGGCACGACCAGCGCGAGATCGTGTTGTCGTCCGGCCCGGTCGCCACCGCGTTGCCCGCCACGATCCGCAGACCGCGCGGGAGCGGCTGGATCGTGCGGATGACGTCGTCCCGGACGCCCTCTCCCAGGTAGTAGAAAGTGGTGCCGGTGGGCTCCACCTCCTTGTCACCGTCGTACAGGGTCGGAACCCAGTACGAGGAGAGGTCGGTCACGGGGGCGCAGGTCGTCCGGCCTTTCTCCAGGGACCCGAGATCGGAGCGGGCGTTCGTGGTGTCGTTGCCGAAGAAGCTGTGCATGTGTGAGGCGCCGGGCAGGCCGGGGAAGACGATCGGGTCGTCGGGCGCCCGATGGGTGTAGGGGCATTCCGCGAGGAACTCGGCGACCCGCACCACGTCCGCCGCGGCCTGGGGCCGGTCGGCCGTCGGGTCGGTGGCGGCGCTGCCGACGTTCGCCTGGACGAAGGAGAGGGCGAGGGCCGCGGCGGCGAGCCCCGCGATTCTGTAGCGCCACGCGGGCAGGGTTCTGCGACCGCGGCGTTCGGTCGTGCGTCGGTTTCGGAAGAGCACGGCACTCCTGTCTGAGGAAGTGGGGTTCCACGGGTGCGCCCGCGTTCTCCACGGGCGAGAGAGCGCTCTCTGAGGTGAACGTAGAAGCGTGGCGCAGGCATGTCAATAAGTTGCGCAATCGTTTCAACTGCCTGCCTGTTTCACGTAGTTGTGAATGCGCCGCATGGGAGAGCGCTCTCTCAAGCTGCGGGCAGGGGGCACTGTCAGTGGTGGGCGGCAGGATGGTGGCCATGACGACGAACTCAGTTGTTCCGCTCGCCGACGCCGCTTCGTACGCCGCCGCGGTGGAAGAGGCGACGCGGGCCGCCGCCGCGTACTACGCCACGGGCGAGAGCACCCTCGACGACGACGCCTACGACCGTCTGGCCCGGGGCATAAGCGCGTACGAGGAGGAGCACCCGAAGGAGGTGCTGGCCGGCTCACCGACGGGAAAGGTCGCGGGCGGCGCCGCGACCGGGGACGTCCCGCACACGGTGCCCATGCTCTCCCTGGACAACGTGTTCTCCGACGAGCAGTTCGTCGCCTGGACCGCCTCGGTGGAGCGGCGGATCGGCAGGCCCGTCGCCGCCTGGAGCGTGGAGCCCAAGCTCGACGGCCTCGCCGTCGCGGCGCGTTACCACCAGGGGCGGCTGGACCGGCTGATCACCCGGGGCGACGGCACGGCGGGCGAGGACGTCTCGCACGCCATCGGCGCGGTGCTCGGTCTGCCGGAGCGGCTCGGCACTCCCGTCACCCTGGAGGTGCGCGGCGAGATCCTCATGACGGACGAGCAGTTCGACGCCGCCAACGCCGCGCGCACGGCCCACGGCGGCGCCCCCTTCGCCAATCCGCGCAACGGCGCGGCGGGCACCCTGCGGGCCAAGGACCGGCCCTACCGCGTCGAGATGACCTTCTTCGCCTACGGCGCCCTCGCCCTGCCCGGCTCCGGAGCTCTGACGGACACCCTGGGCCAACTCCCGCACAGCGAGGTCCTCCGGTACGTCGCGGGGCTCGGCGTGCGCACCGCGGCGGACACGGCGGTCGCCCCGCGTACCGCCGGGACGGTGGAGGAGGTGCGGGCCGGGGTCGAGGACATCGCGGGACAGCGTGCCGCGCTGCCGTTCGGTATCGACGGCATCGTGATCAAGGCCGATCCGGCCGCCGACCGGCGTGACGCCGGCTCCGGGACCCGGGCACCGCGCTGGGCCATCGCCTACAAGCTCCCGGCCGTCGAGAAGGTCACCCGGCTGATCGGCGTCGAGTGGAACGTCGGCAGGACCGGCATCATCGCGCCGCGCGCCGTGCTGGAGCCCGTGGAGATCGACGGATCCACCGTCGGATACGCCACCCTGCACAACCCGGCCGACATCACCCGCCGTGACCTGCGCCTGGGCGACCAGGTCATGGTCTACAAGGCGGGCGACATCATCCCCCGTATAGAGGCCCCCGTCGCCCATCTGCGGACGGGGGAGGAGCGGCCGATCGAGTTCCCCCGGTCGTGTCCGCGGTGCGGCTCGGAGATCGACACCAGCGAGCAGCGCTGGCGGTGCGCCCAGGGCCGGGACTGCCGCCTGGTGGCGTCCGTCTCGTACGCGGCGGGCCGCGACCAACTGGACATCGAGGGACTGGGCGCCACCCGGGTCGTCCAGCTCGTCGACGCGGGCCTCGTCGCCGACTTCGCCGACCTCTTCACGCTGGAGAGGGAGCAACTGCTCGGTCTGGAGCGGATGGGCGAGACGTCCACCGACAATCTGCTGGCGGCCGTCGAGACGGCCCGCACCCGGCCGCTGTCCCGGGTCTTCTGCGCGCTCGGTGTCCGTGGCACCGGGCGGTCCATGTCCCGGCGGATCGCCCGCCACTTCGCGACCATGGACCGGATCGTGGCGGCCGACGCCGAGGAGCTCCAGCAGGTCGACGGCATAGGCAAGGAGAAGGCCACCGCGGTCGTCGCGGAGCTGGCGGAGCTCGCCCCGCTGATCGCGAAGCTGGTCGCCGCCGGGGTCGGCATGACGGAGCCCGGCGCCACGCCGCCCCCGGCGCTCGGGACCGTGGCGGAGGAGGCCGGGGACGCGGGCGGGGGGACGGACGGCGGGTCCGGGCTGCCGCTCCACGCCATGAAGGTCGTGGTGACGGGAGCCATGACGGGCCCGCTGGAGAAGCTCTCGCGCAACGAGACCAACGAGCTGATCGAGCGCGCGGGAGGGACGTCGTCGTCGAGCGTCTCCAAGCGCACGAGCCTGCTCGTCGCCGGGGAGAAGGCCGGGTCCAAGCGTGCCAAGGCGGAGGAGCTGGGGGTCAGGATCGTGTCGCCGGACGAGTTCGCGGAGATGATCGCCCCCTTCCTGGACTGAGCCCCGCCCGCCTGCCGCGGGTCCCCGGGCCGAGCGGGTTCGGAGCGGGACTCCGCGCGGAGTCCCGAGCAGAAGCTCCAGGTTCCGTGATGCCTTGGAATTGTGGAGGGAGTGGCGTTCCCATGACCGATATTGCATAGTGAGGGCTCGGTCATGCCTCGCTATCAGCGGGTCACAGAGTGGTGAGCGGCTACGGGTGACGGGCCAGAGGTGAGGGGCGATGCGTTCTGTGCGCGACGGGCAGCCGCACGGCCGGTCCGTACACCGGGCAGGCGGCGCGCTCGACGACGGCGTCCGCCGCCTCGGTGGCCCCCGGCGTCCCGGCACCACCCGGGGGCTCGCCATCGACCTCGGCAGCTCCGGTGCCCGCGTCTGGATACCCGGGCACGGTCTCGTCGCCCGCTCGGCGTGGGAGGACGGCCCCGGCCGCCCGGTCCGGCGGGGCCGCATCGTCGACGCCGAGTCCTGCGGCCGGCTGCTCGCGCGCCTCGCGGACACGGCACTGGGCGCGGACCGGTACGGAAGCGTGATCGTCCTCAGCCACCCCGTGCTGGCCGGGGCCGAGCACCGCAGCCGCGCGAAGGAACTCCTGACCGCCCTCGGCCCGTCCGAGGTCGTGGTCCTCAGCAGCGCCAAGGCCGTCGCCGCCTGTGTGGGGACCCCGGACAGCGGCCCGCTCCTGGTGGTGGACATGGGCGCCGAGCTGACCGAGGTCACGCTGCTCGTCGACGGGCGGGTCGCGGACGCCCGCCAGGCCGAGACCGGCCTCAGCGATCTGGAGGGCGCGGAAGCCGGCACGCTCCCCGGCCACCTGACCGGGAACGTCCTGGATATGATCCAGTCCATGTGGCGGCAGGACAGGCATGGGGCGGTGCGCGGCGCGCTGCGCAGGGGCCCCGTGCTCACCGGGGGCGGGGCGCTGCGCCCCGACGTCACCCACCGGATCGCCGTGCGCCTCGGCGCGCCCGTACGCCTTGCCGGTGACCCCTCGACCGCGGTCGTACGAGGCGCCGGTCTCGTCCTCGACTCCGTCCTGCGGCACCACACCGGCACGGGCGCGGTGGCCGTCCTCCCGGGCCGGCAGAGGTGAGCCCCCTCCCGGGGGCGCCCCGGGGGAACGCGCCCCCACGGGGCCGGCGGGCCACACCGGCGCGGCAGCTACGGCACGCCCTCGCCGCACTCCTTCTCGCCGCCCTCACCCTCGTCGGCGGCGCGCCCGCCGCCGCGGGCGCCGTGCCCTCCCTCCAGGCCCTCGCCGCCCCGTCGCCCGGCCATGCCTCGCCCCCCTCGGGCGTCCCTTCGCCGGTCACCGCTCCCTCGCCCTTCGGCGTTCCGCCGTCCAGCGGGTACCCGCCCGCCGCGCAGGTCAGGGCCCAGCCCGCCGACCGCACTCCGCGCGGCGGACACGCCCGCGAGGTCCGTCCGCCGCGCGTGGGCGGAACCGCCACCACCGCCTTGTCCGGGGCCGGGACGGCGGCCCTCTCCGCCGCGGCACATCCCTCGGCGGCGCCCCCGGCGAGCCCCCGGGACGCCCGTGGGTCTCCACCGGCGTCCTCTGACCCGTGCGAGCCCTTTGTCCCGGCGTCCGTCCCGGGCGTCTCGTCCGTCCCGTCCGTCCCGTTCGTCTCGCCGGACCCGGTGCCGCCGGCTGTCCCCGTCCCCGCCTCGCCGGCACCCGCCCCGGTCTCCGCCTCACCCGTCCCCGCCTCCCTCGCTCCCGCTTCCGCCTCGCTCGCTCCCGCTTCCGCCTCGCTCGTTCCCGCCGGGGCGCGGGGCGGTGCCGAGCCCGGCCGGCCGGTGGCCGGTACCGGAACCGGTGCCGTCCCCGTCGGTGCCTGGACCGAAGCGGCGTCCGCGCCCACCGGGTGGTGGTCCGGCGCCTCCGCACCCGTGCCGCGCGCCGGGGCCGACCGGCCCCACGTCCCGCAGCCCGTGCCCCCTCCTGCGCCGGGCATCCTCGCGCCGCGCCCGTTCGACCTGCCCGTGCCGCACGCCCTCACGGGCGGGGCGAACGGCGCCACCCTCCTCGTGCACGGCCGCGTCCGCGCCGCCCTGCCCGGAGTACGGGGGCCTCCCGGGGTGACGGCCGGTCAGCCGGCCCTTCACCGGTCCTGTTCCACAGACCCGTCGTACCGCCTCCGCTGAGCGAGGGCGGCCGACGCCCTCCCGGAGGATTACCCATGACTCGCGCCACCATGGTGCGAGCGGTTCTGGCCGTGGCCGTTCTGCTCGTCTCCGTGTACATCACGCTGACCATGTCACCCAGACTCGGCCTCGACCTGCAGGGCGGCACCCGCATGGTGCTCCAGGCCAAGGACTCGGACACCGCGAAGGCGGACCGCGACAGCACCGACCGCACCCTGGAAGTGCTCCGCCAGCGCATCGACTCGCTCGGCGTCTCCGAACCGACCCTGACCCGTTCCGGCGAGGACCGGATCATCGTCGAGCTCCCGGACGTACAGGACCCCCGCCAGGCCGCCGAGGTGCTCGGCAAGACCGCCCAGCTGAGCTTCCACCCCGTCCTGGGCCCCGGCACCGCGCCCGCCGAGGGCGAGAAGGAGAAGAAGGACGAACTGGCACTCCCCGACGAACAGGGCGATCTGCTCGCCCTCGGTCCGGTGCGGCTCTCCGGGGCGGGCGTCAAGGACGCCACCGCGGACTTCGACGGCCAGCAGGGCACCGGGTGGAGCGTGTCGCTCGACTTCCACAAGGACGCGGGCAAGAAGTGGACCGAGCTGACCGGTGAGGCCGCCTGCAACCCGGCCCAGGACCCGCGCCGCAGGGTCGCCATCGTCCTCGACGACAAGGTCATCTCCTCACCCCAGGTCTCCCCGTCGGTCGGCTGCGACGTCGGCCTGCCCTCCACCTCCACCCAGATCACCGGCTCCTTCAGCGCCGCCGAGGCCCGCGATCTCGCCCTCCTCATCAAGGGCGGATCGCTTCCCGTGCCGGTGGAGGTCGTCGAGCAGCGGATCGTCGGGCCGACACTCGGCGCCGACGCCATCGACGCCAGCGCCCGCGCCGCGCTCATCGGTGCCGCCGCGACCGCGCTGTTCATCATCGTCATGTACCGGCTCTTCGGAGCCCTCGCCGCGCTCGCCCTCGCCGCCTACGGAGTCATCTCCTACGCCGCGCTCGTCGCCCTCGGGGTCACCCTGACCCTGCCGGGGCTCGCCGGGTTCGTCCTCGCCATCGGGATGGCGGTGGACGCCAACGTCCTTGTCTTCGAGCGGGCCCGCGAGGAACACGAGGTACGGCCGAACCGCTCGCTGTTCTCCTCGCTCACCGCCGGGTTCAAGGGTGCCTGGAGCGCCGTCGCCGACTCCAACGTGACGACCCTGATCGCGGCCGGTCTCCTCTTCTTCCTCGGCTCGGGACCGGTGAAGGGCTTCGGCGTCACGCTCGCCATCGGTGTCGTCGCCTCGATGTTCTCCGCGCTGGTCATCGCCCGCGCGCTCACCGAGATCGCCGCGGGCTCCCGGTTCGTCAACACCCGCCGGGGCGTCAACGGCATCCAGCGGCCGGGCGCCGTCCGCACCCGGCTCAACGAACGCAACCCGCAGCTGTTCCGGTCGCCGCGCCGCTGGCTGATGATCTCCGCCGTGCTGGTCGCCGTGGCCCTGGCCGGCATCTTCGTCCGCGGGATCAACCTCGGTGTCGAGTTCACCGGTGGCCGGCTCGTCGAGTACTCCACCAGCCGCCCCGTCGACGTGGAGACCGCCCGCGACGCCATCACCGCCGCCGGGTTCGGGGACGCGGAGGTCACCACGGCGGGCGACGGAGACCTGT
The DNA here is from genome assembly GCA_000720535.1 of Streptomyces halstedii. Lineage (GTDB taxonomy): Bacteria > Actinomycetota > Actinomycetes > Streptomycetales > Streptomycetaceae > Streptomyces > Streptomyces halstedii. Next base: position 75,309 of record JOAZ01000023.1, read on the forward strand.
CCGTACGCACCGGGAAACTCGACAACGACCAGGAGAACACCCTGCGGGCCGCCCTGGCCAAGGAGGGCGGTGAGACGACCAAGGTGCGCGACGAACTGATCGGGCCGAGCCTCGGCGACGAGCTGCGGCGCAACGCCCTGATCGCCCTCGGCGTCGCCGTGTTCGTCCAGCTCGCCTATCTGGCGGCCCGGTTCCGCTGGACGTTCGCCGTCGCCTCGGTCGGTGCGCTGGTGCACGACGTCATCGTCCTGGTCGGCGTCTTCGCCTGGCTGGGCCGCCCCGTGGACGGCATCTTCCTGGCCTCCCTGCTGACCGTCATCGGCTACTCCGTCAACGACTCGGTGGTGGTCTTCGACCGGGTGCGCGAGCTGTGGGCGAACAGCCGGCGCAGTCCGATCGGTGAGATCGCCAACCGCGCCGTGCTCCAGACGGTCCCGCGCACGGTCAACACCGGTATGGGCGCCCTGTTCATCCTGGCCGCGCTGGTGGTGCTCGGCGGGGACTCGCTGGAGGACTTCGCGCTCGCCCTGCTGATCGGTATCTGCGTCGGCACGTACTCCTCGGTGATGACCGCCGTGCCGGGGGCCCTGCTCCTGGAGAAGAGCAGCAAGGCGCCGCCGCCGGCCCGCAAGCGGTCCTCGGGGGGCAAGGTGTCCCGGCAGAAGGCGCGCGACCCGCTCGACAACGGGGCACGCGTCTAGCAGGACGCACGGACGTACGGAGGCACGGCGCGGAGGCGCACGGACGTGCCGGACACACCGGGCGGGGCGGCAATCGCGCCCCGCCCGGCGAGTACGGCCGTCGGCGGCGCGGGGCTGCGGCACAATCCGCATCACGTCCAGTGATCGGAGTGTGCCGTCCATGCCCGTCGTCCTGCGTGAGGCCTGGGCCACCCTCGTACCGGACATGACCGGCCGGCACGGGCCGCTGCCGCCGATGATGCTCGCCCTGACCGTGGTCACCGGGCTCGTCGACGCGTTCAGCTACCTCCTGCTGGGCCATGTGTTCGTCGCCAACATGACCGGCAACGTGGTGTTCGGCGGGTTCGCGCTCGCCGGTGCCCCCGGCTTCTCGCTGCTCGCCTCGGCGGTCGCGCTCGTCGCGTTCGTCGCCGGGGCGGTCTCCGGGGGGTACGCCGTGCATGTGGCCCGCGCCCACCGGGGCCGGCAACTGCTCTACACCCTCCTCGCCGAGACGGCGTTCCTCACGGCCGCCGTGGTCGTCACCGTGCTCTCGGGCGAGCCGTACACCGGAGCCGTACGCTTCACGCTCATCGCCCTGCTCGGGGTCGGCCTCGGGGTGCAGAACGCCGCCGCCCGCGCGCTCGCGGTGCCCGACCTGAAGACCACCGTGCTCACCCTCACCCTCACCGGGATGGCCGCCGACAGCCGGATCGCCAAGGGGCCGGGCAGCAGGGCCGGGCGCAGGCTCCTCTCGGCCGGGTCGATGCTGGCCGGTGCCGCCTGCGGCGCGCTGGCCGTCCTGAACGGCCACCCGACCCTGCCACTGCTGAGCGCGGTCATCCTCTTGGCCCTGGCATCGGCGTGCGCGGCCTGGCTGGCCCGCAGCGACGCCTCGTGGACGCGGCCCCTCGTCACGGCATGAGCGCGTGCAGATGGGCGGCGGTCTCCCGGTCCGCCGGCAGGAACGTCTCGATGGCCAGTTCCGCGACCGTCACGTCCATCGGCGTGTTGAAGGTGGCGATGGAGGAGAGGAACGACAGCACCCGCCCACCGACCTCGATCCGCAGGGGCAGCGCCGGTGGCGGCCAGTCAGGGTCCCTACTCCCGGCGCCGGAAGCACCCGGTGGTCCCTCGGGCGCCGGGTAGTTCTCCACTTCCTCGTAGAGGGCCCGCAGCTCGGGGGAGCGCACCAGGGCGATCTGACGCCTCATCTGCGCCAGCAGATCGGCGCGCCACTCCGGCAGGTTCAGGATGCGCGGGGCGAGGCCCTCGGGGTGCAGGGTGAGGCGCATGGCGTTCAGCGGCGGGGCGAGCAGCCGCTCCGGAACACCGTCCAGGAGCAGTTGGACGCCCCGGTTCGCGGCCACCACCGTGTACACGGCGTCCACCACGAGCGCGGGATACGGCTCGTAGCCCCGGAGCAGCCGTTCCATGGCGTCCCGCAGCGCCCCCATCGCCGGGTCGTCCAGCCGGGTCTCCGGGAACCGGGGCGCGTAACCGGCCACCACGAGCAGCGCGTTGCGCTCCCGTACGGGTACGTCGAGGTGCTCGGCGAGCCGGAGCACCATCTCCTCGCTGGGGCGCGCGCGGCCGGTCTCCACGAACGAGATGTGCCGGGCCGAGGAGTCCGCGCGCAGCGCCAGCTCCAGCTGGCTCATCCGCCGTTGCTCCCGCCAGCCGCGCAGCAGCGGCCCTACCCCCGTGTCGAGCGCGACAGTCGTCATACCCAGACCGTAACGTCGCCGTCGACGGTGATCGAACCCCGACCCCCGGCAGGAGCCGCCGTATGACCGCTGAACCGCTGTCCGCACAGGCCGTCGAGACGGGACTGCGTGAGCTGCCCGGCTGGCGCGCGGAAGGGGGCCGGATCACCCGTACCTACCGGCTGCCCTCCCACTTCGCGGCCGCCGCGTTCACCGTCCACATCGCGCGGATCCAGGACGAACTCGGCCACCACTCCGAGCTGACGCTCGGGTACGACACGGTGCGGGTCGCGGTGAACACCCATGACGCGGGTGGCGCGATCACCGGCAAGGACCTCACGCTGGCCGGACGGATCGAGGCGGTCGCCGCGGGGCACGGCGCGACGTGACCCCTCCGGGCGCCGCTCGCGGGGGCGCCGCTCGCGGGGGCGCCGCTCCGGGCACCGCTCGCCGGGGCGTCGCGCCGCGCACGCGGGCCTTCGCTCAGGGGGCCGGGCCGAAGCGCGGGTGGGCGGCCAGCCAGCCCGCGTAGCTGTCGCTGCGCCGCACGGCCTCCGCGTACGCCGAGCGGGTGTGCCCGGCCACCGCTCCGGCGGCGGCGTCGGCCGCGGGGGAGCGCGGGTGCCGGCCCAGCAGGTGACGCCACGTCAGCGGGGAGCCCGTCAGCGGACGGGTGACCAGGCCGGGCGTCGGCGGGAACGTGGCGCGGCACAACCCGACGGCCCGTCCCACCTGCACCAGGTGTACGACGGAGACCGTGTCCGTCTCGTACACCGACGCCGGGGTGAAGCCGGCCCGCGCGCAGGCGGTCGTGAAGCAGTCCGCGAAGCAGCCGTCACCGGGCACGTCGGCCCAGCACTCGTCCGCCAGCGCGGCGAGTTCGAGTTCGGCGAGCCCGGCGAGCGGATGGCCCTCGGGGAGCATCACGAACACCGGGTCGACCCCGATGACCTGCCAGTGCAGCCGGTCGGCCAGGGGCGGCGGGCTCTCGCCGCACGCGCCGATCAGCGCGAAGTCCAGCCGTCCGTCGACCAGCATCGACGCGATCTCGGCCACCGACCACGAGGTGTAGGTGGTCACCGGGGCCGTCGGATGCGCGGCGGCCAGCCGGTCGACGAGGCCGCCGAGCAGCGGGCCGTGCGTGCCCCCCAGTCGGAACCGCTCCACGGACGCCGAGGCGTTGGCGAACCGCACCGCGTCCTCCTGGAGTTCGCTCACGGCCGGCAGGACCACCCGGGCCCGCTCCAGCACCAGTTCGCCCAGCGGGGTGGGACGTGCCCCCGTGTGGTCCCGGTCGAAGAGCGACCCGCCGAGCGCCTTCTCGATCCTGCGCAACTGGGCGCTGAGCGCGGGCTGCGCGAGCCCGAGGGCTGCGGCGGCCTTGGTGAGACTGCCGGTGTCGGCAATGGCCCTTACCGTGCGCAGATGTCGCAACTCCAGCTCCATGACCGCACGTTATGGCCGCGGACACGTAGCGGCAATACGTAAAGCGCCCGTTGGGTGGCAGGATCCGGACGTCGGCCGTACCCGTCGCCGGTGCGCGGACCACGACACGGAAGCCGCCGATGGTGTGGGTCACCGGGCGGCGGCTCGCCCCGGCCGTCGATCCGCACCGGCGGAGCGACGACACCGTCGGGTCCGTCGCGCGCACGGTGGTCCGCGGCGGCCCGTTCGTCTTCGGCGCCGCGTTCGAACGGGTCCGTGGACAGAGCCCGCGGGAGTCCCACGACGGGATCCGGGCCCGTACGGCGACGGCGCCCCCGCGGGGAGCGAGGGCGCCGTCTTCGTACGCGTGTCAGGCGCCGACGTTGAATCCGGCCGGGTCGGGGCCGGTGCGCTTGCCCTCGTCGAGCGCGGCGAAGGCGGCCAGGTCGTCGTCGTCCAGCTCGAAGCCGAAGACGTCGATGTTCTCGGCGATGCGCGAGGGGGTCACGGACTTCGGGATCACCACGTTCCCCGTCTGGAGGTGCCAGCGGATCACCACCTGCGCCGGGGTCCGGCCGTGCTTGCGCGCGACGGCGACCACGGTGGGCACCTCCAGCAGGCCCTTGCCCGAACCGAGCGGTGACCAGGCCTCGGTGGCGATGCCGTGTCCGGCGTGGAAGGCGCGGGCCTCCGCCTGCTGGAGCTGCGGGTGCAGCTCGATCTGGTTGATCACCGGCACGACGGAGGTCTCGCCCATCAGACGCTCCAGGTGGGCCGGGTAGAAGTTGGAGACACCGATGGCCTTCGCGCGGCCGTCGGCGAGGATCCGCTCGAAGGCCTTGTACGTCTCGACATAGGCATCCTTGGCCGGGACCGGCCAATGGATCAGATAGAGGTCGACGTAGTCCATGCCCAGCTTGTCGAGCGAGGCGTCGAACGCGCGCAGGGTGGAGTCGTATCCCTGGTCGGTGTTCCACAGCTTGGTGGTGACGAACAGCTCCTCGCGCGGCACACCGGAGGCGGCGACGGCCTTGCCGGTGCCTGTCTCGTTCCCGTAGATCGCGGCGGTGTCGATGCTCCGGTACCCGGACTCGATGGCGTGGGCCACGGCCTCGGTGGCCTCGTCGTCCGGCACCTGCCAGACACCGAATCCGAGCTGCGGCATCACGAGGCCGTTGTTCAGGGTGAGGGAGGGGACCTGGCTCACGAGCGGTCGATCCTTACGTCGTCGGTCGGGGTTCTCCCAGGCCAACGAACGGCGAGGCCGGAGCATTCCCCGTCCGCGGACCGGGAGCGTTCCCGTCCGCGGACTTCCGGCGAACGCGCGTCAGCGCGATGACTGACGACGCGTCAATCGCGGTGCGTCCGGGGCCCGGCCGCCGCGGACTTCAGCGGTACAGGGCGTCCACCTCGGTCGCGTACGCCGCCTCGATCGCCTTCCGCTTCGGCTTGAGCGAGGGCGTCAGCAGACCGTGCTCCTCGCTGAACGGATGCGCCAGGATCCGGAACGTCCGGATGGACTCCGCCTGCGAGACCGCCGTGTTCGCGGCCACCACGGCCCGGCGCACCTCCCGCTCCAGGTCCGGGTCGCGCACCAGCTCGGCCGGCCGCATCGGGGCCCGGCCCCGCATGGCGAGCCAGTGCTCCACCGCTTCCCGGTCGATGGTCACCAGCGCCGCGATGTAGGGGCGGTCGTTCCCCACGACGACGCACTGCGCCACCAGCGGATGGGCCCGCACGCGTTCCTCCAGGCCGCCGGGTGACACGCTCTTGCCGCCCGACGTCACCAGGATCTCCTTCTTGCGCCCGGTGAGGGTGAGGTACCCGTCCTCGTCGAGCGCGCCCAGGTCACCGGTGGCCAGCCAGCCGTCGCGGAGCACGGCGCCGGTCGCCTCCGGGTCGCCCAGGTACCCGGAGAACACATGGGCGCCGTGCACCCACACCTCGCCGTCCCGCGCGATGTGCACGGTCGAGCCGGGGATGGGCCGGCCCACCGTGCCGTAGCGGGCGCGTCCGGGCGGGTTGGCGGTCGCCGCGGCGGTGGTCTCGGTCAGCCCGTACCCCTCGTAGACCGTGACCCCGGCCCCGGCGAAGAACAGCCCGAGGCGCCGTGCCATGCCGGAGCCGCCCGACATGGCGTGCCGCACCCGGCCGCCCATCGCCTCACGGATCTTGCGGTAGACCACCTGGTCGAAGAACTGGTGCCGCATCCGCAGCCCGGCGGAGGGACCGGGGCCCGTACCGAAGGCCCGCTCCTCCAGTGCCTCCGCGTACGTCACCGCGACGTCGACCGACCGGTCGAACGGCCCGAGGCGGCCCTCCGCCTCCGCCTTGCGCCGCGCCGCGTCGAAGACCTTCTCGAAGATGTGCGGCACCGCCAGGACGAAGGTAGGCCGGAACGACACCAGGTCCGGCATCAGGGCCTTCGCCGACAGCTCCGGCTGGTGGCCGAGCTTCACCCGGCCGCGCAGCGCCGCGATCTCCACCATGCGGCCGAAGACGTGGGCGAGCGGCAGGAAGAGCAGGGTGGCGGCCTCGTCCCCCGGCCGGGAGCGGAACACAGGGTGCCAGCGGGCCACCATGGTGTCGGCCTCGAACATGAAGTTGGCGTGGGTGATCACGCAGCCCTTGGGGCGGCCCGTGGTGCCCGAGGTGTAGATCACGGTCGCCACCGAGTCGGGGGTCACCGCACGCCGGTGCCGGTGCACCACCTCGTCGTCGATCCGTGCCCCGGCCTCGGCCAGTTCCCCCATCGCCCCGGCGTCCAGCTGCCACAGCCGCTTCAGGTCCGGCAGCCGGTCGATCACCGAGCCGACCGTCATCGCGTGGTCCTCGTGCTCCACCATCACGGCCACCACCTCGGCGTCGTACAGCATCCACAGCACCTGCTCGGCCGAGGACGTGGGGTAGACGGGGACGGACTGGGCGCCCACGGCCCACAGCGCCAGGTCGAAGAGCGTCCACTCGTAGCGCGTACGGGACATCAGGGCGACCCGGTCGCCGAACCGGATCCCGTGGGCGATCAGGCCCTTGGCGAGGGCGAGCACCTCGTCGCGGAAGGCGGCCGCGGTGACGTCGTGCCACCGGCCGTCCGGGCCCTTGCGGCCGAGGGCGATCCGCCCGGGGTCCTCCTGGGCGAAGTCGAAGACGGTGTCGGCGAGACCGCCGGCATGAGGGGCGGCGGCGGCCATGGGTGGGACGGTGAACTCGCGCATTGACCTGCTCCTTGTGGCGCTCCGCACGGCGCCGCGACGCTACCCCACCCATCCCGGCCACAGGAGGGCCCGAACTCTGCGGAAAAGGTGGGATCTGCACGGGCCAGTTGGCTAAAACAGGCCAGATGGGCAAGGCTCGGGCGCACTTCCGACCGCCGGGTAAGCAGGCCGCGCCGGAATCTGCACCGAATCTGTACGCGGCGCATACGCGGGATGTCGCCCCAGTGGTGTTCCCGGGCCCGGGACCGTGCGGTTCCCGGCCCCCGGACGGTGCGGTGTTCCCGGCCCCCGGACGGTGCGGTGTTCCCGGACCGTGCGCGCCCGCCGCCGGTGCCGCGACCGTTTCCCGCCGGACCGTGACGAGGATCGCACGGGGGGCCGGGTTCCACGCGGGCGATCACGGGAAGCAGGATGGACGGGCACGACCGCGCACCGGACGCGGGCCGCGCCCCGGGCGGGGGACCCCCGTGTCCTCGGACCGGGGCCGAGTCCCGGAGCACGGCCGCGCGCGCCCGTACCGCCGCCGTCCCCCGAGAGCACGGAGCACATGAGCCGCCCCACCCTGAAGGTGCCGTCCTGGCTGCCGATCGACGCGTACATCCTGGCGATCATCGGCACGGTGGTGCTCGCGGTCTTGCTGCCCGTCTCGGGGACCGGCGCCGAGGTGGCCGGCGGGGCCTCGACCGGGGCGGTCGCCCTGCTCTTCTTCCTGTACGGGGCGCGCCTCTCCACCCGCGAGACGCTCGACGGGCTGAAGCACTGGCGCCTCCACCTCACCGTCCTGGCCTGCACCTTCGCGGTGTTTCCGCTGCTCGGGCTGGCGAGCCGGGGCCTCGTCCCCTATCTGCTGACCCCACAGCTCCAGGAGGGCTTCCTCTTCCTGTGCCTGGTGCCCTCCACCATCCAGTCCTCGATCGCCTTCACCTCGATCGCCCGGGGCAACGTCCCCGCCGCGATCTGCGCGGGATCCTTCTCCAGCCTCGCCGGGATCCTGCTGACCCCGCTGCTCGCGGCCCTGCTGCTCGGCGGCGGCGCGGGCGGGTTCTCGGCCGACTCCCTGGTGCAGATCGTCCTCCAGCTACTGGTGCCGTTCCTCGCCGGCCAACTGCTGCGCCGCCGGCTGGGCGGCTTCCTCGGCCGCCACCGCACCCTGCTGGGCTATGTCGACCGGGGCTCGATCCTGCTCGTCGTGTACACCGCGTTCAGCGAGGGCATGGTCGCCGGTGTCTGGCACCAGGTCACCCCGCTCCGGCTCGGCGGGCTCCTCGTCGCCGAGGCGGTGCTGCTGGCGCTGATGCTCCTGGTGAGCTGGTACGGGCCGAAGCGGATGGGCTTCGGACGGGCGGACCGGACGGCCATCCAGTTCGCCGGGTCCAAGAAGAGCCTGGCCGCCGGGCTGCCCATGGCGAGCGTGCTGTTCGGCGCGCACGCGAGCCTCGCCGTGCTGCCGTTGATGCTCTTCCACCAGATGCAGCTGATGGTCTGCGCGGTCATCGCGAAGCAGCGCTCCCGGGAGCCCCTGCCGGAGGAACCGGGGAGCGGGACGAGGGGGGCGGCGGGAGAGGTGCCCCACGGGCGGGACCGTGCGGCGGAGCCCGCCGCTCGTACCGCCGACGCGCCGGCCGGTCGTACCGCCGACGCGCCGGCCGGTCCTTCCGCCGACGCGTCCGCCGATCTGCCCGCCGAGGGCCGCTGAGGGCCGCCGAGGAGGCCGTCTCAGCCCGCGCCGGCGGGTGCGTCCAGGGCGATGCGGTGATCGCCCGCGTACACGTTCATGGACGCGCCCCGCAGGAAGCCCACCAGCGTCAGTCCGCTCTCCGCCGCCAGGTCCACGGCCAGCGACGACGGGGCCGACACCGCGGCGAGCATCGGGATCCCGGCCATCACCGCCTTCTGGACCAGCTCGAACGAGGCGCGCCCCGAGACCAGCAGGACCGTCCGGCTCAACGGCAGCCGCCCGTCCGTCAGCGCGCGGCCCACCAGCTTGTCCACCGCGTTGTGGCGGCCCACGTCCTCCCGGACGTCCAGGAGTTCGCCCTCCGGCGAGAACAGGGCCGCCGCGTGCAGCCCCCCGGTCCGGTCGAACACCCGCTGCGCCTCGCGGAGCCGGTCGGGCAGGACGGACAACAGCTCGGGCGTCACCCGGACCGGGGGAGTGTCCGCGACGGGGTGCCGGGTCGTGGTGCGTACGGCGTCGAGGCTGGCCTTGCCGCACAGGCCGCAGGACGACGTGGTGTAGACGTTGCGCTCCAGCGTGATGTCCGGGACCACGACACCCGGCGCGAGCTTCACGTCCACCACGTTGTAGGTGTTCGCCCCGTCGGCCGTGGCCCCGGCGCAGTACACGATCGACCGCACCTCGGCACCCTCGCCGATCACACCCTCGCTGACCAGGAAGCCCGCCGCGAGGGCGAAGTCGTCGCCCGGGGTGCGCATCGTGATGGCGAGCGGCTTGCCGTTCAGCCGGATCTCCAGGGGCTCCTCGGCGACGAGGGTGTCCGGGCGCGTGCTGACCGCCCCGTCCCGGATGCGTATGGTGCGGCGGCGCTCCGTGGCCCGTCCCATGGCCTATCAACCCGATTCTGTACGTGACCCAGGCCCGAACGGCCCTTCGTACAGAGAGTGCCACGGGTCGGATCGGGGCGGCGTCCGGAGCCGGGTCGCTGCGGTGTTCGGGGGAATGTTCGACTCGCTGTTCGGGACGCTCCAACCCGTGGACGATATTCCTGTCGGGTTACGTGCCTCTGTACCGATCGGTAGCAACCAAGACTGGTGAGTTCCTGCCATACGTAGCGAGGGGAACCCGTACATGACCGGCTCACGTGTCGTGGCGCTCGGCCACTACCAGCCCGCCAAGGTGCTCACCAACCAGGACCTGGCGGGCATGGTGGACACCAGTGACGAGTGGATCACCAGCCGCGTCGGCATCAGGACGCGGCACGTGGGCGGACCGGACGAGCCCGTGGACGAGATGGCGGCGCACGCGGCGGCCAAGGCGCTGGCCGCGGCCGGTATGCAGGCGTCCGACATCGACCTCGTCCTCGTCGCCACCTCCACCGCCGAGCACCGCTCGCCCAGCATGTCGGCCAGGGTCGCCGCCCGGCTCGGCATGCGGTCGCCGGCCGTCATGGACATCAACGTCGTCTGCTCCGGGTTCACCCACGCCCTCGCCACGGCTGACCACACGATCCGCGCCGGTGCCGCCACCCGCGCCCTGGTCATCGGCGCCGACAAGATGGGCGACATCGTCGACTGGACCGACCGCTCCACCTGCGTCCTGATGGGCGACGGCGCGGGCGCCGCCGTCGTCACCGCCGATCCGGGCGCGGGCGACCGGCCCGGGATCGGCCCGGTCCTGTGGGGTTCGGTGCCGGAGATGGGCAACGCCGTACGCATCGAGGGCACGCCCCCGCGGTTCGCCCAGGAGGGGCAGGCCGTCTACCGCTGGGCCACCACCCAGCTCCCGCCGATCGCCCGTACGGTCTGCGAGCGCGCCGGGATCGGCCCCGAGGACCTCGCCGCCGTGGTGCTGCACCAGGCCAACCTGCGGATCATCGAACCGGTCGCCAGGAAGATCGGCGCCGTCAACGCGGTGGTCGCCAAGGACGTGATCGACTCCGGCAACACCTCGGCCGCGTCGATCCCGATGGCGCTGTCCAAGCTGGTGGAACGGGGCGAGGTCGTCAGCGGCGCCCCCGTCCTCCTCTTCGGCTTCGGCGGGAACCTCTCGTACGCCGGCCAGGTGATCAGCTGTCCCTGAGCGGCGTCCCCGACGAGGGCGGCGGCCAGGCTTTGTCCTGAGTGTGGAGAAAGTTGGGGTCGATTCCTGCGCAACTTCTTCCCACTCAGGTGAACCGCTGCTACGTTCCCCATCGAAAGCCCGACGGACTGGCCGTGTGGCGGGGAGGGACGCGTGAGACGCATGACGGCACGACCCGCGAACACGCACCAGGCACGACTGCTCAGACTGCTGCGCGACGGCGGCCCCAACTCCCGTGCGCAGCTCGGCGATCGGATCGACCTCTCCCGCTCCAAACTTGCCGTCGAGGTGGACCGGCTGCTGGAGACCGGGCTCGTGGTGGCCGACGGGCTCGCCGCGTCCCGTGGGGGCCGCCGCTCCCACAACATCCGGCTCGCCCCGCAACTGCGTTTCCTCGGCGTCGACATCGGAGCCACCTCCGTCGACGTCGCCGTCACCAACGCCGAACTGGAGGTGCTGGGCCACCTCAACCACCCCATGGACGTACGCGAGGGGCCGGTCGCGGTCTTCGAGCAGGTACTCGTGATGGCGGCCAAACTGCGCGCCTCGGGGCTCGCCGAGGGGTTCGACGGCGCGGGCATCGGCGTGCCGGGACCGGTGCGCTTCCCCGAGGGCGTACCGGTCGCGCCGCCGATCATGCCCGGCTGGGACGGCTTCCCGGTCCGCGAGGCGCTCAGCCAGGAACTGGGCTGCCCCGTCATGGTCGACAACGACGTGAACCTCATGGCCATGGGGGAGCAGCACGCGGGCGTCGCCCGGACCGCGGGCGACTTCCTCTGCGTCAAGATCGGTACGGGTATCGGCTGCGGCATCGTCGTCGGCGGTGAGGTCTACCGCGGTACGACGGGCAGCGCCGGCGACATCGGCCACATCCAGGTGGAACCGGACGGGCGGGCCTGCGCCTGCGGCAACCGGGGCTGCCTGGAAGCCCACTTCAGCGGCGCGGCCCTGGCCCGCGACGCCGAGGACGCGGCCCGTGCCGGGCAGTCGGCGGAGCTCGCCGCCCGGCTGGAGGCGGCCGGAAAGCTCACGGCCGTCGACGTGGCCGCCGCCGCGGCGGCCGGGGACCCGACCGCGCTCGACCTGATCCGTGAGGGCGGCAACCGGGTCGGCCAGGTCATCGCGGGACTCGTCAGCTTCTTCAACCCGGGCCTCGTCGTGATCGGCGGCGGGGTCACCGGACTCGGCCACAACCTGCTGGCCAGCGTCCGCACCCAGGTCTACCGGCAGTCGCTGCCGCTGGCCACGGGCAACCTCCCCATCGTCCTGGGGGAGCTGGGACCGGCCGCCGGGGTGACCGGCGCGGCCCGGCTCATCAGTGACCACCTGTTCTCGCCGGCCTGATCTCCGGGCCGGTTGCTCGCCCCGGCGAGCGCGCTCCTCCGCCGTCTCACCAACGGCTGCTCCGCACACGGTCGTTCCGTACGTGGTCGTTCCAGGTACGGCCGCTCCGCGTACGGCGCGCCCCACGCACGGCACCACCGGCACCACCAGTACCGCCCGGCACCACCGGCACCGCTCAGCACCACCGGCACCACCGGCACCACCGGCACCACCGGCACCACTGGCACCACCCAGCATCACCGTCACCACTGGCACCGCCCAGCACCATCAGCACCGCACGGCACCACGGCACCACGGCACCACCGAAACCGCCCGGAGCGCCGCTCCTTTTCCGTAGCACTGCTCCGTTCCCGTAGCACCGCACCGTGTCCATAGCGCCGCTCTGAATCCAGAGCACTGCTCCGCAAGCGCATCACCGCACCGTGTCCGTAGCACCGCCCCGAAACCGGAGCACTGCTCCGCAACGGCATCACCGCACCGCGCCACCCGCAGCCGCACCGTGCCACCCGCACCCGTTCCACCACACACCGCTCCACCCGCACCCGCTCCACCGCACCCCCATCCACCAGCCGTCCCGCAGCAGTGCGGCACCGCCGGCACTGCGCCCTGCCCGCTCACCGGTCTTCCCCGAACCCTCGGCCCCGTCCGAGCGGGGGAGCCCCGTCCGCCGAGGGGAACCGTCATGGCATCAGAACCACCACCCCTGCTCACGATGTCCGGCATCACCAAGTCCTTCCCCGGTGTACGGGCCCTCGACGGCGTGGATCTCCAGGTCCAGGCGGGCGAGGTGCACTGCCTCCTCGGCCAGAACGGCGCCGGAAAGTCCACTCTCATCAAGGTGCTCGCCGGCGCCCACCAGCCCGACGGCGGGTCCATCACCTGGCAGGGCGAGACCGTCCAGCTCTCCTCCCCGATCACCGCGATGCGCCTGGGCATCGCGACCATCTACCAGGAACTCGACCTGGTGGAGGGCCTGTCCGTCGCCGAGAACGTCTTCCTCGGCCACGAACCCACCAGCGGCGGCTTCGTCGTCCGCACCCGTGAGGCCAGGACCGCGGCCGCCGCGCTCCTGGAACGGCTGGGCCATCCCGAGATCGACCCGGCCCGCGAGGTCGGCGACCTCTCGGCCGCCCACCAGCAGATCGTCTCGATGGCACGCGCGCTCTCCCACGACGTACGCCTCATCGTGATGGACGAACCGTCGGCCGCGCTCGACCCCGACGAGGTGGACAACCTCTTCCGTATCGTCGACGGCCTCACCTCGGACGGCGTGGCCGTCGTCTACATCTCGCACCGGCTGGAGGAGATCCGCCGCATCGGGGACCGGGTGACCGTGCTCAAGGACGGCCGGGCCGTCGCGGTCGGGCTGCCCGCAGCGGCGACCCCCACACGCGACATCGTTGCCATGATGACCGGCCGGGACGTCGAGTACGTCTTCCCTCCCCGGCCCGCCGCCGACGCCCCGCCGAACACCGCCGAACCCGTACTCACCGTCGAAGGGCTGTGCCGCGAGGGCGAGTTCGAGGCCGTGGACCTGGAGTTGCGGCCCGGCGAGATCGTCGGGCTCGCCGGGCTCGTCGGTTCCGGGCGCTCGGAGATCCTGGAGACGGTCTACGGCGCCCGCAGACCCACCGCCGGCCGGGTCAGCGTGGGCGGTACCCCGCTGCGCCCCGGCAGCGTCCGGGCCGCCGTCGCCGCCGGAATCGGGCTGGCACCCGAGGAACGCAAGGCCCAGGCACTCCTGTTGACCGAATCGGTCACCCGTAACGTCTCGCTCTCCACGCTCTCCCGGTTCGCCCGGGGCGGCTGGCTGGACCGGGGCGCCGAGCGCGCCGCCGCCCGGAGGGCCACCCGTGAGCTGTCCCTGCGCCCCGACAACCCGGACGCCGCCGTCCGCACCCTGTCCGGCGGCAACCAGCAGAAGGCGGTCCTGGCCCGCTGGCTGCTGCGCGGTTGCCGGGTCCTGCTGCTGGACGAACCGACCCGCGGGGTGGACGTCGGCGCCCGCGCCGAGCTCTACGCCGTGATCCGGCGGCTGGCCGACGAAGGCCTCGCCGTCCTGCTCGTCTCCAGCGAAGTGCCCGAAGTGCTGGGCCTCGCCGACCGGGTGCTGGTGCTCCGCGAAGGCCGCGTCGTCCACGAGGCCGCCGCCCAGGAGCTCGACGAGCACCGCGTACTCGACCTCGTCATGGAAGGGAGCCCGACGTCATGACACAGCCCGCGCCGTCGGCGCAGCACCAGGGGCCAGGCAAGGGGCGGGCCGACGCCCCCGCCTCCCCGCCCTCGAAGAAACAGGGACCGGGAGCGCGCGTCCTCGGCTTCCGCGCCGACGTACGCAACCTGTCGCTGCTCGGCGTCCTCGTCGTGCTGGTGGCGGTCGGCGGCATCACCGAACCGGACGCCTTCCTGGACACCGGCAACCTCCAGCTGATCCTGACGCAGGCCTCCGTCATCGGAGTCGTCACCGTCGGCGTCACGTTCGTCATCATCGGCGGCGGCATCGACCTGTCCGTCGGGGCGATGGTCGCGCTGGCCTCCGTCTGGGCGACGACCCTGGCCACCCAGGAGTACGGCTTCGCGGGGATCCTCTTCACGGCGATGATCGTCGGACTGGCCGCCGGGCTGGTCAACGGGGTCCTCATCGCGTACGGGGGCCTGGTCCCCTTCATCGCCACCCTGGCCATGCTCGCCTCGGCCCGCGGGCTGGCGTTGCAGATCACCGACGGCAAGACGCAGATCGTCACGGTCCGCTCGGTCCTGGACCTCGGGCTGCCCGACAGCTACGTCCTGGGCATCCCGCCGCTGGTCCTGGTGTTCGCCGCGGTGACCGTGGCCGGCTGGTTCCTCCTGAACCGGACGACCTTCGGGCGCCGTACGGTCGCGGTCGGCGGGAACGCGGAGGCGGCCCGGCTCGCCGGTATCGACGTACGCCGTCAGCGCCTCTACCTCTACCTGCTCTCCGGCCTGTGCTGCGGCATCGCCGCCTTCATGCTCATCGTCCTGTCCGGGTCCGGCCAGAACACCAACGGCAACCTGTACGAACTCGACGCCATCGCCGCCGCGATCATCGGCGGAACGCTGCTGAGCGGCGGGCGGGGCACGATCGTCGGGTCCGTCCTCGGCGTCCTCGTCTTCACCACGATCACCAACATCTTCGCGCTCAACAACCTCCAGAGCGACGTCCAGCAGATCGCCAAGGGCGCGATCATCGTCGCCGCCGTCCTGGTCCAGCGCCGCACGCTCCGCGGCGGCGACACCTGAGCCCCGCTCTCGTCGCGGAGCACCGCTCACCGCACGGTTCATCGCACAGATCCCCCGCAGTTCCGTATGCCACGCACCGGATGAAGGGTTCGACAGCCATGCCAGAAACCAGCCGCAGAGGACTGCTCTTCGGCACCGCGGCCGTCTCCGCGGGAGCCTTCCTCACCGCATGCACCAGCAACGAGCCCAAGGAGAAGGCGCCCGCCCAGAGCAACCAGCCGGCCGCCGACGACACCGAGGGCAAGCCCGTCACCATCGGCTTCGCCGGACCCCAGGCCGACCACGGCTGGCTCAACGCGATCAACGTCCAGGCCAGGTCACGGGCGGAGAAGTACTCCGAGGTGACCCTGGAGACCACCGAGGGCTCCAACGACACCGCCGCCCAGATCGGCCAGGTCAAGACCCTCATCAACAAGAAGGTCGATGTCCTGGTCGTCCTGCCCGCCGACGGCAAGGCCCTCACCCAGGTCGGCCTGGAAGCCATGCGGGCCGGTATCCCGGTCGTCAACCTCGACCGGGTCTTCGCCTCCCCGCAGGCCTACCGCTGCTGGGTCGGCGGCGACAACTACGGCATGGGCCTCAACGCCGGTCACTACATCGGCGAACAGCTCAAGGACAAGGCGAACGCCAAGGTCGTCGAGCTCGCCGGCATCGACAACCTCGAACTGACCAAGCAGCGCAGCCAGGGCTTCGCCGACGCCCTGAAGAACTACTCCAACATCAAGCTGGTGGCCCGTCAGGCCGCCGACTTCACCGTGGAGTCCGGGCAGGCCAAGATGGCACAACTCCTCCAGGCGCAGAAGCAGTTCGACGCCCTGTGGAACCACGACGACGACCAGGGCGTGGGCGCGCTGCGTGCCATCGAGCAGGCCGGCCGCGACGAGTTCATCATGGTCGGCGGCGCGGGGGCCAAGTCCGCCATGGACGCGATCAAGGCCGGTGACAGCGTTCTGAAGGCCACCGTCCTCTACCCGCCGACCATGGCCGCCTCCGCGATCGACCTGGCCCGCGCGCTCGGCCAGAGCAAGGGCGTCTCGGGTCTCGCCGAGATGGAGATCCCCACCTCCGTGACCCTGTACTCGGCCGTGGTCAGCAAGGACAACATCGACCAGTACCTGCCGACCGGCTTCAGCTGACCGGGCCCCACCGCCGCCACCGAACCACCGACGAGGAGGAAGTCCGCATGGCCCGTAGGGAAGAGACGGAGCAGGAGGCCGGGGTGTCGCCACCGGCACCCCGGCCGACGCCGGTGATCGGCGTCGGCATGGTCGGATACGCGTTCATGGGCGCCGCCCACTCACAGGGCTGGCGTACCGCGGGACACGTCTTCGACCTGCCGGTGAGACCGGCTCTCGCCGCGATCTGCGGACGCGACCGGACCGCGGTCGAGGCCGCGGCCGCCCGCCATGGATGGGCCGCGGCGGAGACCGACTGGCGTGCGCTGATCGCCCGGGACGACGTGGACCTGGTCGACATCTGCACCCCGGGCGACAGCCACGCGGAGATCGCCGTCGCCGCCCTGGAGGCGGGCAAGCACGTGCTGTGCGAGAAGCCGCTCGCCAACACCGTCGCGGAGGCGGAGGCCATGGCCGCGGCCGCCGAACGCGCCGCGGCCCGGGGGCAGGTGGCGATCGCGGGCTTCAACTACCGCAAGGTGCCCGCCCTCACCTACGCCCGTTCGCTGATCGCCGAGGGGCGCCTCGGCGCGCTGAGGCACGTGCGGGCCACCTACCTCCAGGACTGGCTCGTCGATCCGCTGTCGCCGCTGACCTGGCGGCTGAAGCGCGAGCACGCCGGGTCGGGCGCGCTGGGCGACCTCGGGGCCCACATCGTGGACCTCGCCCAGTACCTCGCCGGCGAACCGCTGGTGGGGGTGTCCGCGGTGAGCGAGACGTTCGTACGGCAGCGTCCCGTCCTCGCCGGTCCCGCGACCGGGCTCTCCGGGGCTTCGGACGGTGCCGCGCGGGGGGCGGTCACCGTCGACGACGCGGTCCTGTTCACGGGCCGGCTGGCCTCCGGCGCGCTGGCCTCCTTCGAGGCGACCCGGATGGCCGCCGGCCGGAAGAACGCCCTGCGCCTGGAGATCAACGGGCAGCTCGGGTCGATCGCCTTCGACCTGGAACGGCTCAACGAGCTGTCCTTCCATGACCACACCGAGCCCGCGACCTCCGCCGGTTTCCGGCGGATTCTCGTCACCGAGCCCGAACACCCCTACCTGGAGGCGTGGTGGCCGCCGGGCCACGGACTCGGCTACGAGCACACCTTCGTCCACCAGGCGCGCGACGTGGTGCGCACGATCACCGAAGGGAGGGCCCCCGTACCGTCGTTCGCCGACGGGCTCCAGGTGCAACGGGTGCTGGCCGCCGTCGAGGAGAGCGCCGCCAAGAACTCCGTGCACACCCCGGTCCCCTTCTAGGAGGTTCGCAGCATGCCCCGTCCCTTCACGCTCTTCACCGGCCAGTGGGCCGACCTGCCCCTCGAAGAGGTCTGCCGGCTCGCCCGGGACTTCGGTTACGACGGTCTCGAACTCGCCTGCTGGGGCGATCACTTCGAGGTGGACAAGGCACTCGCCGACCCGGCGTACCTCGACGGGCGGCGGCGGCTGCTCGATTCGTACGGCCTCAAGTGCTGGGCGGTCTCCAACCACCTGGTGGGCCAGGCCGTCTGCGACAGCCCGATCGACGAACGGCACCAGGGGATCCTGCCGGCCCGGATCTGGGGGGACGGCGAACCGGAGGGCGTACGCCGCCGGGCCGCCGAGGAGATGAAGGACACCGCGCGGGCCGCGGCCGCCTTCGGGGTGGACACGGTCATCGGCTTCACGGGGTCCTCGATCTGGCACCTCGTCGCCATGTTCCCGCCGGTGCCCCCGCACATGATCGAACGCGGCTACCAGGACTTCGCCGACCGGTGGAACCCGATCCTGGACGTCTTCGACCAGGAGGGGGTGCGCTTCGCCCACGAGGTCCACCCCAGCGAGATCGCGTACGACTACTGGACGACGCACCGCGCCCTGGAGGCCGTCGGCCACCGGCCCGCGTTCGGCCTGAACTTCGACCCGAGCCATTTCGTGTGGCAGGACCTCGACCCGGTCTCCTTCCTGTACGACTTCCGGGAGCGGATCTACCACGTGGACTGCAAGGAGGCCCGCAAACGCCTCGACGGCCGCAACGGCCGGCTGGGCTCCCACCTGCCGTGGGGCGATCCGCGGCGCGGCTGGGACTTCGTCTCCGCCGGGCACGGGGACGTGCCCTGGGAGGACGTGTTCCGGATGCTGCGGTCCATCGGGTACGAAGGGCCGGTCTCGGTGGAGTGGGAGGACGCCGGAATGGACCGGCTCGCGGGCGCCCCGGAGGCGCTGGCGTCGCTGAAGCGGTTCGACTTCGACCCGCCGAGCGCTTCGTTCGACGCGGCGTTCGGCGGCGGCTGACCCGGACCCGGACCGGACCCGGACCCGACCCGGACCCTGAGCGTCGTCCGCCGGGCCCGGAGGTCCGTCCGCCGGACCGGCGGTGCCACCCCCGTGACGGTGTGGCACCGCCGGTCCGGCGGCACGCGGCACGCGGCGACGGGTCCGAAGCCGGCCCCGGCCCCGGGAAGAACGGGCCGCGTCGGCCTTGCCCGGCCCGCGGGACCCGCGCACGCCGACGGGGCGCCTCGGCCTGCCCGCATCCGCTTTGTCCTGGCAAGGGAAAAAGGCTGACCCAACTCCTGCGCAAGCCCTTTCCGTCCCGGACGAACGAGGCTACCGTCCCTTCCATGTACACGACATGATCGTGTCCATGGCATAACTCGCGTAACCCGGGCCCCCTGGCGCCCCGGGCCACGAGCGCGGCAGTCCCCGCGCGCAACGGATACGGCTCCACCCGCCCGTACAACCGGCACTCTCCGGAGGACGCACGTGCACAGAAGCAGCAGACGGCTCCGCGCCCGTAAATCACTCGCACTCCTGACCGGCGGACTGCTCGCCGCCGCCACCCTCACCCTCGGCTCCCCGGCCGCCGCCGCCCCCGCCGGACCGGCCGACGCCACCCCGGCGGCCGCCGCCGACGACTTCCAGCAGGTCACCCTCGCCAAGGGCGCGGCCGAGACCGGCGAACCCATGTCGCTGGCGGTACTCCCCGACCGCAGCGTGCTGCACACCGCGCGCAGCGGCGAGCTGCGCATCACCGACAGCGCCGGCAACACCCGGATATCCGGCACCCTCCCCGTCTACTCGCACGACGAGGAAGGACTCCAGGGCGTCGGCATCGACCCCGGCTTCGCGGAGAACCGGGCGATCTACCTCTACTACGCGCCCCCGCTGGACACCCCGGACGGTGACGCCCCGGAGAACGGCACCGCCGAGGACTTCGCGAAGTACGACGGCGTCAACCGGCTCTCCCGCTTCACGCTGGACGAGGACGGCACCCTCGACACCGCCAGCGAGAAGAAGGTCCTGGACATCCCCACCACCCGCGGCATGTGCTGCCACGTGGGCGGTGACATCGACTTCGACGCCGAGGGCAACCTCTACCTCTCCACGGGCGACGACTCCAACCCGTTCGCCTCCGACGGCTACTCGCCGCTGGACGACCGGGCGGACCGCAACCCGGCCTTCGACGCCCGCCGCACCTCCGGCAACACCAACGACCTCCGCGGCAAGATCCTGCGCATCAAGGTCTCCGACGACGGCTCGTACACCGTCCCCGAGGGCAACCTCTTCGCGCCGGGTACGGACAAGACCCGCCCCGAGATCTACGCGATGGGCTTCCGCAACCCGTTCCGCTTCAGCGTGGACCAGAAGACCGGCATCCTCTACGTCGGTGACTACGGGCCCGACGCCGGCTCCGCCGACCCGAACCGGGGCCCGGCCGGCCAGGTCGAGTTCGCCCGTGTGACCGAGCCCGGCAACTTCGGCTGGCCGTACTGCACGGGCGACAACGACGCGTACAACCGCTACGACTTCGCCACCGGCACCTCCGGCGCGAAGTTCGACTGCGCCGCCCCGAAGAACGAGTCCCGGTACAACACCGGCCTGGTCGACCTGCCGCCGTCCCAGGCCGCGTGGATCCCGTACGACGGCCCCTCGCTGCCCGAGTTCGGCTCCGGCTCCGAGTCCCCGATGGGCGGACCCGTCTACCGCTACGACGCGGACCTCGACTCGCCGGTGAAGTTCCCCGAGGAGTACGACGGGGACTTCTTCGCCGGGGAGTTCGGCCGGCAGTGGATCAAGCGCATCGAGCAGGACGACGACGGCACGGTCCGCTCGATCAACGACGTCCCGTGGACCGGCACCCAGATCATGGACATGGCCTTCGGCCCGGACGGCGCGCTCTACGTCCTGGACTACGGCCTGTCCTGGTTCGGCGGCGACGAGAACTCTGCGCTCTACCGCATCGAGAACGCCACCGGCGGCCGCTCGCCCATCGCCGAGGCCTCCTCGAACAAGACCTCCGGCGTCGCGCCCCTGAAGGTGAAGTTCTCCTCCGAGGGCACCACCGACGGCGACGGCGACCCCCTCACGTACGCCTGGGACTTCGGCGACGGCGGTACCTCCACGGCCGCCAACCCCACGTACACGTACAAGAAGAACGGCACCTACACCGCCACCGTCACCGCCGAGGACCCCACCGGCCGCACCGGTTCGGCCAGCGTGCACATCACGGTCGGCAACACCGCGCCCGTCGTCGAGATGCACTTCCCGTCCGACGGCCAGCTGTTCGAGTTCGGTGACGCGGTGCCCTTCAAGGTCACCGTCACCGACCCGGAGGACGGCACCGTCGACTGCTCCAAGGTCGAGGTCAAGTTCACCCTGGGCCACGACAGCCACGGGCACGACATGACCACCGAGCACGGCTGCGAAGGCACCATCAAGACCGCCATGGAGGGCGGCCACGACCCCAACGCCAACATCTACGGCGGCATCTCGGCCTCCTACACCGACGGCGGGGGCGGCGGCCAGGCCGCACTGACCGGCAGTGACCAGGCCAAGCTCCAGCCGCGCCACCGGCAGGCCGAGCACTTCGACAGGTCCTCCGGCATCACCACCCCGAGCAAGACCAGCGCCCACGGCGGCCGGACCGTCGGGGACATCCACAACGACGACTGGATCTCGTTCACCCCGTACATCCTCGACGGCGCCACCAAGCTCACCGCCCGTACGTCCTCGGCCGGCGCGGGAGGCTTCCTGGAGGTACGGACCGGATCGCCCACCGGCAAGATCCTCGGCTCCGCGCCCGTCCCGGTGACCGGCAGCTGGGACACCTTCCAGGACATCGACGTGCCGCTGCGCGGAGCGCCGAAGAAGGCCACCGAACTCTTCCTGGTCTTCAAGGGCGGTGACGGGGCGCTCTACGACGTGGACGACTTCGAACTGTCCGACAGCCCCGTCGACAAGACCGCCAAGCGCGTCCTCGTCTTCTCCAAGACCGGCGGCTTCCGCCACGACTCGATCCCGGAGGGCATCGCCGCGCTGAAGGAGCTCGGCAAGGGGTCCAACATCACCGTCGACTCCACCGAGGAGGCGGGCCAGTTCACCACCAGCAACCTCGCCCGCTACGACGCCGTCGCCTTCCTGTCCACCACCGGTGACATCCTGAACGCCGACCAGAAGAAGGCGTTCGAGAACTTCGTCTCCACCGGCGGCGGCTACATGGGCATCCACGCGGCCGCCGACACCGAGTACGACTGGGAGTTCTACGGCGGACTCGTCGGTGCCTACTTCTCCTCCCACCCGCAGATCCAGTCCGCGACCGTCCGCGTGGAGAACCACGACCACCCGGCCACCGCCCACATGGACGACGCGTGGGAGCACACCGACGAGTGGTACAACTACCGCACCAACCCCCGGGACAAGGCCCAGATCCTCGCCACCGTGGACGAGACCACCTACGACGGCGGCACCATGAAGGGCGATCACCCCATCGCCTGGTGCCAGACCTACCAGGGCGGCCGCTCCTTCTACACCGGCCTCGGCCACACCAAGGAGTCCTACGCCGAACCGGAGTTCCGCGGACACCTGCTGGGCGGCCTGCGCTACGCCGCCGGACAGGTCAAGGCCAACTGCAAGCCCGACACCGGCTACCGGTCCCTCTTCAACGGCAAGACGCTGGAGGGCTGGAAGCAGGCCGGTCCCGGGAAGTTCGACATCGTGGACGGTGAGCTCCGCTCCGAGGGCGGCATGGGCCTGCTGACCTACCAGGCCAAGGAACTGTCGTCCTACTCGCTCACGCTCGACTGGAAGATGACGGGCGACGACAACTCCGGTGTCTTCGTCGGCTTCCCGATGTCGGACGACCCGTGGTCCGCGGTGGACAACGGGTACGAGGTCCAGATCGACGCCACCGACACGGCGGACCGCACCACCGGCGCGATCTACACCTTCAAGTCGGCGAACATCAAGGCCCGCGACCGGGTCCTGAGGCCGCCGGGCCAGTGGAACAGCTACGAGATCAAGGTCAAGGGTGAGCGTCTCCAGGTCTTCCTCAACGGGACGAAGATCAACGACTTCACCAACACCGACCCGGTCCGCAGCCTGAAGGACGGCTACATCGGCCTCCAGAACCACGGAGCCGACGACCATGTGTCCTTCCGCAACATCCAGTTGAAGGAACTGCCCGCCGGCTAGGCGCTCCACCTCCGGGGGCACCCCCGCCGACGGCGGGCGAGGACGCCCGGTCTCCCCGCCCGCCGACGGTGGGCGGGGGGCCACCGCTCCTTCGTCCGCCGTCGGCCGGGGGCCACCGCTCTTCCGTCCGTCGGAGGCGGGAGGCTCCGGTTCTTCCGTCCGTCGTCGGGCGGGGAGGCACATCCGTTCCGTCCGCCGTCGGGCGGGGAGGCACCTTCTTCCCGCCCGACGGCGGGGACGGGAGCGCCGCCGCCCGCCCCCGTCACCACATCCCACCCCGTCCCACCCCTGGGAGGCCGCCCGTGTCCGCACAGGCCGTTCGTACCGGAATCTGGTTCATCGGAGCACGCGGCTCCGTCGCCACCACCGCCACCGCGGGATGCGCCGCCATCGCGGCGGGACTCCACCCGGCGACCGGCATGGTCACCGAGACCCCGCCCTTCGCCGGCAGCGGACTGCCACCCCTGACCTCCCTCGTCTTCGGCGGCCACGACACCCTCGACTGCCCCCTGCCCAAACGCGCCGAGGCCCTGGAGGCCGGCGGGGTGCTCCCGGGCGGACTGTCCGCCGCCGTGACCGCCGAACTCGCCGCCGCGGAAGCCGAGATACGCCCCGGCGGGCCGCTGCCCGGCGACAGCCGTACCGACGACGAACTGATCGCGGCCTTCGCCGCCGACCTCACCGGCTTCACCCGCCGCCACGCGCTCGCCCGCACCGTCGTCGTCAACGTGGCCTCCACCGAACCCGCCCCCGGCGCGGACGACACCCGCCTGCCCGCCAGCTCCCTCTACGCGGCCGCCGCGCTGCGGGCCGGCTGCCCGTACGTCAACTTCACCCCCTCCACCGGACTGCACAGCCCGCGCCTGCGGGAGGCCGCCGCGGCGGGCGGCCCGCCCCACGCCGGACGCGACGGCAAGACCGGCCAGACCCTGCTGCGCTCCGTGCTCGCGCCGATGTTCGTCCAGCGCGCCCTGCCGGTGCGCGCCTGGTCGGGGACGAACCTGCTGGGCGGCGGCGACGGTGCGGCCCTCGCCGACCCGGCCGCCGCCGCCGCGAAGAACGCGGGCAAGGAACGCGTACTCGCCGACACGTTCGGCACCGCGCCCGAGGGCGAGGTGCACATCGACGACGTCCCGGCGATGGGGGACTGGAAGACGGCCTGGGACCACATCGCGTTCGACGGCTTCCTCGGCTCGCGGATGATCCTCCAGACGATCTGGCAGGGCTGCGACTCCGCCCTGGCGGCCCCGCTGGTCCTGGACCTCGCCCGGCTGCTGGCCCGCGCCCACGAAGCGGGCCTGAGCGGGCCCCGGCCCGAGCTGGGCTTCTACTTCAAGGACCCCGACGGAGGCCCCGCCGCGCTGGGCGAGCAGTACGCGGCCCTGCTGGACTTCGCCGGCCGGCTGCGGGCGGCGGAATGAGGCCGCCGCGTCTGCTCCTGGCGCTCACGGGCGCGGCGGCCGTCGGTCTGGTCGGCGTCCGCGCCGCCCGCGCGGCGGCGCCCTCGGTCCGCCTGTCCGGTGCGGGCGGGACTGCGCCCGCACCGGACAGGCCCCGCACCCGGCACACCCCGCGGGCCTGGGCGGAACTGCTCCGGGTCTCCGCGCTGTTCACCGTCCCGGGCGACGCGCTGGCCGGTGCCGCCGCCGCGGGCCGGAGCCCCGGCCGGGGCACGGCGCTCGCGGTCGGCGCCTCGCTGTGCCTGTACGAGGCGGGGATGGCGCTCAACGACTGGGCGGACCGCGACGAGGACGCCGTGGACCGCCCGCACCGCCCGATCCCCTCCGGTCGTATCGCCCCCGGGGCCGCCCTCGCGGCGGCGGGCGCGCTGACGGCGGCGGGCCTGGGCCTGGCGGCCCGCGCGGGACGGCCCGCCCTGACGGTGGCCACCGGCCTGGCGGCCACCGTCTGGGCGTACGACCTGCGCCTGAAACACACCCCGGCGGGCCCGGCAGCCATGGCCACCGCCCGCGCCCTGGACCTGCTGCTCGGCGCGGTGGCGACGGGGGACCGGGACCGGCCGGCGGGCGGCCCGGTACGGCGGTCGGCCGCCGCCTCTGCCGGTCCCCTCCGGGTCTCCACCTCCGGCTCCCGCTCAGTCGCCGTTTCCGGCTCAGGCTCTGTTGCCGTTTCCCGTTCCCGTTCCCGTTCCGGTTCCGGTTCCGGTTCGGGTTTCGCCCTCGGTTCCGGTGCGGGTTCCGGTGCGCACGGGCGGAGAGACGTGGGCGCGGGCGCCTCCGGGAGGCGGTCGGTCGCGCGGTACGGTCCGGCCGTCCCGGCCGCGCTGGCGCTCGGCGCGCACACCTACGCGGTCACCGCCGTCTCCCGCCACGAGGCGCGAGGCGGCTCCACCGCCGTGCCCCTCGCCTCCCTCGCCGCGACGGCGGCCCTCGGCGCCGCCGTCGTACGCGGACACATGAGACCGCCCGGAGCACCGTCCGGCCTGGGGGCGCCTGGGGCGGCGGACCCCTGCCGGGGGCTCCTCCTCACCGCGCTGACCGGCGCCTACCTGCGTACCGCCGGGCCTCCGCTCCTGCACGCCGCCCTCAACCCGTCCCCGCCCCTCACCCAGCGCGCCGTCGGCGGCGGCATCCGCGCCATGATCCCGCTCCAGGCGGCGCTGGCGGCCAGGGCCGGAGCGCCGCTGACCGGGCTCGCCGTCATGGGCCTCGCCCCCCTCGCCCGCACCCTCGCACGGAAGGTGAGCCCGACATGACCCTGCGCCTCGGCTACGGCACCAACGGCCTGACCGACCTCCGCCTGGACGACGCCCTCGGGCTCCTGGCCGACCTCGGGTACGACGGAGTGGGGCTGACGCTCGATCACATGCATCTGGACCCCCTCGCCCCGGACGTCGCCGCCCGCACCCGGCACGTGGCCCGCAGACTCGGCGCGCTGGGCCTCGGGGTCACGGTGGAGACGGGCGCCCGTTACGTCCTCGATCCGCGCCGCAAGCACGGACCCTCCCTCCTCGACCCGGACCCCGAAGCCCGCGCGGCCCGCACCGCCCTGCTCGTCCGGGCCGTGGACATCGCCGCCGAACTGGGCGCACACGCCGTGCACTGCTTCAGCGGCATCGCCCCACCCGGCACCGGCGCAGGTCCGGACACCGGCGTGGGCACCGGCGCGGGCGCACGCGCTGACGCAGGCACCACAGCAGTCGGCACGGCAGGCACCGGCACCACAGCAGTCGGCACGGCAGGCACCGGCACCACAGCAGTCGGCACGGCAGGCACCGGCACGACAGCCGCCGCCGCGACGGCCACCGCCACCGCCTGGCACCGGCTGACCGAGGCCCTCGGTCCCGTCCTGGACGCCGCCACCCGCGCGGGCATACCCCTCGCCATCGAACCGGAACCCGGCCACCTCCTCGCCACGCTCGCCGACTTCCACCACCTGCGCACCCTCCTCGGAGACCCGGACGCCCTCGGGCTCACCCTCGACATCGGCCACTGCCAGTGCCTGGAGCCAGCCCCGCCCACGACCTGCGTCGAGGAGGCCGCGCCCTGGCTGCGGCACGTCCAGATCGAGGACATGCGGCGCGACATCCACGAACACCTCCCCTTCGGCGACGGCGAGATCGACTTCCCGCCGGTCCTCGACGCCCTCGCCGCCACCGGCTACGACGGCCTCACGGTCGTCGAACTGCCCCGCCACTCCCACGCGGGCCCCGACCTCGCCCGCAGCTCCCTCGGCTTCCTGCGCGACGCGGCGGCCCGCACGACGCGGAACGAGGTGACCGCCCCGTGCTGACCACCCGCGAGGAGCTCGACGACCGCCTCCCCGGGGCGGCGAGAGCCTGGCTCGACGAGGCGCTCGCCGAAGCCGCGCACGCCACCGACCGCCCCGACACCGGCACCGGCACCCCCGACCGCCCGGACACCGGCAACCCGCCATCGGGCACCGGCACCGGCAACCCGCCCTGGGAGACGCGGTTCGCCTCGGCCGGACGCCACTGCGGGACGGAGCACGCCGACGCCGTACGCGCCCTGCTGCTCATCGAGGCCCGGCCCGCGGCTCCCGACCTGGCCCGGCTCTACGCACAGGGCACCGCGGCCGAACGCCGGGCCGTCCTGCTCACTCTGCACCGGCTCGACCTCGGGTCCGCCGCCCTGACGCTGGTCGAGGACGCCCTGCGCACCAACGACACCCGGCTGGTGGCCGCCGCCGTCGGCCCGTACGCCGCCGCCCACCTCGACGCGCACGGCTGGCGGCACGCCATCCTGAAGTGCCTCTTCACCGAGGTGCCCGTCGAGGCCGTCGCCGCGCTCGCCGACCGTGCCCGGGGCGACGCCGAACTCGCCCGCATGCTCCACGACTTCGCCGCCGAACGCACCGCCGCCGGCCGCCCCGTACCGGCCGACCTGCGCACCGTCCTCGCCCTCACGGCCACCCCGGCCGCCGCCCCCACGGAGGAGTCCTGATGCGCATCTTCGACCCCCACATCCACATGACCTCCCGCACCACGGACGACTACCAGGCGATGTACGACTCCGGGGTCCGCGCCCTCGTCGAACCCGCCTTCTGGCTCGGCCAGCCCCGTACCTCGCCCGCCAGCTTCTACGACTACTTCGACGCGCTCCTCGGCTGGGAGCCCTTCCGCGCCTCCCAGTACGGCATCGCCCACCACTGCACGCTCGCCCTCAATCCCAAGGAGGCGAACGACCCCCGCTGCACCCCCGTCCTCGACGCCCTGCCCCGCTATCTCGTCAAGGACTCCGTCGTCGCCGTCGGTGAGATCGGCTACGACTCCATGACCCCCGCCGAGGACACCGCCCTCGCCGCACAGCTCCAGCTCGCCGCCGACCACGGGCTGCCCGCACTCGTCCACACCCCGCACCGCGACAAGCTCGCCGGGCTGCGCCGCACCATCGACGCCGTCCGCGAATCCGCCCTCGCCCCGGAACGCGTCCTGCTCGACCACCTCAACGAGACGACCGTGCGGGACGCCCTCGACAGCGGGTGCTGGGCCGGCTTCTCCATCTACCCGGACACCAAGATGGACGAGGACCGCATGGTGACGGTCCTGCGGAACCACGGCACCGACCGCGTCCTCGTCAACTCAGCCGCCGACTGGGGGAGGAGCGACCCGCTGAAGACCCGTAAGGTCGCGGACGCCATGCTGAAGGCGGGCTTCGACGAGGACGAGGTCGACAAGGTCCTCTGGCGCAACCCCGTCGCCTTCTACGGTCAGAGCGGCCGCCTCCAGCTCGACATCGCCGCCCCCGACCCCCTCCACGAGGGCAACTCCATCCTCCGCGGCGGGGAGTGAGCGATGCGCTTCCGCCACCCCGACGGCACCACCGTCCACCTGGCGTACTGCACCAACGTGCACCCCGCCGAAACCCTCGACGGCGTCCGCGCCCAACTCCGCGACCACTGCGAACCCGTACGCAGACGGCTCGGCCGGGACCGCCTCGGTATCGGCCTCTGGCTCGCCAAGGAAGCCGCCCGCACCCTGGTCAACGACCCCTCCGCCCTCCGCGCGCTGCGCGCCGAACTCGACCACCGGGGCCTGGAGGTCGTCACCCTCAACGGCTTCCCGTACGAAGGGTTCGGCGCCGAGGAGGTCAAGTACCGGGTCTATCAACCGGACTGGACGCACCCCGACCGGCTCGCCCACACCACCGACCTGGCCCGGCTGCTGGCCGCGCTCCTCCCCGAGGACGTCACCCACGGCAGCGTCTCCACCCTGCCGATCGCCTGGCGCACCCCGTACGCCACCGACCCCGCCGCGGCCGTCACCGCGCGCAAGGCCCTCACCGCCCTCGCCCAGCGCCTCGACGCCCTCGCCGAGCTGACCGGCAAATCCGTCACGATCGGCCTCGAACCCGAACCCGGCTGCACCGTCGAGACCACCGCCGACGCCATCGCCCCGCTCACCGCGGTCGGCCACGACCGCATCGGCGTCTGCGTCGACACCTGCCACCTCGCCACCTCCTTCGAGGACCCCGACACCGCGCTGGACGCCCTGCACACCGCGGGCATCCCCGTGGCCAAGGCACAGCTCTCCGCCGCCCTGCACGCCGAACACCCCCACCTGCCCGAGGTACGAGAAGCCCTGGCCGCCTTCGCCGAACCCCGCTTCCTGCACCAGACCCGCACCCTCACCGCCGCCGGACTGCGCGGCACCGACGACCTCGACGAAGCCCTCGCCGGGGTGTCGCTGCCCGACAGCACCCCGTGGCGCTCCCACTTCCACGTCCCCCTGCACGCCCCTCCCGCACCCCCGCTCACCTCCACGCTCCCCGTACTGGAGAGCGTCCTCACCCGGCTGGTCGGCGGGCCCGTGCCCCTCACCCGGCACCTCGAAGTCGAGACGTACACCTGGCAGGCACTCCCGGCCGAGCTGCGGCCTAGAACCCGGGCCCAGCTCGCCGACGGCATCGCCGCCGAACTCACCCTCGCCCGCGACCTCCTGACCGACCTCGGACTCAAGGAACTGCCGTGACCGCCCCCGCGACCGGGCCCCGCCCCACCCCCCTCCTCGTCCTGGACGTCGTCGGCCTCACCCCCCAACTGCTCGCCCACATGCCGAACCTGCGGGCGATGGCCTCCACCGGGGCACAGGCCCCGCTCTCCACCGTCCTGCCCGCCGTCACCTGCGCCGCCCAGTCCACCTTCCTCACCGGCACCACCCCCGCCGAACACGGCATCGTCGCCAACGGCTGGTACTTCCGCGAGCTCGGTGACGTCCTCCTGTGGCGCCAGCACAACGGCCTCGTCCAGGGCGACCGGCTCTGGGACGCCGCCCGCCGGGCCCACCCCGGCTACACCGTCGCCAACGTCTGCTGGTGGTACGCGATGGGCGCCGACACCGACTGGACCGTCACCCCCCGCCCCGTCTACTACGCCGACGGCCGCAAAGAACCCGACTGCTACACCCGGCCCCCCGCCCTGCACGACGAACTCACCCAGAAACTCGGCACCTTCCCCCTCTTCCACTTCTGGGGCCCCGGCGCCGACCTCGTCTCCTCCCAGTGGATCATCGACGCGACCCGGCACCTCCTCGCCACCCGCACCCCCGACCTGGCCCTGTGCTACCTCCCGCACCTCGACTACGACCTCCAGCGCTACGGCCCCGACGACCCCCGCTCCCACCGCGCGGCCGCCGACCTGGACCGCGCCATGGCCCCCCTGATCGAGGACGCGCGCGCCGAGGGCCGCACCGTCGTCGCGCTGTCCGAGTACGGGATCACCCGTGCGGACCGGCCCGTCGACATCAACCGTGCCCTGCGCCGCGCGGGCCTGCTGGAGGTCCACACCCAGGACGGCATGGAGTACCTGGACCCCATGGCCTCCCGGGCGTTCGCCGTCGCCGACCACCAGATCGCCCACGTCTACGTACGCCGCCCCGAAGACCTCGACGCCACCCGGGAAGCCCTCGCGGACCTGCCCGGCATCGACGTGCTCCTGGACGACGAGGGCAAGAAGGCCCACCACCTGGACCACCCGCGCTCCGGCGAACTGGTCGCCCTCGCCGAGAAGGACGCCTGGTTCACGTACTACTACTGGCTCGACGACGCCCGCGCCCCCGACTTCGCGCAGCTCGTCGAGATCCACCGCAAACCCGGCTACGACCCGGTCGAACTCTTCATGGACCCCCAGGACCCCTACGTCCGGGTCAGGGCGGCCACGGCGGTCGCCCGCAAGAAGGTGGGCCTGCGCTACCGGATGGCGGTCGTCCCCCTGGACCCCTCACCTATTCGGGGCAGCCACGGCCGTCTCCCCACGAGCGACGACGAAGGTCCGCTCATCCTCTGCTCCACCCCCCGAGTGTTCGACGCGTACGACGGCCGAGTCCAGGCCACCGAAGTGAAGTCCCTGCTGCTCCAGCTTGCCGGACTGCACTGACAATTCCTCCCGCCCGCACACCCCTCAGGAGACACGTCACCATGAGCCGCTTCTCGAAGGACGCCGAACTCGCACGCAGACTGAACCGCCGCAACGTCCTGGGCGTCGCCGCCGGAGTCACCGCCGCCGGCCTCCTCGGCGCCTCGTCCGCCCAGGCCACCACCCACCCGGGCAAGGGTCACGACCAGGGCAAGGGCAACGACCACGGCAAGGGCCACGGACACGACCACGGGCACCGCAAGGGCCGTGCCGTCCTGCCCCCCGGCCGCCTCGGCATCCAGCTCTACAGCCTCCGCGACAAGATCTCCACCCTCGGCTTCGCACCCGTCTTCGCCGAGCTGGAGAAGTACGGCTACGACGAGATCGAGTTCGCCGGATACACCCAGGGGTCGGCGGGCGAGATCACCCTGGCCCAGCTCAAGAGGCTGGCCAGGAACCACGGGCTCAACCCCATAGGCAGCCACGTCAACTACTACGACGACAACAACCCCGGCGCCTACTCCTTCGCCCAGAACCTCACCAAGGTCCTGGACGACGCCGAAGCCCTCGGCCTGAAGCACATCGGCACCGCCTCCGGACCCTTCCGCTACGGTTCCACCGTGGACGGCTGGAAGCGTGCCGCGGAGGACTTCAACAAGTACGGCGCCGCCGCCCGCAAGCGGGGCATGAAGTTCTACCAGCACAACCACGCGGAGGAGTTCTCCTTCGCCACCGACAAGCCGAAGGTCCGCCTCTACGACGTCCTGCTCGCCGAGACCGACCCCAATCTGGTCTACCTGGAGATGGACATCTACTGGGCGCTGGCCGGCCGGTTCCGCTTCGGCAAGCGCGCCGACGGCACCCCGGCCCCCTTCAACCCCATCGACTACGTACTCAAGCAGCCGGACCGCTACCCGCTCTTCCACGTCAAGGACGGCACCCGCAACGACGCCGCCCGCGACGGCTACGACATGACGGACGTCGGCGACGGGGACATCGACTACACGACGTTCCTGAACCGCGTCACCGAGCGCACCCAGCGAGGCCGGACCTACCACCACTGGCAGACCGAGCACGACAACCCGGTCGACTCCCTCGCCTTCGCCCGCAAGTCCAGCGCCCACCTGCACGGCCTCCGCCAGAGCCGCTGCGGCGACTGATCCGGCCCGGGGGAGGGCAGGCCGTTCCCGCGAGCGGCCCGCCCTCCCCCAGGGGTCGGCCACCCTGTGCTCCCATCCCGCGACGCGCGGTGACACGCCCGCCGCGGGAATCCGCCGCACCCCGCCCGCACCGCACTGACCACCGGAAACGCGGGTGAAAGGCACCTCGAACCCCTGGTATTGTTTTCTCTGTCGCCACGGGGAACGCCCCGGAACGACAGACACCTTGTCCGGGTGGCGGAATGGCAGACGCGCTAGCTTGAGGTGCTAGTGCCCTTTATCGGGCGTGGGGGTTCAAGTCCCCCCTCGGACACCGACCAGGGATGACAGGCCGAGTCGGCCCGCTCCGGAAGCGGCCAGCCGCCGCGCTCCGTCCTTACGTGAGTGCCCGTACCGGGCCATGGTGTAGCCCGGCGAGTGGTGCCGGACGTTGGCAGAGACCTCGACGGGGTTCTCCCCGGCCTCCAGGTCGTTCGTGACCTTGCTGTGCCGCCAGTCGTGGATGCGGAAGTCCTCGGGCAGGTGGAGCCGGGTGCGCAGGGTGCGCCACCGTGCCGACACCTTTTCGGGGTCCTGTGGTCCGCCCGCCTCGCCCCGGTACAGCTTGAAGCCGTCGCGGGCGAAGACGAGATCGTTGTCCGCCCACGAGGAGCCGAGCCGTTCCCGCTCCGCGTTCTGGCGTTCCTTCTGCCACTTCAGGACGTTCATCACGGACTGGTCCACGTAGATGACTGCGTTGTCGTCGCCGTCCTTGGTGAGCTTGCGCAGCCGGTAGGTGTTGCCCTCCTCGACCACGACCCAACCGAGTTCGATGGACCCCGCATCCCAGTTGATGAGGGACCACTTCATGCCGAGCGCCTCACTGCGGCGCACGCCGGTAGCGGCGTACACGGTCCACAGCGGGGCGTCCCGAAGGCAGTGGTGGGTCAGGCCCCCGTCACAGGCCCGGTTGCCGCACGGCTCCCACACCGTCCCCAGGAACCGGGTCGTCTGACCGTCGTCCAGCGTCGGATACCTCGACTCCTGCGCCCGGATCTGCCGGGCGGTGGGAGGGTGAGCCGTCGCGGCGGGGTTGACGGGTATCAGCTTGGGCACCGCCGCCCCCAACGCGCCGGACAGGATGTTGTGCACGTGGCGCACCGACTTGGCCCCCGAGCGGCTTGCCCTTGTTGGTCGGGCACGGGGTCGTTTCCAGCAGCCGGTACAGGTCGTCAAGGGTGTCGTCGGTGACCTCGTACAGCTTCACGCCGCCGATGTGCGGCTTGATGTGCAGGCGGACTTTCGTCTCGTAACCGGCCATGGTCGTTCCCTCCTTCCTGTGGTTGCTCAGCCACTTGTCCAGCCAGTCACCGAGTTTCATGTCCGAGCGGGCGGCGACTTTGCCTGCCTCGTAGTCGGTGATCCAGACCCGGAGTGCTCTCTCCGCCGCCGTCTTGTTCTTGTACTCCCGGCCTATCCAGTAGCGCTCCCGCTTCCCTGTCACCTTGTTGAAGTGCAGGGGCGTACGTACACCCCAGGTGTTCGCTCTGCCTGTACGCGGGATCTCCACCGGAGTCCCGCCGAGCCCGTTGCCGCGCTTCGCCACTCGGCTGCTTCCCCCCTCTCGGTCGCGGTTGCTATCGGGCGTCCTCGGCGGTCACGCCACCGGGCTGAACCCTCTTGAGAACGGCGTGAGCCTTGTCCGTGAGGTGGCCCCCGGCCCTGCCCTCGACCTTGGTCAGAAACCCGCGCTGGCGTGCGGCTCGGAGATGCCCTTTGAGGGTGGCCTGTTTGGTTCCGGTGACCTGTTCAAGGTCCTGGATCGGGGCGCGTTGCCCGACCTCCACCACCCGGACGTAGACGGCGGAGAGGAACGCCAGGTACTCGTCCGAGAGCCCCCTTGGCATCTGGCGCAGGGTGTCGGACAGGTCATCCAGTGCGGGTTCTTCGCTCGCCTGTCGCGCCAGCTCTCCGGGGGTTGCCGTGACGATCTGACGCAGGACGGTGGAGGAGATCCCGCGAGCGATCTCCTGGGGGTCGGCATCGCCGGCCGGTTCGACGCGGATCTCCTGTGGCCCTCCGGCAGCGAATCCGATGGGTCGATACATGGTGACGACCCAGGGGCCGATGCGCTGTGTCGTCGTGATGCCTTCACGTGGCGAGTCATCTGTCATGGGCAGCAACATACGGAAGCCACCACCTATCAGGCAAGTCCAGATGTGACCCATCCGGCTTTGACTGAGCCGGACTGATAGCGCAGGATGGTCGAGCCGGAGGGAACCTCTCCCTCCGCCGACAGAGGAGAGCAACCGTTGGACAACGCCCGCCTGATGAGCGTCGCCGAACTGGCCGAGTACCTGGGCGTCACACCCGCATGGGTCTACAACAACCACCGCCCGCTCAACATCCCCGCCCGCAAGATCGGCGGACACCTGCGCTTCCGCCTTGCGGACGTGGATCGCTGGATCGATCAGGAGTGCCCGGCCGCCGCGTAGCCGGACCGTGCCCACCGCCTCACGAAGGGAGGCACGTGTCCCGCCACCCGGCGGGGATCACTGGCGCATCCGCACGCGCCGCACAGGAAGGAGCCACGCTCGGTGGCTATCAGCTTCGGTCCCGGCCGCCCGTGGGGCGGCGTCTCCCAGCACGAGTACCGGCGCATGGCGCAAGACCCCAGATACGACGGATACCTCCGCGTGTACTTCGCCGCTCTGGGGTGGGCGGACAGGGACGGGCACGCGAGCTTCCGGCCGGGCGAACTGGCCGCCCTCCTGAGCGAAGGCAGCGAACCGCTGACCAAGCAGGGAGCGAACGCCAGAGTGAGCCACGCCAAACGACTCGGCCTCATCTCGCCCCGATCGGGAGTGCCGTGCCTCGTCCTGCCGGGGCACCTCTTCCAGAAGGGGAGCGGTGCATCCGTGCCCTGTCGCATCCACATAGGCCGGTAGGTAATCCCCACGCGCGTACCCAGTAACTCCCTCACGGCTACCCATATGGCCGGTGAGCTGGGAAAACGTTCGCCGCCTCTCTATCTATTTGGCCTCACACCTGAGTCCCGGAGGGACCAACAACCCACGCCACGTACGTCTTCACGTGCAGCGCGGAAGGGAAGTCGGGGCGCGGAAGCGCCCCACCTGCGCAAGTCGCAGCGGCGGAAGAGTCACCGGGGAGGGGGCGGCTTCGCCGCCACAGAGCGAAGACACTTCGACCGGTGCGGCCCCGCAGGGGCCGACATCAGGAAGACCGCGAAGCTACTCAGACGGGGCGCTGCCGCGCCCCACGGAACGAAGCCATAAGGGCGAGGCGCTTCCTGCCGGGGGCCGCTACGCGGCCACAGAGCGAAGACACTTACGTCAAGCCTCGAAAGCCCCCAGTCTCGCGCAGGCTTCCCCCGCCGGCCGGAGCCTCACGGTTGCTCTGGCCTGCGTGTTTCCATCTGCGCTCCCCTTCGCCGTCGCCTTGGCGACCCTTGGAACCGTGGCATATTCCGAGCTGCCAAGACATGGCGGTCTGTCGCTCGCTTGCAAGGGGTCATACCCCCTCCGCTGCTTCAGGTGGCGGCTCGGTCACCTGCTCACGCCGCAGTTGCCAGATCAGTGAGTGGCAGATCCACTTGAAGATCTCAACACCCAAGATGTTCAGCTCGTTTGCCAGCCTCTCAGCCTCTTCAAAGGAGATCTCTACATGGATCGTTGCACTACGCCTCCTGCTGATACTTGCCATTGCCGCGCTAGGCAAGGGCTCGTCTATCGACACGTGTTCTGGCGCCCATACTCCGTGCACCAAGCGGTTACGCCGGGCAAGAAGCGGCTTGACCGCCCCAAGCATGTTCCGGCACTCGGCACGCTGGGGCTCCGTTAGCTCACGGTTGATCTTCACCAGTGCGGTACACATGTCCACCAGCTCGTTGGCCCCGAGACCCGCAGCCGCTACCTCGCCGTACTTGCTGTCAAGCAGGGCGACCATGAGCTTCCGCAGAAATGCCTCCAGCGACGCGCTCGCGCGTGCAACCTCGCCGACCAGCAAGGACATACGAAGCTGAAGCTGTTCAATCTCTTCTTCCGGGCGAAGCGGCGGAAGCTCGTCTTCGAGCACGGGCTGCAACGGCGACTCATCAGGCATGCGGGCCAGGGTAGCGGCGAGACGTGCGCCAGTCGTCTCAATAACCTTCGATAGTGAGACGCTCGGCGCAGCATCGGACCGTGTCCGTTTCGCCTTCACTCTCGCGTCTCGAAACCCGTCTCAAAAGATCAGTCTTGCGACTGTCTTTCGAGACACGTTTATGAGACGGTCTGGTCATGAGCACGAACACCACGTCGGCCGATCAGGTCGAGCGTCACCCATGCCCGAAGTGCGAGGCCCCCGCCGGTAGCTCCTGCCGTACGACCATGGGCAAGGTTGCAGCCAACTACCACACGGGCCGCTTCGCCCTCGTGCCTGCACTCAAAGCGGAACTCGCCGTGAAGACTCCGGTCGACCGCAGCCCCGGTAAGCCGTGGGTGGCTGGTGAGATGGTCCCCGTGGTGTCCGAAGCGATACCGGGCGCAGCGATACGACTGGGCTATGCCAGGTGCAGCACGGTTGGGCAGGAACTACAAAGCCAGTTGGACATGCTGGCCCGTGCCGACTGCACTCGCGTCTTCTCCGAGAAGATCAGTACCCGCGTGAAGGAGCGGCCGGAACTGGAAAAGGCGCTCACTCTCGCACGGGAGTTCAAGGCCGCAGCCCCGAACCAACCGGTGATCCTCACCGTGGTGGAGATGAAGCGTCTTGCCCGCAACGCGGCAGAACTCATGACCCTCTCGTCCACGCTCCAGAAGGACGGCATCCAACTGGAACTCCTCTCCGGTCCCTTGCAGGGCGTGTACGACCCGAACGGGGTGGGAGCCATCGTGTTCGCCGTCCTGGCCGTGGCCGCAGAGGTGGAGCGGGAAGGCATCCGGGAGAAGACGTTGGAGGGGCTGGACACTGCGGCCCGCAAGGGCAACCACGGTGGACGCCCCTCCGTCGTGGACGACTACAAGCTAGCCGTAGCCCGTGCCCGGCACGCCAAGGGAGAAAGCGTCACCGCCATTGCCAAGGCGCTGGGAATCTCCCGGGCCACCTTGTACCGGCACATCGGTGAGAGCGCCTGAGATGGGCGCGCAGGGGCGCGCAGTCAGGCGCTCACCTCGGAGTGCACCGGGAGGGGCGGGCGCACTCCGGAGAGCGCCTCTGCACGGGCCACGAGGTGGGGTGCAAGGTCGGGGTACCAGCCACGGGCTACGGCTTGCAACATCTCGGCCAGGGCCGCGAGTTCCCCAATTCGGCCGGCCGGGGTGTCGAGGACCGCCGCGAACTCCTTGCGGATGCGGGCGGCTACGTCGGGCACAAGCAGGCTGTTGGCGTGGAGAAGCCCCGCGTCATAGCCGAAGGGCACCAGGCCCCACCGCTCCCAGTCCAGCAGGCACAGGGGCGCGGCGCTGAGGTTGCCCCAGTGCAGGTCGCCGTGACCGGTCACCCGCTCCACCTTGGCGGGGGCAGGGATGCCGAGGAACTGGGGGAAGGCTCGTTCGATCCACCCGTCCCGCACGGTTGCCTTCACTCCCTCCGCTTCAGCGAGGAGGGCCAGGGCTTGGCGAAGGTCCGCCCACCACTCGTCAGGCAA
This sequence comes from Streptomyces halstedii, assembly GCA_000720535.1. Lineage (GTDB taxonomy): Bacteria > Actinomycetota > Actinomycetes > Streptomycetales > Streptomycetaceae > Streptomyces > Streptomyces halstedii. The sequence goes on from JOAZ01000023.1 coordinate 112,928, forward strand.
CCCCGGGTCGTGGTCGATGTCGGCCCGGTCCGGGGACACGATGGGTTGCGTGAGGTAGTCCAGGACTTCCGACTCGAAGGCCCACTCGCCGTCAGTCCAGTCATGCACCGCGTACAGGTGGGGGCGGGGCACGCCGTCAGGCACCAGCTCCGAGGCGCCGACGACGCCTTCCCCCGCCTTCCTGCCCGCGTTCCTCTTCGCCGTCCGGCTGACCCGTAGCCACCGGTCCCCTGCTCGGCGTCCGAGGGTGACACCGAGGAAGCCCCACGCCAGCGGCCCCGTGCAGGTAAGGCCCAGTGCCTTGGCCGCCCGGTCGTGGACGGCCTCCATCAGGGCCTGTACCTCCTCATTCACCGGTGAGTTCATCCGTCACCCTCCTGAGTTCCTGGGCCTTCAGTGGCGCAGCCAGAGCCTTGGCCACATCGTCCCAGTGCTCGCGGGTGCTCGCGGAGGTGAGGACTACATCGAGGCCGGGGCACGAGCCAGCGGCCAGCAGGGCAGCGGCTGCGGCCGACAGGCCGGGACGGATGAGGTTCACCAGTTCGGGTGTCATGGCGTCGAGGAGTTCGCCCCCGTGCAGCGGAGCGGAGCCGAACGTGATCAGCCCCGCGTCCTTCGCCTGTACCAATGGTCCGCCGCCGTTCAGGGCCTGTGTGATCGGAGCGTCCATGATCAGGCTGACGGGCATCTGCAAGCCCGTGAAGTGGTGCTCGGTGGAACCAGCCGCCTGCCGGGCGAGCGCGAGCAACTCGGGGACGCTGAACGCTCCGGAGGTCAGGCCCGACCAGGTAGCGACGCCGTACCCGCCGATCCTGCCCGCACGGGCAGACTCTTCCAGCGCCGTGAAGGCTTCCCGTACGCGCCCGTGCAGAACGGCACGGTCAAGGCCGTGCCCGTGGTGCTCAGGGTTGTGGACGAACACCAGGTCCACGCGCCCAAGCGCGGCCAACGACCGCTCCGTCTGCCAGCGGACGAAGCCCCGCTCAAGGCTGTGCCTACCGGCCATCTCTGCCCTGGTGAGCACGCCCTCAGCCAGGGCGGTGCGGCCTTGCTCCGCCGTGAAGAACCCCGTCTTCGTGGCTACCCGCACGGTCGGGTACTGCCCGAGAACCGGGCGCAGTTCCTCATGCGCCTGACCATGGGCGTAGTTGGGTGCCGTGTCCACCCAGGGGCTACCGCCAGCCAGGGCGGTGCGTGCCGCCTGGCTGACGGCACGCACGCGGTATGTCCCCAGGCAGAGCGCGGCGGTCACAGTGCCGTCCCCACGACTGCAACGGCGTGACCGTCGATGAGGACGGAGACCAGTTCGGCCACCTCCTTGACCTCCAGTCCGGCGGAGTCGGCGAGTTCGCCCAGCGTGGTCGGCTGGTTGGTCAGCAGCGTGCCCAGCGCGGGAGCTGCGGACTCGGCGAAGTCCCACGCGGTACCGGCCGCCGAGAGGGTGACTGTGCCCTGTTCGCGGTTCGCCGTCAGGCGGCCCCTCGGGGTGGTGAGCTTGACCGTGATGTCCGACCGTGCGGGGAGTCCGCCCACGTAGGGCAGGGACGGGATCGCGTGGCCCAGGTCCGTCCTGTCGATCGACTCTGCCCACCGCTCCACGAGGCGGGGGTCCGCCATCATGTCGGCCACCTCACGGCGCAGCGCGTCGGTGAAGTCCGACTGTTCCGTCAGCGAGCCGAAGCGCGGGATGTCCCTTCGCAGCGCGAGGGATGCCCGGAGCTGATCGACGACCCACAGCATCAGGTCAGCGCCCGTGTGCGGGACCATCCCGAACGTGAGGTGAAGGGATTCCGTCCCCTGGTCAGCGGTGACCGCGTGCCACCAGCCGCGCGGTAGGTAGAGCACGTCACCCGGGGACAGAACGAGGTCCGCCATCGGGTCGCCCTCCGGCTCCTCCGGCGACTCCACGTCCCGGAAGGTGGGCGCCTCACGTGTCACCCCCCACAGGCGCCACCGCTTCGAGCCATGCAGTTGGACCACCACCACATCGTGGTCATCCCAGTGCCGGCCGAAGCCCTCCCGCTCGGTCCACGAGGCGTACACGTTGGCCTGCACGGAAGTCCCGAGGAAGCGTTCCAGTCCCTCAGCAGCCGCCCCCACAGCGGGGTGGATCTTCTCCACCGCATCGAGCACCAGCGACGCCCCGTCTCTGAGCTGGGCGTGGAAGTCGGACGGTTGGATACGGGACCAGGTGACCGCTCGGCGGTTCGTGGTCGGGATCCCGTAGCGGTGGAGCGGGACCATTTCGCCGTCGACCGACAGGCGCAGCCGGGGCGGCTCCAGCCGCTGAGTGGCAATGATCCGGTTCAGGTCGTCCCAGGAGAACAGGCCCGCCGTGTCGGCGGCTCCGGGGAAGTGCGCGTAGGAGCGGTGGTACGTCTGGGCGAGGAACGTGTCCCCGCCCAGACGCCCCGCCCACGAGGCTGCATCAAGCACCGTGGGCGCTCCCGTCAGTCGTTGCCGTCAGAACGGCCACTGCTGACGTCAGACTCCTGCTCGGAACGGGTGCGTGCGGCCACGATCTTCCGCTTCGCGACGAGCAGGCCACCCCCCTCGGGGGCCACCGAAGTGGTGTTCTCTTCCACCATCGGACTACCTCTCTTCTCGGGAACTCCCACCGGGAATCCGGCGGGAAGCATCAGGGACAGCGGCCAATGCGGTTACCAAAGAGACACGGCGAGAACCAGGGCACAGCCGCCGAGGATCGCGGCCAGGTAGATCGGCCCCGCGTACCGGCCAAAGTGGCGCAGCACCCAGCGGCCCAAGCGACGCATCACGTCGCCTTCGGCTCCACCGCCACGGGGCGGAGAGCACTGGCAGGCAACGAACTGCGGCCCGTGCACCGAGGGCACCCGCACGGCGGGTACTTGGTCGGTGAACCCAGGATCACCGCATTGCGCGGCTCCACCTGCACCTCACGAACCGGTCCGTACGTCCGGCCGCCGTCGTACGACACCCGCAGAGTTATGCGCCCCGTCACGAGCGCACACCACCATCAGGGCCGAACGTCCGCCGGTACTCCAGCCCCCGACCTACGCCGCAACGCACCCGCTCCTTGTTTCGCTCGGTCGCTGTCATGGGGGAAATCATTGGCCCAGAAAGCGGCGGCTGTGTAGTTCTTTCCCGTCATGGACTAAAGATCATGAACGGCAGGCGGCAGCCCACTCCGTCAACAAGGCTCGCGCTTCGGCCCCGAACAGCCCGTACCCCTCCAGTGTCGAGAACAGTTCCAAATGCATTTCGATGTCGCGCGGATCTCTCAGGATCACGACACCCGTGGTGTTCTCCACGGTAGCCAGGGTGTTGTCGTAGACAGTAAAGGTGTCCATCGGAGCCATGGGCTTGTATCCCGCGATTGGGATAACACCGAGCTTCACATTCGGCAGGTGGGTCAGTGAGGCCAGCCGGTCAATCTGCATCGCCATCGCGGCCGAAGGCAGGAGTGGCCACCTTACGGCCTGTTCGGTGAGGATAAAGGTGAACCGCTTCTTCGTGTCGTAAAGGACCTCCTGCCGTTCCAGCTTCCTCGCGATCGTCTTAGCGACATCAGCCGGTGAATGGGCAAGGCTGGCCCGGATGTACTCAGGGGTGGACAGCAGTCCCGTAATCATCGAGAGCAGGAAGAAACGGAACTCGGTAGAGGAGGATTCGAGCGCGGCAAGTTCGGTCTGCTTCTTTTCCAATCCTCTGCGGCGCAGTGAGCGCAGGTCTTGCCACTCGGTATTGGCCAGCCTCGCGAGGGCAATGACCTCCTCGATGACCTCGGGCGGAGCAACGACAGCCCGGAGGATCCTCTCCAGGTCGAGCAGGCTCGGTTGCGCTTTCCCGTTCTCAATCCGACTGATCTTCGATTGAGACATGTTGCAACGCCGAGCGAGCCGGTCCCCAGTGAGGCCAGCTCGCTTGCGTAGTTCTTTCAGCAGGGCGGCCAATTCTTGCTTCGGCTGCCCCAACTGTTCAGGGTCGAACGTCACCCGCTCACGTACTCCAGGAATGGAACCGACTCGGCAACGGCAATCCGCTTCCACTGCCGATACGGCTCAGGGTCACCCTCGTACAGTTCCCGGTTTATCTGCGTACCATCCTCCCGGTAGTTCATCAGAGCCACCTTGGACTCATCGAACATCCAGAAGTCCTGATCCGGAAGCCCCGGGTTCTCTCGGTCGGTGAGGTCGAGAATGCGGATATCCTCGCCCGCCTTCACGTGGTGCCGGTAGTAATACTCGAACTCGAACCGGAGGTAGTCCGAGAGCGGGCGGGTCACGACGTGCACCCTGCCGACGCTCTTCCCTTCCGAGGCCCATTGCCGAACTTCGTCCATCCAGGCCGACGTGTAATCGTCCGGGGATTTCTCCCCGGCGAGGAAGCGCTTCAGCTTCTCCGCTTCCTGGGGCATGGTGTAGACGGGCAGCGTTTCCAGCCGCCACGCCTCATGCTCCATGGAATCGAAGCAGTCATTCCACGCGTCACCATCCAAGTGCACGGAATGCCTCCCTGAGAACTTCCTCCGGGATCTCCACGAGCCCTTCCCCGGAGGGCGGGGCGAAGGCGTTGGACACGTCGCCCTGCACAACGAACGATCCCGTGGCCGTGCGGTACACGTTCGGGCAGTCCTTCTCTCCGCACTCGCCGTTGCCGTTGCCCGTGAGCCGGGTGAGTGCCGAACGTTCGGACATGCCAAACCCCCTTGCTCTGGCCCCGTTTGGGCCGCCTGTCCACCGACAGTAGAGGGGGTGGCGCTACGCGTCCATGCGCGAACGCGACTATGCGTGTCCTTGCATAAACAGGTCCCGACCGCCCCCGGTACGTGATCACGTACGCGCCCGTGCAGACTGGGCGTAGCCCCGTGGCGCGGTTCGGGAAGTCTGACCAGGGACGACGCCTCGGAGGAGGATTGGTCACGTGACCAACGCATGACCAACAGGGGCCCGAGGGGGCCTGAAACAGCAGGAAAGAACAGGAGAAACGCCCGCCGAAATGAATCCTGTCGACGGGCGTTTCCCCAGGTCAGAGCAGCCGAGGACTGGTGCCCGAGTGGAGAGTTCAAGTCCCCCCTCGGACACCAGCGAAGACCCCAGTTGATCTGGGGTCTTCTGCGTTGTGCGGACAGGCGCCCGGGGGCGGTGAGGGGCGGGCCGGTCAGGCGGTGTCGGTGCCCGGGGCGTGGCACGACGGCGCCGTCAGTCCGGCGACGAGGAACGCGATCACCGTCTCCGCGTGGGGGAAGGGCGAGGGTTCAGCGGGCATCTTGACCAGCGGGCGCCCGTAGGACTCCATCACCAGGCTGAAGGCGAGCCGGCAGCGCTCCGTGACCTCCTGTGGCGACAACTCGGGCAGCGCGCGCCCGAGAAGCACCTCGAAGGGGGCGGGCGCGAACAGCGGTGACACGTTGAGGACCTGCCCCGTGGGTAGCGCCGTGCGGGCCAGCAGGTGGCAGAGCACCCGGCCGTCCCGGGTGGTGACGAGCTCGGCGAACGGCATGACGAGGGCGGTCACCAGGTCGCGCACCTCGGTCCGGGCGCCGGGCGGCGCCGACAGGGCGTGCAGCCGTCCACTCCACAGAGGTCGCAGCTCCCGTTCCAGCAGAGCCGACACCAGTCCTTCGCGGGAGCCGAAGTGGTAGTGGACCGCTCCCGGGTTCAGGCCGGCCGCCGTGTTGACCGCTCGGAGGGAGACCTGGTCGGCCCCCTTCTCCAGGAACAGCTGCTTGGCGGCGTCGAGGAGGCGTTCGCGGCTGGGGGCCTCGGGCTGGCTCATGCGGCCCATTCCATCACAGACGGAGGGGCCTCCAGCACTGTTCAATCACTGATTGAATTACGATGGAATTCGATCGTATGGACACGGGCCGTCGCCGAGGCCCGTCGAAGGAGACTGTTATGGGTACGTATGTCGTCACCGGTTCCGCCTCGGGCATGGGCGCCGCGAGCGCCGACCGGCTGCGGGCGGCAGGGCACCGGGTCATCGGGGTGGACCTCCGGGACGCCGACGTGATCGCCGACCTCGGGACCGAGGGCGGTCGTCGGCACGCCGTCGAGGAGGTCCTCCGGCTCGCCGACGGAACCCTCGACGGGGTGGCCGCCGTCGCCGGCGTGGGCCCGAACATGCGCGACGCCTCGGCTGTCGTGTCGATCAACTACCACGGACCGGTCGCCCTGCTGGAGGGGCTGCGCCCCGCGCTGGAACGCTCGGGGGCCGGACGGGCCGTCGTGATCAGCTCGAACTCGGCCTCGACGGTCCCGCTGACCGACGACGTCCTGCTGGGCCTGCTGCTGGACGGTGAGGAGTCCGCCGCCCGCGACCAGGCGGCGAAGGCGCAGAGCGCCCTGCCCGCAGCCCTCGTGCAGACGGCACCCAGCATCTCGGCCTACGCGACGTCCAAGCTGGCCCTCGCCCGCTGGGTCCGGCGTACGGCGGTGACCCCGGAGTGGGCGCGCCGTGGCGTCCTCCTCAACGCGATCGCGCCCGGCGCGGTGATCACCCCTCTGATGACCGGCTCGACCGATGTGACGGCCACCCCGGACCCCGACTCCTTCCCCACGCCGATGCCGCTGGGCATCTTCGGGCAGCCGGAGGACATCGCGTTCTGGGTGGAACAGTTCCTCCGCCCGGAGGCCCGCTTCACGACCGGTTCGATCCTCTACGTCGACGGCGGCACCGACGCCGCGATGCGTACCGACGCGCAGCCCGCCGCCATGGGGCGGTGACCGCCCGCCGGCCGGTGCGCGCAGTCGGGTCCGGCCTCCGGGTGGCGAGGCCGTACGCCCGCACCGGGGCAGGACCGAAGAGCTCGCGGTGATCAACTCCAGGGCGGGCGCCCCGTTCGTGGGCCCCCGCGCCCTCGCCGGCCCGCTCGAACCCCTGCGGCCGGGCCCGTTCAGCGGTCGCGACGACGTGGCCCGACGCCTGCGGGCTCTTGTCAGGCGGTGGCGGATCACCGCCTGACGGGTCCTCAGGCATGCGCCGTCGGCCGCCTCGCCGCACCGCGGCTGGACGGGGACTCGGTCGCACCCCGCGGTCGGCCGACGTCCACTCCCGGTGCGTCGGCCGACGCACGGCCGCCACCAGGCAGGCCCACGCGCGGCCTGCGCCGCCCCGGCCTCGGCCTCGGCCCGCACGCTGCGGTCCCCGCGCTGTGCGCCGCCCCGGCCTCGGCCGCTTCCGCCGCGCACGAGCCGTGGGCCGTGCGCGGCGCCAGGGGGTCCAGGACCCCGTGCCGCGGCCGCCGCGGGCATGTGCGACAGGACGCGCGCATCACGATCCGGTCTCGGCCTCCACCCAAGGGCTTGTTTTCGGCCATGTAATCGATTCCAATCAACCGTGTAATCGATTCCACGCCCCGATCGCCGGCATCGATACGCACCGAAACCACAAGGAGGTGGTCCGGAAAAATGGCGAGCATCAAGGATGTCGCGGCCCAGGCGGGAGTCTCTGTCGCCACGGTCTCCCGTGTGCTGAACAGCCATCCCTCCGTCAGCCCGGACGCGCGCGGACGCGTCCTCGCCGCCGTCGAGGTCCTCGGCTACCGGCCCAACGCGGTGGCCCGCTCGCTGCGCACGGACCAGACCCGCACGCTCGGCCTGGTCATCAGCGACGTACTCAACCCGTACTTCACCGCGCTGGCCCGCTCCGTGGAGGAGGAGGCGCGCGGACGCGGCTACAGCGTGATCATCGGCAACGCCGACGAGCGGCCCGAGCAGCAGGACCACCACGTCCGCACCCTGCTGGACCGCAGGATCGACGGGCTTCTCCTCTCGCCCGCGGACGGCGACTCCCCCCTGCTGACGGATGTGGCCCGCTCCGGTACGCCGATGGTCTTCGTGGACCGCTGGGTGCCGGGACTGGACGTCCCCGTCGTGCGCGCCGACGGCCACCGGGCCGTCCAGGACCTGGTCGCCCACCTCCACGCCCTCGGTCACCGCAGGCTCGCCATCATCGCCGGGCCCGCGGCCACCACCACCGGCAACGAGCGCGTCGAGGCGTTCCGCGACGCGATGCGCGCCCACGGGCTCGCCCTGCCCGACGCCTACATCGGCCAGGGAGACTTCCAGGCCGACAGCGGCCGGCGCGTCACCGAGCAGTTCCTCGCGCTGCCCGAACCCCCCGAGATCGTCTTCGCCGCCGACAACCTGATGGCGCTCGGCGCACTCGACGCCGTCCGCGCCCGCGGACTGCGCGTCCCCGAGGACATCGGGATCGCCGCGTTCGACGACATCCCGTGGTTCGTGCACACCGCCCCGCCGATCACCGCCGTCGCCCAGCCGACGGGCGACCTCGGCCGCGCGGCCGTACGCGCCCTGATCGACATCGTCGAGGGCCGCGCCCCCCAGTCCGTCGCCCTGCCCGCCCGTCTCGTCGTACGCAGCTCCTGCGGCGAGGACACCGCCACCCCGAGGAGCACCGCGTGAGCCAGTCAGTGGAGTTGCTGCGCGTCGAAGGCGTACGCAAGACCTTCCCCGGCGTCGTCGCCCTGGACCGGGTCGACTTCGACCTGCGCAGCGGCGAGGTGCACGTCCTGCTCGGTGAGAACGGGGCCGGCAAGAGCACCCTCATCAAGATGCTCTCCGGCGCCTACCGCCCCGACAGCGGCACCCTCTTCGCCCGTGGGGAGGAGGTCCGCATCAACGGGGCCGAGGACGCCGAACGGCTCGGGATCGCCACGATCTACCAGGAGTTCAACCTGGTGCCCGATCTGACGGTCGCCGAGAACATCTTCCTCGGCCGCCAGCCGCGCCGCTTCGGGATGATCGACCGGCGCCGCATGGAGGCCGACGCCGAGGTGCTGCTGCACCGCGTCGGCCTGCACGTCTCCCCGCGCACCCGGGTACGTGAACTGGGCATCGCCCGCCTCCAGATGGTGGAGATCGCCAAGGCGCTCAGCCTGGACGCCCGCGTCCTGATCATGGACGAGCCGACCGCCGTGCTGACCTCCGAGGAGGTGGACAAGCTGTTCCGCATCGTGCGGCAGTTGCGCGAGGACGGCGTCGGGATCGTCTTCATCACCCACCACCTCGACGAGATCGCCGCCCTCGGCGACCGCGTCACCGTCCTGCGCGACGGGCGCAGTATCGACCAGGTGCCGGCCTCCACCCCCGAGGCGGAGCTGGTCCAGCTCATGGTGGGCCGCAGTATCGACCAGCAGTACCCGCGTGAACGCCCCGACGCGGGCGAGCCGTTGCTCTCGGTACGCGGACTCACCCGGGACGGCCTGTTTCACGACATCAGCTTCGACGTCCACGCCGGAGAGGTCGTCGGCCTCGCCGGACTCGTCGGCGCCGGGCGCACCGAGGTGGCCCGTGCCGTGTTCGGCGCCGACCCGTACGACGCGGGCACCGTCGACGTACGCGGCGAACGGCTCGGCAAGCACGACGTGACCGCCGCGATGGCCGCCGGCCTCGGGCTCGTCCCCGAGGACCGCAAGGGCCAGGGCCTCGTGCTCGACGCCTCCGTGCAGGAGAACCTCGGCCTGGTCACGCTGCGTTCGGCCAGCCGCTCCGGCCTGGTCGACCTCAAGGGGCAGCGCACCGCGGCGGCCCGGATCGCCGAACAGCTCGGCGTACGGATGGCGGGCCTCGGCCAGCACGTCCGCACCCTCTCCGGCGGCAACCAGCAGAAGGTCGTCATCGGCAAGTGGCTGCTCGCCGACACCCGGGTGCTGATCCTGGACGAACCCACCCGGGGCATCGACGTCGGCGCCAAGGTCGAGATCTACCAGCTCGTCAACGAACTGACGGCCTCCGGGCACGCGGTCCTGATGATCTCCAGCGACCTGCCGGAGGTCCTCGGCATGAGCGACCGGGTCCTCGTCATGGCCCAGGGCCGCATCGCCGGGGAACTCCCCGCCGGTGAGGCCACCCAGGACGCCGTGATGGCCCTCGCCGTCGGCGCCGCCCCCACCACCACCCCCACAGACGACGCGGACACCGCGGAGACCGGTAAGGAGGGCCCCCGTGGCCACTGACACGCATCCCGGCAAGACGGGCTCCGGCGGCGGCGCGGGACACACGGTCCGCCGCCTCCTGCTCGACAACGGTGCCCTGAGCGCCCTGGTCGTGCTCCTGGTGGCGATGTCGCTGCTCTCCGGCGACTTCCTCACCACCCAGAACCTCCTGAACGTCGGTGTGCAGGCCGCGGTCACCGCGATCCTCGCGTTCGGCGTCACCTTCGTCATCGTCTCCGCGGGCATCGACCTCTCGGTCGGTTCGGTCGCGGCGCTCTCCGCGACCGTGCTCGCCTGGTCCGCCACCTCGGCGGGCGTCCCCGTCTGGCTGGCGGTGATACTCGCCGTCGCGACCGGCATCGCCTGCGGTTTCGTGAACGGCGCGCTCGTCGCGTACGGGAAGCTGCCGTCGTTCATCGCGACGCTGGCCATGCTCTCGGTGGCCCGCGGCCTGTCCCTGGTGATCTCCCAGGGCAGCCCGATCGCCTTCCCCGACTCCGTCTCCGTGCTCGGTGACACGCTCGGCGGCTGGCTGCCCGTCCCGGTCCTCGTCATGATCGGGATGGGGCTGCTGACCGCGCTCATCCTGGCCCGCACCTACATCGGCCGCTCCATGTACGCCATCGGCGGCAACGAGGAGGCCGCCCGGCTCTCCGGACTGCGCGTCAACAAGCAGAAGCTCGCCATCTACGCCCTGTCCGGCCTCTTCGCCGCCGTCGCGGGCATCGTCCTGGCCTCCCGGCTCGTGTCCGCCCAGCCGCAGGCCGCGCAGGGATACGAACTCGACGCGATCGCCGCGGTCGTCATCGGCGGTGCCAGCCTCGCGGGCGGCGTCGGCAAGGCGTCCGGCACCCTGATCGGCGCGCTGATCCTCGCCGTGCTCCGCAACGGCCTCAACCTCATGTCGGTCTCCGCGTTCTGGCAGCAGGTCGTCATCGGCGTCGTCATCGCGCTCGCCGTACTGCTGGACACCCTGCGCCGCAAGGCCGGTACGGGAGCGGCCGCCTCGACCGGTTCCGGCGCGCCCGGGGCGCCCGGGTCCGGCCGTAAGGGAGCCCTGAAGGCCGGGATCGCGGTGGTCGTGGTGGCCGCCGTCGTCGCCGCCGTGTCCTTCTTCAACTCCCACACCTCCGGCACCACCACCAAGGTGGGCATGTCGCTCTCCACCCTGAACAACCCGTTCTTCGTCCAGATGAAGGCGGGCGCCCAGGCCGAGGCGAAGAAGGCCGGCATCGACCTGACGGTCACCGACGCCCAGAACGACGCCTCCCAGCAGGCCAACCAGCTCCAGAACTTCACCAGTTCGGGTGTGAACTCCATCATCGTCAACCCGGTGGACTCCGACGCGGTCGGCCCCGGCGTCCGCAGCGCCAACAAGGCCGACATCCCGGTGGTCGCCGCCGACCGCGGTGTCAACAAGGCGGACACCGCCACGCTCGTGGCCTCGGACAACGTGGCGGGCGGCAAGCTCGCCGCGAAGGCGCTCGCCGACAAGCTCGGCGGCAAGGGCTCCATCGTCGTCCTCCAGGGCACCCCGGGCACCTCCGCCAGCCGTGAGCGCGGAGCCGGATTCACCGAGGGCATCAAGGCCTATCCGGGGATCAAGGTCGTCGCCACCCAGCCGGCCGACTTCGACCGCACCAAGGGCCTGGACGTCATGACCAACCTGCTCCAGGGCCACCCCGGCATCACCGGCGTCTTCGCGGAGAACGACGAGATGGCGCTCGGCGCGGTCAAGGCGCTCGGGAGCAAGGCCGGGAAGTCCGTCTCGGTCGTCGGCTTCGACGGCACCCCGGACGGCCTGAAGGCGGTCGAGGCGGGCACCCTGTACGCCTCCGTGGCCCAGCAGCCCAAGGAACTGGGCAAGATCGCCGTACAGAACGCGGTGAAGGCCGCGGACGGCGAGAAGGTCGCCGGCACGGTCAAGGTCCCGGTCAAGGTCGTCACCCGGGAGAACGTCGCGGACTTCTCCTAGGCCGGGGCACAGGACGGCCGCCGGCAGGTCCGGTCCCGCCCTCGCGTCCATCCGGCCCGCCCCGCCACCGCCCCCGGACGGCGGGGCCCGGCCCCGCACAAACCCGCCCCGCTCACGGAAGGCAGCACAGCCCATGTACGAGAACGAGGACCCCGCACTCTCCCCGTACGACCTCGTGGTCGTCGGCTCGGCCAACGCGGACCTGGTCGTCGGCGTCGAGCGCCGCCCCGCGCCGGGCGAGACGGTGCTCGGCTCCGACCTCGTCGTCCACCCCGGCGGCAAGGGGGCCAACCAGGCCGTCGCCGCCGCCCGCCTCGGTGCCCGTACGGCACTGCTGGCGCGGGTCGGGGACGACGCCCACGGCCGGCTGCTGCTCGGCTCGCAGCGGGACGCGGGCGTCGACACCGGCCCGGTCCTCGTCGGCGGGGCGCCCACCGGGGTCGCTCTGATCACCGTGGACCCCTCGGGCGACAACAGCATCGTCGTCTCCCCGGGGGCCAACGCCCGGCTGACGCCCCAGGACATCCGGGCGGCGGCACCGCTGTTCGCCGCCGCCCGGGTGGTCTCCGTACAGCTGGAGATCCCCCTGGACACCGTCGCCGAGACGGCCCGCGCGCTCGCCCCGGGCACCCGGCTGGTCCTCAACCCGTCCCCGCCGGCCCCGCTCCCCGCCGACGTCCTGGCGGCCTGCGACCCGCTGGTCGTCAACGAGCACGAGGCGCGGTACATCCTGGGCATCCTGGGACAGGAGGCGGGCGACACCCCGGAGGAGTGGGCAGGGGCCCTGCTCGGCCACGGACCGCGCTCGGTGGTGGTCACCCTGGGAGCGGAGGGCGCCCTGATCGCGGACAGCCGCGGGGGCGGACACGTCCGCGTACCGAGTCCGAAGGTGGAGGCCGTGGACACCACGGGCGCGGGCGACGCCTTCACCGCCGCCCTGGCCTGGCGGCTGGGACGGGGCGAACCCCTGGCGGAGGCCGCCGCGTTCGCCGTCCGCGTGGGGGCGGCGGCCGTCACGCGGGAGGGCGCGCAGGCGTCGTACCCCACCGCCGAGGAGGTCGGCGCGCCGTGAAGCGGTCGGGCATTCTCAACAGCCGCCTGGCCGGCGCGCTGGCCGCCCTGGGGCACGGCGACACGGTCCTGGTCTGCGACGTGGGCATGCCCGTCCCGCCCGGCCCCCGTGTCGTGGACCTGGCTTTCCGGGCGGGAGTCCCGTCGTTCGCCGAGGTGCTCGACGGGCTGCTGGAGGAGCTGGTGGTGGAGGCGGCGACCGCGGCCGAGGAGGTGGGCGCCGCCAACCCGGAGGCGGCCGCCCTGCTCGCGGCCCGCCTCCCGCAGCTGTGCCACGTGCCGCACGAGGAGCTGAAGCGGCGCACGCCGGGTGCCCGTCTGGTGGTGCGGACGGGGGAGGCGCGGCCGTACGCCAATGTGCTGCTGCGGTGCGGGGTCTTCTTCTGAGAACCCCGCCGAGTGGTTCACCCGGCGGTGGGTGTGCTGTGCAGGGATTCCGTTCGGACGCCGTCCAAGTGGTCTAGTCCTGTCTTGGTCCAGACCATTGACATGCTACTGGCGAAGTCGATATCCCGTACCCAACACCCCTGCACAGCGCCGCTGTTCGCGGTCCTGTGCCCCCCTAGAGCTGGGACAGACATGAGACGATCGAGATCCGTCCGCGCGCTGGTGACCGCGGCTGTCACCACGGCGGCGGCAGCGGGCATGGCCGTGCTGGGCTCCGGCACCGCGCAGGCGGCGACCCCGCTCCCGGACCACGTCTTCGCCCCCTACTTCGAGTCCTGGACCGGTGAGAGCCCGGCGGCGATGGCCGCCGAGTCCGGCGCGAAGCACCTCACCATGGCGTTCCTCCAGACCGTGACCCGGGGCTCCTGCACCCCGTACTGGAACGGCGACGGCGACCTGCCCATCGCGCAGTCCTCCTTCGGCGCCGACATCGACACGATCCAGGCCCGGGGCGGCGACGTCATCCCGTCGTTCGGCGGCTACACCGCGGACACCACCGGCACGGAGATCGCCGACAGCTGCACCGACGTCGACCAGATCGCAGCCGCCTACCAGAAGGTCGTCACGACCTACGACGTCTCGCGGCTCGACATGGACATCGAGGTCGACTCCCTCGACAACTCCGCCGGTGTGGACCGGCGGAACAAGGCCATCAAGAAGCTCCAGACCTGGGCGGACGCGAACGGCCGCGACCTGGAGATCTCCTACACCCTGCCGACGACCACCCGGGGGCTGGCCTCCAGCGGGCTCGCCGTGCTGCGGAACGCGGTCACCAACGGGGCGCGGGTCGACGTCGTCAACCTCATGACGTTCGACTACTACGACAACGCCGCGCACAACATGGCCAACGACACCGAGACCGCGGCCCAGGGCCTCCACGACCAGCTGGCGAAGCTCTACCCGGCCAAGACCGACGCCCAGCTGTGGTCCATGATCGGCGTCACCGAGATGCCGGGCGTCGACGACTTCGGCCCGGCCGAGACCTTCACCTTGGCCAACGCCACCCAGGTGTACAACTGGGCGGTGGCCAAGGGCATCAACACCCTCTCGTTCTGGGCGCTCCAGCGGGACAACGGCGGCTGCCCGGGTGGTCCGGCCGCCGACGACTGCTCCGGCATCCAGCAGAACACCTGGGACTTCACCCGGATCTTCGCGCCCTTCACCAGCGGGACCACGGTCCCGGACAACGACTTCTCGGTGTCGGCCACCCCGGCGTCCGGCACGGTGGCGGCGGGCGCTTCGGCCACCGCGACGGTGAAGACCGCGGTGACCAAGGGGCAGGCGGAGCAGGTGAACCTCACCGTCAGCGGGGCCCCCGCCGGTGTCACCGCGTCCCTGAGCCCCGCCTCCGTGACGGCGGGCGGCTCCTCGACGCTCACCGTCTCCACCACCCAGGCCGCCGCCTCGGGCACGTACCGGATCAGCGTCACCGGTACGAGCCCGTCGGGCAGTCACGCGACGGCCTACACGCTGACCGTCACCGGCGGCACCGGCAGCCAGTGCACGAAGGCCGCGTGGGCGAGCGGGACGATCTACACCGGCGGCCAGGAGGTCTCGTACAAGGGGCACAACTGGAAGGCCAAGTGGTGGACGACCGGCGAGGAGCCCGGCACCACGGGTGAGTGGGGCGTCTGGCAGGACCTCGGCGCCTGCTGACACGGGCCCGTGCCCGTGCCGCCGCCCACCGGCCCCGCCGTCGAGCGGAGCGCCGTCGCCCGAAGCGCCTTTGGCGGGGCCGCTGTTGACGGTGCGTCGCTGACCGGCCCGCCCGGATGACGGCGGCGGGACACCGAGGGGGAGAGCGAGACGAGGGGTCCCGGACCGGACGGTCCGGGACCCCTCGGCGTCGGCACACGGCCGGTGAGCGTCCCGGTCCTCACCCCGGGGACGGTGCCCGAGACCGGAACGCGCGGCGGGAGTTCACCGGGAAGCACCGTCCGGCACCGACGGCAGGTACCTCGGTGCCCGCCAGGCGTCCAGCCGGCGCTCCACCGCCGCCCCCAGCGACAGCAGCGCGGCGTCCTGCCGGTCACCCGCCATCAGCAGCAGCCCGACCGGCAGTTCGCCCACCGATCCGGCGGGCACGGACAGCGACGGGTACCCGGCCACGGCCGCCGGGGTGGACGACGGGATCACGTCGTTGTCGCCCCGGGCGCAGTCCGTCGTCCAGGCCGCCGGGTTCGCGGGGGAGGCGACGGCGTCCAGGTGATGGGCGGCCATCGTCTCGTCGATGGACCGCCGGGCGAGGTCGCTCAACTCGGCGCGCGCCGCCCCGTAGTCGGGGTCGTCGGTCGACGGCGCGGCGAGCGCCTCCTCGAACAGCTCCTGACCGGCGAAGCAGGTCCGCTCGGCGGGATGGGCGCGGTTGAATTCGATCAGTCCGGCGAGGTCCCCCGGGCCGTCCTCGCGGGTGGCGAGGTAGGCGTCGATGTCCCGGTGGAACTCGCTCAGGAGCGCCGGGAACTCCAGCTCGGCCAGCCGCTCCTGGTACGGCGGGGTCACCTCCACGACCTGGGCCCCTGCGCCGCGCAGCCTCTTCGCCGTACGGGTCATCAGCGCGTCCACCTCGGCGCCGAGGGAGGGCAGCCGCCACAGGCCGATCCGCTTGCCGCGCAGCCCGCCGGTCCGCTCGCCGCGCGGTCCGCCGGGGCGCGCGAGCGGGTCCGCCGGGTTGATCCCGCCGTTCGACGCCGGCCGAACGCCCGTCAGGAGACCATTGTCCGCGGTGAGTCCGGTGTCCGCCGTGATCCCGCTGTCCGGGGCCAGCACCGCCAGGGTGAGCGCGGTGTCGGTCACATTGCGTGCCATGGGGCCCGCCGTGTCCTGCTCGGCGGAGATCGGGACCACCCCGGACGGGCTGACCAGCCCGAGGCTCGGCTTGTGACCCACCACTCCGTTCATCCCGGCCGGGCACACGATGGAGCCGTCCGTCTCCGTGCCGATCGCGACCTGCGCCAGCGACGCGGCGAGCGCGGCGGCGGAACCGGAGGAGGACCCGCACGGATTGCGGTCCAGGACGTACGGGTTGTGCGTCTGCCCGCCCACCGCCGACCAACCCGATGTGGGCTTCTCGGCACGGAAGTTGGCCCACTCGGACATGTTCGTCTTGCCGAGGACCACCGCGCCCGCCTCACGCAGCCGGGTCACCAGGGCGGCGTCCGTGGCGGGCGGCCTCCCCGCCAGCGCCAGCGATCCGGCCGTCGTCGGCATGTCACGGGTGTTCACGTTGTCCTTGAGCAGCACGGGAATGCCGTCGAGCGGTCCCCGGACCGTGCCGCGGCGGTGCCGGGCGTCACTGGCGGCGGCCTGGAGCCGGGCGGTCGGGCTGACGCGCAGGACCGCGTGGATCTTCGGGTCCACGTCCCTGATCCGCCGCAGGTACGCCTCGGTCAGCGCCGACGAGGTCAGGGAGCCCCGCTTCATCCGCGCCTGTAACTCCGGGATGGTCACCGTGTCGAGGTCCACGCCCAGGGTCCGGTGCGAACCGGTCGGGTGCGACGGCCGGCCGCCACCGGGTTCGTCGGCCTCCGCGCGCTGGTGGGGCGCGGCCGCCAGGAGGGGCGCCACGGCCACGGCCGCTGCCAGTGCCGCGATGCGTCGTCTGTTCATGGGGGCCAGCGCACTACAGGACCGCCGCCGGGCGCAAGGCCGCCACCGGGTGTGTCACGCGGCTCCGGCGAACCGCGTTCGCACGATTCCCGGACGAACCGCCGGGGTGGCGAGGCCGGTTCGTGGAGGCGGTTCGTGGAGGGTAACTTTCGTCCCCGCGTTGCGTGAACGACGCGGATTGGCCGGAACGCCACTACATCCGGCCGATCAGGCGGTCTAGACCAATTGTGGCCGAGGCTTCTATCGTCGGACCCGTGATCGCGCAGTCCGGCCGGGCCCTCCCACACGGCCGGCAGCGGTCTCGCCCCGGCCGAACCCTTGCCTTGCCTCGTCATGTCTTGCCACGCCATGCCTTGCCTGCTGATGGGACCCGCTTGTGATCGACATCGTGGTGGTGCTCAGGGCCGAGGACGCCGTCCTCGACTTCCTCTCCGTGCTCACCCCGCCCACCGCACCACCCGCCACCACCGGATCGGCGGCCGTCGGAGCCACCACCACACCGGCAGCCCCCCGCGAGGTGCACGTGCTGCTCGCCGACTCGGGTGAGCACCTCGCCTTTCCCTCCGGCCTCACCCTGCCCGCACGGCTGGCGCTGCTCGCCGCGCGGGTCCGGGAGGCCGACGAGTCCGCCGCCTCACCCGGACCCGAAGCGCTCGCCACCGCCCTCGCGAGGGTCGCGGAAGGCCGGCCCCTGTGCGTGTGGACGCACTCACCCGCCGACAACCGGCGTAGCAGAGGACGCCTCGGGCACGACGTCGCCGAGGCCCTGGACGCGGGGGAGCGGGCGGAGGGCACCACGGTCCGGCATGCCGTCGGCTACTCGCCGTTCCTCCAGTTCGTCAGTGAACTCGACCACCCCCTCGACCGCGAACTCGTCGCCGTCAAACTCGACTTCGTCAACCGCCACGCACGGCACCTGCTCGACAGCGAGTCCCCGCAGCACATGCTCTACACCGGCCGCGTGCCCGCCGCCGAGCGGTACTTCACCGCCGGACCCGACGAACGGAGACGTCTGTTCGCCCTGCTCGCGAGCCTGGACGAGGAGGCCGCGTCCGTTCCCGACCCGTGGGAGTTCGCCACCTCCCCGTACGAGACGGAACGGCTGGACGCCACCACCGCGTGGATCGCCCGCACCTGCGACCCGGACACGGGCCCCCTGGTCGAGGTCGGCGCCTGTGAGGGCGCCCTCACGGACCGCCTTGCCGACAAGGGCTACCGCGTCGAGGCCACCGAGCCCAACCCGGTCTTCCGCGCCCGGCTCACCGCGGGACCCGGCGCCGGTGACACCGTTCACGTACACGCGGAAGGGCTCGAACCCCTCGCCGGGACACGGCGGTTGCCCGGCGAGGCGTACCTGCTGATCGAGATGCTCTACTACGGGCAGGACCTGGACCTGCTCACCGCGCTTCCCACCGGCCTGCTCTTCGTCGCCCTCGAACCCGAAGTGCTCGACACCTCGCTCCGCCCCTGGATCACCGCGTCCCCCGACTGGGAGCAGATCGACGAGGTCGTTCTCGTCCGCCCCGCCCTGGAGACCGTCTGCGGCGGCCGGGCGTATCTGCGCAAGCGCGGCAGCACCGGTGTCCTCCTGCGGCGCCGCCCCACCCTCGACCGAAGGCCGGCCTTCTCGTGAGCACTGTCGTTTCCCTGGTCAACGCCTGCCTGATGGCCTCCTACGAAGGCCGGGTGCCACCCACCTGGATCCGCCGCGCCGTGGAGAACGGCCTGGCCGGCGTCGGTGTGTTCGGCACCAACCTCGCCCCGCCCGAACCCGTCGCGCCGGGCGCCGCGCCCTACGGCACCCTCCGCGACGACATCGCCGCCCCGCTCCGCGCCGTGCGCCCCGACGTCCTGATCGCCCTCGACGAGGAGGGCGGGGACGTGACCCGCCTCGACTACCACCGCGGCAGCCCGTACCCCGGCAACCACGCCCTCGGAGCCGTCGACGACCTCGGCCTCACCAGGGAGGTCGCGCGGGCGATCGGCGCCGACCTGGCCGACGCCGGGATCAACCTGTGCCTGGGACCGTGCGCCGACGTCAACTCCCGGCCGAACAACCCGATCATCGGCGTACGTTCCTTCGGCGCCGACCCCGGGCGCGTCGCCCGTCACACCGAGGCGTTCGTCCGGGGTCTCCAGGACAGGCGTGTCGCCGCCACGCTGAAGCACTTCCCCGGACACGGCGACACGGGCACCGACTCCCACACCGCGCTCCCCGACATCGACCGCGACCTGCCCGCCTTGCGCGCCCTGGACCTCCCGCCGTTCGCCGCGGGCATCGCCGCCGGAGCCAAGGCCGTCATGACCGGCCACATCCGGTTGCCGCACCTGGCCGAACCGCCCGCCACACTCAGCCCGCGCATCGTCACCGGGCTGCTGCGCGAGGAACTCGGCTACGACGGCGTGGTCGTCAGCGACGCCCTGGAGATGGCCCCGGTCCTGGACCGGTGGGGCTTCGGCGGAGCCGCCGTCCTCGCCTGGTCCGCGGGCGTGGACCTCGTCCTGCTCGGAGCCAGCGGGGTGGAACACGCCCTGCCCCAGGTGTACGAAGCCGTCGAGAGCGCCCTGAAGAAGGGCGAACTCACCATCGAGCGGCTGGAGGAGGCCGCCGCCCGCGTCGCCGCGCTACGCGCCTGGGCCGACCCCGTTCCTACCGGCCTCGGC
The DNA here is from genome assembly GCA_000720535.1 of Streptomyces halstedii. Classification (GTDB taxonomy): domain Bacteria; phylum Actinomycetota; class Actinomycetes; order Streptomycetales; family Streptomycetaceae; genus Streptomyces; species Streptomyces halstedii. Next base: position 132,631 of record JOAZ01000023.1, read on the forward strand.
CGCTCCGGCTCCGTCCCCACCGGCACCGGCACCGGCCGCTCCGGCTCCGGCACCGGCCGCTCCGGCATCGGCCTCGTCGCCGCGCGGCGCGCCCTGGTGGCCGTCGGCGTACCATCGCCCGGCCCGTCCGGTCCCGTGCACTGCGTACGGCTGTCGAGCGAGGCCAACATGGCGGTGGGCGTGGCCCCTTGGGGGCTCGACCGCGCGCTGGACGGTCTCGGCCTCCTGGCCTCGACCCTCGACGTGGACCCCGGCACCGACCCGGCGGACATCCCGCTGCCCGCCGCCGGGCCCCTTGTCGTCGTCGTACGCGATGCCGCGCGCGACCCCTGGCAGCACGCCACCCTCGACGCGCTGCGCACCCGCAGGCCCGATCTCGTCACCGTGGACATGGGCCTCGAACCGGCTCGCGGACGACTCGCCGCACCCCTTCTCCTCACGCGCGGAGCAGGTCTGGCCAACGCCGTCGCGGCCGCCGAACTACTCACCGGCCGCACCTGGCCGGGCCCGCCGAGCGGCGGGTGAGCCGGCGCCGCCGTAGCGGTTGCGGGCGGTAGCGGTTCCGGGCGGTAGCCGTCCTGAGCCGCTCCGGTCCCGAACGGTTCCGCCCCGGGCGGTTTCGGTTGTGAGCCGTTCCGGTGCCGAGCGGCCGGGCCGCGCACGGCCTGGTCACCGCTTCGGCCTCCTCGGGCGACCGGGGCCGGGTAGGGGGAAGGCCTGGACGCGACCGGTCCCGGCCCGGAGAACGGCCCAGTGACCGAGCCCGGAACGACCCCCGACCGGTCCGAACGCCCCCGCCCCTGCCCTGGTCCCGGCCCCGCCCCGGCCCCCCGGTCACCGCGCCGCACGCCGCCGCCGTCCCCTCCCGCCCCCGACCGGACGACGCGCCCGGCCGCCGACCCTCGATGTGTCCCACCGCACGCGACTGGAGCGACACGTGTACGACCTCTGTGTCGGGCTCGGCTACCACTGCGAGTCGACCCATCAGATCCGCCGGATCACCGGCGAGACCCGCGCCCACTTCTTCGACTGGCTCGACCTCGAACTGGCCTCCGTCATCGAGGCGGTCGACGCCGACTTCCACAACGTCCTGCGCCCCGGCCGGAGCGAACCGTTCGACAACGGCACCTGCGTACTCGACCGGGGCTCCGACATCCGCTTCTTCCACGAGTTCCGGGCCGACGTCTCTCCCGGGCCACTGACGCAGACCGACATCGACAGCCAACTGTCCGATGTGCAGGCGAAGTTCGCGCACCTCGCCGACCGGTGGCGCAGCATGGTCGCCTCCGACGCCCATGTGCTGTACGTCCACCACGACGCCTTCGACGAAGCGGACGCCGACGACCTGCGCCGCCTGCGGGCGACCCTCGCCGGGCAGCGTCCGGGGCACCGGTTCGACATCCTGTGGCTGCGCCGTACCCCGCCGCCCGCGCGGTCGGCGGGCTCTCTGCCGGACGGCATCAGGTGGGACACCGTGCCGCTGCTCCCGGACCGCTGGCAGGGCGACGACGACGCCTGGGACCGTGCGCTCGCCCCTCGGCTCGCGCGCCGGAGACAGAACGGTGAGCCCCCGGCCCGCCGAGGGTGAACCCCTCCCCGCCAAGCCCCTGTCCCGGCCCGCCGCGAGGCCCTCCGGACACCGACGAGGCCGCGGCGAGGCCCTCCGTACCTCCGGCCGCGTCTTCCCTCCTCTCCTCCCTCTTCTCCTCCCTCCGACCCGAAGGACCGAACGACCATGGCGTCCCGCCCCGGCTCCCACCCCGCCTCCCACACGCCCTCGCGCACCGTCGTCCTGTCTCCGCACTTCGACGACGCCGCCCTCTCGCTCGCCGGGTTCCTGCCCACCGTGACCGGCCCCGTCGATGTCGTCACCGTCCACGGCGGCGCGCCCGCTCCCGGCGCCCCGGTCTCCTGGTGGGACACCCAGTGCGGCTTCTCCTCCGCGGCCGAGGCACACCGCGCGCGGCTCGCGGAGGACGCGGCCGCCTGTGCCCTGCTGGGCGTCGGGCAGATCGTCCTCGACCACCCGGACGGCCCGTACGCCCCCGAGGACGCGACCCTCCACCAGCTCGAAGCCTTCCTGCGCGACCTGCCGGCGGACACCCGGATCCTGGTGCCGCTCGGCAGTAACCAGCCCGACCACGAAGCGGTCCGCCGCCTGGCCATGAGCGTCCTCGCCGAGCGGGACGCGCCCCCGCCGTGGGTGTACGCCGACCTCCCCTACACCGGACACCTCCCCGAATGGGGTGAGCCGGAGGCGAGCGAGGCCCTCGCCCGCAGTTCGATGTGCGGACTCGCCTACCAGGACCTGCTGACCACCCACCGCACCACCGTGCGGCACGCGTTGACCCTCGACGACGACGGATGGGCCGCCAAACGTGCCGCAGTGCTCTGCCACGGCTCCCAACTCGCCCCGCTCGCCGCCGACCACGGCGGCTTCCTCGCCCGCACCGGCCCCCTGCGCGCCGAACTGATCTGGTCCCTGGAAGCACGGGACACCGCCCCCGCCACCCCCGCCCCGGCGAAGGCCGCCACATGCTGACCCCCGGCGCCGCACCCGCACCCCGTCCCGTCGTCCTCGCCGCCCGGGGCCTGGTCAAGGAGTACCGCAGAGGACGCGCCGTGGACGCCATCGACCTCAGCCTGCACGCGGGCGAGCGCCTCGGACTCCTCGGCCCGAACGGCGCAGGCAAGACCACGACCCTGCTCATGTGCCTGGGCGCCGTCGAACCGGACGCGGGCAGCGTCGAGATCCTCGGCCACCGCCTGCCCCGCCGCCGCGCCGAGGCCATGCGGGGCCTCGGATTCGTCGCCGGCTACCTGCCCCTGCCCGACCGGGTCAGGGTGCGTGAGTATCTGCGCCTGTACGCCGATCTGTACGGGCTGCGCGACCCACGCGCCGCTGTTGACGCGGCCCTTGCCCGCTTCGGCATCGAACACCTGGCGATGGCCATCGGGACCGAACTCTCTAGCGGCCAGCGGACGTTAGTCGGCATCGCCAAAGCCGCACTGCACCGGCCCCGGCTGATGATCCTTGATGAGCCCACCGCCTCCCTGGACCCGGACATCGCCCTGCGCGTACGCACCGCCCTGCTCGCCCTCTGCGCGGAACAGGGCACGGCCCTCCTGGTCACCAGCCACGACATGGTGGAGGTGGAGCGGCTGTGCGAACGCGTCGTCTTCCTCCACGCCGGACGGATCGCCGCCGACGGCACCCCCGGCGACGTCGTGGAACGTTTTGGGCGGCAGGACCTCGAAGGCGTCTTCCTGCACCTCGCCGAGGAACGCGACCGGGAAAGGGCCGCCGCGGCATGACCTTCCCCGACAGCGGTCCCCAGAGCCCCGACAGCCCGAGCACCGCCGCTACCGCCGGTACCCGCGCTGCCTCCGGCCCGCCCGACACCCATGACACGAGCGGTGCCCCCGCCACCTCCGTACCGCTGGTCCCGCCCGAGGGCCCCGCCCTCCGTCCCCCCGTCCAGGCGTCCCTGCACCGGACGCTCGCCGTCGCCCGCCGCCACTGGCTCGTCCTCAAACGCAGTCCGCACCGCTTCTTCGACGTCCTGGTCTGGCCACTGGTCGACACCCTGCTCTACGGCTCCATCGGACTGTTCGCCGCCAAGGCCGCCGAGGCGGCGGGCGGTGCACCGGGCACGACGGCCACCGTCACCCTCTATCTGCTCGGCGGGACCGTCCTGTGGCACCTCGTCCACCAGACGCAGATCTCCCTGGCCACCGGATTCCTGGAGGAGACGTGGTCCCGTAACATCCTGGGGCTCCTGGCCACCCCGATGCGCGACTGGGAGTACCTCGCGGGCGTCGGCCTGTTCGCCCTCGCGCGCACCGCCGCCAGCACCCTTGCCGTCGCCGTACTCGCCTATGCCGCCTACGCCTTCGACGTCACCACCCTCGGCATCGGGCTCATCCCGGTGGCCGCCCTGCTGCTCGCCTGCGGCTGGGCGGTGGCGCTGCTGGTCGTCGGGCTGGTACTGCGCTACGGAAGTGGCGCCGAGGCCCTCGTCTGGGGTGCGCTGTCCGTGGTGATGCCGCTGTCCGGCGTCTTCTATCCGGTCTCCACCCTGCCGGCCGCCCTGCGGCCCGTCGCCGAAGCGCTGCCCACCACCCATGTGTTCGCGGTGGGCCGGGAGTTGGCCGCGGGCAACGGCATCCCCTGGCGGGACCTCGGTGTCGCCACCGCCGGCACGGCGGTGCTCATCGCCCTCAGCCTTTTCGCCCTCTCCCGCATGCTGCGAACCTTCCGCCGCAGAGGTCTGGTCACCCGCTACTCCTGAGCCGTCCGCCCCGCGACAGCCCCCCGCGGACCGTCCGCCGGGCCCTGAACCCCCGCTCACCGCCGTAGCCTTGAGTCTCCAGTGGGTGGAGACCGCAGAGTGGGGGACATGGACGGTACGACCCTCTACCCGATCGGGGAACTCTCCCGGCGCACCGGTGTGCCGGTGCGGACCATCCGGTTCTACTCCGACGCCGGAGTGGTCGCACCGACCGGCCGAAGTCCCGCCGGTTACCGGCTCTACGACCTCGACGCACTCCTCCGCCTGGAGCTCGCCCGCACACTGCGCGAGCTGGGGATGGACCTCGCCACGGTACGGCGGGTGCTGGACCGCAGGCTCCGCCTGGCGGACGCCGCAGCCGTGCACGCGGAGGCCGTGGACGTCCAGATCCGGACGCTGAGGCTGCGCCGGAGCGTTCTGCGAGCAGTGGCCGAACGCGGGTCCAGTCCCGAGGAGACCACACTCATGCACAGGCTCACCCAGTTGTCCGGCGAGGAACGCCGCCGCCTGGTCGACGACTTCGTCGAGGGCGCGTTCGGCGGGAACAGCGCGGACCCGGCGGCGCGGGACATGGTCCGCGCCGCCGCCCCCGAACTGCCGGACAACCCCACGACCGACCAGATCGCCGCGTGGGTGGAGCTCGCCGAACTGCTCGGCGACGAAGACGTCCGCGCCCGCATGGGGCGCACCCCCGCCCGCCGGGCCGACGGGATCCCGCTCGCCATCGAGACCGAGGCCGGCGCCGAACTGGCCGAGTACACCCGTCAGATGGTCACCGAGGCCCGGGAGGCGGGCATCGCCCCGGACGCCGACGAGGCCGCGCCGCTCGTCCACGACCTGGTCCGGCGGTACGCCCGGACACTCGCCCGGGACCCGGACCCGGAGTTCCGGGAGTGGCTGACCCGGCGCTTCGAGGCCGGTGTCCCGGATCCGTGCGTGGAGCGGTACTGGCGGCTGGTGTGGCGCGTCAACGGCTGGCAGGTACTTCCGAACCAGATCCCGGTGTACCCATGGCTGGTACGGGCGTTGCGGGGGAGGGAGACGCCGGATCGGGACTGAGCGCCCGCCGCGCGCCCATACCGCTGCTAACGAATCGGGCGCCCACGCGGCGCACATGATGCCCGTTCACATCACTCTGCCGAGTGCGTTCCCACATCTCGCCACCCACGAGGCCGACCCCCTTTTGACGCCCGCCGCCCGGGTCCTCCTGGGCGGCAGACATGTCCCCCGTTTGTGATGCCGCAACGATACGCGGGCCGTTCCGGTCCGCGGTGTCGCACCTCGGCACAGCGACGGCGCGCCACGCCGTCGTGGGCGGTGCGTTCAGGCAGGGTGTCCTCTGTCATGGTTCACCCCCAACTGTCCCCTTGCTCGTGCTGAGGAGCCGTCATGTACGCGAACACGGCCTCCCGTCCGGCACAGTCCGCCCTGCCGGTCCGGCCGGACGGCCCCGCGCACCGACCGCTGCCGTGGCTCGCCGCGGTCGCCGTGGTCTTCGTCGTCGTCCAACTGGCGGTCGTCGTACCGGGATCGACGCCGTCCTGGGACGAAACCGTCTACCTCAGCCAGTCCGGTGGCAGCGCCCCGCCCGCGTTCTTCAGCGCGCCACGCGCCCGGGGGACCTCCTACCTGGTCGCCCCGGTCACCGCCCTCACCGCGTCTGTCACCTTTCTACGGCTCTACCTCGCCGTGCTGTCCGCCACCGCGCTCGTCGGCGCCCTGTGGGTGTGGCGCAGGCTGCTGCCCACCCCCGTCCTCGTCTGCGCGGGCGCGTTCTTCGCGGGGCTCTGGCCGACCCTGTTCTACGGCTCGATGGCGATGCCCAACCTGTGGTGTGCCCTCGGCGCGTTGGCCGCCGCCGGGTGGGTCGCGCGCGCCGTGCTCGGGGAGACCGGGCGCGCGGCACCGCTCGGAGCGGGCGCCGCCGTCGCCGCCGTCACACTGATGCGGCCCGCCGACGGAATGTGGCTGGCGCTCCCGCTGCTCCTGGTGGCCGTACGCAGGCCGAAGATGCTGGCGGCGCTGGCGGCCGGGCTGCTGGCCGGGTGCGCGCCGTGGATCGCCGAGGCGTTCGCCTACCACGGGGGACCGGTGGCCCGGCTGCACCGTGCCAGTGAGATCCAGGGCGGGCTGGGCTGGAACATCGCCGTCGACGACCAGGCCAAGGCGCTGGAGGGGCGCACCCTGTGCCGGCCCTGCGACATCCCGTGGAAGAGGCCGGGAACCACCGTGTGGTGGGCGGTCCTGCCTTTCCTCACCGCGGGCGGGGTGCTCGTCGCACGCCGGGCGGGCCGAGGCACGGTCGCACGCGTGACGATCGTGACCGCCGGATTCCTGGCGGTGCCCTACCTGTTCCTGATCGGGTACGCGGCACCCCGGTTCCTCCTCCCGGCGTACGCTGTGCTCGCCGTGCCGGTGGCCGAATGCGTGGTGTACCTGTTCACACGGGCGCGGCGCGCCGGACGGCCGGTGGGGCTCGCCGCCCTCGCCCTCCTCGTGGTCGGGCATCTCGCCGTCCAACTCCAGGTCCTCAGCCGGGTGTCGGCGAGCAGTCACTCCACCGGCGCCGAGTACGCGGCCGTCGCCCACGCCCTGCACCAGGCGGGGGTGCGGCCGCCCTGCGTGGTCAGCGGGGACCAGGCCGTGCCGATCGCGTACTACGCCGGCTGCTCCTCGCGCCAGACCACCGGGCACGACGCCAGCGCCACACCCGCCGAAGTCCGGGCGGGCGCACGGCAGGTGGCGACGGCCGTGCTCGTGGCGGGCGAGGGCGGGCGGCCGCCGCCGTACGCGCGCGCCTGGCCCCGGGTGGTCCTGGCGGACACCCGGGGCGCGGGGACGTACACCGGCTATCTCGCCGTGCCGGCCACAGCCGTACCGTCGCGGCCGTGAGACGTGCGTGGGCCGATGCCCCGTCAGATCACATCAGCGGCACGGACTTGGGTGCGCGTCGGTGGGGGCGGACCAGGGCCCCGGTCGCGCCGTCACGTGTCAACGCAGCTTCGCGTACACGATCAGGTTGTCCACCGGGTGGCCGTCGGTGTCGAACTCCCCGTCACAGGTGATCAGCCGGAGTGCCCGGTCCCCGGTCGCGCCGTAGACCTTCTTGGTGGGGAAGGAGCCCTTGGCCACGGACTCCTTCCCGGTGACGGTGAAGTGGCTTGCCTCGCCCGCTCCGTCGACCACCGTGATCTCCGCGCCCTCGGCGATCTTGTGAAGGTCGTGGAAGACGGCCTTGCCGAACCGTGTGTCGTTGTGGCCGATGAGCACCGCGGGACCCGGTTCACCCGGAACGGCCCCGCCCGCGTACCAGCCGGCCGTCATGCCCTTCTCGGCGGGCGGAACCTCCACGCTGCCGTCCTCGTTGAGTCCCAGCCTCATCAGCGTGCTGTCGATCCCGAGCGAGGGGATGGTGACCTGCGTCGGAGCCGGTGCCTTGGGCGATTCCTGGGAGTGGGACGACTGAGGGGGCGAGGACGAGCGTGTGTGCGAGGGGGTCCCGACGGACGCCTCGGGGGCATCCGCCGTACCGCAGCCGGTGAGCGGGACGAGCAGCAGACCGGCGACCGCCGCGAACACGGCGATCCGCGACGAGACGTGCGGTGTGAGGGACATGGGAACTCCGGTGCGATGAGCGGACGAGGGGGAGAGGAGGGAAGGAAAGGGGAGGGGAGGCGACAGAGAGGAGAAGACGGTGAGTGAGGCGAGGAGGCAACGGGAACGGCGAATGGCGCCGCCCGTCTCCGGGCGGCGCCACCGTGGTGGATCAGCTGTCGCGCTGAGCGGCGGACCTGCGGCGCAGCACGAGCGTGCCCGCACCCGCCAGCAGGACCGCTCCCGCGGCCGAGCCGTACAGCGCCGTCGCACCGGTCTGCTCGGCCGGACGCTCCCCGGCGTCCACGCCGCCGCGCGGCATCGTGCCCGCCGGCACCGCTTCGGCCGGAACCGGGGTCGGGGTGTCACCGCGCTCGGAAGCCGGCGCCGGAGTGGCGGACTCGGCGACGACGGTCGGCTGCGTGGGCGAGCTGTCGGCGACGGCTGCGGTGGCGGGAAGCAGGACCGCGCCCATGGCTACGGCGGCGAGGGCCGCGGTACGCAGGGTCGGACGAAGGGACATGGATGACTCCGATTCCAGCCCGGCGTCGATGCAACCGAAGCGCGGACGCGCGTCGGGGCCGGGCATGCCCCTACCCTGGAACGGAGTTGTGAGAAACCTGTCAGGACACCATGTCCATCGCGTCAGCCTCGGCCCGTGCCCGTGCCCGTGCCCGTCTCGCCGTGCCCATCGCGTCAGGGCCGGCCGACGTCCTTCTCCACCGGGCCCGCCACCGGCAGCCGCAGGGTGAAGACCGAGCCCTCGCCCACCGTGCTGAGCACACCGGTCCTCCCGTCGTGGGCCTCGACCAGCTTGCGCACGATCGCCAACCCCAGCCCGCTTCCCCCGGTGCGGCGGCTCCGGGACTTCTCGGCACGCCAGAACCGGTCGAAGACGTACGGCAGGTTCTCCGGGGCGATACCGCTGCCCGTGTCGGCGACCTCCACCACGATCTCTTCCCGTCCCCCCTTCTCTTCCCCGTCCCCGGCGCCGTAAGCGCGCAGCGTCACCCGCCCGCCCGGCGGGGTGTGGCGTACGGCGTTGGACACCAGGTTGCCGACCGCCTGCCGCAGCCGTACCGGATCGGCGGTGATTTCGGGGACCGGTCCCCGCCCGTCCGTCTCGGCCACCGTCAGGCGCACCTCCGCGGCCTCGGCCTGCGCCTGGTGCGCGGCGGCGACATGGGCGAGCAGGTCCTCGATCTCCACCGGTTCGGGATGCAGCCGCAGCGCGCCCGCGTCGGCCGCCGCCAGGTCCTGGAGGTCGTCGATGATGTGCTGCAACTGCATCGCCTCCTCCAGGAGCGAGGAGACGAAGGTCGCGTCCGGGTCGGCGATCCCGTCCTGCGCACCCTCCAGCCAGCCCCGGATGTTGCTCAACGGGGTACGCAGCTCGTGCGCGACGTCGCTGACCATCACCTTGCGCTGCTCCTCCAGCCGGGCCCGGTGCTCCGTCATGTCGTTGAACGCGGTGGCCAGCCGGCCCACCTCGTTGTCCGTGGTGACCAGCACGGGCGCCGAGTCCTGGCCGTCGCGCATCCGCTGGGCGGCCCCCGTGAGCGCGTGCAGCGGCTGTACCAGCCGGATCCCGGCGAGCACCGAGGCGCCGACGGTGAGCGCGAGGACGAGTGCCGCGACTCCGACGATCTTCGCCGTGTTCGCGGGGGACAGGTCGAAGCCGGGGACGGTGCCGCCGCCCGGGTCGCTGATGAACAGCAGCGCCGGGGAGGCGACGTAGGAACTGAGCTGTTCCTGACGGGCGATGCCGACGCACGAGGCGATGTCCCGGTCGTTCTCGCTGTCCCGCGCCACGCGCGTGGGAACGGGGACCGGCACGCGTTCCTCCGGCACGCCGGGTACGGGTGCGAGCTCCGCGTAGTCCGAGGCCGGAGCGTATCCGTCGTCCGATTCCCAGGAGAGATCGAGATCGAGCCGCACGGCCTCCCGCCCCTGCCGGTCCAGACACGCGTCCACGAGCTCGTTGAGCGCGGCCAGCGCCTTCGCCTCGGTCGCGGTGGGGATGCTCAGCCTGTCCGTCGAACACCGGCTGCCCCGCACCCGGTCCGGGTCGTTCCCCACGACCTGGATACGGGGCCGGCCGCTCGGGCTCTCGACGATGTCCGCGGCGATCCCGAACCCGCCGAGACACTGCGCCGCCTCTTCGGCGGTGCGCCTGAGCGACGTACGCTCGGCCTCCGGCAGCCGGAACGGACCGACGGCCCGGGGGTCGATCCGGTCGTTCGCGGCGTGGGTCACCGCGAGCTGTCCGGACGTGCCGGACGTGCCGGACGTGCCGGGTGTCGCCTGGGTGGGGACGGGAATCTCCGCCACCTCGGGAGCGGTCGCCGCACCGGAGGCGACCGGCCGGTCGGGATCGCCGTCCGCCGCGGCACTACGGCCTGTGTCGCTGTCGCCGCCGGTGCCGGGGTCGCCGCCCGTGTCGCTGTCGGCGCTCGTGCGGGTGGCGGCGCCGTCTTCCGCGTCGGGTGTGCCGACCTTCACGGGCGCGGCTCCGACCGACCCGGATCCGGACGTGGTGGCGGCCACGGACAGCGGGTCCACGACGGCCGAAGCCTGAGGAGGCAGGGCGGGTGGCGGCGGGGAGGACCCGGCGGAGTCGGCGAGGATCTGCCTGCTCTGCGTCGTCAGAGTGATCCGCCGGTCCGAGGTGTCGGCCAGCTCGCGCACGGTCTCACCGACACCGTCCCAGGTGGCGTGCTCCGCCGCGTAACCGAGCAGGGTGTCCAGGACCCGGGTGTCGGCGGCGAGGTTGCGGCCCTGCTCCTGCTCGATCGCCCCGGAAGTGGTCTGTACGGCGAGCCAGGCGGTCGCGGCGACCGAACAGGACGCGACCAGCGCCGACACGGCCAGCAGCCGGCCCAGCAGACTCTTGCGCAACGGCAGCCGGCGCCTGCCTCCGTACTCGGCGCGCCGACGCGACTCAGCGCGCCGACGCGACTCAGCGCGCCGACGCACGCGAGGTCCCCTTCGCGGGGTCCACCAGTTTGTAGCCGACCCCGAAGACGGTGAGCAGCCGGGCCGGGCGACGGGGAGCGCGCTCGATCTTCTTGCGGAGGTTCATGATGTGCACATCGACGGTCCGGCTGCTGATGTACCGGTCGAACCCATGGAGTTCCGCGAGCAGTTGCTCACGGGTGAAGACGCGTCCGGGCTCGGCCGCCATCGCGGACAGCAGCCGGAACTCACCCGGCGTACACGTGACCCGTACGTCGTCCACCGCCACTTCGTGCCGCCGCGCGTCGACGGCGAGCGCCCCCACCCGCACCACGAGGTCGTCCCCGCGGTCCGTGTCCGAGTCCCAGCGGGTACGCCGCAGGAGGGTGCGCACCCGCGCCATCAGCTCCCGGGGGCTGTACGGCTTGGTCATGTAGTCGTCGGCGCCCAGGTCGAGTCCGAGCAGCAGATCGTCCTCCGTCGACCGGGCGGTCAGCATGAGGACCGGCAACTCCCGACCCTCGGCGCGCAGTACGCGGACCACGTCCAGTCCGTCGGCCCGAGGCATCATCACGTCGAGGACGAGCAGGTCCGGCGTACCGTGCCGGGCCCGCTCCAGCGCCGCGAGGCCGTCGCCCACCACGGTGACCGCGTGACCCTCGCGTTCGAGGTAGCGGCGTACCAGTTCGGCCTGTTTGGCATCGTCTTCCGCGACTATCACATGTGCGCACACGCGGACGATGGTAGAGGAGCGCGGAACCCCGCCTCCGACAGGACGGTCAGGCCGGCCGAGTGCGAGGGGCACCGACCGGGGCCGGCGTCCCTTCGGCGCGAAGTCGGTCGTCACACCCCTCGCGCACAGGCGGCTCGGTCCGCAGCGTGACCGGAAAGCGTCCGGTGCCGCACACGTACGGCGTGAAAGGTTGGACGTGTTGAACGGACACCCTGAGGAGTGAGCACCGCATGAGCGGGACCGGCACCGATTCCACCGCCTCCACGGCCCCTGCGGCCTCCACCGTCCACCGCATCGACACCACCAGGCCTCACCCGGCCCGCATGTACGACTGGTTCCTCGGCGGAAAGGACAACTATCCGGTCGACGAGGAACTCGGTCGCCAGCTCCTTCGACTCCAGCCCGAGATCAAGCAGTTCGCCCGCCACAACCGGGGGTTCATGCGGCGCGCGGTGCGCCACCTCGCCGACCAGGGCGTCCGGCAGTTCCTCGACATCGGCTCCGGCATCCCGACCGAACCCAACCTGCACCAGATCGCCCAGGCCGCCGCGCCCGACGCACGCGTCGTCTACGTGGACAACGACCCGATCGTGCTGGCGCACTCCGGCGCGCTGCTGAGGGGCACGCCCGAGGGGGTGACGCGGTACATCGACGCCGATGTTCGCGAGCCGGACGCGCTTCTCGAACTGGCTGCCGAGACACTGGACTTCACCCGTCCCGTGGCTCTCTCGCTCGTGGCACTGACGCACTTCCTGCCCGACGGGGACCGGGTTCACGAACTGGTGGGACGCTACGTCCGCGCGCTGGCCCCCGGCAGCCACCTCGTCCTGTCCCAGGCCACCGGCGACTTCGACCCGGAGACCGTCGCCGAAGGGGTGGCGGCCTACGCGGCCCGCGGAGCCACGTTTGTCCCGCGTACGCATGCCGAGGTCGGGCGGTTCTTCGACGGTCTGGAGCTGCTCGACCCGGGAGTGGTACCGCTGGGGGACTGGCGACCGGACCCCGTGGCGGCCCCCGTGCCCGCCGGAGCGGGCCCGGTCCCTATCTACGCGGGCGTCGCGCGGAAGCCCTGACCTGTCCCCTCGGGCCCCCGTACCCCCACGGTTCCACCGTGCGGCCCATCCGCCCCACCGGACCCAGCGGCACCGTCCGACGGACCTGAATCAGCCACATCGGTACGGGGATTCGGCGACGCCGCCAGGCAGGCGGTCGGTCACGGGGAGGGGCCGCAGAACGCTCCGGCCCCCAAGCGCAGGGCCGGCCTCAAGCACAGGGCCGGTCGCCAAGGACAAGATCAGCCGCCAAGGACAAGACCGGCCGCCAAGAACCGAGTCAGTCGGCCCAGACCTCGGCGTCGTCGGCCGGGACGGTGGTGGCGAGCTTGAGTTCCTTGCGGGCGGCGACGGTCTTGTTCGGGTCGATGCCGGTGAAGGCGAGGTCGTAGGCGACGTAGAAGGCGTCCGTGTCCTTGGCCGAGGCGGCCTTCTTCCACGCTTCGGCGGCGTTCTCCAACTGCGAGCGCAGCTTGACGGTCTCCGGCTGCTGGATTCCCTTCAGCGCCGTGAGGTGCATGTCGAGCGCGATGCCGACGGACTTGGCCTGCTTCTTGTAACCGTCGAAGTCGTCCTCGACCTGCTCCGCCTCGGGCTGGTTCGCCCACAGCGCCTCGTAGAGGGCGTTCGAACCCTTGAGGTAGGCCAGTTGGTCCGCGTCGAGGTCGCCGCTCTTCAGCGAACCGGTGAACGTGCCCTTGTCCTTGGCGTACGTGCAGCTCACGGCGCGGTCGCCGGTCTTCCAGCTCTCACTGGTGGGGAAGTAGTAGAAGAGGTCCACACCGTCGGGAACGGTCCAGGTGTCGGCGATGAACTCCTGTGCCACGGCCGGGCACCGCTCGTCCGCGATCTGGGTGGTGCCGTCCTCGCCCGGGTACTCCTTCTCTCTCTCGATCTTGAACTCGCCCACGACCTGGCCCTCATGGGCCTCCGTGCACGGCACGACCTCGACACTGAACTCCTCGGTGTCGGTCACCCCGCTGTTCGGGTTGTAGCAGTCGCCGGTGGTGAGCGAGAAGACCGACCGCTGGCGGACCGCCTTCTTGGCGCCCGCTTTGGCGCCCTCCACGACATCGGCACATCCCGTGGCCCCGACCGCCAGAAGGACGACGACAGCGGCTATACCACGCAGAGACCGGGACTTGGCACCGATAGACATGATTTGAGCATCCTCAGACGAAGCAATTGCGAACAGGTGTGCGCATCGTATGGCACGCCTGTGACAACCATGTGTGCGGGCACCTCCGGCGGACCGGCCGTCGCAGGAGAAGGGGCGGGACGGACCCGGGTCGGCGGAGCGACTCGTCCTCAGGCGCAAGGGGCGCGGCCAACGGCCCCTTGACGCGGGACGGGTGCTCGCCTCCTCCCTCGTGCCGTCACGGGGTGACCGGTCACGTATCGTGAGCCGCTCATGTCCTGGGGGTGTGCATGCGAGTGACAACGACGCGCGGTGTGGCGACGGCCGTGATGTGCCTTGCGGCGGGAGCGGTCCTGTCCGCTTGCACCGGCAGCGGGGCCGGGGAGAAGGAACTGACCGACCAGCAGTTGCTGGAGAAGGCGCACTCGACGATGGACGCGCTCAAGACGGTGACGATCGAGGGGGCGACCGCGGCGACGGCCGGCAGCGGCTTCACCAGCCGGCAGACCACCGACCTCAAGGGGACCTGCGCCTACAAGGTCACCTTGGACAAGGGCGGCTCCCTCGAACAGATCCGGATCGGTGACACGGACTACGTACGCCCGGACCGGGCCTACCTGGAGCAGTGGTCGGGGAAGAAGGAGGCGGGGGCCAAGGCCCAGGAGCGGTGGATCAAGACCCCCGTCGACACCTCCGAGCCGGGCGACGGGCTCGTCGACTGCACCTGGCCGTTCAGCCCCTTCGGGACCGCGGTCAAGGGCGAGCCGACCGAGATCGACGGCCGTCCGGCGGTGCCGCTGAAGGTGACCGACGAAGAGGACGACAAGGGCGTCTACACCTTCTACGTCGCCACGAAGGGCAAGCCGTATCTCCTCCGGGTCGCCTACAAGGGCCCCGACTACCGCAGCACCACCACGTTCAGCGCGTTCGACGAGCCGTTGGACGTGCGGCCTCCGGCCGACGCCGACGTGCTGGACACGAGCGACGCAGGCCGGTGAGGCCCCGGGCGCGGGGGTGAGCCCCCGTCAGGCCTTACGGGCGACGGCGCACCACATGGGCAGGGAGTCGTCCGAGGCGTCCGTCGGTCCGGGACGCCAGCGGGTCAGGGTGACCACGCCCGGATCCAGGATCTCCAGGCCGTCGCAGAACCGCTCCACCTCTTCGCGGGTGCGCGGGGTGGCGGACGCGTGGCTGGCCGCCCGCTCGTTGTAGATCCGCATGGACTCGGCCACCTCGGTGGAGGTGACGTCGGCGGCCGGGTGGGACAGGACGAGGTGACTGCCCGGGGCCAGGCGGTCCAGCAGCCTGCGGGTGATGTCCCAGGGGTCCTCGGCGTCCTTGATGTACTGGAGGATCGCCACCAGCATCAGGCCGACCGGCTGCTCGAAGTCCAGGGTGCGGGACGCCGCGTCGAGGATCGTGTCCACGTCCCGCGCGTCGGCCTGCACGTAGTCGGTCTGCCCCTGGGGCCCGCTGACCAGCAGTGCCCGCGCGTGTGAGAGCACGATGGGGTCGTTGTCCACGTAGACGACACGCGATTCGGGAACGGCGCGCTGGGCCACCTCATGGGTGTTGTCCGCGGCGGGAATGCCCGTACCGATGTCGAGGAACTGCCGCACCCCGGACGCCGCGAGGTGACGTACGGCGCGACCGAGGAACGCCCGGTTGGCGCGGACCGACGGCACGATCGTCGGATTGGCCTGTGCGGCCAGTTCGGCCGCTTCCTGGTCCACCAGATAGTGGTCCTTGCCGCCCAGCCAGACGTTGTAGACGCGAGCGGGGTGCGCGTTCGTCGGATGGGGAGTGGGAGCGGACTGCGCGTAATCGTTCATCGTTCGTCACCTCGTGCGCGAAAAACGGCCAGGTTGAGCTCAGGTTCGATCACGGTACCCTCGTTCCCCGCCGATCACCGCCATCGGTGGGGAACGGGGACCGGACGGTTGCCCACACCGGTCGGGAAGGGGCGCGGAGGCTCCGGACGGCGACGTGGCCCGGCCGGCCGTCGCGGGCGCGCACGCGGCGCGTACGGCCGACGGAAGATCCCCGTCGGATCCGGTACAGCCTCCGGCCTCACCTCGCCGGGCCGACACCCCGTCGACCAACTCGACGCCCACATCAGAACGAAGGCGAGGGTAACTGTTCAAGGTGACCGATCGGGCGGGGCCACGGCCACATGTCGGTGGGTGCTTCTACGCTCCGACCATGGATATGGACGATCTCGCGTGGCAGGCGGGCAACTATCGCGGTCTGTCCCCGAGAAGGGTGCGTCTTTTGCTGGAGCACGGTCACCTGAATCTGGTTGCCCAGGTGGCAGTGGAACGCGGCGAGTGGTTCTGTGCGGAGGCGGCGGGAGAGGAGTTGTGCCAGGCGGGGGACTTCGGCCGTGCGCTGTCCGTGATGGAGCCGTTCGTCGTGACGGGGTGGCGCCCCGCCTTGCATGCAAAGGCCGAGATCCTGCTCCGGGCGGGCCGTGGGACGGAGGAGGCTCTGGCCCTGGTCTGCCTGGACGAAGCCGACGGGGTCTCCACGGCTGAGTGCCGCATCGTCGCTGAGCTGCTCGGCAGGGCAGGGCGCATCGATGAGGCCATCGAACTGCTCGTCCCGCGCCTCGACGAGCAGTCGCTGTTGTCCGTTCTGGTGGACATCACCGATGGGCAGGGCCGTGACGAACGGGTACTTGAGCTGATTGCCCCGCTCGCCGACCACGCGCGCCAGGTCCGCGGCGAAGAACAGCGGGAATACACCCTCTCCGACGCTCAGAAGTTGCAGGCCCTTGTGCTGGAGGGCGCGGGCCGTGCCGATGAGGCAATCCGGGTCCTCGGCCAGGACATAGCCGGGCACCCCTTGCTCGAAGAGAGCACTCTCACCGTGTACGCAGGGTTGCTGGCACGTCATGGGCGGCTCGACGAGCTGCGCCAACTGGCGGCCGACCAGGACGCGCACACAGTCCTGGACATCGACGCGGATGCTCTGCGCCGCCACGGCCGGGCCGAGGAGGCCGAGGCCGTGATGCGAGACGCCATCGCCGCCGACGACTGGGTCGGGTACCGGGCATGGCTTTCCTCGATGTTGCTGGCAGAAGGCCGGCTGGACGACGCAATCGTTGTCGCCGAGCCCGGCTTCGGCTGGTACGACTGCTCCAACCTCCTGGCACCACTCGTCCACCCGCTTCTTGACCGCCCCGAGGAACTGCTCCATCTGGTCGAGCACCCAAAGGTCGTGCCCCACCACGATCACGAGGAGTTCCAGCACTGGTGGCGGGCCTGGGCGCTCGCCGGCCTCGGCCGCGTCGACGAGGCGATCACCGTGGCCGGTCTTGACCGCCCCTGGACCGATCCCCGTATCGTCAAGGCCGACCTTCTCCGGAGGGCCGGCCGTCTTGACGCCGCCGCCGATGAACTTCGGGCTCTGGGCACGATCGAGGCACGTGAGGAGCTGTGCGAGGTCCTGGTTCTGCAAGGGCGGGCGGACGAGGCGATCGCCGTCCACCCGACAGTGGCGGAACAGCGTGTTGCCGAGCCGAAGCCCGAGCCCGGCCCTCTCGGTGAGAACGGGTACTCCCTGGAGCCACCTTTTTAGGATGTGCCCTTCGTTTCACGCCCACATCAGGAGTGAGGCGAGGGAGACCGCTGCTTCGGGGGTTTCGGGTCTGGGCGGCGCGCGTTCTGGGGTGATGTGTCCGATGCCGCGGTGTCGGAGCCGGGCTGCGACGCACTCTCTCGGGCCCCAACCGCATGATGGTGGGCCCGGACGACGCTGGAGTCGGCCGACACCAGCCAGTCGATGTTCCCGGCAGCATCTGCTCGGGCCTGCGCTTCTTCAGCATCCGGCCGAACGTGCCGTCCCCCGCCCGTGGCGGAAGCGGGTGTGCAGACCGGTCCGGGATCCGTACCGCCCGGGTACATCGCGCCAGGCCACTTCTGCCGGGAGCTTTCACATGACGCTGTCGAGCCTCTTCCGGTCATCGGACCGGGGCCGGCCCATCGACGTCCGGGTAGCGACGGCTGTACGAAGTCCCTCCCGGCATCACTCAGGTCGTGACGGCGTGTCACCTGACCATGATTCACCAGAACAGGATCACACGGACGACAAGCTCTGGTCGGGTAGGTCGGGTGCGTACGCGACGAACAGTGGCGTCGCGACGACCAAGGGACAGCCTGCCCCCGTCTTACTGTCGAGGGCTTGGGTGACCAGCGAGACACGGGCGTACCCACGCATCCAGGCAGCGGCGTCGGAAAGCTCGCTGAGCGCGGCCGACCAGGCCACCGAGCGACAACGCGGACAGAGATGGCGCCCTGGGTGGTGCGGGCATGTCGAGCTGATCTGCCGTGGGAACTGCGACGGGCTCCAAGGCCAGCATGGCCATGTGCAGGCGACTACGGTTGACGCCCGGGGCTCGCAGGGTGGTTGGGGGGACCTCTGCCAGAAGGTGGCCTCGACTGCCGTGCAGCAGCAGACGAGTGCCGTGCGCAGGCTCGTGCCCTTGTGCGTGGCCCGGCGGGGCGTCCGTGAACAGCACGGTCTCCAGGCCTTCCACCATGGGGAGGAAGGCGAAGAGCGGAGCTTCGAAGTACATCCAGGTCCCCGCCCTGACCTCCGGCTCCCAGTACCACGGCGCGCGCCTGTCGATGTACTCGACCACAGAAGCCAGTCGGTCGGCGCCATTCTGCTCCGCTCCGGCTTCGGCCAGGGCAATCTCCACATTTCCGGAGAAAGACGCAGCGGACGCACTCAGTTTGAGGGCGGTGAGACGGCGGCCGATCCAGGACCGGCGTCGCGCCTCCGGCACGAACTGGCGGAGCTTGGCATCTGACAAGTAGAGCAGTTCCTGCATCAGTCCCCTCCCACAGCACTGGCCCGATCCTAGAGATGAGACGGCAGTGTCGCCGGGAGGTTCCCACAACGCGGCTGGAACGGACACCCCCACCGCGGCCGGTGACGCCCGGGCCCGCCGCGTCCGGCGGGCGAGCAGCACAAGCGGTCGGTCGAAGAACCTCGCGGGACCGGTCGAAGACATGTCGACTGTCGCGAGCGGCACGCGGTCGGGTGCGGCATCAGCCTTGCTCCGACGCCCCTGTCGTGTCCCCTTCGGCGTCCCCGGGCAGGATGGGGGCGTGGTGCCGCCGTTGCAGCTCATTGCGTTCGGCGTCCGGGATCGTCATCGACTCGGCAAGGACGGCGGCGAGTGAGTGCACTTGACGGTTTCCGATGTCGGCGTGGAACAGCCATCGGATGTTCTCGTCGCGCGTGATGAGGTCGACGGCCAAGCGTCCGCCTCTGTCCTGTCTGGTCGCTACGCGGACATGGCGCACCAGGTCGATCGGGATGTCCCGGCCTGTCTCACCCTGTTCGAGGAACGCGCTTGTCCTGGCCGTGATGACACGGCGATCCGTGACGGCGACCAGTGTGTTGACCGCTGCTTTGTCCCTCGCCGCCGCCAGCTTCTCCTTCGCTCCGCTGAAGATCGAGGAAATGGGACCGACCGCATCGAGTTGATCGGGGAAGCCGAGGACGCGTGGGGTCTCACCGTCCTCAACCCCGGAGGATTCTGACGGCCACCCGTCCACAGCGCGGAGCGGCGTTTGCCGGGGGTGGCTTGTTCTGTCATGCGCTGTTGAGATCGATTACCGCAGGTTCGATGATGGCTGGGACAAAAGGGGACGGGGGCAGGTTGTGCTGCGGAGGAACGACGGCTCGACGGCCGGTGCGTCATGAGGCAGCGCATGCAACTCGTGCTCCAGGTGCTGCTGGTACTCGTAGCAAGTCTGTTCGGCATCGTCACCAACTACGCCACGGGCGTCGACGAGGCCCCATGGTTGTTACAGGTGATCCAGAAGGCATCCGTCCCCGCCATCGGCCTGCTGATCGTGGCCATGGTGGTGGGCCAGATCGTGGTGTATCGGCTGGAGAACCCCGCGCCACCGCGGGTCGACTGGCCGCGTGACCGGTCCCCGTACCCGGGGCTGGACGCCTTCGCCGAAGACGAGGCGGCCGTCTTCTTCGGCCGGGAAGCTCTGGCAGTCGAGCTGACACGCAGGCTGCACACGTCGTCGGACAGGCCGGCCGACCGGTTCCTGGTACTTGTCGGTGCGTCCGGAAGCGGAAAGTCCTCCCTGGTGAGGGCCGGTGTGATGCCACGGCTGAGGGACCGCCGATGGACGTTGGTGCCCGCCTTCACCCCGGGAGCGCATCCGCTGGGTGCGCTGGCCGCAGCCCTCGCGTCCGCGGGCGGAGAGCAGGAACCCGCGAGCGCCGTCCTGCGCCGGCTACGGCAGGGTCCGCCCGCGCTGCGGGCAGAACTGACACGCCTGCGCGGTGGCCGGTTCCGGCATGTGCTCCTGGTGGTGGACCAGTTCGAAGAGGTCGTCACCCTGGCCGACGAACGGGAACGCACCCAGCTCCTCGACGCACTCCGTTTTTGCGTGGAACAGGACACGAACGTCCGCGTACTGGCCACACTCCGGGTCGACCTCCTCGGCCGCCTTCTGACCACGGCACATGCCGAGATCTGCCAACATCCCCTCACCGTCGGCGCACTCGGAAGAAGCCAGTTCACCCAGGTCGTGGAAAGCCCCGCCGCCTTGGTCGGCCTCACCTTCGCACCTGGAGTCGTCGACATCATCGTCGACGACGCCGGCACGGACGACGCCCTGCCGCTCCTGGCGTATCTCCTGCAAGAGCTCTACTTCGCCTCCGGTCCGGGCGGGACGGTCACCGAGGAGTTGTACCGCGACCTGGGCGGGGTGGCGGGCGCCCTCGCCCGCCAGGCGGACCACACGGTGTACGCGCTCGATCACCCCGACGGGATCGCCTTCGTCCTGCGGGTGCTCCTCAGATTCATCACGGTCCAGGGCCAGGAAGTGGCCCGTAAACGCGTGCCCCTGGCCGAACTCACCGATCGAGAACGATGCGTCGTGGACGCCTTCGTCGACGCACGGCTGCTGATGTCCGATGCCGCCGGCGACGGAATCCCCGGTCAGGAGGAGCCCTATGCCCAGGTGACGCACGAGGCGCTGTTCCGCCAGTGGGCCCCGCTTCGCCAGGAAGTCGAGTCACGCGTGGATCAACTGCGTGAACGCGCCGAGCTGGAGCGCTGGGCCGAGGACTGGGAACGCTCCGGACGGAGCGACGACTACCTCCTCACCGGGGAACGGCTCACCCTGGCCCGGCGCCGGCTCACCGCGCTGGAGGAGTCGGGCATCGCACCGGAGCCGGTCCGGGTGCTTGTGCAATGCTCGCAGCGCCGCGACCTGGCGTTCCTGCGCCGTGTGTCGGACAGCGTCGGCCAGTACGCTCTGGGCAGCGCGGAGACCCACCCGGAACGGGCCATACTTCTGTCCCTGGCCGCGCTCGGTGAATGCGCGCCGACCCCCTCGGCCCGCCGCGGCCTCATGGCGGCCCTTGCCGCGAGCCACCCCCGTACCCGCGTGGACGCGCACACGGACACCGTCCGTCACATCGCCTGGTCCCCGGACGGCAGACGGCTGGCCACCGCCTCACGCGACGGCAGCGCGCGCGTCCTGGACGCCCGGTCCGGCCAGTCGCTGCTCGTCCTGCCGTCCGACGGGACGATGGTCGAGTCGGTGTCGTGGTCACCTGATTCCGCGTACGTCGCGACGGCGGGCCGGGAACGCGTCGTACGCGTCTGGGACGCGGTGTCGGGCGTGCCCGTCCGGCTGCTGACCGGAGCCACGGACATCGTGCGACAGGTGGCCTGGTCACCCGACGGCGTCTACGTCGCCGCCAGTTCGAAAGACACCGTCGTACGGGTGTGGGAAGCCGGGACGGGACGCCTCGTGCAGGAGCTGAGCGGACACCGCGACGACGTCTGGGGTGTCACTTGGTCGCCGGACAGCACCCGGCTCGCCTCGGCCTCGCACGATCAGACGGCCCGCGTGTGGGGCCTGGCGACGGCCACCGCCGCCCTCGTTCTCCAGGGGCATACGGACTTCGTCGAGGGCATCGCCTGGTCGCCGGACGGGCTTTCGATCGCTACCGGATCCGGTGATCACACCGCCCGCATCTGGGACGCCCGGACCGGTGCGTTGCGGCTGCTGCTGCGCGGCCACACCGACTACGTGTGGAACCTGGCCTGGTCCCCGGACAGCCGGGCCCTTGCCTCCGCGTCCTCCGACCACACCGTGCGCCTCGTCAGTGCCCAGGACGCCAAGGTGCTGGCCGTACTGCGTGGCCATACCGATACGGTCTGGGGCGTGACCTGGTCGCCTTCCGGTACCCAACTCGCCACGAGTTCGACCGACGGAACGGCGATCGTGTGGGACCTGCGACCACGAGGAGCGGAGGTCGTCGTGGCCGACGGCCACCGCGGCCCGGTGAACCAGGCCTCCTGGTCCGCCGACGAACAGCGGATCGCCACGGCCTGCGACGACGCGACCGTACGCTGCTGGTCCTCCGAGGACGGGGCACCCGTCACGGAGCCGCTGAGGCTCGACGACCGGGTCTGGAGTGTGGCGTGGTCCCCGCTGCCCGGGGACAGGAGGCTTGCGCTCAGCACGAACGACGGACTCTTCCGGGTCCTGGACGACACCGGCACCGTTCTGGTCGAGCAGCGGGGTGAGGTCGTCGAGTCGTGCGTGTGGTCCCCGGACGGCCGCCGCATCGCCACCGGCGGCCACGACGGCACCGTACGCGTCCGGGAGGCGGACACCGGTGCCGAACTCACGGTCCTGACCGGCCATCAGGACTGGGTGGGACGCGTCGCCTGGTCGCCCGGCGGCCGTTTCCTCGCGAGTGCGTCGGACGACCGCACCTGTCGTCTCTGGGACGTCGCGGAGAGCCGGCAACTCACCGTCCTGCGCGGCCACGACAACTACGTGGACGACGTCGGCTGGTCCCCGGACGAACGGCGGATCGTCACCGCCTCCGGTGACTGGACGGTGGCGGTGTGGGAAGCGACCACAGGCCGCCGCATCGATGTGCTCAAGGGCCACGAAGGGCGCGTCCGTTGCGTTGCCTGGTCGCCTGACGGCCGTTTCGTCGCCAGCGGCTCGGACGACCGGACGGTACGTGTCTGGTCCGCCGACACCTTCGAGGAGGCAGCTGTCGTCGGCGTCCACCAGGACAAGGTGTCGTCGGTCGTCTGGTCCCGGGACAGCACACGCTTGCTCACCGCCTCCTTCGACGGAACGGCCCGCGTCTGGTCCGCCGACCCCGACTACGACCGGCTCGAAGCCCATGCCCGGGGACGCGTCTTCCGGACCCTCGACGCGGACGAGCGGCGGCGGCACCTGCTGCCTCTGGCGGGGGCGTAGCCGGACCGCTGGCTCAGTACCGCTCTTCCACCGTCCGGTCGTCGGTGCTCACGAGGTAGTCGTCCGGGTCGAGGCCCATCGCCTTGCGGGCGGGCGAGGCCCAGTACGTCGCGTTGCGCTGCGCGAACGTCTCTGGGCCCTCGTAGGAGATCAGCCACACGAACTGGTTACGTTCCCGGTCGACCCAGGCCCCACCGATCGTGAACCCCAACTCCAGCCGCAGCGGCACGATGTCGGTCTTCCACCGTTCCACCCATTCGTCCAGCAGGCCGTCGCGGACGGTGTAGGTGCGGAGTTGGGTGGTCCTGGCCATGAGGGGTGCTCCTGGGGCGGCTGGTAAGGGTTGCCCATCCCGTGCGACAAGGCCTTCCAGGCGCATGCTCGGGCTTGCCGAGAGGGGTACCGGGCGCTGTGGGTCCCAAGCCTAGGGTGCGCCCCCGGTACTCGGGACGTTTTTCGAGTAGAGGGAACGAAGTCATTACCCTGTGCCAACGCAACAGCTGGGCGGTTCGCGGGGCATGGCACGGACGGCTTGGCATGCAGGAAAGCCACGACTCCGATCGGTAGGCCCCAGATCCGGACCGCGTCGCCGGAGCCGTGTGCCGGTCTCATTTACGACGAGGATTTGGAGACCTACGACCCGGTTGGTTACGAGGAGCGCTTCCTGTGACGGCCAGCAGTATCGCTGAGCGGTACACGGAGCACGAGGACCGCCCGTACTCGCGGAACCTGCGGCGGAAACTGGACGCCACGCGGGTCGACCCCGGCATGCTCGGCACACGCGCGCAGGAGCCGGAGACCTTCTCGCTCTTCAACGACGGTGTAACCGTGCTGCGTGACGGCCTGGAGCAAGACCGGCCTGGAGCAAGACCAGCCTGGACGGCGCAGGCCTGACGACCGGTGTGGCCCTCGCGGCGGGCCGAACCGCCCCGCCCGGCCGTACGTCAGGGATGCTTCACGTCGTAGGAGGCCTGGCTCCGTTCGATGTCCGGGTTGTGGTCGACGGCCCATTCGGCGAGCTTCACCGCGGGTTCGATGAGCGTGCGTCCCGTCGCGGTCAGTTCGTACTCGACGCGGGGCGGGACCTCGGGGTGCACCGTGCGGGTCAGGAGGCCGTCGCGCTCCAGGTGCCGCACCGTGCGGGTGAGCATGCGCTGTGAGATCCCCGGGATGCGCTGCTGGAGTTCGGTGAAGCGCATGCGTTCGCCGTCGAGCGTTGCCACCACGAGCAGGGTCCACTTGTCGCCGATGCGGTCGAGGATGCCCCGGATCGCGCGGCCCCCGTCACCGCGGATGAGGCAGGTGCTGCGGTACTTCGACATGGGCGCCCCCTGTTCCTTACGCACACCCGTGTGCCTTTTGTAAGCCTCCCGATGGTCACTGATGATGTGCCTCCTTACAAGTCGTAACCATGACCTGAGGAGGACGACGATGGAACTGGCCTACTGGATCGTTGCGGGACTGCTGGCGGTCTTCTACCTGTACGCGGGCGGCAAGAAGGCCGTGCAGAGCAAGGAGCGGCTCGCGCCCATGATGGGCTGGGTCGACACGGTGCCGATGGGGTTGGTCCGGGGCATCGGTGCCGTCGAGATCCTGGGAGCCGCCGGACTCGTGCTTCCGCCGCTCACCGGGGTCGCCCCCGTCCTCGCGCCGGCGGCCGCGCTCGGTCTCGTCCTGCTCCAGGTGCTGGCGACCGGGCTGCACGTGTCCCGGGGTGAGCTCAAGGAGACCGGTCTGAACGCTGCCCTCATCGTGCTGGCCGCGGTGGCTGCCTGGCTCGCCACCGCCTGGTGAGCACCCGGGCGGCCCCTGCCGCGCCGACCCGCCACCGGCGGGAGCGGGTCAGCCGGCCGGGGACAGCCGCTTCGCCGTGTTGCAGTGCTTCGTCCGCGCGTGCCGCCGCAGTTGCACCGCGGTCAGGATGAGGAGCGCGGCGAACACCACCAGGAAGACCGCCGAGAACACCGTCTGCCGGACGCCCGCCGCCGTGTCGTCGTAGGAGAGCAGGCCGAGTGCGGACAGCAGCGTCCCCGCGACATACACGGAGCGGACGCGCCGCAACTGCCGCAACGC
Source organism: Streptomyces halstedii (assembly GCA_000720535.1). Taxonomy (GTDB): domain Bacteria; phylum Actinomycetota; class Actinomycetes; order Streptomycetales; family Streptomycetaceae; genus Streptomyces; species Streptomyces halstedii. The sequence continues at coordinate 157,740 of JOAZ01000023.1, forward strand.
GCGAGGAGCAAGAGCAACACGCTTCACCAATGCCATGACCCCTCCCTACCCCTGTGCCGGGAGTTGAGACGTCCCCCATGGGTGGAAACGGCGGCCGTGCACGGCGGGGTGTCGTCCGTGCCGGGTGTCGTCCGTCCCGTTCCTGGGCCCGGGTCCGGCGGGACCCGGCCCGGTGCGGCCGGTGCGCGGGGGCACCGGCCGCGGAGGTCAGGTGGTCGTCGAGGACTCTCCTGTCCTCGACGGCCTCGCGCGCAAGGCGTCGACGACCCCGCGTTCCAGGACCGCCGACGTGTTGATCAGGGTGCCCTTCTTGCCCATGGAGGTGTCCCTGATGAGGTAGCTCCGTTCACCCAGGTACTCCAGGGTGGTCGAGTCGAAGATCCAGGCGGTGCGCCAGCCGGCCCGGGTGTCGTCGCGGGCCACGCCGATCCCGTGCCGGCCGGCCGCGTCCACCGCGTCGGAGTCCAGGGTCACGCCGGGGATCTTCGCCGCGGCCTTGTAGAGGGCGGCCGCGGTCTTCGGCGGCATCAGCGTCTCCCGCAGCAGCTCACCGATGGCGTCGAAGGCGTCGCGGTCCGGGTCACGGTCCTCGGCCGGGGTGTCCCGCGTGTCCTGGTCCCGGGTGATCTCGGTGGTGAGCCGCTGGAGCAGGGCGTCGGGGTCCGTGGGCAGCGAGGCCAGCCACGTGTACGTCGGCCGGTTGAGGCCAGCCGGGTAGCCGACGGGGGTCTCGCCGTCCGGGACCCCGACGGTGATCGGGGTGTACGAGCCGTCCTGGTGGATCAGGCCCTCGTCGACCACCGGCCCCGCCTTCTGGGTGATCCAGACCTCACGTTCGCCGGGCCCGGTCAGCTTCACCGGGCCACCGAATTCGCCCTCGTTCCCGGACTGCAGCGACTTGACGTACACGAACTGGCCGCCGGTGACCGTCTGTCCGCCGCTCTTCTCGGCGACCGAGGCGATCCGGTCGAGCAGTACGGCCGCGCCACGCGGGGCCGTGGCCTGGGAAGCGGTGCCCGCGGCGGACGGTGCCGGAGCGCCGTCCTGGCCGGTCACGGCGAGTGTGGTGAGCAGCACCCCGCCCAGGGCCAGTCCGGCGACGGGCAGCAGGACGGCGGGGCGCGGGAAGCGCGAGCGGGCGGCGCGGGTGCCGTCCGGGGCGCCGGGGGAGTAGCCGTTGTCCCGGGCGGCGGCCGGGGCGCTGTCCTGGTCGATCAGACGCATCAGGGTGTCCTTGTGGTGGAGATGACGGCCAGGCGGCAGGTCCCGTTCGGCCGGGGCCGGCGACAGCCGGGCCAGTTCCTCGCGTTCGGCCCGGTCGGGGCCGGAGGTGCGGTCGTTCATCGGGCTTCCTCCTGGATGGACAGGGCCACGAACGCGGCCCCGCTCTCTACCTCTCCGCGGCCGGGCCCCGGTTCCCCACCGGATGCGCCGGCCGCCCGGCCGAGTTGCTCCTCGGTGAGCCGGCGCAGCCGCGTACGCGCACGCGACAGCCGCGACCGTACGGTGCCCACCGGGACGCCCAGGGCCTCGGCGGCCTGGGCGTAGTCGAGCCCGGACCAGACGCAGAGCGCGAGCACCTCGCGTTCCTGGCGGCGCAACCGGCCGAGCGCCTGCTGGACGGCGGCGATCCGCCGCGCGTCGTCGATCCGCCCGGCCGTCGTGTCCGCGATGTCCGCCACCGGTTCGGGGGCGGGGCGGCGAGCCAGGAAGGCCAGGCGCCGCCCGGTGCCGCGGTTCGCGTTGCGCGCTTTGTTCGTGGCGATACCGAGCAGCCACGGCCGCAGCGAGTCCCCCTCGGGCTCCACCTGGTGACGGGTGCGCCAGGCCGTCAGGAAGGTGTCGGACATGACTTCCTCGGCCGTCGACCAGTCGCCCGTCAGCCGGTAGGCATGGTTGTAGACCGTCCGCGCGTACTCCTCGTAGAGCGCGGCGAACGCCTCGCGGTCACCCGCCCTGATCCGTGCACGCATGCGCTCCCGATCTCCGTGTTCGTTACACCTCACACCACGTACCTCTCCGGGCCGGCCGAGGGGTTCCCGTGAGCCACGCCACAGAGCGGCCAAGGGCGGGGATTCCGGTTGCCGTGCCCGCCCGGGCGACCCTTCCGGGGCGCGGCGGCGACCGGCTGCCCTGTCCCGTACGGCTGCCCCGTCCCGTGCGGCCCCGTACGGCGTGGGCCCAGGACGATGCGGGGGAACGGACGGCTGGACACCGGAGGCCGACTGAGTCACCGTGGGCGGCGGTGGCGCGGGCAGAGCCGCTCGAAGCGCAGATCGAAGCGCTTCGACTCCGGACCTGGACAGTGCAGGTGAGCGAGTCTAGGCTCCCGGTGTCTGTGCATGTCAGGATGGAGAACAGGGCGGACCAAGCGCTGTCGAAGCGCTTCACCGATTCTCCCGTCCGCCCCCACCAAGGGAGAGCTGAATGGTCACGCTTGCCGAGGTCGCCCAGCACGCCGGAGTCTCCGCGAGCACGGTGAGCTATGTCCTCAGCGGGAAGCGGTCGATCTCCGCCTCCACCCGGAAGCGGGTGGAGCACAGCATCCAACAGCTCGGCTACCACCCCAACGCCGGGGCACGGGCGCTGGCCAGCAGCCGGTCCAACATCATCGCGCTCATGGTGCCGCTGCGCACCGACATGTACGTGCCGGTGATGATGGAGATCGCCATCGCGGTCGCCACCACCGCCCGTACACACGGGTACGACGTCCTCCTGCTCACCGGCGAGGAGGGCCCCGCCGCCGTCCGGCGGATCGCCGGGAGTTCGCTGGCGGACGCGATGATCCTGATGGACGTCGAACTGCACGACGAACGGCTGCCGTTGCTCCGGGAGTCGGGCCGCACCGCCGTCCTCATCGGGCTGCCCGCCGACACCACCGGCCTGACCTGTGTGGACCTCGACTTCGAGGCGACCGGCGCACTCTGTGTGGAGCACCTCGCCGAGCTGGGGCACCGGGAGATCGCGGTGATCGGTGAGGCGCCCGCCGTCTACGAGCGGCACACGGGCTTCGCCGAACGGACCGTGGACGGCATCCGGGCCAAGGCCAGGCGGAGCGGCGCGCGGATCCTGCACCGGCCCTGCGAGGGCGGGTACGCGGCGATGGGCACCACCCTGTCCCGGATCTTCGACGAACGGCCGGGCACGACCGGCTTCATCGTGCAGAACGAGGCGGCCGTCGAACCGCTGCTCAACCTGCTCCGGCAGCAGGGGCGCGCCGTCCCGGAGGACGTGTCCGTCGTGGCCATCTGCCCGGAACAGGTCGCCACCGGCGCCTCCGTGCGGCTCACGTCCGTCGCCATTCCCGCCCAGGAGATGGGGCGCCGCTCCGTGGAACAGGTGGTGGCGAAGCTCGCGGGCCGCGACACGGAGGAAGTCGAGCTGCTGGCACCGGAGCTGACGGTCCGGGAGAGCACGGGACCCGCCCCGGCGGCGGGACCGACCGACGGACGGGGCCGGCCGACCGGCTCCGCCACGTACGGCGGAACGGGGCGTCACCCGATGGGGTGAAACACCTTCCCGGGGCCCCTGGGACGCGTGGGCCCGGCGGCGGTGTAGAGGCCAACGGCCCCGGGAATGAGCCTGGTTGCCGAAGATCCGACATGATAGCTTCGCGATCAGTCATGAGGGGCGAACCGGCTCGTTGGGGGATGGTCGGTGGTGACACATGTGCCACAAGGGCTCGGTGAGGGCGACGCGTATCTGATCGCGGGACTGGTCGACGAGCTCTGCGCCCTGCCCTGTGTGCGCGACCCCGACCAGTGCGTCCATCTCGTGGATCTCGTCGGCACGCATCTCGGGGCGGAGCTCACCTACATGCGGAGGAATCCGCGTGTGGACATGGCGGCCCTGGTGATGGACGTGATGAAGCGTGCCGGGGGCCTTGAGGCGCTGGTCTTCGCGGTGCGGGTGATGGCCGGGACCGAGGACTCGGCCGGGCTGGCGCGGCTGGCCGGCGGCGGCCTGCCCGGCGAGGCGGTCACGGAGCTGGAGCCGGAGTTCGACGACCAGGCGGTCCAGGAGGCCCGGCGGATGCTCGCCGAGATCCCCGCGCGCGACGACAGCCGGCTGTACGCCCGGCTCCACCACGAACTGGCGGTGGACCTCCCGCACGGTCAGTCCCCCTCGCAGCGCTTCGACTACCTGTGCGAGGTCAGCACCCAGGCGGACGGCCTGCCGCCCGCCCTGGTGTTCCTGGAGATCCTGGCCGACGACCAGCCCCCGACGCTCCGCGAGAAGCTCCGCGAGTGGTCCGACCGGTGGGCCCGCGAGGCCGGTACGGACGCCGTGGCCGCCCTGGACGTACGCCGGCAGGCGATCGCGGCGTTACCCAGGGCCGATCCGGGGGTGCCACGCTGCCTCGTCGTGATGGCGGAGCCCGCGGACGACGGTTCGGCCGATGTCTACGTACGTCATTGGGTCAACGCGGCCCCGGGCTACTGGGAACCGGTGGCCGGCGACGTGGAACGGACCACCCCGGACACCCTGCCGGCGGCCATCGAGCGGGCCGTCGGCCGCGGCGAGGCACGCTGGGCGGACGTGGAGGAGGCGGACGACGAGCCGCCCGTGCAGGTCGAGTTCGTCCTGCCCTTCCAGTACCTCAACCACGACATGGCCAGGATCGAACTGGGTACGCGCACCCGTGACCCGGTACCCATCGGGCTTCGCTACCATATCCACCTGCGGAGCCTGGACCGCATGAGAAGCCGCGACCCCGGACAGCTGAGGCGCTGGCGTGCCCGCTGGAGACGACTCGGACAGACCGGTGCCGCCGAGACCTTCCGCTGGCACGGTGAAGCGGACGGACGACTCGGCCGCTGGCGTGCCACGCTGGCGTCGGAGCCCCGGCTGACCGCGGTCATACTCGACGTTCCCGCACTGCCCGGCAGCGGCCTGGAAGCGCTCGTCGCCGCCATCGACGAGGGAGTGGGCCTTGCCGCCTGGGACCGCAGACCGCAGAGCCCCGACCTGGCGGGCGAGGTGCTGACGTTGCTGCTGGGGCACCCGCAGGCCCAGCTGCCGTCAAAAGTGAGTCAGTTACGTAAAGAAGCCGAGGGGAGGGGTCGAGGCGGACTGTTCGTGGGTAGACATTTGGCGTTTTTCTGGGACGATCCCAACCGCCTGGTCGACTGTGAGGAGTTGACGGCATGACCGAGCAGGACGCGGTAGTGCAGCCCGTCGCGCCGCCTTCCTGGCGGGTCTTCCACGCGACGGGGCGGCCTTCTGAGGGCGAACCGCCCCGCCTGCCCTCGCCTCCGCCCTGGCGTGTCTTCTCCGGAAGCCCTCTCCAGCAGCCTCCGCCCGAGGACACGCCGTCGGCGCGACGCAGGCTCGGTGTCGTGCGGGACGGCACCCAGTTACGCGACGAGGAGATCGACGCGGTCAACGCGGCGCTCCTGCTGCGCCGCCCGCTGCTGATCACGGGTCCCCCCGGGGTCGGCAAGTCCACCCTCGCCTATCTGATCTCCCAGGAACTACGCCTGGGCCGCGTCCTGCCCTGGAGCATCGTCAGCCGCACCACCCTCGGCGGCGGCCTCTACGACTACGACGCCATCGGCCGGGCCCAGGCCATCGCCGCCTGGCGCGCCGGCGCGGACGGGGCGGAAGGCGGCACCGGCGGCGCCCCCGACCTGGGCGACTTCCTCACCCTCGGGCCGCTCGGGACGGCTCTGCTCGCCTACGAACGCCCCCGGGTCCTCCTCGTCGACGAGCTGGACAAGAGCGACATCGACCTGCCCAACGACCTCCTCCACGTCCTGGAGAACGGCAGCTACGAGATCCCCGAACTGGTGCGCGCGGGAGCGGCCGAGGTCTCCGTCCTCACCGACGACCCGCACGGCCGGGCCGTCATCGAGGGCGGCCGGGTCGAGTGCGCGGAGTTCCCCGTCGTGGTGATCACCAGCAACGGCGAGCGCGAGTTCCCGGCCGCCTTCCGGCGCCGCTGCCTCCCCCTGGAGATGCGTCCGCCCAGCCGTGAGCAGCTGGTCTCCATCGTGGTCAGCCATCTGCGGGAGAACCCGGAAGGCGCCGAGGACCTGGTGGACGACTTCGTCCAGCGGCTGGACGGCGGGGGCACCCAGTCGGTCGACCAGCTGCTGAACGCCGTGCAACTCACCACGGCCCATGGATTCCGGGCCGACGGCGACGGGCGTAAGCTCATCGAGATGCTTCTCCGCGACCTCTCGAAAGGCCGCTGATGAACGGCTCGCCACGGGAACGCGCTCCGGACCCGACGGTCGCGTCCGGAGGCACCGCCACGCGTGAGGCGGACGGTGACGCGAGCTGGCAGGACCTCGGCGACGCCCTGTGGCTGGCGGCCGCGTGGCGCCGTGCGGGCCACACCTCGTCCGGCGGTACGGAGAGCGGCCCCGAGCAGACGCCCGGCGGGCGCTCCGACATGCCCGCCGACGTCCCGGCGCCCCCCGTGGAGCGGGGCGCGCCGGAGACCGTGCCCGCCGCGAGCACCCAGCCCGACGTGGACGTCCGCGACCTCGCCCTGCGCTCCGTGGAGACCGTGACGACCGGTCGGCCCGACGCGGTCGTCCCGCACGGGCCGGGCCCCGCGCGCCGCGTGCTCCCCCTGAGCCTGGCCAAGGCCCTGCGCGGCCTGGGCAGGCGGGTCCCCTCGCGCCACGGGCACCGGCTCGACGAGCCCCGCACCGCGGAGAACGGGCTGATCGACGGCTTGTGGATCCCCTACGTCGAGCCGGCCCAGGAACGCGCCTTCGACCTGATGCTGCTCGTGGACGACGCGCCCACCATGCCGGTGTGGGCCGCAACGGTCGGGCGACTGGCCGACGAGGCGGTGCACAGCGGCGCCTTCCGCAACGTGCGCACCGTGGACATCGCCCTGCCCCAAGGGGCGTCACCCGTGCTGCGCTGGCCGGGCAACCGCGAGGCCGACCCGGCGGAGCTGCTCGACGGACGCGGGGCCCGGCTGTTCCTGGTCGTCACCGACGGCCTCGCCCCCGGCTGGGCGGAGCGCGGGGCCGACGAGCTGCTGGGCCGCCTCTCGGCCGCCGGGCCCACCGCGCTGGTCCACCTGCTGCCCCCGTACCTGCGCCACCGTTCCTCGGTCTACCCCTTCCGGGCCCGGCTGGACGCCGCGGGCTTCGGCGCGCTCAACCGCCATCTGCACTGCCATCCCCCACACGGGGTACCCGAACACGCGCGCGCCTTACCCGATTCGGGTGACGGCTCGGTGGCGGTGCCCGTCCTCAGTCTGCGGCCTGGTTCCTTCCGCGCCTGGGTCGACCTGGTGACCGGCGAACGCGGCGTGCGCAGGGCGCTTCCGGTGGTGCTCGCCGGGGCGATGGCCAAGGGCGTCTCCACGCCGGGGCTCCGGGCTCCCCGGGCGGACGGGCCGCGCGCCGCGGCGGACGCCGTACGCCGGTTCGTCTCCCTCGCGAGCCCGCTCGCACGGCAGTTGGCGGTCCTGCTGGCGGTGGCGCCGATGCGCTTCGACATCATCGAGGAGCTCCGCGGCCAGGCCTTCCCCGAGTCACGCCCCGACCACCTCGCCGAGATCATGATGGGCGGTCTCATCGACTGGGAGCGGGACGGCGAGGACGGCCCCGACTTCGCCGACGGCGTACGCGAGGCCCTGCTCGCCACCAGCAGCCGCACCCAACTCGCCCGCGCCGTAGGCATGCTGGCTGCTTCGCGGGCCGGCCGGACCCAGGGCATCCGGCTTCGCGCGGCCCTGCGGGACCCCGTGCGGGCGGCGCTGCCGGACGGTGAGAGCGGCCCGGCCTGGCTCCGCATAGAACTGGCCGTCCTGCGCGCACTGGGCGGCCTGCCCTACCGGCGGAGGGCCGCCCGGCTGAGCGGGGCGACCAGGCACAGCGAGGGCGCGGCACCGGAGGAGCACAGAGATCCGGATGAGCACAGAGCGCCGGATGAGCGCAGCGAAGATGATAAAGAGGCATATGCGGTGAACGACCGTGCCCCCGCTCTCCGGTCGCGTCCGACCGTTCCACCAGGAGGATCCGTGTCGCCCACGACACCCGCAGATGTTGACCAGGATGCCCGGAGGGCCGACGAGCGCATGGAAGTCACAGCACCGGAGCTACGCTTCGTCCGCAGCGGCCAGCCGAAGATCATGGGCAACGTACCGCCCAAGAACCCCAACTTCACCGGGCGGGAGAGCCTCCTGGCCGCCGTCGAACGGCAGTTGAGGGAGGACGAGACGACCGCTGTCCTGCCGCACGCGCTGCACGGCATGGGCGGGGTCGGCAAGTCGCAGATCGCCGTGGAGTACGTCTACCGGCACAGCGGCGAGTTCAACGTCATCTGGTGGATCCCCGCCGAGCAGGAGAACCTGATCCTCGGCGCGCTCGCCGACCTGGCCCGCAGCCTCGGCCTGGAGGTGGGGCCCCAGGCCAACGCCGCCGTGCCCGCCGTCCGTGAGGCCCTGCGCACCGGAAAGCCCTTCGACAACTGGCTCCTGGTCTTCGACAACGCCGAGAACATCGAGGCCGTGCGGTCGTACTTCCCCAACGGGGGCCCCGGCAAGATCATCATCACCTCGCGCAACCGCGAGTGGGAGCGGGTCGCGACGCCTCTCAGCGTCGACGTCTTCGACCGCGATGAGAGCGTCGCCCTGCTCCAGCGCCGCGCCCGTGGTCTCAGCACCCGGGACGCGGACCGGCTGGCCGCCGCGCTGGGCGACCTGCCGCTCGCCGTCGAGCAGGCCGGAGCCTGGCACGCCGCCACCGGTATGCCCGTGGACGAGTACCTCAGCCTGCTGGAGGAGCGCCGGCCGGAGATCCTCGAACTCGACCCGTCGCCCGACTACCCGCTGCCGGTCGCCGCGGTCTGGGACATCTCCCTGGGCCGCCTCTCCCAGGACAACCCGGCCGCACGCCAACTCCTGGAGATCTGCGCGTGCATGGCCCCGGAGCCCATCCCGCTCAACCTGTTCAGGGGCGGCCGCAACATCCAGATCACCCCCCAGCTCGACCCGGTCCTGCGTGACCCCCTGCTGCTCGCCCGCGCCACCCGGGACCTCAGCAAACTGTCCCTGGTCAGGCTGGACCACAAGACCGGCACCCTGCAGATGCACCGTCTGATGCAGAACGTCATCGTGGCCAGGATGGACCCCCAGGAGCGGGAGACCATGACCAGGGCGGCCCACCTGCTGCTCACCACGGCCAAGCCCGGCGCTCCCGCCTCCCCGGACCAGTGGCCCGCCTACCAGGCGATCCTGCCGCACGTGATCGCCTCCGGAGCGGTCGAGAGCTCCGACGCCTGGGTCCGCGACCTCGTCTACGACATGGTGTTCTTCCTGTACTACTGGGGGGCGCACGAGTCGGGTGCCGCCCAGGCCCGGCTGGCGTGGTCCGCCTGGCGTACCCAGTCCGGCGACGAGGATCTGCACGTCATCCGGATCACCAAGCTGCTCGGCTTCTACCTGCGCCTCCTCGGCCGCTCCGACGAGGCCGTCGTCCACAACGAACGGGCACTGGCGATCTCCCGGGGCGCCGACATCCCGGACGAGGAGCTCATCGACTCCATGTGGCAGATGGCCGGGGCGCTGCGCCACCAGGGCGAGTTCCGCGAGGCGCGCGAACTGGCCCAGGAGGCGTTCAACCGGGCCAGCGACCTGTTCGGGCCCGAGGACCCCACCACCCTGAGCGCGGCACACGACTACTGCGTGTCCCTGCGGCTCAACGGCGACTTCGCCGGGGCGCGGGAGATCGACGAGGAGACGACCCGTCAGCGCGAACTGCTGTACGGGCCGGTGAACGGGCTCACCCTCAACACGCTGAACGGGCTCGCGATCGACATGCGCGAGGGGGGCGACTACCTGGGGGCGCGCGCACTCCAGGAGTCCACCTACGAGCCGTACGCGACGCACTTCGGGGAGGCCAACGCCGCCACCATCCGCGCCGCGCTGAACCTCGCCGTGTGCCGCCGCAGGGCCGGTGTGACGGAGGGGGGCGCCGCGCTCGCCGAGCAGACACTCGACCGGTTCACCACCCGCTACGGCCTGAACAACACCGACGCGCTCGGCGCGGCGATCCACACCATGGTCGAGCGCCGGCTCAACGGCGACCTCGCCGGCTCGCGGGAGCTGGGCGAGCAGACGCTGAACGCCTACCGCAAGGTGCTGCGCGACCACCACCCCTACACCCAGTTCGCCAAGGTGAACCTGGCGGCGACGCTCCGGGCGCTGGGCGACATGAGCCGGGCGCAGACGCTGGACTCGCAGGCGGTGGAGAGTCTGCGGAGCACCCTCGGGGACAGTCACATCAGCACGCTCACCGCCATGATGTGCCAGGCCAACGACTCCTACGCGCGACTCGACTTCGCGGGCGCCGAGGCCGTCGACGCGGACGTCCTGCCCAAGCTCACGGAGTCGGCCGGGCCCTCCCACCCCGTCACACTGGCCTGCACCGCGAACCTCTCGCTCGACCGGCGCGGGCTGGGCGAGTCCGAGGACGCCGACCGGCTCAACGCGGCCGCGGTGGCGGGCCTCGCCCGCCTCCTCGGGGAGAGCCACCCGTGGCACACCGCGGCCCGGCTGCACCAGCGCATCGAATGCGACATCACCCCCCTGCCGATGTGACACGGGGACGCGGCCGAGGAAGCGGCCGCCGGCCCGGGACGGACGGACCGGGCCGACGGCCACGAGGGGACGGGGCGTACGCATGACCACCGTGGTCTTCACCCATGGCACCGGGGTGCGGGAACCCCATCTGGCCCCCCTGCTCGCCCGGGTGTCCGCCGGGCTCGCCGAAGTGGCCCCGGACGCAAGGCTGGTGGCCTACCCCTGGGGCGGGACCCACGGGGCGGCCCTCGCCGCCGGAGGCGCCAGCCTCCCGGACGGACCCGGCACCGGGACGAGCCGGAGCGCCGGGCCCCCCGACGCCCCGGCCGACGAGGCGGAGCGGTGGGCCCGGCTCTACGCCGACCCCCTGGCGGAACTGGCCACCGCGGCCGCCGGGACGGCGCCGGGCGCCACACCGCCCGGCGCCGCCTTCCCGGACGAACGCCCCGCGGCCCTCCTGCGGGACCTCGCCGCACACGGCGAACCGCTCGCCGGTCCACTGGGTCCCGGACTCGCCGAGCAGGCCGCGCGGCTCGCCCGCGACCCGCTGCTCGCCCCCGCGGCCGGGACACTGGACGCCGAGTCCCTGGCCTGGGTGCTGGCGAGGGCGCTGACGGCCGGGCTCGTCCGCGCGGGCCTGGAGGCCGACCGCGCCGTACAGCCCGACGGCGACACCCGCGACGCGGCCACCACCGCGCTCGCCGTACGCCTGGGCGCGGCCCCCGCCGGCACCGGTCGCGGCCCCCTGCTCCGTGCGGCGTCCCGGCCGCTGGTGCGCCTCGGCTCCCGCTACGCGGTCCGCAGGCGCCGCGCGCTCACCGACGCCGCGCACCCGGCCGCCGGGGACATCCTCAAGTACCTCGCACGCGGCGACGCCGTACGCCGTGACCTGCGCGACCTCGTGGCCACCCTGCGGCCGCCCGTGGTCCTGCTCGGGCACAGCCTCGGCGGCGTCATCTGCCTGGACACCCTGATATCAGGGCCGCTGCCCGGCGTCGGACTGCTCGTCACCGTCGGTTCGCAGGGCCCCTTCCTGTACGAGACGGGAGCGCTTCCGTCGCTCGTCCACCCCGATCCGCTCCCCGGCCACGTACCGCCGTGGCTGAATCTCTACGACCGCCGCGACCTCCTCGGCTACGCGGCCGCGCCGCTCTTCCCCGGCCGCGCCCACGACGTCGCCACCGACAGCAGGCAGCCCTTTCCCGTGGCGCACAGCGCCTACTGGAGCGACCCGGCCGTCTACCGCGCGATCGGGGAGCGGCTGCCGTGACCCGCCACGACGTACGGCCGGAGGGTGTCGTCGCCCTCGTCGTCGGCATCGAGCGGTACGCGGCCGGGGCGGCCTGGGACCTGCCCGGACCGGTCCGGGACGCCCTGCGCTTCCGCGACTGGCTCCTGTCCCTGGGGGTGCCGGAGGGCGCCGTCCTGCTCCATCTCGCGCCCCTGCCCGGCTCCGGGCTCCGTGTCCCGTTCCGCCCGGCCGACCACGACAGCCTGCGCCGGTCTCTCGTCACCGACATCCCGGCCCGCGGCGGGGACGCCCTGTGGGTGTGGTGGGGCGGCCACGGAGTCCTGGACGCCGAGGAGCACCTGCGGCTCTACACCGCCGACGCCGACGCGGCCGACCGGCGCAACATCGATCTCGACTCCGCCCGCGCCCTGTTCCGGACCGACGCGGTGACGGGCCTGGCGCGGCAGATGTGGATGGCCGACGCGTGCCGGACCTTCGACGAACGCCACCACTTCCCCCAGACGCTTCCCGGTGAGCGCCTGCCGATGGGGCGCCGGGTCCAGGCGCACGAGCAGACCGTGATGCTCGCCGCCGGACGCGGGCAGCGCGCGGCCAACGACCCGGAGCGACGGCTCGGCGTGTTCTCGGACATCGTGCTGGACCTGCTCCCGGCCGACCCGCTGCCCGATCCGGTTCCGCTCCTCGAAGCGGTGGAGGCGAGGATGGGCGCGCTGCGGGCGGAGGGCCGCACCGACCAGCTCCCCGCCTACCTGCTGGAGAGGCCGGGTTGGACCATGAGCGGCCCGCCCGCCCCACCCGCCGCGTCCGGCCCGGGGCCCTCTTCGCCGGGCCACCCGATGCTCCGGACCGTCGAGGCGCTGCTGGCGTATCCGCTGATGAGCGACCGCGACGAGCGGCAGGCGCTGGTGAACGAGCTGCCCGTGTCGGTCGTCGCCCGGATGCCGCGGCACACCATGCCACGCACCGACGTGGTGGGGATCGTCCGTACGCTGCGGACCCGCCCGGAGCGGCTGTGGGAGCTGTACGCCGCGGTGACCCTGCTCGACGACGACCCCGACCGGGCGGCCGAACTCAAAGCGGCGCTGAAGGACTTGGTGGAAAATACCCGGCCCGGAATGTGATCGGCTGGCGTGATCACACGGGTTTCGGGAAGGGGTCTCAGTCGTCATGATGGAGTAAACGGTGGCATCCTGTGCCACCGCTCGCGAAGGGGGAGCGCGCCTTGCACCAGCCGGTACCCGCCGACGGCATACCCGACCACGTCGAGCCCGACCACATCGAGTCCGATCTCATGGACCTGACCTCCGTGCGCGTCGCCGACCTGCGGCACCTCCAGACCTCCCCGGCCGGCCCACGGCTGCTGGCGGAGCTCCGGCGGGCGCGGCACAACGCGATGGGCGGCGGCACCGAACCCGGACGTGCCGAATAGACCCTCCGGCCGAGCACGATCGTCTACGACAGGGAGCGAGATGTACGCCCCGATCCGTATGCCCGGTCCGCTGTTCGACGAGATCGCAGCGGGGGGCGGCTCGCCCGAGGCCGTGGCGTTCCTGGTCCGCGGCGAACGGACCCGCCGCCTTCTGCTGCTGCGTGAGCTGCTGGACCGGCTCGACGCGGATCCCGGCATCCTCGGCCCCCTGGGCGCGCAACCGGTCTGGCCCGCGCTGGAGGCCGCGGCGGCTCGCTCCCCACGCCAGGTGGACGGCCTGCTGCTCAGCCCCCAGGTCGGCAGCTGGCTCGCCCACACCCTGCGCCGTCTGCACGGCACGGCCTCCGGCCCCCCGCTGTGGGCGGACGCCGGACAGCTCGCGGCCGTGGCGGCGGCGGCGGCCGTGCACGCGGGTACGGAGGCCCGGCTGCTGCTGCCCGCCCGGGGTACGGCCGTCAGCCTGCCCGCGCTCGGCATGGTCCGGCTGCCCGGCCCCGACGACGAAGGCTTCCACACGGTGCGGGCCGGGATCCGCGCGGGACGGCTCACCGTCGAGGGTCCGCACGGCCCGGCCGTCGCGGTCCGTCCGCTCGACGAGCCGGAGTCGCCCCACTGGCTGCCGGTGCGCCGGCTGGAGACCGGACCCGGTCTGCGCACCGTCCAGCTGGACGACCTCGACCCCTACCGCGATCTGGACGAACCCATCGCGCCCGGCCGTCTCGGACCGGACGAACTGCGTGCCTGGCAGCGACTGTTCGGGGACGCGGTGGCGCTCCTGGGGCGGAGCGGCGGCTCGGACCCCGGCGGACTGCGGCCCGAGGACATCAGCCGGATCGTCCCCTGGCAGGACAAGGACGGCCCCGCCGGTCTGCCCGTGCCCTCCTCCGGGCTCAGCGCGTCCACCGGTGACGCCTTCGCCTCCATGGTGATCGCTCGCCCCCCTGACCCCCTGTCCCTCGCCGAGACCCTCGTCCACGAGTTCCAGCACAGCAAACTCGGCGCTCTGCTCCACCTCTTCGTGCTGATCGAGGGGGACGACCGGGCCGAACTCCACTACGCTCCCTGGCGCGCCGATCCCCGCCATCTGCCCGGCCTCCTGCACGGCGCGTACGCGTTCGTCGGAGTGACGGGGTTCTGGCGGGCCCGCGCCCGGGAGGCGGACGCCGGGACGCGGGAGAGGGCGGAGTTCCTCTTCGCGCTGCGCCGGTCGCAGACCCGCATGGTGCTGCGGACCCTGGCCACCCGGGCCCGGCTCACCGTCGCCGGGCGGCGGCTCGTCACCGGGCTGTCCGGGACCGTGGACGGCTGGCTGCGGGACCCGGTGGACCCGGTCACGCGGGCCAGGGCCGGTGCGGCGGCCGTCAGCCACCGCGTGGAATGGCGCCTGCGCAACCTGCGGTGCGGGGACGGAGAGCGGGACCGCCTGGCCGAGGCGTGGCGTTCGGGCACCGCTCCGCCCCGGGGCGGACAGCCGCTGGTCGTGCCGGGGGTGTCGGGGTACTGGCACGACGACCGGGGCGCGCTGTACCTGGCGGGGACACCGGACGCCGGTGCCGGGCCGTCGGCCGACGCGTCGCTGGTCGCGGGGGACGCGGCGGGGGCGCGTACGGCGTACACCGCCCTCTTGCGGGTTCCGGGGCCGCCCGACCGGCACGCGCTGGCCGGCTGGATGCTCGCCCACGCGGCGCTGTACCCGCCGGACCGGCGTCTCCTCGCCCGCCCCGAGCGGCTGGCGGCGCTCCTGGAGACGGTGCCCCCGGCCCGCTGGACCGAGGCCGCCCGCTGGCTGGCCGGTGCGGACGCCGGTCCCGCCTCCTCCCCCGGGAGCGGGTGAGGGCCGGGCCCCGGGCGGCCGGTCAGGGCCCGGTGTGCCGCCGCGGCCCCAGGGTGAGGACGCGGTCCACCCCGGCGGTCAGCTCCAGCGGAGCCGGAGGACGGCCGGGGCGGGTCTCGGTGAGGGCGAAGGCGTCGCCCGTACGCAGATCGACACGGGCGTCACGGGTGGGGCGCAGCACGGCGGAGGCCTCCGTACCGGACCAGCTCAGGTCCAGCGCGGCGCCGAACCGGGTGCGTACGCCCCGCAGTTCGCCGGACGGATAGCGGGTGGGCAGCGCCGGGAGCAGGACCAGCCGGCCGGGCGTGGACTGCACGAGCGACTCCACGACGGCGGACGGCAGGGTGTGGGCCGCGTCCGCGTTGTAGACGTCGCGGGACGGATAGTGCGCGCTCATCAGCGAGTCGTGGAAGAAGTCCCCGCCGAGCACCGCCTCCAGCGCCCGCGCCACCCGCGCCGGGTCCCGCAGCCGGGCCGCGATCAGCGCGTGGTGCAGATGCCCGTGCGCGGAGTCGTTCTCCGCCCCGCGCAGTTCCAGCGCCCGGTGCGCGGCGGCCGCCTCCCCGGGGGTGTCGTACGGGTTGATCTCGTCCAGCGGCCACACCGGGTAGAGATGGCTGAGGTGGCGGTGGTCGTACGTCTCCTCCAGGCCCGGCCACGCCCATTCGGCGAGCGCGCCGTCCTCGTTGACCAGAGGGCCGGGCAGCCGTGCGGCGAGCGCGCGCCAGTGGGTGGCGGACGGATGGTCCGGGGCGTGGGCGGCGGCCGTGGTCAGGGCGTGGCGGGCCGCCGCGATGTCCATGGTGGCGTTGACCGTGCCCCAGCTCGCGTTGGCCGGCCGGTTCTCCGGGGAGTACGACGGGACGACGGCCACCCGCCCGTCCGGGTCCTCGCGGGTGAGGAAGTCCTCGTAGAACAAAGCCACTTCGACCAGAGCACCGGTCAGCCGCCGGTCCGGCGTGCCGGACGTCACCTCGGCGTGTTCGACGAGCGGCTGGAGCAGCCAGTCGGCGCCCGCCGTCCACAGGTGCAGCGGATAGGCGCGCTGGAAGTGCCGGGTGTGCCCCGACTCGCCGTCCGTGTGGGAGGGCGCGACGATGCCGCGCGCCCCGAAGATGGCCCGCGCGTTGTCCCGCCAGTGGTCCAACTGCCCGTACACCAGGGCGGCGTGGGCCTCGGTGACCTCGGGCAGGGCGGTGGCCGCCGCCGATGAGATCTGGAGGTTGAGGTTGGCGTTCGTGGTGAACGCCCCGGACCAGGCGGTGTCCCAGTCCCCGGTCCACACTCCCGTCAGCCGGGGCGGCAGGGATCCGGAGGCGGAGAGCAGGTGGTAGCGGCCCGCCGCGAAGAGGCGTTCCAGCAGTGCCGGGCTCTCCGGGCGGCGCAGCAGTTCGCTGCCGGGCAGCTCGCGTTCGCCGGCCGTGTCCCGCAGGGTCAGGGACGCCCTGCCGTAGGCCGCCCGGTGCGGTGGCCGGTGCCGGGCGAGCAGCGCGGCGTACTCCTCGTCGGGCAGTCCTGACCACAGGGTGCCGAAGCCGGGGCCCCCGGCGCCCCGGTGCACCCGGGTCGTCAGCGTCAGCGCGCGTGCTCCCTCGACCCGGACGCCGTCGCCCGCCACGGACACGGTGCCGCCGTCCACCCGGACCACCGTCACGCCCGTGTACGCCTGTTCGCCGCCCGGATAGCCCACCCGCAGCGCGAGGCGCGCCCCGCCCGGTGCCAGCACCGTCGAACGGCCCACCGCCAGCCGCGCCGGTGCCCCGGGCAGCAGATGGTCGAGCCAGACGTCCGCGTCCAGTCCGGGATCGGTGACGTGCTGCACGATCACGTCGTCGGCCCGCGACACGAACACCCGGCTGCGCCACGCCCCGTACGACGCGCTGACCTCGCCCGTGCCGAAGTCGACCTCGCGCCGGTATCCGGCTGTCTCCTCGTGCGGCGCCCGGTCGCGGCGGATCCGGGTCTGGAACCCGGGGTGGAAGGGCTGCACCCACACCAGCGGGCGCCCGGCGCCGAACTCCTCGGCCGCCGTCACCTCACCGGCCAGCAGCGCGTCCTGGAGGCGGCCGAGCCGGTCGGCGAGCTCCGGCGGACGCACCCGCTCGCTGCCGTTCGGCCGCACCAGGGCGTGGTGGTTGACGATCACCCGGTCGTCCGCCGGATCGCCGTACACCATCGCCCCGTGGCGGCCGTTGCCGCTGAGGAACGCGTCCTCCCAGCGGACGGCGGGGCCGGGCTCCCAGGTACCGTCGATCATGCCGGGAGGTCCCTCAGCACCGCGGTACCGTACCGGCCCAGCCGTACGCGGCCGTCGGCCTCGGCGCCCGTGAGCAGGTCGGTGTACCGCCCCGGCAGGTCCACCTCCACCGTGGTGCGCCCGTGGTGCAGCAGGAACAGCAGTCCGCCCCGGCGTACGGCCTCGACCCCGGCGGGCAGCCCCTCCAGGACCGGGCCCACACCCGCCTCCCGTGTCACCCGGCCGAGCAGCTCGCGCAGCGCCGGTGGCTCGGGCAGGGTCGAGACGTACCAGGCGGAGCCCTTGCGGAGCACCGCGGGCAGCCCGTCCAGCTCGCCGCCCCGGTAGGCGGACACGGTCTCGGCGCTGCCGTCCGGCTCCAGTTCCTCCGACCACAGGGTGCCGCGGAGGCCCTCGCACTCCACCGTCCGGTCCGCGTCCAGCGGCCACCACTCGTGCACGGTGCGGATGCCGAACAGCTCGCGCAGCCGGTGGTCCATGCCGCCGGGCCTGACCCGGTCGTCCTCGTCCGCGACCCCGGTGAAGAACCCGCAGACCAGCGTGCCCCCGCCGCGCACATGGGCGACCAGGCCGTCGATCGCGGCGTCGCGCAGCAGGTAGAGCTGCGGGACGACGACCACCCGGTACCGGCCGAGGGCGGCGTCCGGACGGGCGAAGTCCACGGCCGTCCCGTTCTCCCAGAGCCCCCGGTGCCAGGCCCGTACGAGGTCGGGGTAGTCGACCAGCGTGGACAGGCGGCCCTCCTGGGCACTCGCCCACCAGGCGTCCCAGTCGTGCAGCACGGCGACCTCGGCGGTCAGCGGCGTCCCCGCGGTCTCGGCCCCGATCCGGGCCAGGTCCGCTCCGAGCCGCTTGACCTCCTGGAAGGCGCGCCCGTGCTCACCCGCGTGCGACAGCATCCCCGAGTGGAACTTCTCCGAGCCCTGCCGGGACTGCCGCCACTGGAAGTAGCAGATCGCGTCGGCGCCCCGGGCCACCGACTGGAGCGACCAGAGCCGGTTCAGGCCGGCCGGCTTCGGGCGGTTCACCGGACGCCAGTTGACTCCGCCGGCCGCCTGTTCCATCAGCATCCACGGCCCGCCGGCCTGCGAGCGGGTCATGTCGCCGAGCATCGCGTTGTACTGCCCGCCCAGCGGGTCGTCGGCGTCGGGGTAGACGTCGACGGAGACCACGTCCTCCCGCTCCGACCACGCCCAGGCGTCCTGACCGGCCCACAGCGGCATGAAGTTGGTGGTCACCGGGATGTGCGGGGTGTGCCGGGCGACGATGTCGCGCTCGGCGGTGAAGCACTCCAGCAGGGCGTCGGAGGTGAACCGCTTGAAGTCCAGTACCTGCGCCGGATTGCGGGTGTACTGCGCCGTGCGGGGCGGCAGGATCTCGGACCAGGCGTCGTAGCGCTGGCTCCAGAAGGCGGTGCCCCAGGCCTCGTTGAGCGCGTCCAGGGTGGTGTACCGGGCGGTCAGCCAGCTCCGGAAGTGGGCGGCCGTCGTGTCGCACCAGCAGTGCGTGCAGTACTCGTTGTTGATGTGCCACACGGTGAGCGCCGGGTGGTCCGCGTAGCGCGCCGCGAGGTCCTCGGTGAGCGCGGTGGCGTACCGGCGGTAGACGGGCGAGCTCGGGCAGAAGTGCTGCCGCGAGCCGTAGGAGACCACCGTGCCGTCCTCGGTCCGTGGCAGGGTCTCCGGGTGCAGGGCGCCCATCCACGGCGGCGGGGACGAGGTCGGGGTGGCGAGGACCACCCCGATCCCGTGCGCGTGGAGCAGGTCCATCAGCCGGTCCAGCCAGCCGAACTCCCGTACTCCAGGACGGGGTTCGATCCGCGCCCAGGAGAAGACCCCGACGGTGACGGAGTTGACCCGGGCCTCCTTCATCAGCCGGACGTCGTCGGCCCACACCTCCTCGGGCCATTGCTCGGGGTTGTAGTCGCCCCCGAAGAGGAGGCGGCCACGGGTGGCGTCGTGGAGGGAGGGCATGGACGTCTCGTTCCTCGTTCGGGGTCTGTGTACGGGATGGCCGGCCGCGCCCGGGAGGGCACGGCCGGGCGGCGGGAGTCAGCCCTTGACGGCGCCGGTGAGCATCCCCTGCTTGAAGTGCTTCTGCACGAACGGGGACAGGACCGCCACCGGGATCAGCGCCAGCACCATGACCGCCATCTGGATGGCGAGCGGCGACAGATGGCCGGTGTTGATGACCTGCGCCAGGCCGGTGGGCCGCTCCTGCTTGAGCACCAGCTGGTTCATCACGTTCTGGAGCGGCAGCATCTCCGGGTCGCTGATGTAGATGGAGGCGTTGAACCAGGCGCTCCAGTAGCCGACCGCGTAGAACAGCGTGATCACGGCGATGACCGCGCGGGACAGCGGCATGACGATCTGCCACAGGATGCGGAAGTCGCCGGCCCCGTCGATGCGGGCGCTCTCGATGAGCTCCTGCGCGGTGCTCATGAAGAAGGCGCGCAGCACCAGGATGTTGAAGACGTTCAGCGCGCTCGGCAGGATCAGGGCCAGGTAGGAGTCGGTCAGACCGAGCCCCTGGACCACCAGGTAGGTGGGGATGAGACCGGCGCCGAAGAAC
This sequence comes from Streptomyces halstedii, assembly GCA_000720535.1. Lineage (GTDB taxonomy): Bacteria > Actinomycetota > Actinomycetes > Streptomycetales > Streptomycetaceae > Streptomyces > Streptomyces halstedii. Next base: position 177,635 of record JOAZ01000023.1, read on the forward strand.
ATCGTGGCGAGCAGGAACATCAGCAGCGGCCGGTGCAGCAGCGACCCGGTACGCGAGAGTCCGTAGGCGCACATGACCGACACGGCCATGCTGAAGAGCGTCCCGGCCACGGTCACGCAGACGCTGACCAGGGTGGCCCTGGTGACCTGACCGCCGCTCAGGAGTTCCTGGTAGGCGACGAACGTGATCCCGCGCGGGACCACCACCAGGCCGCCCGCCTCGGTGATGGTCTTCACCGAGGACAGGCTGGTGACGATCACGACCCAGAGCGGGAAGAGGACGCCGAGGCAGACCAGGACCAGGACCACGCCCTTGGAGGCGAGCCCCGCCCTGGACGGTTCCTCCTCCCACACGGGACGCAGACGGCCGCGGGTTCCCGGCCTGGCCGGGCCGGTCAGGCCGGAGAGCAGGCTGCTCACTTCTTGTACACCCCCTGCTCACCCATGAGATGAGCGATCTTGTTGGCCCCGAGGACCAGCAGCAGACCGAAGATTCCCTTGACGATGCCGACGGCCGCCGCGTAACTGAACCCGCCGTTGGTGATGCCGACGTTCCAGACGTACGTGTCGAGCACCTCGGAGGCGCCCGGACCGACGGCCGTGCGCTGGAGCAGGATCTGCTCGAAGCCGACGGTCAGCGCGTTGCCCACCTGGAGCACCAGCAGCAGGGCCACCACGGGGCGCAGGGCGGGCAGCGTGATGTGCCACATCCGGCGCCAGCGGTTCGCGCCGTCCATGGCGCTCGCCTCGTAGAGGTCCGGGCTGACCGACGCCAGGGCGGCGAGGAAGACGATGACGCCCCAGCCGGCGTCCTTCCAGATCATCTCGAAGGTGATCAGGAACTTGAACAGACCGGGGTCGGTCATCAGGTCGAAGCCCTCGTGGCCGTGCTCCCGCAGTGTCTGCGCGATGAGTCCGGCCCCGCCGAACATCTGCTGGAACACGGTGACGACGAGCACCCACGAGAAGAAGTGGGGCAGGTACAGGATGGCCTGCGCCACCGCCCGCACCCGGGGCCGCACGAAGCTGTTGATGAACAGGGCGAGCAGGACCGGCACCGGGAAGAACAGCGTCAGCTGGAGAAGGAAGATCACCAGCGTGTTCCTGAGCGCCGACCAGAACAGCCGGTCGTTCACCATCTGCTGGAACCACTCGAAGCCGACCCAGGGGCTCTGCGAGATCGCCTCGAAGGCGTTGTCCGCGATGTACGGGTCGTAGTCCTGGAAGGCCACGACGTTGCCCGCCAGCGGGACGTACGCGAAGACCAGCAGCAGCGCGACGGCCGGCAGGGTCATCAGGATCAGCGTGCGGTCCCGGCGCAGCCGGTACCGCAGCGGCAGCTTGGCGACCGGCCGGTCACCGGCCGCCCGCGTGGTGACCGGCGGCTTCGGGGTGTCCCGCGCGCGCCGGTCCTGTGTGCTCAGTGACATGTCAGGAGGCCGACTCGCCGGTCTCGTCGAGCAGCTTCTTGTACCAGTCGCGCAGCTTGTCGCCGCCCTTGGTCTTCCAGTCGGAGACCTGCTGCTGCATGTCGCCGACCTTCCTGCGGCCGCGCACGATGTCCTTCTCCAGGTCCTCGAACTGGGCGTTCAGCTCGGTGAAGCGGGTGGGCTCCTGGATCTGCATGCCGAAGAACAGCGGCTTCTTCAGGTGCGCGCCCTGACGCTGCTGCCACTCGATGACGCCCTTGGCGACGTCCGGGTGGTCGGGGTAGGCCCGGAAGGGCGCCGAGGTGGCGATGTACTCGTAGGTGGCGAAGACCTGGTTGTTGCCCTGCTCCGTCTTGGCGAGGACGCCGTCCTTGAGGGTGTGGTGGGTGCCTTCCAGGCCGTAGGCCTTGAGGCGCTGTTCCTTGGTCCCGTACGGGGCGGCGGTGTAGTTGGCGAGGGCGAGGACGTCCTCGACGGTCTTCTTGTCCGCCTTCTTGCTGACGAAGCACCAGATGTTGGAGGGCGAGGCCTCGTAGATGACGGGGGCGCCGCCGTCATGGGCGAAGAAGTCCATGGCGCCCATCCGGAAGTCCGGGTTGTCCAACCGCTGGACCGCCGTCTTGCCGTACCAGTCGGAGATGTCCGCGTTGTACATGAGGGCGTTGCCGGCGGCGAAGGTGGTGCCCAGGTCGCCCTGTTCGGCCTTGGCGTCCGGGTGCACGAAGCCGGCCGAGTACAGCGAGCGCGACCACTCCAGCGCTTCGAGGTACTCCGGGGTCTCGTAGCGGTTGACCAGTTTGCCGTCGACGAGCTTCCAGTAGTAGGGCTTCTCCGGCAGCACCCCGAAGAAGACGTACGCCGACCACGTCATGTCGCCGCACGCCCACACCTTGCTCTTCGGGGCGTTGATCTCCTTGCAGAGGTCGTAGAACTCCCGCGTGGTGGTGGGGACCTCGTACCCCTTCTCCTCGAAGACGTCCGCCCGGTAGAAGGGGGTGATGTTCGGTGTCGACTCGGCGGGCATGGGCAGTCCGCGCAGCTTGCCGGCGAAGACCGCGCGCTGCCAGGCGCCGGTGGGGACGGCCGCGAGGTTCGGGTAGTCCTTGACCTTGTCGCCCGAGAGGTAGGGGCCGAGGTCGGCGAACTTGTTGGCGATCGCGCTCGGTATCTTCCCGCCCAGCTCCCAGCCGGGGACGACGACGGCGTCCGGGACGCTGCTGGAGGCGAGCACCGCGCCGAGCTTCTGGCCGTAGGTGTTGCCGTCCTGGTTCTGCCACTTGACCGAGACGCCGACCGCTTCGTCCATCGCGGTCCAGTAGGGGTTGCCCTGGCCCGGCGACGTGCCCCACAGCGGTGCCATGATGCTCAGCTCGCTGCCCTGGCCCAGCTTCCGGGGCACCGACACCGCCAACTGGCCGGCCGGGAGCGCGGTGGTGAATCCGGCCGCGGAGCCGTTCTTGGCGGGGATGTCCGGGGTGACCGCCTCGGAGGGCACGAACGCCGGAAGGATGTCCTTCAGCTTCTTGCCCGTGGTCGTGCCCTCGCTCTTCGACCCGCCGGAACCACCGCCGCAGGCGGCGAGCAGCGGCATCCCACCGCCCACGGCTGCCGCGACGACCACGGAGGAGCCGAGGAAGCGTCTCCGGCTGGGAGTGGAGGGGGAGTTCGGCGTCATTGCGTCAACCCTTCGTGGTGCACCAGGGCGGTCCGGGGGCGTGTGCCGTCCGGCTCCTGTGTCTGAGATAGGGGGCCGTACCGACCGGGCCGGCGACGGTACGCCGACCGGGGACGAAGCGGGTCGACCAAAGGCGTCGAAGCGCTTCGATGTTGCAGTGAGGTTAAGGGAAGGGGTCGGGTGGCACAAGAGTCCGATTCCAGATTGCTCCGACCTGTGTCCCAACTGTTTCTTCGGGGGCGAGGACGGGCGGTAGCCCCGATGTCGGGGCACGCCCTTGACACCTGCGGATTGTGCACAGAGCATCGAAGCGCTTCGAAGATCCTTCGAAAAGCCTTGCTCCGGCCATACCTCCCACCTTTACAAGGGGATTCGCACGTGACGGACCATCCGCTTCCCTTCCGCGACCCTCGGCTGTCCTTCGCCGCACGCGCCGACGACCTGCTCGGGCGGCTCACGCTCGACGAGCGGATCGCGATGCTGCACCAGTTCGCGCCGGCGGTGGAGCGGCTGGGGATCGGCCCCTTCCGCACCGGCCAGGAGGCGCTGCACGGTGTCGCCTGGATGGGCGGGGCCACCGTCTTCCCGCAGGCCGTCGGTCTCGGCGCCACCTGGAACGAGGACCTGGTCCGCCGGGTCGGCGAGGCGGTCGGCGACGAGGTCCGCGCCAAGCGCGCCCAGGACGACCGGGTCGGGCTCAACGTCTGGGCCCCGACCGTGAACCTGCTGCGCCACCCGCTGTGGGGCCGGGGCGAGGAGGGATACTCCGAGGACCCGGCACTCACCTCCGCGACCGCCGTCGCCTACACCCGCGGACTGCGAGGCGACGACCCGCGCTACTGGCGCACCGCCCCCGTCCTCAAGCACTGGCTGGCCCACAACAACGAGACCGACCGCGACACCGCGTCCTCCTCGGTACGCCCCCGCGTCCTGCACGAGTACGACCTGCGGGCCTTCCGCGACGCGGTGCGGGCCGGCGCCGTCGCCGGGGTCATGCCCGCCTACAACCTGGTCAACGGCCGCCCCAACCACGTCTCCCCGCTCCTTGAACGGCACCTGCGCACCTGGTCCTCCGGGCCGCTCGTCGTCTGCTCCGACGCGGGGGCACCCTCCAACCTGGTCGACTCCGAGCACTACTTCGACACCCACGAGGAGGCCACCGCGGCCTCGCTCAAGGCGGGCGTGGACAGCTTCACCGACCACGGCCAGGACTCCTCGGTGATGACCGGCCGCGTCCGGGGCGCGCTGGAGCGCGGGCTCATCGACGAGAACGACATCGACACGGCCGTCCGCAGACTGCTCACGATGCGTCTCGCGCTCGGTGAGTTCGACCCGGACCTCGACCCCTACGCGGCCGTGGACGCCTTCGACACCCCCGGCCACCGGGCACTGGCCCAGGAGGCCGCCGAGCAGGCCGTGGTGCTGCTGAAGAACGACGGGCTGCTGCCCCTGGCACCGGCGGACGGCCGGACCGTCGCCGTCGTCGGACTGCTCGCCGACACCTGCAAGCTGGACTGGTACAGCGGCACGCTCCTGCACCGCTCGACCCCGCTGGACGGGCTCCGCGCACGGTACGGCGCCGAGAACGTCCTGTTCGCCGAGGGCGCCGACCGGGTCCGGCTCAAGTGCGCCGACGGCTGGCTGCGGGTGCCCGGGAACCCCTCCGCCTCCACCGGGGCACGCGGGGCCGAAGGCGCCCTGGACCCCGCCCTGCTCGCCGGGCGCACCGACCTGCCCCCGCTGGTGTGCGGCCCGGTGGCCACCGAACTCGCCCTCGTCGACTGGGGGAACGGCGTCCTCACCTTCCGCACCGACGAGGGCCTGTACCTCTCGGTCGCCGACGACGGGTACGTCAGGGCGTCCGCGGACGAGCCGGGCGGCTGGGTCGTCCAGGAGACCTTCCGCAGGGAAGCGGTGGAGGGACACGCGGACAGGCACCGCCTCGTGCACATCGGGACCGGTGGGTACGTGGCAGTCGCCGCCGACGGCGTGAAGGTCGCCGTCGACGGCGAGAAGATCCCCGCCGCCGGCGCCACGGTCTTCGAGACCGAGACGGTCGAACGCGGTGAGGACGCCGTGGCGCGCGTCGCCGCGGCCGCCGGCACCGTCGTCGTCGTGGCCGGCAACGACCCCCACATCAACGGCCGGGAGACCGAGGACCGCACGACCCTCGCCCTGCCCGCCCAGCAGGACCGGCTGTGGCGCGCCGCCCACGCCGCCAACCCCCGTACCGTCCTGGTCCTGACCTCCGCCTACCCGTACGCGGTCACCGACGCGGCGGCGGACCTGCCCGCGCTGGTGTGGACCGCGCACGGCGGCCAGGCGGCCGGAACCGCGCTGGCCCGGGTGCTCGCCGGTGACGTGTCCCCGGCGGGCCGGCTCCCGCAGACCTGGTACGCCTCCGACGCCGACCTGCCCGGCCTGTTCGACTACGACGTCATCGGCTCCCGGCAGACCTACCTCTACTTCGACGGCACCCCGCTCTTCCCGTTCGGCCACGGCCTCGGCTACAGCCGCTTCGGCTACGCGGACCCCGACGCGCGGCTGGACGGCGACCTGCTGCGGGTGGCGCTGACCGTCACCAACGAGGGGGCCGTCGCCGCCGACGAGGTCGCCCAGCTCTACGCGCGGGCCGTGCCCGGGTCGGAGGGCGGCGCCGACCTGCCGCACCGCCGGCTGGTCGGCCACCGCCGGGTGCACCTCGCCCCCGGCGCGGCCGAGCGCCTCGACTTCGCCGTACCCGTCGAGGAACTGGGCCACTGGAGCGTGGCCCACGGCCGCTGGAGCGTCGAGCCGGGCACGTACGAAATCCTGGCCGGCGCATCCAGCGCCGACATCCGCCTCACCGCGTCCGTCACCGTCGGCGGGGAGCCGTCCGGGCCGCGCCCCGTCCTGCGCGACGGGCTGGAGGCCGCCGACTACGACGAGCAGCGGGGCACCGAGATCCTCGACCGGACGAAGCGGGACGGGGACGCCGTCGCCCCTTCCTCCGCCACCGAACCCGGTGAACTGCGCTTTTGGGACTGCGACTTCGGTGACGGGGTGGGCGCGGTGACCCTGACCGCGTCGGGTGAGGGGTCCGTCGTCGTCGCGGCGGACGGCCACGAGACCGAGGTCCTCCTCACCTCCACCGGCGGCCCCTACGCATTCCACGCGGTCCAGGGCGTGTTCCGGCCGCGCGGGGTGGGGGAGCTGCGGGTCACCCTGCGCGGCTCCGTGCGGCTGGCCCGCCTCGGCTTCGCCCCGGCCGGAGGCACCGCGTGACGCCCCCGCCCGGCCCCCGAACGTGTCCCTGTGCCCCTGGCGAGGAGTCCTCATGAAGTTCACCGACGGCTTCTGGCTCATGCGTGAGGGCGTCCGCGCCTCCTACGCGACCGAGATCCGCGATCTGCGGGTCGAGGAGAGCCGGTTCACCGCGTACGCCGCCGTCAAACGGGTGGCCGCCCGCGGCGACACCCTCAACACCCCGCTGATCACCGTCGAATGCTTCTCACCGGCCGAGGGCGTCATCGGCGTACGCGCCACCCATCACGCCGGAAAGGCCCGGCGCGGCCCCGACTTCACCCTCTTCCCGGACCCCCCGGACCAGGGCGCGACACCCGCGGCCACCCGCCGGGACGGGCCGGTCACCGAACTCACCAGCGGCCCCCTCACCGTGCGCGCGGACGGCGACGGGCCCTGGGGCCTCACCTTCCTCGACCAGGACGGGCGGCGCCTGACCGCCGCCGGTCCCAAGGGCACGGCGTTCGCCACCACCCCCGACGGCGCGCACCACATGATCGCCCAACTCGCCCTGGACGTAGGGGAGAACATCTACGGCCTCGGTGAGCGCTTCACGCCGTACGTCAAGAACGGCCAGACGGTGGACATCTGGCAGGCGGACGGCGGCACCAGCAGTGAACAGGCGTACAAGAACATCCCGTTCTACCTGTCGTCCAGGGGCTACGGGGTCTTCGTCAACCATCCCGGCAAGGTCTCCTTCGAGGTCGGGTCGGAGGCGGTGGGCCAGGTCCAGTTCAGCGTCGAGGACCAGTCGTTGGAGTACTTCTCGACTGTTTCTGGATGCGCGAGTACCAGTGGTCCGACTTCCTCTGGGACCCCGAGGTCTTCCCCGACCCGGAGGGCATGCTGGCCCGCCTCAAGGAACGCGGACTGCGCGTCAGCATGTGGATCAACCCGTACATCGCCCAGAAGTCCGCCCTCTTCGCGGAGGGCGCCGAACGCGGCTACCTGGTGCGGCGCGCGAACGGCGACGTCTGGCAGTGGGACCTGTGGCAGCCTGGTATGGCCCTGGTCGACTTCACGAACCCCGAGGCCGCCGCCTGGTACGAGGACAAGCTGCGGCTGCTGCTCGACCAGGGTGTCGACTGCTTCAAGACCGACTTCGGCGAGCGCGTCCCCACCGACGTCGTCTGGCACGACGGCTCGGACCCCGAACGGATGCACAACTACTACGCGCAGCTCTACAACAAGGCCGTCTTCGACCTGCTGGAGCGGGAACGGGGCGCCGGAGAGGCCGTCCTGTTCGCCCGCTCCGCGACCGCCGGCGGCCAGCAGTACCCGGTGCACTGGGGAGGCGACTGCTTCGCCTCCTTCACCGCCATGGCCGAGTCGCTGCGCGGCGGGCTCTCCCTGTCGCTGTCCGGCTTCGGCTTCTGGAGCCACGACATCGGCGGCTTCGAGGGCACCCCCGACCCGGCCGTCTTCAAGCGGTGGCTCGCCTTCGGCCTGCTCTGCCCTACCTGTACGGGGTTGCCGCCGAGGCCCACCGCACGGGCGTCCCGATGATGCGCCCCATGCTGGTGGAGTTCCCCGGCGACCCGGCCACCCGCACCCTGGACCGGCAGTACATGCTCGGCCCCGATCTGCTGGTCGCCCCGGTCTTCACCGAGGACGGCGAGGTCGAGTACTACGTCCCCGAGGGCACCTGGACCTCGCTGCTCACCGGCGAGAGCGTCACCGGCCCCGCCTGGCGGCACGAGACCCACGGCTTCGACAGCCTGCCGGTGCTGGTGCGGGACGGCGCCGTCCTGCCCTGGGGCGCCGACGAGGGGCGTCCGGACGGCGACTGGCTGGACGGACTCACCCTGCGGGTCTTCGGGCCGTCCGCCGCCGGGCGCACCGTCACGGTGCCGGACCTCACCGGGGCCACGGCGGCCACGTTCCACGTCGTACGGGACGCGGCCGGGGCGCGCGTCACGGCGGAGGGCACCACGCGCCCGTACCGCGTGTGCGTGGAGGAGACCGGAGCGACGGGGGAGGGTGCGGGCCGGGTGACCGTGCCCTGAACCGGGCCGGAGCCCGGACGGCCCGCCGCCGGCCCCGGTCCGGCGGACCGGAGGCGCCGCCACCCGCGGCCCGCCCCCGTTCCGCCACCTCCCCGGGGACGGCGGGGCCTCCTCACGGACCCTCGACGACCGGGACCACCACCCTGTCCGGTGTCCGCCCGCCGGGGTGCGCCTCCGGGCTCCCCGGCCGGGCGAACTGCGTGCGGTACAACTGCGCGTAGCGTCCCCCGGCGGCCAGCAGTTCGTCGTGGGTGCCCCGTTCGGCGATCCGTCCCGCCTCGACCACCAGGATCAGATCGGCCGCCCGCACGGTGGACAGCCGGTGCGCGATCACCACGGCGGTGCGGCCCTCCAGCGCCTCCGCCAGGGCCTCCTGCACCGCCGCCTCCGAGGTGGAGTCCAGGTGCGCGGTCGCCTCGTCCAGGATGACCACCCGCTGACGGGCCAGCAGCAGCCGTGCGATGGTGAGCCGTTGGCGTTCCCCGCCGGAGAGGCGGTAGCCCCGCTCGCCCACGACCGTGTCCAGACCGTCCGGCAGGGACGCCACCAGCCCGTCCAGCCGGGAGCGGCGCAGCGCGTCCCAGATGTCGTCCTCGGTGGCACCGGGCCGGGCGAGCAGGAGGTTGGCCCGCACCGACTCGTGGAAGAGGTGCCCGTCCTGGGTGACCATGCCGAGGGTCTCGCGGACCGAGTCCGCCCTCAGGTCGCGTACGTCCACCCCGTTCAGCCGGACGGCGCCGGTGTCCGGGTCGTACAGCCGGGGGATGAGCTGCGCGATGGTCGACTTGCCCGCGCCGGAGGAGCCGACGAGGGCGACCGTGCGGCCGGGCGCGGCGGTGAACGAGACGTCGTGGAGCACGCGGTCGCCGCCCCGCCGGTCGAGGGTCGCGACCTCCTCCAGCGAGGCCAGGGAGACCTTGTCGGCGGACGGGTAGCCGAAGGAGACCCCGTCGAACTCCACGGACACCGGCCCGTCCGGGATCCGCCGGGCGTCGGGCCTCTCCTCGATCAGAGGCTTCAGGTCGAGGATCTCGAAGACCCGCTCGAAGCTGACGAGCGCGCTCATCACCTCGACCCGCGCGCCCGCCAGGGCCGTCAGCGGCGCGTAGAGACGGGTCAGGAGCAGGGCCAGGGCGACGACCGCGCCCGGCTCCAGGCCGCCGCGCAGCGCGTAGTGGCCGCCGAGCCCGTAGACCAGCGCGAGCGCCAGCGCGGAGACCAGGGTGAGCGCCGTGACGAACGTGGACTGGAGCATCGCCGTACGGACGCCGATGTCCCGTACCCGGCCCGCGCGGGCGGCGAAGGCGGCGGACTCCTCGGCGGGACGCCCGAACAGCTTGACCAGGGTCGCGCCGGGCGCCGAGAAGCGCTCCGTCATCCGCGTGCCCATGCTCGCGTTGTGCCCGGCGGCCTCGCGTTGCAGCGCCGCCATCCGGGAGCCCAGCCGCCGCGCGGGGAGCACGAACACCGGCAGCAGCACCAGGGCGAGCAGGGTGATCTGCCAGGAGAGGGTGAGCATCACGGCGAGGGTCAGCAGCAGGGTGACGAGGTTCGACACGACCCCGGAGAGCGTGTTGCTGAACGCCCGCTGGGCGCCGATCACGTCGTTGTTGAGGCGGCTGACCAGCGCACCCGTCCGGGTACGGGTGAAGAAGGCGACCGGCATGCGCTGGACGTGGTCGAACACCGCGGTCCGCAGGTCGAGGATCAGCCCCTCGCCCAGGGTGGCCGACAGCCACCGGGTGAGCAGGGCGAGGGCCGCCTCGGCGACGGCGATGAGGGCGATCAGCAGGGCGAGCCGGGTGACCGTACCGGTGTCGTCGCCGTCCACGATCGCGTCCACGACCCGGCCCGCCAGGACCGGTGTGGCCACCGCGAGCAGGGCGGTGACCACACTGAGCAGCAGGAACCGGAGGATTTTCCTCCGGTGCGGCCGGGCGAAGGACCCGATGCGGCGCAGGGTCGCCCGGGAGAACGGCTCGCGTCGCTCCCGGGCGTTCATCGCGCTGTGCAGCGACGTCCAGGCGGTGACTTCCATGTCCATGCGGGGGCCTCCGGTGTCGGTTCCGTACACCGGGAACGCTAGGACCTCGACCTTGCTTGAGGTCAACCCGTGCCGTGGGGCGGCCCGTCGCACGGGACCGCCCCACCGGCGGTGGATCAGGCGTGCGGGACCACGGCGACCGCGCACGGGGCGTGGTGGAGCGCCGCGTGCGTGACCGAACCCAGCCGGCGGACGCCCGGCTCATGGGTACGGCGGCCGACGACCAGGAGCTGAGCACCCCCGGTGGCGGACAGCAGCACCTCCGACGCGGGACCCGACTCGACCTGTTCGACGACCTCGACCCGGGGGTACTTCTCGCGCCACGGGGCCAGGGCGTCCGCCAGGATCTGCCGGTGCAGGGGCTCCAGCCCGCCCTGCTGCTCCGCCATCCACAGCGACCCCGGGCTCCACATCAGGACCGGCGGCACCTCCCACGCGTACACGGCGCGCACCGGCACCCCGCGCTCCGCCGCCGAGGCGAAGGCGAAGTCGAGCACCGGACCGCCGGCCGCCTCCGCGTCCTGGACGCCGACGACGATCTCCCCGGCCGGCTGGGGCGCGGGGTTCTCCGGACGCGTCTCGCGCACCATGACGACCGGCCGGGTCGTACGGCGCAGCACGTGCAGGGAGACCGAACCGATCAGGTATCCGGCGAGGGTCCCGTAGCCCCGCGAGCCGAGGACCAGCACCTCCGCCCGCGCGGCCTCGTCGACCAGGGTGGGTACCGGATCGCCGACGACCACCTCGGTGGTGACGTCCAGGGCCGGGTGCGCCCCGGACACCCGCGCCGCGGCGTCGCCCAGCACGGCGCGCACCGCGCGCTCCTCGGCGTCGCGGTCCCCGACGAAGCCGGTGTCGCCTGGACGCCATACCCAGGCGTACACGAGCCGCAGCGCCGCCCCGCGCCGGGCGGCCTCGTGCGCGGCCCAGTCGGCGGCGGCGAGGGAATGACCCGTACCGTCCAGTCCTACGGTGATGGTGACCGACATGATCGCCCCTCCTGGTGGAAATGGATCTCGGGTCCATCCTCCCTGAGGGCTCCGGCGGGCTTCACCCCGGCACGCGCGAAGGCCGCCGCCCGGGTCGGGAACCCGGACGACGGCCCTCTGTACGACCGGCCCCGCGCGGTCAGTAGCCCGGCGGGACGTGGGACGGACGGCCGCGGCCGCGCGTCAGGTTGTAGCCGAACACCGCGGCGAGCGAGGCGAGTACGCCACCGCCGACCGTCCACAGCCAGCGGTCGGTCCACCAGCCCGACGCCCAGCCGTCCTCGGGCTCGCTGCCCAGGGAGACCTTCGCCGTGCCGTCCTCGCCGCCGTCCCCGGAGGACACCCGCGCGACGGAGGACGCGCCCGGTACGAGCGGCTCGGAGAGCGTGCCGTCCACGTCGTGGGCGCCGCCCTTGTCCACCGAGGTGACGCGCGTCTCGGCGCGGACCGGCAGACCGAGGTCCTCCTCGGCCAGGTCCACAACCGTCAGCCGCACGTAGTAGCTGCCCGGCAGCGGGTCGTTCGCCCACGGCTCGGACCAGGCGCGCACGGTCCGCAGCACGCAGGACAGCTCGACGGTGTTCGCGTCCGGCGCCGCCTTCCGCGTCTGGTGGCCGTACATGCACGCCTGGCGGCGGCGCAGACCGTCGTACACGTCCACCTGCCAGGTCGAGGCGCCGTGCCGGGTGGCGTTCTCGGGCAGGGTCACCTTCGCGTGGACGGTGGGCCGTTGGCCGGCGTCCGCGGGGAAGACCCAGTACAGGTAGTCACCGGTGGAGGCCCCGGCCGTCGCGGTCTGCTCCTGCTGGACGGGCGTGGCGGTGCGGAAGGTGGTGCCGGCCTCGGTGGGCCCGGCGTCACCGCCGTCGGCGGGGCTCGCGCTCGCCGACGGGTCGTCGGCGACCGCCGCTCCCGCCGAGGCGAACAGGGTGGCCCCGGCGATGAGGATCCCGGCGCACGCGCGTCCGAGACGGTTTCTGCGGACGGTACGCATCAGTTGGTCCTCCAGACGGCGACGCGCCAGCGCGAGATCCAGCCGGTCAGCAGACCGGCGATCAGCCCGGTCAGCACCATGGCACCCAGCAGCCACCAGCCGCGGCCCAGGCCGAACGCGGCCACGTCGGAGGCGTTGTCGGGGCCGTCCACCAGGTCGATGGTCAGCTCGACGGGCATGCCCGGGGTGGTCTTCACCGAGGCGGGCGCCGAGAAGGAGTTGCCGAGCTGGAGGCAGACGGTCTCGGCCGGGGGCTCCGCGCCGTCCTCGCCGTCGAGTTCGGGCTTCGGGTAGCGCAGCCCGGCGGAGATCGCGTCCGTGCGGCCGGTGCCGGACTCGGCGCCCCGGACGATCTCACGGCCGTGTGTGGTCACCGCGCGCAGCAGCACACCGTAGTCGTTGTCCACGGCGCGGTCCGCCGAGACGCTCACCGAGGCGCGCAGCTCCTGGCCGGGCCGGACGTCCACCCGGTACCAGCGGTGCTTGCCGATCACCTGGCGGTCGGTGTAGAGACCCGCCTTCAGCTCCGGGGCGGCGGAGCAGCTGCCCGCGCCCTCGGTCGCCACCGGGGTGACGGTGGGCTCGGCCGCCCGGTCCACCAACTGCTTGACTCGGCCGGAGAGTTCGTCGGTGTGCTGGACGGCGGTGTAGGTGCCGCCGGTGGCCTCGGCGATACAGGTCAGCTGGTCCCGGATCTTGGCGTTCGGTACCAGGCCGAGGGTGTCGATCACCAGGTGGATGCCCCGGGCGGCGATGTCGCGCGCCACCTCGCACGGGTCGAGCGGACCGCAGGTGTCCTCCCCGTCGGTGATCAGGACGATGCGCCGGGTGGCCTCGCCGCCTTCGAGGTCGTCGGCCGCGCCGAGCAGGGCGGGGCCGATCGGGGTCCAGCCGGTCGGCGCGAGCGTGGCGACGGCGGTCTTGGCCTCGGTGCGGTCGAGCGGGCCGACCGGGTAGAGCTGCCTGGTGTCCTTGCAGCCGACCTTGCGGTCGTCGCCCGGGTAGTCGGCGCCGAGCGTCCGTATACCGAGCTGCACCTCGTCGGGCACCGCGTCCAGGACGTCGTTGAACGCCTGCTTGGCGGCGCTCATCCGGGACTGGCCGTCGATGTCGCGGGTGCGCATGGAACCGCTGACGTCCAGGACGAGTTCGACCTTGGGGACCAGGGCGGAGGGGGGTTCGTCGGCGGCGGCCGGCAGCGCGGTGCCGAGTCCGGCGGTCAGGGTGGCGAGCAGGACGCACACCCCGGCCGTCAGCCGTTTTCTTGTGATCATCGACGGATCCTATTGAAGATCCGCGGACATCCCCAAAACCGGTCGGGTCCCCGCCACTTCGAGGCCCCCGGGCCCCGCCCGCCCGCGCCGCTCAGCCGCCGAGCAGCGGGGCCGCCGCCCGGTCCAGCACCGACCCGATCCGCTCCCAGGACTCCGTGTCCCGCTCCACCGGCGGCAGTTCGGCGTCCTCGGCGGCCGCGCTCCACCGGGTGGCCACCGCGACCGGGTCGCCGCCGCCGGCCGCCGACGCGGCGAGGGCTGCCGCGCCCCGGGCGACCAGTTCACCGCTGCCGGGCACGATCAGGGGACGCCCGGAGAGGCGCCGTACCGTCTCCACCCAGGTACGCCCCTGCGCCCCGCCGCCGATCAGCCGCAGCGGCCGGGCGGCGACCACCGGGTCGGCTGGGTCGAGGCCGCAGGCGCGCGAGAGCTCGTCGAGCGCGCGCAGCACGGTGAACGCGGCGCCCTCGTAGGCGGCGCCGAGGAGTTGCTGCGGTGTGGTGTCGTGCCGGAGCCCGGTCAGCAGACCGGAGGAGGTCGGCAGGTCCGGGGTGCGCTCCCCGTCGAGGAAGGGCAGGAGCACGGCCTCGCCGCCGGGAACCGCGTCGTCGCGGTGCAGGCCGAGCAGGGTGGCGACCTTGTCGACGGCCAGGGTGCAGTTGAGTGTGCAGGCCAGCGGGAGGTACGTCCCGTCGGCCGCCGCGAACCCGGAGAGGGCCGTGGAGGCCGGCCGGGCGCGGGAGGCGGCGAAGACCGTACCGGAGGTGCCGAGGCTGAGGACGGGGTGGTCCAGCAGTCCGGCCCCGCCCAGCCCCAGGCCGACGGCGGCGCTCATGTTGTCCCCCGTGCCGGCCGCGACGGCGATCCCCGCGGGCAGCCCGAGCGCCTCGGCCGCCGTGGCGGTCAGCGAGCCGATCCGTGTCGCCCCGGTGTCGGCGACCGGCGGCAGCAGTGCCTCGTCCAGCTCCAGCAGACCGAGGAGCCCGGGGTCGTAGGCACGGGTCCCGGTCGAGTACCAGCAGGTGCCCGAGGCGTCGCCCGGGTCGGTGGCCGCGGTGCCCGCGAGCCGCTCGGTCAGGAAGTCGTGCGGGAGCCGCACCGCCACGGCGGCCTCCGCGTTCGCCGGGTCGTTCTCCCGCAGCCACCGCCACTTCGACGCGGTCATGGAGGCGACCGGCACCGTGCCGGTGCGCGCGACCCACGCCTCGGGCCCGCCCAGCGCGCCGGTGAGGGCGGCGGCCTGCGGCGCGGACCGGGTGTCGTTCCACAGCAGGGCCGGGCGCAGCGGACGGCCGGACCGGTCGAGCACCACGAGACCGTGCTGCTGCCCGGCCACGGCGACACCGGTGACCGAGGACGCGGAGAGGCCGGACTCCTTGAGCCCCGAGGCCACCGCGTCGCACAGCGCCCGCCACCAGACCTCGGGGTCGCTCTCCCGGGCACCGCCCTCGCCGGCCACCACGTGCGGTGCCCGGCCGACCGCGAGCAGCTCGCCGGTCACGGCGTCGATGACGGCCGCCTTGGTGGACTGGGTGGAGCTGTCCACGCCGATGACGACGGTACGCGGCGGCATGGGCTACCTCTTCCTCGCATGCGGATTTTGATCGTGAGACGAACAAATTACGTGATCGTCGGCCTCCCGAACAGAGGCGGCCGGGGATGTGTGTGTGGGGGCTTCCGTCGACGGGGTGGGTCGTGGCACATTAATAATGTTACTGAACAAATCAGCTGGCCCTTCCATGCGGCCGGCGTCCCACCCGACGTACACGAAGGCGGACAGACGATGACGGAGCGCTTCACTCCCACTCCTGAGGACAGGTTCACGTTCGGTCTGTGGACGGTGGGCTGGCGGGGGAACGATCCGTTCGGTGAGCCGACGCGGCCGG
>JOAZ01000024.1 GCA_000720535.1 Streptomyces halstedii
ATCCACGGTCGAGTACCCACACCCTCACGAACAGTCGAATCGTCACACCGGTTACGCCCCACCAGCCAACGTCACCAAGATCGTGTTACGAGCTCTAAGGGCTGTCCCGTAGTCCGTGGTGGATCAGCGCGCGGCGTCAGATGGTGGGGCACCTCCTACGCCGTTCAGGCTGTGGGGGAGCATCGCGAGGCGGAGGGGGCGTCCGCGTACTGGATGTATTCGGGCGTTCCGACAACGCGGCGAGGTGCCGTAGCTGTCGTCGTGCGCCCGCCAGGGATGACGGGACAGCCCTCAGGCCTGCTCAGCACCGGGCGGCCAGAGGAGCGAGACCTCCGACTGACAGGCGGATTCCTCTTGAGCACGCAGCCAGGGCTACACGAGCAGAGGTGCGACAAATGGCCCCAGTAGGAAGAACACGTCAGGCAGGGTGACATAGACCATCCTCGCCCCGCCCCCGCCTGCCCCCTCGGCAGGAAGCGTCTCTCGCGTCTCCGCCAGCCACCCGGTAATCGCCTTGCGCGCGGCACGTGCAGACCGGCCACCTATCAGACTCGGCGCAAACGACCAGACACCGTGCCCACCGCTGGGCAGCTCGATCATCAGCCCATTGCTTACGCATGCGACCGAATGGATTTCGCGGATCGGAATGGAAGCGACGACCAAGGGGCCCACATCCCGCACGATGCCGCCCCGGTCAAGGATCACTCTGCACCGGATACCGACCCGGGTGACAGGATCGCCCCCGCTCAACACGA
The DNA here is from genome assembly GCA_000720535.1 of Streptomyces halstedii. Lineage (GTDB taxonomy): Bacteria > Actinomycetota > Actinomycetes > Streptomycetales > Streptomycetaceae > Streptomyces > Streptomyces halstedii. The sequence goes on from JOAZ01000024.1 coordinate 756, forward strand.
CCACATGGTGCACGCACCTAAGGGCTGCCCCGTAATCCCTGGCGGGCGTCGTGCAGTTCCACCCGCCTGGGCCGGAGTCGGCTTCGTGGGCCGCATGAGGTGCTTCAACCAGTCAGGGCCCCCGCCACCAAGCCGACTGTCGTGACCAGAAGAGCCAGGAGGAGTGAAAGATCGGACCACCGACAGCGGGTCCATCTCTTCTCGTACTTCACGCTCACACTTTTTGCCGGCACTGGGGCATTCACCCATGCGGCGATCTCTCTCTCCACTTTCGCCACGGTGCCCACAAATCCGTCGATTATCGAGCCGCCGAAGGCAAACGAGTCAATCGTACCGCTTTCCTCGGAGGTGACTTGCAAGGATCCGCTGGAATCTTTGAGAGCGCGAAGCGGCGAGGAACGCGGAAGCGTATATGTTCGCAAGGGATTCACCACTGTGAGCGAGTCATGCGACAATCTCACCTCGGAGGAAACAACCCTACCTACGAACCCATAGAACACGAGGAGAACAGGTATACCCTTCCACCCCTCGCCGAACCCATGTTTCGAGCTCACCTTGATAACCGCTAGTACCATTCCCGCCCCCAGGGACGAAAACATGATCCAAGAAGCATATCTCCAGGATTTCCTGCGCAGTCGGACGACTGACTTTGCCAACTGGCTCATTCGGACCTTTTCTCGCTTCTCTGTCAGTAGTCTCTGTCGGCCAGAAAGCCGGCCCCTCCGGCACCGCAGAAGCCCAGGTGCAACGGGCTAGTCAGAGTGCGTGTGACATAACAGGGCCTCTGGTCATCGGCGCGGCGATCTCACTCAGCACACCGGTGACCAGAGGCCCTGTTGGCGGGGAGGCGCCGCCGTCAGGGCCGCAACGCCCGGAGCAGCAGGTCCGCCAGGTGGTCGGCGACCTCCTGGCGGCTGAGGGGGCCGCCCGGCCGGTACCAGGTGGACAGGTGGTGGACCGAGCCGAAGTGGTAGTCGACGACCAGGTCGGCGGGGGTGGCGGTGGAGAAGACGCCGGTCCGCTGACCTTCCTCGATCAGGGCGCGGAAGCGCTCGTGGTAGCGGCGGCGCTCCAGGCGGACCTGTTTGTTCTTCTCCGGGCTCAGGTGGTGCATCGAGCGGAAGAAGATGGCGGCGTCGTCGAGGTTGTCGATGGTGGTGACCACCACGTCCGCGGCCGCGTCGCGCAGCCGCCGCTCGATCGGCGCGTCGGCGTTCGCGTAGGCGTCGAGGCGTTCCTGCTGGAGGCGCAGCACCCGGGCGTAGACCTCCTGGAGGAGGTCTTCCTTGGAGCCGAAGTAGTGGTAGAGGGCCCCTTTGGTGACGCCCGCCGCCTCCACGATCTCCTGGACCGAGGTGCGGTCGTACCCCTGCTCCGCGAAGAGCCGGGTGGCGGCGGCCAGCAGCCTCTGGGGCACCGGTGTCCCGTCCCCTTCCATTCCCTTGGCCACTGTCGCCACCTGCCCTCTCGTGCTGTCCATGGACTTCCTCGCGTACGCCGTCCACCGGAGGGAACGCGGTTCCCGCCCGAGGATCTTCCCACTCGCCGCCCTGGGCGGGTCCGCCAGGATCTCCACCGGGACCGGCCCGGTCACGTGCCGTTCGCCTCCCAGGTGCGCTGGAGGTGGTTCATGCCGCCGATCCACCGGTCGGGGTCCTTGGCCCGCGCCTGGTAGTAGCCGGCGACCTCGGGGTGCGGCAGGACCAGGAAGCGGTCCCGTTCCATGGCGTCGAACAGGGCGTCGGCGACGGCCTCGGGTTCGATCGCGGTGGGGGCGAGGACCAGGTCTCCGGCGGTCCCGGCCGCCGTGAGCATGTCCGTACGCACGCCCTGCGGGCAGATCGCGTGGACCTTGATCCCCCGGTGCCGGTAGGTGAGGGAGAGCCATTCGGCGAAGGCCACCGCGCCGTGCTTGGTGACGCTGTACGGGGCGGCCCCGATCATCGTCAGCAGTCCGGCCGCGGAGGCCGTGGAGACGAAGCGGCCGCTGCCGCGCTCCAGCCAGTCGGGCAGCAGCGCCCTGGCGGCCCGGACGTGTGCCATCACGTTGACGTCCCAGGCCGCGGCCCACACGTCCTCGTCCGCGAACGCGTCACCGCCCGCGGCGAGGCCCGCGTTGGCGCAGTAGACGTCCACCGTGCCGCCGAGCGCGTCGCGGGCCGCGTCCACGCTCCCGGAGGCGTCACCGGCCACGACGATGCCGCCGATCTCGTCGGCGAGCCCCTTGACCCGGTCGGCGTCGAGGTCGTTGACGACGACCCGGGCACCCTCCGCGGCGAATCTGCGGGCCAGCGCGGCGCCGATGCCGCCTCCGGCCCCGGTCACCACGACACCCGCGCCTCGCACCGTGCTCATCCACTGCCGCCTCTCTCCGCCGTCCCCGGCAGACTAACCAGTCGGTATGTGGTCGCGGAAGAGGTCGGCGGCAGGAGGGGGAATCCGCCCCGGCCGGTGCGTTCCCTGGAGCCCACGGCCGCGCTAGCGTGCGTGACCATGACACTCAGCGCGATCATGGAGGTAGCGGAATGACCCTGTCCAGGCGTGGTTTGCTGGCCGCCGGCGGTGCGGTGGGAGCGCTCGCGGCCACCGCGGCCGGGTCCGGGACGGCCGCCGCCGCCCCGGACCGGGGGCACGGTTCCGGGCGCGGTGGCGTCCGTACCGGCTTCGCCCGGCTGGCCGCCGACGGCTACCGGCTTCTGGCGGGGCAGAAGGTCGGCGTGGTCACCAACCCGACCGGGGTCACCACCGACGTACGGCACATCGTGGACGTGATGCACCCGGACCGCCGGGTGGACCTGACCGCGGTCTTCGGGCCCGAGCACGGCTTCCGGGGCACCGCGCAGGCGGGCGGCTCGGAAGGCAGGTACGACGACCCTGCGACCGGACTCCCGGTCTATGACACGTATCTGAAGAGCGGTCAGGAGCTGGCGGACGTCTTCACCGCTTCCGGCGTGGACACGGTCGTCTTCGACATCCAGGACGCCGGGGCCCGCTTCTACACGTACATCTGGACGCTGTACGACTGCATGGAGGCGGCGGCGCTCGCGGGCAAGCGGTTCGTCGTCCTGGACCGGCCGAACCCGGTGACCGGGCGGGCCGCGCTGGGGCCGGTGCTCGATCCGGCGTTCGGTACGTTCGTGGGGCGCCGGGAGATCGCCCAGGCGCACGGGATGACCGTCGCCGAACTGGCGCTGCTGTTCAACAAGGAGTTCCTGGCGGCGCGGCCGGTGGAGCTGGACGTCGTGACGATGTCCGGCTGGCGGCGCTCCGACTTCTTCGACACCACGGGGCTGCCGTGGGTGCCGCCGAGCCCGAACATGCCGACGCCGGAGACGGCGCTGGTCTACCCGGGCACCTGCCTGTTCGAGGGCACGAACCTCTCCGAGGGGCGCGGCACCACCCGGCCCTTCGAGCTGCTGGGCGCGGAGGGGATCGACCACCGGTGGGCGGCGGCCGCGAACGCGCAGCGGCTGCCCGGGGTGGCCTTCCGCGAGGCGTACTTCGCGCCGGTGTTCTCCAAGTTCGAGGGGAAGACGGTGGGCGGGGTGCAGCTGCACGTCCACGACCGGGAGGTCTTCGACCCGATCCGTACCGGGATCGCGCTGCTGGTGACGGCGAAGCGGACGTGGAGCGGATTCGCGTGGCGCCCGGACAACTGGATCGACAAGCTCACGGGCAACACCCGGGTCCGCACGATGATCGACGCGGGCGCGGACACCGACGAGGTGGTGGGGGCGTGGGCCGCCGACCTGGCCGCGTTCCGCAGGGTGCGCCGGGAGTACCTGCTGTACCGGTGACGGGTACGGGGGCGGCGGGCGGCGGGCGGCGGGCGGCGGGTGGGCACCAACGCTCAGCGGGTCAGGTCCAGTTCGCCGAGGTGTTCGCCGTCCCCGGTCAGCCCGCGCCGCCGGTAGCCGAGGCGCAGGTAGAACTCCTCCGGGCCGCCCTCACCCGGGTGCCAGGTGACGGTCGAGAGGGTGCCGCCGCGCCTGCGGATCTCCTCGTTCACCGCCCCGACCGCGAACCGGCCGTATCCCCGGCCCTGTTCGCCGGCGGCCACGGCGAGCCGCCAGAGTCCCGAGCGGAGCGGGGCGCCGGGGGTGCGGGCGTCGTGGTCGAAGGCGGCACCGAAGAAGGCCATCACGAAGCCCACGACCCGCTCGCCGTCGCGGATCAGCCGGGGCCAGGCGATGCCGGGGTGCACATAGGCCTCGGCCAGCGACTGGGCGACCGGGGCCACGAACCGCTGCTGTTCGGGGGCGACTTCCAGGGCGCAGGCGGCGAGGACGTTGTCGGGGGTGAGCGCCTCCAGGCGCGCCGTCGCGGTCATGGCCGGACCCTATCCGCGGCCTGACGGCCCGGCCACCGGATATCCCCTGCTCAGCGGGGGCGCCGGTGGCCGGACCGTTGGTGGTCACCGGTGGGAGGGGAACTCCACGACCTGCTGGTAGGTCGGGCGGTTCTGCCAGTGGATCGTCTTGTGCCCGATCCCGCCCAGGGGGCGGTGCACGATGGCGTCACCGCACCACTGCTCACCGGCCTTGCAGCTGTCGTCGCCCGGGTAGACCGTCGTCGCCGGGGTGGCGGCCGCCTTCTTCAGGGTGGTCAGCAGCGCGTCGCGGCAGGCGCTCAGGTCGCCGTTGCCGCAGTACGTCTTCGCCAGCGGCCCCTTGACGTCCTGGCCGAGCACCTGGCGCAGGTCCTTGTCGGCGAAGCCCCACCAGCCGTACTGGAAGGCGGAGCCGCTGTGCGCCCCGCTCGGCCCGTGGCTGGCGGCCGGGGACTCGTCGGTGGCCAGGCTCGCGGTGAACGCCGTGTAGAGGTCGTCCCCGAGACCGGGCCGGAACTCCGCCTCGATCAGCGCGGGCCACCAGGCGTCCATGATCCGGACCGCGTCCGCGTGGGTGTACGTGTGCGAGCCCTGGGACGTCTCCTTGCGCTGCGAGCCGGCCGCCCGCCACGAATCCAGCTGCTGGACCACGGTGTTGAGGGCCGGATCGGTGACGGGCTGGGAGCGGATCACCTTGAGGAGTTCGGGGAGCAGCTGCTCACCGCGCAGATCGGTGACGGCCGCCTCGGCCATGGCACGGGTGAGGGAGGCGCGGGTCACGCCGCCGTCCTTGACCAGTGCGGACACCCGCTGGTCGAGCAGGTCCCCCCGGTGCACGGCGCCGAAGCCGAACACGGCACCGGCGTAGTCCTTGGCCTGCCGGTTGTTCCAGGAGATGTAGTAGTCCTGGCCGGTGGACCGCGGGTGCTCGGCGAACGGGGTGTAGTCGGTGGTGTTAGCCGCCGGGTCGAAGCCCCGCCACTCGTACGCCCTCTCGGCCTTGACCGGCAGGGCCGGGTCCACGCCCGGCGCCCGTACCGGGTTCATCCCGCTGTTGTAGTAGGCCGCGGTGCGCGAGTCCGCGTAGAACCAGTTGAAGGCGTAGTCGATGTGGCTCGCCGCCTGCTGGAAGGAGGCCGCGTCCGTGACGTACTCCGGGTCGTTGAGCAGTTGGAAGCCGATGATCGAGTCGGCCTCGTGCCGGTAGGTGGAGCGCAGCGAGGTGTACGCGACGGGCTTGCCGTCCACCGTGGCGCGGTGGGTGACGACGCCGTAGTCGGTCCGCCACACCTGCATCCGGTACGAGCCCTTGGCGGTGGAGTCGGCGACCGTGGGCTTCCAGGAGTTGGTGCGTTCCATCTTCTCCATCGCGGTGCAGGTGTCGCGGGAGAGGTAGTGGGCGGAGTCCTTGGTGGGCGCGGAGCCGTCCGGTTCGCAGAGCTCGATCGCGTAGGTGTCGGTGATGTCCTGGGCGGCGGAGGTGGCGCTCCAGGCGTAGTCCTGGCCGCGGCCCATCTGGATGTACATGCCGACGCCCGCGAAGGAGACGCCCCGGGCGCTGATGCCCGGCCCCTGGATCTCCTGAAGCATCATCAGCTGGGGGGCGAAGTAGCCGGTCTGCGGGCCGAAGACGGCGATGGGGTGCCCGCTCGCGGTGTGCTCACCGGACACCACGAGGGCGTTGGACATGCCGCGCTTGCCCGCGCCGTCGCCGGTACCCGGCAGCGAGCCCTCCGGGATGACCCCGTCGTCGTAGAGCCCCTGGGCCGGGGCGAGGCGGGCCGGGGCGTCGACCGGTGCCTTCTTGTTCGTGCCCGCCGCCCCGGTGCGGTCGTGGATCAGCTGTTCGGGGGTGACGGAGCCCGGGTCCGGGAGGGCCGTGCCGCGCGCCTGGTCGGGCTTGCCCGCGTACGGGAACGAGGTGCCGTCGTGGATCGTGAGGACGGCCTCCGGGTCGTTGCGCTGGCGGAAGGACTCCCAGACCCGGGTGCCCTCCTGGACGCCGTACTTCTCCTGGGCGGCCAGCAGGGAGAGTGCCGCCTGCACCTCCCCGCCGCCTCCCCCGCCGAACTGCCCGCCGACGACCGTGGCGATGGCGATCAGGTCGGTCAGCTCGAACGGCTGGATCTCGCCCACGTTGGTGATGGAGTCGATCTTGCCGGTGAGGACGTACTCGCCCGGGAAGTAGCGGCCCTTCTTGGACTTCTCCCGGTAGGAGTTGATGCCGTCCACATAGGCCTGCGCGTCGGCCATGGCCTGTTCGCCGCGGGCGCCCTCGCTGCTGCGGATGAACTCGACCTGGGCCTTCAGGTCCGCCTCGGTGTACGGGGCCTGCGGCCAGAACTGCTGCTCCAGACCCTGGTTGGCGAGGGCCCCGCCGGCGAACGAGGTCAGCTGGCCGCGTCCGATGTGGCGGAAGAGGTCCATCAGCCACAGCCGGTCCTGGCCGGCCGCGAACCCGGCGCCGAACTCGGTGCCGTAGCGGGTGGTGCCCTTGATGTGGGGGACGCCGGTCTTCTTGTCCCGGGTGATCGTGACGTCCTCGCGGGGCGAGGTGACGGACTCGACCTGGTTCGCGGGGACCCCGAACGAGGCGTCGTTGAAGAAGTCGGTGAGCTTCTGGTCGGTGAGGCCCGTATGCCCCGCGACCAGGCCGTTGTAACGGTCGAGCTGGTCGTCGCTGTGGGCGGGGTGGGTGCCGAACGCCTTGTTGCCGAGGATCTCGACGAGGGTGGCGTTGCCGTTCTCGCCGGGCGGCAGGATGTCGGCGCACTGCCCCTGGCAGTGGTCGGTGACGGCGGCGGTCACGGGCTGTGCCGCGCCGGCCTGCGGGACCGAGGCGAGCAGGGACGTACCGAGGGCGAGGACGGCCGCGACTGTGGCGGCTCTGAGCGTGCGGGTGCGTGGGGGCATGCGTGCTCCTCCGGGTGGCCGATGCGCACGGAGGTTACCGGCGGTACGCCCCCTCGGTAAGGTGAACATCAGTCACTTCTTCCGAATCGGCACACCCGATCACACGGCCCTTCCCGGAACGTCTCAGGAACCGGACACGTTTCACCTTTCGATGGAGCCGAATCGGGCACTCGTACGTCCATCCCTTGACGCCGAAGTACGAGCGACGGAGGTGGCAGTGCCATGGCCGGTTTCCGGAGTCTTGCGAGACAGGTCCGCGATCCACGGGGCGATCTGGCTTTGCGGCGGTATTCGCTGCGCAAATGCCTGGAGCGGTTCGCCCCCTACGGTCACCGCGCGACCTGGGATCATCTGTGTGCGCGGCACGGCATCGGGCCGGAGGACCGGGCACCCGATCCGGAGCGCCTGATCGGGGCGCTGGAGGAGCTGGAGGAGGCGCGGGCCGTCTGGCTCGCGTACGAGGAGGGGTTCGCCGCGCGGCGGCGGCGGGAGAAGCACGACGGGCTGCGACGGCCCGGCACGTTCGACGACTGGCACCGGCGGACCTGGGGCGGCCGGGACATCGCGCCCTGCGACGACCCCGGGGTCCATCCGAGCGCACCGCTCGCCGAGGTGCTGGACCGGCTGATCGCCGCCCTCGGCGGCGAGCCGGGGGCGGCCTGCCCGGTCTGCGCGGAGACGGACATCGTCTGGCGGCGGGACCTCGAACGGGAACCGTGGTTCGGCCCGGTCTGCACGGGGTGCGGCATCGTGGTCCCCCGGCCGGTGCTCACCGCGGGTGCGCTGGCACGGGCCAGGAGCGCCCCGGCCGGCGGTCTGGCGTCGGCGGCGTGAGCGGTCCCGCACGGGTGGGACGGGACACGGCACGGCGGGCGGCGCGCCCGCGTGAGCCGCTGCGGGCTACGAGCACTCCCGAGCGGGACGCTCGGGCATCAGGCGCGAGCCCGCCATCGACTCGCCCGAGATGTCGTCGGGGTTGGACAGCACGCAGTTCTCCAGGGACAGGCAGCCGCAGCCGATGCAGTCCGTGAGGTGGTCCCGCAGCCGCCCGAGCTGCCTGATCCGGTCGTCCAGCTCGGAGCGCCACGCCCGGGAGAGCCGCGCCCAGTCGTCCCGGTTCGGGGTGCGCTCCTCGGGCAGTTCGGCGAGCGCCTCCCGGATGGTGGCGAGCGGTATGCCGACCCGTTGCGCCGCGCGGACGAACGCGACCCGGCGCAGCGCGTCCCTGGTGTAACGGCGCTGGTTGCCGCTGGTGCGGCGGCTGGTGATCAGGCCCTTGGACTCGTAGAAGTGCAGGGCCGAGACGGCGGCCCCGCTGCGCGCGGAGAGCTGGCCGACCGTGAGTTCATGGAGCGTCTGAGGGATCTGAGGCACCCCACCGAGCCTACTGCCCCCCGTTCCGCCGCCGCCCGCGCTTCTCGTCTCCTCCCACCGGTCCGTCGTTGACAGGGCCGCGCGGCCCCCGCATGCTGAGCAAGCGCTTAGACAGTTCCGGGGAGAAGCGCCCGGACGGGAGCGCCCGACGACGCGGGCACGGGACGGCAGGGAGCGGGAACATGGCAGAGCCGAGGATCTTCACGTCCGCACAGGAGCTGCGGGACGCGGTGGGCCAGGAGCTGGGGCACAGCGACTGGCTGGAGATCGAACAGCGGCGGATCGACGGGTTCGCGGAGGCCACCGGCGACCACCAGTGGATCCACGTGGACCCCGAACGCGCCGCCGCCGGTCCCTTCGGTACGACGATCGCGCACGGCTATCTCACGCTCTCGCTGCTGCCGGTACTGGTCCCGCAGGTCCTCCAGGTCGAGGGCGCGAAGATGGGCATCAACTACGGGACCAACAAGGTGCGTTTCCCCTCGACGGTGCCGGTCGGCTCGCGGCTGCGCGCCACCGCGGTGCTCAAGGGCGTCGAGGAGGCGGGCGGCGGGGTGCAGGTGACCGCCCTCGTCACGGTCGAGCGCGAGGGCGGCGACAAGCCGGCCTGCGTGGCCGAGTCGGTCTCGCGCTACTACTTCTGAGCCGCCTCCGGGCGCTCGCGAGCGGCTTCCGGGGCGCGTCCGGGCCCGCGGGCGGCTCCCGGGGCGCGTCCGGGCGCTCGCGGTCCGCTTCCGAGTCGTTTCCGGGCCGCTTCCGGGCCGCTTCTGAGCCGTTCCCGGACCGTTTCCGGGCCGCGCGAACGCGCGCCGGGCGCGAACGCGCGAGCAGCGGTCGCTACCTCTGCGCGCCGACCATGCGCAGCACCAGGTCGGCGTAGAGCGCGCCGACCTCGTCGGGCGTCCGGCTGCCCTGGGCGTTGAACCAGCGCGCCACGTCGATGCAGAGCGACAGCACCGCCAGCGTGGTGCCCGGCACGTCGGGGACCTCGAACTCCCCCGCCCGTACGCCCTCGCTGATGATCCCCCGCACCACCGCGTCGGTCTTCCGGCGCAGGCCGACGATCTCGGCGCGGTGCTCGTCGCCGAGTGCCTCCAGCTCGTACTGCACGACCCGTGCCGTGGTGTGGCGCTCGGCGTGCCAGCGGACGAAGGAGCGTACGGCGTCGGCGAGCCGGTCGGCCGCCGTGCCGTCCCCGCTCGCCGCCGCCTCCAGCAGACGCAGGGCCCGGTCGTGGCCGATCCTGCTGATCCGGTGGAGCAGCTCTTCCTTCGTCTTGTAGTGGATGTACAGCGCGGCGGGGCTCATCCCGGCCCGGCCGGCGATGTCACGGGTGGTGGTCGCGTGGTAGCCGCGCTCGGCGAAGGCCTCGACGGCGGCCACGAGCAGCCGCCGGGCCGCCTCCGGTGTGACCTCGCTCCACGGCGTGTCCTCGCCGCCGGTCTCCTCCGCCGCGCTCATCGCCACAGATCCCTTTCCCCTCGCAGGACGAACACCATACCCCGAACCTGAGCAAGCGCTTAGAGGCGTCCGGGGTACGTGGTCGTCAGATCTTCTGGAAGGGATCGTGCTCGGCGAGGATCTTCTCCAGCCGGGCCTGGTCGACCCGGCTGACGATCCTGCCCTCCTCCTGCCGGTCCCTGACGATCTTGGCCAGGGTGAAGCACGAGGTGACGAGGTAGAGGACGCCGACGGCGAGGAAGGCCCGCACCCAGGCGTCGGCGTCGAGGAAGAAGATGCCGAGGGCCACCGCGCCGAGGGCCACCCCGAAGGAGAGGACGGCCTGACCGTAGAAGGCCGCGGTGCTCTGCTGCTTGACCGATGTTGTCTCACTCATGGCGCACAGCATCCGGCGCGGTGGCGTGCGGCACATCCGCCGGAGTACTCAGCCGGTACTCAACAGGCCGGGTGCTCGGCCCACTCGGAAGGCGGGGCACTCCGCCCGCCCTCAGAAGGCGGAGACGCCCGTCAGCGCGCGGCCGATGATCAGCTTCTGGATCTGGCTGGTGCCCTCGTAGAGGGTCATCACGCGGGCGTCCCTGACGAGCTTGCCGACCGGGTACTCGTCGATGTAGCCGTACCCGCCGAACACCTGAAGGGCGTTGTTGGCGGCGCGGACGGCGGCCTCGGAGGCGAAGAGCTTCGCGGTGGAGGCGGCGGTCGCGAAGTCCTGGCCCCGGTCGACGAGATCGGCCACGCGCCAGGTCAGCATGCGGGCCGCGTCCACGTCCACGGAGATGTCGCTGATGAGTTCCTGGACGAGCTGGTAGCCCGCGATCGGCTGCCCGAACTGCTCGCGCTCGCCCGCGTACCGCACGGCGGCGTCCAGGGCCGCCTGGGCGATGCCGACGCAGCCGGCCGCGACCGACATGCGCCCCTTGGCCAGGGCCGACATGGCGAGGGAGAAACCCTTGCCCTCGGGCCCCAGGAGCGTGGCGGCCGGGACGCGGACGTCTTCCAGCACCAGTTCCGCGGTGGCCTGGCCGCGCAGTCCGAGCTTGCCGTGCACGGTGCGCCGGGTCAGGCCGGGGGTGTCGGCCGGCACCAGGAAGGCGGAGACGCCCCGGTGGCCGGGGACGTCCCCGGTGCGGGCGAAGAGCAGGACGACATCGGCCCAGGTGCCGTTGGTGATGAACATCTTGGAGCCGTTGATCACGTAGTCGTCGCCGTCGCGCACCGCCCTCGTGCTCAGGTTCCCGGCGTCGGAGCCGGTCCCGGGCTCGGTCAGGGCGAAGCAGCCGACGGCCTCGCCCGCGGTGAGCCGGGGCAGCCACCGCCGCTTCTGCTCCTCGTCCCCCCAGGACGCGATGGTCTTCGCGACCAGGCCGAGCGAGACGGACACGATGCCGCGCACCGAGGAGTCTCCGCGCCCCAGCTCCTCGGTCACCAGGCAGTACGCCAGGTGGTCGCCGCCGGAGCCGCCGTACTCCTCCGGGATCGTGAGTCCGAGGAAGCCCAGCGCGCCCAGCTTCTTCACGATCGACTTGTCGACACTCTCGGCACGGTCCCAGGCGACGACGTGCGGGGTGATCTCCCGTGCGACGAAGTCCTCGGCGAGCTCGCGTACGGCTTCCTGCTCCTCGCTCAGCTCCAGGTTCATCCTGCGACACCCCACTTTTAATTAGCACTGCTAGTTTTCTCTGCGCAGGCCCTACTATGTGCCGCATGGCCCGACCGCGCAAGCCCCTCCTCAGCAGAGACCGCATCGTCGAGGCGGCGGGCGCGCTCGTGGACGCCGAGGGACTGGAGGCCGTCTCCACCCGCAGGCTGGCCGCCGAGCTGGGGGTCAGCGGGCCCTCGCTGTACAACCACTTCCGCAACAAGGAAGAGATCCTGGACGCGGTCGCCGACGCCGTCTCGGCCCAGGTCGATCTGTCGATGTTCCAGGAGGGGGACGCCCGCGACTGGCCCGCCGCGCTGCGCGACTGGGCCCTCTCCTACCGGGCCGCGCTCGCCGCGCACCCGCACATCGTCCCGGTGCTCGCCCAGGGCCCCGGCCGCCGGCCGGCCGGACTGCGGGTCGCCGACGCGGTGTTCGGCGCGATGGTCCGGGCCGGCTGGCCGCCCGCCCAGGCCACCTACATCGGGGCGCTGATGCGCTACTTCGTCACCGGCTCGGCGCTCGGCTCCTTCGCGCGCGGCTTCGTGGACGACGAGACGGCGTACGACCCGGCCGACTACCCGCACCTGGGGCAGGCCCATCTGCTGGCCGAGCGGCGCCAGCAGGTGGACGAGGGCGCCTTCGAGACCGGGCTGCGGGCCCTGCTGGACGGACTGGTGCTCCAGTACGAGCAGACGGTCACCGGCCGAAAGGCTCCGCGCACACCGTCAGGGGCGTGACCGGCGCTCCACGCGCGCCTTAGGACGCCCGCACGCCCCGGCCCCGGGCCGCCCCTGCCACGGGCGCGCGGCACAGTTCGGCGTCCGCCGAAGAGTGCCTGCCGCATCCTGGACGCATGGCCCGTACGACACCGAGCGAACCGGCGGCGGCCCGGCTCGCCGCCCTGGCCGCCCTGCTGGCCGACGAGACCCGCGCCGCCTTCTGCCTCGCCCTGCTGGACGGCCGCGCCTGGACCGCGGGCGAGCTGGCCCGCGGCGCGGGGGTGGCTCCCTCCACCGCCAGCGAGCACCTGGGGAAGCTGGTGGCGGGCGGGCTGCTGGCCGAGGAACGCCAGGGCCGGCACCGCTATCTGCGGCTCGCCGGAGGGCGGGCGGCCCAGTTGGTGGAGGAGCTGGCCGCGTACGCCGCTCCCGGCGGGGCGCCGCCCGCCCGCTCGCTGCGCGCGGCGAGCACGGCCCACGCGCTGGCCCGGGGACGTACCTGCTACGACCACCTCGCGGGCCGGCTCGGCATCCGGATCACCGAGGCGATGACGACGCGCGGACTCCTGCGCCAGGACACCGGGTTCGCGCTCACCGAGGACGGGCTGGCGTGGTTCGGCGCGCTCGGTGTCCCGCTGGACACGGCGTCCCGGCGGCCCCTGGCACGGGGCTGTCTGGACTGGACCGAGCGGCGGCCGCATCTGGCGGGTGCCGCGGGCGCCGCCCTGTGCCGGCACGCGATGGAGGCCGGATGGTGCGAGCGGGTCGGCACGGGGCGGGCGGTGCGGGCGACCCCGGAGGGGCTTCGGGCCCTCACCGCGCGTCTGGGCATCGATCCCGCGTCGATCGACGGACGCTGACGGTGCCGTCGATTGACGGACACCGACAATTCGGTGGGGGCCGAAGCCTCGCGGCCGTAGCGTCGGCGCCATGACGACGACACCGACCGCGGCCCCCTCGCCGGGCCGCGACTGGCGCGCCCCCGCCGCCGCCTGCACCACGGTGGTCCTGTGGGCCTCCGCCTTCGTATCCATCCGCAGCGCGGGCGAGGCCTACTCGCCGGGGGCGCTGGCCCTGGGGCGGCTGCTCGCGGGCACGCTGACGCTCGGGGCGATCCTGCTGGTACGCCGCGAAGGGCTGCCGCCGCGGGCCGCGTGGCCCGGCATCGTGCGCTCGGGGCTGCTCTGGTTCGGGCTGTACATGGTGGTCCTCAACTGGGGTGAGCAGGAGGTGGACGCGGGCACCGCCGCGATGGTCGTGAACATCGGCCCGATCCTGATCGCCCTGCTGGGGGCCGGACTGCTGGGCGAGGGGCTGCCGCGCCGGCTGCTCGCGGGGATGGCGGTGTCGTTCGCGGGCGCGGCCGTGGTCGGGCTGTCCATGTCGGGGGACGGTGGCTCGTCGGTCCTCGGGGTGCTGCTCTGCCTGGTGGCGGCGGTGGCGTACGCGGGCGGGGTGGTGAGCCAGAAGCCGGCGCTGCGGCACGGTTCGGCGCTCCAGGTCACCACGTTCGGCTGCCTGATCGGTACGGTCGCCTGCCTGCCGTTCGCCGGGGTGCTGGTGTCACAGGCGGCGCACGCCCCGCTGTCCGCGACGCTGAACATGGTCTACCTCGGCGTGTTCCCCACCGCGCTGGCGTTCACCACCTGGGCCTATGCCCTGGCCCGCACCACCGCGGGCCGGATGGGCGCGACCACGTACGCGGTTCCGGCGCTGGTGGTGCTCATGTCGTGGCTGCTGCTGGACGAGGTGCCCGCGCCACTGACGGTCGGCGGCGGGCTGATCTGCCTCGCGGGGGTGGCGCTCTCGCGGACCCGGCCGCGGAGACGGCCGCCGGGGCCCGAGGGGGCCGATCGGCCCTCCGGAGGGGGCCGCAGGGCCCTTATGCCCGTCGCGCCGAAGCCGAAGGCTGGGGGCTGAGCCGTATTCGGAGCGGGCGGCAGGGCCCGTCGCCGGACCAGCCGCAGGAGGCCAGCGAGTCATGCCGCACCCCGCCCACGTCCTCGACGCGCAGGAACAGAGCACTCTGGTGACCGCCGCGGCCGCGGCGCCCTCGGTGCTGAACACCCAGCCCTGGTCGTTCACCGCCGGGCCGCGCGGGATCGAGGTGCACGCCGATCCGGGCCGCGCCCCGGCGGCGACGGCCTCCGCCGCCCGTGACGTCCATCTCTCGTGCGGGGCCGCCGTGTTCAACGCCCGGGTGGCCCTCGCCCGGCTGGGCCGGGGGGCGCGGACCGACGTGCTGCCCGACGCCGGTGACCCGCTGCTGGTCGCACGGGTCACCGTGGCCGACGAGCCACCGGATCCGGAACTGGAGGCGCTCCACCACTGTGTGGGCCGGCGCCGCACGAACCGCTACCCCTTCCGGCCCCAGGCCGTCCCCGCGGGCCTGATGCTCCTGCTGTACGACGCGGCGGCGTGGGAGGGGGCGACGCTGCGCGCGCTGGACGAGGAGCCGGAGTACCAGCGGGTGCTGACGCTGATCCGGAAGGCGACCTGGACGGAGGACGAGCGTGCCCGGGAGGACCGCGCCGCCCTGCTGGGCGCCGGGTCCGGGCAGCCGGTCCTCCCGGTCGAGAACCTGGGGCCGGTGCCGCGCGGCCTGTCCGACGGCCCGGCGGTACGGGACCTGGCGGATGGGCTCGACCTGCCCGGACGCGGCACGGCCGCCTTCGAGCAGCACCCGACCCTCGCGATCCTGGAGACCGACGACGACGACCCCGTCTCCTGGGTCGCGGCGGGCCAGGCGCTGGAGCGGGTGCTGCTGGAGGCCACCGGGCGCGGTGTCGCGGCCTCGTTCGCCAACCAGCCGCTGGAGGACGCGGAGCTGCGGGACGACGTCTCCAGCAGCGCCGCGCACTTCGGACATCCGCAGATGGTGCTGCGGCTCGGCTACCCGCTGACCGTGCCGCCCGCCGCCCCGCGCCGGCCGGAGGCGGACGTCCTGCGCCGGGCCTGACCCTGACAGAGGTCACCGTGCGGCGGCGGGCCGGCCGCGCGCCGCCCCGGCGCCGGACGGGGCGGCCCTCAGAAGACGACCAGGGCGCGTCCGCCCCGGCCCGCCACCATGTTCCCGAACGCGGCCGGGATGCCGTCCAGGCCGATGCGTTCGGTGACCATCATGGAGAGGTCGAACCGTCCGGCCCTGATGTGCTCGGCGAGTACGGGCAGGTCGCGGGCCGGGTCGCTGTTGCCGTACACACAGCCGGTGAGCGAGCGGCCCCAGTGGAAGATCTCCAGTGCGTTGAAGCCCACCACCTGGTCCTTGCCGCCGATCCCGACGACCGTGGTGCGTCCGCCCCGGCGGGTGGACTCCCAGGCCCCGCGGATGGTGGCGGGGCGCCCCACGCATTCCACGGCGACGTCCGCGCCCTGACCTGCCGTCAGCTTGCGGACGGCGCGGGGGGTGGTGTCGGAGGCGACGAGGTAGTCGGTGGCCCCGGCCCGGCGGGCCAGCTCCTCCTTCTCCGGTGACACGTCCACGGCGACGATCGTGGACGCCCCCGCGATGCGCGCGGCCTGGAGCACGGCGAGGCCGACCCCGCCGATGCCGAACACGACGACGCTCTCGCCCTCGCGGACCCGCGCGGAGTGGTGGACCGCCCCGTATCCGGTCAGCACCGCGCAGCCGAGCAGCGCGGCGTCCGTGAGCGGGACGCCGGCCGGGGCGGGCAGCACGCAGTTGGCGGCGACGACGGTCTCCTGGGCGAACGCGGCGACGTTCAGCCCGGGGTGGAGCTCGGTGCCGTCCGCCGTACGGGCGTGGATGTTCGCCGCGCCCTTGAGCGCGTCGGCGCAGAGCCAGACCTCGCCGATCCGGCAGTGGAAGCACGCCCCGCACGAGGGCGCCCAGTTGAGGACCACGGCGTCGCCGGGACCGATGTGGGTGACGCCCTCACCGACGGCCAGCACCGTCCCGGCGCCCTCGTGGCCGAGGACGGCGGGCACGGGCAGCCGCATGGTGCCGTCGGACAGGGACAGGTCGGAGTGGCAGACCCCGGCGGCGGCGAGGGAGACGCTCACCTGGCCGGGGCCGGGCTCGGGCAGTTCGATGTCGGTGATCTCCAGCGGAGCTCCGACGGCGGGCAGTACGGCGGCGCGGACCACGAACAGACTCCTCGGTGGACGGGATCGGTGGATCGGCGGGGCGGGGCGGAGCCTCCCGGACGGCTCGTACGGGGCCTGGCAGGCCCGGACGGGCCGTACGGGCTGGGACGACGGCCCCGGAACCGCTCAGAGCTGGAGGGACTTGGTCTGGAGGTACTCGGCGAGGCCGTGCGGCCCGAGTTCGCGCCCCACCCCCGACCGCTTGTACCCGCCGAACGGGGCGAGCGGGTTGAAGCGGCCGCCGTTGATGTCCACCTGGCCGGTGTCCATGCGGCGGGCGAAGGCCACGGCCTCGGCGTCGTCGGCCGCCCAGACCGCGCCCGCCAGTCCGTACACGGTGCCGTTGGCGATCCGGAGGGCGTCCTCGACGTCCTCGTACCGCAGCACGCACAGCACCGGGCCGAAGATCTCCTCCTGGGCGACGGTCATGTCGGGTGTGACGTCCGCGAAGAGGGTGGGGCTGACGTAGTACCCCCGCTCCATGGGCGCCTCGGGGCCTCCGACGACGAGGCGGGCACCCTCCTCGACGCCCTTCTCGATGTAACCCCGCACCCGTGCACGCTGTTTGGCGTTGACGACCGGTCCGATGCGCTCGCCCGGTACGTACTTGGCGAAGGCCGCGGCCGCCAGGGCGACCGCCTCCTCGTACCGTTCGGCGTCGACCAGCATGCGGGTCCACGCGCTGCACGTCTGGCCGGAGTTGGCCATCACGTTGGCGACGCCGACGTTGACGGCCCTGGCGAGGTCGGCGCCGGGCAGGATGACGTTGGCGGACTTGCCGCCGAGTTCGAGGGCGACGCGCTTGACCGCCGCCGACGCGACGGCGCCGATCCGTGCGCCGACGGCCGTGGAGCCGGTGAAGGAGACCAGATCGACGCCCTCGTGCTCGGCGAGGGCCTGACCGGCGACCGGGCCGAGGCCGGTGACCAGGTTGAACACCCCGGCCGGCAACCCCGCCTCGTGGACGGCCTCGGCGAAGAGCTGGGCGGTGAGCGGGGTGTCCTCGGCGGGCTTGAGGACGACGGCGCAGCCCGCGGCCAGCGCGGGGGCCACCTTGGCGACGATCTGGTGGAGCGGGTAGTTCCAGGGGGTGATCGCGCCGACGACGCCGATGGGCTCGTGCAGGACGGTGGAGTTGCCCAGCGTCTCCTCGAAGGCGTAGGAGGCGGCCAGTTCGGCGTACGAGCCCGCCACCGCCACGGGCAGAGCGGCGTGCACCGACCGGGAGAGCGGCAGCGGGGAGCCCAGCTCGGCGGTGACCGTCTCGGCGATCTCGTCCTGGCGGGCCGCCAGCACGTCGCGCAGGGCGGCGATCCGCGCGGCGCGCTCGGCGGGCGGGGTGGCCGCCCAGCCCGGCAGCGCGGCCCGTGCGGCGCGTACGGCGTCGTCCACGTCCCCGGCACCACCGGCCGGGACGTGCCCGACGACCTGTTCGTCCGCCGGGTTCACCACCGTGATCGTGTCCCGGCCGCGTGCGGGCCGCCACTCCCCGCCGATGTACATGCCGTCGTGTGCCTTCATGGCCGTTCCTCCCGGGTTTCGCCGTGCCCGCCGCCGCGGTCGTGCGCCGTACGGGCGGTTCCGGCCCGCCGCCCCAAACTAGCGCCGTTAGTTTTTCGGCGCCAGGAAACGGCCGGAGACACGGGTCACGCCTGCCCCGGGAGCGGAGCGGTCATCCGTCGAGTCCGGGAACGTCCCTCGGTAGCGGACAGATACGGCGCCCGGAGTGGTCGAAGACGTACAGGTGCGCGAGGTCCACGAGGAGCGGCACCTGCCCTCCGGTCCGTACGCGCAGGTCGGGGCCGGTCCGCACGACGAGGTCGCTCGACGTCACGGCCGGCCGGTCGGGTCCGCGCACGGCGTACGGTTCCGTGTCGGCGGCCGGCTTGTCGAGTACGGCGACGGATCCGCCGGCGCGCTGCCTGAGGCGTTCGAACACGCCCCCGCTCCCGCCCGGTCTGCGCCGGCGCGGGGCCTGCCGGGGCCGGGCCGACTCCAGCTCGGGTACGACCGCGGGCCGCGAACCGGTGTCGAGGTGCACGAGCGCCTCGTGCCCCTGGTACTCGGCGTGCTCCACGACGCCGCTGAGCGCCACCTCTCCGGGGCGCGCCTGGCTGGGCGGGGCGATCCGGACCGCCTCGGAGCGCAGTCCCACGATGATCGGACGTCCCTGCTGGATGCGGAGCAACTGGTGGTCGGGGCTGAGCGGTTCGGGCAGCGCGAGGCGCTGGCGGCCGAGGTCGATCGACATCGGCCCGTCGAGCGGGGCGTGTACGACGGCCTGGAGCAGGTTGATTCTCGGGGTGCCGATGAAGGCGGCGACGAACACGTTCTCCGGCAGCGCGTAGACCTCACGCGGCGTGCTGACCTGCTGGAGGATCCCGCCCCGCATGACGGCGACCCGGTCACCGAGCGACATGGCCTCGGACTGGTCGTGGGTGACGTACACGGTGGTGACGCCCAGTTCGGCGGTGAGCTGGCCGATCTCGGCCCGCAGATGGTTGCGCAGTTTCGCGTCGAGGTTGGAGAGCGGTTCGTCCATCAGGAAGGCGGAGGGGTGGCGCGAGATGGCCCGGCCCATCGCGACCCGCTGGCGCTCGCCGCCGGAGAGCTGGCCGGGGTAGCGGTCCAGCAGGCTCTCGATGCCCAGCATCCGGGCGGTGGACTCGACGCGCTCGGTGCTGTCCTGGCGGGGGTTCTCCAGCTTCAGGGGGAAGCCGATGTTGGCCCGGGTGGTCATGTTCGGGTAGAGCGCGAAGTTCTGGAAGACCATGGCCATGCCGCGCTCGCGCGGGGAGAGGTGGTTCGCCGGTTCGCCGTCGAGCAGCAACTCTCCTTCGGTGATCTCCTCCAGGCCCGCGATCATGCGGAGCACGGTGGACTTCCCGCAGCCGGAGGGGCCGAGCAGCACCAGGAACTCGCCGGGGGCGACGGCGAGGGAGAACCGGTCGACGGCGCGCGACGCCCGTCCGTACGTCTTGCCGACACTGCGCAGGGTGATGGCACGAGTCATGTTTCCGCCGGGGAAGGAGGGAGGGCTGCACGTGGGGAGCGGCTGCGTGGCCTGAAGTTAACCCACCGGGCGGGGTGTGGGAATGACTCGTGCGGAAGTTGTGTGTTTCCGGTCCTGGTGGGCGTCGTGGGGCGGGCGGGGCGTCCCGGGCACACGGGCCGGACACCTGGCGGTCCGGACGGGCCCGGGGGCGCGGGCCCTTCAGTCGAAGGTCCGGGCGAGGTAGGCCTGGAGCAGGGTCCGGGTCTCGGCGATCAGCGCGGCATCGCCCGAGGGGTCGGTACGGAAGGCGAGTTGGAGCAGGGCGTCGGCGGCCTCCACGCAGACGAGGAGGGTGCGCAGGAGCCGGGGGTCGGGCTCGTCCCCCGTGTCACGGCCCTCTCCCCCGTCGCCGCTTCCCTCCTTCAGGGCGGGGCCGAGGTGTCCGGCCAGCAGGGCCGCCAGCCGGCCGGCGACCCGCAGATTGGCGTCGGGGGCGCCTTCGGCCGGCGCGGGCGGACCGAAGTCGACCAGGGTGAAGCCCGGGACGGTCCGCTTCATCGCCAGGTACTCGTCCAGGACGGCGTCGATCGCCGCCCGCCACTCCCGCTCCGGGACGGCGTCGAGGCGGCCGGCGATCCGCTCGGCGTAGAGGTCCAGGTTGCGCTCGGCCAAGGCGTCCACCAGGGCCCGCTTGTTGGGGAAGAACCGGTAGACCGAGCCGATCGGCACCCCGGCGCGGTCGGCCACCGCGCGGGTGGAGAGCTGCTCGTAGCCGGTCTCGTCGAGCAGTCCGGCGCCGGCGTCGAGGATCCGGGCCAGACGCTCGGCGCTGCGCTGCTGGACGGGGGCCCGCCGGAGGTTCGCATGGGGATGAGGAGGCACGCACACCATGATGCCGTGGTCTCGCCGGCCGGTTCCGCACGGGCCGGTCGGCCACCGTGGCCGGTTCGTTCCACGGGGCCCGTTCCGCTCCGGTGGCCGGATTGACAGGGCGCGGTCTCGGCCCCGGTGGCCGGATCCGGTCGGCCCGGTGGCCGGTTCCTCCTCCCGCTCCCCCGCCCGGCGCACCCGGCCGCCCCGGCGTGTGCCGTTGACGGGCCGCCCCCCGATTCCTACGGTTGTCCATAGGATTCCTCGTCGGGGGGTCCGGCCCAGTCACGGGATTCCTTCTCCACCGGGAGCGCAAGATGAGCGGCATCGAGCAGGCGAGGAAAGCGGCCGAGGGCCTCGCGTACAGCGCCGGATTCGGCAACGAGCACAGCTCCGAGGCGGTCCGGGGCGCCCTGCCGCACGGCCGCAACTCCCCGCAGCGCGCCCCGCTCGGGCTGTACGCGGAGCAGCTGAGCGGTTCGGCGTTCACCGAGCCACGCGCCCGCAACCGCCGCTCCTGGCTCTACCGGATCCGCCCGTCCGCCGCGCATCCGGCGTTCACCCGCGTCGGCAACGGCACGCTGCGCACGGCCCCGTTCACCGAGTCGGTCACCGACCCCAACCGGCTGCGCTGGGACCCGCTGCCCGACCCGGCGCCGGGCACGGACTTCCTGGCCGGGCTGTGGACGCTCGGCGGCAACGGCGACGCCACGCAGCGCACCGGCATGGCCATCCACCTGTACAGCGCCGACTCCTCCATGACCGACCGGGTGTTCAGCGACTCCGACGGCGAGCTGCTGATCGTCCCCGAGCGGGGCGGGCTGCTGCTCCGCACCGAGCTGGGTCTGCTGCGCGCCGAGCCCGGCCATGTGGCGCTGATCCCGCGCGGTGTCCGCTTCCGGGTCGAGCTCCTGGACGCCACCGCCCGGGGGTACGTCTGCGAGAACTACGGGCAGCCCTTCGTCCTCCCCGACCTCGGCCCGATCGGCGCCAACGGCCTGGCCAACGCACGGGACTTCCTGGCGCCGCTGGCCGCGTACGAGGACCGCGAGGGCCCCGTCGAGGTGGTCAACAAGTTCTGCGGGAACCTCTGGTCGGCGACGTACGACCACTCACCGCTGGACGTCGTCGCCTGGCACGGCAACCACACCCCGTACGTCTACGACCTGCGCCGCTTCAACGTCATCGGCACCATCAGCTACGACCACCCGGACCCGTCGATCTTCACCGTGCTGACCTCGCCGTCCGACACCCCGGGGCTGGCCGGTGTCGACTTCGTCGTCTTCGCGCCCCGCTGGCTGGTCGGCGAGGACACCTTCCGCCCGCCGTACTTCCACCGCAACGTGATGAGCGAGTACATGGGCCTGATCGAGGGCGCGTACGACGCGAAGGCCGGCGGGTTCGTGCCCGGCGGCGGGTCGCTGCACAACATGATGTCGGCCCACGGCCCGGACCGTGAGACCTTCGAGCGGGCCAGCGCGGCCGAGCTGAAGCCGCAGAAGATCGACGACGGGCTGGCCTTCATGTTCGAGACCCGCTGGCCGGTCACGGCGACCGCGCAGGCCGCCGGTGCCGACCATCTCCAGCGGGGGTACGACGACGTGTGGCAGGGTCTCAGCCGCGACTTCCGGCCGTGAGACCCCTCGGCCGCCCATCGATCGGAGAGGCCCGGTGACCGGATGGACCAGGTGAACGAGGGACGCCCCACGCCCGCCTTCGCCCCTGACTCCCTGGTGCTCAACCGGAAACTGCCGCTGTGGTACCAGGTCTCGCAGTCCTTGCGGGCCTCCGTGCTCGGCCGCCCCCGGGACGCCCCCTCGCGGCTGCCGACCGAGGAGAAGCTCGCCGTGCACTACGGCGTCAGCGTGCTGACCATGCGTCAGGCCCTCAAGGAGCTGGAGTCGGAGGGCCTGATCAGCAGGCACCGCAGGCGCGGGACGTTCATCGAGCCGCGCGCCCGGCGGGTCTCACCGGTCCGGCTGCTGGGTTCGATCGACGCGATCGTCGCCCAGCAGTCGGGCGAGCGGACCACCGTGCTCGACCACGGCCCGGCCCCGGTGCCGGGAGAGCTGGCCGAGTTCTTCCCCGACTGCGCCGAGGTGATGAGTTACCGGCGGCTGCGCTGCGACGAGGCGACCGGTGAACCCACCAACTGGGCGGAGAACGCCGTGCGCCGCGAGCTCGCGGACCGTATCGACGTGACCGACCTGGTGCGGTGGCCGATGACGAAGGTGCTGCGTGACGGCGTCGGCGTACGGATCTCCCGGATCACGGACACCGTGGAGGCCCGGCTCGCCGACCCGGTCACGGCCGAGCTGCTCCAGGTGCCGCTGCTCAGCCCGATCCTGCACTACACGGGGGTGGCGTACGACGACGACGGCCGGGTGGTGGATGTGGCGCGCATCCGCTACCGGGGCGACCGCTTCTCGTTCTCCGTGACGGTGGACGCGCACTGACCGGTGCGCGTACCGGCCGTCTCCCGCCGGTCCGGGCGCCCTCGTTACGATGCCGGGGGGCCGGCAAGGGGGCGACGCGACGGGGAGGACCGCACGGTGGCAGCACGGGAGGCGACCGGAGCCGGCGGGGGCACGGGGCCTCTGCCGCTGGACGACCTGATGCCCTGGTCCGTACGCCCGCTGCGGACGGGGCGCCCGTGGGTGACGGCGCCCGACGCGGCGTCCCTGCGGGCCCGTTGGGACCGGCTGGTCCGGGCCGAGGGCGCCGAGCGGGAGCGGCTGTTCCGGCCCGGCCGTGCGCGTACGCCGTGGACGGGGGCCGCCGCGCTGCCGGGCCGGTCCACCGGGACGGGCGCGTTCGCCCGGGACCCCGGCCCGTACCCCGAACCGGTGCGGATCCTGCACGGCCCGTTCGACGAGCAGTGGCTGATCCCCGACCACCGGCTGCTCGACGCGGCCCGGCCCGAGCTGTGGCGGGTCGCCGACGCCCACCAGGTCTTCGCCGTGGAACACGGGTACGTGCCCGGCGCGGCCGGACCCGCCCTGTCGGCGACGGCGCTGCTGCCCGACGGCCACTCCCCGGGGGGCCGTCCGGGCCGAATCCGGCCGCTCTACCGGCGGCCGGGCGGCCGGGAGCCCAATCTCGCGCCCGGCCTGCCGGAGCTGCTGGGCGCCCGGTACGGCGCTCCCGTCACCGCCGAGGCGGTCCTGGCCTGGGTCCTGGCCGCCGCCCGTCCCTCCCCGGCCGGCCCGCTCGTACGGCTCCCCGCCGACCGCGCGCTGTGGGCGGACGGGGTGGAGCTGGGCGGGGAGCTGCTGCGGACGCACCTGCGCGGGGCGCGCGGCGGGGAGCGGCCGAGGCTCCCGGGCGGGCGACGGCCCTATGTGCGGGCCACGATCCCGCCCCGGCCGGCCGGGCTGGGCTACGACCTGGCCACCGGGACGCTCACCCTGGACGAGGGCCGTGTCTCGCCCGTGCCCGCCGGGGCCTGGGAGTTCCGGGTGGGCGGTGTGCGGATGCTGGAGCTCTGGTTCGGGCGCCGCGCGGTGTGGGACGGGGCGGAGGGGCTGGCGGCGCTGCGCCCGCACGCCTGGCCCCAGGAGTGGACCTCGGATCTGCTGGAGCTGATCACCGTACTCGCGCTGCTCGATGAGCTGACATCCCGTCAGCGGGCCTTGTGGGAGCGGCTCGACGGGTCGGCCGTGCTGGACGGGGAGGAGCTGCGGACGGCCGGGGTCCTTCCGGCCCCGGCCGCCGCCCGGCGGCCCGCCTCGGTGCTGGACCACCGGGAGGAAGGCCCCGAGGGGCAGTTCGCGCTGCTCTGAGCGGTTCCGTCTTCTCGCCGAACCGGGCGTCGAAGGAATCCAGGCAGCTCAGCGTGTATCCGAGGTAGGCCATCGCATGGGGGCTGAATCCGTGGACCGGCGACATCAGCGCGGGCATCCAGGTGTGCCGGTGCGTCATCGCGCGCGCCTGGTGGGCGAGTGCCAGGATGTCGGCGCGCGCCGACCGCCCCGCCCGCACCTACTCGGGCGGTATGCGGCGCCGCCGGAGCCCTGGGCGCGTTCGGGCTGCCGCTGCTCTTCCGGTTCGCCACCTCCTGGGTGGGCTACTGGCTCGGTCTGCTGATCCGTGACGAGGAGGCCGCGGGCCAGGTCGGCAGCGCGACGTTCGTCCTGCCGCTGCTCTCCAGCGCGTACATCCCCACCGGGGGCATGCCGGGCCCGGTGCGGACGGTGGCCGAGCGGAACCCGATCAGCGCGCTGGCCGCGGCCACCCGCGAGCTGTTCGGCAACGCGGCCCCGGCCGCCGACGCCGCGTGGCCGTCGGCGCATCCGGTGGCCGGCACACTGGCCTGGGCGGCGGTCCTGCTCGCGGTGTGCGTCCCGCTGACGGTCCGGCGGTACGCGCGCGACGGCAAGGGGTGACGGAAGGGCCCCGCGGCCGGGGCGAGGAGTCAGTCGCGGCCGGTAGCCCCCGGGCGGCCCCGTCCACGGCCGGTGGACCACCGGAGGGACGTGGCGTCGCGCGTGGGGACGTCGTGGGCGCCGCGTCCGCCGATCACGCCGCCGGACGGGGCGAGGACGCCGAGGGGTGCCGTACCGGCGCCGGGTGAGCACACCGGCGCGATACCGCGGGCCCTGGGGATGGCGGGCGAGCGGACAGCGGCACTGCGCCGGGGCGGGATGATCCGGGGTACGGCCCTGAGCGGTGGGCCGGACCTGTGTGGACGCCGTCGGTCAGCGGCGGCTGCCGAACAGCGAGCGCCGCAGCCGACGCAGCGGGGCGAAGAGCGAGACGCGCCCGCTCCTGCTCCTGCGGCTGTGCGCGGCGTCGCGCGAGGTCAGCTCCAGCATCAGCAGCGTCGCCTCCGCGGACTCGCGCCGCGGCACGGCGGGGCCGCCCAGCACCGCGAGATGGCGGTCGAGCCGCGAACTGGTCGCACTGCTCCCACATGTGATGGCAGGCACACGTGGCCTGCTGCGCACCGTTATCTGTTCCATGTCACTCCCCACCCGTACGAGGGCACCCGGCCCCGGGCAGGACAACCCTATCGTCCCGGGCTGACACTCGTGTATCCCGGCCGTCCGATTGCACACGGGTATACGGAGGTTGACGTCGCGTTACCGCTTCCGACCGGTTCCGGATCATCCCGGTCCGCACGGTGCCGGCCGGGCGTCCCCGGAGCGCGCGGACCCGCGCGGCGGAGCCTTCGGCGGGGCGGCTTCGTGAAACCTGGGTGCGCCGCGTGCCACCGTGCCGGATCATGGGCGCCATGCCAGCCTCTCCCGAGTCCGCTCTGCCGATCCGGCTCAATGTCGACGACAGCGACGCGCCGTCCGACGTCGTGGACGCGCTGTTCCTCGGCCGTTTCGCGACGGGCGAGCAGCCGTACTCGCACAGTTCCTCCCTCGACCGGGTGAAGGCGGGGGCCAGCCTGCTGCCCGCGGAGGCCACGGTGCTGCGCGCCGCCCGCGACGACGACCGCAGCGCGACCCTGGCCGAGGGCGAGGGGTGGACCCTGCTGGTCTCGCGGTGGAACCGGGGCGCGGACGTGACCGTCACCGCCACCACCCCCGAACTGGCCGAAAAGGTGCTGTCCGAGGCGACCGCCGGGGCCCAGGACGAACCGGAACCGCAGCCGGAGAACGTGACGATGGGCTTCTGGTACGTCTCCCCCCGCCGCGGCCCGCACCGGACGACCCGGCAGATCGCCGCGGGCACCTGGGACGAGGTCCGGAACAACTACACGGCGCCGGTGGCCGACGCGATGGACCGGCTGATGAAGGTCACCCCGGACGACATCGCCGGCCGGCTGCTCCTGCTGCACGGCCCTCCGGGCACCGGCAAGACCTCCGCGCTGCGCACGCTGGCCCGGTCCTGGCGGGACTGGTGCCAGGTGGACTGTGTACTGGACCCCGAGCGCCTCTTCAACGACGTCGGCTATCTGATGGACATCGCCATCGGGGAGGACGAGGGCTCGGCGAAGGGCCGCTGGCGGCTGCTGCTCCTGGAGGACTGCGACGAGCTGATCCGCGGCGAGGCCAAGCACACCGCGGGCCAGGCGCTGTCCCGGCTGCTGAACCTGACGGACGGTCTGCTGGGCCAGGGCCGCAACGTGCTGGTGGGGGTGACGACCAACGAGGACCTGGAGCGGCTGCACCCCGCGGTCGTCAGGCCGGGCCGCTGCCTGGCCCGGATCGAGGTCGGCCCGCTGACCCGCGCCGAATCGGTGTCCTGGCTGGGCGCGGAGGAGGGGCTCGGCCGCGAGGGCGCGACCCTGGCCGAACTGTTCGCGCTGCGCCGTGGCAGCGGTCCCGCGTCCGTGCCGAAGCAGGACGCGGGGGCGGACGCCGGCCTCTACCTCTGACCGGATCGCTCCCTCTCCGGCCAGGCCGTTCCCCTCCCCACTCGGGCCGGGCCTTTCCCTCCTCCGGCCAGGCTCTTCGCCTTCCGGTCCGGTCTTTCCCCTCTGAGGCCCGGCCCCCGGGGCGTCATCCCCCGTAGGCCGCCCGGACCGCGTCCTCGGCCCGAGACAGCGCCTCGGCCCGCGACAGGCCGAGGCGTCTGGCCTGCTCGGCGTAGTCCTGGGCGGCAGTGGCCGCCTTGCGCTCCGCCGCGCCGCCCGCGGCGGCGACGAACGTCCCGTGGCGGCCCCGGGTCTCGATCACCCCGTCGGCCTCCAGCGCGCGGTAGGCCTTGGCCACCGTGTTGGCGGCGAGGCCCAGTTCCTCGGCGAGGCCGCGTACCGTCGGCAGCCGGAAGCCGACGGGCAGGGCGCCGGAGCGGGCCTGTTCGGAGAGCTGGGCGCGCAGTTGCTCGTAGGGCGCGATGGCGGAGTCCGGGTCAAGGGCGATCGTCAGGGTCACGGCCCGATTCTCCCCCACCACCGGAAATTCGGAGGCGCCCGCCCCGGCCGTCCGCGTAGCGTCCGCCCCATGACGGTGACGGTACGAGACTTCCGGCCCACCGACGCCGAGGCCTGGGTACGGGTGCGGCGCGCCGCCCTTCCGTACATGGTGACGACGCCCGGCCAGGTCCTGTACGACCTGGCATGCGCGCACTCCGGGCGGCGGTACCGGCTGCTGGTCGCGGAGGAGGACGGCGAGGTGACGGGGACCGCGCAGGTGGGCCTCTCCCACGACAGCCCGGTGCCCGGTCAGGGGTTCTGCAACGTGTACACCGACCCGGAGCGGCTGGGCCGGGGAGCGGGCTCGCTGCTGGTGGCCACGGCCGAGGAGTATCTGGCCGGGGCCGGGGCGAGGAGCGTCCACACCTGGGTGCCGGACGAGCCGGCCGACCGCGCGTTCGCCGGGAAGCGCGGCTACGAGCCGCGCCGCCCGGCGCACTTCCTCCACCTCGACCTGGCCGGCGGCACACTGCCGCCGCTCCGGGACGCGCCGCCCGGGGTGGAGCTGCGCAGCGCGGCGGACTTCGCGGACGATCCCCGTCCGCTGTTCGAGGCGGACGCGGAGGCCACCGCCGACGAGCCGAGCGACACCCCGGCCGAACTCACGGACTACGACGACTGGCTGGCCACCACCTGGCACCGGCCCGGCTTCGACCGCGCGCTCACCTCGGTCGTGCTGGTGGACGGGGAGGTCGCCGCGTTCAGCGCGGCCACGACGGACGGCCTGACCCGCTACGGGACGGCGATGACCGGCACCCGCCGGGCCTTCCGCGGCCGGGGCCTGGCCAAGCTCGCGAAGAACGACTCGCTCCACCGGGCGCGGGCCGCCGGATACACGGACGCGTACACCGGCAACGACGCCGGGAACGGCCCGATGCTGGCGGTCAACACCTGGTTCGGTTACACCGTCTGCGCCACGGAGGTACGTCATGTCCGCGCCCTCGTCTGACCCCGCGAGCCCCCTGCCCGTGGCCCCGGCCGAGAGCCTGCCCGCGGCGGCCCCGGCCGGAGGGGGCCTGACCGTGGCCCTGGTCAAGGCCGGCCGCACCAAGATCCGGTATCCGGCCGAGACGGTACGGGACGACGGGTCCCGCGTCACCGTCCGGGCACCGTGGGCGGCCCCCGGGGTGCGGGACTTCGGCTTCGTGCGGTTCGAGCCGGGTGACGTGTTCACCGAGCACTACTGGCGCGACCGGTGGTTCGCCATGAAGGAGGTCCGCACCGGCGAGGGCGCGCTGAAGGGCTGGTACTGCGACATCACCCGGCCCGCCGTCCTGGAGGGCTCCGAGCTGCTGGTCGAGGATCTGGACCTCGACCTGTGGGTGTCGGCGGACGGCTCGTCGGTCCTGCGCCTGGACGAGGACGAGTTCGCGGAGAGCGGCCTGGCGGACCGGGACCCGGAGGCCGCCGGGGCCGCGGTGCGGGCGCTGGACGAGCTGGAGCGGCTGGCCCGGACCGAGGGCCTGGCGGGGCTGCTCGGCTGAGACGCGCACCCTTCCTTACATGTGCATTATGCACATCGTAGGTATGATGCATAAGCATGGCGTCGTGCGGGGGAACGGAGCGCCACCACGTACGAAACGAAGGAACTGCGCTGACATGACTCTGGAAAACAAGGTAGCGGTCGTCACCGGCGGTGCGTCCGGCATCGGGGAGGCCGTCACCCGGCTCTTCGTCGAACGCGGCGCCCGGGTCGTCGTCGTCGACCTCCAGCAGGAGGCCGGGGACGCGGTCGTCGCCGGTCTCGGGGACGCCGTGGCGTTCATCCGGGGCGACGTCTCCGACCGCGCGGTCGCCGACCGGGCGGTCGCCACGGCCGTGGAGCGCTTCGGCGCCCTCGACGTCCTGGTGAACAACGCCAGCGCCTCCCGGGTGCGGCCCTTCGTGGAGCAGACCGAGGACGACTGGAGCCTCGCCCTGGACACCGGCCTCTTCGCCACCCGCAACTTCATGCTCGCCGCCTACCCGGAGCTGCGGAAGGCGCGGGGCGCGGTCGTCAACTTCGCCTCGGGCGCGGGCATCGACGGCCAGCCCAACCAGGCCTCGTACGCGGCGGCCAAGGAGGCCATCCGCGGCCTCAGCCGGGTCGTCGCCAACGAGTGGGCCGCGGACCAGATCCGGGTCAACGTCGTCTCGCCGATGGCGAAGACCGCGGGTGTCGCGCAGTGGGCCGAGGCCAACCCCGAGCAGTACGCGCTCTCCGCCGCCAAGGTCCCGCTGGGCCGCTTCGGGGACCCGCTGAAGGACGTCGCTCCGGTCATCGCCTTCCTGGCGAGCGACGACGCCCGCTACATCACGGGCCAGACCCTGATGGCCGACGGCGGGGCGATCAAGCTCCGCTGAACCGCCGACGCCGGGCGTCGCGGGCCAGGCGGGACTTTCGAAACACGCCTAGAGGGCCACCAGCTCCACCTCGTACCCGGCGGCGTTCGCCAGGTACGCGGCGTAGTGGCCGTCGCCTCCGGCGTACGGGTGGCGGTCGGGGAAGAGGAGGCGCCAGCCGTGGCCGGGGGCGCGGGCCACCAGGGCGTCGAGCGCGGCCCGGTCCCCCGCGTGGAACGCCAGGTGGTTGACTCCGGGGCGCAGCCGGTCGTGCGTGCCGCCGGACCCGTCCGGTGAGCAGACGACGGCCACATAGCCGTCGCCCCGCCGCCAGCTGCGGCCGTGCGCCCAGCGCTGGTACGGGACATGGCCCAGTTCGCCGAGCAGCCAGCCCCACTCCGCCTCCGCCTCCGCCAGGTCGGGCACCCACAGCTCGATGTGGTGCACCCGGCCCGTGGGGACGGCGGACAGCGGCAGCGGTACCGCGCGCCGGGGGCCGTCCGGGGTGTGGGCGACGGTGTCGCCGTCCTCGTGCCAGTGGAGGACGAAGCGCTCCTCGGCGCGGTACGCCTCCAGTCCGGCGCGGCAGTAGGCGATCATGTCGTCCGGAAGGGCGTCCAGCCGGTACCAGCCGATCTCCGAGCACTTCTCCGGCTCGGCGTTGCGGGGCGGGCGCTCCGGGTCGTACTCCGCCTCGAAGAACCAGCCCGTCCGGGGGCTGCCCCCGGGGCCCCGGTGCTGCATGACCAACGCCACCCGGAGCTCCTCGGGGCGGAGTGCGACCCCGGTCTCCTCGGCCGCCTCCCGGATCATGGCCTCCCGGACGTCCTCGCCGTCCTCAGCGTGGCCGGAGGGCGCGTGGAGCAGGCCGTCCGCGTATCCGGTGCCCGCCCGGCGGGCGAGCAGCACCTCGGGGCCGCGCCGCAGGAGGAGGTGGACGTCCACCACCTCGGCGTGCCGGTGCGGCGGTTCGGCGCGGGCCACCAGGGCGTACCGCTCGTCGTCGACCTCCCTGCCCCAGAGCCGGGCGTCCCCGGAGAGCGGCTCGTGGTGGACGCGCTCGGTGAACGGGGCGAGCAGGGCGGTGAGCCGGGCCGCCGACAGGCCCTCGCCGCCCCACACCCCCTCGATCAGCACCAGCCGGCCGCCGGGCCGCAGCAGGGAGAACCAGTGCCGCAGGGCGGCTTCGGGGTCGGGCAGCAGCCACACCACGTGCCGGGCCAGGACCACGTCGAACCGCCGGGGTCCCACCGGGGGGTGTCCGGCGTCCCCCACGAGCACCTCGGTGCCGGTCCCGGCCAGCTTGGTCCGCGCCTGCCCGGCCATGCGCGGCGACCGGTCGACGGCGGTGACCCGGTGCCCCTGGCCGGCGACGAGGAGGGCGAGGCTGCCGGTGCCGCATCCGAGGTCGAGCACCTCGGAGCGTGCGGCGGGCAGCCAGCCCTCCATCCGCCGCGCCCAGGCGGCGCGGACGGCGGGGTCGAGAAGTCCGTGGTCGGGCTCGTCGTCGAAGGAGTCGGCGGCGGCGTCCCAGTCGGTCGTGGTCATACCGCCGATCTTCTCAGCCGCCACCGACAGCGCCGCCGTCCCCGTCACGCCCGAACGCCCGCCCGTACGCGGACGGGCGGGCACGCGTGGCACCGTCCCGGGGTTGCCCGGACGGTCAGGACTGCTTGATCGCGGAGACGTCGAACTCCAGCACGACCTTGTCGCCGACGAGGACGCCGCCGCCTTCCAGCGGGGCGTTCCAGGTGACGCCGTAGTCCTTGCGGCTGATCTCCACGGATCCCTCGAAGCCGGCCCGGGTGTTGCCCATCGGGTCGGTGGCGCTGCCCTGGAAGGAGAACGGGATGGTCACGGAACGAGTGGTGCCCTTGATGGTCAGGTCGCCGGCGACCTCGACCTTGTCGTTCTCCAGCACCCGCACCCCGGTGGAGGAGAAGGTGATGTCGGGGTGGGCGGGCGCGTCCAGGAAGTCGTTGGTGCGCAGGTGCTCGTCGCGCTGCTCGTTGCCGGTGTCGATGCTGGCCGCCTTGATGGTGACGGTCACCGAGGACCGTTCGGGCTCGGCGCCGTCGATCTGCGCGGTGCCTTCGAACTCCCGGAACGAGCCGCGGACCTTGGTGACCATCGCGTGGCGGGCCACGAAGCCGATCTGGGTGTGGGCCGGGTCCAGCGCGTAGGTCCCGGTCAGTTCGGCGCGGGGAACGGTCGTCATCACTACCTCCGCTAGGAACGGTCGGCGGCTGAGGCCTCCGCCTCGTCACCCGCCCACGGTAGGCGCCCGCGCCGCCCGCCGCCTCCCGGGCCCGCCGGCCGGCGCGGGCCCGTGACCGCCGGGGCCCCGCGCTCCTGACCGCGCGGGGCCCCGGTCCTTCCTCAACCGATCACGAGAGGCAGGTGGTCGGGGTGGCGTGCGCCGGGTCGAGGGCGTTGGCGACCTCGTGGAAGGCCACCCGGTCGATCGTCCCGATCGCGACGTGCTCGGACAAGGAGAGCGGGCACAGGTCCTGGAGCAGGACGTTGCGTACGTCCGGCCCGTCCAGGTACTGCGTGCGGTACGGGGTGACGACCTCGTCGTACCGGGTGGCGATCACCGTGTAGCGGACGCCGGGCACGGTGTCCCCGCCGGCCGTGAGCCCGGTGATGAACCGCGACCCGGCGACCTGGTCGGCGAGCCCCGGGGTCTTCTCGGTGATGAGGTGTCCGAGCCCCGGGAAGTACGGCAGCAGCCCGGTGAGGCCGAGCAGGGTGGTGCCGTGGTTGTCGGGGGCGATCCCGACGAGGGCGTTCACCTTGGCGGCACCGCCGAGGAACTTCAGGTAGTAGTGGGGCATCATCCCGCCCTGCGAGTGGCCCACGAGGTCGGCCTCGGGGGCTCCGGTGGCGGCGAGCACCCGGTCGACGTAGACGGCGAGCTGCCCGGCCGACGCGTCGATGGGGCCGAGGCCGCCGATGTGCGGGAGGCCGGGGAGCTGCCCGTAGTCGAGCGAGAAGACGCAGTAGCCCCGGTTGACGAGGTAGGGGGCGAGGACCAGCCAGTTGTCGACGGAGTTGGCGAAGGTCCCGTGGACCAGGACGACGGGGCGGGGGTGGGCCGTGGAGGGCTTGCAGGAGAAGTCGTTCCAGCCACGGGAGGTGGCGGCCTGCGCGGAGGTGGGGGCGGATGCGGTGGGGGCGGCCGTCGCGGTCGCCGCCGTGGGGACGACGAGCGCGAGGGCCGCGAGCAGCAGTGCGGCGAAGGGGGTTCGGCGTGCGCGCGGGGCACGGGTCCAGGGCAGCATCGGGTGGTCTCCTTGCGGCTCAAGGGGTGCGATGTCGGTGCGCCCTGCGGTCCGGACCACAAGTGGGGGATTGTTCTACGTGCTCAGGATTTCCTACGTGCTCATGTCAAGTTACGCATGGGTAGCCCGGCACGGGAAGTTACGCGTCGGTAAAAAAACGGGGCGCGTGTGCTCAGGCCGCCAGCCGCCCCGGTTTCACGGCCTGCGGGCCGAACTTCGCCCGCACCTGGTCGGACACCGCCTCGATCCGCCGGGCCCGCTCGTCCACCGGGTCGAAGGAGAGCTGGTGGGCGGCCCGTTCCGCGTCGTGCAGCCCCTCCGCCCGCAACGCGAACCCCCGCACCCGCGCCCGTTGCAGCGCGAACGAGTCCTGGACCCGGTACACCAGCGCGGTGAGCGCCGCCGAGTGGGCGGTGGGTTCGGGGAGCGTACGGCTGCGGGTCAGCGTCGTGCAGCCGCTCCGGCCGGCGTACCGCACGGTGACCGCGAGCGAGCGGCAGACCTGCCCGTCGGCGCGCAGCCTGGCCCCCAGCTCCTCGGTGAGCGAGAGGAGCGCGCGGCGGTGCCGCTCGGGGTCCAGTTCGTCGCGGGGGAAGGAGCGTTCGGCGCCGATGGACCGGGCGGCGGCGTTCGGGACGACCCGGGTGCGGTCGATGCCGTTGGCCCGTTCCCACAGGTCGCGGCCGGTCCGTACCCCGGTGATCCGCTGGAGGGTGGCGAGCGGAGCGGCGGCGATCCGGCCGACGGAGTCGAGCCCGTATCCGCACAGGGTGCGCGCGGTCGCCGGGCCGACGCCGTCCAGCGCCGCGGCGGGCTTGGCCGCGAGGAAGCCGGCCGTCTCGTCCTCGGGCACCGTGAAGGTGGTCCCGGGTGCCGCCTGGCGTGCCGCCATCCGGGCCAGCATGGGATTGACAGCCGCCCCGATCGCGCAGTCCACGCCGTGCAGGGCGAGCGCGCGGACCCGGATCACCGAGGCGAGTCCCGCCACGTCCTGCCCGAAGTAGCGCAGTGCCCCGCCGACATCGGCGAGCGCTCCGTCGGGCGGCGCGGCCTCGACGACCGGGGTGAACGCGCCGAGGAGCGCGAGCAGGCCCTCGTAGGCCGCGCTGTCCGGCGGGCCGCCGCCGATCCGCCGGAACCGCAGGCACAGGACGGCCGGTTGCCCGCTCATCCCGCGCTCCCCGGGCTCTGGTGCCACAACTTCCGCCCGGTGGGCGCCCCTTCACCGGCGGGCTGGAGGTCGGACCAGGGGTTCATCTCGTAACCGGTCGGCAGCTGGATCCGCCGGCCGCCGTCGGCCGGCGCCGCCTCCTCCTCGGTCCCGGGCACCTCCGCCAGCCGTGCCGCGACCGCGTCGAGCCCGCCCTCGCGCCGCAGTTCGGCCAGCTCCGCCAGGTTCCAGGCCGCCGCCCCCACCACGCTCATGCTGCGCGGGCCGCGCCGCTGGACCACCCCGCGCACCAGCAGCAGCCAGGAGTGGAAGACGGTGTGGGCGCAGGCGGCGTGACTGTCGTCGAAGAAGGCCAGGTCCACCAGGCCCGTCCCGTCGTCCAGGGTGGTGAAGATGACCCGGCGCCCGGAGCGGACGGGCGGGGTCTGGGTGGCCGCCTTGGCGCCCGCGACCAGCACGGTCTCGCCGTGCGCGGCCTCCCGCAGCCGTTGGGCCGAGACCGCTCCCAGCTCCTCCAGGAAGGCGTGGTGATCACCCATCAGGTGGCGGGAGACGTCCATGCTGAGGACGCCGAGTTCGGCGCTGAGGCGTTCGGCGTCGTTGAGGTCGGGCAGTCCGACGGTGCCCGTGCGGTGCCCGTCGCCGAGCGGGAGCTGGGCGCCGTCGCCCCGGGCCCCGGCGCCGCGCTGGGCACGGTGCAGTTCGGACAGGTGCAGCAGCAGGTCCCGGCGGTTGGCGCCGAAGGCGTCCAGCGCGCCGACCTGGGCGAGGCGTTCGGCGGCCGGCCTGCCGGGCCGGGCCCGCTGCCAGAAGTCGAGCAGCGAGGAGTAGGGCTGCCCGGCCTCGATCCGGGCGACCTCGGCCTCGCTGATGCCGTGGACGTCCGCGAGGGCCAGCCGCAGCCCCCACGCGCCACGCTCAGACACCAGTTCGATTCGATGGGTGGCCGCCGACCGGTTGACGTCCAGCGGCAGCACCGGCACCCCGCGCCGCCGCGCGTCCGCGAGCAGCAGCCGCTTGGGGTACATCCCCGGGTCGTGGGTGAGCAGCCCGGCGTAGAAGGCCGCCGGGTGGTGCGCCTTGAGCCAGGCCGACTGGTACGTCGGTACGGCGAAGGCGACCGCGTGCGCCTTGCAGAAGCCGTAGCTGCCGAACGCCTCGACGATCTCCCAGGCACGGTCGACCACCTCGGGCGCATACCCCCGCTCCGCCGCCCGGAGCGCGAACCAGACCTTGATCCGGCCCTGCGACTCGGGGTCGGACAGCCCGCGCCGCACCCGGTCGGCCTCGCCCCGGCCGCAGCCGGTCATGATGTCGACCATCTCGATGATCTGCTCGTGGAAGACGACCACGCCGTAGGTGTCGCGCAGCGGTCCCTCCAGGTCGGGGTGCGGGTAGCGGACGGGCGCGCGGCCGTGCCGGGCCTCGATGAACGGCCGCACCATGTCGGCGGCGACGGGACCGGGGCGGAACAGCGAGATGTCGACCACCAGGTCGTGGAAGGTGGCGGGCTGGAGCCTGCCGACCAGGTCGCGCTGGCCCGGTGACTCGATCTGGAAGCAGCCCAGCGTCTCGGCGCTCCTGATCAGCCGGTACGTCTCCGGGTCGTCCGGCGGCACGGCGTCCAGGTCGAGCTCCTGCCCCGAGGCCCGCTTCAGCTCGGTGACCGCGTGCGCCATCGCCGACTGCATCCGTACGCCGAGCACGTCGAGCTTGAGCAGCCCGAGGTGTTCCACGTCGTCCTTGTCGAACTGCGCCATCGGGAAGCCCTCGCCGCTGGTGGGCACGACGGGCGTACGCCGCAGCAGCGAGGCGTCCGAGAGCAGCACCCCGCACGGGTGCATGGCGATACCGCGCGGCAGCGCGTCCAGCGCCTCCACCAGCTCCCAGAGCCGGCCGTACCGCTCCTTCCGCCCGGCCACCTCGCGCAGTTCGGGCAGCTCCTCCATCGCGGCGCGGGCGTCCCTGGCCCGGATGTGCGGGAAGGCCTTGGCGAGCCGGTCGGTCTCGGCGGGGTCCATGGAGAGCGCGGCGCCGACGTCCCGGATGGCGTGGCGCACCCGGTAGGTCTCGGGCATGGAGACGGTGGCGACCCGCTCGGCGCCGAAGCGCCCGATGATCGCGCGGTAGACGTCGAGGCGGCGGGCCGACTCCACGTCGATGTCGATGTCGGGCAGCACGAAGCGCCGTTTGGACAGGAACCGCTCCATGAGCAGCCCGTGTTCGACGGGGTCGGCGTGCGCGATGCCCAGCAGGTGGTTGACCAGGGACCCGGCGCCGGAACCGCGCGCGGCGACCCGGACGCCCATCCCCTTCACGTCGTCCACCACCTGAGCGACCGTCAGGAAGTAGGAGGCGAAGCCGTGGTGGGCGATGATGTCCAGCTCGTGGTGCATCCGCTCCCAGTGGTCGCGCCTGCCGTCCAGACCGCGCAGCACCATGCCGGCGGCGGCGCGGGAGGCCAGCACCCGCTGCGCGGTACGCCGCCCGGCGCCGACGAGGTGCGGTTCGGGGAAGTGGACGCTGCCCAGCCCCAGGTCGTCCGCGGGGTCGACGCGGCAGGCGTCGGCGGTGTGCCGGGTCTCGGCCAGCAGCCGCTCCCCCGCGCCCGGACCGAGGCCCGCGGCCGAGGTGACCCGCTCGGCGGTCTCCCGCATCGCGTGGGCGTCCTTGAGCCAGCGCTCCCCGCTGTCGAGGGGGGAGCGGCGCGGGTCGACGGGAACGAGCCTGCGGGCGGAGTCGAGTACGTCGGCGACCGGGCCCTGCCCCGGGTCGGCGTACCGGACGGCGTTGGTCAGCACGGCCCGCACCCCCTGGTCGGCGGCGAAGCCGACGGTACGGGCGGCGAGCCGCAGCGATCCGGGGCCGGTGCCCGCGCGGCCGTGGTGGACCGCTTCGAGGCGCAGGGCGTCACCGTAGAGCTCCCGCCAGGGGGCGAGCAGCGCGGCGGCCCGGTCGGGGCGTCCGGCGGCGAGGGCCGCGCCGACGTCGGAGGCGGGGCCGAGCAGCACGGTGAGCCCTTCGGCGGGCAGCGCGGCCCGGCCGACCAGGAGCTGTCCGGTGCCGGCGCCGCCCGTGTCCGGGGCGTGCGCCGCGGTGACCAGCCGGCACAGTTCGGCCCAGGCGGGTGCGCCGTCCCGGGCGAGGAAGGTGACCCGGGGCGCGGATTCGTCGACGAAGGCACCGCCGCGGACCGGGGCCCGCAGCCGGTGCGTCAGCCCGGCCCCGCCCTCTCCCGTACGCGGCGCCACCGCGAGTTCCGCCCCGAAGAGCGGCCGGATCCCGGCGCTCTCGCAGGCCCGTGCGAAGCGGACCGCGCCCGTGAGGCCGTCGCGGTCGGTCAGCGCGAGGGCGTCCATCCCTCGCTCGGCGGCGCGCTCGGCCAGCCGCTCCGGATGGGAGGCGCCGTACCGCAGGGAGAACCCGGAGGCGGTATGCAGATGCGTGAAGCCTGACACCCGCACCTCCTGGACCGTTCCGTATAGCGCCACCCCCCTCGCTCTCCACCCTAAACCAAGTTTCGAACATTCGTACGATAGCCGAAGCGGGGCGCACCCCCGTCCCCCCTCCGGCCGCCGCCCCTCCGCCATTCGGCTCTGCCCCGACTGCACGGACCGTGGGGCGCCCGGACCGTGGGGGCATGACTTTCGCCGGGGAAGTGAAGAACGCCGTCACCGTGCGGGCCGCCCTGCTCGTCGTCGGGGTCCTGGCGCTCCAGCTGCTGTTCATCGCGTCGTACGTCGGGGCGCTGCACCGTCCCGACGCGACGGACGTCCCCTTCGGCGTCGTCGCCCCGCGGCAGACGTCCCAGCAGCTCGTCACCCGGCTGGACGACCTCCCGGGCGGCCCGCTGGACCCCCGCGCGGTCTCCGACGCGGCCGAGGCGCAGAAGAAGGTCATGAACCGTGACCTGGACGGCGTCCTGATCGTCGACCCCCAGGGCACGACGGACACCCTGCTCGTCGCCTCGGGCGGCGGCACCGTCCTGGCGAACACCCTGGTCAAGATCATCGAACGGGCGGAGGCACCGCAGCACCGCACGGTACGGACCGTGGACGTGGCCCCGGCCTCCCCGGACGACTTCAACGGGCTCTCGTCGTTCTACCTGGTGGTGGGCTGGTGCGTCGGCGGCTACCTCTGTGCCTCGATCCTGGCCATCAGCGCCGGGGCCAAGCCCGCCAACCGGCAGCGCGCGCTGATCCGCACCGGGGTCATGGCGCTGTACTCGATCGCGGGCGGGATCGGCGGCGCGATCGTCATCGGACCGATCCTCGGCGCGCTTCCGGGCAGCCTGTGGGGGCTGGCGGGGCTGGGCGCCCTGATCGTCTTCGCGGTCGGCATGATCACGCTCGCCCTGGAGGCGCTCACCGGCATCGTCGGCATCGGGCTGGCCGTCCTGATCATCGTGGTCGCGGGCAACCCGAGCGCGGGCGGCGCCTTCCCCCTGCCGATGCTGCCCGAGTTCTGGCGGGCGATCGGCCCCGCCCTGCCACCCGGCGCGGGCACCTGGACGGCCCGCTCGATCGCCTACTTCCGGGGCAACGCGGTCACCGGCCCGCTTCTGGTGCTCTCCGCCTGGGCGGTCGTCGGCACCGCCCTCACCCTGCTGCTGTCACTGCGGCGCGGGCCTGACGGGGAAGGCCCCTGGGCGGCCACGGCCGTCGACACCTCCGAGCCGCTGCGCTGAGAGGCCGGGAGCGGAGAGCGGGGCCGGAAGGCGGGGCCGGAGGCCGGGAACGGGGGGAAACCCGACGCACCGGCCTGGGGCCTGCCGGATGGTCCACGCGGTACGCCCGTCCCTACGGTCGGCCCATGCCACTCATCCGTCGTACACCCGCCCGCCTCGCGGCGACCGCCTGCGCCGCCGCCCTGCTCGCGGCGCTCGTCCCCGCCGGGGCGACCGCCACGGCCGTCGCCCGCCCCACCCCGCTGCAACGCGACGCCGACGCGTTACGCGACGCCGGGGTCACCGGGGTGTCGGCCCGGCTGGACACGTCCCGCGCGGTCCGCACCGTACGCAGCGGGGTCGGTGACCTGCGCACCGGGCGGCCCGTGCCCCGGGACGGGTACGTGCGGATCGGCAGCACCACCAAGACGTTCGTCGCGACCGTGCTGCTCCAGCTCACCGGCGAGAAACGGCTGTCGCTCGACGACACGGTGGAACGGTGGCTTCCCGGGGTGGTACGCGGCCACGGCAACGACGGACGCCGCGTCACCCTGCGCCAGCTCCTCCAGCACACCAGCGGGATACCCGACTACACCGGCGACACCGTCCCCGACCCCACCGCCGCCGGCTACCGCGAGCACCGGCTGACCACCAACTCCGCCCGGCAGCGCGTCGCGCTGGCCATGCGGCACCGGCCCGACTTCGAGGCCGGGACGGGCTGGCGGTACTCCAACACCAACTACGTGCTCGCGGGCCTGGTGATCGAGGCGGTCACCGGCCGCACCTGGGAGCAGGAGGTCCGCTCCAGGATCCTGCGGCCCCTCCGCCTCACCCGCACCCTCGCCCCGGGTGACGATCCGCTGCTGCCACGCCCCCACGCCCGCGACTACCAGCAGTTCGGGCCGGGGGAACCGCTGACGGACACCACCCTCGCCTACCTCCCCTTCGACGGGGACGCCGACGGGGCGTTGATCAGTACGGCGGCGGACACCAACCGGTTCTTCTCCGCGCTCCTGACGGGAGAGCTGCTCTCCCCGGCACTGCTCGCCGAGATGCGTAAGGGCGTCCCGGTGCCCGAGGAACACGGCGCGCCGCCGGG
This sequence comes from Streptomyces halstedii, assembly GCA_000720535.1. GTDB lineage: Bacteria > Actinomycetota > Actinomycetes > Streptomycetales > Streptomycetaceae > Streptomyces > Streptomyces halstedii. The sequence goes on from JOAZ01000024.1 coordinate 40,577, forward strand.
CACCCGCTACGGCCTCGGCCTCGAATGGTCGCCGCTGTCCTGCGGAGGCGGCTACTGGGGGCACAGCGGAAGCGGCTTCGGATACGTGGTGGCGCCCGCCGTCACCGTGGACGGACGAACCGCCGCCGTCACCGTCACCGCCCACAGCCGGCCCGCGGACCGGACCACCGCCGAGCGTCAGCTCCGGGGCGTCACGGCCCTGATCGACCACGCGCTGTGCGGCACCTGACGCCGGTGCCCACTCAACGGGCGGTCGCTGTACTGCCCTTGTTCCTCCGGCGCGCGTACGGCGACCAGGCCGTGCACGGCCCGGCGCCCGGCGGACCGATACCTGACAAACGTCATCCCTTCCTGTGCGCAAGGTCGTTCCTGGGAAGGATGGATGACCGGTGTGACGCGCAGAGGATGGGGAGCTCTGCCACGCACACCTGAGGAGACGGGATCCCCCATGCGCGACACCCGACCGAACCCTCGCTCCGACCGCCGCAGAGCGCGTCTGGCCGCCGTCGCGTCGGCGGCCCTGTTGTCGCTCCTGGCCGGCGCGTCTCCGGCCGGGGCCGCCGCCGCCCCGCCGTCGGCCACCGCCACCGCGTCCGCCGCCTCGACCGCCACCCCCCTCGACCGGAAGGCACTGCGCGCCTCCCTCGAAGCGTTCCACCAGGCGGGCATGTACGGGGCCTACTCCTCGGTCAGGGACGGCTCCGAGCGGTGGCGCGGAGCGGTCGGCGTCGCCGACATCGACACCGGCCGGCCGATGCGCCCGGACTACGAGCACCGCGTCGGCAGCATCACCAAGACCTTCACCTCGGTGGCCGTCCTCCAGCAGGTGGCCGAGGGCCGGATCGGCCTCGACGCCCCGATCGGCGACTACCTTCCGGACCTGGTACCGGGCGAGCGGGGCCGGGAGGTGACGGTGCGGATGCTGCTCAACCACACGAGCGGCATCGCGGACTACATACTGCCCGCCTTCCCCGGGCTGGTGACGGACCCGGGACAGGCCCTGGACGAAGGCCGCTTCCGCGAGCTGGTCCCCGAAGAGCTGGTCCGCCTCGGCCTGGCCGCCGAGCCGCCGGCACCGCGTGGCACACACGCGTACGCGAACACCAACTACCTCATCGCCGGTCTGCTGCTGGAGAAGGTCACGGGCCAGGACCCGGAGGCGTACATCACCGAGAACGTCATCCGCAGGGCCGGACTGCGGCACACGTACTTCCCGCGCTCCGCCCGCATCCCGGGTCCGCACGCCAGGATGTACGAGTCGTTCTACGGAACCATCGACCCGGCGCGCGACTACAGCGTCTACGACATGTCGTGGGCCGGGACGGCCGGGGCGATGGTCTCCACGACGGACGACCTCAACGACTTCTACCGCCGGCTCCTCGGCGGGAAGCTGCTCGGCGCGGCGGAGCTGCGGGAGATGAAGACGACGGTCCCCGCCTACGAGCCCGCTCCGGGGCAGGAGGTGGCGATGCGGTACGGCCTCGGCCTGTACACGCTCAAGATGCCCGGCGGCGACTGGTACTGGGGCCACGACGGTGGCGTGTTCGGGGCCGGGACCTGGGCGCTGTCCACGGAGGACGGGCGCCGCCAGGCCGCGATCGGCTACAACCTGATGAAGTACGAGCGGTTCGGCGAAGACGGGACACCGCTGCCGGACCCGATCGGCTCCGCGCTGTTCGGTTACATGGACGGAGCGCTGAGCGGCGCCCCCGCCGAGCGGGCCCCCGGCGCGTCGCCGGTGCCTCAGCGTCTGGTCGCACCCGAGCAGCTGCGGTGAGGGCGGGCGGCCCCCGTACTGCCGTACGGGGGCCGCGTGGACACCGCCGATGAGCCGCTCCCCCACGAGGGGAGCGGCTCACAGACCTGCCCGGAACCGAGGGCGACCTCGGAGGTCAGCCGATCTCGGCCCCGTACGCCGCCAGCGCCTCCGGCACCGGCTGGAAGAAGGTCGTGCCTCCCGCCGAGCAGTCACCGCTGCCGCCCGAGGTCAGGCCGATGGCCGTGTCGCCCGAGAAGAGCGAGCCGCCGCTGTCGCCGGGCTCGGCGCAGACCGTCGTCTGGATGAGCCCGTTGACGATGTCGCCGTTGCCGTAGTTGACCGTGGCGTTCAGGGCGGTGACCTGGCCGTCGTGGACCTGGGTGGTCGAGCCGCTGCGGGTCACCGTCATGCCGACCGTGGCCTCGCCCGCCTTGGTGATGGCCTGGCTGGAGCCGTTGTAGAGGTCCACCGCGCTGGGGTGCGCCACGCTCGCGGTGTACTTGACCAGGCCGTAGTCGTTGCCCGGGAAGCTGGAGCCCGCGTTGCTGCCGATCTCCGAGCCGGTCTGCGTGTCGGACCAGCTGGTGATGGCGTCGGTGCAGTGACCGGCCGTCAGGAAGTACGGCTCGCCGCCCTTGACCACGTTGAAGCCCAGCGAGCAGCGGCCGCCGTTGCCCCAGATGGCGTCGCCGCCCGCGATGAGCGGTGTGAACTCTCCTGCGGAGCGCACGAGTTCGGCCTTCGCCCCGAGCCCGTCGACGACCTTGCCGAGCTTGTCCAGGGCCGCGCCGTCCACCGTGCTGTCCGCGGTGACGACGACCTTGTTGCTGACCGGGTCGACCGCCCAGGAGGTGCCGGGGAGGGAGGCGCGCTCGCTCAGGGTCTGCCGGGCGGCCGTCAGGTCGGCGGTCGAGTTCTGTACGACCCTGGCCGTGCCGCCCGCCTGGCGCACCTGCTCGGCGGCGGCCTGGTCGAGGACGTTCACGACGAGGTGCTTCGTCCCGGCGTCGTAGTACGCGCCCGCCGCGTCGGCGCCCAGGCTCTTGTCGAGGGTGGTGGCGAGATTTCCGGCCGCCTGCGCCGTCAGCGTCCGGGCGGTGAACGCGGGTACGTCATCGCTGGCGTTCGCAGTCTGGAAGGTGGCTCCCGCGGCGACCAGGGCGACGACCGCCGAACCCGCGAGGGCCGCACGCTTCCCGGATATGCGTCGCTGCTTCAACTTCTACCTCCTGTGGGGGGCCGCGTACGGGCAAGTGGGGTGCTCGTACACGGAGGATGTGACGCCCACTATTCCGATGCGGCGGAGCCCACACAAGGTCGCCTTCTGGACGCACACATGACAACAACACCGCGCACGCACCCTGTTCACACGGCGAGGTCGGAGGGTGCCGATTCCACATCGCGAACGCCGCGCGCGGGCCCGAACCGGTGGTACGCGGGCATTCGGCCTGTCCTGAACTCGCCCTCCGCAGTCCGGATGCTGGGGTCGCGCATCCGGATACGGGGCGCGCGCGGTGCGGTGGGGGGGCGCCAAAGGCCACGGGCCGCACACCGGTTCCTTCCGTCCGGGGAGTCCCGGTGACGCCCTTGATGGTTCATCATCGGAAAGACGGAACAGGCAGTACGAACCGGGTAGTTGGGCCCGGACCGGGCGGGGTGGCCGAGCGGAGGAGGCGGAGTGCGCAGTCGTGTGCGCGTGGCGGACGGGCGGCATCTGATGGTGGAGCGTCAGGGGGATCCGCACGGCAGACCCGTCTTCCTCCTGCACGGCACGCCGGGCAGCCGGCTCGGCCCCGCCCCGCGCGGCATGGTGCTCTACCAGCGCAAGACCCAGCTCATCGCCTACGACCGTCCCGGCTACGGCGGTTCCGACCGGCTGGCCGGCCGGCGGGTGGTGGATGTCGTCGAGGACATCCGGGCGATCGCCGACTCGCTCGGGCTCGACCGGTTCGCCGTGGTGGGCCGCTCGGGCGGTGCTCCGCACGCGCTGGCCTGCGCCGCGATGATGCCGGACCGGGTCACCCGCACGGCCGCGCTGGTGGGCCTGGCCCCCTGGGACGCGGTGGGTCTGGACTGGTTCGAGGGCATGGCCGCGTCCAACGTGCTCGCGTACTCCACCGCCGCCGCCGATCCGGACGGGCTCGCGGAGTCCTTCATCAGCCGTTCGGCGGAGATCCGGCAGGACCCGGTCCGGCTCCTGGACGACCTGCGCCGGGAGCTGACCGACTCCGACCGGGTGGTGGTCAACGACGCGGGCATCCGCACGCTGCTGCTGGCCAACTACCGTGAGGGGCTGCGCACATCGGCGTACGGCTGGATCGACGACGCCATCGCGTTCTCCCGGCCGTGGGGGTTCGACCCGGCGGACATCACCGGGCCGGTGATGCTGTGGCACGGCGAGAAGGACGTGTTCACACCGGTCGGCCACTCGCGCTGGCTGGCCGGACAGATTCCGGGCGCCACCGCCGTACTGGAGCCGGCGGCCGCACACTTCGACGCGCTCTCGGTGCTGCCCGAGGTGCTCAACTGGCTGCTGGACGACCGCCCGGCCCCGGTGGGCTGACCACGACGGAGCTGACCGGACCGGCCCGCACGGCGGGGCTCACCTGACCGGCCGGCCACGGCGCGGCCCCCGGACCGGCATGCCACGGTGGGGGCCCCTTTCACCGGGGCCCCCACCGTGGTCACGGCGTCACACCGACATCGGTTCCAGCTCCCGCCGGAACCGCCGCTCGGTCCGCGCTATCCGGGTCAGCGGGTGCTCGTCCCCCAGTTGCCGGGCCAGCTCGTCACCCGTCTCCGCCCGCAGCCGCCGCGCCTCGTCCGGCCGGCCCAGCGCGTCCAGCGTCACGGCGAGGTTGGACGTCATGGCCAGGGTCTCCGGGTGGTGTGCTCCCAGTACCTCCCGGAGCTGCCCGGCCACCGTGCGCTCCGTCTCCAGCACGATCTCCAGCCGCCCGGTGTCGGCCGTCGCGTTCGCCAGGTTCATCACGCAGAACAGGGTGTTGGGGTGCTCCCTGCCGAACGTCTCCCGCATCAGGGCGACCACCCGCTTCAGCAGCCGCTCCGCCTCCTCGGGCGCGTCGGACCCCGAGAGGTAGACACCGAGGTTGTTCTGCGCCGCCAGGGTGTACGGATGCCTCTCCCCCGGCACCTTCATGTACTGGTCGACCACCTCCTGCGCGGTCGTCCTGGCCTCGGCCGCCTCACCCGCCGCGAACAGGTCGGCCGCCATGTTGAGGTCGCAGGCCAGGGACTCCGGGTTGGCCGCGGTGTACTTGGCCCGGTACCTGGCCCGGGTCGCCACCGTCAGCCTGCGGGCGTCCTCCAGCTGCCCGGCCCGCCGCAACGACACCGCGAGGCTCTTGGCGGCGCTCAGGGTGGTGGGATAGGTCCGCCCGAGGGTCGCCTTGAGACTCTCGTACGTACGGCTGAGCAGACCGACCGAGTCCTCGTACCGTCCGACCTCCCGCAGGTCGCGGGCGAGGTTCAGGGCGGAGGACAGGCTGTGCGGATGCTCCTGGCCCAGCACCTCCGACCTCAGGTCGTAGCAGTCCTGGTCGATCTCGCGGGCCCGCGCGTACTGCCCGACGCTCCGCAGGTTCAGCGCCAGGTTGTTGGCCGCCGCCAGGGTCCGGGCGTGCCGCTCGTGGAAGATCTGGTTGAAGCCGTCGTGCGCCTCGGTGGCCAGCTCGATCGCCCGCCCGTAGTCCCCGAGCAGGCCCAGGTCGATGGCCAGGCTGCTGGTGGTCATGTAGGTGTGCGGGTGCTCCGGCCCCAGCACCTCCCGCTGGGTCCGCAGCGTGAACTCGTCGAGCTCCTTGGCCTCCACGTACCGCCCGCGGGTGCGGAGGATGTTGGAGAGGTGGAAGCAGAGGTAGAGGTACTGGATGTCCCGCTCCCCCAGCATCTCCAGCCAGGTCTCGCGCAGTTCGTCGCCCAGCGTGGCGGCGGTCCTGATGTCACCGCGCTTCCAGAGGTAGCGCACCCGGTCTATCAGCAGCCTGCGGGTCTCGTGGTCCCGGCAGTTGCGGGCGTCGGACGGCCCGAGGTGCGGCCAGATGGCCGCGAAGCGCGGCCAGGTGTCCGGGTTGTCGATCGGTTCGGTGTCGTCCGGCCGGGCGCCCGCCAGGATGCGGTGGACGACGTGCCGGGCCTCGGCCTGCTCCTCCTCGCTGAGCTGGGCCCTGATCACCGCCTGCACCAGGCGGTGCACCTGGATGGAGTTGGACACCTGGTCGACCTTGGCGAGGGCGAAGCGGCCGATCTCCCGGATGACCCGGCCCAGCACCAGCTTCTCCTGGAGGGAGGCGTCGTACGGCTTGAGTGCCTCGATCATCTCCTTGCTGTAGAGGAGGTTCGCGGAGATCGGCTCGGGGGCGAAGAAGGCGCAGAGCTGGAGCAGCCGCACGGCCGCGGGCGAGCGCTCCTCAAGGCGTTCGATCGAGATGTTCCAGGTGGCCGCGACCGGCTGCGGGTAGCCCGCCGGCTGGTTGAGGGCGAGCACCTCGGGCGCCTGCCGGGCCAGTTGCTCCAGATAGGTGTCGATGGGGGTGGCGGTCTCCGCGATCCAGGCCGCCGCCTGCTCGACGGCCAGCGGCAGGTCACCGACGGCCGTGGCCACCTGGGCCGCGTCCCGCTCGCTGAGCCCCGGGGCCCGGCGCTGGAGGTGCTCGACGGACTCCTCCCGGAGGAAGACGTCCACCGGCAGCGCGTCGCCGTGCTGGGACCAGGCCTGGTTCCTGGACGTGACCAGGATGTGCCCGGAGCCGCCCTGCGGGAAGTAGCGGCGGAGCCGTTCCGGGTCGTCCGCGTTGTCGAAGACCAGCAGCCAGCGGTCCGACGGCACACCGCGGCGCAGCAGGTCCACGGCCTCCTTCGAGGCGGCGGCCATGTCGTCGCCGCCCTGGGCCCCGAGCCGTACGGCGAGTTCGGCGAGCCCCGCGATCACGTCGTCGGTCTGCTCGGACGAGATCCACCACACCAGGTCGTAGTCGGCCATGAAGCGGTGGACGTACTCCAGGGCCACCTGGGTCTTGCCGACGCCGCCGAGCCCGTAGAGGGTCTGCGGCTGCGGCAGCACGACGGCCATCCCGCCGCCGAGCTGGTCGCGCATCCGCTCCAGGACGAGGGAGCGGCCGGTGAAACCGGGGTTGCGGGGCGGTGCGTTCCAGATCCTCGGCACCGTGCCGGGGAAGCGCGGGCCGGGTGCCACCCCGTCGCCGAGCTGGACCGGCCGGTCCACGGCGCGCATCAGGGCGGTGGTGGCGTGGACCTCGTCCAGCCGGAACAGGTCCACCGGGTTGCGGTCGATGTACGGGGCCGAGAGGCGCACGTCGCTGATCCTGAGCGGCAGCAGCCGGCGCCGCCCGCCGCCGGGGTCCTCGGCCACCGCCCTGTCCCACAGGCCCACGGCCCGCTGGGACTTGAGGTAGGCGCTGGACAGCAGGACGACCGTACGGGCCGCGGTCTCCGGGGTGGGGCGCGCGGGGGGCTCGGGTCCGGGGTCGGCGGAGGCGTCCCGGGGGACGACCCGGAATCCGGCCCGGGTGAGGACCGACTCGATCCAGTCCGCCCACATGCGGTTCTCCGCCACGTAGCTGAGGAAGAGGTCGGCGGGCAGCGCCGGCCTGCGCCGGGTGAAGGCGTCGCGGACGCGCAGCCGTACCTCCTCGCTCATCTGCGCCATCGCCGTGACCTCCTGGTCGGTGATCACGGCGGTGAGGCGTTCGAAGGCGGAGAGCAGCGAGTTGCTGAGCCCGGCCTCGTCGCCGAAGGTGGCGAGGGTCTCCTCGTACGCGTAGTAGGGACGGTAGGGGATCTCCACCGCGCCCCAGTAGGCGGTGAGTTCGTCGCCGGAGAGGTCGCGGGGCAGCCGGTCGAACTTCAGCCGGGCCAGGGCGCGGCCGGCGTCCGCCTTCTCCTTCTCGCCCTCGTCGATGCGCATCGGGACGGGGAAGATGGAGATGGGCCTGCCCGTGTAGCGCTCGGCGATCTGCCGGGCGACGGAGGCCGCGCCGTCGATGGACTGGTCGCTCAGGGTGAAGCAGTCCACCAGCACGTCGGGGAGGTGGACGGTGCAGATGTCGGCGATGTCGCTGAGACCGGTGCGGCTGTCGATGAGGACGTAGTCGTAGTGGGTCTTCATGTCGTCGCGCAGGGCGTCGAAGAAGTGGCCGCCGCCGAGCCGGTCGTAGAAGTTGTCCCAGTCGAAGGTGGAGACGGTCGCGGAGTACTCGCGGTTCTGCCGTCCGGCGGAGACGAAGTCGAGGGTGCCGCCGCGCGGGAACTCCCAGCCGAGCGCCTCGGGGTCGAGCGAGACCGCGTGCGGCTGGACGCGCGCGTAGTCGCGGTGCCAGTCGCCGGCGCGCTGGGCGGGGTTGGTCGCGGCCCAGGCGTACTCGGTGATCAGGTCGATGACCCCGGTGGTGGCGCCGAGTGTCGAGGGGTCGAGGAAGGGGTGGAAGAACCGGTGGAGCCCGGGGGCTTCCAGGTCCCAGTCGACGGCCAGCACCCGCTTGCCGTTGGCGGCCAGGATCCAGGCGGTGTTGGCGAGGGCCATGGTGCGCCCCGTGCCGCCCTTGTACGAGTAGAAGGTGACGATGCGCCCGTCACGCCCGGCTGTCATACGTCCTCCGCATCCGTCGCAGGGTCGTGCCTGTCGGATATGAACTGTGTGGGGCCCATCGGTCCCGTCGGGCCCGTCAGCCGTGTCCGTTCGCCGTGCCGTCCGCCCGTCGAGGGGGGATACGCCGTCGCGTGCCGCAGATACTGCTGGGCGGCCACCTCGACCACCCGCGGGAGGACCTGGCCGAAGGCCTCCATGGTCGGTACCCCCTTGGCGGCGGCGCGGCAGAAGGCCCGGCCCTGCCGCATCTTGACCGGCATCGTCCGTTCGAGCATCTCGGTCAGTTCGGTCTCGGCCGCCCGGCTCTGGTGGTCGTCGCGGCACCACGGCACGACCATGGTCACCCAGGGCCGGTTCTCCTGGTCGAAGGCGGCGAGCCTGCGTCTCAGTTCCTCGTCCCGCAGGGCCCAGCGGTCCACCAGGAGTATCTCCGGTGTGCTGGGAGCCTGTTTGCCCTCCCGCTGCCCGGTGTCCTCGTCGAACGAGGTGATGACGGCCTGGTAGTTGAGTGAGCGGACCAGGTCCCCGGTGACGTAGGCCAGTGGTCTGGCGGCGACCGGGTGGTAGGGGTTCCAGTCCTGCGGATGGTCGCCGTAGTAGTCGGTGGCGCGCCCTTCGGGCAGGTCGTGGCGGGTGGGCGCGGCGACGGTGATCCGCATCCGGCGGGCAGCGCCCGCCCCGCCGCCCGGTGTCCCGAAGGCGCTGGGGGCGAGCCGGTAGTCCACCGGCCTGCCGGTGTCGATCTGCACGGTGTCCGCGACGCTGACGATGCGTTTGGCCAGTTCGTAGACCGCCTGCTCGTATTCCTGGGCGAAGAGCCTGAGTTTGATCAGGCCGTAGAGACCGTCACTGACGTACCGTTTCCCGAAGTCGCGGTGATTGAATTGCAGCCGCTCGGCCGGTCCCGGCAGTTGGCGGGGCGGGACCGGGACCCAGAGGGCCGGGACGATGGCCTCGGCGGGCTGATTCGAACGGGCCCGGTGGTGGATGGCCCGTTGCTCGAACGCGTACCATTCCTTTCCGCACATCTCACTGGCGAAATAGCGCGGCGAGAACAGGGGTACGAACACCCGGCAGGTGGCGAGAACTCCGCCCAGCCGTTCGGACCATCCCTCGCCCGAGCGAATCTCCCTGTCCATGAATCCCGCGGATGCGCTCGCGGGCAGATCGGTCATCGCCATCACATGACCGCAAAGATCTTGGAAAAGCCGCTCGACCCACATATCGGGGTCCGTTCCACCGCCGTACCCCGGTGTATGCGCGTAACTCAGAAAGAAGTACGGCCGATGGTCCCGCTGCTGCCTTGACGCGTGCACACGACCCCCGTCCTGTGTGAGCACTCGCACCACGGAGTGAAAAGAAAGATGCGAGCGAATTCATCATCACGGAGCAGACTGTGCTCCACCCCCCTGCCGTTCGGTCATTCACCGTTGCTTTTCGGTCATCCGTTCCCGGATGCGGCCCGCGGCGTCGCCGGCCGGTCCCCGTCCCGGTGTCGTGCTACCCGGACGCCCCCCGCGCACCGCCGGCGGTCTCCTTCCGGAGCCGTGCCAGCACGCGCGCCCCGTCGACGGTCAGTTCGGCCGCCGACTCGATCGAGGCGAGCGCCCGGGGGACGCCGTCCAGGAGCCTCGGTTCCAGGAGCCCCGCACCCACCCGCTCGAACGTCTCCGCGAACAGGCGGGAGAACGGAACAGCCTCCGGCCCGCCCCAGGGCAGGCGATGCTCCCACGCCCCGTCCGACGCGTACAGGTCCGTGACACCGGCGAGTGCCCGGAACGTGGCGCGTCTGTGTCCGCGCAGCAGCGCGAGCGCCAGTTCCCCCGCCCCGTCCTCGTCGCCGAGGCCCAGCGCCCCGTGGCCGTGCCGTCCGGCCCGGGTCGGGCCCGAGACGAGCGGGGTGACGGTGGTCAGGGCCCGCGCCGCCTCGGCCGCCTGCCCGGGAACGGCCGCGCGCAGCAGTGCCCACGCTGCGGACAGCCGCGCGTCCCAGGTCCTGACCCCGGCCGGGGTCAGGCGCGCGGCCACGGGCCCGTCGAAGCAGTCGCGCCGGGGATCCAGGTCGTCGAGTACGAGGACGGGCGCGCCGTCGCCGCCCACCCGGCGCAGCGGGAGCCAGCCGGGGCGGTCCGCCGGGCCCGTCGCGATCAGCCGCTCCGCACCCGCGCCCCGGTCCTCCGGCCGGACCAGGAGGCCCTCGTCCGTGTCCCGGACCAGGACAGGGCCCCGCCACCCGGTCCGGACCTCGCCGAGCGTGGGGAGGAAGAACCCGCCGCCGTCCTCGGTGGGCACCGGGACCGTCAGCCCGAGACGGCCGCGCACGGAGGCCGCGGCCACCGAGGCGGCCAGGTGGCGGGCGGCCCGGTCCGTCACACCGCGGTCGCCCGAGCCGGCCGCCCGCGAGGCGTCCAGGAGCCAGGTGCGGGCGTAGGGACCGGCCAGGACCTCGTCCAGGGCCTCCGCCCCCCGCTCGGTCCGCTCGGCCTCGTTCGCCAGCTCCCAGGCCGCGTCCCATCCCGTGTGGCCGTGCCCGCCGAGCTCGTCCTGGAGCAGGGCGAGCAGATGCCGGTTCAGCTCCAGCTCGGCCGCGGTGAGCGCGTCGGGACCGGCGACGGCCGGTGACCCGAGGGAGGCCGCCGCGCGCTCCTCGACGCCGCGTACCAGCGCCGCCAGGTCGTCGCAGTAGACGGACGGGTTGTCGAAGCCGTCGCCCGTGCGGTAGCGGTGTGTGTAGAGCCCGCCCCCGCACGAGCGCACGACGGGGCAGGTACGGCAGGTCTCGCTGACACCGGCGAGGCCGAGCTGCCGGGCTCGGACGCCGGGGTGGGCGGCCACCTCGTCGAAGGTGTTGCGGAAGACGTCGAAGCCGGTGGCCGCCGCGCCGTCGTAGGCGCTCTTGAGCGAGTCCACCTGTTCGAGCTGTCCGTCGGTCTCGATGACGACCAGGTCCGTGGGGGCCAGTCCGAGGGACTCGGTGAGGGAGGGGCCGCCGCTCAGGGTGGAGAGGACCGACGAGAAGAGCCGCACGGGCACCGGCCGCCCCCGCTCCGTCCAGCGGTCGAAGACCGCGAGGAGCCAGTCGGCGTAGGCGGTGGCCGAGCCGTCGGGCCGCGGGGGCGGTTCGTCCCAGGTGGCGTGCGGCAGGAGGAAGTCCACCGCGGGCGGGTCGAGTGCGACGAGGGCGTCGAAGACGGCGGCGGGGTCGTTGCGGACGTCGATGGTGCACAGCAGCCCGAGGTTCAGGTGCCGGTAGCGGTCCTGGCGCAGCAGGTCGACGGCCCTGAGGACGAGGGGATGACTGGTGCGCCCGTCGGCGAAGAGGCGGTGCCGGTCGTTGGCCGCGCGGTCGCCGTCGAGGGAGATGCCGACCCTGACGCCGAACTCGTCGAAGAGGTCGAGATAGCGGGGGCTGAGCTGGACGCCGTTGGTGTGGATCCTGAGGTCCAGCTCAGCGATACCGTTCAGTGCCGACGAGAGTTCCTCGCAGACACGGCGCAGGCGGGCGGGGCCGGCCAGGAGCGGCTCGCCTCCGTGCAGGATCACTGACACCGATTCGAGCGTGTGCTCCGAGGCGTGTTCGGCCAATCGCCGAGCCGCCCATGAAATCGCTTCGTCAGAGATGGACTTGGGTCGGGTGCGCCAGCTCTGGTCCGCGTGTTCATAGATGTAGCAGTGGTCGCACGCGAGATCGCACCTGCTGTGCACTTTCAGCACAATCTCGCGAAAGGGGACCAGGGGTCCTGTCATTCCCCCAGTCTAGCCATCTCGGCGCCGAACTCAGAGTGCCGAACTGAAGGTCGAACTCTGGACAGGCCGACGCGCGGAGGTACCGATGACGCGACCGGTCTTCCTGGTGGTCTCGGCACCCTGGGTGTCGATCTTGGCGAGTGGCACGCGGCTCTTCTTCGCGACGGCGAAGGAGGGGGAGGTTTCGTAGGTCTTCACGGCCGTCCTTGAGGGTTTGTTTCCGGACACTGGGTTCACCACCGGAATCTGCGTATTCACAGTGTCCGGCGGCCTGACTTTACTCCCCCGGCAGCCCCTCGCACATGCCACGGTGGTATGAATTCACGGGTTCGAGCCGCATTGCGGGGAAAGGAATCCCCGCGTGGTTGGCCCGGCCGGGTGACGGCGAATAGGCGGGCCGGGCGGGAACCGCGGCCGGTTCGCCTCTCACTCGACGGGGCCGTGCGCGGTGCCTTTCGCCCCCTTCAGCAAGTCGCCCGTCCGCTCGTGGCTGTCACCGGCGATGTCCGTCACCCGCACCCGCAGGTAGAACGCCTCCACGCGTTCCACGAACCTCTGGGAGAACGCCCCCACCAGCACGGTCTCGTAGCTTCCGGTGGCGACCAGCGGGAAACCCGGGCCGAGTTCGGGCATCTGGAAGTCCTCGGCGACCACCAGGCCCGCTCCGGTCAGTTCGCGCACGGCGGCCGGGACGTCGATCCAGGCGGAATCGGCCCGGCCGGCTCCCGCGAGGACCACCCGGCAGTCGCAGGACTCGACGGCCGCGATGTGCTGACCGCCGTTCAGTATGCCCACCCGCCAGGCCGGTACGCCCCCTCTGAGGTGCCCCTTCTCCCATGCCGCCCGCCAGCCCAGGTAGGGCCGCACGGTACGGGCGTACTGCGCGCGGGCCAGGACCGCTCCGACCGCGACCGCCAGCAGACTGCCCAGCGCCTCCGGGTCGAGCACCTGGAGCCGCCACGGCCACTGCGCCCGGGTGTCCGGGGCGATGTTGGCACGGACGGCTTCCCAGAGCAGGACGAGGACCAGCAGTCCGAGCATCACCAGCGGCGCGGTGAACAGCAGCGGGCTCCTGCGGATCCTGCGCTGGGCGAACGTCAGCGGCTCCGCACCGCCCGGACCTGCGTCGACCACGCGTCCTCCCCCCGTCGTGAGGGTGCGCCGCCGCGACCGTCTCCGGCACAACTCGCCCTCGTTACAACACAGTTGTGCGACTCTGCCACAGCTGTCGGCGTCGCGCGAGTGCTTCCGGGGGCCGGATCCGTGGGGGCGGGCCCGAGGCGCCATTGCCGCCGCCGGGACGGCGCCTCTACTCTCGTGGGTCCGGCAGGTCTCTCCCGCGCCCCTTCCTGTCCCGGGCGCCGCGCGCCCGGGAGACGGCACCGCGGGGCCATGGCCGACCGCGCGGCGGACCGGCGAGGCGCGCCCGCCACAACTTCAAACGGGGTGAACATGACGGCGATTCCCGGGCCGCTGCGGTCCATGGTGTTCCGGAACGACGACCTGCCCACACTCTTCCACCACACCGACGCCGTGGCCGTCGCCAGGCAGCGGGAGGCGGTCAACACCACCCGCTGCCAGCTGGCGCTGCTCGTCCTGGGTACCGTGCCCGCCGCCCTGCCCTGGCACGTCCGGGTCGGTGACTCGGTGCGGCTCCTGGACTGCGTGGCGGTGGCGGCGTATCTGGGTGTCCTGATCACGACGTACGCCGCGGCCCGCCGCAAAGCGAAGTCGCATTGGCAACTCAACCGCTCCGCCGCCGAGTTCATCAAGTCCAACTGCTGGCGGTACGCGGTGCACGGCTCCCCCTTCGACACCGGCACCCTCCACCCGGAGGCGGTGTTCGCCAACCGTCTCGAAGAGGGGTTGCAGGAGTTGCGGAAGGTGGGGTGGCGCGACCCCCGGGAGGAGATGGACGACGAGGGCGGCGGGCTCATCACCGCGTCCATGCGGGAGTTACGGGACAAGGCGTTCACCGTACGCAAGGAGACGTACATCCGGGACCGGCTCATCGAGCAGAGGCGCTGGTACCGCAGGCGGCAGCAGGTGTCGCGGAAGGGGGCGCAGGTCTGGTCGGGCACCGTCGCCGCGCTGACCCTGCCGGCGCTGGTGCTCGCCGTGCTCCAGAGCCTCGGCACGGCCGGTTCCTTCGCGCTGACCGGGTCGCTGTCCGCGGCCGCCGCGGCCTGCCTCGCCTGGAACGAGACGCGCCGCCACCACCCGCTGGTGTCGGCGCACTCGCTGGTGGAGGAGGACCTGGAGAACATGCAGGCCGCGATGGAGACCACGCTGACCGAGCGGCAGTGGGCCGCCGCGGTCTTCGAGACCGAGCGCATCGTCAGTCCCGAGCACACGGACTGGCTGGCCCGGCACCGGATATGACCACCGACGGGCCCAACCAGCGTGCTCAGAAAGGCATATGACAGCCTGTCAGTTCCGCGTCACACCGTCACGCCAGATGACCGTGACCGGGCGCCCCAGCGTCCTGGCGTACGTCACGATGTCCCCGGTGCCGCCCAGGCCCCGGGCGGGCAGGCCGTCCCAGACCGCCAGGAGCCGGTCGCAGTGGTCGGCGATGTACGTCCCTGCGGCGTAGTAGGCCTCGTCGGTGGAGTGCGGGAAGTCCAGGCGGACCTCACGGACCGCGCGGGCCTTCAGCTTCCGGTAGCGGGCGAGATCCGCCTCGTCGTCGAAGCCGTCCTCGTAGTCACCGCTGGGGATCACCGCGGTCAGCTCCGCCCCGTGGGCCAGGGCGAGGTCGGCGAAGAGCTGGTCCGCGCCGACGGCCAGGCTGGAGAGCGCCTCCAGGGAGCCTTCGAGCCCGCGCAGCGCGCTCCGTATCCCCTCCAGCACATGGGCGCGCGCCTCCTCGGGGATGGAACGGTGACCGGTCACTCCGATGCGTTTCACGGATCTGGAACCCCCTGGGTGTCTGCCGGGGGCCCGGGTGAACTCCCCCGGACAGGCACGGTGTCCGCCCCCGGCCTACCTCTGCGACCGACCGTCCCCACATCCTCTCAAAAGCCGCGGGCCGAGCGGGAGCCCCCACCGGGGACCGGCGGGGGCTCGCGGGAGTGCGGTGGTGCTCGACGGGTCAGTACAGGGCGACGCCGTACGCGCTCAGCGCCTCCGTCACGGGCTGGAGGAAGGTGGTGCCGCCCGAGGAGCGGTCGCCGCTGCCGCCCGGGGTGAGCCCCACGGGCCGGGAGCCCGAGCCAGCGGGTCGCCGGGGTCCCCGCGCCGGGCCTGATCAGGCGTCGACGCGGTTGCGCTCCCCCGCCGGGACCGCGGCCGGCAGGGTGTTGCCCGGCGGGGGGAAGGGGCAGATGAAGTGGTCGGCGAAGGCGCAGGGCGGCAGCAGCGCCCGGTTGAAGTCGACCACCACCCGGCCGTCGGCGTCCGGGGCGGCCGGGCGCAGGAAGCGGAAACGGTAGCTGCTCCTGCCGCTGGTGGCGTCCGCGAAGACCGCCCAGAGGGAGCCGTCGGGCTCCACCGCCACCTGGAGCGTGTGCGCGGCGCCGTCCAGGGTGAAGGCGATCTCGCCGCCGAGTCCGAGCCCCCGTTCGCGCCCGTCGGCGTTCTCGACGCGGACGCTCCGGTCGCCGTCGTACGGGCGGAAGACGCCGTCCAGGGACCAGCGCGGGTCGTACGGGGTGGCGTCGATGGTCCGGAAGGCGTGCCGGGCGGGTGAGGCCGGGTCGAAGTCCCGTACCGCCCAGAGACCTTCACGGCGCAGGACGACCAGCCGCCGGTCGCCCCGCGCCGCCCGCGAGGCGTCGATCGGGCCCCGGTCGGCGGCCAGCCGCGCCTCCCCGGAGAACGGCTCGCCGTCGAGGGTCAGCCCGTCCTCGGGGGCGGCGGTGAGCACCACGGCGTCGCCGTCCTCCCGCCACCGTCCGGGGACGTCCGGGATCCGGCCGTCCGGGTGGTCGAGGAGCCAGTGGGTGCCGGTGAGGGAGAGGGGTCCGTGCGGTGCCGCCACCGCGACGACGCGTGCCTCGTGCCAGCGCCTCCATGCGGCGGGGCCCCGGCCGTCGTGTTCTGCGTCCGTGCTCATGCGGTCAACCCTTCCACACCGGCTCCGCGTGGCCGAGGTGCGACCTCAACGTGGTTCCGGTGTACGCGGAGCGGAAGGACCCGCGTTCCTGGAGGAGGGGCACGACCCGGTCGACGAAGTCGTCGAGGCCGCCCGGGGTGAGGTGGGGTACGAGGACGAAGCCGTCGGCCGCTTCGGCGGTGACGAAGGTTTCCAGCGCGGTGGCGACCGTCTCCGGGGAGCCGACGAGGGACTGCCGGGTGGTGGCCTCGACGACCGTCCGGCGGACGGCGAGCCCCGTGGCCTCGGACGACGCCCGCCGGGTGTCCGCCGCCCTCAGCGGGTCGGCGGTCCTGGCCCTGCCCCGCACCAGGTCCGGTTCCGGGCCGGGGCCGACGCCGGGCGGGGGCCCCTCGGGATCGTACGGGGAGAGGTCGCGGCCCCGGACCTGTTCCGGGGCCGGCAGGGCGTTCCGCGGGGAGACCTGGAGGCGGCGGAGCGCGGCGGCGTTCTCCTGGGCCTCCGCGTCCGTGTCACCGAGGACGACGGTGACCCCCGCCATGACCGTCAGGTCGTCGGGCCGCCTGCCGTAGGCGGCCAGCCGCGCCTTGACGTCGGCGTAGAGGGCCTGGCCGTCCTCCAGGGTGCGGTGCCGGGTGAGGACGACGTCGGCGGCCGAGGCGGCGAACTCCCGTCCCTCGTCGGAGTCACCGGAGTGGAGGACGACCGGGTGCCCCTGCGGGGAGCGGGGGACGGTGAACTCCCCGGAGATGTCGAAGTGCTGCCCGGTGTGCGCGAAGGGGCGCGGGGTCCCCTCGGGTGTCCAGGAGTCCCACAGTTCCCTGGCGGTGGCGACGAACTCGGCGGCCCGCGTGTACCGTTCGGCGCGGTCCAGGTGGCCGCCGCGGCGGACGTCCTCCCCGGTGGGGGCGTCGGGGGAGGTCACCACGTGCCAGGCGGCGCGCCCGCCGCTGAGGTGGTCGAGCGTGGCGAGGCGGCGGGCGAGTTCATAGGGCTCGTTGTCCGTGGCGTCGACCGTCGCGGCGAGGCCGAGCCGGTCGGTGACGGCGGCCAGGGCACCCAGCAGGGTGAGGGGTTCGGGGCGGCCGGCCACGCCCAGGTCGTGGGTCCGGCCGTGGTGTTCGCGCGGGCGCGGCCCTTCCCCCGCCAGGAAGAGGAAGTCGAACTTCCCGCGTTCGGCGGTCCGGGCGAGGTGTGCGAAGGAGGAGAAGTCGATCTGGCCGCCGGAGCGGTGGCCGCCCCGCACGGTGGTGCTGTCGGCGCCCGGGAAGCGGACGGCGAGGCGCATCTGCTTCATGAGGCGGCCCCCGCCCCGCGTGGCGCGTACCGGTTGGCCGGGCGGGCCAGTCCGAGGTGCTCGCGGAGTGTGCCGCCGGGATAGAAGGTGCGGAAGAGGCCGCGGTGCTGGAGGAGTGCCACGGTGCCGTTGACGATCCTTTCGAGGTCGCGTCCGGGGGTGAGGGGGGTGAGGTGGAAGCCGTCGACCGCCCCGGCCCGGTACCAGTGGGTGACGAGTTCGGCGAGGTCGACGGGGCCGCCGCGGAAGTAGGTGCCGTGCCCGGCGAGTGGCGGGCCGCTCTCCGGCCCCGGTCCGGGTGCGGTCTCGGCGTCCCCGAGGTCGACGGTGAGCGCGACCAGGACCCGCAGCCCGTCGGGGTCCCGCCCGTGGGCGCCGGCCGCCCGGCGCAGCTCGTCGCGGAGGGCCGCCGCCCGCTCGGGCGAGGAGGCGCGTACGTACACGACGTCGGCGTGCCGGGCGGCGGCCCGCGCGGCCGGGCCGGTGGTGGCGTCGAAGACGGTGACGGGTCTGCCCTGCGGGGGCCGGGGCACACGGGCGGGGCCCTTGACGGAGAAGGTGGTGCCCTTGACGGAGAAGGTGGTGCCCTCGAAGTCGACGGGGTGCGGTGCGTCGCGGCCGGTGGAGGGGTCGCGGCCGGTGGAGGGGCCGCGGATCCCCGCGCCGTCCTCCCAGCCGTCCCAGAGCCGGGCGGACACGTCCGCGGTCTCGCCGGCCTCCTGCCAGAGCGCGGGGGCGGGCGCGGCGGGCCGTCGGCCGAACAGCCGGGCCTCCGCCTCGGTGGTGGACACGTCGGCGTGCCAGCCGGCCCGGCCCCGGCTCATCCAGTCGAGAGTGGCGACGGCGGACGAGACGTGGAACGGCTCGGTGTGCGTGGTGGTGACGGTCGGCACGAGGCCGATCCGGGTGGTCTCGGGGGCGACCCGGGCGAGCACGGCCATGGCGTCGGGGCCGGGCCGGGCGAAGGAGTCCCTGAAGGTGACGAAGTCCAGCGTGCCCCGCTCGGCGAGCCGGGCGAGCGCGATGTGGGAGGCGGCGTCGTAGCGGGGCGGGCCGCCGATCTCGGCGGCCAGATGGAGGGACCTGGTCGTGGGCATGCGAGGGCTCCGTGGATGCAGAGATCGGACACGGGACGCGCCTGCGCGTGGAACACGACGTGGACCGGGCCCCTCAGCGCCGGTCCGTTCCTGAGAAAACCGCTGACCGGGGCCCGTTGTCAAGCATGTCCATACTGTGAGCGGGCCGTCCCGGCATGGTTGACGTGCCGTCCGATGCCTGTTCCACTGAGGCCATGTACGCGCAGCAGTGGCTGGTCACCCGATCGCACATCGACTTCGGTCGCGTGTGGTCCTGTTCCTGTTGACCTGGCCCCCGCGTCTTCCTGAGCCTGTCCCGCTCGCGCCGCCGCCGGCGCCGGAGCGGCTCCTCCCGCGTGCCTTCGCGTCCACGACATCTCCGCGCACCGCCCCCCCCTCACGCTCCTCCCCTCGTAGGACCGCTGTTCCCGCCCGTGGCTCCGTGCGCCCATCCGCCGGAGCTCGCGGGTTCAGCAGTCGCACCCGCAGTCGCAGCCTCCGTCGCCGCAGCAGCTACAGCAGTTGCCACAGCAGTCGCACCCTTCGCAGCAGCCCTCGCAGCAGTCGCTCTTGTGGCAGAGCCCTTCGCGCCGCTGCCCGCTCCAGGGGTCATGGAAGGTACCGGCACAGCACAACTGGCAGGTGCAGGCCAGCCCGGCCCAGACCAGGCAGCCGGCGATCAGACCGCGGCGGCCACGGGGCGGCTCGGGCGGGAGCGGGGGTCCGGGCGGGCCTCCGGGTCCCGGCGCGTACGGGTTGCCGGGCGGCGGGCCGAAGCTTCCGGCCGGCCGCTCTTCGGTGCCGTGCGCGCACCCGGTGGAGCCGAACGCCCGGTCCACCGACCGCCGCAGTTCGTGCACCAGCAGCACATGGGCCAGCGTGCCGTCGGTGAACTCGGCGTCCGCCAGCGCGAGGCGCACCCCGCGCAGCGCGTCGTCGCAGAGCCGGCGGGCCTCGGCGAGCGGGGTACCGGTGGCGGTGAGCGGGTTCCAGGCACCCGACGCGGCGTCAGTTCCCTGGTCCTCGACGGCGTCCAGCAGATGCGCGAGCCGTCCGAAGAGCCGTCCGGCCTCGGCGAGCGGCGCCGCGTTGCCCGGTCTGCCGGCGAGAACGGCGGTGTGCGCGAACGCCGCCGCGGTCGCCGTCTCGGTGGGCTCGGTGACGGTCAGCAGGCTGCTGCCGGGTCCGGCCAGCGACTCGACGCCGGTCTGCCGGTCGACGGCGTCCACGAGGACCGCGGTGTCGAAGCCCAGCTCGGCGCCCGTACGCGCTCCGGCCCTGTCCCAGCCGGCGGCGACCCGGCGGGCGGCGGCGGCCACCGGGCGGCGTTTCAACAGCCCGTCCCGGTCCGCCACGTGGTCGCGTACCTTCGCCGAGGCCAGCACCAGCGAGACGGCGGCCGCGAGCCGGGCGCCCTCGCCCCGGGCGACCGGGGCCGTACGCATCGCGCGCAGCGGGCAGGGCCCCGCGGTGCGCCTGCGGTCGGCCGTACGCTCGACCTGAGCCTCCGTCAGAACCGAGACGATGAGGCCGTCGTAGTTCGTGACGACCCGGGCGAACTGCCCGTGATCGGCGCGGAGCGCGAGGCAGAGCCCGCAGAGGTGGGCCATCCACTCCGTCCTGAGCCCCTCGGACAGCCGGTGGGCGCAGGGCCTCACTATTCCGAACACGACAATCCCCCGTAAGCCGTTCCCCCGTGCCCCGCGCGCTCGTGCGGGCGCGCGGCGCGCATCGTGCGGCGTGCATCGTATCGAGTGACCCGTTCACCCGTACGTCCCCCATGTCACCCGTACGGACTGGAGCATCATATTTTCTTTCCGCAAGCCCCCTTATACGGGTAGAAACCTGACGAACCGCCACATGATCTGCACCAGTAGCGTCACGAATCCCCTGCGCGCCGACTATCCCCTTGGCGCACGATCCGCATCATGGACGACCATAGGGATAGGAAAGAGATGCGGAACACCACAGAACCGCGGTGAGAGGAGGCGTCCATGGGATCGGTGCGCAAGGCGAGTGCCTGGCTGGGCCTCGTGGAGGACAACGACGAGCGGTACTACGACGACGAGTACTCCGAGGATGCCGATACCGGTACGAACCAGGCGTGGGTGACCGACCCGCGCGTCCAGGTCGCCTCCGGGAAGGCGGAGGACACGGGCCGGCGGATCGCCACCGTCACCCCGGACAGCTTCCGGGACGCGCGCGCCCTCGGCGAGCTGTTCCGGGACGGCGTCCCGGTGATCGTCAACCTCACGGCCATGGACCCCACCGACGCCAAGCGCGTCGTGGACTTCGCCGCCGGGCTGACCTTCGGGCTGCGCGGTTCGATCGAGCGGGTGGCGACCCGGGTCTTCCTGCTGACCCCCGCCCACACGCAGGTGGTGAACGGCGAAGCCGCCGGCCGGCCCGCCGACGGCTTCTTCAACCAGAGCTGAGCAGGGCGCTCGCCTCGGGCCTCCCGCGCGCTTCCCGGATCCGGCGGGATCTAACGGAAGGCGTCGAGGCCGGTGAGCGCCTTGCCCAGCACCAGCTGGTGCATCTCCACGGTGCCCTCGTAGGTGAGCACCGACTCCAGGTTCGTCGCGTGCCGCATCACCGGGTACTCCAGCGAGATGCCGTTGGCGCCGAGGATCGTGCGCGAGGTACGGCAGATCTCGATCGCCTCCCGCACGTTGTTGAGCTTCCCGAAACTGACCTGCTCCGGCCGGAGCCGGCCCGCGTCCATGCGCCGCCCCAGGTGGTGGGCGAGCAGGATGCCCTTGTGCAGTTCCACCGCCATGTCCGCGAGCTTGGCCTGGGTGAGCTGGAAGCCCCCGATCGGCCTGCCGAACTGCTCCCGCGTACGCGCGTAGTCCAGGGCCGACTCGAAGCTCGCGCGCGCCGCGCCCATGGCGCCCCAGACGATTCCGTACCGGGCGTGGCCGAGGCAGCTGAGCGGTCCGCGCAGTCCGGTGGCCTCCGGCAGCACGGCGTCGGCGGGCAGCCGCACACCGTCCAGGACCAGTTCGCTGGTGACCGAGGCGCGCAGCGACCACTTGTGCCTGATCTCCGGCGCGGAGAAGCCGGGGGTGTCCGTCGGTACGACGAAGCCCCGGATGCCCGCTCCCCCGGCCGTCTCGTCGGTCCGCGCCCAGACGACGGCGACCCCGGCGACGGAGCCGTTGGTGATCCACATCTTGCGGCCGGTGAGGATCCAGTCCGTGCCGTCCCGTTCGGCGCGGGTGCGCATCCCGGCCGGGTCCGAGCCGTGGTCCGGTTCGGTGAGGCCGAAGCAGCCGATGATCTCGCCGGCCGCCATGCCGGGCAGCCACCGCCGCCGCTGCTCCTCGGAGCCGAAGCGGTGGATGGCGTACATGGCGAGGGAACCCTGTACGGACACCAGGGAGCGGATCCCGGAGTCGGCGGCCTCCAGCTCCAGGCAGGCCAGCCCGTACTGGACGGCGGTCGCCCCGGCGCAGCCGTAACCCTGGAGCGGCATGCCGAGTGCGCCGAGCGCGCCGAGTTCGCGGGCCAGCTCGCGGATGCCGGGCAGTTCCCCCTTCTCGTACCACTCGGCGATGTGCGGCAGGACCCGGTCGGTGGCCCAGGTGCGCACGGTGTCGCGGATCGCGAGGTCCTCGGGGTCGAGGAGATCGTCGATACCGAGGGGGTCGGCCGGGTCGAACGGGGGGAGTTTCGACGGCTTCACGGACAAGGGGGCCTCCGGCGGCTCGCACGGTCCAGAAACTAGCAGTGGTAGTTATCGCGTCGTGCAGACGTTACGGCTCAGTGTCCCGCCCGTCCAGAGCCGGTGGCCTCGGCCACCTCGCGCCGCCCGGCGGCCGGACGGCGGCGCCCCGGCGTGCCCTGCGCGGGGAGCGCGGGGGCGTCGGAGCGGGTCCGGACCGCGCCGGCCCCGTGGGCGGTGGCCCGCTCCGGTGCGGCCGGCGCCGGGGCCGCCTCCCGGTGGTCCTCCGGTTCCCCGCCGCAGTCCATGGCGCGCGGCAGTCTGAGCGCGGCCAGCGCGCCGAGCAGCAGGAGCCCCGCGCTGACCAGCAAGGTCACATGCAGCCCGCCGACGAAGGCGTGCCGGGCCGTGGTGCGCAGCGCGTTGCCCGCGGGGCCTCCGAGCTGTCCGGCCACCTGGTAGGCCTCGCCGAGCGAGCGGGAGGCGGCGGAACCCGCCGCGGCGGGCACGCCCTCCTTGTGGAGCCCGGCCAGACCGGGCGCGTAGGCGGCGTTCATCACGCTGCCGAGCAGCGCGATCCCCAGGCCCGCGCCCAGTTGGTAGGAGGTCTCGCCGATCGCGGCCGCACCACCGGCCCGTTCGGCGGGGGCCTCGCTCAGCATCGACTCGTAGGCCCCGAAGAGGGTGGACTGGAGCCCGAAGCCCAGCAGGACGAACCCGGCGGTGAGCAGGACGGGCCGGTCGTGCTGGCCCATCAGGGTCAGCAGGAGCACCGAGGCGGCCGTGAGCACGAAGCCCCAGCCGACCATGCGGCGCGGACCGACGCGGCGCAGCGTGTACGAGCCGGTGGCACCGGCCGCCATCGCGGCGAAGGTCAGCGGCAGCAGCCGCAGGCCGGTCTCCAGCGGGCTGAGGTCCAGGACCAGTTGCAGGTACTGCACCGCGATCAGTTCCAGGCCGACGAGGGCCAGCATGGCCAGCACGATGCAGCCGACGGCGGTGGTGAAGGCGGCCCGGGAGAACATCGCGATGTCGATCAGCGGATGGGTACGGCGCCGCTGCCTGCGGACGAAGAGGACGAGCAGCGCGGTGCCCGCCAGCAGCGGGACCAGCGAGGCGGGGTCGGGCATCCCTCCCCCCGTGCCCAGGCGCTTTATCCCGAGCACGACACCGAGCACCCCGGCCGCGGCCGTCAGCGCGCCGGCCAGGTCCCAGGGCCCGTCGTCGCCGCCCCGGGACTCGGGCAGCAGCCAGCGGCCGACCGGCAGGACCACGGCCATCAGCGGGACGTTGACGAGGAAGACCGAGCCCCACCAGAAGTGCTCGACGAGGAAGCCGCCGACGACCGGCCCGGTCGCGGCGCCCACGGCGGCGACCGCGGTCCACACCCCGATGGCCAGGGCGCGTTCACGGCGGTCGGGGAAGACCTGGCGGAGTATCGAGAGCGTCGCGGGCATGATCATCGCGCCGCCGACGCCGAGCAGCGCCCGAGCCGCGATCAGGACGCCGGGGCTGCCGGCCGTCGCGGCGAGCGCGGAGGCGATCCCGAAGAGCGCGTAGCCGCACAGCAGGACGCGCCGCCGCCCGATCCGGTCACCGAGCGTGCCGAACAGGATGAGCAGGGAGGCGCAGACCAGCGGGTAGGCGTCCACGATCCACAGCAGGCCCACGGCGCTCGGCCGCAGGTCCGCGGTGACGGCCGGTACGGCGACGTGCAGCACGGTCGCGTCGAGGGCGACCAGCAGCAGGCTGAGGCAGAGGACGACCAGGACGACCCATCGGTCGGCACCGCCGGCCGTCGGGCGCGGCCGCGTCACGGCCGTGGACGTCCCTGTCATGTACGCACCTCCCACACATGTGTCCCTCGCGCTCGGCGGGCCCCGGGGGCCGGACCCGCGGCACCCCGGGCCCGGCATCGACGGGCGAGTGAGCCGTCAGCGTACGCGAGTCCCCTCTGGTCACACGTGTCCCATCTCATACCGCCGTCCGCCCCGGAGTGTGGCGTACGCCACGCCCGCCGCCTGCGACGGGGCCCTTCCGGAACCGTCGCGTTCCGCGTACGAGCCGCGCCCCCGGCGTCCTCCGTGAACGTCCGGCGCCCTGTCCGGACGGGCCCGCCGAGGGGCGCGCCGTCGAATCGCGGGCCGCGCCCACCCCCCTCGGCCCATTCGGCGAAGATCAAACACCCCTGCGAATTCAGGGCCGTGACGAATAGCCCGCACACGAAGAGAGGATTCTCCGGAGCCCGCGGAATGGATACCGGCCCGAGACAAAGTCCACATCACATCGTCATCACAAAGAGCCGGGATGGACCGGATCACACACTCACTCGCTGTAACGTCCATTGCGTGCGTACCGACATCTTTGCCCGTCTGGACCGGGAGCCGGAACCGCCGAAGATAGAGATCCCGCGGATGAGCCGTCACCGCATCGCTCTCTTCGGCGGGACTTTGGTGTTCTATCTCGCCATCGTCGTCGCCGTGCTGGTCTCGTCCTGGCTGGTGGCTCTCGACTGGAAGGTCATGCTCTTCCGGCCGTACCAGCAGTGGCCCGAGCTCCACGCCTTCCTCGACTACTACGTCGTGCTCGGCCAGCGCGGCCCCACGGCCGTGATGGTCGCCGCCTGGCTCGGCTGGCGCTCCTGGCGGCAGCACACCCTGCGCCCCCTGCTCACCCTGGGTACGGCGCTGCTGCTGCTCAACGTGTCGGTGGGCGCGGTCAAGCTGGGACTCGGACGGCTCGGACCGCACTACGCCACGCAGATCGGCTCCGCCGAGCTGTTCGCCGGCGGCGATATATTCCCCTCGGGTCACACCGCCAACGCCGTGGTGACCTGGGGAATCCTCGCCTATCTGGCGACCACGCCGCGCGCCCGGCGGTATCTCTCGGCCGTCTCCGCCTTCGTCTCGCTGGGCGTGGGCCTCACGACCGTCTACATCGGCACCCACTGGCTCAGCGACGTCCTGCTGGGCTGGGCCGCGGGCCTGCTGATCATGCTGGCTCTGCCCTGGTTCGAGCCGCTCATCACCCGGGCCGAGGTCTGGATCCTCTCGGTACGGGCGTCGTGGCGCGCCCGCCGCAGGCTGCGCGGGCCCGCCGAGGGCGTTGCCGGACCGCCCGTACCTGCCCTGGTGCCGCGGACCACGGACGGCGCCCCGGAGACCGGCGCCGGGCACGTCCAGGAGACCGGCGCCCCGGCGCCCCCGCAGGCCGTCGACGGCCCGGGAGACGCGGAGCCGACGCCCGGTGGCCCGGCCACCGATCCCCCGGCGGGCGGCCCCCCGGGGGCGGCGGGCCGCTCACGGGCCCACTCGGCGCATCCGGTGCGCTCGGAGCGGACGCCGCTCAGCCCGGCGGGCTCCCGGCGTCCCCCGCACGCGGACCGCGCGCCCCGCAGCAGCCCGGCCCCGGCCCGCCCGGTGGCCGGAGGGCCCGTCGCCCCCTGACGGCTCCCGCCCCGTTGTACGTCTGTGGGCCCCGGCACGTGCCGGGGCCCACAGACGTACAACGGGGCGGTTCAGCCGACCCAGCAGCGGGTCACGGTCGCGTCGGCCACCTCGAAGTTGATGCGCCCGCCCCGGAACTCCATGGTGATGACCGTGCCGGGGGCGAGGGCCCGGACGGTGGTCCAGCCCCGCGCTCTGGCGCGCTGTTCGGCCGTCCCCGCGTCGAGGCCGACGTAGGACGCGGGGGTGTCGTCCGGCTGGGCGGGGGGAGTCGGTACGGATGTCATACCCCTCACCGTAGGGGCCGGGGCGGCAGGACGGAAGCGGGGCGGCCCGGCCGCCGCCGCATACCCAGGTACCCGGGCGGTCACGCTTGTGTCACAGGATCCCCACACCTGTTCCCGTGGTTCCACTTCACCCGAACGGGCAGTTCCGCCGCCGGAAAAATGAATTGCCCGACCGCTCACGAAAGGGACCGCACCACCCGCCGGGGATAAATACCGGCGGGCGGGTGCGTCCGATTTCCTCTCCCCTCGGCGGGAAATGTGAAGATGTGCGCCACCTGGAATTCACGCCCCCTTATGCGGGCCTTATATTCCCGTGGGCCGCACGTGGACCGCCCGTGGACCGCGCGCCGGACCGTCCGGCACCGGGCCCCCCGCCCCGTCAGCGCCCGCCGCCCCGGAGCACCCCGGCCGCCTTGTAACGCAGCGCGTACGCCCCGTCCAGCACGGTGCCCCTGGAGCGGTGCAGCACGGTCCGCACGGCACTCCGCGACCGGCGCGAGGAGCCCTCGGCCGTCAGCTCCGTGAAGAGCCTCTCGTGCCGCTCCGCGATCGGCGCCGGGTCGAACCGGGCCGAGGAGTCCAGCGCCGCCCGCCCCATCCGGTGCCGCAGGGCGTCGTCGTCGACCAGGGAGAGCAGGGCGGCCGCGAAGGCGGACGTGTCCCCCAGCGGCACCAGCCGTCCGTCCGAGCCGTCCCGGATGATCTCGGCCGGGCCGTGCGGGCAGTCGGTGGCCACGACCGGCAGGCCGCCGCGCATCGCCTCCACGATGGTCATGCCGAACGACTCCCGCTCGGAGGTGACGGCGGCGATCGAGGCCTTCGGCCACTCCGCCTCCATGGGGTCGACCGACCCCATCAGCCGGACCCTCTCCCGCAGCCCGAGCTCGTCGACGAGCCCGCGCAGCGCCTTCTGCTCGTTGCCGGTGGCGTCTCCGGCGCCGTAGATCCGCAGTCCCCACTCCGGGCGGACGGCCGCCACCTCGGCGAACGCCCGCACCAGGACGTCGTACCGCTTCACCCGGTGCAGCCGGCCCGCGGCCACGATCCACTTGGCGTCACCCGTGGCCGGGGGGTGCGCGGGCGCCGGGACGCCGTTCGGGATGGCCTCGATCCGCACGCCGGGCAGCCGCAGCCCCCGGCGGTAGTCCCGGGCGTCGGCCTCGGTCACCGTGGTCACGGCGTCCAGCAGCGCGTACCGGTGCCGTATCTCCCTGCGGAGCCGGTAGCCGTGGCTCTCCAGGGTCAGGTGCTCCTGACCGACGCGCACCGGGCCGCGCCGCGCCTGCCTGCTGATGTGGACGTTGAGGCCAGGACGGGTACCGACGACGACATCCGCCTCCAGAGCGCCCAGATGCGCGGCGATCCGGGCGTCGGTGAGCCCGCTGTACTGCTTGTGCCTCGTGTCGCCGCGCGGGAAGACGGCGGCGGGCCGGGCGTGCCCGGCGTCCGCGCCGTCGTACCCCGGGCTCTTCTTCCGCAGGTCCACGAGGTGGCTCATCCTCACACCGTCGGGCGCGCCCAGCTTGGGGCTGTCCCGGTGCCGGAAGACGGAGACGATCTCCACGTCGTGGTGCTCCGCCAAGGTGCGCGCGAGCGTGAAGGTGGTACGGATCGTTCCCCCGATGCCGTACGCGTTGTGGAGCAGAAAAGAAATGTGCATTACGCGGTCGTTTCCCCTGGTCGACTGGTCTGTGACGGACCTTACGCGGCGTCAGGAACGGCCACAGCCCAGCCACAGGAGTCGTACAGAGTCGTGACAATTCGAACTGAGGGCCGCACGAAGCCGCAGGGCCGGTGCGTACACGCCTCCCCACGCCGCCCCGCGTCACTCCCGACGGCGCCCGGCGTCACTCCCCACGGCGTCCCGAGCCACTCCCCACGGCGCCGCCGAATCGCTTTCGCGATCTGTCGACCTGTCGTCCTGCCGACACCCGGGCCGCCCGGTCCCGATTCGCGCGTGACCCCCGCACCGGATCGAACGTTGTCTTCATGAGCCGGGAACCGCCCGGCCCACGCCCCGAGTTCGAGGAGCCACCCCGTGCCGCGCATGCTCGACGTCAGCGAGGACGTACGTGCCGAGATCGGCGACGCCGAAGCCGACCGGCTGCTCGTCGGCGACAGCGCCCCAGGCAGTTACGACTGCACCTCCTGCCGTACCCCCGGCGACTCCGACCAGGAACGCACCAGCACCGTGCTCTTCGTGGGCGACGAGACCGCCGTACTCGCCTTCGCCCACGCCACCTGCATCCCCTCACAGGTCGTCAACGTCGCGGAGGACCAGCTCAAGGGCGCCATGCGGTCCATCACCGGCGACGAGTCGCAGACCCCGGAGGGGCTCATGCCCGAACAGGCCGTCCTCGGCATCACCAGCGGTCTCGTCCTGATCGAGGACGACCTGCGCCCCGCCCTGGTCGTCGAGCCGACCGGCCCGATCGCCAGGCCCGGCACCGACGGCCGCGGCGGCGACCAGTTCCTCCAACTGCTGCTGGAGCAGGGCTTCCAGCCCACCCAGGACCTGAACCGGCTGCCGGGCGTGCTTCCCGGCTGGTCGGTGCTGCTCGCCGCGGGCCGGCTGCACGCCGTGCTCCAGCCGGGCCCCGGCGGCGGCCAGGTCGCCTGGTGGCAGGCCCATCAGCCGCTCCAGGTGACCGAGGGCTGGCGTACGGCGGCGAACAAGTCGCAGTCGGTCCTGGTCTTCGCCGCCCCGGTCGGTTCGATCGGCCAGCAGCCGCGCGAGGACCTGCTGCGTGACGCGCTGGACAAGGCGGCGGCCAACGCGGTGCTGGTCGCCGCGACGATGCCGCTCGCCGGGACCTGACGGGTCCGCTCCCGCCCGCGCCGGGCCCCACACCGGCCGGGCACCCGGGCCGCCCGTGTCACGCGGCTGCCCGCCGCGCGGCGTTTTCTCCGCCCGGCCCGCATCCGACGGGCGGTGGAGTCGTTGGCACCTATGTGCACTCATACGACCCCTCCCGCCAGCGGCAGAGCCCGATCCCGGCCATGCGTCCCGCATGGGACCCCTCGGCCGGCCGGTCCCCCACCCCGATCTACGACGCGCTGTACGCCGAGTTCCGCCGGTCGTTCAGGGCGCTTCCCGGGGACCGGACCGGGGAGGAGAATCTCGGCTTCAGAGGGTTCGGCATCGGGATGTTCCCCGGCCGCGCCCCGCTGACCGGCCGGGCGGCGGCCACCAGCCAGAGCACGCACACCCCGAACGCCGGTTCCTGGCAGCGGGTCGGACGGCACGCCGGGAACGCCCGCCCCGCCGCGCTGCCTCCGGGGTCCACGGACGCCTGAGGGCACGGCGAAGCCCCGGACCCCCGGCTCGCGCGCGGGGGTGCGGGGCTTCGCCGTGGGCGCTCCTACTTCGCGCGGCCGCGCTTCTCGCGCACCCGCACGGAGATGTGCAGCGGCGTGCCCTCGAAGCCGAACTCCTCACGCAGCCGGCGCTCGACGAAGCGGCGGTAGCCGTGCTCCAGGAAGCCGGAGGCGAAGAGCACGAACCGCGGCGGCTTGGTGCCGGGCTGGGTGCCGAAGAGGATCCGGGGCTGCTTGCCGCCGCGCACGGGGTGCGGGTGGGAGGCGACGATCTCCCCCAGGAAGGCGTTCAGCCGGCCGGTGGGAACGCGGGTCTCCCAGCCGTCGAGCGCGGTCTCGATCGCCGGGACCAGCTTCTCCATGTGCCGGCCGGTGACGGCCGAGACGTTGACGCGCGGCGCCCACGCGATCTGGGCGAGCTCCGTCTCGATCTCGCGCTCCAGGTAGTAGCGGCGCTCCTCGTCGAGGGTGTCCCACTTGTTGAACGCGACGACGACGGCGCGGCCCGCGTCCACCGCCATGGTGATGATCCGCTGGTCCTGGACGCTGATGGACTCGCTGGCGTCGATCAGGATGACGGCGACCTCGGCCTTCTCGACGGCCGCCGCCGTCCGCAGCGAGGCGTAGTAGTCGGCGCCCTCCTGGAGGTGCACCCGGCGGCGGATACCGGCGGTGTCGATGAACTTCCAGGTGGTCCCGCCGAGCTGGATCAGCTCGTCGACCGGGTCGCGGGTGGTGCCCGCGAGGGCGTTGACGACGACGCGGTCCTCGCCGGCCACCTTGTTGAGCAGGGAGGACTTGCCGACGTTGGGGCGGCCGATGAGCGCGATGCGGCGCGGGCCGCCGAGCGCGGTGCCGAACGTCTGGGCGGGAGCCTCGGGCAGGGCCTCAAGGACCGCGTCGAGCAGGTCGCCGGTGCCGCGGCCGTGCAGCGAGGAGACCGGGTGCGGCTCGCCGAGCCCCAGCGACCACAGCGTGGTGGCGTCGGCCTCGCCGCTCTGCCCGTCCACCTTGTTGGCGCACAGCACCACGGGCTTCCCGGCCCGGCGCAGCAGCTTGACGACGGCCTCGTCGGTGTCGGTGGCGCCGACGGTCGCGTCGACCACGAAGACGACCGCGTCGGCCGTCTCGATGGCGTACTCGGCCTGGGCGGCGACGGAGGCGTCGAGGCCCAGCACGTCCTGCTCCCAGCCGCCGGTGTCCACGACCTTGAAGCGGCGGCCGGCCCACTCCGCCTCGTAGCTGACGCGGTCGCGGGTGACACCGGGCTTGTCCTGCACGACGGCCTCGCGGCGGCCGATGATCCGGTTCACCAGGGTCGACTTGCCGACGTTGGGACGGCCGACGACGGCGAGTACGGGAAGCGGTCCGTGACCGGCCTCACCGAGGGCGCCCTCGACGTCCTCGGGGGCGAACCCCTCCTGCGCGGCGAGCTCCATGAACTCCGCGTACTCGGCATCGCCAAGTGCTCCGTGCTCGTGGTCCGAGCCCTCGGAGTGAATCTGGTCGTTCATGAAGTCCGTTCCTCTTTGCATCATCATCGATGGGCCACGATCGCGCGGCCCACTACTCACGTCTCGCTCAGCGCCCGGTGAGGCGCCTGGCGTCTTCCAGG
Organism: Streptomyces halstedii; assembly: GCA_000720535.1. Classification (GTDB taxonomy): domain Bacteria; phylum Actinomycetota; class Actinomycetes; order Streptomycetales; family Streptomycetaceae; genus Streptomyces; species Streptomyces halstedii. The sequence goes on from JOAZ01000024.1 coordinate 71,474, forward strand.
TGGGCGGTCAGCCTGCCCTGGATCCGCAGCGTCGCCTCGTCCAGCGCCTTCCTGGTCCGCCGGCCGCTGCCGTCACCGGCGTCGAAGGCGTCACCGAAGACGACGTCGACCCGGCTGCGCAGCGGAGGCAGGGCGGGTATCAGCCGTCCGGCGCGCTCGGTGCTCCCCAGGACCGCCACGGGGACGACCGGTGCCCGGCCGCGTACCGCGAAGTACGCGAGGCCGGCCCGCAGGGAGGCGAAGTCGCCCTCGCCCCTGGTGCCCTCGGGGAAGATCCCGAGGGCTCCGCCGTTCTCCAGGACACCGAGGGCCTGGGTGACGGCGGTGCGGTCGACGGTCGTACGGTCCACCTTCAGCTGCCCGATTCCCCGCAGGAACGGGTCGAGCGGACCGACGAACGCCTCCTTCTTGATCAGGAAGTGGACGGGCCGGGGCGCGGTGCCCATCAGCATCGGCCCGTCGATGTTGTGCGCGTGGTTCACCGCGAGTATGACGGGTCCGGCGGTGGGCACGCGCCATGCTCCGAGCACCCGGGGCCTGAACAGCCCGTACATGAGCCCGATCCCGATGCGGCGTCCGACGGCCGCTCCACGCGGGGTGGGCGCGGTGGTGGCTCCGGTCACGTGGCGACCCGCTTCTCCCCGACCAGGGTGACGACGCACTCGATGACCTGGGAGAGGGTCAGCTCGGTGGTGTCCACCTCGACCGCGTCGGCGGCCTTGGCCAGCGGCGAGGTCGTACGGCCGGAGTCGGCGGCGTCCCGCTTGATCAGCGCTTCGCGGGTCGCGGCGAGGTCGGATCCCTTGACCTCGCCGCTGCGGCGGGCGGCGCGGGCCTCCGGGGACGCCGTCAGGAAGATCTTGATGTCGGCGTCGGGCAGCACGGTGGTGCCGATGTCGCGGCCCTCGACGACGATGCCCCCGCGGGCCGCGGCGGCGATGGAGCGCTGGAGCCCGGTGATCCGGGTGCGCACCTCGGGGACGGCGCTGACGGCGCTGACCTTGGAGGTGACCTCCTGGGTGCGGATCGGGCCGGAGGCGTCCTCGCCGTCCACGGTGATCGTCGGGCCGGCCGGGTCGGTGCCGGAGACGATGACGGGCTTGTCCGCGGCGGTGGCGATCTCGGACGGGTCGCTCACGTCGACGCCGTTGTTCAGCATCCACCAGGTGATCGCCCGGTACTGGGCGCCGGTGTCCAGGTAGCTCAGGCCGAGCTGGGCGGCGACGGCCTTGGAGGTGCTCGACTTGCCGGTGCCGGAGGGGCCGTCGATGGCGACGATCACTGCGGCCGGGGCGGTCCGGGCGGCGGCGCTTACGGTTTCCACGGTGGTGGACACCTTCCTGGTACACGGGGTGGGCGGAGCAGGGCCACGGGACGGCCTCCTCCAAGGTTACCGAGTGCCCGCCGCGCCCTTGTACCCCTGTCCCGGACCGGGCCCGGGGCCGGTCCTACGGGCGGATGGGCCAGCCGCGCTCGCCGAGCGCCGTGCTCAGCGCGGGGGCCGCGCTGGGCTCGACCATCAGCTGGACCAGGCCGGCCTGCTGCCCGGCCGCGTGCTCGATGCGGACGTCCTCGATGTTGACCCCGGCCCGCCCGGCGTCCGCGAAGATCGCGGCCAGTTCGCCCGGCCGGTCGCTGATGAGCACGGCCACGACCTCGTACGCCGCCGGGGCGGCGCCGTGCTTCCCGGGCACCCTGACCCGTCCGGCGTTGCCCCGGCGCAGGACGTCCTCGATGCCGCCGGTGCCCGTGCGCCGCTTGTCCTCGTCGGCGGACTCCAGGCCGCGCAGGGCCCGGACCGTCTCGTCCAGGTCGGCGGCGACCCGGTCGAGGACGTCGGCGACGGGGCCGGGGTTGGCGGAGAGGATCTCCATCCACATCCGGGGGTCGGAGGCGGCGATCCTGGTGACGTCCCTGATCCCCTGTCCGCACAGGCGTACGGCGGTCTCGTCGGCCTCCGCGAGCCGGGCGGCGACCATCGAGGAGATCAGCTGCGGGGTGTGGGAGACCAGGGCCACGGCGCGGTCGTGGGCGTCGGCGTCCATGACGACGGGGACGGCACGGCAGAGCGCGACCAGCTCCAGGGCGAGGTTGAGGACCTCGGTGTCGGTGTCCGGGGTCGGGGTGAGCACCCAGGGGCGGCCCTCGAAGAGGTCGGCGGTGGCCGCCAGCGGTCCGGAACGCTCCTTGCCGGCCATCGGGTGGGTGCCGATGTACGGGGCGAGGCCGACGCCCAGCGCCTCCAGCTCGCGGCGCGGGCCGCCCTTGACGCTGGCCACGTCCAGGTAGCCGCGGGCGACACCGTCCCGGATGGCGCCGGCCAGCACGGAGGCGGTGTGCGCGGGCGGTACGGCGACGACCGCCAGGTCGACCGGCCCGTCGGGGGCCTCTTCGGTCCCGGCTCCGAGCGCGGCGGCCGTCCCGGCGGACGAGCGGTCCCGGTCCACGAGGTGGACCCGGACGCCCCGCCCGGCGAGGGCGAGCGCGGCGGAGGTGCCGACGAGTCCGGTGCCGATGACGACTGCTGTTCTCACTGGGCGATGTCCTTGCGGAGGGCGCCGGTGGCGCCGAGGTAGACATGGCTGATCTCGGCCTTGGAGAGATACGTCTCCACATGGGCGAGGACGCGGACGACGCGGGGCATCGCCCCGGTGATGTCGAGCTCCTGGGCGCAGATCAGCGGTACGTCGACGATGCCGAGCCCCCGCGCGGCGGCCGCCGGGAAGTCGCTGTGCAGGTCGGGGGTGGCCGTGAACCACACGCTGATCAGATCGTCGGCGACGAGCTGGTTGCGTTCCAGGACGGCCGTGAGCAGGGCGCTCACCCGCTCGTCCATGTGTCCCGCTTCGTCCCGTTCCAGCTGGACGGCTCCACGGACCGCTCGTACCGCCACGTCGTACCCCTCGTTGCTTCGTCCTGCGTGCGCTGTCAAGCCTAGAGGTGCGGCGGCACCGGTGGTCACCGTGCTCTGTGGGTGAGACACGGCGGCGGGGGCGTGCGTACCCCCGCCCGCGTGATCACCCCTGAGCCGGCGGCTGCGCGGCCCCGTCGAACAGCGCGAGGAACCGTCCCCGCGCCTCGCCGCCGTCCGGGAGCCGCCACGGGGCACCGACGTGCCCACGGGCCGCGGCCGGCTCCCCGGCCCCCAGGACCCGCGACACCACCAGCGTGGCCCCGTCCAGCAGGATGTCGGTGCGGTCCTTCCCGTCGCGGGCGGTGGACGCGCCCAGGTCCGACGGGCCGTCCCCGGCGGGAACGACGGTGACGGCCGGGTCGGGGGTGTCGCTCACGCTCTGGGCCTGCGGCTCGGCCCGCCCCCGCAGCAGGGCGAGCGCCTGGGCGACGAACACCGGGTCGTGGGCTGCGTCGTACACCCAGCGCCGCCCGAGGACTCCGTGCTCGGAGGTGCCGATGAGCGCGTCGTCGGCCCCCTCCAGCGGCGCTCCGCGGTAGGTGACCGGCACCTGGTACGCCACCGGCCGGTCGCCCGAGGCGTCGGTGACCACCATGAGCTCGATGCCCACCTCGCCCCGCGGGTCGTCGAGCCGGAAGCCGCCGGCCCGGTCGAGCCGCGGCTCGCCGGTACCCGCGTACCAGGGCCGGGTGGGCAACCAGGCACCGAGGAGCTCCAGTTTGCCGGGTTCCATGGTCGTTCTGTGGATGACAGCCATGCCTGATCAACTCCCCGCGCGCCCGCCGTGTTCCCCTCGGGCGCCGGACGGGCGACCCCGTGGCACCCCGCGAGGCTCACGCGTCCCAGAGCGCCCCCAGTGACAGCAGGTCGCTGCGGTACTCGACGCGCTCCGACCATTCCTGGGGCCAGGCGCCCGCCCCCAGGTGCGCCCCGGCGAACGCCCCCGCCAGACAGGCCAGCGAGTCGGAGTCGCCCCGGGTGCAGGCGGCCCGGCGCAGGGCGGTGACGGGCTCTTCGGGGAAGAGCAGGAAGCAGTGCAGGGCGGTGGCGAGCGCCTCCTCGGCGATCCAGCCGTCCCCGGTCCGCTCGCAGGGGTCGGTCTCCGGTGACGGACGGCGCAGGGCCTCCTCGACGGTGACCAGCGCGGTCAGGCACTCGTCCCAGCCGCGCCGGATGTACGCCTCGGGTGAGGCGTCGCCCGCGTGGCGCCAGAGGTCACCGAGCCAGCGGTGCGGGTAGCGGTCACGGTTCTCCTCGGCGTACCCGCGCAACTGGCTTATCAGGCCCGCCGGTTCGGCTCCGTGGGCGAGCAGGAACACCGCGCGGGCGGTGAGGTCGGAGGCGGTCGGGGCCGTGGGGTGCCCATGGGTGAGGGCGGCCTGGAGCTGGGCGGCACCGGACCGCTGCTCCTCGCTGAGGCCGGGAACCAGTCCGACGGGGGCGACCCGCATGTTGGCGCCGCAGCCCTTGGAGCCGGTCTGGCTCGCCTGCTGCCAGGGCCGGCCGGCCGCCAGCAGCCCGCAGGCCGTCATGCAGGTGTGGCCGGGGGCGCGGTTGTTGTCCGGGGAGCGGTGCCAGTCCACGAACTCCTGCCGCAGGGGCCCGACGAGCCGCTCGGGCGTGAGCGGCCCCTCGTCCATGGCGGTGCGTACGGCGCGCCCCAGGGCGAGTGTCATCTGGGTGTCGTCGGAGACGAACGCGGGCTGCGGGAGCCGCATCTCCCGCCAGGGACCGCACTTGGCGAGGATGGAGGGGACGTCGTTGAACTCGGTGGGGAAGCCCAGCGCGTCGCCGAGCGCGAGCCCGGTCAGCGTGCCCGAGGCCGCCTGGGTGGTGAGGGTTCTGGCCGGGATCATGGTGTCCGTCCTTCCGGGCGCCCTTCGGGACGCAGGAGTGGTGGGTGCAGGGCGGTCGCGGCACCCGCCCGGTAGAGGGCGGCGGGTTTGCCCCGGCCGCCGGTGCGGCGCGGGGGGCCCTCCACGGCCTGGACGAAGCCGGGTGTGGTGAGGACCTTGCGCCGGAAGTTGGGGCGGTCCAGCTCGACGCCCCAGACGGTCTCGTACACGTGCTGGAGGTCGCCGAGGGTGAACTCGGCGGCGCAGAAGGCGGTCGCCAGGCAGGTGTACTCCAGGCGTGCCCCGACGCGGTCGTACGCGTCCGACAGGATGCGGTCGTGGTCGAAGGCGAGGGGGCCGGTGCGGCCCGTCTCCCACCAGCGGGCGTGCGCGGCGTCCCCGCCGCCGCGTGGTTCGGGCAGGTCGGGGACGAGCGCGGCGTACGCGACGGAGACCACCCGCATCCGGGGGTCGCGGTCCGGGTCGCTGTAGGTGCGCAGCTGTTCGAGGTGGAAGGCGCACACGGAGCGCTGGGTGAGTCCGGTCTCCTCGGCGAGCTCACGGCGGGCGGCCTCCTCCGCCGATTCCCGGGGCCGCACGAAGCCGCCGGGCAGCGCCCAGTGGCCCTGGTACGGGGCCTCGCCGCGTTCCACGAGCAGGACGTGCAGCCGGCCTTCGCGGACGGTGAAGACGGCGAGGTCGACGGTGACGGCGAAGGGGACGAAGGCACGGGGGTCGTACCCCTCGGGGGCCGCGCTCATCGCCGCCCGGCGCGGGTCACGGCGAAGTCCCGGACCCGGGCGCGGAGTTCGTCCGTGACGACGGCGGCGACGGCCGGACGGACCGGTGCACCTGATCCACCCCCGTGGGTCCAGGTCCACCGGCCGTGCGCGACGGGGGTGACGAAGACGGCTCGCGGTCCGGTGTCGGCGTACGGACCGGCCTGGGCGAGTGTCACGCCACCCCTCCCTCTTTAATGGTCACCCTGACTATAAAGAAGAAACGGAGACGGCAAAAGACCCGCGGCCGGTTCTCTGTTCGAAACGACGAACAGGGAACCGGCCGCGGGCCGTCGGATGCCGGGGGTTACAGGCCGACCTCGCGCATCAGCATGCCCACCTCGGTGTTGGTGAGCCGGCGCAGCCAGCCGGACTTCTGGTCGCCCAGCGGGATCGGTCCGAAGGACGTACGCACCAGGCGCTCGACCGGGAAGCCGGACTCGGCCAGCATCCGGCGGACGATGTGCTTGCGGCCCTCGTGGAGGGTCACCTCGACCAGGTAGTTCTTCCCGGTGTTCTCGACGACCCGGAAGTGGTCGGCACGGGCGTACCCGTCCTCCAGCTGGATGCCGTCCTTGAGCCGCTTGCCGAGGTCGCGCGGCAGCGGTCCCTGGATGGCGGCCAGGTAGGTCTTCTTCACGCCGTACCGGGGGTGCGTCAGACGGTGGGCCAGCTCGCCGTGGTTGGTGAGCAGGATGATGCCCTCGGTCTCCGTGTCGAGCCGGCCGACGTGGAACAGCCGGGTCTCGCGGTTGGTGACGTAGTCGCCGAGACTCTGCCGGCCGTCCGGGTCCCCCATGGTGGAGACGACCCCGGCGGGCTTGTTGAGGGCGAAGAAGAGGTACGACTGGGTGGCCACGGTCAGGCCGTCGACCTTGATCTCGTCCTTCTGCGGGTCCACCCGCTTGCCCTGTTCGAGGACGATCTCGCCGTTGACCTCGACCCGGGCCTGCTCGATGAGCTCCTCGCACGCCCGGCGCGAGCCCATCCCGGCCCGTGCGAGCACCTTCTGCAACCGCTCGCCCTCCTGCTCGGCGCCCGGGTGGGTCTTGGGCGTCCGGACCTCCTGCTTGTCCGCGTACCGGTCGCGGTTGCGCTGCTCGATCTTGGCGTCGAGCTCGCGCGGCCGGGCGGGCGCGCCCTGGCGGCGGCCGCCCTTGCTCACGTTCTGCGCGGGCTTCGGGCCGCCCTTGGCCCCGCCGCGCGCGGCCGCGCCACGGCCCTTGCGCGGCCCGGCGCCCGGCTGGTCGGTGCCCACGTCGTAGCGGCGCTCCTCGGGGCGGGGGTCACGGGGGCGCTGTTCCCGCTTGTCGTCACGGCCTCCCGCGCCACCGGCGCCGCCCCCGGCCTTCGGCCGGAAGGAGCCGCCCGAGCCGCTCCGGGGATTCCGGTTGCCGCCGCTCTTGCCGCCGCCGCCGCTTCCGCTGTTCCTGCCACTGCTTCGCATCAAAATTCCGTCTTGTCGTCTGCGTGAGTTTCCGGGGTGTCCGGTGCGTCCGGATCGAACGACGGCACACCCTCTGGCGTCTCAGCCTCGATCGCGTCCGCCTCCGGGAGGAAGGGCGCGAGTTCCGGGAGCTCGTCCAGGCCTCGCAGGCCCATGCGCTCCAGAAAGTAGTTCGTCGTCCTGTACAGGATCGCACCTGTTTCCAGTTCCGCGCCCGCCTCCTCGACCAGACCCCTCTGGAGCAGGGTCCGCATGACTCCGTCGCAGTTCACCCCGCGCACGGCGGAGACCCTGGACCGGCTCACCGGCTGACGGTAGGCGACCACGGCGAGCGTCTCCAGGGCGGCCTGGGTGAGCCGGGCGTGCTGGCCGTCCAGGACGAAGCCCTCGACCGCCTCCGCGTACGCCGGGCGCGTGTAGAAGCGCCAGCCGCCCGCGACGAGCCGCAGGTCGAAGCCCCGGCCCTGGGCGGTGTACTCGTCGGCCAGCTCCCGCAGCGCGTGCGCGACGGCCTTGCGGGGGCGCTGCACCACCTTGGCGAGGTGCTCCTCGGTGGCGGGCTCGTCGACGACCATGAGGACCGCCTCCAGCGCGGGCCTGAGGTCGAGTGCGGCGACCCCGGTCGCGGGCCCGTCGTCGTGTGCGTTCATTCCTCCACGTCCTCCCGTGCCTCGCGGACCTCTTGGTCGAACTCGTCCGTCACGAGCGGTTCGGTCCCCTCGGCGCCCGCCCAGCGCACCAGCAGCTCACCGAGGGCCTCCTCCTGGTCGAGGGCGACGGCCTTCTCCCGGTAGAGCTCCAGCAGCGCCAGGAAGCGGGCGACGACCGTCAGGGTGTCCGGGGCGTCCTCGGTGAGCGCCCGGAAACTGGTCTCGCCCTCCGCGCGCAGCCGCGCCACCACGACCTCGGCCTGTTCGCGGACGCTGACCAGGGGGGCGTGGATGTGGTCGACGTACACCTGGGGCTCGGGTCTCGGCCGCATCGCCTTCACGGCGAGCCGGGCGAAGCCGTCCGGACCGACGCTGATCACGACCTCGGGCAGCAGCTCCGCGTGGTGCGGCTCCAGGCCGACGGTACGGGGGTGGCGGCGGGCCTCGGAGTCCAGCCGGTCCTGGAAGATCTCCGCGACCCGCTTGTACGCGCGGTACTGGAGCAGGCGCGCGAAGAGCAGGTCGCGGGCCTCCAGGAGGGCGAGGTCCGCCTCGTCCTCCACCTCGGCGGTGGGCAGCAGCCGGGCGGCCTTCAGGTCGAGCAGGGTGGCGGCGACGACGAGGAACTCGGTGGTCTGGTCGAGGTCCCAGTCGGGGCCCATGGCGCGGATGTGGGCCATGAACTCGTCGGTGACCTTCGAGAGGGCGACCTCGGTCACATCGAGCTTGTGCTTGGAGATCAGCTGGAGCAGCAGGTCGAAGGGGCCCTCGAAGTTGACCAGCCGCACGGTGAACCGCCGCTCGTCCCCGCTCGCGGCCTCCCCCGGCCCCTCGGCGGCACCCGGGACGGCCGGAGTCTCCTCGCCCGGCGGGGCGGTCACCACGGCCCCGGTCCCGGCGGCCCCGGCCTCAGGGGCCCCGGCCTCAGGGGCCCCGGCCTCGGCGGCCACGCTCCCGCCGGTCTCGTCCACGGCGGCCGGCCCCTCGGCCGCGTCCAGGCCGACCCCCGCCCCGTTCAGGCCGGCCGCGTCCGTGTCCAGGCCGACCCCGCCCGTGGTGGCCACGTCCGCGGCGGGCCCGCCCGGTGCCGGTGGCTGACCGGCCGCCACCGGCGCGGCCTTCGGCTGCGGCCCGCGGCCGAGGGCACGGCGGAGCGGGCGGGGCGGGTCGTGGGCTGTCGGCATGTGCTGGGGTCCAGGGGTGCGGCGGCGGGTCGGGCAACGGGCCCTGAGGCAGGGACCGCCCCTCCGGCGGCCCTCTCCCCCGCAGGCTACCGGCGCCGCGCCGGTCAGCGGCCCCGCAGCCGCCGTACGAGGATGCTCGCGTCGCCCCGCGACTCCAGGTCGGCGAGCACCACGGCGACCGCTTCGCGGACGATGCGCCCGCGGTCCACGGCGAGACCGTGTTCACCGCGCAGGACGAGCCGCGCGTGTTCGAGGTCCATCAGTTCCTCGGCCGACACGTAGACGGTGATCTTCTCGTCGTGGCGTTCCCGGCCGCTGGGCCGCCGGTTGGCGCCCCGGCCGCCCCCACGCCCGCCGCGCTGCGGCTGGACGGGCGCCGCCTCCTGCGGCGGGGCGCTGCGCGGCTGCGGCGGGGCGGGGTCGGCGCGCCGGTGGGGCGGACCGCCGTCGGACTCCGTCGCGGAGTGCTCCTCCCGGGCCGGGGCCGCCGCCGGTCCGCCGGCGGGGTCGCGCGTCCCGCCCTGGCCCGCCGGTTCCGCCGCCGGGGAGTCGTTCGTCCCGCCCGGCGGGGGCACCTGCGCCTCGCCGGTGGCCTTGCGTCGCCTCTCGGCGGGGGAAGAGGCCTGGAGGCCCATGCCCCCGGTCGTACGGAACAGCTCGTCGGCACCGGGCAGACTCACTCGGCGTGACACCGGGCGAGCACCTCCCTGGCGAGCTGGCGGTAGGCGGCGGCACCGACCGAGTTGGAGGCGTACGTGGTGATGGGCTCACCGGCGACGGTGGTCTCCGGGAAGCGGACCGTACGGCCGATGACCGTGTGGTAGACGTGGTTGTCGAAGGCCTCGACGACGCGCGCGAGCACCTCGCGGCTGTGCACCGTACGCGAGTCGTACATGGTGGCGAGGATGCCGTCGAGCTCCAGCTCCGGGTTCAGCCGCTCCTGGACCTTCTCGATCGTCTCGGTGAGCAGGGCCACCCCGCGCAGCGCGAAGAACTCGCACTCCAGCGGGACTATCACCTTGTGAGCGGCCGTCAGGGCGTTCACGGTGAGCAGGCCGAGCGAGGGCTGACAGTCGATCACGATGTAGTCGTAGTCGGCCATCAGCGGCTTCAGGGCGCGCTGGAGCGTCGACTCGCGGGCCACCTCGCTCACCAGCTGCACCTCGGCGGCGGAGAGGTCGATGTTGCTCGGGAGCAGGTCCATGTTGGGCACGGCCGTCTTCAGCAAAACCTCGTCGGCGGCCATGCCCCGCTCCATGAGCAGGTTGTAGACGGTGAGGTCGAGCTCCATCGGGTTGACCCCGAGGCCGACCGACAGGGCGCCCTGCGGGTCGAAGTCGACGAGCAGGACGCGTCGTCCGTACTCCGCGAGTGCGGCGCCCAGGTTGATGGTCGACGTGGTCTTGCCGACGCCGCCCTTCTGGTTGCACATCGCGATGATCTTGGCGGGACCGTGATCGGTCAGCGGACCGGGAATCGGGAAGTACGGCAGCGGGCGGCCGGTGGGGCCGATCCTCTCGCGGCGCTGGCGAGCGGCGTCGGGCGCGAGGGTGGCCGCGTACTCCGGGTCGGGCTCGTACTCGGCATCGGGGTCGTAGAAGTGCCCCTCGGGCACCTCGGCGAAGTCGGCGAGGTGGGCGGAATCTCGGCCACTCTCGTTGCCGGCCATGGCGTTCACGTGTAGGCCGTCCATCATCTGGGGGGCTGTCGTCATGTGCGGGTGGGTGGCGAAGGTGCGGACTGCGACGGAGCCGACAGCTTCGAGCCCGCTCGGGCTCAGACCCCGTACAGGCATCCCTGGTCGACCACCCCCGGGAGTAATTGTCGACTCATTCACAAGTCGTCTTACCTCCTTGGATGTGACCAGGAAACTTATCGATAGGTCAGCGTGGCACCATGCCGACGATTGGCGACTCTATGGCGTGTCACCGGTTCGCAGCAACACAATCCTCCGGACCCGGCCGGATGTGTCGGCAATCGAACACCCTCCTGTCAAGAGTGCACGGCACCCGGCATGGGACTTTCCCCGGGGTGCAAAAAGGGTAGAGGGTTACCTCTCCGGCGAGTTGACGGGGGTCGCCTCGGGGGCCCGGCACACCTCCGGCCGGATCTCGCGGTGCGAGGTCCGGCCGGACGCGTGAGGTTGACGGAGGGTGTTGACCGATCAGCCGAGGAGCGTGCCGAGTTCGACGTGGTCGAGCCCGTGGGCCTCGGCGACCTGACGGTAAACCACCTGGCCGTCATGGGTGTTGAGGCCCTTGGCCAGCGCGGGGTCGCGGCGCAGCGCCTCGGCCCAGCCCCGGTCGGCGAGCTCCAGGATGTAGGGCAGCGTGGCGTTGGTGAGCGCGTACGTCGAGGTGTTGGGCACCGCGCCCGGCATGTTCGCCACGCAGTAGAAGACCGACCCGTGGACCGTGAAGGCCGGGTCGGCGTGCGTGGTCGGGCGGGAGTCCTCGAAGCAGCCGCCCTGGTCGATCGCGATGTCGACAAGAACACTTCCGGTCTTCATCCGGGAGACCAGCTCGTTGGTGACCAGCTTCGGCGCCTTGGCGCCGGGGATCAGCACGGCGCCGACGACGAGGTCGGCCTCGACGACCGCGCCCTCCAGTTCGAGGGCGTTGGAGACGACGGTGCGCACCTTGTTCCCGAAGATGCGGTCGGCCTCGCGCAGCTTGTTGATGTCCTTGTCGAGCAGCGTGACGTGGAAGCCGAGTCCGACGGCGATCTGCGTGGCGTTCCAGCCGGAGACACCGCCGCCGATGACGACGGCCCGCGCCGATCCGGTACCGGGGACACCGCCGGGCAGCACACCGCGCCCGCCGACGGAGCGCATCAGGTGGTACGCGCCGACCTGCGGGGCGAGCCGGCCGGCGACCTCGGACATCGGGGCGAGCAGCGGCAGCGCGCGGTTCGCGGTCTCGACGGTCTCGTACGCGATGGCGGTCGTGCCCGACGCGAGCAGGGCGTCGGTGCAGGCGCGGGACGCGGCCAGGTGCAGATAGGTGAAGAGCGTCTGGCCCTTGCGGAGGCGGTGGTACTCCTCGGCGACCGGCTCCTTGACCTTGAGCAGCAGGTCGGCGGCGGCCCAGACCTCGTCGGCGGTGTCCAGGATCCGCGCGCCCGCGGCGAGGTACTCCTCGTCCGGGATGGAGGAGCCCTCGCCGGCGTGCCGCTCGACGAGGACCTGGTGGCCGTGACGGACGAGTTCGTGCACGCCGGCGGGTGTGATCGCCACCCGGAACTCGTTGTTCTTGACTTCGCGGGGGATGCCGACCTTCACGTCGATCACGGTCCTTGGCTCGGAGATGGCTGGGGCATGACGGGAGGTGCCCGAAGGAACCCAGCTCGATGGAAGCACCGCAGGGATACGCGGCGCAATCATCATTAATGAAGGACTTCCCGCTGTCTAGCCTTACAAACCATTATTTTTCCGAGAAAGCACCGCTGGTTTCGTAGGCCCCACGGGCGGCACCCAGCAGATTGTCGGCCACCGCACGGTGCAGCCGGGCGGCCGCGGGGTCACCGAGCCTGTCCAGCGTGTCCGCCAGCCTGAGCTGGAGGGCCGCCTGGAGACGTACGTCACCCGTCCCGCGCGCCAGCTCGACCGCCTCCCGGCAGGTGTGCAGCGACTCCTGCGGCCGTCCCGCGTACTCCTGCACCCTGGCCGCCTCGCTGAGCGCCCGCGCCTGGGCGGCGGTGTCACCGAGCCTGCGGTGGCCCGACGCCGCGGCCCGCCAGTTCCGCAGGGCCTCGCCGTAGCGCCCCTGGTAGGTGTGGACGGCGCCCAGACGCCCGTACAGCCGGGCCGCGTCCGCCCGCTCCCCGTGGGCGAGCCGCTGCGCCAGCGCCCGGCCGTACCAGTCCGAGGCCCTGCTGAAGTCGCCCAGTTCGGCGTGGGCGCCGGCCACCGACTCCATCGCGCGGCCGGTCGCGTAGAGGTCCTTCGCCTCGCGGCCGGCGTCCAGCGCCGCCCGGTAGCGGGCCAGCGCCTCCTCGGTACGGCCGGTCCGGGCGTCCAGGTCGGCGAGGTTGAGCAGGGCCGCGGCCTTCTCCCGGGGCAGATCGCGCCGCTCGGCGACGTCCAGGACCAGCCCGTGCAGTCCGTACAGCTCCGGCGCCGCGTCCTCGGTGCCGCGGTGGACGGCCAGGGCGCGCACGAGTGCGGCCACCAGCCGGCGGGCCAGGGTGTCCAGCTCCCCGTCCCGCACGGCCATCCGGGCGGAGGCCAGCAGCGCCGGCTGCCGGGTCCGCAGCCACTCGGCCGCCGCCTCGGGGCTGGGGAAGCGCAGGGAGCTCGGCAGCCCGGCGAGCTTGCGGCGGCCCGGGGAGCCCTCGGGGTCGGTGACCGCCCGGCAGGACTGGAGCCGGCGTACGGTCCGCTCCAGCATCCGGGCCCTGGCGAGCTGGACCTCGGCCGGCCGGTCCAGCTCGTCCAGCAGGGAGCGCAGCAGCGGGGCCAGGCAGCCGGGCACCTCGTACTGGGGGCGGGCCGCGCCGTTCGTGCGGAGCAGCCCGAGCCGGACGAACTCCTCCAGGGTGGTGCGGGCCACCGAGACCGAGCATCCGGCCAGCGCGGAGGCGGTGTGGGCGTCGGCCAGCCCGGCCGGGGCGAGCGCGAGCAGCCGCAGTGTCCGGGCGGAGGCCGGCGGCAGCGAGGAGTGGACCAGGTGGAGGGCGCGGGCCGACGGGCGGGCGCCGAGGGGGAGTTCGCCGTGGTCCGGCAGTTCCCTGAGCCGCTTGGTGACGTCCGCGACGGAGGCCCCCGGGCGGGCCGCGAGCCAGCCCGCGACCAGGGTGAGGGCGGCGGGCTGGCCCCCGCACTCCTCGCTGAGCGTCTCGGCGGCCCTCGGGTCCACGGTGATGCGGACCTGGCCGACGGTGCGGGCGAGCAACTGGACGGCGGCGCCCGCCTCCAGGCCGCCGAGGGTGCAGGGGCGGACCCCGGGGATGCCCGTCAGCGGTCCGGTGGAGGTGGCCACGACCAGGCAGTCGGGGTTGTCCGGGAGCAGCGGGTCGACCTGCTCCGCGTCCACGGCGTCGTCGAGCAGGATCAGGGCCCGCCGGGTGGCGAAGGCCTCGCGGACCATCTCGGAGAGTTCGTCCTCGTCGGCGCCGGGCGGCGCCGCGGTGCCGAGGCGGTCGAGGAGTTCGCGGGCGGTGCGCTCACCGGGGACCCGGTCGCCCCCCGGTTCGGTGAGCGGGACCCGGAAGACCCCGTCGGGGTAGTCCCCGGGTTCGGTGAGCCGGCGGGCGAGTTCGACGGCGAGCGCCGTGCGTCCGGATCCGGGCCGTCCGGCGATCAGCAGGACCCGGGCGCGGGCGGCCTTGCGGCCGGCCAGGGTGTCCAGTCCGGCCCGCCCGATGTCCGCCTGAAGGGCTTTCAACTCCCGTTCGCGGCCGAAGAACCGAGGCGGTGTGGCACCTGACGGCTCGTCGGCCGCCCCTGTCCTGGCCGCTTCGGCCGGGCTGCTGGTGTCCACCGCCTGATCGGTCACGGGCCACGCTCCACTTCACTGCACGCGGTTGCCCGCCGGAACTCCGGCCGGGCCCTTTCGAGCGTAGTTCAGTGACGCGGGCGATCAGGGTCGAGCACGGCGGCCGCGTCCCTCGATCGGATCAGCCTTTCGTACGACAGGGCCCTCGATCGGCCCCCCGTGCGGCCCCGTCCCGGCCTCGGTCCGGCCCTCAGGACTCGAACGGCCGGGCCGGCCAGGGCGCGTCGGCCGGGCGCAGCGCGTCCACCCCGTCGCCGGCGAGCGCCGCGCCGAGCGCGAGGACACCCACCGCCAGGCAGCTGTTGTGCAGGTCCCCGGCGAGCACGCCCCGTACCAGCTCCTCCAGCGGCACCCGGGCCTGCTCCATGTCGGCCTCCTCCTCGGAGACCTCGAAGCGCTCGCCCTCGGCCTCGGAGAGCTCGCGGGCCAGGAAGACGCGGACGGCCTCGTCGCTGCCGCCGGGGGTGGTGAAGATGTCGGCCAGCACCCGCCAGTCCTCGGCCTTGACGTGGGCCTCCTCGTACAGCTCCCGCTGCGCGGCGTGCAGCGGGTTCTCGCCGGGCACGTCGAGGAGGCCGGCGGGGATCTCCCACAGCTTGTGGCGCACCGGGTGCCGGTACTGCCGCAGCACGAGCACCCGGCCGTCGCCGTCGAGCGCGAGGACGGCCACGGATCCGGGGTGGACCTGGTAGTCGCGGCTGTGGACGCTGCCGTCGGGCATGACCACGTCGTCGGTGCGGACGCTGGTCTTGTTGCCGGTGAAGGGGGTCACCGACCCGGTGACCCGCCACTCCTCGGGGGTGTCCTGGAAACCCATCTACGTCCTTCCACGAACGAACGAAAACCGGGGCACCGATCCATGGGAAGGATCCGTACCCCGGTCAACCGTATCGCCTTACGCGTCGGCGCCCGTCCCGCGCGCCGCGACCTGGCGCTCCACGGCCGCCTTCACCAGACCGGCGAAGAGCGGGTGCGGGCGGGTCGGGCGGGACCGCAGCTCCGGGTGGGCCTGAGTGGCGACCAGGTAGGGGTGGGCCTCGCGGTTGTACTCGACGTACTCGACGAGCTTGTTGTCCGGGGAGGTGCCGGAGAAGACCAGTCCGGCCTTCTTCTCCAGCTCCGCGCGGTACGCGTTGTTGACCTCGTAGCGGTGGCGGTGGCGCTCCTCGACGTAGGGCTCGCCCGCGTACGCCTCGCGGACGAGGGAGCCCTCGGCGAGCTTGGCCGGGTAGAGGCCGAGCCGCATGGTGCCGCCGAGGTCACCGGCGCCCTCGACGTACGCGAGCTGCTCCTCCATCGTCGAGATGACGGGGTGGGCGGTGGCGGCGTCGAACTCGGTGGAGTTGGCGTCGGTGATACCGGCGAGGTTGCGCGCGGCCTCGATCACGATGCACTGGAGGCCGAGGCAGAGGCCGAGCAGCGGCACCTTGTTCTCACGGGCGTACCGGATGGCGCCGACCTTGCCGATCACACCGCGCTCGCCGAAGCCGCCGGGGATGCAGATCGCGTCCACGTCACCGAGCTGTTCCTCGGCGCCCGCCGGGGTCTTGCAGTCGTCGGAGGCGACCCACTTGACCGCGACCCGGGCCTTGTTCGCGAAGCCGCCGGCGCGGATGGCCTCGGTGACCGAGAGGTAGGCGTCGGGCAGGTCGATGTACTTGCCGACCAGGGCGACGGTGACCTCGTGGTCGGGGTTGTGGACGCGGTCCAGCAGGTCGTCCCAGGTGGTCCAGTCGACGTCCCGGAAGGGCAGGTCCAGCTTGCGCACGACGTAGGCGTCCAGGCCCTCGGTGTGCAGGACCTTGGGGATGTCGTAGATCGAGCGGGCGTCGGGGCAGGCCACCACGGCGGTCTCGTCGACGTCGCACATCAGCGAGATCTTGCGCTTGATGGCGGTGGGCACCTCGCGGTCGGCGCGCAGCACGATGGCGTCCGGCTGGATACCGATGTTGCGCAGGGCCGCGACGGAGTGCTGGGTGGGCTTGGTCTTCAGCTCGCCGGACGGGCCGATGTAGGGCAGCAGCGAGATGTGCACGACGAAGACGTTGTCGCGGCCGACCTCGTGGCGGACCTGGCGGACCGTCTCCAGGAAGGGCAGCGACTCGATGTCGCCGACCGTGCCGCCGACCTCGGTGATGACGACGTCCACGTCGTCGGTGGCCATGCGGCGGATGCGGTGCTTGATCTCGTTGGTGATGTGCGGGATGACCTGGACGGTGTCGCCGAGGTATTCGCCCCGCCGCTCCTTGGCGATGACCTGCGAGTAGATCTGGCCGGTGGTGACGTTGGCCGAGCCGTCGAGGTCGACGTCGAGGAAGCGCTCGTAGTGGCCGATGTCCAGGTCGGTCTCGGCGCCGTCGTTGGTGACGAACACCTCACCGTGCTGGAAGGGGTTCATCGTGCCGGGGTCGACGTTGAGGTAGGGGTCGAGCTTCTGCATGGTGACCCGCAGGCCACGCGCCTTGAGCAGGGCACCCAGGCTGGAGGCAGTCAGACCCTTGCCGAGGGAGGAGGCGACACCCCCGGTGACGAAGATGTGCTTGGTCGTCGTGGATGTGGGCTGCATAGCCAAAGGGGGCTCCCGTGGTCGCGATCGTGAGGTGCGTACCGGCAGGCCGCTCGGAGAGTCCGGGGTGCCGTCGCTGCGGTTCGGGGGCCTCGTCCACTGTCGGGACGACCACCGGTCCACGGGCTACCAGGGTATCAGCGACGGAGAGGGGGTGCTTCCGGCCGTGCCCGTCACGCGACGGCCGCCGTGCCCGTCACGCGAAGGTCACAGGGTCACCGCACCTTCTTTACCTCACAAAGGTGTGACCTGGACAACATATGAACAGCGTCGCGCGGATCTTCGTAGTGCGTCGTATCCTGCTCGGACACTCGCTGCCGAGTCGGCCGGCCCAGCGGCATCACCCCAGCCCGCTACACCCGCGCAAGAGCTCGTCGGTTTTCTTACAACGACCCCTTGACCAGCAGTTAGCGCCCCCACGGGGCGACTGGCCGTTCGACTGGAGATACACGTGGCCGGGCGCATCGAGGATTACGCACTCATCGGAGACATGCAGACCGCCGCCCTGGTCTGCCGGGACGGAACAGCAGACTGGCTGTGCCTTCCCCGCTTCGACTCGCATGCCATTTTCGCCGGGCTTCTCGGTACCGAGGAGCACGGTTTCTGGCGGCTGGGACCCGCCCGTCCGGAAGGGGCCGAGCCGCCGGCCGCCGACCGGCGCCGCTACCGAGGGGACTCACTCGTCCTCGAATCGGAGTGGGACACCTCACGCGGCACGGTCCGGGTGACCGATTTCATGCCGCCGCGTGACGGCGCGCCCCAGCTGATCCGCATCGTGGAGGGCGTGAGCGGCCGTGTGCCGATGCGCTCGGAGCTGCGCATGCGCTTCAGCTACGGGCGGGTCACCCCCTGGGTGCACAAGGTGGACGGCCGTACGGTCGCCGTCGCGGGCCCCGACTCGGTATGGCTGGACACCGAGGCCGAGACGTACGGGCAGAACCTCACGACGTACACGGACTTCACGGTGGCCCCCGGCGACCGGGTCGCCTTCACCATCAGCTGGCAGCCCTCGCACCACGAGCCGCCCGCCCTGCCGGACCCGGAGGGGTCCCTGGAGGCGACGGAGCAGTTCTGGCGGGAGTGGGTCGAACAGTGCACGTACCACGGCCCCTACCGGGAGGCGGTGGTCCGCTCCCTGATCACGCTGAAGGCACTCACCTACGGGCCGACCGGCGGCATCGTGGCGGCCCCCACGACCTCGCTGCCGGAGGAGATCGGCGGCGTACGGAACTGGGACTACCGCTACACCTGGCTGCGCGACGCGGCGATCACCCTCTCGTCGCTGCTGCGCACCGGGTACCGCGAGGAGGCCCGCGCCTGGCGCGAGTGGCTGCTGCGGGCGGTCGCGGGCGACCCGGAGAACCTCCAGATCATGTACGGGATCGCCGGTGAGCGCGAGCTCGGCGAGGCGGAGCTGGACTGGCTGCCCGGTTACGAGAACTCCGGCCCCGTCCGGGTCGGCAACGGCGCGGCGAACCAGTTGCAGCTCGACGTGTACGGCGAGGTCACCGAGGCGCTGCACCTGGCGCACATGACGGGCCTGACCCGCAACGACTACGCGATGGGCCTCCAGCTCAAGCTGATCGAGTACCTGGAGAAGCACTGGGAGGAGCCGGACGAGGGCATCTGGGAGGTGCGCGGGCCGCGCCGGCACTTCGTGCACTCCAAGGTGATGGCCTGGGTCGCGGTGGACCGCACGATCAAGCTGATCGAGGCCGGGGACGCGGAGGGGCCCCTGGAGCGGTGGCACCAGCTGCGCGACGACATCCACCGCGACGTGTGCGAGCGGGGCTACGACAAGGAGCGCAACACCTTCACCCAGTCCTACGGGTCGAAGGAGCTGGACGCCTCCCTGCTGCTGATCCCGCAGATGGGCTTCCTGCCGCCGGACGACAAGCGGGTCATCGGGACGATCGAGGCGATCCAGCGTGAACTGTCCACCGAGGACGGCTTCGTGCTGCGCTACCCGACCGACGGCGAGGAGGCCGGTGTGGACGGCCTGGAGGGCGACGAGGGCGCGTTCCTGGCCTGTTCGTTCTGGCTGGCGGACGACCTGGCGATGATCGGGCGGGTCGACGAGGCGCGCCAGCTCTTCGAGAAGCTGCTGTCCCTGCGCAACGACCTGGGTCTGCTGGCCGAGGAGTGGGACTCCCGGCTCCAGCGCCAGGTGGGGAACTTCCCGCAGGCCTTCAGCCATGTCCCGCTGATCGACACGGCACTGCGGCTGACCGCGAGCGGGGCGTACGTCGGCTGACCGGAGGCGTGACCGCTCGGGTGGCACGGTGGGAGTCTTCCGCCGTGCCACCCGGCCTTCCTTCCGGGCCCACCGCTTGCCGCGGGCGGGCTCCGGGGCGGGTCGGCGAGGGGCACGGGCCGGGCGCGCACGGCGGGCGCCCCGTCAGGTCAGGTCCGGGTCACCCGCGGCCGGCCACCGACAGCGGCTGGGCCAACTCGTCGTAGACGGACAGCACATGGGCGACGGTGTCCTCCTCGGTGGGCCACCCGGCCGCCTGCCGCCGTCCCGCCCCGGCGAGCTGCTCCCGGCGGCCCGGATCGCCCAGCAACCGCAGGACGGCACCGGTGAGCGCCGGGGCGTCCCCGTACGGCACCAGTTCGGCGGCCTGGCCGACGAGATCGCGCACGGCGCCGGACCCGGCGGCGACCAGGGGGACTCCGAGCCGCAAGGCCTCCCGGGCCACGGCGGGCCGGCCGTCCTCGCGGCCGGGCACCACGGCGAGGTCGGCGGCGGCGAGCAGTTCACCGAGGTCGTCCCGGCGGCCGGTCATGACCACGGGCAGCCCTTCGTCGACGACCCGGTGCCGCAGGGCCTCCTCCTCGCGCCCCTCCCCCGCGACGACCAGCAGCGGTACGGGGTCCAGCTCACGCCACCCGTGTACCGCGTCCAGCAGCGTGTGGTAGCCGTGGTGCGGTGCGAGGACACCGGCGGAGACGAGTAACGGCCGTCCCACCGCCCCCAGTTCGGCACGCGCCTTGCCGCCGTGGACGAGGGTCGGCCGACCCGGCGGCATCGCGGCGGGAGCGAGCCGGGCGTCCCGGGCGCCCCGCAGCCGGGCCCGGTCGACCAGCTCCGAGGACGTACCGAGCACCACGGCGGCGGCGCGGTTGGCCCGTCGCTCCAGCAGGTGCAGCATCCGGCGGCGGGCTCCCTCGGCGTGGGCCCGGTGGTGCCAGGTCATGACCAGCGGGGTGCTCCGGCCGCTCAGCGCGAGCCCGGCACGTACGGCGGCGTGCAGTCCGTGCGCGTGGACGACGTCGGCGTCGGCGCAGGCGGCGCGCA
This sequence comes from Streptomyces halstedii, assembly GCA_000720535.1. Taxonomy (GTDB): domain Bacteria; phylum Actinomycetota; class Actinomycetes; order Streptomycetales; family Streptomycetaceae; genus Streptomyces; species Streptomyces halstedii. The sequence continues at coordinate 91,642 of JOAZ01000024.1, forward strand.
GGGCGACGACGGAGGCGGGATCGCCGCGCCGGGGTACGGGGGTGAAGCGAGCGCCGGTCGCGGGGAACGTCCGGGCGTGCTCGCCGTCGGCCGGGGCGCAGACGGTGACCTGCACCCCTCGTGCCACCAGGCCCGTGGCGAGCGAGGTGACATGAGCGCTGCTTCCGGCACCGCCGCCCAGTACTTGGACCGTACGCAGCTGTGACACGTCGAATGGCTCCCCGGGGCTCCCGAGTCGGCGGAATGTACAGCGTCAAGGATGCCAGTCCGTACGCACGTTCCGGGACCGGAGAAACGTTGCTCCTCTCCGCGTCCCGATGACAGACAGGACCACCCCACTCGTTCGAGTGAGTTCAGAGGCCGAAAGCTGACGACCTGTCGTCCCGCCCGTCAACCACCGGTGGTCGCGGAGGCGGTCGTGTCGAGCGCCTCGTACGGCGAGGTGAAGCCGACGCCACGCTTGCGCGCCGGACACAACCGCGATGAGGTCCTGGACAGAGCGGCCGAGCCGGTCCAGTGACGGGACGACGAGGCTGTCGCCCTCGCGCGTGCCGCCACTTACCGATCTCGCTCGTCAAGCGGTCGGCAGATGAGCACGGCTCATTGTCCGTATGCGGCTGGGAGCGCTGACGACGCGACTGCTCCGGCCTGCCGTCCGCAGGTGGTCGCGGCGGGTACCGGGCTCAGGGTCCGAACCCCGCGGTGGTCATTCGTCGGCGGCGCTCGTAGCAGATGCCTCGAATGAAGCGTCGCCGTTGAGGTAGCGCCCCGGGGAAGTGCCGACGGTTCGCCGGAACGCAGCGAGGAAGGCGCTCGGTGTCGCGTATCCCACAGTGTGTGCGACCCGGGAAACGGGCTGGCCCTCGGCGAGCAGAGGAAGCGCGGCGCGCAGCCGCACATGGGTACGCCAGCGGTCGAAGTGCATGCCGGTGTCGTGGGCGAACAGCCGGGTCAGGGTGCGTCGGCTCACCCCGACGGCCCGTGCGAACGCCTCAAGGCTCCGTGAGTCCGCGGGGTCGGCGAGCAGCGCGTCGGCCACGGCGCGCACGCGGTCGTCGGTGGGGTGCGGGACATTGATGGGGGTGGTCGGCAAGGGGCGCAGCAGATCCAGGACCACGGCCTCCGCCCGTAGCCGCGGGGCATCGTTGAGGGTTTCGCGGCTGAGGTAGGCGATGAGGTGGGCCAGCAGCCCGTCGATGCCGACCGGCGTGGGGTCCGCCCAGTCCAGGTCGCATCTGTCTGGTTCGAAGTAGAGGCTGCACAGCACCGCCTCGCGGGTCGCGCCGGTCCGGTGGACCACCCCCGCGGGCAGCCACAGCGCCCGTGTGGGTGGCAGGACCCAGTAGGAGTCGTCGACGGCGACGCCGAGCACACCGCGCCGCGCCCAGGCCAACTGGTGCTGTGGGTGGCTGTGCGGGATGAACCACTGCCCGTACGCCAAAGGAAAGTTCCCGACGACGATTGCGCCCGCCCCGGGCGGGACGGCTCCCACGACAGCCTTGGTCATGGCCCCAATCTATGTCCTCAACGCGCTATGACATGACCTGGTAGCGCATCGCGGCCAGCACGGCCAGTGCATAGCGTCATTCGTATGCCGATCAATCACCCACCGCGCCGCGGGCGCTGCCGCAGTTCACAAGGGCCGTTCACGGGGACAGGACGCTCGGTATGACGTCGGTACCAACCACAGTCACCGCCAACGCCCTTGGGCGCCGCGGACCGGCCCTGGTAGTGCTGTGTTTCGTACAGTTCATGCTCGTCCTGGACGACAACGTGGTGAGCGTGGCGCTCCCCAGCATGCGGGAGGATCTCGGCTTCGGCACCGCGGGCCTGGCCTGGGTCGTCAACGCCTACTTCCTCGCCTTCGGCGGGCTGTTGCTGCTGTTCGGCCGCATGGCCGACCTGCTGGGCCGCAGGCGCGTCTTCCTGACCGGTGTGGTGCTGTTCGGCGCGGCGAGCCTGATCTGCGGGCTCGCGCAGGAGCCCTGGCAGCTCGTGGCCGGACGGTTCGTCCAGGGCGCGGGCGCGGCCATGGCCAGTCCGGCCGCGCTGGCGCTGATCACGCTGCTGTTCCCCGGTACCGAGGAGCGCGCCAAGGCGTTTGGCGTCTGGGGCGGCATCGCGGCTCTGGGCGGCACGACGGGCCTGGTGATCTCCGGTGCGCTGACCGGCCTCGCGTCCTGGCGCTGGATCTTCCTGATCAACCTGCCAGTGGCCCTTGCAGCCGTAGTGCTGCTCCCGCGCCTGGTCCCCGAGAGCCGGGCCGGACGGCCTGCGCGCCTCGACGTACCCGGTGCGGTACTCGGCACCGGTGCCCTGGTGTCCCTGGTCTACGGACTGCTCCGGACCGGGGAGTCGGGCTGGGGCGCTACGGCCGCTGCCGGCCCCCTGCTTCTGGCCGTGCTCCTGGCCGTCGCCTTCGTCGCGGCCGAGGCACGGACCGCCGAGCCGCTGGTGCCGTTGTCGTTGCTGTCCTTCCGCGTCCGCGCCGTCGCCAACGGGGCGACCCTGCTGTTCTCCGCCGCCATGTACGCGATGGCCTTCCTGTTGATGGTGCACATGCAGACCGTGCTGGGCTACCGCCCGCTCACGGCCGGCGTCGCCTATCTGCCCTACGGCACCGGCATCCTCGCGGGCATGTGGCTCTCCTCCCGAGCGGTGGTCAGGCTCGGCGTGCGCCCGGCCCTCGTCATGTCGTTCCTGATCAGCGCGGCCGGACTGCTGCTGCTGTCCGGCGTGGCACCGAGCGACGGCTACGCCTCCGGAGTGCTGCCCGGCATGCTCGTCACGAGCCTCGGATGCGGACTGAGTCTGCCCGCCCTGACCGTCGCCGCGCTCACGGGCACCACCGAGGAGAACGCCGGACTCGGCTCAGCCGTCCTGAGCTCCGTGCAACAAGTCGGCGGCGCCGTGGGAGTGGCGGTGCTTGTCGCTCTGGCTTCGCGCCGCAGCGACGTCCTGGCCGCACAGGACGACCCCCTGCGCGCCGCGACGGAAGGCTTCTCACTCGCACTCACCGTCGCGGCCGCCCTCCTCACGCTCGGCGCTGTCCTCATCGGCATCCTGCTCGGGAAGAGCCGGCGCCCGGAAGACGCGCTCGACGCCGCAGAAGCTCCAGCCGACCACGCGAACCGTACGTAGCCACCACTTCGGGCGACCCCTGTCGGTACGTGCTGCCTCACCCGGCAGCTGCCGGGCGCCTGCCGATGTACGAGGCCTGGGGACAGGTCAGGGCCGTCAGCGACTCCTCGGCCTCCTGCGGAGCGGCCCCCACGATGCGGTCGCACCGGCCCGCCGTGGGCGGCTCGATGCTCTCCTCGCGACAGCGGGCCAACCGTTCCACCCGGACCCGCGCGCGGTGGTACTCGACCGTGCGGCCCGTCGTAGGACTCCGGCTCCGAGGCGGGTACCCGTACCTGCCGGGCGGCGAACTCCACGGCCTCACCAGGCAGCTCGGCCCGACCCCGGGGAAACCGGCCGTACCGCGTAGAGAACTTCAGCGGCAGGGCGAAGCCCCGTCGCGTCGCACCGCGCTTGCCGGACACGAGCGCCCGCTCGTCCTTCAGCAACATCCGGTGCTCGACGAACTCATCCAGGTCCGGCGGAGTACGGGCCACGCTCGCCGATCGACCTCGCAGAGCTTCACCCGCCGCAGCCGTACGGCCTCGAATCCACCCACACGAGTGACGCCCTCGCAAGATCACCGCCGTTTGCGGCTGGTGACAGCGTTCTTCCCTGTACCCCAAGTCCGCCCGTCCGACGGGCCGTCGGCGCCCGGTGCGGCGCGACGACCGAGCCGGGCGCCGGGACGGGCCGGGCGCCCGGCCGGGGTGCGGGCGGAGCGCCGAGGACCGCCCTCAGCCGTCCGCCCGCGCGGCGGCCAGCAGTTCCTCGGCGTGGGCGCGGGCCGTCTCCGAGTCCTCCTGCCCGGCCAGCATCCGGGAGAGCTCCCGCACCCGGTCCTCGCCTTCCAGGATCTTGACGCCGCTCCTGGTCACCGAGCCGTCCACGGTCTTCTCGACCAGCAGCTGCCGGTCGGCGAAGGCCGCCACCTGCGGCAGGTGCGTGACCACCACGACCTGCGCGGACCGGGCCAGCTTGGCCAGCCGCCGGCCGACCTCGACGGCCGCCTTGCCGCCGACCCCCGCGTCGACCTCGTCGAAGAGGTACGTCGGCACGGGGTCGGACCCCGCGAAGACCACCTCGACGGCGAGCATCACCCGGGACAGCTCACCGCCCGACGCGCCCTTGGCGATCGGCCGGGGCTGTGCGCCGGGGTGCGGGGCCAGCAGGAGTTCGACCTCGTCGGCCCCGGACGGCCCGTAGACGACACAGCGTCCGCCGACGTCGATACCGGACGTCTCGTCCGCGGCCTCCGTCTGCCGGACGGCGAACGAGACCCGGGCGTGCGGCATCGCGAGCGAGGCCAGTTCCCCGGTCACCGCCTCGGCGAAGCGGGCCGCCGCCTCCGTACGCGCGTCGGTGAGTGCCTGCCCGAGCCCGGACAGCTCGCCGCGCAGCGTGTCCCGCTCCGCCGTGAGCTCCCCGATCCGGTCGTCGTCGCCCTCCAGCTCGGTGAGCCGGGCGGCGCTCTCCTGGGCCCAGGCGAGCACGGCGGCGATGTCCTGGCCGTACTTGCGGGTGAGCGCGGTGAGCGCGGCACGCCGCTCCTCGACGGCGGCGAGCCGCAGCGGGTCGGCGTCCAGCTGGTCGGCGTACCCGGCGAGTTCCCCCGCCACGTCGGCCAGCAGGATCGAGATCTCCCCGGTCCGGTCGGCGAGCGCGGCCAGGGCCGGGTCGTGGGCGCGTACGGCGTCCAGGGCCCGCCCGGCGGCCGCGACCACCGTGGTGGCGTCCACGGCCTCCGCGTCCTCCGGGTCGCCCGCGAGGGCCGCGTGCGCGAGGGCCGCCGCGGAGGCGAGGGCCTCGGCGTGGCCGAGCCGTTCGGCCTCGGCGGCCAGCTCGGTGTCCTCCCCGGGCAGCGGTTCGACGGCCGCGACCTCGTCGAGGCCGAAGCGCAGCAGATCCGCCTCCTGGGCGCGCTCGCGGGCGCGTACGGTCAGCTCGTCCAGCTCCGAGACGACCGCGCGCAGCCGCCGGTAGGCGGAGGTGTAGGCGGCGAGCGGCACGCTCACCCCATCGCCCGCGTACCGGTCGAGTGCCTGGCGCTGGCGGGCGGGCTTGAGCAGCCCCTGCTGGTCGGTCTGGCCGTGGACGGCGACGAGTTCGTCGGCGAGTTCGGTCAGGACCCCGACGGGTACGGATCTGCCCCCGAGGTGGGCGCGGGAGCGTCCCTCCGCCGAGACGGTGCGGCTGATGATGAGCGCTCCGTCCTCGATCTCTCCGCCGGCCTCCTCCGCGCGCAGCGCCGCCGCGTCGCCGGGGCCCACGGTGATCCGGCCCTCGACCACCGAGGCCTTGGCGCCGACCCGCACGAGGGCGGGGTCGGCACGTCCGCCGAGCAGCAGCCCCAGGCTGGTCACGACCATCGTCTTGCCCGCGCCGGTCTCGCCCGTCACCGCGGTGAAACCGGGTGACAGCTCCACCACCGCGTCGTCGATGACCCCGAGCGACCGTATCCGCATCTCCTCCAACACGGACATGACCTTACGAGGTCCGGACCCCGCCGCGCTAACGGCCTGCCGGGCGGCACGGCGTCCCGGCACGGTGTGGGACGTCAGTGCGGGGCGCCCCGCCAGCCCTGTACGGGCAGCGCGAACTTGGCGACCAGCCGGTCCGTGAAGGAGGCCTGGTGCAGCCGTGCCAGCCGTACGGGTACCGCGCCGCGCCGCACCTCGACCCTGGCCCCGGCGGGCAGTTCGACGGTCCTGCGCCCGTCGCACCACAGCACGCCGTGCGGGGTGTGCGGCTGGACCTCCACGGCCAGCACCGAGGTGGGCGAGGTCACCAGCGGCTTGGCGAAGAGCGCGTGGGCGCTGATGGGCACCATCAGCAGGGCCTCCACCTCGGGCCAGACGACGGGTCCGCCGGCCGAGAAGGCGTACGCGGTCGAGCCGGTGGGGGTGGCGCAGACGATCCCGTCGCAGCCGAAGCCGGTCACCGGCCGGCCGTCGATCTCCAGCACGACCTCCAGCATCCGCTCGGGCGAGACCTTCTGCACGGCCGCCTCGTTGAGCGCCCAGTCGCTGTGCACGACGTCGCCGTTGCTGTGGACGAGGACGTCGATGGTCATGCGCTCCTCGACCCGGTAGGCGCGGGTGACGACCCGGTCGACGACCTTGTCCAGGTCGTCGCGCTCGGCCTCGGCGAGGAAGCCGACCCGTCCCAGGTTGACGCCGAGCATGGGGACCCCCGAGGCCCGCGAGATCTCGGCCCCGCGCAGCAGGGTCCCGTCACCGCCGAGCACGATCAGCAGTTCGCAGCCCTCGACGGCCGCGGGTGTGGCGTCCGTGACCTTCACCACCGCGGAGGGCAGCGGCAGGTCCTCCGCCTCCACGGCCAGCACCCGGACGCCCAGGCCGTTGCGAAGCAGCCCCTGGACGACGAGTTCGGCGCTGCGGATCGCCGCCGGACGGCCGGTGTGGGCCAGCAGGAAGACGGTCCGCCCCGCGCCGCCCTCCTGTCCCGGACCCTCCTGCGGCGGTTCACCCTGTTCCGGGTTGGCTTGTGCCGGGTCGTCCTGTGCCGGGTCGTCTTGTGCCGGTTGTGTCGTCAACGAGGCCCCTCCGCCACTGCGCGATCGACATCCGCGGGATCGAGTTCCGGTGCCCCGGCCCGCAGCCACAGAAAGTACTCGACGTTCCCGGCCGGACCGGGCAGCGGGCTCGCGGTCACGCCCCGCACGCCCAGGCCCAGCCGCCAGGCCCGGTGTGCCACGTCCCGTACGGCTTCGGCGCGCAGCTCCGGGCTGCGTACGACGCCTCCGCTGCCCAGGCGCTCCTTGCCGACCTCGAACTGCGGTTTGACCATGAGGACGAGGTCGGCGCCGGGCGCCGCGCAGCGCGCCAGGGCCGGCAGGACGAGACCGAGCGGGATGAACGACAGGTCGCCGACCACCAGGTCGACCGCCTCCCCGTCGATCTGTTCCAGCGTCAGCTCCCGTACGTTGGTGCGGTCCTTGACGGTGACGCGCGCGTCGGACCGCAGCGACCAGGCGAGCTGGCCGTAGCCGACGTCGACGGCGACGACGTGGCCGGCCCCGGCCCGTAGCAGCACATCGGTGAAGCCTCCGGTCGACGCACCGGCGTCCAGCGCCCGCCGCCCCCGGACCTCCAGGCCGAGGGGCGTGAACACGGCCAGGGCCCCCGCGAGTTTGTGCCCGCCGCGCGAGACGTACTCGGGGTCGTTGTCGTCCTTGGCGACGACGACCGCCGCGCTGGTCTCGACCTGGGTGGCGGGCTTGGTCGCCCGGTTGCCGCCGACGGTCACCCGCCCCTCCGCGATCAGCTGGCTCGCGTGCTCGCGTGAGCGCGCGAGTTCGCGGCGTACCAGCTCGGCGTCGAGGCGGCGACGTGCCACTCCTGCCACGTTCGGTTCAGCTCCTGTCGGTCGTCACTGGGTGTCGGACACGGATGCGGGCCGGGCGTCCAGAGCGGTCAGCTCGTCGCGCAGCCCACGGTGTACATCCTCGTACACCTCACCGTGCCCGTCCGCCGGGAGGTGGTCCGCGTCGGCCAGCCGCTCCAGCCGGGCGTCCACACCGGCGTACCCGGTGGGGGTGCGCGGGACACCGAGCGGGGCGGGCGGGGCGGGTTCGTGGGAGGGCGCGGAGGCCCCGGGGGTCGGCGCGGAGGCCCCGGGCGCCGAGGGGTCGGGGGCGGCCTCGGGCGCCGCGGGGTCGGGGGCGGCCTCGGGTCTCGTGCCCGGCTCCGGCATCCAGTCGCTCATGCCGGAACGCTACCGCGAAGGGCCGGTGTACCGTCGATCACGATGGCGACCAAGGAGGAGTGCCGCAGCGCGCTCGACACACTTTCCGGCAACCTCGCGGGGGCGGACGGCGACGTACGCGGTGCCGCGGCCCTGGACCGTTCGCTGAGCTGCCACATCAGGGACCTCGACGTGACGTTCACCGGGCGGCTGACGGACGGCCGTATCCATGTACTGGACACCTTCGAGGGGCCGCCCCGCGAGAAGGCCCAGATCAGGCTCGCGATGACCGGGGACGACCTGGTGGCCATGGTGAACGGCGAGCTGAACTTCGCGAAGGCCTGGGGCTCGGGCCGGGTCCGGCTGGAGGCGGGCTTCCGTGACCTGCTGACGCTGAGGTCGCTGCTCCGGAGCTGACGGTGGGGCCGGGTCCCGCCCCGGGAGCCGCGCCGCCTCCCGTCAGGCGGCGGCCGCCGCGCGTTTCCTGCGGGCCGCCGGGACGACCAGGGGCGTGCCGGTCTGGGGGTCGTCGATGATCTGGCAGCGCATCCCGAAGACCTCCTCGACCATGTCCGCGGTGACGACGTCCGCGGGGGCGCCCTCGGCGACGATCTCGCCCTGCCGCATGGCGACGATGTGCGTGGCGTACCGCGCGGCGTGGTTGAGGTCGTGCAGGACCGCGACCAGGGTGCGGCCCCGCGTCTCGTGGAGTTCGGCGCAGAGGTCGAGCACGTCGATCTGGTGCTGGATGTCGAGATACGTCGTCGGCTCGTCGAGCAGCAGCAGCGGGGTCTCCTGGGCGAGGGCCATGGCGATCCAGACCCGCTGGCGCTGACCGCCGGACAGCTCGTCGACGTAACGGCCGGCGAGTTCACCGACGCCGGTCGACTCCATGGACTCCCGCACGATCCGCTCGTCCTCGGGGGACCATTGGCGCAGCAGCCCCTGGTGCGGGTAGCGGCCCCGCGAGACGAGATCGGAGACGGTGATGCCGTCGGGGGCCGTCGAGGTCTGGGGCAGCAGGCCGAGCATCCGGGCGACCTTCTTCGCGGGGAGCCGGTGAATGGACCCGCCGTCGAGCAGGATCTCTCCCCGCTCGGGCTTCAGCATCCGCGAGAGCGCGCGCAGCAGGGTGGATTTGCCGCAGGCGTTGGGGCCGACGATGACCGTGAAGGAGTGGTCCGGGATCTCGACCGAGAGGTTCTCCGCGATGGTCCGCCGGTCGTAGCCGAGGGTCACCGAGTCCGCGGTGAGACGCTGCATGGTGGTACTCCTGGAGTCGGCGGCGGGCAGCGGCGCGGACGCGTCACCGGACCTCGGCCCGGGGGACGCTCGACCCACACGAGGTAAGGCTAACCTACCCACCTGTCCGGCCCCCGGGAGCGGCCACGGCCGACGGCCCGGTGGACGGCGGCACGGCGGACGGCGGCACGGCGGACGACGGACAGCGGACGGCGGTCATACGGCCGGCGGCCGAGCAGTCGGCGCCCGGCGGCCCGGCGGCCCGGCCTCAGCCCGGGATCACCCCAGTCCGAGCCGGGCCACCGGCTTCGCCGTGTCCAGCCCGCAGACACCGTCTCCCGCGTGCGTCCAGGCCGTCCCGCACAGGGCCCGCAGCCCGTCCAGGGGGTCCCCGTCACCCTCCAGCACGAGCACGTCGTCCCGCACGGCGGCCGTCCAGCCACCGCACCGGAACGCGTCGCCCTCCACCGCCGCCTCGGGCTGGCCGGTGAGCAGCCCCCGCAGGTCCCGGTCCACGTAGGTCGGCCGGTGCCGGGGCTCGGCGGCGAGCAGCAGCGCCGCGTCGGTCACCCCGGTGAGCACCAGCAGCGAGTCCACACCGCCGTTGAACGCGCCCTCGATGTCCGTGTCCAGCCGGTCTCCGACCACGAGGGGCCGCTTGGCCCCGGTCCGCAGCACGGTCTCGCGGTGCATCGGCGGCAACGGCTTGCCCGCCACCTGGGGTTCGGCGCCCGTGGCGATGCGTACGACCTCCACGGCCGCGCCGTTGCCCGGCGCGATGCCCCGGGCGGAGGGGATGGTCAGGTCGGTGTTGGACGCGAACCAGGAGGCCCCGCCCCTGATCGCGTGCGCCGCCTCGGTGAACCGTCCCCACGGCAGGTCCGGGCCGCCGAAGCCCTGGGCCACCGCGGCCGGATCGTCGTCCGCCGATTCCACGGGCACCAGACCCCGCTCCCGCAGCGCGACCCGCAGCCCCTCACCGCCGACGACCAGCACCCGGGCCCCCGGCGGCAACTGATCAGCCATCAGCCGCGCCACCGCCTGCGCCGAGGTGATCACATCGGCGGGCTCGGCGGGCACCCCCAGCTCCGACAGGTGCGCGGCCACCGCGTCCGGTGTCCGCAGCGCGTTGTTCGTCACGTACGCCAGCCGCATGCCTCCGTCCCGTGCGGTGCCCAGCGACTCGACGGCGTGCGCGACGGCGTGCCCGCCCGCGTACACCACCCCGTCGAGATCGAGCAGGGCCGTGTCGTACGCCTCGCTCAGCGGCGTACCGCTTCCGCTCGGACGGGACCTGTACTGCTGACTCATCGCGCTCCTCTTTCCATGCCTCTCCCCCGATCATCGCGCATCGCCGGAGCGCACATACGATGCCCGGATGAACACATCAGGACGCGCCACCGACCAAGGGCTGCGGCTGATCCCCTTCCGCGGGCTGCGGTACGTCCCCGAACGGGTCGGCAGCCTGGCCGCGGTCACATCACCGCCGTACGACGTCGTCGTACGGCCGGACGGTCTGCACCACCTGGAGTCGTCGGACCCGCACAACATCGTGCGGCTGATCCTTCCGCAGGCGGGCACCGCCACCGAGCGCAACCGGCAGGCCGCCACCACCCTGAAGAACTGGCTGGCCGACGGCGTCCTGGCCGCCGACCCCGAGCCGGTCCTCTACGTCTACGAGCAGCGGTCCGGCGATCTCCTCCAGCGCGGCGTGATCGGCGCCCTGGCCCTCTCACCCGCGTCCGAGGGGATCGTGCTGCCGCACGAGGACGTCATGGCGGACGTCGTCGCGGACCGTGCCGACCTGATGCGGACGGCCGGGGCCCACCTCGAACCGCTGCTCCTGAGTTACGCCGGTGACGGCCGGCGGGCCGGGGCCACGGCGGTCATCGAGCGGGTGGTGGAGAGCGCCCCGCTCCTGACCACGACGACCGAGGACGGGGTCGCCCACCGGCTGTGGGCCGTCACGGACCCCGTGGAGCGGGCACGTGTCGAGGCGGACCTCGCCGGCCGCCAGGCCCTCATCGCGGACGGCCACCACCGCTGGGCGACCTATCTGCGGCTCCAACGGGAGCACACGGGACCCGGCCCGTGGGACTTCGGGCTGGTGCTGCTCGTGGACACGGCCCGCTACCCGCTGCGGGTGCGTGCCATCCACCGCCTGCTGCACCGGCTGCCGGTCGCGAAGGCACGCGCCGCGCTCGACGGCCTCTTCCGGGTCCGGGACGTCGAGGGACCGCTGCCCCGGGCGCTCGACGTCCTCGCCGGGGCCGCCGCGGAGGGCAATGCCTTCCTGCTCGCGGGTGACGGACGTTTCCATCTCGTGGACCGTCCGGACGCGCGGTTGCTGGAACGTACGGTGCGCGCCGACCGGCCGGCCGCGTGGCGCGAGCTGGACGCGACGGTGCTGCACTCCACACTCCTCGACCAGGTGTGGCGGATTCCGGACGCCCCGGAGCACATCGCCTACATCCACGACACCGAGGCAGCGGTCGAACAGGCCGAACGGAACGGCGCCACCGCGGTCCTGATGCATCCGGTCGGCGAGGACGTCGTACGGGACCTGGCCCGGCAGGGCGTCACGATGCCCCGCAAGTCGACGTCGTTCGGTCCGAAACCGGCCACGGGCCTGGTGCTGCGCAGTCTCGGAACGGACGCGGGCGGCCCGGACGTGGGTGGTTCGGACGTGGGTGGTTCGGAGACGGGCGGCCCGGACACGGGCTGAGGCGCCGTCACCCGCCGTCCGTGACAGGAGACGGCGAGAGGGCGGCACCCGGTTCGTTCCCCGGGTGCCGCCCTCTCGCTGTCCTACGTCAGGTGCTCAGGCGTCAGGTGCTCAGGCCCTCGTGGGGCCGTCCGCGTCGCCGCCTCGGCCACTCTCGCTGTCCGCGTCCGCGTCGGCCTCGGAGTCCGCATCGGCGTCGGCGTCGACATCGACATCGGCGTCGGCGTCGTGCCGCGAGTCGGCCTGGACGTCGTCTTCGGCCTTCTCCGCCTTCTCCACACTCAGGCCGTTCGCGTCGTCCTCGCCGTTCGTGTCGCTCTCGGCGTCCTCGCCCAGGGCGTCGACGAACTCCACGCCGTCGAGCTCGGCGAGCCGGTCGGAGGCGTCGGTCGAACCGTCCTTGTCGGCCTCCAGGGCCTTCCCGAACCACTCGCGGGCCTCGTCCTCACGCCCGGCCTCCAGCAGCGCGTCCGCGTAGGCGTAGCGCAGCCGAGGGGTCCACGAGTGGACGGCGTTGGAGGCGAGTTCAGGGCTCTGGAGGGTGACGATGGCGGCGTCGATCTGCCCCATGTCCCGGCGGGCCCCGGCGGCGACCAGGCGCATCTCCACCTGCCCGGCCTTGTCCAGCTTCTGCACCTCGGACTCACCGGCCATGGCCATGGCACGCTCGGGCCGGCCCAGGCCACGCTCGCAGTCGGCCATGACGGGCCACAGTTCCACGGACCCGGTCATCCGACGCGACGCCCGGAACTCCGCCAGCGCCTCGGCGTACCTCTGGGTGGCGTACGCGGCGAAGCCGGCGGCCTCACGCACGGCGGCCACGCGTGAGGCGAGACGCAGGGCGATACGCGAGAAGGCGTAAGCCTGTTCGGGGTCCTCGTCGATCAGGCGGGCGACCATCACGAGGTTACGCGCGACGTCCTCGGCGAGGGTCTTCGGCAGGCTCATCAGCTCCTGCCGCACCTCCTTGTCGATCTCGTCCCCGGTGACCTCGTCCGGGATGGGCAGACGCTTGATCGGCTCACGGTCGCGGTCGTCACGGCCCTGGTAGCCCCCACGGTCGTCGCGCCCCCGGTAGCCACCGCGCTCGTCGCGGCCCTGGTACCCACCACGGCTGCCGCCCCGGTCGAAGCCGCCACGCTCGTTGTCCCTGCGCGGCCCACGGTCCCGGTCACCGCCTCGGTCGTCACGGGGGAAACCGCCGCCGCCACCGGTACCACCGCTCCGGTTGTCGTCGCGGCGGAAGCCGCCGGGACGGTCGTCGTCGCGACGGGGGCCACGGGGCCGGTCGTCACGGCGGTCGAAGCCGCCGCCGCCACCCCGGTATCCACCACGGTCGTCGTCACGGCGCGGGGCGCCGCCACGGTATCCACCACGGTCGTCATCGCGACGCGGCGAGCGCTCGTCGTCCCTGCGCGGTCCACGGTCCCGGTCACGATCCCGGTCGTCGCGGCGGAAGCCACCGGCGCGGTCGTCGTCCCTCCGCGGGGCGCGGTCGTCACGGCGGAAGCCACCGCCACCACCGGTACCACCGCTCCGGTTGTCGTCGCGGCGGAAGCCGCCGGGGCGGTCGTCCTCGCGGCGCGGGCCACGGGGCCGGTCGTCTCGACGGTCGAAGCCGCCGCCGCCACCCCGGTATCCACCCCGGTCGTCGTCACGGCGCGGGGCGCCGCCACGGTACCCACCCCGGTCGTCGTCACGGCGCGGGGCGCCGCCACGGTACCCACCACGGTCGTCCTCACGACGCGGGGCACGGTCCCGGTCGCCGCCTCGGTCGTCACGGCGGAAGCCGCCGCCCCGGTTGTCGCCACCGCGGTTGTCGTCACGGCGGAAGCCACCGGGACGGTCGTCCTCACGGCGCGGGCCACGCGGCCGGTCGTCACGACGGTCGAACCCGCCGCCACCACCCCGGTAGCTACCCCGGTCGTCGTCCCTACGCGGGGCACGGTCGTCACGGCGGAAGCCACCGCCGCTGCTGCCACCCCGGTTGTCGTCACGGCGGAAGCTGCCGCCCCGGTTGTCGCCGCCCCGGTTGTCGCCACCGCGGTTGTCGCCACCGCGGTTGTCGTCGCGGCGGAAGCCGCCGGGACGGTCGTCCTCACGGCGCGGGCCACGCGGCCGGTCGTCACGGCGGTCGAACCCGCCGCCGCCACCCCGGTACCCACCACGGTCGTCCTCACGGCGCGGGGCACGATCGTCACGGCGGAAGCCGCCACCGCCGGTACCACCACTCCGGTTGTCGTCACGGCGGAAGCCACCGCCGGTACCGGCGCCGGCGCCACGGCCGCTGTCACGGCGCGGGGCACGATCGCGGTCGCGGTCATCGCGGCGGAACCCGCCCCGGTCACCGTCGCGTCGAGGTGCGGAGGAGCGGTCGTCACGGCCTCCCCGGAAGCCGCCCCTCTCACCGTCTTCCCGGCGACGCGGCTCGCGCTCCGGACGGTCGTCGGAAGAGTTGGTGGACATGGGGGTGACTCCTGTCATCGGGTACCACAGACATTCTCACGCAGTCGGCCGTCCGACGCGCTTCGGAAAAACAAAAGGACCCTTGGTCCCAGCGTTGAACGCTGGGACCAAGGGTCCTGAAAGATTGTTCGGCGGCGTCCTACTCTCCCACAGGGTCCCCCCTGCAGTACCATCGGCGCTGAAAGGCTTAGCTTCCGGGTTCGGAATGTAACCGGGCGTTTCCCT